>CAWJRT010000025.1:0-127004 GCA_963845325.1 uncultured Spirochaetota bacterium
GATGCTTCCTGTCGAGGATGACGCGGATGTCCCGGCGGAACTGCGGAACCCATTGCGCGCTGCCCTTGTAGAGCTGGTGGGGGAAATCCACAAACTGCCCGGCCCGATTGTCCGCGGGACAACTAAAGAACCTCTACCGTCACTGGTTCCATTCCGCCCCGGCTCCTCCCTGGAGGTTCTATCAGACAGGCCAGTCTTGGTCAAACAAAGGTGTTTCGCTATACTGGCGCCGGAAGGAGTGGCCAGCCGCAGTGAAATCCCTTTTCGCCGAGACCCTTTACACGGGGGATGAGGTCATCAGGAATATTCACCTCCTGTACGAGGGAAACGTCGTGAGGGGCACGTCCATGGAACCGAAGGGCGAGTTCCTCGGAAGGTTCCCGGTCATCACTCCCGCGTTCATCGATGCCCACTGCCACATCGGGATGGAACGCGCGGGGAGCCGGGGAGCGAGGGGGAGGCAAACGAGCACATGGAGTCGCTCCTCTTCCTGGCCGACGCCCTGGATTCCGTGCAGATGGACGACAGTGCGTTCCGCGACTCGGTGGAGCTTGGCGTCCTGTACTCCTGCGTCCTCCCCGGCAGCGGCAACGTCGGGGGAAAATCCGCCGTCATCCGCAACTACGCCCGCAGCACGACGGACGCGCTTATGGCCGCGCGGGGATCAAGGCTGCGTTCGGCTACAATCCCATGTCCACGCGGGACTGGAAGGGAACCAGGCCCCACACCCGGATGGGAGCGCTTTCCCTTCTCCGCGCAAGGCTTGCCCGGTGAAGGCAAAGCTGGACAAGCCCCGCAAGGGCGGGAAAGGCGGAAACGACACTTCCCTCACCGCGGAAGAGGAGGTCGTCCGAGACATCCTGCAGTGCCGGCAGGCCCTGCGCGTTCACGTGCACAAGATCGATGACATCGCCAGCCTCCTGCGCCTGCAGGAGGAGTACGGCATCAAGGTCACCGTCGAGCATGCCTGCGGCGTGAACGACGGGCGGATCTATGCTGCGTTGAAGGAACGCGGTGTTCCGGTCGTCTTCGGGCCGCTGGATGCCTTTGCCTACAAGGTGGAGCTGCGCCACGAGAACTGGCGCAACGTGCGCTATCTCCTGGAAAGCGGCGTTGATTTCGGCCTCATGACGGATCATCCCGTGATCCCGCAGCGCAATCTTCTCCTTGACGCTGCGCTGGTTCATCCGCTGCGGCCTCAACCGGCAGGAGGCCATCGAGATCATCACGAGGCGGAACGCCCAGATCCTCGGCATTGACGGCTTCCTCGGGACCCTGGGCAAGGGGAAATGGGCGTCGTTCTCCTGCTGGAACGGCGACCCGTTCGACGTCACGCGCTACCCTGTCAGGGTCGTGGCCGAGGGCGAGGTCGTCTTCGAAGAGGGAGGGGCGAAAGCGGTGGACGAATGAGCAGGTTCACCGTTGTCATTGCCGATGACCGCTACTCCGCCTACGACGAGGAAAAAGCCGTCCTTGCGGAAGTGGACGCGGAGGTGCGCGTGTTTGCGTCGTCGTCCCCGTTCGAGGCACGCGCGGCCTTCGCCGCTGCGGATGCCATCCTTGTGAACCTGTTCCCCATGACCGCCGACATCATCGAAGGGCTGCCCCGGTGCCGGGTCATCTCCCGCTACGGCGTGGGCTACGACAACGTGGCGGTGGAGACCGCGACCCGCAAGGGCATCTGGGTGACATTCGTCCCGGACTATTGCTTCGAAGAGGTGGCTGATCACGCCCTTGCGCTTCTTCTGGGGTGCATCCGGAAGATCGGGTACAAGGATCGCATGATCCGCCAGGGCAGGTGGAACCTCCACCGCGACCAGCCCTGCTACCGGGTTGAGGGAAGGACGCTCGGCATCCTCGGCTACGGGAACGCCGCGCACACGCTGCTCAGGAAGGTCTCGGGGCTGGGGTTCGGGCGGGTCCTCATGTGCGACCCATACGTCCGCGCCTCCACGGTGAAGGCAGCCGGCGCGGAGCCGGTGGACCTGCCCACGCTCCTGGCCGAGTCGGACTACATCTCCGTTCACGTCCCCCTCACTCCCGAGACACGGCACATCATCGGCCGGGCGGAGCTCGCGCTGGTGAAACCCGGCGCGATCCTCATCAATACGGCGAGAGGCCCCGTGCTGGACGAGCGCGCGGTGGCCGAGGCGCTTCAAAGCGGAAAGCTCGGAGGGGCGGGGCTGGACGTGTTCGAGGAAGAGCCGCTGCCGGGCGGCAGCCCGCTGCGTCAGCTGGACAACGTGATCTTTACGGACCACGCCGGCTGGTACAGCGAGGAATCCGTCGTGGAGCTGAAGACCAAGGCCGCGCGCAACGTCGCGGCTGTGCTTGCCGGCGGCCGCCCGCCGTATCCGGTGAACGCGGTGGCCGGCACGTGAGCGGGCGCATCGTCACGTTCGGGGAGATCATGCTGCGCCTGAAGCCGCCCGGGACGCAGCGCTTTTTCCAGAGCCCGTTTTTCGAAGCGACGTTCGGAGGCGGAGAGGCAAACGTCGCCGCCGCACTGGCCCGGTTCGGCTGCGACGCGTCATTCGTCTCGGTGATCCCTGCAAATGCCATAGGCGATGCCTGCGTTGGCGAGCTGCGCCGCCACGGCGTGGATACTTCGCACATCGCGCGGAAAGGCAGCAGGCTCGGCATCTATTTCCTGGAGGCGGGGGCGAGCCAGAGGCCGTCCGTGGTCATCTACGACCGGTCGGGTGCTTCTCTTGCGGAAGCTCGGAGCGGCGATATTGACTGGGACAGGGCTTTTCCCGGGGCTGCCTGGTTTCATCTAACCGGTATCACACCTGCCATCTCGCAGTCGGCCGCGGAGCTGTCTCTCGAGGCGGTGCAACGCGCCAAGCTGAAGGCTCTCACGGTCTCCTGTGACCTGAACTTCCGCAGGAACCTCTGGAAATACGGGAAGGACGCGCCCGAGGTGATGGGGGAAATCGTGCGGCACGTGGATGTCATCATGGCAAACGAAGAGGACTGCCAGCACGTCCTCGGCATCACCGCTGACGTCGATGTTGAATCGGGGGCGCTGGATCCTGCGCGCTACCGCACGCTGGCCGAAAAGGTTCTTGCCGCGTACAAGTCCGTGGGTCGGGTTGCCATTACGCTGCGGGAGAGCAGGTCCGCTGACGACAACGGCTGGTCGGCAGTGCTTCATGACCGCAGGGGTTTTTTCGTGTCCCGCCGCTACGAGATACGCGACATCGTGGACAGGGTTGGCTCCGGTGACGCGTTCTCCGCGGGGCTGATCTATGGCCTTCTGAACCTGCCCGGCGCGTCGGAGGCGTTGGAGTTCGCCGCGGCCGCTGGTTGTCTCAAGCACTCCATACCTGGAGACCTTCCCCTGCTCAGCGTCCAGGAGGTGAAAGCGCTCATGGGCGGATCAGGTACCGGCAGGGTGCAGCGGTAGCGCAGGGCGCGGCCACGCCCGCATAGAATATACGGGGCACACCCGCTTCCGCATTGTTCAAAACGCAAAAACCGCAACCCACTTGCGCTTTTTGCGTTTTCGCAATGTGCTCGGGTCCTCCGCCGGGATTTCGGCGGGGCTCGGCAGGCCTACTCGCCGCGCAGCGAAGCCACTTTTCCCTTCACCCCTCCGGCGATGTCCCCTCCCGCTGCGACCAACCGCACCAGCGCGCTGCCCACGACTACCGCGTGTACGTGCGGCGCGAGTGCTTCCACCTGTGCCCGCGTTGACACCCCGAACCCGCCAAAGATCTTGACCTCCCGCCCGTGGTCCATGCCGGCCACCCGGGAGAGGAACGAAAGCCCTGGAGAATCGACCTCCGTGAACGAGCCCGTTGTTCCCGTGCGGAGGGTCACGTAAAGAAACTCTGCTCCCAGCCCTCCCACCCGGGAAAGGCGGGTGTCCCTCATGGAAGGTGAAAGAACCGGCACGGCGGCAAGGCCGAGCTCCGCGGCGTTCTTGAACAGCCCCTCATCGTAGTCGGGGGGAAGATCAGGGACGATGACGCCGCACGCGCCGCACTCCCTGACGTCTGCGAGGAAGCGCTTCATCCCGCGAGTGAACAGGAGGTTGGCGTAGCTCATGACAAAGACCGGGACGTTCACCTTGCGGCAGATCGCGGAGGCGAGCTCGAACCCCGCATCCACCGTGAAGCCCGCCTCCAGCGCGGAGCTGCACGCCCGCTGGATGTCCGGGCCGTCCGCGGTTGGATCGGAGAACGGAAACTGCAGCTCGATGTACGCGCAGCCTCCGTCCGCGAGACCTCCGGCCACGTCGAGGGAGACCTGCCGGTCGGGGTAGAAGGCCACCATGTGGGCCATGATGCGGGAAGGGACGCGGGAGGAAGTGTTCATCGAGCTGCCTCCTCCTTCAGGAACGCGGACCAGTTTGCCGGGTCAAGAGCGTGGGCGAGAATGAACAGGTCCTTGTCCCCGCGCCCCGACATGTTCACCACGAGCGCCTTCTCTTTCGGGTATTCCTGTGCAATCCTCATGGCAACCGCCGCCGCGTGAGCGGATTCCAGCGCAAACACCAGCCCCTCGGTCCTGGCAAAGAATTGAACGGCGTCAAGGGCCTCGCTGTCGGATGCCGTGGTGAACGTGACCCTGCCTGTTTCCCCGAGGTGCGCGAGCTGGGGCCCGATCCCGGGGTAGTCGAGTCCTGCCGAGATCGAATGCGTAGGGAGAAGCTGCCCGTCCCCGTCCGCGAGGAAAAGGGACTTGTAGCCCTGCACGATACCGGCCCTGCCTCGGCCGTTCATCCGTGACGCGTGCTCGCCCGGAGAGGTGCCCCTGCCGCCGGCCTCCACCCCGATCAGCTCGGGAGCGTCGGTTTCCAGGAACGGGGAGAAAAAGCCGATTGCATTCGAGCCGCCTCCCACGCATGCCACGAGGACCGCGCAGTCAAGCCCTTTCTCCCGGATCTGGCCTGCCAGCTCGCGTCCGATCACGGACTGAAACTCCCTCACCATGTCCGGGTAAGGCGAGGGCCCCAGGGCGGAACCGAGCAGGTAGTGGGTGGCGGGAAAGCTTGCCGCCCAGTCGCGAAGCGCTTCGTTCACGGCGTCCTTCAACGTTGCAGAGCCGGTGGTGACCGGCACCACCTCGGCACCGTATCGCTCCATCCAGAACACGTTCGGTCTCTGCCGGCGCATATCCACTTCCCCCATATACACGCGGCAGGGGATTCCCAGCCGGGCACAGACCGCCGCGGTGGCCACACCGTGCTGGCCTGCTCCCGTCTCCGCGATAATGCGGGTCTTCCCCATGCGCTTTGCCAGAAGAGCCTGGCCGACCGCGTTGTTGATCTTGTGCGCCCCGGTGTGGGCAAGGCCTTCCAGCTTGATGAAAAGAGAGGCGCCTCCCAGCTCCCGGGTGGCGTTCTCCGCCTTCATCAGGGGTGTGGGGCGGCCGGCGAAGTCCCGAAGGGTTTCGGCGAGCTCGCGGTTGAACTCGGCATCCGAAGCCGCATGCAGGAAGGCCTCCTGCAGGTCATCCAGCGGCGCGCGGAGCATCTCAGCGACAAACCTGCCGCCGTAGCTGCCGAAAAAATCATTATACCTGCGCATGACTTCGTATCTCCTCGAAAAAACTCGAAACGCGCCCCGGATCCTTTCTGCCGGGAGATTCTTCCAGCCCGCTTGATGCATCGATGAGCTCGGGTGCCAGCTCCCGGAGGATCTTGCCCACGTTCTCCGGCCTGATGCCGCCGGCCAGCCACAACGCACCGATCCGCCGGGCGTCCTGCGCCAGGTCCGCCGGAATCCGGCTCCCTGTTCCCCCCGCGGCCGCTGGAGACCATGCATCGGCCAGGACCCGGGGGCTGCGGTACCGACCCATGGCCGTCACGTCAGCGGGTTCCCGCAGTCGGGCTGCTTTGAAGTACGGAAATGCCATTGCCGCGCATTCCTCCGGAGCCTCGTCGCCATGGAATTGAACGGCGTCGACAAGGCCGCCGGCAAGGAGGTCCCCGACAACCGGATCGAGCCGCCGCACGCCGTTGTCTTTCTCGGTGACCACCACGGCGACTTTCAGGATGTCCATGCCCTGCAGGTCCCGAAGGAGGGCGGGGTCGGCACGGCGCTTCGACGGGGCGAGCACGAAGCCCAGCGCATCGGCCCCTGCCGCGCGTGCTGTTTCCGCATCCGCGGCGCGCGTGATTCCGCAGATCTTGACAAGCGGCAGTCCCGGCGCTCTCTGTCCTTTCCGTGCCCAGAGCCGGGGCCAGAACCCGCCGGGTCCTGCTCGCAGGGCCTGCACAAGACCGGGAATCACTTCCGGCGACCGCATGGCGGTCTCGCCGACCAGGACGCCGTCGAAGCCCGCCGAGCGGGCAAGCAGGACGTCCTCGGCGCCGCGGATTCCGGATTCGAACACCGCCCGCTGTTTCCACGGGACCCGGGGGAGAAGTCCGACGGGATCCAGCAGATCGATGATGAAGGTGCGCAGGTCACGGCAGTTGATGCCGATGAGAGGCGGGGAAAGCTCCCTGCATTTCTCGATGTCCTCCGCGTCATGGAGCTCCACGAGCGCGTTCATCCCGAGACGGAGCGCTTCTGCGTGCATCGCCGAGAGGCTTGCCCGGTCCAAGAGAGAGGCGATCAGCAGGACCGCATCCGCCCCCGCCCGCCATGAAACCTCGACGTCCTCCACGTCCAACAGGAAATCCTTGCGGAGCACCGAAAGCCCCGGCAGCGCTTCCTTGATTCGCCGCAGGTCCTCCAGCGAGCCGTCGAACCTGTCCTGCTCGGTGAGCACGGACAGGCTGCGCGCGCCGCCGGCGGCGTATACCCGCGCCTGTTCCACCGCGTCCCGGCCCGGCGCGATTCCGCCGCGCGAGGGGGAGCGGCGCTTGATCTCGCAGATGATGAAAGGGTCCGCTCCGAAAGGCACGATCGGAACGGCACGGGAGGCGGGCAGGGGGACGCCCATCCCATGTCCCTGCCGCAGGATGCGCTCCCGTCGGAGCGCGGCGATCTCGTGGATGATTCCGCTTCCCGCGTTCACGCGGCCTCCGGGGCTGCCTTTGACCGCGCCCGGATTTGCTCGAGCTTCGCCATGGCGGCCCCTCCCTGCAGCGCCTCCCGCGCTCTCAGGTAGCCATCCCCAACGTTGCGGGCAATTCCGCAGATGTACAGCGCCGCGCCGGCATTCAAAAGCACCGCTTCCCGGATTGCCGCCGGGCCGCCTCCCCCGAGCACTTCCTCCGCCGTGCGCGCGTTCTGCGCCGCGGTACCGCCGCGCAGTTCCTCCACGGGGTAGCGCCGCAGCCCGAACTCTTCCGGCGTGAGTGAGTAGTCGCTCCTGCGGCCGGTCTCATCCACTTCGACGACCGTGGTGCGGCCGCAGACGGAGATCTCGTCAAGGCCGTCTTCTCCGTGCACGGCCATGACCCGGCGCACGCCAAGGAGGTGCGCGGCCTCGGCAACGGGTCCGCAGAACTGCTCGTCGAACACCCCGATGAGCTGGTAGGAGGCATCTGCCGGGTTGGACAGGGGCCCAACGAGGTTCATCACGCTCCTGATCCCCAGCTCGGTGCGCGCGCGCGCGGCGTGGCGCATCGCCCCGTGGTAGACCGGCGCGAACAGGAAGCAGAAGCCCTCCCGCCGCAGCATCTCTTCGGACGCACTCGCGGGTGCATCCACCGCGACACCGAGCTCCCGGAAAAAATCAGCGCTGCCCACGGGGGAGCTTGCCCCCCGGTTGCCGTGCTTGGCCACCAGCGCTCCGCACGAGGCGGCCACCACCGCCGCGAGGGAGGAAATGTTGAAAGTCCCCAGCCCGTCCCCGCCGGTCCCGCACGTGTCCAGGACGCGGCGGTTGCTTGCAAATGGTCTTTTCTTCTGCCGCAGGACCGTGGCGAAGCCGGCCAGGGCCTGGGCAGTGATGCGGGGACCTGTCATGGAGGCAAGCACGCCGGCAATCTGCACGTCGGTGAGCCGGCCGTCGGTCATCTCGTCCATGAAGAACTCGGCCTCCTCGCGGCTCATCGACTGCTGGTTCTGCAGCCCGGCGAGGATTGTGGAGAGCGGGAAGGGCTCGCGCCGGTAGCTCAGGAAATTCCGAAGGCATGCCTTGCCGTGCTCCGAGGCGATTGACTCGGGGTGGAACTGGATTCCCTCCACGACGAGCCGCCGGTGGCGCACGCCCATGATCTCCCCGTCCGCCGCAACCGCGGTTACCTCCAGCTCCGCGGGCAGCGATTCCCGCTCGGCCGCAAGGGAATGGTAGCGCGTGAAGCGTGCCGTGCGTGGAAGCCCGCGGAAAAGCCCGCGGCCGTCCAGGCTGATCTCCTCCGCCTTGCCGTGCACGATTCTCCGGGCAGAGACGACCCGTCCCCCGAAGGCGGCCGCGATGGCCTGGTGGCCGAGGCAGACTCCCAGGATGGGGACCGTTCCCGCGAGCCTCCTGATGAGCTCGATGATGATTCCCGCCTCTTCCGGCCTGCCCGGTCCGGGCGAGATCACGATGCCCGTCGGCCTCATGGCCTCAAGCTCGTCAACGCTGAGACGATCATTGCGGTACACCTCGACGGGAATGTCAGTGAGCTCCCGCAGGTACTGGTACAGGTTGTGCGTAAATGAATCATAGTTGTCGATGATCACGTACACGGTTATGCCTCCATCCCGAGAGCCCGTGCCAGGGCACCGAGCTTTGCTTCGGTTTCTTCGAACTCTTTTTCCGGCACCGAGTCGTACACCACACCTGCTCCCGCCTGGAGGGTTACGATGTCCCCCTGCTTCAGGGCGCAGCGGATGCTGATGCAGGAGTCCAGGGATCCGTCGGACTCCACGTGCGCCACCACCCCGGCGTAGAACCCTCTCTTTACCGGCTCCAGGGAGTCGATGACCTCGATGGCCCGGATCTTCGGCGCCCCCGAAACCGTGCCTGCGGGGAACGTGGCGCGCAGCGCGTCGATTCCCGTGCGGCCCTCCGCGAGCTTTCCCTCGACATGGGAGACGATGTGCATCACGTGCGAATAGCGCTCCACCTCCATGAGCTGCGTCACCTCCACGGTCCCCGGCTCGGCAGACGCGGCCAAGGTCGTTGCGGGCGAGGTCCACGAGCATGAGGTGCTCCGCCCGCTCCTTCGGGTCCGCGAGGAGCTCTTTCTCCAGCGCGGCGTCCTCCACGGCATGCGCACCGCGCCGCCGCGTGCCCGCCAGGGGCCGGATGGCCGCGGTCCCGTCCCGCACCTTCACGTGCACCTCGGGGGAAGCGCCGAAGAGCTGGAAGTCCCCGAAGTCGAGGTAGAACATGTAGGGCGAGGGATTGCCCGTGCGAAGCGAGCGGTACGCCTCGATGGCCGGCATGTCGGTGCGCACCTGCATACGGCGCGAGAGCACGCCCTGAAGCAGGTTTCCTGCCACGATTTGCTCTTTCACGGCAACAACGCCTCGCAAGTAGCTCTCACGATCGTCATCCCGCGGGAGCAGCTCGACCTTCCAGTCGGTGCGGGCCGGAGCCATGAAATTGAAATCCAGGTCGTTGATCCTCCGCTCGGTCTCGTCCAGCGCCCGCTCGATGTCGATCTCCTTCTCACGGTAGTTCATCCCGACCAGAGATATGGTGTCCGTGTAATGGTCAAAGACGAGGAACACGCTGCCGAAGAGGAAGAGTGCATCCGGAAGGCTGAGGGGATCCGGCCGGTCACGGAGCCTTATCCTGTCGAACCGGCGGCAGTACTCGTAGGAAAGGAACCCGATTCCCCCCGTGGGAAGCGGGAATGGCGCCTCCCTGCCGTCATGCTGCCGGCTGAAGTGGGACAGCACATCCAGGATATCCCCGGATTTCGTCTTCAGGGAAAAGGTGGTGCCGTCCCTGCCCATGAACATGTCGTCGCCCTTCTGAAAGACTCGGAAGGCCTCCTTCAGGAGAAGGAAAGAGTAGCGCTCCCTGCCTCGCTGGAAGGACGCGCTTTCCAGGAGCGCCGCCGCCCCCAGCTTCTTGGCCAGGGAGAGCGGCGTGAAACGCTCCCCGTTGATCTTTCGTATCAAGACTGCCGGCTGCGCGGCCACCGTTGTGCTCATCATCTCCTCCATCCGCATTCGACAAAAAAAGCCGTGGAACCTGTTCAACAGGCACCACGGCTTTTCCAAAAAAAGCGCGGGCCTGGCCATCATCAGCCAGAACCCGCGCCCCGTTTTCCCTAGTCGGGCATGGTCCTGGCTATGTCCAGGGCCACCACCACGCGAACGAGCTTCGTTCTGTTTCTTCTGCTGCGCTCAGCATGACAGGAACATAGTGAAACCGAGCGCCGGGGTCAAGCCCGACTGGATCAGGTCCCGCCCTACTCGACGAGCTTGTGCGCAAGCGCGTACCGCACCAGGTCCACCGTGGAGGTGAGCCCGAGCTTTGTCATGACCCGCGAACGGTAGGTGGCAACGGTGGGGGCGCTCAACACGAGCTCCAGCGCGATCTCCTTGATGCCCTTGCCCGACGCGAGCAGGCACAGCACCTGGTATTCGCGATCGGAGAGCACTTCGTGGGGCGCCTTGTCCACGGTCCCGCGCAGGTCGAAGGCGAGCCTTTCAGCCAGGGACGCGGTGACGTACTTCCCGCCGCGCGCGATCCTGCGAACCGCGTTCACCAGCTCCGCCGGCGCGCTTTCCTTCTGCATGTACCCCGCTGCCCCGGCTTTCAGCGCGCGCGTGGCGTACTGCTCCTCCGGATGCATGCTGAGGACGAGAACTCCCGCGGAGCTGCCGGCGGCCTGGAGGTTTTTCAGAACGTCCAGCCCGTTCATGTCAGGAAGGGTGATATCGAGGATGACCACGTCGTACCGGGACGCCGCGCTCTTTTCCAGCATCTCGGCGCCGCTTCCGGCTTCGTCGACCACCTTGATATCGGACTGCTGGAGAAGGATCTTCTTCAGCCCTTCGCGGAGGATGGGGTGATCGTCACAGAGAAGGATGCGAAGCATACGGCGGCCCCCGGGCCGCTATTATGGTGCAGGAGCCTGCCCGTGAGAAGGGGGAGCCGCTGACATCCCACCCGTCTCCTCCAGGCGTCCCCCCACGATGATTTCCACCTTGCTGCGGCCCTCGCTCGAGCCGAAGATCGCACCGTCGGCCATGACGGCGGCCCAGCTGCCGTCATGGAAAGGGGAGATCACGCCGACCGGCCGGTCTGCGGCTGTGTCCCAGAGGGAGATCGAGGAATCGCGCTCCAGCGAGGCAAGCACACCACCCAGAGCATACAGGCCAAGTGTGCCGCGTGCAGACTCGGCAAGGCGTTCCATCTTTCGCCCCGTCCACTCCCGGACGACTTCCCGTCCCAGGGAGGTGTACAGGTAGCTGCTGGCCGGGTCTATCGTGAGGCTTGCCGAAACGAACTCTCCCGGTGCACTGTCCACGACGGTCTGCGACTGCAGCGTGCTGCCGTCGTAGCGGCTCAGCGTCGTGCGGCCGTCGGTGCTGATTCCAAGCGTGTACAGCATGCTGTCGGCCGTGTCCGGCAAAATGGCAAAAGTGAGGGTCTCGAAGCCCGGAAGAGGAGCCGTCTCCCCTGTTCGAAGGTCGATGCGCACGAGTGAGCTTCCCAACTCACCGCCTGCAAGCCGTCCCAGCACAAGGGAGCCGTTGCCCAGCGGGGCGATGCATACCGCGCCGGGCAGGGCGTACCGGAAAACATGCGCAGAGTCGCCCGGCCGAAAGACCATCACGACTCCGTCCTTCTGGAGAGTGAACACCATTCCATCCCGCGCGCTCACCGCGGACAGCGGCCCCTCGAAGGAGAACCCGGAATCCTCGAATCACCGGGTGCGGAGGTCGATCACCCCGAGGGCCCCCCGGCCGTCGCCTTCCTTCCAGACGACGATCGTCCGAGGGTCAAGGAAGAGAAGGCCCACCGGCCCATCGTAGGGAGCCGGCAGGGAGAAAACTTCGCTCAGCGCGGCCGCGGATTGCTGCCCGCCGATGCGGAGGGCGTGGATGACGCCGTCGGCCGCAAATACCAGCAAATCGTCGTGAGCCGCGACGCTGCTGACCCGGGCCAGGATGTCACGCGCGAACTCCTTCGCCTGGCCGTCGCGGGTGATCATCCCGATCTGTCCGTCATCGCCTGCCACGAGGATCGAGTCCCGCATCATCCGCACAACGCGCGGCGTCCAGTCGAAGCCGCGGGGGATCACCGGCGAGTCCGAGTATCCCCCCGACGCACCCCGGAGCTGGAGGGTGCCGTCGGGCAGCAGGCAGGCGATCTGCCGCGCGTCCGGCGAGGTGTCCATCGAGGCGATGCCGGAAGCGTCGAGACGAAACCGCGTTGCCCCTGTGACGGCGTCAATGCCCACGACCTCCGAGCCAGCCTGCCCCACCAGCAATGTCCGGTCTTCGCTCGTGCGGACGTTCACGAGGCCGGGCGCCGCCGGCAGTTCTGTGATCGTCTTTCCCGTTGCGATGTCCCAGTACACGAGGGTTCCCGACGGCTGGTACGTCAGCAGCGTTGCATCATTTCGCGAAGCCTCGGCGAAGGCTACCATGCCGAATCCCTCGGGATGAAACGACACGGCCGAGCCATCTTCTGATCGGACGACGTGAAGGCCCGTCCATTGCATGTCCCCGCAGAGGAGGTACGTGCCGGATCGCGAGAAGCGGACGAACAATGGCGAGCCTTGAAGCGGGACGCTGTAGAGAAGCTTCTCCTCCTCCCAGTCCCACACCTGCACGGCGAAGGAACGAACGCCGTCGCTGACCACCACCGCGGCACGGGGTGCAGCGGGGTCCAGCGCCACCGATTGCGCATTCTGCCGCGTCACTGCGATCTTCCGCATCAGCGTACCGGCAGCGGCGTCCCAGACCCGGAGGAACCCGTCCTCGCCGACGCTGAAGAGAAGCCCGTGCCCCGAATCTTCCGCCATGTCGAGCACCGCCCCACGGTGCCCCGAGCTGACGACGGCGCGCGCGGAAAGGGTTTGCGGATCGACGGTAAGGCCCGTCGCGGCGAGCCCCATGCCGAGGATCAGGCCAAAGGCCTGCATGGAGAGCCCGGTCATGCCTGCTCTCCGGCAAGGACGACGTACACCTGGTTGCCTTCCTGGACGTAGCGGATCCTGCCTTCATGCGCGAGCCAGCCGATGGACTGGTAGACGATCGCGTTCCTCTCCCCGAGGAGCTCGGCAACGCTCAGCACGTTGACGTGCTCGGTCCTCTGCAGAGCGACTACGACCCTTTCCGCGCACTCCTTCACACTTCTCGCCATGTCCATCGCAAACACCTTCCCTCACGGTTCTGAAAAGACTGCCCCCGGCGGCAACGCCGCCGGGAACAGCCCAGCACCTACTCTTTGTCCAGGAACAACGCGACTCTCCTGTTCTGCCAGCGGTCCTTGTAGTCGCTGTCAGGCACCAGTTGGTCGGAAGCGCCCACACCGTCGGTGGTGAATCGCGACGCTTCCAGCCCGCGGTCCACCAGGGCTGCCTTCACGGCTTCCGCCCGGGCCTTGGAAAGCGGGATCAGGATGGATTTCTGCTCCTCCCGACCCCTGGCCGGGTTGTCCCAGTAGATCATCACCGCGTGCCCGACGATGCTGATCTTGTACCCCGAGAACTTCTTCAGCTTCGCGGTCAACGCGTCCAGGCGTTCCATGTTCTGCCTGGCAAGGTCGGGGGGGACGTCGGTGTAGTCGGCGGTGAACGCCTTGAAGAAGATGCGCGAGGCGAGGATCCTGTATCCGGTTCCTCTCTTTTCCACGAGGATGTCGATGGGCACCGTGGCCCTGGCAGTTCCGACATTCCCGAACTGGTCACGGATTTTGGCCACCACCGGGTAGTCCTCGGCGGACTGCACCATCTCCCCGCCTGGATTCTTGCCGTCCCAGACCACCGTGTCAGAGGGCCATTTCTTGGTAAAGCTCCTGAAGACGTTGCCGCCCGGGTCAAAAATGTCCATGGTCCAGCTGTCGATCTTCGCCAGCGGCGAGCTGGCCGTGAGCTTCAGGGAGATCGTGTTGGATGACTCGATGGGCGAGAACAGGTCCGAGGACAGGGAGATCGTTCCGCTGGGCGGGGTGATATCCAGCACGAAGGGCTGGCTGGTTGCCGTGCCCGGGGAGAATGCCGTGCCGTAGTCCACGGCGAGGCTCGCGGTGTACGTCCCTTCAGGTGACAGGGCACCGGTGTCGGACTTGCCGTCCCAGGCAACGCTTGCCGGCAGGTTTGAGCCGTCACCCGACCAGGTCTTCTGGGTTTCGGCTGCGGATGAGGAAATCGTGACTTTCCACGAGACCACCGATGAGGGCTGCCCGTAGCCCAGCATGAGCGTCATCGAGTCGTCCACCTGGTCGCCGTTGGGGGAGAACCCCGGAGTCTGGGCTACAATCGCCAGCTGCCCCGGCTTGGGAGGAGGAGGCGGAGGCGTGGGCTTGGCGGCAACCACGGGGGCTTTCTGCGGCAGCGCAGCCACGGGAATCTCGGCTTTCAGCTGGGAAGAGTTGCCGTACTCGTCACGCACCGTGGCCACCGCCTGGTAGGTTGTTGCGGGAGTGACGAACCCTCCATTCATCGATGAGCCGTCCCAGCTTGCCGTTGTGTTGGTCCACTGGCCGGTCCAGTTCTTCACCAGTCCGCCTGCCGGATCCAGCACGTCCAGCGACCAGGAGTCCATGTGCGCCAGGGCAGACTGCGCGCTGACGGTGAGGGTGACCGGACCCTGGACCCCGTTGTCCGTCGGGGTGAACTGGGCCGGGTCCACGCTGATGGTGCCCGTGGGCGGGTTGACGTCCAGCACGAAGCTCTTGCTTTCAAGGGACACCGACTGGTACTTCGAGGCGTAGTCGATGGAGAGCTTTGCGGTGTACGCCCCGTCGGCAGCCATGGAGCCCGAATCGGCCTTGCCGTCCCAGGTGAGACTGGCCGGAAGGTATTTCGCATCCCCAGTCCAGGTCTTCTGGGCCGCGCCGCTGCTTGAAAGTTCCACCTTCCAGGACTTGATTGCATCGCCGTTGCCGAACAGGATCGAGATATCGATACTGTTCTGACCGGCGGCCGCCGCCGGAGAGAAGCCGGACTTCTCCACCTGGATCGCACTGTCGGCCGGGGCGACCAGCGCGGGTTTTGCCGTCTGGCATCCCAGGACAGCCACGGTGAGGGCCGCGGCCATGGCGGCTCCCATGAAAATCTTTTTCATCATTCGATAACCCTCCATGCTTGCAAAGCCTCGTTGCCTTGCAGCACAGGTACAAGCATAGGCGGTGATGGGGCAAGGCAGTGTCAGAGAATAGTGGAATCTTTTGTCGAAGATCTATGACACCGATGTCAAACCTTTCATGACTGGAACAGACAGCGTTCCGCGGTATTATCAGGATATGAGGAATCGAATTGCGGGTGTGATTCTTGCCGTGCTTGCGGCGTCTTCAGCCTGGGCCGCGGACAACGCGCCTCCCGTGGGACGTTCGGTGCATCGCCTGTCTGTGGGCGACCCGGTTGTCGATCACGTGAATTATGTCCTCTACGTTCCCACCGTCTACGCGCAGGGGCCCGCTTCCGAATTTCCTCTCATCCTTTTCCTTCACGGAAGCGAACAGAGGGGAGACAACCCGGCGCTCCTGGATGACATGGCCCTCCTTGCTTTTGCGGAAGCAACGGATTTCCCCTTCGTCGCGGTAATCCCCCAGTGTCCACGGAATATGCACTGGTCCCCGAGGATAGTGAAGAGGGTTCTCGATTCAGTTGAAGCAATGCTTCGAATCGATCATGACAGGGTGTACCTGACGGGCTTCAGCATGGGAGGCTATGGGACCTGGCAGACCGCCGCCGCGTATCCGGGAACGTTTGCCGCCATTGCACCGATCAGCGGAATGAGCGACCTCCCCGACGTTCCCCAGCTCAAGGAGATCCCCATCTGGGCGTTCCACGGAGCCCAGGACGTCAACGTGCCGGTCACCGAGTCGCGGAAAATGATCGAAAGCCTCCAGAAGTCAGGCGCACATGCGCAGCTCACCGTGTATCCGGATCTCGCCCATGACTGCTGGACCATCACCTACCGGGATTCACGCCTGTATCTCTGGTTCCTGGATCACTCGCTGTCCGCGGAATCGCGGATCGCGGCGAGGAGCTTGTCCAGCGATGCGCTCTTGGAGAGGTAGTGCACCGCCCCGGCTTTCCGCATTGCCGTGCCCTGTTCCGATTCGTCCGACATCGACAGCCCAACGACCCTCGTACGGGGAAGCTCCGCGTGGATGGCGCGCGTGGCATCCACGCCGCTCATGCCCGGCATGTTCACGTCCATCGTCACGACATCCGGCCGCAGGGCGCGTACAAGCTCCAGCGCCGCGGCGCCGTCGGCGGCTTCACCGACAATCTCGATATCGGGCTCCTGGCGCAGCTGGAGCGCTATTCCTTCGCGCACGACCGAATGGTCATCGACGAGGAGCACGCGGATCTTTCTCTCGCGCCCTTCGGGGCGGTGATTGGATGCTCTGCCTTTGGACCTGCGATCGGCAGCCCATCGTGCTGGCGGGGCAATATCAAATGCGCTTGTTTCCCGCCCCGGTGGTACAGATGCGGCCGTTCCGGGCGGGTCTCCCGGCACCCAGACCGTCACGCGGCTGCCCCGTCCGGCAGAGCTTTCGATCTTCATCCCGCCGCCAATGACATCCAGCCGCTCGCGCACGCTGAAAAGCCCAAAACTGCCCGAGGCGGGCCCCCGTGCACCGATTTTCACCGCGTCGAAACCGGCTCCTTCGTCGCTCACCGTCACACGCACTGACCCGTCCGGCCCCCGGACAAGATCCACGACGGCCTTCCTGACGCCGGCATGTTTCACCACGTTGAACAGCAGCTCGCGCACCGACTGCAGGAGCGTAACCCTGGTCTCCTCGACGTCGGTCGTGATCGTCGTGGCGCAGCGGACTTTCACCTCCAGGCCGTGGCGTTCTTTCATCCACGAGCCCAGCCACCCGAGGGCGGTGCACAAGTCCCGTTCCGTGTAGGAGGGGTTGCTGAGCTCGGACATGAGGGAGCGGGACATCGCGATGCATTCCCGCACCAGCCCACTCAGTCTTACCACGTTCTGCCCGCGTTCCGCCGCCGGAAGCTCGTGCAGACCCTCCAGGCCGTAGAGGGTGGCCACGAGGAGCTGCTGGATCTGGTCGTGCAGCAGCTGGGCGATCCGCTGGCGCTCCCTCTGCTCGGTGCGCACAATCTCGCCAGCCAGGGCCTGGAGCTGTGTCGCCTTCAGCTCGAGTGACTTCAGGGCCTGGTCTCGCTCCGCGCGGGCTCTCAGGGACGAGATGCCGAAGGCAAGGTCGTCGGCAAGCTCCTTCAGGAGGGAGACATGGCTCGGCTCCAGGCCGGAGTCGCGGTCTGAATTGATAACCAGCACGCCGAATGCATTCTTCTGGCCGTCCAGGAGGGGAAGCGCAGCGGCGGCCCGAAACCCGCGGGAGAGGGTCACGTTTTTCCACGTTGCATTTTCGGTACTGTTCTCGATGTCGAGGCTCACGACGGGGGACTTCAAGAGGATGGCCCGACCGGCGGGGCCGCGGGAGATCGCAGGGTCTCCCCCCGTTTCTTTCAGTTTTTCCAGATATCCGTCACGGTCTCCGGCGGAGGCAACGCACCGCAGGGCACCCCCCTGGGTGTCATCAATGATCCCCACCCATACCAGGGGGTAGCCCCCCTCGTCCTGTATGATCTGGCAGATCACCCCGGTGAGCTCGTGTTCATCGGAGATCTGAACCAGCGCCTGGTCGCAGGCGCTGACCATGAGCAGGGTCCGGTTGGCTGCCTGGAGGTCAGCCGTCCTGCGCTCGACTTTCTCTTCCAGCTCATCGTGCGCACGGCGCAGCTCCTCCTCCACCCGTTTGCGGTCCGTGATGTCACGGTCAATCTCCAACACACGCTCGCTGCCGTCCAGTCCGCGGCCCAGGAGCTGCCGGGAGGACACGGTGACGTCCCTGCCGTCCTTCGTCGCATGCTCGATTTCGCCGAACCATTCGCCGCGCTCAGAGAGCGTTCGTTCCAGCTCCCGTCCGCGTTCGAGGCCGTGATTCCTGAAAAGCTCGTGGGTCTTTTTTCCCAGGGCTTCTTCCTCGGAATACCCATACAGCTCCTCGGCGCCCCGGTTCCAACTCTCTATGCCGCCGCCGATCCGCCAGAGGATGATCGCGTCGAATGAAAGCTTGAGAAGCTCGGCCTGCTGGCGGAGTGCTTCCTGGGCCTGTCTCTGCGCCTGTTCCTTGTCATACGCGGCGGCCTTCTGCCTGCTGCGCCGGTACAACTCGGCGACCCCCGTGAGGAACCCGCACACAAGCGTGAAGAGGGCAAGCCCGACAAAGTTGGAAGTGCCAATGTGCAACAGGGGTGTATGCCCGGGAATCAGCCAGGAGACGAGGATCAGTGCGGCAGCGGTCACCAGGGCCAGGAGTCCCGGCCACAGCCCGGCGAGAAGCGCCACGATCATGACCGTTGGATAAAAAAGAACGTATTCGGGGAACTCGGGGCCGACCGCGGATGTCAGGCCCTCCCGGAGGAGAAAGGCAACGGCTACCGCACCCGCGCCGGCGAGGTAGCGAAAGAGAGGCCTCTGCAGGGAGCTCCTGACCTTCTCCAGCATGTGGTTCCTCCGTGCAGGTTAATGTAGCCCGGCTCGACGTCCCCCGGCCAGCAGCCCGGGCGGAAAGCTCAGGTCGTCGCGCTATCTCCCCGTTCGGAGAACGACGTACGCCGTGGAAGGCGTTGAAGTGTCGATGCCTGTTTTCAGGATCCGCGAGCGAAGTGCCGCGCTGGCAAACATGCGCTCGCTCGCCTTCAGGAGCGTCACGTCTCCGCTCGCCGCGAGCAATCGCGCCGCCCGCTCACGATCATCCCCGAGCCCGGCTGCCAGGAAGAGCGTTATGCCGTGGTTGCCTGTCAAGTTTTCGAAATATCGATACACCAAACCAAGCCCGGCAATCTCCGCCGCCCTGCTCCCGGGGCCCTTCTGCCCGACGTGGCAAATGACTATGTTCAGCGCGAATCGGGTACCCGCCAGCCGGAACTGTGCCCCGTACGGCGGCTGGGCGAAGTCGCTTTTTCCCGGGTACGTGCCGAGCTCCTTGACCATCTGGACGCGCTCACTGTACAGAAATCCGAAAGATCCTCCCCGGCTCACGGAAGCTTCCCAGCCTTCATCCATGCCCGCGAGCACTTTTTCCATGCCCCCCGCGTCCCGGAGATCATCGGCAGCCACCACGTCAAAATGAGACGCGACGGCTGAAAAAGCGGAATAGGAATGTTGAGTCGCGCCCAACGGGCTCATGCTCACGGTTGCAATGTGAAGACTCTGGCCGGTCAACCCCGCCGGGAGAACGACCACGGAGAGAACAAGCGTGAGGATCCCGATCGGGCTCCTCGTGAGGGTTGTCATCATTGGAATTATCGGCAGCGATGCACGCGCATTCCGGCCGAACATTGCGCAATCACGGCACTGCTGATAGGATCCACCCATTATGCCCCTGAGGGTTGTTGTCCTGGGGAAAGTCCTTCTGGTCCGGCAGCCAATCGCCCAATCTCTGGGTGCCCTGGATTTCGAGGTCTTCGAGTCCTCTGATTTTGACGAGGTCTACGCCCACCTTGATTTCACCAGGCCCGCGCTGGTTGTCATGGACGCGGACGGGATGCCCGGCGAATGGCGCACCCTGGCCGCCGGGCATGGGCGCGAAACAGGGAGCCGCGGCACTCGTCCTGGTGACGAGCAGGTTCAGCTTCGATGACGCGCACGATGCCCAGGCGCTCCGCGTTGCAGGGGTCATCGTGAAACCATTCAGACGGGAAGAGCACACGCCCCGGCTGCTGGATCTGGCGCTGCGGAAGATGAATACACGGGCGCGGCGCGCCGCCCCGAGGTTTGCGATCCCCTTGGCAACGAACGCGGTGCTGCGGCTCCCCGCGTCCAATGGCGAGGATGTCTTTCCCGTGAAGAACATCGCAGAGGGAGGGGCGACGATCGACATGGAAACAGGCACGGCCGGATCCTCACTTGCCCCCGGCTCCTTTGTCCCCCTGGCCACGCTCTCGTGGGGGGACGTGCAGCTCGAAGCGGAGCTCAGCGTCGTGCACCGCAAAGACAATGGCAGCGGCGTCCGATTCTCCCGGTTTTTCGACGGTGCGCCGAAACTGCTCCGTGCCTTGAAGGAGCGTCACCAGAGGGCGCTTGGGAACCATGGGAGAAGGCGAAAATGGTGATCATTCTCCTTCTCTATCCGCTCGTTGCCGCCGCGGGTCTTTTCCTTTTCGGTTCGGGCCCCGCCCATGGGCTCCTGAGAATCATCTCCGGTTCCGCCGTGTTCACTTCGGTCCTGTCCGTGTCGGTCCTGGCGTCGGTCCTCATCGCCGCATATCGAAAAAGAACCAACGCTTTGCTGAGGAGCGCGTGGCTTTTCCTGTTCTGCGGCCTCGTCGTTCTCTTTCTGGGATCGCTGATAGACCCCTTTTTTCCGGGCGACGAGTCCTGGGTGGAGGAGCTCTTCGCAACGGCCTCCTTCTTCCCGCTGCTGTTCTTCTCCCTCTCTATCGCCTCCCCCGTGCGCCTCCTCATGCTCTCCCGGCGCCAGCGCGTGCTGTATGCTGTTTCCGGGATCGCCGTGCTCCTTGCGGTGTTCGCGGCCGTTTTCCTGCCGTGGCTTCTCATCTACGAAGGACCCCGGCTGCACGTGTCGACGAAGCACCTCCTTCGGCTGTCAAAGCCTGTTCTCGACACGATCCTTGCCGAGCCGCTTGCCCTCCTTGTTCTTGCGATCGGCCTGACGAGCGGGAGCGGCCCATATCTTTTTATCGGGCTGGGCATGCTTCTTCTCATCCCGCAGGACATCCTCGAGCACTTCCAGCTGCTTCACCATGCCGATCCCCGCGGTGAGTTGGCCGCTGTCATTTCCATAGCGTCCCGTCTCTACCTGCTGAACGGAGCCCTGCTCGGGATTTTCAAGCGGGAGAAGGATACACCCACAGCGTGACTGAAAACGAGCCTGCGGGGTCATGCAGAAAAACGGCCCGGCCGGAGCATGTGCCCTGGCCGGGCCTGAGTTGACGCTCTATGAACTTTACGCCTGCAGCCCGATGGTGACTTCGGTACCGTCGCGAACGATCTGGAACGATGCGTTCCTGCCTGTGCCGGTGTTCAGCGCACGGTAGAACTCCATCATGTTTGCTACCGACTTGCCGTTCACTGCCGTGATGACGTCCCCGGGACGGAACCCTGCGATGGATGCGGGAGTGTCCTGGTTGACCAGCGAACCCACCACCACGCCATGGACGTTGCCGGGGATGCTGGCTTCCTGGCGGATCTGGTCGTCAATGTTCACCACAGTCATTCCCGGCCAGAGGTTCTTTCCCTGCGCCACCTGGTCCTTCGCGTCACGCTCGCCGACGGTTACCGTGAGCGTTTTCTGCTCCCCGTAGCGGATGACCGTGAGGTTGGACGTGCTGCCTGCCTCCATTGAGCCGATCAACTGCGTGAGCTGGTTGGCGTCCACGATCGGGGTAGACCCCACGGAGGTGAGATAGTCGCCCGGCCTGAGCCCTGCCTTGTCGGCAGGTGATCCCTTGTACAGGTCAAGGATGAACGCGCCCTTTACACCTTCCACCCTCATGTCCTTTGCAAGTTCAGGATACGTGGAGTTGTCCTGGATGTCCCCGATCAGCGCGCCCAGCCAGCCGTACTGCACGTGGCCCTTGGCAATGAACTGCTCGATGGCCGACTTCGCGTTGTTGATGGGGATTGCGAAGCCCAGGCCCACGCTCCCTCCCGACGGCGCGGCAATCCAGGTGTTGATCCCGATGACCTGTCCGTCGATGTTGACCAGCGCCCCTCCTGAGTTGCCCTGGTTGATGGCCGCATCCGTCTGGATGTAGTCCGTGTAGGACGAGCCCTCACCCTGGGGTCCCCGCCTTCCGAGTGCGCTCACCATGCCCATCGTCACGGTGGATTCGAATCCAAGAGGATTGCCCACGGCCAGAACGAGATCACCGACCTGCAGCGCATTTGAGTCACCCAGGTCCGCCACCGTGACATTCTCCCGCGTGGTGAAGGTCACCAGGGCGACGTCCTTGCGTGGGTCCGTTCCGACCACCGTTGCCTTGAAAACCCGCTGGTCGGTGAGGCGCACGCTGATATCGCTTGCGTTGTCCACGACGTGGTTGTTCGTCAGCACGTACACCTTGTCTCCCGTCCTCTTGACGATGATTCCCGAGCCGAGCCCGGACTGGCGGAAGCTCCGCTGGCCTCCCTGGCCGTTGCCCTGCTGCTGGTTGAAGAACCAGTCGAAGGGGGAATCCATCTGGGGGACCTGCTGCTTGATGATGGATGTCACGTTGATCTCGACCACGGCGGGCCGCACTTTCTGCGAGATATCCCGCAGGGACGACTGCACGCCGGCAAGCGATGCCGAGGCAGGGACCGGGCGCGTGCCCGCGTCCTGCGCCGAGACAAGCGCTGAGGCGCCAACAAGGAATGCGACGGCTGCCGTCAACGCGAGTATTCTGTTTTTCCGTATCATGTCTTTCGACCTCCGCCATGGAAGATACGGACACAACATTCCGGGCGCGTTGCGGTTAGGTTAAGTTCTCATCACATGTGCTGCATCAGAATTAATGGAGAAATCGTTGATTTCCTTCTCCCTCCTGCGCACCTTGTAACGTGATGAAACAGTTCGATCGGCTGTTCTTCCACGACCTCTGGGGGATCGTGAAGCCATACTGGTGGAGCTCGGAAGAACGCTGGCTGGCGCGCGCTCTCCTTTTCTCGATAGTCCTTTTGAACCTTTTTATGGTGTTTATCTCCTATCGAATCACCGAATGGTACAATACCTTTTGGAACGCGCTGCAGAAGTACAACGCCCCCGGGGCGTGGCACCAGATCCTGGTCTTCCTGATTCTTGTCGCACCGTACGTCGTGGCGGCGGTCTATCAAACCTACCTGACCCAGATGCTGCAGATTCGCTGGCAAAGATGGCTGACCCGCCGTTACATCGATGCGTGGCTGTCGCAATGACACCTACTATCACATGCAGGTCCTCCGCGATGGAACAGACAACCCTGACCAGCGCATCAGCCAGGACCTGGCAACCTTCTCATTTCAGACGCTCTCCATTGTCATCGGCGTCATCAGTTCCCTCACGACACTGGCGGCGTTCCTGGCCATGCTGTGGACGCTTTCCGGACAAGTCGCGATCCCCTGGCATGGCGCAAGGGTTGTCATCCCAGGCTACCTGGTGTGGGCGGCCGTGCTGTACTCGGTATGCGGCACGGTGCTCACCGCGGTGATTGGCCGCAAGCTGATCAAGCTGAACTTCGACCAGGAACGGTTCAACGCGGATTTCCGCTTCAGCCTGGTGCGGCTTCGTGAAAACAGCGAATCAGTCGCTCTGTATCGGGGCGAGGCGCGGGAGCGGGAGCGCTTCCTGGCTCGATTTGCGCGTGTCTTCGGCAATTTCTGGCAGATCATGAGGAGGACGCGGCGCCTGAACTGGTGGGTTTCCGGGTACGGCCAGGCAGCGGTCCTGTTTCCCGTCCTGGTCAGCATGCCGGCGTACTTTGCCAAGGTGATCCAGATCGGCACCATCATGCAGATTTCCAGCGCTTTCGGCCAGGTGCAGGGCGCCCTCTCCTTCATCGTGAACAGTTATACGGACCTGGCAAGCTGGCACGCCGTGGTTGACCGCTTGCGCACCTTCGTGCGTGCAATGGACGAGATCATGAAGGCGCGGCAATCCCAGGCCACTATCTCCCGCCGGAATGGCGAGGGACTGCGCCTTTCCAACGTGAATGTCCGGTTGCCGAACGGCCGGGCGCTCGTGGAAGACCTGAGTCTTTCGCTTGCGCAAGGCGGGAGACTTCTCGTCATGGGAGCATCGGGAAGTGGAAAGAGCACGCTTCTGCGCACCATCGCGGGAATATGGCCTTTCGGTGAAGGAACAGTCGAGCTCCCGGAGCATGACAAGGTGCTGTTCATGCCGCAGAAGCCCTACGTGCCTCTTGGCACGCTCCGAGACGCGCTTCTCTATCCATTCGGCGAGCCGGGAACGAGCGACAGCCTTCTGCAGGCCGCTCTCGACCACGCAGGGCTGCCGGGAGCTTTTCAGTCTTCTCGATGCGAAACGCATGTGGGCGCAGGTGCTGTCTCTTGGGGAACAGCAGCGGCTTGCTTTCGGTCGTATTTTCCTCCAGCGCCCTGCATGGGTCTTCATGGATGAGGCAACCTCGGCCGTCGATGAATGGGGTGAAAGCGTGCTTTACCGGAAGCTCATCGAGCTGCTCCCTGGCACCGCTCTCGTGAGCGTTGGGCATAGATCAAGTCTCCTCGCTTTCCATGATTCGCGGCTTCTCCTCAATGGAGGGGGGCGATGGAAGGTGGAAAACCTCATGGAGATTCCGGCGGGTGGAACCAGATAGACTGCCGGAAGGGCGAAGATGCAGATGGGTGTCAAGAGAAAAGGATCATCCTTTTCTTCCGCCGCGGGGTCTGCCCGCGCCGGCGGCCGCAGCGTGGTATTTCTTCCGGATCTCGTCGATGTCGACGGCCGGTTTCGGAACCTCGATGCCCAGCTCATCCATCGTCTCGACGATGATCTGAGAGATGGCAAGGTCGCGAAGCCACTTGTGATCGGAAGGGATCACGAACCACGGGGCGTCAGCCGTGCTGCACCTGCCGAGCACGTCCTCGTAGGCCGCTTCGTACTGAGTCCAGTACTCCCTTTCTGAATAGTCCGCTTCACTGATTTTCCACTGCCGCGCGGGATCGTCAAGGCGCCGTTCGAACCGTTTCAGCTGTTCTTCCTTGCTGATGTGGAGAAAGAACTTCAGGATGTGCGTGCCGTTTGCGGCGAGGCGCCGCTCAAAATCGTTGATCTGTTCGTAACGCTTCGACCAGACATCCTCCGCAACAAGGCCGTGGACGCGCACGATCAGCACGTCTTCGTAATGCGACCGGTTGAAAACCACGACCTCGCCCCGCCGGGGCGCCTGGCGTTCCACCCGCCACAGGTAGTCGTGCGCAAGCTCCTCGGGTGACGGCTGCTTGAAGCTGATGACACGGCAGCTTTGCGGGTTCATCGATCCGACGACGTGTCGCACCACGCCATCCTTGCCGCCCGGCATCGGGAGCCTGAAGACAGATCAACACCGAGCGTTTCTGCTCCGCGTACAGACGGAATTGCAGCTCGTCCATCCGCTGCCGGAGCTCCTCGGTCTTCGCAGCCGCGGAGGCCTTTTTTTCGCGGCCGTCCGAAAACCGAGGATCGAAGTCCTTGAGACGGACACGGGACCCGGGCATGATTCGGAGCTCCCCGCGGTAGCTCATACGGCTGCACCGTACGCTTTCCTGGCGAGGACAGGCGCCCCGGCAGGATCAAAAATCCGGTACGCAGCGAGTTTTACGAAATCATTGATGAAGAACCACACAAGCGCGTAGCCCCACACCAGGAGGGCCCAACCCCAACCGAGCGGGGTCATGAACACCCCGTACACCGCGATCAGTGTCGCGACGATCTGGGTGCCGAGAACTGCGGCCATCAGCACTTTTGCAGGGCGGATTGACCAGAAATGACCGCGCGTGCGGGTCAGGAAAATCGTCAGGTGTCCTGCAACGGAGAGCTTCAGGTACATCAGCGTCTGGATTGAATCGCGGCTGAGGTGGAAGACTCGCTCACCCATGTAGAACAGGCCAAAAGCCGAAACGACCCCGGTGATGCCGAGGACAGTGGCCACGCCCAGCACCATGCGCATGTTCCAAGCCTCGGGCTTGTCTTTGTAGCGTACATTGTCATACGCGATGGAAAGAATCGCGCCATCGTTGAGCAGCGCGAGCATCACGATCATCACCGCCGTAACCGGGTAGAAGTTGAACACGAGGATCGACAGGGTCATGAAGAGCAGCACGCGCAGGGTTTCGGCAATGCGATACGTTGCGTAGCTGTTCATGCGTTGGAAAATCTTGCGGCTTTCCTTTATCGCGTCGATGATCACCGACAGTCCGGACGTCAGCAGGACTATGGATGCAGCGGCGCGCGCCGCGTCCGTTGCTCCCGAAACGGCAATGCCGCAGTCGGCTTTCTTCAGGGCGGGAGCATCGTTCACACCGTCTCCGGTCATGCCCACGATATGTCCCCTCTGCTGCAGGACATCGACGATGTGGAACTTGTGCTCGGGAAACACCTGCGCAAAACCGTCTGCTTGATCGATGGAGGCGGACAACTGGGCAGTCTCGTGATGCCTGGTGTCACCGAAGCCGCTCGCATCCAGGATGTTCGTGCCCAGTCCGAGTTTCCCCGCGGTTTCGCGTGCGATAGCCATCTGATCGCCTGTCACCATCTTGACAGAGACGCCCATTTGTCGGGCGGTCGCAATTGTCGATTTCGCTTCGTCACGGGGCGGATCGAAAAGCGGCAGGACGCCGAGAAACTGCCACTCCCCGCCTGCGTTGGTGCGCGCCACGCCAAGGGAACGAAAGCCCCGTGCCGCGAAATCGTTGACCGCCTTGTCGATCGATGGCTGGACCTCCGCGGCGTTGGCCGCCAGCTTCAATATTACCTGCGGCGCGCCCTTTGTCACACTGAATGTCTCGCCATCTGTTGCTTTCACCGTGGCTTCGGTGCGCTTGTGAACCGGATCGAATGGCTGGAAATGCGTAACCAGGTATCCTCCCAGGGCCTTTTCGTCCTTCAAGCCGCCAAGCACCGCCAGGTCGATTGTATCCTTGTTTTCCGCGCGGGACGCCAAGGCGGCGCTGAGGATGACCTGGTCGGCGGCAACACCTTTGACACTGAACGGATCGCCCAGCGTGAGCTTGTTCTGGGTCAGCGTGCCGGTCTTGTCGGAGCACAGCACGTCAACGCCCGCCAATTCTTCGACGGCCGCCAACCGGGTGACGATTGCCTCCTTCCTGGCCAGGAGACGCGCACCCACGGCCATGGTCACCGACAACACCGTCGGCATTGCCACCGGTATCGCGGCCACGGTCAGCACCAGGGCGAACTGCAGCGTGGTGAGGATCGGGTCCCCGCGGAATATTGCCACAGCAATGATCACCACCACGAGGACGACCGCAAGCAGGATCAGGTAGTCGCCGATCTTCAACACCGCGCGCTGGAAGTGGCTGACGGTATGCGCCTCCTGGACAAGTTGCGCGGTCTTTCCGAAGTACGTGTGCTGCCCCGTGGCGTAGACCAGGGCCTCGATCTCGCCCTGGCGGATGATCGACCCCGAAAACACGGCGTCGCCTGGATTCCGCGTCGCGGGGAGAGATTCGCCTGTCAGCGCTGACTGATCCACCTCAACGGGGTCTCCCGCCAGCAAACGCGCATCCGCCGGTACGATGTCGCCCAGGCGCACACGGATGACATCTCCCGGAACCAGGTCGCGCGCCGCGGGGGTAATCCACTTCCCGTCCCGTTTCACTCTTGCAGTGATCGCCAGCTTGGCCTTCAACGCTGAAATGGCGTTGCCCGCCTGGCGCTCCTCCCAGAACCCGACCACGGCGTTGGAGACCAGAAGGAGGAGAATAATGAAAAAGTCCGCCCAGTGACCAACGACGCCCGACAAGACCACGGCCCCTTCGATCATCCAGGGGATGGGACCCCAGAAATAGGTGAGGAATTTGAGAAAGCCATTCGGTTTTCTTCTCCTCAATCTCGTTCCGTCCGTACCGAGTCAGGCGTTTCTCCGCCTCGGCTTGACTGAGGCCGTCTGCCGATGACTCCAGCAGCTTCTGCACCTCCGGGAAGGGGCAGAGACTTCAGATCGTCTTTTCCAATTGGCTTCGACCCGGGATTCTGTAGACTATTCGGGTTCACGACGTGATACTCCTTTCATGCTTTTGCTCGTCTTGGTTTCTCCCGGCACCCCTCGCAATTGAATCACCGCTGCCACAGAATGTGCGCGGCCTCCAGGGGAACCGCCACGCCGTCATGGTGCGGTACAATACGAACCGTATAGTCCGCCGCGGGGCGTGACGCGGGCACGCTCACGTGATAAACGGTGTTGCCCGCCGCGTCCGCAGGCTGCCGCGTGCGTTCCATTTCCACCCGCTCCGGGGCACTATTCCCAGCTCCTTCTGCGTAGAGCTCGACCCTGACTGCGTCCGGGTCCAGGCCGTCGAGCTGGAGGTGGACCTCAAATGCAAGGTGCGTGTTGTCCGTCTCCACCTTCACCTCGCCGAAGCGCAGCGCCTTCCATTTTTGCTCGAGCTCCCGCCGCCAGGTCACCACCCGCATGCCGAACGCCCCGTTCTGGGCGGCCCGCTGCCGGTAGGCCGCGGCTGCCGGGAGGTAGTGTTGCTCGGTGTATTCACGGACTGCTCGGTTCGTGGAAAAGCGCGGCGTCAACCGCGCCATGCTCTCGCGCATGCGCGTCACCCAGGCGGCGGGAATGCCATTCCCGCTCCGGGAATAAAACTGCGGGATCACCTCGCCCTCGAGCAGCTTGTAGAGTGCATCCGCTTCGGCGGCGTCCCATGCCGGATCGTCGCCGTGCTCCTGCCCGTCTCCCAGGGCCCACCCGACCTCAGGGGTGTACGCCTCCGCCCACCAGCCGTCAAGCTCTGATACGTTGATGCCGCCGTTGACGAGCACCTTCATGCCGCTTGTTCCACTGGCTTCCCAGGGCCGGCGCGGCGTATTCAGCCAGACATCCACTCCCTGCACGAGGTGCCCCGCCAGGTGCATGTCGTAATCACCAAGGAAGATCACATGGGGGCGCACCTCGGGCTGTCGGATGAACTGCGTCCACTGCTGGATCAGGTCCTGGCCAGCCTGGTCTGCCGGATGAGCCTTGCCGGGCAATGACAAGCTGGACGGGCCGCTCGGGATTGCTCAGCAGGCGCAGCAGCCGCTCCCGATCGTGCAGCAGTAGATTCGGCCTCTTGTAGGAAGCGAAGCGCCGGGCAAAGCCCAGCGTCAAAGCCCGGGGATCGAACAGGTGCCTCGCCTCCTCAACCGCCTCGGGCGGGGAGCCGGACGCGGCCAGTTGACGGGACAATCGCTCGCGGACGTATTCAACGAGAACCTTGACGGCATCCATTCGAAATTGCCACAGCCGGGCGTCGGAGACGCGGCGGATGACCTGCTCCAGTGCCTCCGTGGTCCCGAGCCACCGCTGCTTTCCACAGGCCTCCGTCCAGAGATCATCGGCTGCAGCCGAATCCCAGCTCGGCATGTGCACGCCGTTGGTCACGTGGCTTACAGGCACGTCGTCCTCCGGCCAGCGCGGAAACAGTGGCTGGAAGAGGTGTCGACTCACCTTGCCGTGCAGGCGACTTACGCCGTTCACCGCACCACTTCCGCGAATGGCCAGGTAGGCCATGTTGAACTCTTCCATGCGGTCGCCCGCGTCCCGGCGGCCCAGCGCAAGAAGCTCGTGGAACGGAATTCCGAGCTTCTTTTCGGCGTACGCCCCGAGAGAATGCTCAACGAGGGCTGGAGCAAATCGGTCGAAGCCGGCGGCCACCGCCGTGTGAGTGGTGAAGAGATTGCCCGCCCGGGTTGCGGCAAGAGCGATCTCGAAGGACTGGCCGGTCTTCTGCATGAAGCTTCGGGCGCGTTCCAGCACGGCGAACGCAGCATGCCCTTCGTTGAGGTGACACACATCCGGTTCAATGCCGAGTGCGGCGAGCAATCGCCATCCGCCGATTCCCAGCACCAGCTCCTGCATGAGGCGCAGGTCCGGCGAGCCTCCGTACAGCTCGCTTGTGATCCCCCTGTACGGCGCGAAGTTTGCCGCGTCGTTGCTGTCCAGCAGGTACAGCTTCACCCTGCCAACCTGGACCTGCCAGGCGCGGAGCCAGATCGGGTAGCCGGGCAGGTCGAGCTGGAGCCGCAGCCACTCACCGTTGGGTTGACGCAAGGGCGTGATCGGCAGTTGGCCGGGATCGTTATAGGGGTAGAGGGCCTGCTGTGCGCCGTTGCTGTCGATCAGTTGTCGAAAATACCCCTGCTGGTAGAGCAGTCCCACGCCGACGACGGGAACACCCAGGTCGCTGGCGGCCTTGAGCTGGTCACCTGCCACGTTGCCAAGCCCGCCCGAGTAGATGGGAAGCGCTTCGCTCAGCATGAACTCCATGCTGAAATATGCAACGCACGCAAGGGGAGATTCCGGGTTTGTGTGCTGAAACCACGAGGGCGTCTGCGCCTGCCTCCGCTTTTCATGTACCAGGTCATCGACCATCTTGTGAAAGGCCGGATCGGCAGTCAGGCGCGCGATCTGGTCTCGGGAGACCGTCTGAAGGACCACCCAGGGGTTGTGAGTAAGCCCCCAGAGAGCAGGATCCAGTTTGCGCCACACTTGGTCGGTGGAATGATTCCACGACCAGCTCATGTCCAGGGCCAGCTCGGCAAGGGAGTCGAATCCCGCGATATCCGCGGGCAGCAGGCTGTAGAGGGGATTGCCGGCGCGCGCGTTCGTGCTCATGTGTGCTCCTTCAGGGGGGCGCCGCCAGGGCGCCATCGACGATCTTCTGCGCCTCTTCCAGGATGCGCAGGAGGTGATCCGCACCCCGAAAGCTTTCCGCGTAGATCTTGTAGATGTCTTCGGTTCCGGAGGGACGCGCTGCAAACCACCCGCTTTCCGCGATCACTTTCACGCCACCGATGGGCGCGCCGTTGCCGGGCGCCTGGGTGAGAATGGCCTGGATCTTTTCTCCCGCGAGGTCGGCGGACCGCACCTCCTGCGGCGAAAGTCTTTTCAGCTTTTCCTTCTGCGCCGCCGTGGCCGGCGCCTCGACGCGATCGTAGAGAGGCTCTCCGAACTCGCGCACGAGCTCGCCGTAGATCACGCCGGGGTCGCGGCCCGTGCAGGCGGTGATCTCCGCCGACAGAAGCGCCGCGACGATGCCGTCCTTGTCCGTCGTCCAGACACTGCCGTCCAGGCGGACGAAGGAAGCGCCCGCACTCTCTTCCCCGCCAAAGCCCAGCGAACCGTCAAGCAATCCGTTCACGAACCACTTGAAGCCGACGGGCACCTCGTGGAGCTTCCGGCCGAGCTTCGCCGCCACGGCATCCAGCATCCGGCTGCTGACAACTGTTTTCCCCACCGCCGCTGATGCCGGCCACCTCGGCCGGTGAGGGAAGAGGTACGAGACGGCAGCGGAAAGGTAGTGGTTGGGCGGCAGCAGCCCCGCGCTCCGGGTGACGATTCCGTGCCTGTCATGGTCAGTATCGCAGGCGAAAGCGATGTCGAAGTGGTCCTTCAGGCCGATCAGCCCGGCCATTGCGCTGGGCGAGGAGGGATCCATCCGGATCCGGCCGTCCCAATCCACCGTCATGAACCGGAATGTCGGATCCACCGCCTCGTTGACGACGGTGAGGTTCAGGCGGCAGCTTTCTGCGATCCGAGACCAGTAGTGGACCCCCGCGCCGCCGAGAGGATCCACGCCCATGCGGATGTCTGCGCCGCGAATCACGTCCATGTCCAGCACGCTGTCCAGGTTGCTCACGTACGCGCCGAGATAGTCGTGGCGGTGCGTCGTGGCGGCGCGCAGAGCGCGGGCCAGGGGGATCCTTTCCACGCCCTGGATCCCCATTTCGAGCAACTCGTTGGCCCTTCCCTCGATCCATCCCGTGACATCCGTGTCCGCGGGCCCCCCGTTCGGAGGGTTGTACTTGAAGCCGCCATCTTCGGGCGGATTGTGCGAAGGTGTGATGACGATGCCGTCCGCAAGTCCGTTCCGGCGACCGCGGTTGTGCTCCAGTATGGCGTGAGACACGGCAGGGGTCGGAGTATATTCGTCGTTCTCTGCGATCATGACGTCCACTCCGTTGGCCGCCAGCACTTCCAGCGCAGTGGCGCCGGCCGGCTCTGAAAGTGCGTGCGTATCGATCCCAAGGAACAACGGTCCCTCGATGCCCTTCAGCTTGCGGTACAGGCAGATGGCCTGGCTGATGGCAAGGACGTGCCGCTCGTTGAACGTTGTGTCGAAAGCGGAGCCCCTGTGCCCCGAAGTTCCGAACGCGACGCGCTGCGCAGGCACCGAGGGGTCAGGGACCCTGGTGTAGTAGGCTGTGACAAGCTTCGGTACGTTGACCAGAATTGACGGCTGCGCGGGCTTTCCCGCCAGGGGGCTTCTTTTCACTGCCGCACCTTCCGGCGAGCCAATTGTTCCCTGGCGGCAACGACAATGTGCGCGGGCTCGAGCCCGAAACGTGCCGCGACGATCTTCATACGGGGTGGCCGGATCGTGCCGCCTGGACCGCGTCAATGGAAAGTGCGCGAATGAGATGTGCTGCGTCCATCACGGCGTTTGCCCCACCTGCACTCTCTTCAGCCGTCGGTAGCGGCGGATCAGCGCGTTGGTGGAGCTGTCATGACGGAGAGACGGCTCGACCGCCCCCTCGAGCTCGGAAACAGTGCGATTCGCCAGCACCTTTCCAAGCTCGACGCCCCACTGGTCGAATGAATCGACATGCCAGACGGTTCCCTGGGTGAAGACGCTGTGCTCGTGCAATGCAACAAGAGCTCCCAGCGTCTGCGGGCTCAGCCGCTCAATGAGAATTGTGTTCGTGGGGCGATTGCCTTCGAAGGCGCGGTGCGGCGCCAGGCTGTGCGGGGTTCCATCTGCTTCGACCTCGGCCTCTGTCCTGCCAAAAGCCAACGCTTCCGTCTGCGCAAACATGTTCGCCATCAGAAGGTCGTGCTGGTTGCCCAGCGGATTCAGTTCGCTGCAGAATCCGATGAAATCACACGGGATCAACTTTGTTCCCTGGTGGAGAAGCTGGTAGAACGAGTGCTGACCGTTTGTTCCCGGCTCGCCCCAGTAAATAGGAGAGGTCTGGTAGCTCGCGCGCGCGCTGTCCAGGTCCACATGCTTGCCGTTGCTCTCCATGGCCAGCTGCTGCAGATACGCAGGGAACCTTTTGAGGTACTGGTTGTACGGCAGCACGGCAACCGTCTGGGCGTCGAAGAAATTGTTATACCAGACCGTCAGCAGTCCCATGAGCACCGCCAGGTTCCTGTCAAACGGCGCAGTACGGAAGTGCTCATCCATCGAATGGAAGCCGCTCAGCATCTCGCGGAAGTTCTCCGGCCCGATGGCGATCATCGTTGACAGGCCAATGGCGGAATCCATGGAGTAGCGCCCGCCGACCCAGTCCCAGAAGCCGAACATGTTTGCCGTGTCAATGCCGAACTTCGACACTTCGTCGGCATTGGTAGAGACGGCGACGAAATGCTTGCGCACGGCTTCCTCGTGAACAAGCGTGCGCAGGCTCCATGCTCGCGCCGCGCGGGCGTTGGTGAGCGTTTCAAGGGTCCTGAACGTCTTCGAACAGATGATAAACAGTGTCTCCTCGGGATCGAGATATTGCGTGGCCTCCACAAAATCAGTGCCGTCCACGTTGGACACGAAGCGGAAGCGCAAGTCCCGCTGGCTGTAATGGCGCAGAGCCTCGAAGGCCATCACCGGCCCGAGGTCGGAACCCCCGATGCCGACGTTGATGACATTGCGGATGCGCTTGCCCGTATGACCCCGCCATTCTCCGCTGCGCACACGGTGAGAGAAAACGGCCATCCTTTCCAGTACTGCATGCACGTCGGGGACGACGTCCGCGCCGTCAACGACGAACCGCTCGCCCTTCACCGCACGCAGGGCGGTGTGAAGCACGGCACGTTTTTCCGTCACGTTGATTTTTTCACCGCTGAACATGGCCTTGATTCGCTCACGCAGGCCGCACTCTTCAGCGAGCTGGACCAGCGGCCGGATGGTCTCCTCCGTGATGCGATTCTTCGAGTAGTCGAGGTAGATGCCTGCGGCTTCAACCGCGAATCGCTCGCCGCGCCGGGGATCCTCTGCAAAGAGCTGACGAAGGTGGCGGTCGCGCATGTTCTGGAAGTGGGCCCCGAGCGCTTTCCAGGCTGGACGGTCCGTAAGCGGCTGCATCGTCGATTCGGAATGCGTGATCATCTTCGTTCCCCTTTCGTGGAAGCCCCCGCGGCGAGCGCTATGTTCTTTGCGGCGATGCACGCCGCCAGGTCGTTCCAGGACGCGTCGAACAAGTTCGTTGTCCAGGTCGAGCAGGTACATACCATCGTCGGACGGAGTCATGCTCCTGCCCGCTCCGGTTCGGGGTTGTGCCAGTATCCGTCCGCCTCAAAGAGGGCATCGGCTCCTCTTGGCCCCCAGCTGCCGCGTTTGTAGGTGTGGGTCCGGCCATGCGTTCTCAACACCGGGTCAACGACTGCCCAGGCGGCCTCAACCGCGTCCTCGCGGGTGAAAAGGGCGCCGTCACCTGCCATCGCATCTCCCAGGAGCCGCTCATACGGCGCTTCCTGCCCCGGCTGCTCTTCCAGCAGGTACAGCTCCCTCTGGTCGCCGATGAACTCCTTGCCTGCCCGCTTGACGCGAGCGGCCAGGGCCACGGCGGAGCTGGGGGAGAGCCGGAAACGGAGATAGTTGCTCCGCCCGGAGGCCGGGGCCGAATCGTCGAACAGTCTCTGCGGCGGCGGCTTCAGCTCGACCAGGACCTCGGCAGCTGTTTCCGCCAGCAGCTTCCCTGAACGCAGGTACCATGGTACGCCCTCCCAGCGCCACGAATCGATGAAGAGCCGTACTGCGCAAAAGGTCTCGACGTCAGAGCTCTTCGACACGCCGCGCTCCCTTCGGTATCCCGCGTACTGGCCCCGCACCACGTCGTCAGGCGCGAGGGGGCGCATGGACTGGAAGACCTTGCTCTTTTCGGCGTGAACCGCCCCGTATCCCTTGAACGCCGGCGGTTCCATGGCAAGCAGCGCAACGATCTGGAAAATATGGTTCTGAACGACGTCTCGCAGGCAGCCGGCGGATTCGTAAAAGGCGCCGCGGCCCTCCACGCCAAAATCCTCGGCCAGCGTGATCTGGACGCTGGCCACGCAGTTGCGGTTCCAGATTGGCTCAAGGAACGAATTGGCGAAGCGGAAGTAGAGGATATTCATGATCGCTTCCTTCCCGAGGTAGTGGTCGATGCGGAATATCGAATCCTCCGGGAAGACCGAGTGTGCGACGCGGTTGAGCTCCCGCGCGGAGGCCAGGTCGCGTCCGAACGGCTTTTCCACGATGACGCGGGCGTGGCCGGCCAACCCCGCGGAGCCGAGGCCCTGGATGACCGTCCCGAAAAGTGAAGGCGGAATGGCAAGGTAATGCGCCGGACGGCGTGCGCTGCCCAGGGCCTTTTGTATCGAGGTGAATGTGCCCGGTGCCTTGTAATCTCCATCAACGTACCGGAGCAGCGAAAGGAGATGGCGGAGCGAGCGCTGATTTGCCTTCACGCCCGATCGCCGCAGGCTGTCCACGACGCGCGCGCGCAAATCCTGAAGCGTCCATTTTGAAAAGGCGACGCCGACCACCGGAACCTCCAGGGCGCCCCGTTGTACCATTGCGTAGAGAGCCGGGAGGATCTTCTTGTGAGCCAGGTCGCCTGACACGCCGAAGAGCACCAGCGCGTCGGACCGGGCCGTGCGCCCGTTTGTCCTTTCCATCTCAGCCTGCGCCCTTCTTCTCATCGTGCCCGCCGAATTGCTTCCTCATGGCTGAGAGAAGCCGATCGGCGTAGTCCGAGTCGCCCCTCGATTCAAACCGTCCGAAAAGCGCAGCGCTGATCACGGATGCCGGCACACCTTCGTCGACGGCGGCCGCGATGGTCCACCGCCCCTCGCCGGAGTCAGATACGTGGCCCGCGTATTCTTCCAGACCGGCATCGTGGAGAAGCGCAGCCGCGGTGAGGTCCAGCAGCCACGAACCGATGACGCTTCCCCGGCGCCACACCTCCGCAATCTCGGGCAGGTCAAGATCGTACTGGTAGTACTGCGGGTCCCGCATCGGCGTCGTCTCGGCATCCGTTACGGGAGGGCGCTTGCCGACATCGGCGTTGTGCAGGATGTTCAAGCCCTCGGCATAGGCCGCCATGATCCCGTACTCGATCCCGTTGTGGACCATCTTCACGAAGTGGCCCGCTCCCTGCGGTCCACAGTGCAGGAAGCCCTGTTCGGATGTGCCGACCTGGTCCCCCCGGCCCGTCGTGCGTGGCGCCGTGCCAACGCCGGGGGCGAGGGTTGCGAAGATTGGCTCAAGGCGCTTGACGATCTCTTTTTCGCCGCCGATCATCAGGCAGAAGCCGCGCTCGAGCCCGGCAACTCCACCGCTCGTCCCGACGTCAACGTAGTGGAGTGACCGGAGCTTCAACTCGGCGCCGCGCCGAATATCGTCGCGGTAATAGGAGTTGCCGCCGTCAATCACGATGTCACCCGCTTCCAGCAGCGGGACGAGCGCCGCAAGCTCTTTGTCAACTGCGGCCGCGGGCACCATGAACCAGACCACGCGCGGCCGGGTCAGCTTCGAGATCAGGTCTCCCAGCGACTTCGCACCGACGGCGCCCTGATTCGCGAGGTCGTCCACGGCCTTCGCGCTCACGTCATGGACCACGCATTCATGGCCGCCTTTCATCAGGCGCCGCGCCATATGCGCGCCCATGCGGCCCAACCCGATCATTCCAAGCAGCATTTCAAGATCTCCCACAGCGCGCGGCTGCGATTGTCTGCTCGCGTTCGCGCGCCGCGAACAGCTCCCTGACAGGTCCCGCTATATTCTCTCCTACGTGCTGGAATGAGAGGAGGAGCCATTGCCCATCGGCAGGATGCCGGCCATCTCGCCGATGACGTTGATGAGCTCCTTTCCCGCTGGAACGACGATTTTGGCGTTTGCCTTCAGGGCCGTTTCCACTGCTTCCAGTCTTCTCAAGAGCTGCGCGTTTCCGACGAAATACCTGTCCGCGGCCTCGTTCACCGGCTTGATTGCCTGCGCCTCCCCTTCGGCTTCCAGGATCTTTGCCTGCCGCACCCCCTTCCGCCTTCTTGATCTCAGCCCTGCGCGCACCGTCGGCCATCGTTTCAGTTGCGGTTGCAAAATCCACTGCGGCTACCTTCTCGTTCTCCGCCTTCACGACCTTGTTCATCGTGGCCTGCACGTCCTCGGGCGGGTCGATCTCCTTCAGCTCCGTTCGGACAATGTCGATCCCCCAGTGCCCTGTTTCGTTCCACTGCCCGATCAATCGGGCCCCTGCGCTTCGTTTTTGGGAGCCGCAACGCCCCACCCTCCATGTTGGACAATGCTGCGGGGCGGACAAACAGAGGCTGCTCGTCCCGACGTGATTCCGTCGACTAGAAGGTATGAATTTGAAGCTTGCGTTGGCTGGTCAAATTTGCTCACCTGGCCTGCTTCCACTTGAGGCGTCGCGTCTTATTCCGGCTGATCGCCCACCTCGCCTTCAGGGGAGCCAACGTTGCGGTATACGTCGTTTACGAATAGGACGAGGCTCGATCGGAGGTCGTAGCGCATGAGCCAAGGATTGCTGCAATTCCGACAGGCACAAGGAGCAACCAACGCGCCTACTCGCTGAGCGCCGCCTGCGCCCTGAAGAGATCATGCAGGGTCACGATGGAGGTGACGCGGCCCGAGGCTTCGTCACGGAGGAGCACGATTCCCGAGGGGCTGTCCATCAGCAGCGCGCCGACATTGCGAACCGTCACCTGGGGAGCACAGAAACAGGCCGGGAGGAGGGCGACGGGCCGTTCCTCCTCGAGGGCTTCTGCCATTTCATGACGAGTGACGATGCCCGTGACCGCTGATTCGCTGCCGACAGGGAAGCGTTGGTAGGGGAAGGCACCGAGGGTCTGGCGGATGGTCCGGCGCTCCAGGTCAGCAACGAAGACCGGTTTCGTGCGCGCGAACTCGGACACGGGCAGCTTCTGCCAGCTGCTGATGTCCCGGGGCGGCTTGATCTGGATGAGCTCGTGCCCGTCCTGGAGGAGCAGCGACTCGTAGAAATTGTGCCTGCCGCCCAACCGGGCAAAGGCCTGGCTCACGATCATGCATACCATGAGCGGGGGAACCATGGCGAACTGGTGCGTCATCTCGAAGACGATGAGCACCGCGGTCAGCGGCGCCCGCACCACGGCGTTGAAGCATGCGCTCATTCCCACGGCGGCAAGCACGATCCGGTCCGCGGATGTGAGCGGCAGGAACGTGCCCGACACACCGGCAATGAACAGCCCCGTCAGGCCGCCCAGGAACAGGGTGGGGGAAAAGATGCCGCCGCAGCCGCCCCAAGCATAGGAGGCAATTGTCGCGGCAAACTTGGCGACCACCAGCACGCCAGCGGCCTGCCAGAGGAGGCGGTCGTTCAAAGCGAGGGACAGGTCTCCGTAGCCAAGTCCGAAAACGCCCGTGTGGCCGGTACCGAGAAAGACGGCGGACCCGAGTGCCCAGGTGAGGAGAGCCCCGATGAGCGGCCGCAGCCACGCCGGCAGCCGGCTGTGGTCCCGCACGCGCAATCGCAGGCGCAGCGTCAGCGTCTGGAAGGCGACGCCGATCAGTGCGGCGGCCGCGGCGACTACGGGCAGGACGACATACATGAGCCAGCTTACCCTGCCTACGGAGGGCAGTGAGAATGCAGGCTGCGGGCCGAGCAGAGCCTGCACGATCAGGGCGCCCAGCACCGCGGCGAGCACCACTCCGCCGAGCACCCGGCTGCCGAACTCGTTGTTGAGCATCTCCTCGATGACGAAAGTGATTGCGGCAAGCGGGGTGTTGAACGCGGCCGCCAACGACGCTGCTGCTCCAGCCGCCACGGAGGGCCGTCGCCCTGTCTTCGGAATGCCGAGGGCCGCCGCGAGGTTGGACGCTGCACCACCACCGACGAATACGCTCGGTCCTTCCCGCCCGAGGCTGGTTCCGCCGCCGAGAGTGAGCACGCCTGCCACGAACTTGACCAACGTGGCGCGGAACCTGACGAACCCCAGGTCCTTCCAATATGCCGCTTTCAGCTGCGGCACACCGCTTCCGGCTGAATCCGGTGCAAGGTTGTGCATCAACAGGCCCGACGCAACTGAAGTGACGGTGATGATGCCCAGGCTTGCGCCTGCAAAAACGAGCGGCGATGCGGCGGCCAGGCGCTCGATCCCGAGATGGAACACCAGGTTCGTGAGCCAGAGGAATGCGACCGCCGAACCGCCTGCCGCCGCCGCGAACATGCCGGTCGAGACCAGGCCGCGCGTATGTTCAGGCAGTCGTCGGAGCGATGAAAGGGTGAACACCACTGGAAGAGCTATGTGGAAACCATCGCGTCCAGGCGGCAGTGCCTCGGGCCGGGGCCGGTCATGCCTGCTCTCCGGCAAGGACGACGTACACCTGGTTGCCTTCCTGGACGTAGCGGATCCTGCCTTCATGCGCGAGCCAGCCGATGGACTGGTAGACGATCGCGTTCCTCTCCCCGAGGAGCTCGGCAACGCTCAGCACGTTGACGTGCTCGGTCCTCTGCAGAGCGACTACGACCCTTTCCGCGCACTCCTTCACACTTCTCGCCATGTCCATCGCAAACACCTTCCCTCACGGTTCTGAAAAGACTGCCCCCGGCGGCAACGCCGCCGGGAACAGCCCAGCACCTACTCTTTGTCCAGGAACAACGCGACTCTCCTGTTCTGCCAGCGGTCCTTGTAGTCGCTGTCCAGGCACCAGTTGGTCGGAAGCGCCCACACCGTCGGTGGTGAATCGCGACGCTTCCAGCCCGCGGTCCACCAGGGCTGCCTTCACGGCTTCCGCCCGGGCCTTGGAAAGCGGGATCAGGATGGATTTCTGCTCCTCCCGACCCCTGGCCGGGTTGTCCCAGTAGATCATCACCGCGTGCCCGACGATGCTGATCTTGTACCCCGAGAACTTCTTCAGCTTCGCGGTCAACGCGTCCAGGCGTTCCATGTTCTGCCTGGCAAGGTCGGGGGGGACGTCGGTGTAGTCGGCGGTGAACGCCTTGAAGAAGATGCGCGAGGCGAGGATCCTGTACCCGGTTCCTCTCTTTTCCACGAGGATGTCGATGGGCACCGTGGCCCTGGCAGTTCCGACATTCCCGAACTGGTCACGGATTTTGGCCACCACCGGGTAGTCCTCGGCGGACTGCACCATCTCCCCGCCTGGATTCTTGCCGTCCCAGACCACCGTGTCAGAGGGCCATTTCTTGGTAAAGCTCCTGAAGACGTTGCCGCCCGGGTCAAAAATGTCCATGGTCCAGCTGTCGATCTTTGCCAGCGGCGAGCTGGCCGTGAGCTTCAGGGAGATCGTGTTGGATGACTCGATGGGCGAGAACAGATCCGAGGACAGGGAGATCGTTCCGCTGGGCGGGGTGATATCCAGCACGAAGGGCTGGCTGGTTGCCGTGCCCGGGGAGAATGCCGTGCCGTAGTCCACGGCGAGGCTCGCGGTGTACGTCCCTTCAGGTGACAGGGCACCGGTGTCGGACTTGCCGTCCCAGGCAACGCTTGCCGGCAGGTTTGAGCCGTCACCCGACCAGGTCTTCTGGGTTTCGGCTGCGGATGAGGAAATCGTGACTTTCCACGAGACCACCGATGAGGGCTGCCCGTAGCCCAGCATGAGCGTCATCGAGTCGTCCACCTGGTCGCCGTTGGGGGAGAACCCCGGAGTCTGGGCTACAATCGCCAGCTGCCCCGGCTTGGGAGGAGGAGGCGGAGGCGTGGGCTTGGCGGCAACCACGGGGGCTTTCTGCGGCAGCGCAGCCACGGGAATCTCGGCTTTCAGCTGGGAAGAGTTGCCGTACTCGTCACGCACCGTGGCCACCGCCTGGTAGGTTGTTGCGGGAGTGACGAACCCTCCATTCATCGATGAGCCGTCCCAGCTTGCCGTTGTGTTGGTCCACTGGCCGGTCCAGTTCTTCACCAGCCCGCCTGCCGGATCCAGCACGTCCAGCGACCAGGAGTCCATGTGCGCCAGGGCAGACTGCGCGCTGACGGTGAGGGTGACCGGACCCTGGACCCCGTTGTCCGTCGGGGTGAACTGGGCCGGGTCCACGCTGATGGTGCCCGTGGGCGGGTTGACGTCCAGCACGAAGCTCTTGCTTTCAAGGGACACCGACTGGTACTTCGAGGCGTAGTCGATGGAGAGCTTTGCGGTGTACGCCCCGTCGGCAGCCATGGAGCCCGAATCGGCCTTGCCGTCCCAGGTGAGACTGGCCGGAAGGTATTTCGCATCCCCAGTCCAGGTCTTCTGGGCCGCGCCGCTGCTTGAAAGTTCCACCTTCCAGGACTTGATTGCATCGCCGTTGCCGAACAGGATCGAGATATCGATACTGTTCTGACCGGCGGCCGCCGCCGGAGAGAAGCCGGACTTCTCCACCTGGATCGCACTGTCGGCCGGGGCGACCAGCGCGGGTTTTGCCGTCTGGCATCCCAGGACAGCCACGGTGAGGGCCGCGGCCATGGCGGCTCCCATGAAAATCTTTTTCATCATTCGATAACCCTCCATGCTTGCAAAGCCTCGTTGCCTTGCAGCACAGGTACAAGCATAGGCGGTGATGGGGCAAGGCAGTGTCAGAGAATAGTGGAATCTTTTGTCGAAGATCTATGACACCGATGTCAAACCTTTCATGACTGGAACAGACAGCGTTCCGCGGTATTATCGGGGAGGGGATCATGCAGAAAAGAAAGGCTCCGGCCTGGAGCGGAACGGTGATGGTGCTGGCGCTTGTTTCGGCCGTGCTCCCGTTAGCCGGTTGTCCATCTCTCGGAAGCCGGAAGGCTCCCACGACCAGGTATTTCCTGTACACCGCAAACACCCTTGGAGACGACATCTCTGCCTATGCGATCGATGCGGGCAGTGGGGTGCTCGCGGCGGTGAGCGGCTCGCCATTCCCATCCGGAGCAGGCCCGGCTGCTGTCGCTGCTGGACCAATGGGGAAGTTCCTCTACGTTGCCAGTTCCCGCAGCGACAGCATCTCGGTTTACAGCATCGACTCCGGAAGTGGGGCTCTGGCCCCCGCAGGTGGATCATCCTTTCGTGCGGGGGCGGACCCTGAAGACATTACGGTGAACCGGGAGGCGGATCTCTTGTTCTCGGCAAACTATGGAAGCAACACCTTCTCCGCCTGGGCAGTCACCACGAGCACCGGCGCGCTCACCGCGCTGAGCGGCTCGCCCTTCCGCGCCGGCTCGCACCCGGCAGGCTTGGCAGCAGACCCGACGGGGAAGCACCTCTACGTCGCAAACAACGGCAGCAATGACGTTTCCACGTACACGATCGTCTCCCGTGGCGCGGGGCGCGCGGCCGAACGAGGCGCTGCTGTCGATGCCGGGGTCTACCCGTCAGGGGTCGCGGTGGATCCGACAGGCAGGTTTGTCTATGTTGCCAACAATGGAAGCGGAACGGTCTCCGCATACGGCATCAGCCCGGATAGCGGAGTCCTCACCGCGGCGAGTGGTTCGCCATTCCGCTCGGGCTCGAGCCCCTGGGGCGTCGCGATCGACCCGGCAGGGAAGTTCGTCTACGTTTCCAACGCTTCGAGCGCGACAGTTTCCGCGTATGCAATCGACGCGCGCAGCGGCGCGCTCACCATGATCGACGGCTCGCCATTCCCCGCCGGCTCCAGTCCCCGGGGAATCGCCGTAGACCCAACGGGGAAGTTCCTCTACGTGGCAAACCATGGCGGCAACAGCGTGTCTGCGTTTTCGATCAACGTGGTCAGCGGCGCGCTCATCGCGGTCAGCGGCTCGCCTTTCAAGGCGGGGAGCAGGCCCGGAGCCGTTGCCATTGCCGCGGTCACGAGCCCGTGAGCTCAGCGGCGAGGGGGTGAGGGCGTGAAGTGCCCGGGAGGGCTGCGGGGCGTGCTGCGTTGCGCCGTCGATCTCATCCCCGATTCCCGGGATGCCGTCCGGCAAGCCGGCAGGCGTGCGATGCGTCCAGCTCACTCCCGCCAACCGCTGCCTCCTCCATGGAAAACCCGATCGGCCCAGCGTATGCTCGCATTTGAGACCGGGGCTCCAGATGTGCGGCACTTCGGCGGCTGACGCCTTCAGGATCCTCGCGCGCCTGGAGGAGGCCACCCGGCCGGACCAGGACATTCAATTTGTAGTCAGAAATTGACTACATTCGCCATTGTGCAAAGGGCGGCCTGCGGAATCCAGATCCCGCAGGCTCCTATGCGTGGATGGCCCAGCCTTCCACGGCGCGCATGGCCTCCCCGACCGCCTCGGAGAGCGTGGGGTGGGCGTGGATCATCGTTGCGATATCCTCCGGCAGGAGCTCGGCGGTGCGCGCAAGGAGCAGCTCGTGGATGAGCTCCGTGGCGTCCGCCCCGACGATGTGGGCGCCGAGGATCTCCTTTGTCTTCGGATCGTAGATGACCTTCACGAATCCCTCGGTCTGGTCCACTGCCACCGACTTGCCCGCACCACGATACGGGAAGCTCGCCTTTGCATATGCAATGCCCTTTTCCACGGCTTTCCACTCGGGGAGTCCGAAGCTGGCCACCTGCGGCTCGCAATAGGTCGCCCCGGGGATTGAAAGGAGATCCAGGCGGGGAGAGGGGTTCTTGCCCGCTATCCGCTCGACCGCCATCTCTGCTTCCTTGAACGCGACATGTGCCAGCAGGGGAGTGGCCACGACGTCGCCGACGGCGTAAATGCCGGGCACTTTTGTCTGGTTGTAGTCCCCAACAGGGATGAAGCCCTTTTCCGCAACGATGCCGACCTTGTCCAGGCCTATCGTATCCGTGTTGCAGGTGCGGCCGATTGCCACCAGGATCAGGTCTGCCTCCACGGTGGTACGTTTTGCCGCCTTGTCCTCCAGCACGACGCTCACGCCGGACCCGCTCTTCTGGAGGGATACGGCCTTCGTGGAGGTGGACATCTGCACGCCGCGCTTCTGGAATGACCGCGCGAGGACCTGGACCGCCTCCGCGTCTTCCAGCGGGAGGATCCGATCCATCATTTCAACGAGGTGCACTTCGACGCCAAAGGAGTTCCACACGTGCGCGAACTCCACCCCGATGGCTCCTGCTCCGAGGATGACGGCCTTCTTCGGCAGCTTTTTCAGCATGAGGGCCCCCGTGGAGGAGAGGACCCGCTCCTCGTCGAACTCGAAGCCCGGGATGATCTTCGGGCGCGAGCCGGTGGCAATGATGATGTTCTTCCCCGTGATCTTCTTCCCGTCCTTCAGCGTCACGTCGTTCTTTCCGGAGAGGACGGCATCACCGACGATGAGCTCGACCTTGTTCTTTTTCAAAAGGAACTGCACGCCCTTGGAAAGGGTGTCGGCCGCCTTGCGCGACTTGTCAAAGACGTGAGCATAGTCGAATCCCTTCGTGTCCACCGTGATGCCCATCTCCTTCAGCGCGGGCAGGGACCGGAACAGCTCGGCCTGGTGAATGAGCGTCTTCGAAGGAATGCACCCGACGTTGAGGCAGACTCCGCCCACCTTGTCGCGCTCGATGACGGCTGCCTTCAGCCCGAGCTGACCTGCCCTGATGCCGGCAACGTAGCCGCCCGGGCCCGAGCCCATGATGAGAACGTCGTAGTCGAAGCCTGCCATGGATGTCCCTCCGTGTTATTGTTGGTCCCGTTACGCCAGCGCGAGCAGCGGGTTTTCCAGCATGTCCGCCAGCTCCCTGAGGAATGCGGCGCCCACGGCGCCGTCGATGATGCGATGATCGCACGAAAGGGTGACGCGCATCCTCTGGCGGATGACCACAGCGTCGTTTTCCACCACCGGCTCCTTGCGCACCGCCCCGACGGCAAGGATGGCCGAGCCCGGCGGGTTGATGATGGCGGTGAACTCGTCGATCCCGGCGGCGCCGAGGTTGCTGATCGTGAAAGTGGCTCCCGCGTACTCGGCAGGCGCGAGCTTGCCCGCGCGGGCGCGCTCGACGAGGTCGGAGAGCTCCGTGTCGATTGCGGCTATTCCCTTGCGGCCGCAGTCCCGCACGACGGGAGTGATGAGCCCGTCCGGAAGCGCCACGGCAAGGCCGACGTCGGCCGCGGTATGCTGCAGAAGGGTCTCGCCGTTCCAGGAGGAGTTCACGCGCGGATGCCGCGAAAGTGCATGGGCTGAAATTGCCATGAGGAACGCGTTGACGGAGATTTTTTTCTCACGCCCCGCGTTCAACCGCGTTCGGGCGGCAAGGAGCTCGTCCATTCCCACCGCAACGGTCAGGTAGTAGTGGGGCGCCGTGTACATGGACTCGGAAAGCCGGCGGGCGATGACCTGCCGCATGCGGGACACCGGCAGGACCTCGTCTCCCGGCCCCGGCTGCAGGAGCGGCGCTGCCGGGCGAACGGCGCCGCGTGCACCGCCGGCGGCCGGCATGCTTTCGACATCCCGCTTGACCACCCGGCCGTCGGGACCGGTGCCCTTCACCGCGCGAAGGTCGAGACCCCTGGCCCCGGCAAGTCTGCGAGCAAGGGGGGAAGCCTTGATTCTGCCGCCTGGCAAAGAATGCGCCGCGGATGCCGCAGGGGCCGCGGATGCCGTGACCGACGAGGCTGCCGCCGGTGCGGGGTTTTGCGGCGCTGCCTTGCTCACAGCCGCCTTTGGCGGTGCTTCCGCGAGGATGACGGCGATGTCCTCCCCGGGCTTGCCGACGATTGCGATGGGGTCTCCGACTTTCGCCTGGCCGCCCTCGGGAAGGAGGATTTTCAGAAGCGTGCCTTCAGAGCTGGACTCGTAGTCCATTGTGGCCTTGTCCGTTTCCACCTCGCAGAGCACGTCCCCGCTTGCTACCGTGTCACCTTCCTTCTTGCGCCAGCGCGCCAGCGTTCCCGTTTCCATTGTTGGAGACAGTGCGATCATCAGGATCTTTTCAGGCATAGAGGACCCGCTTTACCGCGCCTATGATTTTTTCTATTGACGGCTGGGCGGCGAGCTCCAGCCCGTGGTTGTACGGCATGGGCACGTCCTCTCCCGAGACGAGCTCGACGGAGGCGTCCAGGTCGTCGAAGCAGTTGCGCGACACCAGCCAGGCGATGTGCGAGCCCACGCTGGCGAACGGCATCGACTCGTCCACCACGACGCAGCGGTTTGTCCGCATGACCGAGTCGTAGACAGCCCGCTCGTCCAGGGGCCGGATGCTGCGGAGGTCCACGACCTCGGCATCTATTCCTTCACCCGCAAGGGCCTCCGCGGCCTCCAGCACCATGCGGACCGGCTTCGAGTACGTGACAATCGTAACGTCTTTCCCCGGCCTCTTGATGTCGGCCACGCCGAGGGGCACGACGTGCTCTCCGTCCGGCACCTCGCCCTTCAACCCGTACATCATCTCGCTTTCCAGGAAGAGCACGGGGTTGTCGTCCCTGATGGATGACTTCAGGAGGCCCTTGCCGTCGGCGGGAGTGGAAGGGGCCACCACCTTCAGGCCGGGGAAATGCGCGAACAAGGACTGCAGCGCCTGCGAATGCTGGGCGCCGAGAAACTCCGCCGGGCCGTTCGGGCCGCGGAAGACGATGGGGACCGCGAACTGGCCGCCCGACATGTAGCGCATCTTGGCGGCGTTGCTGATGACCTGGTCCATTGCCTGCAGGGAGAAATTGAGGGTCATCCACTCCACCACGGGGCGCAGCCCGGCCATGGCCGCACCGATGCCGATCCCGGTGAAACCCTCTTCCGAGATGGGGGTGTCCATGACCCGCTCGGGCCCGTACTTTTCCAACAGACCCTGGCTCACCTTGTAGGCGCCGTTGTACTGCCCCACTTCCTCGCCGAGGAGGATGACCGAGTCATCCCGTGCCATCTCCTCGTCCAGGGCCGCGCGAAGGGCCTCGCGGAAAGTGACCGTGCTCATGCGAGGATGTCCTCGTACAGGGCGGAAGGCCCGGGTTCCGGGCTCTCCTCGGCGAACTTCACCGCCTCGTCACACACCGACTTGCATTCCGCGTCCAGCGCCGCGTAGGCCTGCTCCGTAAGCCGCCCGGATTCCTCCATGCGGGACCTCAGGATCAGGATCGGGTCCTGCTTCTTGTACGATTCCAGCTCTTCCGGCGTGCGGTACTTCGCCGGGTCGCTCATCGAATGGCCCCTGTACCGGTAGGTCTTGATCTCCAGGAACACGGGGGTGGACTCGGTGCGGGCCCGTTCAGCCGCCTCCCCGACGTCCTTGTACACTTCCGCGACGTCCATCCCGTTGACCTGCTTGCCGGGGATGCCGTACGAGGCGCCCATGACGACGAAGTCGGTGACCGAGGAGACGCGGCGGAAATCCGTGCCCATTCCATACTGGTTGTTTTCGCAGATATAGATGATGGGCAGGTTCCAGATCTTTGCCATGTTGAGGCTCTCGTGAAACGATCCCTGGTGAATAGCGCCGTCTCCGAACCAGCACAGCACCACTCCGCCGTCCTTGCGGTAGCGGCACTTCAGGGCCACGCCCGTGGCCATGGGGATCTGCGCGCCCACGATTCCGTTGCCGCCGAGCATGTGCCGCGCGGCGTCGAAGAAATGCATCGAGCCGCCCTTGCCCCGGGACACACCCGTTGCCTTGCCGAACAGCTCCGCCATGAGCCCCTTCGGGTCCATGCCGCAGGCCAGCGCGTAGCCGTGATCCCGGTAGGCGCCCACCGTGTAGTCCGTGCGAAGGTCAATGGCGGCGAGGGCCCCGACGGCGGCCGCTTCCTGCCCGATGTAGAGGTGGCAGAACCCGCCGATCTTTTTCAGGCCGTACATCTGCGCGGCCTTTTCCTCGAACCTGCGGATCAGGAGCATCTTTTTCAAGAGATCCGCCTCGAACTGCGCGCCGAGGCGCTCCTTCTTTCCGATGGCCATGCCCGCGCGCCCCTTTCAGAAACGGACGATGTCTTTTCTGCCCTGCATCGGCAGGTACCGGATGGCCTCGTCCGCAACGGTCTCCAGCACGACCAGGTCCCGCGCGTCGTGGGCGAGCTTCCAGAACGTCTGCAGCCGGGGCCCGAGGACCTCGAGGACTTCCGAACGGAGAGACGGATTCTCGACGACGTTGAGCAGGCCGCGGATGCTGATCACCTCGTCCAGCGTCGGAGTCTGGAACATCCACTCCACCCGCGCGTGCGCGCGCACCTGCACGACCTTCGAAAACCGCGGAGCGGTAAGCGCATACACCGCGCCCGGGCTGTCCCGGAGCAGCGTCGGGGTGAGCCAGCGAAGGTGGGGGTGGCCCTCCTCGTCTACCGTGGCCAGCAGTCCCGTGCCGTGGGCCTCGATGATGGCCCCGACCCTGTTCATCACCTCGCGGCTGTCCATGCGAGGAAGATAGAATAATCCGCATTGACTTTCAAGTTGGCCCATCAGCCGGTTTTCGCTATACTCCGCGCCGTGCAGAAAGAAACCGTGCCAGCCGCCGCGTTCATCTGGGAAACCCACGGCATCCACGTGGGCACCGGCCGTGACCACGTCAAACACGGCATCGACGACCTGGACGCAGTCGTCGACCGGGCCGTTACGCTGGGGTTTCCATCCGTGACCTTTGTCATCCACACCCCGCGCCTCACGCGCTTCCGATACGCGGCGGAGCGCGCCACGGACGTGAAGTTCATCCGGGGGGATACATCGTATTTCGATTTTGCCGGCCGGATGAAGAGCCTGAAGAAACATGCGGCCGGGCGGATCCAGGTCCGCTGCGGCGTGGAGCTGGAGTGGCTGGGGACGGACCTGGGGCTCCAGTGGAACCGGGCCAAGCTGTTCCAGGCCCATGGCGTGGATTTCGTGGTGGCGTCGGTCCACTTCGCCCCGGAGGGTATCCCGTACGACGGTACGCCGGAGGACACGAAGCAGCTCGTGGCGCTTCGCGGCGGCGTGGAGGCCTTCTGGGCCGCCTACTTCGACGAGTGCATCGAGATGGTGGACGCCACCTGGCAGATGATCTCCGTGGTCGGGCACCTCGACCTGCCGAAGCTCTACGCCCCCCTCCCGGAATGCCTGACCGACCTGGACGCTTCTGACAGCGCTTCGGCCCGCAGGTTGTCGACGCTCCTGGAGATGATAGCGGAACGCAACCTGGCCATCGACGTGAATCTCTCCGGCCTCCGCAAGGGCGTGGGCATCTACCCTCATCCGCAGATCCTTCGCCGCGCGCGGGGCCTGGGAATCCCCGTTGCAATCGGAACCGATACGCATGCGCTTGACGACCTGGGCCGCGACTACGCCGCCGGGCTGGAGGCTGTCCAGGCCGCCGGCTACCGGTACTACGTCTCCTTTTCACGCGGCATTCCCGAGAAGCGTCCCCTGCGGCACCGGGACGAGTCATCCTTCCGCGTCCTCAACCTCGGGATGGAAGTTCTCAACCACAGGTTCGCGCGCGAGAGGCGGCTGGAAATCCCTCACCTGTCGTTCGGCGGCGGGTTCAAGGCCCTCGTGAAGGACTTCCCGGAATCTTCCTCCCTCGGGGCGTTCCACGCGCTGCGCGTCAGAAAGGAGGAGCGCTCCATAACGATCTCAGACCGGATGCCCGCGTACGAGGGAGGGGAAATCGTGTGCCTGTACTCGCACCATCGCGACCTCCCCGGAACTCTGGCCGTTCTTCTGAACACGCTGGCCTCGGAGGAAATCAACGTCCAGACGGCATGGCTGAACTCCCTGCGGGACGGCACGGCCACGGCCTACCTCACACTCAGGGGCCCGCGGGAAAGGATCCGCGAGGCCGTGGAGTTCGTGCTCGGCACCGCGGGAGACCGCTTCATGCAGATAGAGCCCGAGGTGCGAATGCGGCTGCCCCCGCTGAAACCGGCTTCCGCGTACCTGCTCGAGCTTGACGGGGTGTGGCTGCCGATCCCGATCTCGCGGCAGATGATCCTCGCGGTGCATGCCAACCGGCCCGGCGTGGTGCTCGTGCTCCTCTCCGCGCTGGCCTCCTGCGGGGTCAACGTCGTGGACCTGCAGCTGGGGGCACGCGGCGACAAGAACTTCGCGGCGCTCGGAATCGAGGGCGACGAGCGGGACGTGGCCGAGGTGCTGCGCAGGCTCGGCCCCTCCTACTTCGAGGCTTCTCACATCATTCTCGGGAGTGAAGCTGAACCGAGGGGTCGAGGATCCGAAGCGCCTTGAAATAGTCCCGAAAGTAGCCCCTGTCTCGGGCGATGAGCCTGTCCGCATGGACGAGGGCGTGGGCCCCGATCAGGAAATCCACGATGACTTTCTTTTTTTCACCGGGACGCTTCAGGTACGCCGCGAACATCCCGCCGGCGGCGACGGCGCTTTCCTTTGTCGATGGAACGAACACCAGTCCCCAATCGGCGAGCAGGTCCTCGAGCTTCGATGTGTCCGAAAGAGCGGGGAAAACCTCCGCGATAACGCACTCACAGACGATCAGTTTCCCCTGTTGAGCGCCCATGCGCAGGGCCCCGAGGGAAGGTTCCGCGAATCGAGCATCGTCGGTCAGCACATCGAGTATCACCGAGCTATCGACCGCGGAAATCATCCCCGCGCCTGTCTCAGGTACTCGTCCACCCCTGCATTGCCGGGGAGCTTCCCCGCTCCCCGCCATCGCACGAACCCGTCGGTGACGCCCTCCTTGACCGCAACAAGTTTCCCGCCGACCGCTTCGAACTCCAGCACTGTGCCCTTGCGGATGCCCAGCGTGTCCCGCACGCCCTTGGGGATGGTGACTTGTCCTTTCTCGGAGACAATTGCTTTCATACTTTAAATGTAGTGATTCTTACCAAGGTGTCAAGAATTCGAAGCGGCGGAAATCTCTTCTATCCTGATGCCGCAACACGTGTCTGGCGGGCGCTCTTGACAGGCGGAGCCGCTCCGTGGCACGCACTTCAGAATGAAACGCCCATTGCCCGTCATCGCCCTCGCCGTCCTTGCGGCGTTCCCTGCCGCTGCCCAGGCATCTGCCCTCCCGGACGGTTTGTACGCTGAGATCACGACCGAGCGCGGGGTGATCGTGTTCTCCCTCGAGTACCAGAAAGTGCCCATGACGGTATCCAACTTCGTCGGGCTCGCCGAGGGAACCCTGAAGGCGAACGGAGGTTCCGGACGGAAATACTATGACGGGCTCACCTTTCATCGGGTCGACGCGGGATTCGTGATCCAGGGCGGCGATCCCAAGGGTGACGGGAGCGGCGGGCCGGGATACGAGTTCCCCAACGAGACGCGGCCGGACTTGAAGCACGACGCTGCCGGGGTGGTTGCCATGGCGAACGCCGGTCCGGATACGAACGGGAGCCAGTTCTATATCACCCTGAAGCCGGCCGCGTGGCTGGACGGGGGGTACAATATCTTCGGACACGTGGTGCAGGGGATGGAAATCGTGAAAGCCATCAAGCCTGGCGACCACATGACCTCGGTGCGGATCCTGCGCATGGGTTCAGCGGCGGGAGCGTTTTCGGTGACACAGCAGAGCTTTGACGTGCTCGTTGCAAAAGCAAAGAGCGCTGGAATCGAGAGGAAGAAAATGGAACGCACGGATGCCCTTGCGCAGATTGCAAAGAAGTGGCCCACGCTCACCACGACGAAGTCGGGCCTCATGTTCGAGGTGCTGAAGCAGGGAGAGGGCGGATCCCCGAGCGCCACCTCCCAGGTGAGCGTGAACTATACCGGCACACTCCTGGACGGCAAGGTCTTCGACAGCACGGTCAGCCGGGGGAAACCCGCCTCCTTCCAGGTGAACAGGGTGATCCCGGGCTGGACGGAGGCCCTCGTGGCAATGAAAAGGGGTGAAAAAGTCCGCCTTGTCATCCCGCCCGAGCTTGCCTACGGGGCAAAGGGATACCCGGGAGTCATCCCACCGAACTCGTTCCTCGTGTTCGAAGTGGAATTGATCGATTTCTGATGATTCCTGTTGACAACCGGGCCCGTGACTGTATATACCTGCTTCCAGTGAAGCGCACGAATTGCGTCGAGACATTGTCCATGCTCTTGAACTGGTGGGGGTGGTGTGCGGGGAGGAAACCCGGCGTCGCCGCCTGATCTGACATACCAGCTCAGGAGACCGCGGGCGGTTTCGCTCCCCACGTGAGAGGAACCACCCGCGGTTTTTTTATGCGTAAAACCCGGGCCAACGGCAGAGCCCGGGTTTTTTTATTTCCGCCCCGTTGGGGCGGCCCGCCGAGACCCGGCGGAGATGGTCCGAAATGTCACCAGGAGTGACCGCAAAGGAGTTTTCCATGCTTGACGACAGGATCTTCCAGCTTCCCACGCGCGAGATTCCCAAGGCGTGGCTCAACGTGCAGTCCTTTCTTCCCGAGCCGGTCCCCCCCATGCTCAGCCCGGCGGACGGCTCGCCGGTCCCCCTGGAGGCCTTCACTCCGCTGTTCCCCATGGGCCTGCTCGAGCAGGAGGTCTCCACCGCGCGGGAGATCACGATCCCCGACGAGGTGCTCAAGGTCTATTCGATGTTCCGTCCCACGCCCCTCATCAGGGCGAAGTTCCTCGAGGAAGCGCTGGGCACACCGGCCATGATCTTCTTCAAGAACGAGAGCGTCACGCCTACGGGCAGCCACAAGCCGAACACCGCCATCCCGCAGGCGTATTACAACATGAAGGAAGGCGTGAAGAAGCTCTCCACGGAAACCGGCGCGGGGCAGTGGGGGAGCGCGCTGGCTTTTGCCGGTGCGCACTTCAACCTGGATATCAACGTTTTCATGGTGCGCGCCTCGTACGACCAGAAGCCCTACCGCAAGGTCATGATGCAGAGCTATGGCGCCCGGGTGCACGCCAGCCCTTCCATGGAAACCCAGATCGGGAGGAAGATGTCGGAAGACAAGCGCAACTACCCCGGCTCCCTGGGAATTGCCATCAGCGAGGCGGTGGAGATTGCCGCGACCTCCGGTGGGTCGGTCAAGTACTCCCTCGGCTCCGTGCTCAACCACGTTCTCATGCACCAGACGGTCATCGGGCTGGAGGCGCGTGCAATCCTGGAGGACCTGGGGCTGATGCCCGACATCGTCATCGGCTGCCACGGCGGCGGGAGCAATTTCGGCGGGATCATGATCCCTTTCCTGGAGGACAAGATCACGGGGAAGAGGAAGGTGGAGTTTGTCGCTTCCGAGCCCCTTGCCTGCCCTTCCCTGAGCAAGGGCCTGTACGCCTACGATTTCGGGGATTCAGGAAAGCTCATCCCGCTGGCCAAGATGTACACCCTCGGCCACGGGTTCATCCCGCCCTCGGTCCACGCCGGCGGACTGCGCTACCACGGGGCAGCGCCCATCGTGTCGCTCCTCAACCACCTGGGCTTCATCAGGGCCGAAGCCCTGCGTCAGAAGGAGACGTTCGAGGCCGCGGTGCTCTTTGCCCGGACAGAGGGAATCATCCCGGCACCCGAATCGGCCCACGCAATCGCCTCCGCCATCAGGGCGGCAAAGAAGTGCAAGGAGACCGGGGAGAAGAAGGTCATCCTCTTCAATCTTTCGGGTCACGGCCACTTCGACATGTACGCGTATGAGCAGTACTTCAACGGCAAGCTCGAGGACTACGAGTACCCCGAGGAGGAAATTCTGAAGGCCGAGAAGGATCTTCCGAAAGTCGGGTAGATCTCCAGGGTTGACGAAGCCGCGCCGGCTGCCGGCGCGGCTGGCTTTTCACGTGGTGAACCGGGCGCGCGTCTGCTCGAACCACCTGTGGACGTTCTCGAACACGTCAAGGTAGTCCTCGTACTGGAGCTTTTCCTGGATCAGCTCGACCAGCCCGTGGGAGTCCATGCTTTTTCCCTTGATCGTCAGGGGGTTTTCACCGTGCAGCTTGCGCGCGAACTGCCGGTACTCATCGATGAACGCCGGGGGAACCCCGCTGCGGGACAGCGTGTCCAGGAAGATCGCATCCGCGTCAATGATCCACAGGTACACCATGACGATCCCATGGATCACCCGGAACTCCTTCTCCGTGAAAATGATGTACGGAAGCTCGTTGTCCACGATCCTCAGCTCGCGAAAATCAAAAAGACTGTCGGGAAATACGCGGGGGCCGGGGCCCCGCACAATCGTCTCCTGGACGGGAGCGCGCACCGCGGCGGCCCCTGCATCCCCGAGCAGGTCCCGCGCCGTATCGCGAACCGTCTTGTACAGCTCCTTCTGGTCCCCGTCACCGGTGGGAGGATACGGGAATCGCTGCAGAAGCCGGGCATCCGGGTCCTCGTCATACCAGGCGATGAGGGCGGCGAGGGTCTCCTTCACGCGCCGCTGGTGCTCGGAGAATGCGCTGCCGGCGCATTGCTCGTTCACCAGGGGGATGACGATTTTCAGGAGGTTCTTCGCAAGATTCGCCATCTCGTACGGATCCTGCTTCTCCCGCACTCCGTTCCAGATTTCCAGGGGCCGCACGCCCTCCACGGTCTGCACCTCGAAGTAGAGCCCGCGCACGAACTGCACGAGACTTCTGTCCATTTTTCCTGTCTCCTGTCTATTCAAAAGCGTCCCGGGTGACGACGAATGTCGTGGTCGTCCCCCTGATCCAGGCAGCCGGCGTGCCCGCGTCCCCGTTTATTGCCCGGCGGACGGCATCCGTCTTGTCCGCACCTGCCGCGAGGAATACGACGTGACGCGCCCTTCCAAGGATATCGGGACACAGGGTCAATCTCCAGCCGGGCAGGGCACCTCCTCGGACGGCCGCAGCGGCGTATTCCGAGGACACCTTCCGAGCCACCGGGACCTGCTGCCCATTCGGCAGCCACGCCGTTGCCCCGGGGAAGAGCGAGGCGGTGTGGCCGTCTGGACCGACCCCCAGCAGGACGATGTCCGGGACACCTCCTTCCAGGGCGGCCGGCACCAGTTCACAGTAGCGGCGCGCGCATTCCACAGGATTACCCACGCCTGCGTTCCATGAATGGATCGAATCTTGCGGTGCGTTGATCGGTCCGAGAAGGGTCTCGCGCGCCATGCGCTCGTTCGAGCCTGGATCTTCCGGCGGAACCCATCGCTCATCGCCAAAAAACCACTGCAGAGAGCGGACCGGAAGGCCCCGGGCGGAAATCCCGGATGCCAGCAGGGAGTAGGTCCTCCGCGGGGTCGAGCCACCGGCAAGAATGATGCTTGCCCGCCCGCTCATGCCGACCTGCTCGGCAATGCGGCTGAGAAGCAGCGCGGTGGCCTCCTCGGCAAGGGCCTCGAGGTTTTCCGCGATAATGATCCGTGGGGCGTCGGCCTCAGGCAGGGGTGCTGGGCGCACGTGCAAGCACCTCCGCAAACACGGCATCCCGGGCGAGCGTATCAACTTCTTCGAGGAGGATTTCGCCGTCGGACGGGAACCGGTAGGCGCCTTTCTCTTCGCCGCGGGAGAGGCAGCCACCCCGCGTGCACCCGATGTCAACGGCAGCCGTTCCGTCCACGGTGAAAGTGAGTCGGAACCCCTCGGTGAGGGGTCCTTCCCATGCGTGGTCGGAGGTGACCTCGCGTCCCAGGCGGGAGCGCAGCCATTCGAAAAACAGCCGGGCTTCCATCCGCGAGCCGCCGTACAGCCGCGCGGAGCGGACTGCGGGAAGGAGCGGCCGCATTTCCACGGGGTCGAAGGCCCGCGCGGTCTGCTCACGAAGGACACGGCTCCGCCGCCAGGAAAAATCCGAAACGAGCGACGCATCCGCGGTGGCGGCCGTGAGCCCGCGAAGCGCATCAAGGGCGGCGTCTTCCCGGCCGGGGCTGCGCGAGGAATCCACCAGCACCTTGTCAATCAGACCGGCCGCGCCCCGCAGTGCCTGGGTCCATTGCGCGGCTGCCTCCTCCAGGCTGTCCGGCAGCCACGCGAACACGGGAAGGTCGCGGATGACGAGGGGCGACCAGGCGCCGGGATCGGCGCCGACCCCGTCCTCACCGCTCTCAATGCGGACCTCCTCGAAGCAGACGCCCCTGTTTCTCCTGTCGGGGAAGCACCTGCCGCTCACCCAGGCCTCCGTGCGGGGGTCATGCGAGCGGCGGATCGTGATGATCCGGGCCGGCCGTTTGCCCAGCAGGAACTGGAGGGCGGTCTCCACCGGATCCGGGCTCTGCGGGCCGGCATCTCCTTCTGCTCGAAAAATAAGGAGCGTGAAGATGTTCGTCTTGGTTCCCGAGGAGTAGGGATTGGACTCCTTCTCCCGGATCCTCGCGATCTCTTCTTCAATGGCCCGGGGGTCGAGCACCGCGCTCACAGCCGCCTCCATCGCCTCTCGGCTGAGCCCAGGAGAGAAGCCGCCTCCTCGGGCCCCTGGCTGCCTGCCCGGTAGGACGCCACGGACGGCGTCTCCGTGCTCCGCCAACCGTTCAGGATCTCGGTGATGAATCGCCACGCGGAATCCACCTCGTCTTTTCGCATGTACAAAGTGGAATCTCCCAGCATGGCATCGAGGAGGAGTCTTTCGTACGCCTCGGGCAGATCCTCTCCGAATGCCGAGCCGTACGAGAAATCCATGTTGACGGTGCGCATGGCCGTTGTGGGCCCGGGGATCTTGGAGTTGAAGCTCATGGTGATGCCTTCTTCCGGCTGGATGCGGAAGGTGAGGACATTCGGAGGGGTGGCTGCCGGCTCCTTGTCTGCAAAGAGCAGGAGCGGGGGCCTCTTGAAGTGGAGGGAAATCTCCGTGGTCCTCCGTGAAAGGCGCTTGCCCGTTCGCAGGAGGAAGGGCACTCCAGCCCATCGCCACGAGTCAAGATACACCCTGATGGCAGCAAAGGTCTCGGTGCATGACTGGGCCGCCACCCCTTCTTCCTCCCGGTAGCCCGGGGCCTCTGTCCCCTCCACGATCCCCTTCGCGTACTGGCCGCGCACAGTTTCGGCGCCGACGCGGCTGCCGGCAATCGGTGCAATGGACTTGAGGACTTTCACTTTTTCGTCGTGGATGCTGTCGGGGTTCAGGTCCACGGGCGGCTCCATGGCCACGAGCGAAAGGAGTTGGAGCATGTGGTTCTGCATCATGTCGCGGAGCGCGCCGGCACTCTCGTAGTAGCGGCCCCTGGTGCCCACGCCGATGGTCTCCGCCATTGTAATCTGGACGTGGTCCACGTAGCGGTTGTTCCAGACCGGCTCGAAGATGCCGTTGCCGAACCTCATCACCATGATGTTCTGCACCGTTTCTTTTCCGAGGTAATGGTCAATCCGGTAGATCTGCTCTTCGGGAAAGGCCTTTGCAATGCTCTCGTTGAGGCTGCGGGCGCTGGCGAGGTCCCTCCCGAGCGGCTTTTCTACTATTATACGGGAGAAGCCGCCAGGCTGCCCGGAAAGGCCCGCGCCGCTGATCCGTTCCACGATGGTCTGGTAGGAGTCCGGAGGAGTGGCGAGATAGAACAGCCGGTTGACCGGTGCCGGGAACTCCGTGCCAATCCGGGCATAGCCTTCCGGGTCCTCGAAGGAAGAGCGGACGAAGCCCATTCCCGAGACAAAGGCGTCCTTCACCTCGGTGGAGGCAGCGGCCGCATCGTCGGAATCGAGCCAGCCCCGCACGAGGGCGCGGAACTTCGCGGCATCCCAGTCACGGCGCGCAAAACCGACAACCCGCACCCCGGGAATGCTGCCCTTGAGGTAAAGTGAGAAAAGGGCAGGGACGAGCTTCCGCCGCGTGAGGTCACCGCTTGCGCCGAAAATGACAAGCGTGAGCGGCCGCGGCTCGCGGGGCAGGCCCAGGCCGGCCATCAGCGGGTTCTCCAGCATGACGTAAAATGGTACATAATCAGCGAAATGGAGACAAGCCAGTGGGCCACTCCCTGGCCCGGCGCATCCGTGTTCTTCAAGCAGAGCACTTCGTCCACCATGGACGACGCCCGCCAGATGGCGCGCGCCGGCTGCCCGACGGGAACCGTCGCCGCCTCCGGCCACCAGGGGAGGGGCCGGGGAAGAGTCCCGGGTCGGACGTGGATCTCCCCGCCGGGAGAGAGCCTCCTCGCAACGGTTGTGCTCCGGATTGCCGAGATGGGGTTTCCGCTGGAAGAGCTGCCGCTCCGCGCGGGGGCCGCGGCGGCGCTCGGGATCGAGGATGAGGCGGGCATTGGCGTGCGGATCAAGTGGCCGAACGACCTGATGTCCCCGGAAACCGGTCCCTGGGCAAACCGGAAGCTTGCCGGCCTCCTGTGCGAGTCGCACGGTGATGCGGCGCTCGTCGGCATCGGCGTCAATTGCGCCCAGTCATCCTTTGCGGATGAGGTTGCCGGCACAGCCTGCTCACTCTACCAGTGCTGCGGCAGGAACATTCCGCCTTCCGTCGTGCTCTCGGCTTTCCTGGCCAGGCTGAAGGAGTCCGCCGGCCGCGGGGAGTGGCGGGAGCAGGTGCGAGGGCGGTTGTACAACCGAGGACGTCCTGTTCGAGTGGGCCTGCCGGGTTCCGGAAGGATGGTGGAGGGGGTGCTCCGCGATATCGACGATCGCGGAAGGCTTGTCCTGGAGCTCAGCGACGGCGGGTTGGAGACCCTTGGCCACGGGGAGCTGAAGACAGGTCCCTGATCTCCCAGCCCCGGCGGCGCGCTATACTTCGGAGCCGGAAATCGGGATTGACCGCCACGGGCTTGCCGACGGCCTCCAGCAGGGGCAGGTCGTAAATGCTGTCGGAATAGAATGAGCACTCCCCGGGCATGACCGCCTGCTCGGACAGGAACGCAAGGACGCCTTCCTTCTTTTCCCTTCGGAACATGGGCATGCCCTGCATCCGTCCGGTGCATGCCCCGTCAACGAACTCCAGCCTCGTGGCAAGCACACCGTCCACGCCGAGGTATTCCGCCAGCGGGGCAACAATGAAGTCCAGCGAGGAGGTGGCAAGCATGACCCGCCGGCCGCCGGACCGGATGCTCTGCACGAGTGCGACGCCCTCGGGGAAGAGATCGCTCTTGAGGCTTCCCTCGAAGCTGTCCCGGGCAAGCTGCTCAAGGACTTCGCGAGAAATGCCTCGCAGGTACGGGAAACCGTTCTTGTACATGCGGGGGCGGAAAAGCCCCAGCCGGTAAGTCAGGGAGTACCACGGCATCACGGCCAGCAGCCGCAGCGGGAGCACCCTCCTGCGCATGGCCAGCGCGACGTACCGGCCGCCCGAGGACCGGCGCGTCAAGGTATGGTCAACGTCGAAAAAATCGATACCGGGCATGCTCAGGCGTCTTCCAGCCCGAGGCGGAAGGAGAAATGGGCGCATCGGCCCCCCAGGGTGGAACCGGGAACAGGCGCGTAGCTGCCGAAGGGATTGATCTCCAGCATGCGGCCGCCTCGGACACGGACCACCCGGAAGGCCGGGAGCCCCCAGGTGCGGGCGGGAGAGGAAAACTGAAGGACGATCCAGCCGCCGTCCGGTCTCCTGATCCTGTGGAGGGCGCCGGGTGCAAAGATATTTCCCGATCTCTCCGACACTTCCACGGAGGAGCTGCTCCCGTCGGGGGCGGTGACCTCGACGGCCGCCGGTTCGCCTTTTTTCAGCGTCCGCAGCGCAATTGCAATCGGCGCGTACTCGTCTACCTGGATGCCCGCGGGAAAATCCGGGAACCGCACTTCCACGGCGATCCAGAGCAGGGGCGAGTCCTCGCGGAACGAGTACTCAACCCTGACGAGCGCCCCTTCTTTCCCGTCCATGCCGAGCTCTTCCCGCAGCCCCGTGCCCCGCTCGCTTTCGAAAGAGAAGGAGCTCAGGGTCTTGTAGCTCCAGAGGCTCCTCCCCGCGCGGATGAAGGACACGGCGGGTCTCAGCGGCATGAGATCCTTTCCCTGCCGGGTGAGACCGCAGAACCGGCCTCCGTGGATCCTGACGTCGAACTGGCTGCCGGTGAGAGCCACCTCTCCCAGCATGTGCGCAACCAGGCGCAGCTGCCGGTGCGGATCCTGGCTTTCAGTTTCCGGGCGCGCCGCGCCGTCAACCGTCGAGCCGAGCCGGTTGAGCAGGGCGTCATATTCCTCTGCCTTTTTCCTCTTTTTCCTTGAAATCCCCGCGGTGTCATCAAGAACCGCATGGAGGCCGGGAATGGAGAGCGCAGACCAATCCAGCCGCCGCGGCACGGCGACCGGCTTCGGGGGAAGCTCCCCCGCCGGTTCCGGCAGGGGACAAAGCACGGGCGAGCGGCCGCTGAACAGCCCCGACGGGTCTTCAAGGAGGGACCGCAGAGCTGTCGGGTCCTGGACTCCCGAGAGATCGAGCTGGACAAGGATGTTGGCCGATGAGCCAAGCAGGCGCCGCAGGCGGCGCGCCTCCGGGCTTCCGGGGGCCCACGAAGAGACGCCGACGCGAAGGAACGGAAGGCACCCTGCCGGGGCTCCCTGCGGCCTGTCGCGCGGGTCCGGAAATATGCCGATCAGGCGAAAGCCCTGCTCGGCGTACAATTTCCACGCCCCGGACCGCGCAAGATCGGCCACCCGCGGAACGAGGATGGGCGGCCGCAGGCCCATCAGGTCGGTGATGCCGGTCCCCCATGGGTTTTTCAATCCCCAGGACAATTCACGATCCAGCTCGTCCAGGGAAAGCAGGCTGTGCGGAGAGCCCGAGTACCCCATTGCGGTGACAGCGTCTCCCCTGGATTCAATCCTCGACCGCAGGGTCCTGATAAGGGAGGCACGCTTCCGCACCGGAGTTTCTGCCGGAAGCGCCGGGAGATTCCAGTGAACCTTCCTTTCGCCCAGCCACTCGAAGAGGAGGTCCCAGAGGGACGGGGTGGCTTCCCAGGAGTGGGCGTCCCAATGAAAGCCCAGGCAAACCTGTCCACGGCTCGCGGCCGCCCCAGCCCCGGTACCCCATGGCCCGGGTGCCGTTCTGCGCAACATTCTACCTTTGTAGCAGATGGAAACCGAAAGTCAATCAGCTCGCCCTGGTTGGAAAATGGTATTAAATTCCCTTGGAAACCCCTTGATGATTCGCGACACATTTTGTATCTTAGCGACAAAAGCGACCGACACGCTCAAACCATACTCGCGTGACGAAACTTAACATTTGGAGAAGGAAAGGGGAGAGAAATGGCCAAACAACTCCGTTTTGACGAGGACGCACGGCAGAAGCTGCTTCGCGGAGTAGAAAAGATGTCCACGGCGGTCAAGGTGACCCTTGGACCGAAGGGCAGGAACGTGGTTCTGGACAAGAAGTTCGGCGCACCGACGGTCACGAATGACGGCGTGACGATTGCCAAGGAAATCGAGCTGGAAGATCCGTTTGAGAACATGGGAGCCCAGCTCCTGAAGGAAGTGGCCACCAAGACCAACGATGTGGCCGGTGACGGCACCACAACGGCCACGGTGCTGGCGTACTCCATGATCAAGGAAGGCCTCAAGTCCGTCGCGGCGGGAATCAACCCCATGGACATCAAGCGGGGCATCGCGCAAGCGGTGGCCATTGCCGTGGAAGACATCAAGAAGAGCGCCAAGGACATCAAGGAAAAGGACGAGATCTCGCAGGTTGCCGCCATTTCGGCGAACAACGACCACGAGATCGGAAAGCTCATTGCGGACGCAATGGAAAAGGTCGGCAAGGACGGGGTCATCACCGTCGAGGAATCCAAGAGCATGGAGACCAACCTCGAAGTGGTGGAGGGGATGCAGTTCGACCGAGGCTTCACCTCGGCGTACTTCGTCACCAACCGCGACACACAGGTGGCAGTCCTGGAGAACCCGTACATCCTCATTCACGACAAGAAAATCTCCGGCATGAAGGACATGCTGCCGCTGCTGGAGAAGATCGCGCAGGCGGGCAAGCCCCTGCTCGTTATCGCTGAAGAAGTGGAGGGCGAGGCCCTTGCCACGCTCGTCGTGAACAACCTCCGCGGAACCCTTTCCGCGTGCGCAGTGAAGGCCCCCGGCTTCGGCGATCGCAGGAAGTCCATGCTGGAAGACATTGCCATTCTCACCGGCGGGCAGGTCATTGCCGAAGAGCTGGGGTTGAAGCTCGAGAACGCGGAGATCAGCCAGCTCGGCCGCGCCAAGCAGGTGAAGGTGGACAAGGAAAATACCACCATCATCGAGGGCTCGGGCAAGCAGAAGGACATCAAGGACCGCATCGCCCAGATCAAGGTCCAGATAGACGAGACCACCTCAGACTATGACCGCGAAAAGCTGCAGGAGCGCCTGGCAAAGCTCGCCGGCGGCGTTGCGGTGATCAACGTGGGCGCGGCCACCGAGGTCGAGCTCAAGGAAAAGAAGCACCGCGTGGAAGACGCCCTGTCGGCCACCCGCGCGGCCATTGAAGAAGGCATCGTGCCGGGCGGCGGCGTCACTCTGGTGCAGGCAGCCAAGGCGCTGGAGAAGACGGACATTTCCAGTTTCACCCAGGAGGTCAAGGTCGGCTTCATGATCGTCAAGCGCGCCCTGGAAGAGCCCCTGCGCCAGATCGCGCAGAACGCGGGCATGGACGGTTCCATCGTCGTGGACCGGGCCAAGAACGAGAAGAAGGGCATCGGGTTCGACGCGCAGGCCATGGAATGGACCGACCTCGTGAAGGCTGGAATCATTGATCCTGCCAAGGTCACCCGGTCCGCACTGCAGAACGCGGCCTCGATTGCGGGCATGCTCCTTACCACAGAATGCATCGTCACGGACATCCCTGAAAAGAAGGATGCTCCGATGCCGGGCGGCGGCGGTGGCGGCGGCATGGGTGGAATGGGCGGCATGGGAGGAATGGGCGACTACTAGCCTGTTCGGGAACTATTGAATGTGGGCCGCCTCTGCTCGAAAAAATGCCACCGGGTACGGTGGCCGCGGGCAGGGGCGGTTTTTTAGTGTACCGCGCGGGACGGTTGCTTGCCCCGCTCCTGCTTCAAGCGCATACTCTGTCCATCATGAACAACTTCCGTGGACGCATATCTGCGACGGCCGTCGTTTTTTTCCTCCTTGCCGCGGCCAATCTCCATGCCGCCGAGCCCCTGTCCCGCTCAAAATACGTCTTCTGGACACAGTGCACTGTGACCCTTCACGACCACCAGGATCCGGGCATCCTGGACGAGGTATTCAAGCGCCTCGACGAGCTGCAACGCCCGGCTCAGCGTGAACGTGCCCGGCAGCGAGCTTGACGCCGTCAGTGACGCGGCCGGGCATTCTCCAATCCACGTGGGGGAGGACGTGTTCTTCGTGGTAGGCAAGGGACTGCGCCTGGCGGAAATCTCCGGCGGGCTTTTCGATCCGACCGTCGGGCCGCTGATGCAGGCGTGGAAGATGAACACGGAAGAAGGGAAGGTTCCCCTGCCGGCCGATCTGGCCCGGGCCCGAGCGCTGGTGAACTGGCGGGACGTGGTGACGGATGAAAAGGCGCGCACCATCTACCTGAAGCGGGCCGGCATGAGGCTGGACGCCGGCGGGCTCCTGAAGGGCTACGCGGCAGACGAAGTTGTACGCATCCTTTCTTCGCGCGGGGTGCGCTCCGCCATCGTGGACCTGGGGGGCGATATCTACGCCTTCGGCACCCGGCCCGACGGCGGGCCGTGGAGGATCGGGGTCCAGAATCCCGACGCCACCCGTGGCACCGCCCTCGGGGTCGTCAGGGTGATCGGGAAAGCCGTCGTGAGCTCGGGTTCCTACGAGCATTTCTTTGTGCAGGACGGCAAGCGGTATCACCACATCATGGACACGCGCACGGGATTTCCGGTGGACAGCGGCCTGGACCAGGTGACCGTCATCAGCGATTCCTCCGTCGATGCCGACGGGCTCGGCCTGACGCTGTTCTGCCTCGGGTCCGAGCGCGGCCTTGCGCTGGCTGTTTCCCTCGGCGTGGAGGCGATCATGGTGGGCACCGACCGCGTGGTCACGATGACCGACGGCGCAAGAAAAATGTTCTCGTTGACCGACGGGTCGTTCACCGTGGCGGCGCCAAAGTAGCCCCGCGCCTTGCACAACCACCGGCGTTCTGTCAGGATTGGCTCATGCGCAGGGAGGATTTCATCTTCTGCATCGGCTTCGAAGGCAGCACCGCGATCATCGACGGCCGGATGCTGCGCCGGCACGGCGCCAGCACCACGCGCCAGCTCGCGGAAGCCGGACTGTTCAAGCAGGCAGTCTCCTCCGCCGTGTTCAACGGCTCGGCGGCCGAGATGGACGAGGTTCTTGCCCTGTACAACGCGCGCACCCAGGCCCCGATGCACTCGGTCGAGGAATTGAAAAGGACCTTCGGCGTGGCCGGCGTTCCCGAAGGAGTGAAAAAGGTCACGGTGGTCTGAAAGGGCAGCTGTGGAGCTCACCCACGAGGAGTTACTCCACCGCCTGCGAATCGCTCCCCGAGAGCTCGCGGAGTGGATGGAGCACGAGCTGATTTCCCCGTTGCCCGGAGCGGCGGACGTTTTTCCCGAATCAGCCATCGAGGAAGGCGAGCTGATCCGCAAGTTCTCCTCCCTCGGGTATTCCCTCCCGGAAATCCTGAAGATCAAGCGAAGTGTCGGGCTGCCGGTCAAGGACGAGCGGGGCCGTTACGTCTCGCGAAGCGATTTCCTGACCATCGGCGAGCTTGCGGATCGCAGCGGCATCAATGTCCGCACCATCAAGTTCTGGGAGGAAAAGGGCCTCATTGCCCCTCACCGGCGCACCGACGGGGGGTTCCGCCTCTACCGGCCCGGTGACGTCGTGCTGCTCTCCTTCATCAAGGACCTCCAGGCCTTCAACTACACCCTCAACGAGATCGGCACCATCCTGGGCCTTGCCGGCCCGGACCTCGGGGTGACCGACGCCGACCTTTCCGGGATGCCCCTCGAGGAGCTGGAAAAGGCCGGTGCGGCCCTGGAATACCTGGTGGAGAGGATGCGGGAGGTGCGCGACGCTTCGGCGCGGGTCGAGACGGTGTTTGCGCGCCGGTTGCGGGCCGTAGCAAGGGTCATCAAGACGCGAAAGAGGCAGTAGGCGGCCCGTTGACCTTCCTTTCGGCTTCATGGTATGTTTGCGCGGTTATTCATCCTCAATCTAAGGATACCATATGACATCGATTGGCAGCTTTCTCCCCCTCATGCTCGGCGGGGCCGAGACGGGCGGCACAGGCGGGGCACCGGGCGGCGGGGGCACGCAGCTTGTGACAATGCTGGTGACCTTCGGGCTCATCATCGTTGTTTTCTATTTCCTCGTGATCCGGCCGCAGAACAAGAAGCAGAAGGACGCGAAGAAGATGCTGTCAAGCATCCGCAGGGGAGACCGGGTGGTCACGATCGGGGGCATGCACGGCTCCGTTGAATCCGTGAAGGACGACGCGGTGGTGCTCAAGGTGGACGACAACGTGAAGCTCAAGTTTTCAAAGAGCGCCGTCGCGACGGTTCTCGAGCGCAAGGACGATTCGGGAGATTCCAAGGAGTAAGATCCTCCATGAAGAAGCGGTACCGTTTTCTCATTATCCTGGCGGTCCTCGCCGTCGGGTTCTATTTCGTTTTCCCGTCCATCAAGTGGTATTTCATGACAGCGCAGGTGGACAAGGACATGGCGGAGAGCTCGCGCAACCAGATCAAGGTCTATGCGCAGGAGCGGGCCGACACCGCCATCAAGAACCTCCTCGCCATGAAGGCATCCGATCCGCTGCCCGTGGACTTTTCGTTCCTGATCTCCAAGGCCCAGGCGCGCTACAAGACCGCAGGCAAGGCGGCTCCTTCCCTGTGGACGCGTCCAGGGCGTCCTGCAGGCGTACACCAGCCGGACGGACATCACGGCGGATGCCGAGGCCTGGTACCGCGACCAGATGTTCGCCCTGAAGGACCTGAAAAACCAGACCATGCAGCTGGGACTCGACCTTCGCGGAGGCATGTACGTCACCATCCAGGTGGACTACGCCGCCTTCGAGGCGGCGAACAAGAGCTCGCTGAACGCCTCCCAGCGCAAGGACAAGATGGCCCAGACCCTCGAAGTGTTGAGAAACAAGATCGACCAGTTCGGCCTCAGCGATCCTTCCATCCGCACGCAGGGCGACGACAAGATCGTCATCGAGATCCCCGGCACTTCGGATCCCGAGACCGTGCGCCGCTTCATCATGGGCAAGGGCTCGCTCACCTTCCACATCGTTGATGAAGAGGCGGTGGCAAAGGTCAAGGACTATGCCGCTGCAAACCCCGGCGTCCTGCTGGATGCCGCGGGCGCCGTCAAGGATGCGGGCGTGCTCGCCGTCGTGCCCAAGGGCGACGTCCTGCGCGGCGTCTTTGCCAAGGACTCCTACGGGCTGGACGAGCTGAAGGGCTACACGGTCCTGCACGAGGAGATCGGGCTGAACGGCACGGAAATCACCAACGCGCAGGTGGGCCGGGACCCGCTCACCGGGCAGCCGACCGTCAACTTCATCCTCACCTCCGCGGGAGGTGAAACCTTCTACAAGCTGACAACGGCCAACGTGGGCAAGCGGCTTGCCGTTGCGCTGGACAACAAGGTCAAGGCGCAGGCGACCATCCAGGAGCCCATCCGCGACCAGGTCCGGGTCAACGGGTTCACCGTCAACGAGGCCACCGACCTGGCGCTGACCCTCCGCACCGGCTCGCTTCCCGTTCCGCTGGAGATCACCAGCCAGCAGGCAATCGGGGCTTCGCTGGGGCAGGACGCCATCAGCCAGGGCATCAAGGCAAGCGTCATCGGCATCGGGCTGGTCATGGCATTCATGCTCCTGTACTACCGCCGCGCGGGGCTCAACGCGGTGATCTCGCAGCTCCTGCACTTGTACATCAACGTGGCAATCCTTTCCGTGTTCGGATTCACGCTGACGCTGTCCGCCATCGCGGGGCTGGTCCTCACCATCGGAATGGCAGTGGACGCGAACGTGCTGATTTTCGAACGAATGAAGGAAGAGTCGCGGCTCGGGAAGACCACGCAGGCGGTGGTCAGCCACGGATTCTCCCGTGCCTTCTCGGCCATCCTGGATTCGAACGTCACGACCATCATCGCCGCGCTCGTCCTCACCCAGCTCGGCAAGGGCAGCATCCAGGGATTCGCCGTCACCCTGCTGATCGGCAACCTCGCCACCCTCTTCGCCGCGGTATTCGTGTCGCGGCTCATCTTCGACTTCGAGCTGGACGTGCTCAGAACCAAGAAGATCCTGCTCACCTGGAGAAAGATCGCATGAAGCGTGTGATTAGGTTTTCGCGCGCCCGGTACTGGTTCTTCGGATTCTCCGCGCTGCTCATCCTCATCGGGATCGGGGGGTACATCGCCAACCGCGGGTTGAACCTCGGCGTCGATTTCAAGGCCGGCGTCTCCTACCAGTTCCAGGTGGCCCCGGCGAGCTTTACCGTGCAGTACACCGGGCCGGACAAGGTCGAGATTTCCATCCCCGCCGGCGAGGCGGCCCTCACCTCTCCCGGCGACATCATCTTTTCCGTAACCAGCTCAAAGAACGGCAGCAAGCAGAACGTGGCGTTCAAGTATGCGAACTTCCCCACGGTCCGCGACCTCACGGACGCCATCGCCAAACAGGTTGCGGGCGTCACGGTGGTCTTGAAGGGGGACCCGGCGGCCTCGCCGTCGGAGCTCGAGCCGCTGCCGCGTCCCGCCGACATCTCAGCGGCCCCTTATACGATCAACCGCGCTCCGGGGCCCGGGCGGGGAGTGGAGACCTCCATTGTCGGAGATGCGTGCCCTGATGGCCGGCATGGGCGAGTTCTCTCTCACGGCGGTCGGCTCTCCGGCCAACCAGGAGTTCATCACACGGATCCCCGTGGCCGCCGGCGCCAGCGAGACGAGCTTCCAGCAGGATACGCAAAAGGCGCTCCTGCAGATCCTCGAGGGGAAGTACGGGCAGGGACAGATCATCCTGAAGAGCACCGAGTTCGTCGGCGCGCGGATGGCACAGAGCCTCGCGTCCCAGACCATCTGGCTCGTCCTGATGGCGGTGCTCCTCATCCTGCTGTACATGACATTCCGGTTCCACCCATGGATCTACGCCGCCGCCGCCGTGCTGGGCATCCTGCACGACGCGCTGGTCATGCTCTCTTTCGACGCGGTGTTCCGCGTCGAGATCGACGCGGGAACAATCGCCGCCATCCTGACGATACTCGGGTACTCGATCAACGACACGATCGTCAACTTTGACCGCGCGCGTGAAAACAACACCCTCATGCGCGGGGAGTCCATCCGCACCATCCTCGACACCAGCGTGACGCAGACGCTGAGCAGGACCTTCATCACCTCGGGTGCGACGCTGCTCACCGTCATAGCCCTGTTCATTCTCACCAGCGGCACCATCCGCAACTTCGCTCTGAACATGATCGTCGGCATCGTGGAGGGGACCTACTCCACCTTCATCTCGGCGTTCATCGTCATTGAATGGACGAAGTGGCGCGCCGGGCAAGCACACGACCGGCGAGCTGAAGAAGTACGGGATCGGCTCGGGGGAACGGCCCGCCACGGCCGCGGTGGTCGAGGAGGAATCCGAGGAGGAAGTCGTGGAGGCACCGGTCGGGTTTGCCTCCGGGTCCGCCTCCGTCGCCGGGCAGCTTGCCCTGGAAGCTCCGGGCGCCGCCCCCGGAATGTCAGCAGAAGTCCAGCCGCAGCCCGTGGGTTCGGCCCCCGGCACTCCGCGTGCAGGCGCCGCCCAGCGTCCGGAGGCCGCCCCCCTGAACACGGCTTTCCCGGGCCAGACCGGCACACGCAAGCACAAAAAGCACAAGAGGCGCCACCACTAGGCGGCGCCGGTCTGTCATGACTCTTCTCTGCCTTTCTGACATTCATGGAGAGGCCGCGGGGCTGGAAGATCTGCTTTCCGGTCCCGAAACGGCCGACCTCGTGATCGTTTCCGGTGACATCACGCACCTCGGCGGCCGCGCAGAGGCGCTGGCGGTGCTCGCACCCATCCTGTCATCCGGCACCCGGCTCCTTGCTGTTGCGGGCAACATGGATCGAGAGGCAGTGCGGAGCTGCCTGGGCGAGCTCGGTGTGGACCTGCACGCCAGCGGCACCGTGATAGACGGGGTGGGTTTCATGGGGCTGGGCGGCGGCACACCGTCGCCTTTTCGAACTCCCTGGGAGATCGGAGACGATGAAGCGGAAAGATGCCTTGCCGCGGGGTTCGCCCTGGTGGCCAATGCGCCTTTCCGGGTGCTCGTCTCCCACGCGCCTCCGCGCGGCACCGAGCTGGACCGGGGGTTCGGCCGGCAGCACGTCGGGTCGGAACCCGTCCGCAAGTTCCTGCTTGGCGGCTCGGTGAACCTGTGCATCTCCGGCCATATCCACGAGTCGGCCGGCGTTGATTCGCTGGGCGGAGCAGAGTGCCTGAACGTGGGCCCCTTCAAGAACGGCAACTATGCCCTCGTCACGATTGCTGACGGGAAGGCTACGGTGACACGGAGGACGAGATGAATGTCGCAGCACTGACAGCGGTAGCCAACAGCGTGCGGTCGCTCACGATCGACGCCGTTGAAAAGGCGAAATCGGGCCACCCCGGGCTTCCCATGGGATGCGCGGAGCTGGGCGCGCTCGTCTATGGCGAGCTTCTCAGCCACTGGCCGCAGGACCCGCAGTGGGCAAACCGTGACAGGTTCGTGCTGTCCGCGGGCCACGGGTGCATGCTGTTGTACTCGCTTCTCCATCTGTCCGGATACGACCTGAGCCTTGACGACATCAGGGGCTTCCGCCAGCTCGGCTCCCGCACGCCGGGTCACCCCGAATGGGGCGTGACTCCGGGCGTGGAGGCCACCGGCGGCCCCCTGGGCCAGGGGATTTCCAATGCGCGTCGGCATGGCTGTTGCCGAGCGCATTCTGGCCTCGAAGTTCAACACGCCGGCCCGCACCATCATTGACCATTACACCTATGTCCTTGCCAGCGACGGCGACATGATGGAGGGAGTGGCGTCGGAGGCCTGCTCTCTTGCCGGGCACCTCGGCCTGGAGAAGCTCATCGTTTTCTACGACTCGAACAAGATCACGATCGAAGGCTCCACGGACCTCGCGTTTTCCGAGAACGTCCTGAAGCGCTTCGAGGGGTACGGGTGGCAGACACTCTCCGGTGACATGTACGACATGCCCGCCATCATGAAAGCGGTCGAGCAGGCGAAGAGATCATCTGATCGGCCGACGATCATTCTCCTGAAGTCAATCATCGGCAAGGGCGCGCCCACCCGGGCCGGGACGGCAAAGGCGCACGGTGAAGCGCTGGGGCCCGAGGAATCCGCGGGAGCCAAGAAGGCAATCGGCGTTCCGGATGGCTGCCAGTTCTTCGTGTTTCCCGAGGCAACAACGTACTTCAAGGAGAAGCAGGCGTCGTGGAAGGCGCGCTACGAAGAATGGAAAAAGACGCTGGCGTCGTGGAAGGCGGAAAACCCGGACATGGCAAAGGAGTGGGACGCCTGGTTCCAGGTGGATGTCACGCTTCCCTCTGCCCCGCTGGTCGCGTTCAAGCAGGGTGACAGCCTTGCCACGCGCGCCGCGAGCGGACAGGTCCTCAACGCGCTGGCCAGGCTGCTGCCGAACCTGGTCGGAGGATCGGCCGACCTGGCACCGTCGAACAACACGAATCTCAAGGACATGGGGGACTTCGAGAAGGCAAACCCCCGCGGGCGGAACTTCCATTTCGGCATCCGCGAGCACGGCATGGCTGCCATCTGCAACGGCATGATGTACCACGGCGGCCTGCGGCCTTTCTGCGCAACCTTTATGGTTTTCTCCGACTACATGCGCCCGGCCATCCGTGTGGCCGCCATTGCAAAGCTGCCGGTCATCTACGTCCTGACGCACGACTCGGTCTTTGTCGGCGAAGACGGTCCGACGCACGAGCCCGTGGAGCACCTTGCTGCCCTCCGCGCCATCCCGAATCTCCTTCTCCTCCGTCCCGGCGATTCCGAGGAGACCGAGATGGCCTGGAGACTGGCCATCGAGCGGCGCGGCGGGCCCACGGCGCTTGCGCTCACCCGGCAGGGAATCGCGGTCTACCCGAAGGCCGATGCCCAGTGGCGCTCCACCATCAGGAAGGGCGCCTACATCGCCAGGGATTGTGATGGCGCGCCGGACGTGGTGATCGTGGCCACCGGCTCCGAGGTCTCGGTGGCGCTGCAGGCAGCGGCCGCGCTCACTGACCGGAAGGTCAGGGTTGTCTCCATGATCTCCCGCGCGCTTTTCGACGCCCAGCCCATGGACTTCCAGCGCTCGCTGGTTTCCCCGGGGGCGAAGAAGGTCATTTTCGAGGCAGGGGTTTCGTTCGGCTGGAAGGGACTGGCCGACGACTCGACACTCGTGGTCGGCATCGACAGGTTCGGCGAATCCGGGCCCTATCAGAAGATCGCGGAGCACCTCGGCATCACTGCCGCGTCACTGGAGAAGAGAATCAGGGCGGGGGTGTAGGCCGGCTTCAGGAGAGGGCTTCGGGTCCGGGTCTCAGGCGGCCGGCTTCAGGAAGTGCGCCGCGGACCAGGTTTCGCCCCTGGCCTGGCTGGAGGCTTCCTCCTCGGCTTTACACCCGGCTTCGCTCTCGGGGCGGCCTTTACCGTGCCGGCCCGCGACGCCTTGCGAGTGCGCGTGACAGTCTGCCGCGCCTTCCGCGCGGCGTTTGCCCTGCGGAAACGCTTCATGTTTGGATCAGCCTCGATCCTGCGCGTGAGAGCCTCACCCTCGGCTACAACGCGGTCCCGCAGGGCTTCTCCCTCGGAGACCACCCGATCCCTGAGCTTCCGCAGCGCATCGGCCATCGGGCGCTTCCTCGGCTCCCGAGCTTCCCGCGCCACGCCTGCAAGGAACTCGCAGATCTCCGGTGTGCCGGAGCGCAGCTTCATTGCCTTGATGTTCGCCTGGTAGCGTTTCAGGACCGCTGGCGCGGCGGAGAGGCGCGCCAGGAGCGTTGCCAGGTGAGCCGGTGATCGCGTGAGCCATCCCAGCTTGTTGCTGATGACCCAGTTGGTGGTTTCTTTCTCATTCGCAAGGAAGCTCGAGATCACGATGGGCCGGCACTGCAGGAGCGTCTCAAAGACCTGGTTGGGGCCTGATTTTCCCACGACGACGTCCGAGGCCGCGATATAGTCGGCGAGGTTTGTCATGTACCCCCTCACCTGGATCCGGACCCCCCCGGTGCGTCCCCGTGCGAGGTTTTCGATATCGGCCTTCAGTTTTTCGTTCTTGCCGCAGATGACCACGGCCTGCAGGGCAATCCCGCGCTCAATGAGCACGCTGAGGAACTTTCTCACCGGGCCGACGCCCTCCGCGCCGAAAAAAAACAGCACGGTGAAAGGCTTCTTCTCCAGGCCGAGTCCGCCGCGGAGAGCGGCCGGGCTCTGTGTGCGCCGGGCGAAACTCGGCTTGATGGGAAACTGGAACACCTTGACCCTCTGGGCCTTGATTCCCTTCTCCACGATCTCGTCCCGCGACTTCTGCGAAAAGACCATGCTCCAGTCGAAAACCGGTGAGAACCAGATGTAGTGCGAATCCAGGGGCTCCGGGTTGAGGACCACTGTCACCGCGTCCAGCTGGCCCACGCGCTGGAGCATCTCCAGGAAATGGGTGAAAGTGAAATAGGTGGTCACGACGACGTCGGGCTTTTCCTTTTCCAGGTAGGCGACGAACTTCGGCAGGATGGTGATGCCCAGGATGCGGTCCACGATCTTCATCAGGAAGGGGTTGTCAGCGCCGCGGTAGAATGCATTGATCAGCGGAGGATAGCGCAGCGCCTTGTCCCAGTAGAACTTGTAGAGGTAGCGCAGGAAAGTGGCCCCCAGCGTGATCCCGAGGTTCACTACCCGGACGTCGAGGTCCTTGTACGCGCCGATGTCGAACTGCTGCTTGATTGCCTGCGCGGGGGCGATGTGTCCCCCGCCGATGTCAATGGTGTAGATGTCGATGCGCCGACGTCTCTTCGGTTTCATCAAACCGCAAGTGTATCTCCGGCCCCGGACGCTGTCAATCAAAACGCCTTCACGGCCGCTGTGGACCTGCCAAGACAGCCGATGTACTTCGGCTCTTGACAGGAGCAGAGCATTTTCTGAATACTTCCTGAAACGCTGTGACGGAGACGAGTAGGCGGTCCGCCGCCGAAAACCACTCCCGAGCGGGGGCCGGAAAGATCGGGGACCCGAAATCCCCCGATTGAGTATGAGCCTGCCGGATGCTCCCCGTGAGTGAGCAAATCAAGTGCGCATTGCCCCGGGATGAAAGGGGTCGTGCGAATCAAGGTGGAACCGCGGGAAGCCCTGAACGGCTTTTCGTCCTTGGAGGCGCGGCAGTGTCCGTGCGTCAACGAGGACGAGCTGCCGTACAGGGCTTCTTCATTTGGAGGAACACGATGGAAGAGACGCGAAAGCCGGGGCTCCTCGAGATCCGGCACTCCTTTTCGCACGTGATGGCAGAAGCGGTGCTGCAGGTATTTCCGGCAGCCAAGCTTGCCATCGGGCCGGCGATCGATGATGGGTTCTACTACGATTTCGACCTGCCGCGCGCCGTTGTGACGGAGGATCTCACCGTCATCGAGGAAAAGATGAGGGCCATCGTTGCCGGCGGCCATCGTTTTTCAAAGGCCGTTGTGGGCCGCGCGGAGGCGCAGCGCCTGTTCAGGGACCAGCCCTACAAGCTGGAGCTCATCTCGGAGCTTCCCGAAGGGGAAGAGATCTCGACGTATACGCAGGACACCTTCACGGATCTCTGCCGTGGACCCCACGTGGCGGATACCAGCGCGCTTCGGCCGGATGCGTTCAAGCTCACCTCGGTTGCGGGTGCGTACTGGCGCGGAAACGAAAAGAACAAGATGCTCCAGCGAATCTACGGGACAGCGTGGGAGTCCAGGGCGGAGCTCGAGGCGCACCTGAAGCGGCTGCAGGAGATCGAGAAGCGCGACCACCGGAGGCTCGGCAGGGAGCTGGACCTGTATTCCATCCACGAGGAAGCCGGGGCGGGGCTCATCTACTGGCATCCCAAGGGGGCACGGGTCCGGCTGGCAATCGAGGACTTCTGGCGCAAAGAGCACCAGAAGAACGGGTACGAGCTTCTGTACACGCCGCACATCGGCAAGTCCTGGCTGTGGGAGACCTCGGGACACCTGGGGTTCTACAAGCAGAACATGTACGCTCCCCTGTCGATCGATGACGTGGACTACTTCCTCAAGCCGATGAACTGCCCGTTCCATCTCATGATCTACAAGAACCAGCAGCGCTCCTACCGCGACCTTCCTCTGCGCTGGGCCGAGCTGGGCACCGTCTACCGCTACGAGAAGTCGGGCGTCATGCACGGACTGCTGCGCGTGCGCGGGTTTACGCAGGACGATGCGCACATCATCTGCACGCCGGAGCAGATCGACGACGAGATCCTGGAAGTCCTTCGTTTCTCCCTGAAGATCTGGAGGGCATTCGGGTTCGAGGACATCAAGGCGTACCTTGCAACCAAGCCGGCGGACGGTATAGGCGACGACGCTACGTGGGACAAGGCCATTGCCGTGTTGAAGCGCGCGGCGGAAATGGAGAAGCTCGACATCGTGATCGACGAGGGCGGGGGAGCCTTCTACGGGCCCAAGATCGACCTCAAGATCAAGGACGCGCTCGGGCGCGAGTGGCAGATGACCACCATCCAGTTCGACTGGAACGAGCCGGAGCGTTTCGGGCTGACGTATGTCGCCGCGGACAACACGCAGAAGCGCCCCTTCATGGTGCACCGCGCGCTCCTGGGGTCGCTGGAGCGGTTCTTCGGCGTCCTGATCGAGCACTTCGGAGGCGCGTTCCCGCCGTGGCTTGCGCCGGTCCAGGCCGTCGCGATTCCGGTGACACCCGCGTTCGCTGCCTACGGCGAGGAAGTGGTGAAGGCGCTCAAGGCACGCGGCGTGCGCGCCGAGCTGGACAAGGGTGACGAGCGGATGAATGCGAAGATCCGCAATGCGCAGAACCAGAAGATCCCGTTCATGCTGATTCTCGGCGAAAAGGAACAGGCCGGTCGGGCGGTTTCCCTGAGGACCCGGAGCGGGGAACAGAAGAACATGATTCCACTGGACGAGTATCTGGCCCAGGTCGAGGTCGAGGTGCGGCCGAAAACCCTCGACTGATCGGCAGGGGGCAGGGGTCAAGGCGCCGGCTCATCCCGTGCAGGAGATGATCGTCAAGCGCGATGGCAGGGTGGTTCCCTTCAGGAGGGAGAAGATTTCTTCCGCGATCTACCGGGCAGCGGTTGCCTGCGGGGGCCGCGACCAGGCGGAGGCGGAACGGGTGGCCGCTGACGTTCTGCAGCTGCTTGCGCGGCGGCGGGACACGGACTCCTGGCCGACGGTCGAGGAAGTCCAGGACCTCGTTGAGAAAGCCCTTATTGAGCGCGGGCACGCCCGCACGGCAAAGGCATATATCGTATACCGCTACGAGCACGCCCTGAAGCGCGCCGGCAGGGAAAGCCTCACCTATTCCTCGGAGAACATTCCTTATCGCAAGCTGTGGGAGGCGCTGTCCTGGGCCACTGACCACGACTGCGTCACTCTGGAGCAGCTTTCCCGTCTCATTGCCGCCGGCGGACTGGACGCGCTCATCCGTGACGCGGATGCGTTCTACGAAAGTGAGGTCGACGCCGCGGCGGAGAAGATCGTGGCCCGCCGGGACGACCTTCGTGCGGTGATCATTGCCGGACCCTCGTCATCGGGGAAAACGACGACCACGCTCAAGGTCCGGGAAGCGGCTCGCCGCGGCGGGGATCCAGACAGTCCCGCTCGCGGTGGACAACTACTTCTTCGATCTGGAGGTCCACCCCAGGATCGGAGAAGACGACCACGATTTCGAGACCCCGCAGGCGCTGGACCTCGGCTTGATCAACGAGCATATATCCTCACTTGCGGCCGGCCGAAGCATCGTCATGCCGCGCTATGACTTCAAGACGGGGAGAAGATCGGGAGATGCGGGCACCTTCTCCCTTCCCGCCGGTGCCCTGCTCCTCATCGATTCGCTGCACGGTTTTTTTCCCGAGATGACGGCCAGCCTGCCCGGAAGGCATGAAGTTCCGGCTGTACGTGGAGACCCTTGCCCAGGTCAAGGGCGCCGACGGGCGCTGCATCCGCTGGGCCGACGTGCGCATGCTCAGGCGCACTGTCCGCGACATGCAATTCAGAAACTACTCGCCGCGCTCGACAATCCGGCACTGGCCCCTCGTGCGCCGCGCCGAGCTGCGCTACATCGTGCCCGAGCTGCGGCGCGCGCATGCGCTGGTGAACAGCTACCTGCCGTACGAGCTTCCCTTCATGAAGGCGCGGCTCCAGGCGGCGCTCGCGTCCCTGGTCAATGAGTTCAGGGCAGGCGGAGAAGAAACGCAGGAGGCCCTTGAGAGGGCAGCACGGGTGCAGGCGCTGCTCGACCAGGTGCCTCAAGCCGATGAAAGTGCCGTGCCGCCCCGGTCCCTGCTGCGCGAGTTCATCGGCGGCAGCGGGAGGGACCCATGACGTTGCCTGGGAGTCCATGACGCTTGCCTCTCCCCTGATGCAGGGCCCGCTGCCATCGGTGGTTCTTGGCGGACTTTTCCCGGGGCCGCGCTCAGCGCTGCCACGCGGCGCACGAGACACAGGACCGATCCCGAGAGAGCAGCCGCGCGAAAGTGGATCCTCGCCTGCCTTTCCCTTTCCGTGGCCGTCATTTTCGGCCTCCTGGCCGTCTTCCTGCCCGGACCCGCCCGCATCCTCGACCCGCGCCTGGCATGGGCTGCCGGGATCTCCGCGGCCGTGGCTTTCTGTGCCCTGCGCTTCAAGAGGGCCATGGGGATTCCCATTGTGGTTCTTCTCATTGCACTCGTGGTTGTGATGGGCCTTTTCCTGCAGAGCATCCATGCCTTTACGGGCGAAACCGAGATCGCATCGCTTCGCGTGATCGGCGTTGATTCGGCCGCGATGAGGCTGGAGCTCGTTCCGAGGGGCGGGCAGCCGGTGCTCCTGACGATGAAGGGCAGCTCCTTTTCGCCCATCGTGAGGGTCGTCATCTTCAGTGACCTGCTTGTCTTTGCGGGAGCGCGCACGTGGTACAGGTTCGAGGGCATGACGTCCTTCGATGAGAACCTGCGTCAGCAGGATACCGACTTCCGTTTCACTCGTGCCCCCGGCATCTCCGAGGAGCTCTGGAAACTGTTCGAGCAATATGAGGCCAGGATCCCCGGCGTGAAAACCGCGCAGACCGAGCTGATCGTGAAGAAGGCGAAGGAGTTCGCCAGCTACGGATTCATGGTGCAGAACGACGGGGGAGTCGAGGTTGTCCAGAGGCCGTGACTTCTTTGAACCGTCGAGCCAGGAAGATTGCCTTGTCCACCATGGAGGCTGCCACGACTGCTGCCACGACATATGACACAACCCTGACAACCGCCTCGTCCCCGATCCACGGAACGGAGAACAGCCGGGCGATTTCCATGGCGTAGAGCACCATCAACGAGAAGATCGATGCCTTGCCGGCGAAAGTGACCAGCGGGTTGGCTTTGCCTTCCCGCACTGCCAGGAGCGCCATTCCAGCGGCAAAGAACACGAGGCGCACCAGCACGAGGACAAGGAACCACAGCGCCAGCATTCCGAAGTAATACAGGACAACCGTGATCGCGATGATGGTCAGGTAGTCGCTTGCCGAGTCGAGGTACCGTCCGACGAACGTGATCTCACCCCGCCGACGTGCAGTCATCCCGTCCAGGAAATCAGTGGCGAAAACCACGCAGATGAGCGGCAGGATCACCGGGAGGCTTGACGGAAAATCCGGGGCCTGGATGACCAGGAACACGATGGTCGGCAGCGAGCTCAACCGGATATAGGTGAGCCTGTTTGCGAGGTTGACGCGCGCCAGCGGCTGGCCCGACGCCTCGATGCGGAAGTCTCCCCGGCGGGCCACGAGCAGCGCCGTCAGCCCGGCGTGATAGGCGAGGCTCAGGACCAGGAAGGTGACCAGGCGCTGCCAGGTCATGGCGAATGCGAAGGTGACACCGGTGAGCACGCCGCCCTGGACGAGGAAGAAGAATGCACCGTGGAGGACGATGCTTCTTGAGAGCGATTTTTCTGCCGGCATCATGGCGAATCTATGGGCCGCTCTTGCGCCTGTCAAGGGAGCATGCAAAGCGCCCTCCGCCCGTCGAATCTGCGGTTGACGAATCCCCGGCCTCTACTATGATGCTGGAATGACGCTCCCGATGGTTCTCACGACGGGAAGGATTCTTCTTGCGCCGGTTTTCTTCCTCTTCTACATGCTTGCCATTCATGGATCCCCTTTCCTGCTCATCGGGGTATGCCTTGTCTTTCGCCCTTATCGAGATTTCGGACCTTTTGGACGGTCATGCCGCACGGGTGCTCAACCAGGAGTCGGAAATGGGTAAAGTTCTCGATCCATTCGCCGATTCCTTGAGCAGGCTCACGTATTTCGTCGCTTTTACCGGCTCTGGGATTCTGCCACTCTGGATACTTCTCGTCCTGATCTATCGCGACATCACGGTGGCATATATCAGGGTGATGGTTTCCCACGGCAAAGTCCTCCTTCCGGCGCGGGTGAGCGGGAAGATCAAGGCCTGGATCTACGCTTTTGCAGGCATCGGGGGGATTGTTCAATTCACACTCGGCAGGCTGGCTTGGTTTCCTCAAATCCAGGGCGTCGTTCACCTGGCAGTCCTGGCGCTTTTTGTTCTTGCGGCTGCCGTTGCGGTGTGGTCTTTGGTCGATTACGCGGCTTTTTTTCTGAAGAATTTCAGGAAAAGCAGTTGACATAACAGACCGCGAGTGTCTATATTAACACTCGCCTCAAGGGTAGTACTTACCTCAGACAGAGATGCGAGGGGGAAAGTGCCGTCTCTGGGGCAAGCTGCGTGAGGGGCTGAAGAGTCCGCGCGCAGTGCGCTAGGCACGGAGTACCGTGCACGCGCGAATGCCACGGAATACCGTGGCCCTGATCTTTGACAGTCAAGGGAAGGGGAGAATGAAGAGAGCGGGTCCGTCGACGCTGCGGGAACTGCGGTGGAGGCGAAAACGCACTGTAACTCGGTCGCAAAGTCAGCGAGGCCGGGGAAGTGCGTGTAACGAAGTATAAAACCTGCCCGCAAGGGCAGGCCTTATATCATGGAGAGTTTGATCCTGGCTCAGAACGAACGCTGGCGGCGCGTTTTAAGCATGCAAGTCGGACGGCAAGGGCTGTAGCAATACGGCCCCTAGAGTGGCGAACGGGTGAGTAACACGTAGGTGATCTACCTCTGGATGGGGGATAGCCCGTGGAAACACGGGGTAATACCGCATGAGGCCTTGTGGGTGAAGCCATGAGGTGAAAGGTGCAATTGCATCGTCTGGGGATGAGCCTGCGGTCCATTAGTTAGTTGGCGGGGTAACGGCCCACCAAGACGACGATGGATAGCCGGCCTGAGAGGGTGGACGGCCACACTGGAACTGAGACACGGTCCAGACTCCTACGGGAGGCAGCAGCTAAGAATCTTCCGCAATGGGGGAAACCCTGACGGAGCGACGCCGCGTGGATGATGAAGGCCGTAAGGTTGTAAAATCCTTTTGTCGGTGAAGAATAAACCAGGGAGTGGAAAGCCCTGGTGATGACGTTAGCCGGCGAATAAGCCCCGGCTAATTACGTGCCAGCAGCCGCGGTAATACGTATGGGGCAAGCGTTGTTCGGATTTATTGGGCGTAAAGGGCGTGTAGGCGGCTCATCAAGTCTGGTGTGAAATCGCAGGGCTTAACCCTGCATATGCGCTGGAAACTGGTGGGCTTGAGTTCTTGAGGGGAAGCTGGAATTCCAGGTGTAGGGGTGAAATCTGTAGATATCTGGAAGAACACCGGTGGCGAAGGCGAGCTTCTATCAGAGGACTGACGCTGAGGCGCGAAAGCGTGGGGAGCAAACAGGATTAGATACCCTGGTAGTCCACGCTGTAAACGATGTGCACTAGGCGTGGGGCCCGTACGGGTTCTGTGCCGTAGTTAACGTGTTAAGTGCACCGCCTGGGGAGTATGCTCGCAAGGGTGAAACTCAAAGGAATTGACGGGGGCCCGCACAAGCGGTGGAGCATGTGGTTTAATTCGATGGTACACGAGGAACCTTACCAGGGCTTGACATGTGCGTGAATGTTCACGAGAGTGGGCAGCCCCGCAAGGGGCGCGCACACAGGTGCTGCATGGCTGTCGTCAGCTCGTGTCGTGAGATGTTGGGTTAAGTCCCGCAACGAGCGCAACCCTTACTGTCTGTTGCTACCAGGTGAAGCTGAGCACTCGGACGGAACTGCCGGTGACAAACCGGAGGAAGGTGGGGATGACGTCAAGTCATCATGGCCCTTATGTCCTGGGCTACACACGTGCTACAATGGCCAGTACAAAGCGAAGCAAAACGGCGACGTCAAGCAAATCGCAGAAAGCTGGTCTCAGTGCGGATTGGAGTCTGAAACCCGACTCCATGAAGTTGGAATCGCTAGTAATCGCGCATCAGCATGGCGCGGTGAATACGTTCCCGGGCCTTGTACACACCGCCCGTCACACCACCCGAGTTGGGGGTACCCGAAGTCAGTTGCCTAACCGCAAGGGGGGCGCTGCCGAAGGTATGCCTGGTGAGGGGGGTGAAGTCGTAACAAGGTAGCCGTACCGGAAGGTGCGGCTGGATCACCTCCTTTCTAAGAGTACTGCCTTCCCCTTCGGGGGAGGGTACACTGCTCGCTCTCTCTCAAACTCTCCTCCCTTTTCTGTATATAAGCCGTCTCAACAACCACACGGAGCCCGAATTCCACGGAACAGCGTGGAGGGCCGTGTGCAAGGCGGTGCAAAGCCCTGGGGGTATAGCTCAGTGGCTAGAGCGGTGGCTTTGCAAGCCATAGGTCTGGGGTTCAAGTCCCCATACCTCCACCAATGCTGCAATCAGATGCAGATCAGTGTTCTTTGACAACTCGAGGGAAGGGAGAAAGCCGCTGTGGCCTGCAGGGGAAAGCCTGTGGGGCGTAGCGGTAAGAGGAAGAGCGAACCGTTGTAGTCTGTCCATTGGCACCGGAAAGACGAAGCGGGGTGAGCGACCGCAGGGACCAAGCCTGAGTGGAGTACCTGCGAGCGAAGCGAATTGCGCGTGAGCGTGAGGAGCAAGAGAAAATATGGTCAAGCGAAAAAGGGTCCATGGTGGATGCCTAGGAGCTACTGTACGATGAAGGCCGTGGTAAGCTGCGAGAAGCCGCGGGGAGGAGCACACATCCCGAGATCCGCGGATGGCCGAATGGGGTAACCCGGCGCGTTAGACTACGCGTCATCCAGTGGTAAATACATAGCTGCTGGAAGGTACACCCAGGGAACTGAACCATCTCAGTACCTGGAGGAAAAGAAATCAAATCAGAGATTCCCCAAGTAGCGGCGAGCGAACGGGGAAGAGCCTAAACCATTCACACGTGATAGGCGTGAACCGTTGTGTGGGTGGGGTTGCAGGACTTGCTTGGCTGGAGTTCACGCTCTGGCGCGAAGTCAAAAACCTTTTTCATAGCCGAACGCCACTGGGAAGGGCGATCACAGAGGGTGAAAATCCCGTAGGCGAAATGGAGGAGGCTTCGTGGGGCAGGCACCTGAGTACCGTGGGGCTCGAGAAACCCTGCGGGAATCTGGGAGGACCACCTTCCAAGGCTGAATACGGAAGTAGCTACCGATAGTGCAGAAGTACCGTGAGGGAAAGGTGAAAAGGACCCCGAGAGGGGAGTGAAAGAGAATCTGAAACCGTGGACCTACAAGCGATCAAAGGACAACCGCAAGGTGTCTGATGGTGTGCCTATTGCATAATGAACCGGCGAGTTACTATGTGCAGCGAGGTTAAGGTATCGAAATACCGGAGCCGCAGGGAAACCGAGTCTCAAACGGGCGATTCAGTTGCATGTAGTAGACCCGAAGCTGAGTGATCTATCCATGGCCAGGCTGAAGCGCTGGTAACACAGCGTGGAGGGCCGAACGGTAGTCCGTTGAAAAGGGCACTGATGAGCTGTGGATAGGAGTGAAAGGCTAAACAAACTCAGAGATAGCTGGTACTCCCCGAAATAGCTTTAGGGTTAGCCTCGTGTTAGTTTAGCGGAGGTAGAGCACTGGATGGACTAGGGGTCTTTACGGGCTACCAAACCCAACCAAACTCCGAATGCCGCTAAATGGTGCACGGGAGTGAGACTGCGGGCGATAAAGTTCGCGGTCGAGAGGGGAACAGCCCAGACCGTTGGCTAAGGTCTCAGAAGTCGGGCTAAGTGGAAAAGGAAGTGCGACGGCCCAGACAGCCAGGAGGTTGGCTTAGAAGCAGCCATGCCTTGAAAGAGTGCGTAACAGCTCACTGGTCGAGTCGTCGTGCGCTGATAATACACCGAGGCTTAAGCCCGAAACCGAAGCCACGGGTCTTACGCCGTTTACGGCGTGGGGCGGTAGGGGAGCATTCCGTATGCCGAAGAAGGAGCAGCTGTGAGGCGCTCTGGAGGTGGCGGAAGGGAGGATGCCGGTATGAGTAACGAAAAGACAGGTGAAAAACCTGTCCGCCGAAAGCCTAAGGTTTCCTGGGTAAAGGTAATCTGCCCAGGGTTAGTCGGCCCCTAAGGCGAGGCCGAAAGGCGTAGTCGATGGGAAACGGGTTCATATTCCCGTACCTCTGACGATTTCGAGGGGATGACGCGTGAGGCAATACTCGGCAGGAGAATGGTAGTTCCTGTCCAAGGAGCAAGCCTTTGAGGGTGGGAGGAAAATCCCCCATCTGAGGTAAGCTTTTAAGGCGAGCGTAGCGGGAGCGAGGCGAAGCGGGTGGCGTCAAGGCGCTGAAAAACAATCTCTAAGGTGTGATCGTTGGGGACCGTACTGGAAACCGACACAGGTGGGCGAGAAGAATATTCTCAGGCGCTCGAGTGATTCCGCATCAAGGAACTCGGCAATCTAGACACGTAACTTCGGGAGAAGTGTCGCCCTTGAGGGGCACGCAAGTGCTTTGAGGGGGTTGCAGTGAAAGGGCCCAAACGACTGTTTAACAAAAACACAGGTCTCTGCGAATCTCCAAAGAGAAGTATAGGGACTGACACCTGCCCGGTGCTGGAAGGTTAAGAGGAGGGGTTAGTGTCGCAAGATGCGAAGCTCTGAATTGAAGCCCCAGTAAACGGCGGCCGTAACTATAACGGTCCTAAGGTAGCGAAATTCCTTGTCGGGTAAGTTCCGACCTGCACGAAAGGTGTAACGAGTTGGGCGCTGTCTCGATGTGGAGCTCGGTGAAATTGTAGTATCGGGGAAGGTGCCGATTACCCATGGTTAGACGGAAAGACCCTGTGAACCTTTACTGTAACCTGGCATGGGGACTTGATTTCTCATGTGTAGGATAGGTGGGAGGCTGTGAGGGCGGGGCGTCAGCTTCGCCGGAGCCGTTGGTGAAATACCACCCTTGATAGATTAGGTTTCTAACTCCACTGGTGAAACCCGGTGGTGGACAGTGTCAGGCGGGCGGTTTGACTGGGGCGGTCGCCTCCTAAAAGGTAACGGAGGTGCGCGAAGGTTTCCTCGCGCTGGTTGGAAATCAGCGTACGAGTGTAAAGGCATAAGGGAGCCTGACTGTGAGACGTACATGTCGAGCAGGCGCGAAAGCGGGTCTTAGTGATCTGGCGGTGGTGAGTGGAAGCGCCGTCACTTAACGGATAAAAGGTACTCCGGGGATAACAGGCTGATCTTGCCCAAGAGTTCACATCGACGGCAAGGTTTGGCACCTCGATGTCGGCTCATCGCATCCTGGGGCTGGAGCAGGTCCCAAGGGTTTGGCTGTTCGCCAATTAAAGCGGTACGTGAGCTGGGTTCAGAACGTCGCGAGACAGTTCGGTCCCTATCTGCCATGGGCGTTGGTTGCTTGAGAGGAGCTGTTCCTAGTACGAGAGGACCGGAATGGACGAACCTCTGGTGTGCCAGTTATCCTGCCAAGGGTAGGCGCTGGGTAGCCAAGTTCGGAAGGGATAACCGCTGAAAGCATCTAAGTGGGAAACCCACCTCAAGATGAGGCAACCCTGGGGAGCAAATCCCCCTGAAGGTACCTGGGAGAGAACCAGGTCGATAGGCTGGAAGTATACGTGCGGCAACGCATTCAGCTGACCAGTACTAATTTACCGTGAGGCTTGACCATATTTTCACTTGCTTCTGTATTCATGCGCCGCCCCGATGCCGGGCGGCAAGCTGCCGTTCGTTCTTCCTCTCCTTCTCCTTCGAGACAGATGATTATTGCCTGGTGACTATGGCGCAGGGGTTCCACCCGTTCCCATCCCGAACACGGAAGTTAAGCCCTGCCGCGCCGATGGTACTGCCCCTTGAGGGTGGGAGAGTAGGTCGTTGCCAGGCTTTTTTTTGTAGTGCGGAAGCGTCGAGCCCGTCTGGCGCTGAGAACTTCGTAAGGCGCATCCTGAATCTCCTCGAACTCCCGGCCGTCATCACTCGCCGAAGAGGAGCTGACCTTCCGAAAGCGTGATGAGCGTGATGTCCTGGCAGACCTGGAAGTCAGCGGGGTTTTCCGTGACAAGCCGGGTAATTCCGTGGGCGTTCATAGTGGCAACCACATTCGCATCGTGAATTCTCTTTCCCGTCCAGTGATATGCCCGAACAAGGCTTCGCAGGCGAGTCGACACGGACTCGGTTTCATCGCAGAACTCAAGCCTCGATGAAAGCTGCTCGACGTTCGCCAGCGCGTCGGCGGCGTCCAGGCCGAGCCCGTTTGCCTCCACGGAGCGGGTCGCCACAACGAGATACTCTCGGATGATCTGCCCACTCAGGGCGCACCGACAGCCGAGGCTCCCGCTTGCAGATAGCAGCTTGCTGGCGAGCAGGTGGTGATGGCGGGACTCATCCGTGGCCGCGAGCAGGATGTTGGTGTCGAGGAACAGCACCTCATCGACCCGAGTCATCGTAGATCTCCTCCCGGCCCCACGTTGCTGTCCGGCCGGTCTTGACCGTGATGAGTTTCAAGTCGATCCTTGCCTCCTCCGCTGGCGCACGGCGGGCAGCCGTGTCGAGTATTTCCCTTAGCTCTCCCTGCATTGACCTTCGATGCGCGCGTGCCAAGCGTTTGAGTGCCGCAATCGTGTCGGGAGCAACATCCCGAATATGTATCGATTTCATACCGATAGCATAACACTAACATGACTGATCAGTCAAGAAATGCGGAATGGTTGTTGGCGAAAAGGCGCTGGTCATGGCGAAGGAAGACCCTCAGGGAACAGGCGAACAAGAGGGTTCGTTTCTGGCCTCGACAGGTCGCTGCAGTCACCCGCGAGCGGCCCTGGAGAGTCTGCAGCGGACACTTTGCGGAACCCAGGGCTGTCCTGTTTTTTGACGCGGCCGCGCAAGAGGCCAGCGGAGGTGAGACATACGCGATGCCCAGCGGCCGAAGTGCTAAGCCGATAGCGACCTGGAGGTTCTTATCGATGGCTGGATTCACGTTCGGCCCGACCAGGGAGATGATCTGGTTTGACAGCAACAGCACTGCCGATTCCTTGGGTGTGAGGAACCGTGAAAGCTTCTCAATCGTCAGCGCTTCGGGTTTGGGCGGTGGTTGCGGATGTGCCTCTGGAGGAAGAACTCGTTGCGTGGCCGGCTTTGCGGCTTGTGCGCCTCCGACAAGCAGGTTGTACGAGATGCCCCAAGCGACGGCCAGGTCGTCATACATGTCGAAGAAATGCCGATATTTGGCGCCTGCGGTCAGGCTGAGGGCAGGAATGAAGGCCCAGGTCAGCTCTCCGCCCGCGCACACGATATGGATCAATACCCGAATGACTTCCGACCTGCCGGCGATGCCCCCACCTAAAAACTCTTTCATGACGCCTGCCTGGAGAGCCTCCCGTTGAACCGCATGCTCCGATTTTGCGTCTGGGAACCGGAGTTGCAGCGATGGGGACCGTGGCTCGGCCCGGCAGCACAAAGAAACGGGTGCGGTCGCCCGCACCCGTTGTTCTTTTCTTTCGCCCACTCGGAAGCTTGCGTCGAAATTGCCCGCGGTGGTGGCGCCGCGCATGCCATGCTGTCTATGGCACCTTTGTGTAGGTGAATGCGCTGCTGCCAAAAGCCGTCGGGAATGTCGCAACATTTACAGTATTGTTCTCCATGGTGAGCGTGTTTCCGCTGAGCGCATAGAGAAAATACTCGAAGTCATTGGGGTGCTCATATGCAACAAACCCACCGGTGTTCATGACGGCAGTTGTAGGTCACGATGAAGTGCTTCAGCGTTTGGTCTACGCCCGAAACGTTGCCATCAAGGGTTGTCGTTCCAGAAGCGCCGGCGTCGAGGAACGTATGCAGAGTTGTACCCGTAAGCGTCGTCGTGATGGTTGCCACAATTGGAGAGGTAAGTGTCACCGTCCATGTTCCTGTGAACTCTGAGAGCGGTGCCAACGGGCCGTACCATGATGCGGAAAGTTCCACTCGCGTTTCCTGAGACGATGACGAGCATCTTTTCGCCAGTTCCTAGAGAAACCGTTTGAGGCGATCCCGGCCCCGGGATGAAAAATGATGTTACCTGGTCCGACTTGTATGCGGCCACCCCTATGCCGCCGGTGTATCCTCCGGGCTCGTCTCCATCTTCCCAAAAAATTTGATAGCTACCGGCCGACGGCGCTGTGAAGCTGTAAAGCTTCATGTTGCCCTTCGTAATGGTCCCTTCGGTCCAGCCACTCCAGAAAGCGCTGTCTCGGCCTGGGCGAAGATGCTATCCCCCGGCACTTTCCGATAGAAATGGCCCAGGTCGAAGATGAACTCATCGTTGCTCACCTTGGTTATGGTAAAATCAAAATGCGCTGTCCCATCGGAGAATGACAGTACATCCCCATTCAAAGACCACGTGAAGGTTCCCACCAGCGAGCCGTCAATGTAGTGAGACCCCGTACCGTTTGCGTTGAAGTCAGTCGAGTCCGTATACGGTGCATACGGTCGATCTATCACCCATGACCCGATGATCCAGCTGTTATCGTGTGGCACTGGTGTCCACATCGCATAGAGCACCACGTTGGAGCTGCCCATCACGAATGTCTGCCCCGGGGTGTACATCGTCCCCGTCCCATCCGCCTTTGTGTTCCAGCCATTGAAGCTGTAGCCTGCTTTCACCAGGCTCCCGCTGTTGCCCAGCACTGTCACCGTCTGACCTTGAAGGTAGGGGGTCGTGCCGACCGGCACGCTTCCCGTGCCTCCGTTGCCATCATACGACACGGAATAGACGAAGGCGGGAGTTATGGCAGTCAAGGTGAATGAGGCGTGCGCATCCTGTCCCTTCTCTATGATCACAGTTGCTGATTGAGCTGAGTAGCCCTCCTTGCTTGCCATGATGGTGCAACTGCCGGGGGCCACCCCCGTGAGACTGAAATTGCCATCAGCGTCCGTCACGCAGATATAAGAAGTACCTGTCAAGTAGACGAAGATACCCGCGCTCGCAGTTTGGGCGTCACTCAACCTGGCAGTGCCCGATACGGATCCTGTTGTCTGCGGAGGGGCGTACAGGGCAAGAGCTATGGACGCCACCTGCGTTGTCTTGTTGACGGTAACATCCACATTCCCGATTGCCGAGACATAGCCTGCCTTGCTCGCCACCAGGGTGTAATTCTTGCCGGCCGGGACGTAGCTCATCAGGTAATTGCCCTTGAGGTCCGTCATGGCAGAATAGGAAGTGCCGGCGATGAAAACCACGATACCTGTGGGATCTGCGCCATCACCCAGAGTCACCCTCCCCTGAATCTGGCCAGTCTGGGTGAGAATCATCAGCAGCGCCTGTGCAGTGGAGCCCGCGCTCACCGTCACCGAGGTGGCAACCGCCTTCTCCAGGCCGTCTTTGCTGACAGCGCTGAGGGTGTAGACTCCCGCCGCCAGCCCCGTCAAGGCGTAGGTGCCACTGGCGTCCGTTGTGGCTTGAGAGGCGATCACCGCCTTGCATGCCTGACGCGCAGAGAGCATTTGCTGTACGGAAACGCTCTTTACCCCATCTGTAAGCTCAGCCGTGACGGTGACGCCGCTGTTGTCCGTTTGTCCCTGGGCCAGAACCTTACCTGTAATGTTGCCCGCAGCGGCCGTGACGCCAATAGTTTCGGGGTGCATGACTCCGGGAACCGGGCATGCGGCCAGGAAAACGGCTATCGCAAAGACTGAAGAGAAAAAGCCTATGACTTTCAAGCATCTACTCATTTTCGACCTCCTGCTTAGGAAGGCAATTCGATCACGAGAGGCGCATCAGCCGGGATGCGCATTCTCTCCCTTCCGCCGCGACTCAGGAATGCTTGCGCGGTACATCCTGGCGAAGGCGGTGGCCGACACCATTTGAAGAGGACCCGACATGACACCTCGCTCATCTTTTCGCATACAGCTCGATGACTCTCGCCTGGATTATGCAAAGGGGATGCCAAGAAGAGCGGGGAGCGCTTTTTCCTTTATATGAAAGGACTTATTGCTCTTTGGCGGAGGGATATTTCATCTCAGCCCCTGCAACGTACATTGCCTTCGCATCTCTATGTTGCAGGGCATGCAAGTCGATTGCTCGGCGACTGTAGTGGCAGTTTTTTCAATAGCTACGAAATAGCCTAACCACTTCTTCCGGCATGGCCGGTGGACTCCCCAGGGAGCGGCAGCCAGCCGCCGCTGCCGGACCAGGCGCAGGTGGCAGAGAACTTCAAGCAGGAGGTAGCGCGGCTGGTGGCATCGGAGATCAACGACTTGGGGGAAGAAAAATGAAGGCGGCAATACGGGTTATCGGGGCAGCTCTGCTGTTGATGGCCATTGCAGCCTGCCGGGGGCGTACTTGATGGATATCATCAATCCCCCAGAGCCTGTCGTATACACAGCCGGGTACCACAATAGCGGGGACGATGAATGTAGCCTGCCATTTTGCCGGCGCTGACCGAATTGACCTCCCCTGCGGGATTGCGCCCGAGGGCGCATGTGCCCGCTCGATCGTCGTCTCAGGGACCACGGTTTACACCGCGGGGTACTACAGCCAGTGGCCGCGCCTATTCCATTTTTGTGCCGGAAAGGGAACACCCACCGCTTTTTCCGCTGGCCGTCGCTGTTCGCGGAACGGATTGCGGGTGCGAATTGTTCTTGCTATTGCGGAGAGACGCCAAAAAGTGAGATAGATCAGATCGCTGCAGGATTGCGGCCGGCCGAGGGCGCCAGAGGGTACGCGAATACCTTCGCGGGCAAGAAGGAAGGGAGACCCTCCTCCTTGCCCGCGGAACTGGGGATGCAATCCCCCTGAAGGTACCTGGGAGAGAACCAAGTCGATAGGCTGGAAGTATACATGCGGCAACGCATTCAGCTGACCAGTACTAATTTACCGTGAGGCTTGACCATATTTTCACTTGCTTCCGAGCGCGGGCGATCACCCGCGCGGAGGGCGGCAGGCGTTGGAGCCCTTGGGTGGCAGCTGGCTCGCGAAGCGAGATAGCGAGAACCTCCGAAGGAGCGAAACGCTGAGAGCCCAGATCATGCGCCGCCCCAATGCGGGGCGGCAAGCTGCTGTTCGTTCTTCCTCTCCTTCTCCTTCGAGACAGATGATTATTGCCTGGTGACTATGGCGCAGGGGTTCCACCCGTTCCCATCCCGAACACGGAAGTTAGGCCCTGCCGCGCCGATGGTACTGCCCCTTGAGGGTGGGAGAGTAGGTCGTTGCCAGGCTTTTTTTTGCCCTAAAAGCTCATCCTTCGCCAGGCCCCGGTTGCTGCGCGGCTGTTCGCACCCCCCCTGCTCTGCTGATCTGCCGGCTGGTGCGCTCACCATTGTGGTTTTCGACGTTTTTTGCGGCCCGGCCGTAAATTCTGTCGATTTCCACAATGTCGCGATGCCACTGGTGCCGCAAACACAGAAGCACGCGACGCACTAATTAATTATTGCTGAAAAACATAGATTTTATTTGACATATACCTGAGCAAATAAGTAATATATAGATGATTTGGTTGAAGTATGAAATTTTTGGCGTTCTGTCGTTTGTCGGCTGCCTCGTGATCACACCCGCCGGTCGGAGTGATCTATCTCTCCTGCACGAAAAATGCTGCAAAGGTCAAAATAAGCAACGAGGCTTTGTCAGCAGGCCAAAGCTCCGCCTTTGTCGACGGGACGAATCCATGGTTTCATGAAAGGAGGGGAAAAATCCTACTCACTATCTGGTGGGTTGTAGTGTTTATGCGCGGCACAGTGTTCCGTGACCGCGTAGTTCGATTCCAGCAAGGAGTGTAATGAAGATGAAACGGATGCTCGTTCTCGGGTTGCTGCTCGCTCTTACGGGGGCGACGGCGTTTGCGCTCACCGCAACAGGGACTTTGCCGGTTTCCGCAACAGTCGCTTCGACATTCAAGGTAGTAAGCGTCGGGTCAATCGCCTTCGGGACCGTGCAGGTTGGTGGTCCTGCCGTGACCGTGACGACGTATTTGCAAGTGCAGGCCCCAAATGGCCAAATGTACGCGATTAATATGGATAGTGGTGCGAACAGTGCAGGGCTGCCGCGGTTTTTGTTGAACCCCCCAAATACAACCCAGCTGTTTTACGATATCTTTCAGCCCGGCTCAACAACAGCCGTGTGGGGCGATACTCCCGGGCCCTTGGGAAACAACGTGACAATAAATGGGACGGGCGCCACTCAGACATTTAACTTCTCGGCAACCCTCCATGCTGTGCCCCTTGGAGCGGCAACGGGGAACTACGCCGACACGGTGACCATAACAATCAACTATTGAGGGGCCCCTGGTAAGGGATGCAGGCATTGCCGCACCTACCGGCACGTACGGGAGCTCCCGCATATTGCGGGAGCTCCCTCGTAGCGCTGCGCCTCTCCATGTACAGCTGCCTGCTCTTTCTGTGTGTCGTGCCGCGAAATCCGGCGCAGATGGCCTTCGCGCAGACGAGCTTTTCCGTCGTCGACATCTCGACGACTCCAGTAGATTTCGGCGAGGTCTACAACTCGGCAACCTTTCGCGGGCATGGGACCGTTATCGTAACAGCTCCCTCGGGAACACCCTTCGCCGTCGCTTTGAGCGCCGGGGCCAACTTCGCGGCAGGCGCACGGCAGCTGAGGAAGCTGCGCGGCAAGGAGACCGTCCCCTATTCACTCTCGAGTGACGGCGGCGGTGCTCAACCGTGGGGAGATTCGGATTTCTATGGAACCTTTCCTGCGCCAAGCGTGCACAGGGTTGGCACGGGACGGCCCCTGTCGATCACCGTGTTCGGGAGGATCACGGTGCCGCAGATGGTGCCGGCAGGCCGGTACGCCGACCAGGTCCTGGTATCGGTCCTTTTTTGAGTTTCGGAATCACTAGATGTGGAGGCTGCTTTGTGAAGAGACTATTGTTCGCTCTGTTCACCCTTTTTCTCGTATTTACCAGCGCCGATGGGTCCGCTGCGTCGTTCCGGATCTTGCCTGCGTCAATTGTCCTGGATTCGGAGCCCCGTCGAGCTACTCTCGCGTTAGCCAACACAGGGGAAGAGAAAGTGACCGTCCAGCTCCAAATGATGAGCTGGGCCCAGGATGCGAACGGCAGAGACATCTATTCACCGACAAAGGAGCTCGTCTTTTTTCCTCAGATCCTGACCATCGGCCCGGGGAAAGATGGTCTCATTCGGGTGGGTTACGAGCCGGCGGGTCCGCTCGCGACGGAAAAAACCTACCGTCTCTTCGTCCAGGAGCTCCCCATAAGCAATCCGGGCGAGAATGCGATTAAGACGGTATTGAGAATCGGGGTACCGGTATTCATAACCCCGAAGGAGCCGAAAGCCGCCTTGACGATGCGCGAGGTGCGCATGGAGGACGGGAAACTTGCCGTGACAATCGTGAACAGCGGCACCTCGCATTCCAGGATTCAGAAGATAGCGTTCGTCGGATTGGACTCCGGTGGGAACGAAGTCTTCTCTCACGAGAGCGCGGGCTGGTATGTCCTGAGCGGCGCCTCGAGAGCCTTCCCCCTGGATATCAGCGCCGAGGAATGTCAGAAGGCGACGAGCCTGAAAGTGACAAGCACGGCGGGCGATGCGACGATCGTGGAAGGGACGTACAATGTTCTGGCCGACTGGAGCGCCCGGCTCGAGGAGAGCAGCAAGAAGGCCGAGGCCGAAAAAGATCGGCTCAGCTTGCCGACAGCAGCTTCGGCGGGGCAGTAGCACCATTGCGGGTCTGACTTTCTGCCGCCGCAACGTCCTTTTCGTCCTGGTCACCATTCTTTGTTTCTGCGGCGTGCGGCTGTTCGGCCAAAACACTGCGCTTCTGGAAGTCCTTCTCAACACGGTTGACAAGGGGGAACACTACCTCGAGCTGAGCGACCATGGGGATGTCTTGCTCACCCCGGCCAAGCTGCTCGAGCTGGGCATCCATCTCCCGGGCAGGACGAAGACGAGCGACGCGGGATATGTATCACTGAGCTCGCTCTCTCCGCAGGTTGCTTTCGTGCTGCTGGAGCAGGAGGCGGTATTGGCGTTGACGGTGGATCCCGCCCTCTTGGAAGTGCAGGCAATTGATATGGCTCCGAGGAGCCCTCAGGGCGTTCTTGTCCCTGGGACGGATAGCCTGCTTCTCAACTACACTCTGGACTACGCTGGCGGGCAGAACTATGTTGCACTTCCGCTGGAGCTTGCGGGCCGGATCGAGCCCCTTCTCTTTCTCTCTGATGCGAACGCGAGGCTCGGGTCGGAAAGCGGGTTGACGCGGAATTTTTCCAGCATTGTTTTTGACAACAGGGCCAAGCTCCTTCGTGTCACGGTTGGAGATCTCGTGGCCACATCCGGGGGCCTCGGTCTCGGCTCATCCGGCATCTACGGCGGGGTCAGCCTCGCGAGAAACTTTTCCCTGAACTCATACTATTTGAGCGGCCCCCATCTCTCCGTCAATGAACTCCTGTACACTCCCTCGACAGTGCAGATGTCACTGAACGGCACGACTGCCGGAGAGCCGTTCAAGTTTTCCAGCGGAGAGATGCGGCTTGACAATCTTCCCTTGCCTCCCGGTGCCAACACCATTGGGTTGCAGATCACGGATGTCAATCATCAAGTGCGCAGCATGGAGATTCCCCTCTACGTGTCCAGAGAGCTCCTGGCCCCCGGGGTGGACGAATACAGCTATAGCGCAGGCTTCACCCGCCAGGCACTCGGGGAACAGAGTTTCTCCTATGGAAGCCCCGCGGCGCTGGGCTTCCACCGCGTCGGGATCACCTCCTGGCTCACCTCCGGCGGGAGAGCTGAGGTGAGCCCCACAGTGGCGAATGCCGGGCCGATGGCTACCATGGCGCTGGGACTCCTGGGGGAACTGAACCTCTCTGCTGCCCTGAGTTCCTTCCAGGGAATCATGGGCTACGGCGGAGTGATGGAGTACGGGTACCAAGGCGGGATGTTCGGCGGCAGCGTGTCGGTGAGATACCAGTCTCGCGACTATGCGACCGTAGTCCCCGCGGCCAGCGGCGACACTCCGATGATCGTTGGAAGCGCGGCTGTCGGGATCTCGCAGGAGCTCCTGGGATCGCTGTCGGTGGGCGCTTCCTACAGCGTCTCGTGGAGCGGCGCGGGACAGGGCCTGGTGTCCCTCACCTACTCGCGGCAACTCTGGCACGACATGAGTTTCCAGACAATCCTCCATGCTCAGGTCCAGGCGGGGCAGCTGCAGCTCGCGGGCTTTGCCGGGCTGCGACTGATGATCGGAGACGCGCTCGCATCGCTGACTTCCACTTCGAATACCGGAACCAACAGCATCTCGACCGGTGTCCAGAGAAGCGTGTCGCGGGGGAACGGCTTCGGCTATGACGTCAACCTCGCGGGAAGCAACGACGGACAGTCCGGGGTTCCCTGGCTGTTCGACGGGAACGCCGAGCTCAACTACCATGGCCCCTTTGGGATATACTCGGTGGCCGCAACATACACTCAGGAGCAACGCCAGCTCAGCTTCGAGCTCAACACGCAGGGAAGCATGGTTCTCATAGACAACACCTTCCACTTAGCGCAGCCGATTCCGGACAGCTTTGCGCTGGTGAGAGTCGGAAAGCTACAGGGAATACGGGTAAATTACGCTTCGCAGGATATCGGGGTGACCGATGCATCGGGCACGGTCCTGGCAACGGGCCTGTCCTCATACGCGGACAACGCACTGGGGATCGAGCCATCCGGAATTCCCATGGCTTACAAGATCGACTCCGAGGCGCGATACATCTCCCCACCGTACAGGGGTGGAGGCGTCGTAGATTTCAATCCCCGCAAGTTCGAGGCTGTGACCGGAAAACTCTTCTTTGTCTCGGCGGGAAAGCGGGTCCCTGCACGGTATGCCCGGCCTTGACGTCACAGTACGGGGCGTGGTCGTGACCAGCGTGACGGGAACGGGAGGTGAATTCTACCTGGAAGACATCTCGACCGGCACCTACACCGCGCGCGTCTATACGCAGGAGCAGGAGGCGGCGTTTAGTCTTGTAATTTCGGAGAGCCAGGACGTCGTGGTGGATCTCGGCGAGATAGACTGTCCTGTGAAATAAGACAGAGCGGGCCCGCCTGACGCCCACTCCCCAGTTTTCCGCACAACCCCGAAATCCGCCGCAAGGTGCTTGGGCTCATTCCCCACGGCCGGCTGGGCGCCATCAAGGAGCTCGCTGTGCTCGGGCGCCGCAAAACGCTGTTCGTTTTCCCATATTGACATATGGGAATGGAAGCCATATGATTTGCTGTATGAAAATGACCGTAGAAATCGACGAGAAGAAGCTCTCAAGGCTCATGAAACTTACAGGGATCAAGACGAAGACAAAAGCCTTGAACTATGCCTTAAGCGCTGCCGAGCGAAGCGCGATGCGTAACAAGCTCCTCTCAACTTACCTGGCACCAAAAGATCTCGAGAACGCCATTGACCCGCGGTACGACCTCCGCGCGCTGCGCGCGCGGGAAATACCGGCAAGATAGCCGTGGTGTTTCTTGTCGATTCAACCTTTTACATTGATCTCCTGCGAGCACGGCAAGATCCAGTACAGGCTTTGCGTCCTTGGCTGCTTCACGAAGAAGTCCTGTGCTGCGGCGTTATCCGCTGCGAGGTGCTCCGCGGCGTCGTTAGCGAGAAGATACGCGAGCGCGTGCATGATCTCTTCGAAGCAATGAGCTCCGTAGAAATAGATAGCACAATGTGGGATGAAACCGCGCATCTTGCCTGGAATCTGGATCGCCGCGGGGTTGTACTGCCGCTTACAGACCTGATAATTGCGTGCTGCGCCATGCGGACCGGTGCCACCGTCATCTCTTCCGACGAGCATTTCAAGCAGATCCCTGACTTGGCGATTCTATCAGCTCTTCCATCCTCGTAAGGCGGAGTTTGCTGCTGATCCACCTCAAACCCCGTCACCGTGACATAGAGTAGGTCGTTGCCAGGCTTTTTTTTCAGTCCCGCCGGTCCAGAGGATCGCAGACCGTCAAGGCGCCAATAACCTTGAATCCATCCTTGTCGCTTGTAACAATCTCCTTGATGCCGGCAGTGACGCATGTGGCGGCGAGCAACGTGTCATGAAGACGTCGCCGACCAAGCCGGAGTCCGCGCATCCACTCCAGAAAGAGAATGAACGCATCCGCTGAGGGAAGAACATGCTGGACCTCAGAGGCCCGCCACCAGAAGTCTGCCTTGTCCAGTGCTTCGGTCATGGAGAGTGGTCGTTCGAACCTGCGTGGATCCGTGCACACATGAAGAAACTCCTCGAGCACCTGCGGGGTCAGGCCGAGCTGATGGCCGCTGTCGAGAAGGCTTCGTTGCAGGAACCGATGGGCGGTATCATGTCCCTCAACCTCCCGTATCTCTAGTTGGACGAGGAACGTCGTGTCAATCGCTTTGACCATTGGAAAGTGCCTCGAGCATGTCCTCCGAGCCCGTGAAAGGCTGCAGCACCTGTCCGACCGACACGGGACGGATATCTTTCAGGCTGGTTGGTCGGCGAATCTTGTTGGTTCTGAAATCCTCCATTGCTTCCCGGATGATCTCGGAAGCGGTGCGGTCATGTTGTTTGGCGTACTCTTGAAAGTCGTGGTAGACTGGCTCACTTACATTTACCGTTATGGTCTTCATACATGTATGGTACTATATGACTGATGGATTATCAACTTGCTCATTCTCCGGCTGCTCATGGCACAAGCCGTGGGGGAGGCGTGCACCATCGCAACGCCTCGTACCGGTTGGCCGCGTCCGGTGCAGAGTCCGAAGGCAATCCGTTTCACCTCTTTGCGAGTGCGCCTCCACATTTTCCTGGACCCTCATGCCGGCTGGTGTGCTCACCATTGTGGTTTTCGACATTTTTTGCGGCCCAACAGTAAATTTGTCGATTTCCACAATGCCGCGATACCACTGGTGCCGCGAACACGTGAGGCAGGGACGGCATGGCGGCCATAGCAACTCGCCCTCGATCTCGGCGATGCGAGCGAGCGTTTTGCCCAGCTCTCCCTGGAGCGTCCGGACCCTACCCGTCGCGCTCATACACCACCTTGCCTCGACGCAGGATGGAGTCGCGGCCCAAGGGGTCGGTCCTCTCCAGCTCGACGATGTCCAGGGGGAAGTCCGTCATGCGGAAGGCTTGTCCGTGCAGGTCCAGAAACCGCTGCGCCCCTTCGAGTCCTTCGACCGCGATGTCTATGTCAGAGTTTTCGTCGAAGCTCTCGGGCTCCAGGAGGGATCCCCATTGGCAGGATCATCTCGATTATGCGGGCGCAGTCCGCCGAGGCTCGTTCGTGGAGCCGGCGGCGCCTTTCGCGCAACTCAGCATCACGATCGAACAACGACCGCGCCGCGGAAGCAACATCAAAACCGGGATCCACGCCAACACCTTCCCACCACCATGCTACCCGGATCGAGGACGCCGGACAAGGCTGCCCACCGGCTCAGGTTCTTTACCACACCGTTTTCAGCCATGAGAGGCTGCGCAGCAGCTCGTCCTTCGAAATGAGGGAGGAGTGCTGTTCAAGCGCAGTCGCCACGATGAAACGATCAGCTGGGTCTGGGTGCATGTGAAGCGCGTCAGCGGACAACGCGAGCATCGGCGTGAGCGGAACGGGGATCACCCTCGGGATTGCGAGGACCTCCGAGGCCCACTCATCCACCGGCTGGCCACGCTTGAGTGAGAGCCTTCCTTTGCGAACCAGGAGTGAGGTCTCCCAGAAGCAGATCGCCGGAATGAGAATCCGGTCCGACTCTGCGATGGCTTCTGCAGCGTCGTTCCCGAGCAGCTCGGGCTGTTGAGTCCACCAGACAAGGGCATGGGTGTCGAGGACAATCATGTCTCGGACCATCCAGCGATCCGCGACGAAGGCTCGAGAAACGTTTTTTCGTCGACCCGCATGCCTCCCTCTCCGGCACGCAGCCGTTCCAGGATGTGAAGCTCGATCTCCTCATCCGGCACGACCGGAACCAGCTTGGCCATCGCCTTGCCGCGCTTGGAGATGATCACCGGCCTATGCGTATCCGCGACTTCAGAGATGATTGCAAGGCAGTGCTGCTTGAAATATCCTGCTCCCACCCACTTCTCTTTTGTGTCCATGGTAAAAGTCTATGGACAAATAATTCGACAGTCAAGTGTGGCCCAGCAGGTCTTTGCCAGGCTCTTTTATTTGTGAGGTCAGGAGAGCGGATCTATAACCTGGAACCAGCCGAAGCTCTCGAAGTCGGAGACGTCACGGGTAAAGAATGTATCGACGCTGTTGCGGTGAAGCGTCACCGCAAGTATCAGGTCGAAGGTTCGTCGAGCAGGAAACGAGAGTTCTGCCAACCCGCTGATCGCCTCTTCCCAACATCCTCGGTCGTAGGCACAATGCCGGCACCCCAGCTCATCTCGAAAGAAGTGTAGTCTTTCGGCTGCTTCACTAGCGGCAAGAGGCTTCGCCAGGACAACGGGATTGCGGACCAGCCGGTAGTACTCGAACAAAACCTGGTCGGCCAGTATCCACTGGAGCGGTTCATGTGCGACGCGCTCGAGCAGCGCGCGCGATCTTTCATGCTCGGGGCACGCAGCGTTTGTGGCGTAGTAGAGAACATTCGTATCCAGACTTTTCAAGATGCCGTCCCAGTACGGTCAGAATGGGCCAGTTCTCGGAAGCGCTCGTGGCCGACAAATGTCTCTCCACCATCGAATACGGGAATCGCGGCGGCGGCATCGCGGAGCGGGGTGGAAGGCGCTTTGGCGAGGTAGTCCTCTGTGGCACGCCTGATGATCTCGCTGATCGGGCGATCCTCGATTTTCGCCAGCCTCTTCAGTCGTTCCATTTGTGGTTCTGGAAAGAGAACCTGTATCTTCTTCATGGATCCATCATAAACATGGATGGAATGCCGAGTCAAGCCACACCTCGAGCATCGCTCTGACGGACTGAATGGCGCGCTTGTTCTCGTGATGATCACAAGCGTCAGCCGCAGTTCATGGAAGTTCGATGCTGCCCTCGCCGATTGGCGCATGGCGGGATTGAAGAAACCCTGCGTCACCAGATGGAAGTTCTTCACCCTGGATACCGCGCTCATCAGAGGACTTCGCGGGCATATCTCTGATCGCGACAGAGGGGCAGCAAAACAAGGCTTCGGGGAAGTTTTTCCCTTATTCTAACTGCCCAAACGGTGATTTCCCGCTTTTCCAATTTTCTTTCAATATTGGCAGTGAATGCCGGACGGAGGCTCCGTTCAGGTGTCGATCTTGACCCGACGCTGCTTTCACGCTATGACCGAAGGACCCTTATGGAAGGAGCCTGCCTGATCATGAAACGAGTCCCGATGTTAATCCTTGCCACCCTGCTCGTAGCCTTCGCCATCGATAAAGACTACTCGGACCCCGACGCGCTCTCTCGGCTGATTGCGGAAGTCTGAGGCCGATAGACCAGTGGACGTGAGGACCCCGCAGGAATACTCCTCCGGGCACATCCCCACGGCGGTGAATATCCCCCTGTCAAGCATCGCGAAGAATCTACCCGCAGAGGACCGGTCGGCGCTCATCATCGTCTACTGCGCCTCGGGTCGCCGTTCCGCCATGGCGAAGAAGACACTGGACGGTCTGGGGTTCCTCCGTGCGGTAGACTTCGGCGCGATTTCCCGGTGGGGGAGGAGAGCGAGTCATCGAGGACTCGCAGGAAAGCCCATTGCCTGGCCGTTGATCAACCGCGTGCTGAGAGGCAATATGCCATGCGTCAAAAGAACCGGCTGCGAGAGCACCGTACGAGGGAGGCCGCGTACCTATTTCGCCGGCACGTATGTCCTTATAAGGATGTATGTCCCCACCACCGTAGCTACGGCGCCGATGACACCCAAAAAAACCGGGAAGGCCTTGCCAAAATTGTACGAGAACCTGTCTGCTTCAACGTAGACGCGGTCACCCGGCCGAACGGCGTCGTTTGATTTGCGGGCAACGCCCTTTGGGTCGAACACAATGATCTTCGAGTTCGTGCTTTTCTCTGGATCGAAGCCCCCGGCGAGGTTCTCATAGTTCAGGGCCGAATAGTCGCGCCGATATGGGAAATTGCCGGGATTCAGTACGGCACCCTGGACCGCCACCCGGGCGGCCGTCAGGTAGATCCTGCTTCCCGGCTCGATTGCATCCGCTATATCGCGTCTGGCTCCGCGCGAATCAAGCACGATAATATTCTCGGGGATCTCCTCGATATCAGGGAATCCCGAAAGGTCGGCATAGTAGCGGTAATTCTTCGAAGGTGCGTAGGGATAGCTGCCGGGCCGTGCAATGTCCCCGGAGACAAGAACAGAGAATTGTCCGCTCGGGATGACAATGCGATCCAGAGGCGCAAGGGCGAAGTCTGACGTCGTGTCCGTTCCAGAAAGGAGCGCCGCCAGGTCGACGGGAATCGGCTGCGGTACTCCTTCTCGCACCACGAAAGCCGCGCCGAGATTGGCGGTGGGCAGGAGCGAATTTCGGAGAGAGACAACCGCGCTCCGCAGGGTCTCCCCCTGGCGGAAGCTGTAGGGAATACGGTTATAGCTGACCGGGGCGAGCAGGTTGGGCGCTTCCGGCGCCGGCGCCACTCCCGCTCCCGCTGCCGCCGTGGCCCCTGGCAATTCTTGAGCAACCGCTCCTTCGAAAAAAGCAATGGGGAGGGTAGCCGTTTTTGAGGGGATGGTGACTGCATCCCCGTCTTCCAACTTCATGCCCCCGCCTGATCCGTCGCCCAGGGCCACGTAGAGCGTGCGGGCTTTTTCCCCGGAGATTCGGTCAATGCGGATCCGCGAGGTCTCCGCTGCGCTCGTGAGCCCGCCTCCGAAAGATTCGATCATCTCCTTGAGCTGTTCAGTGGGAAGGAGCTGGTACTTGCCCGGGCGCTTCACTTCTCCGGCGATTTCGACTGTCCTTTCGCTGGAAGAGATCACGACTGTGTCCCCCGCCCTGAGGTACGGATTCTGGTCCACCCGCCCGAGCCTCTGGTACTGAAACAGATCGTATCGTTTTGTTGTTCCATCAAGGGAAACCACCTGGATATCCCTGAGGGATGAATAGGGCCCCAGCCGGCCGCCTAGAATGTCGCTCAGACGGGACATTCCCCACGCGGTGACGTTCTGCGCCTCCAGCGTCTCGCCCGTGAGGAACACCTTGAAAACCCCTACCGAAGCAATGGACAGGATGGGCGTGCTGCGGGGATATGCCGCGACGAATGCCTTTTCAATGGTTTGCTTGGCCAGCGAAAAGGCCATGCCTTCGGCGTTCACCTTGCCGAAGGCGTTCATCTGTATGGTGTAGTCGCCCCCCACAAGGATGTCGAGGGTTGACTGCACTCCTCCCTGCTGGAAGGTCAGCCGGTAACGCATCGCCCGGAGTGACTGGATACGCGCCCGCGGAAGCGGCAAGGCGCAGGCGCTCTTCCGCGTCCGGAGCCACCGGCGGTGCGGCCGCGACGGGACCCCTGTCCTGGGCAAAGGAGAGGGTGCATGTCAGGAGCAGAGTCAGGAAACCCAAGAACTTCTTTTTCATGCGGCTACTCCTGGCCGGTTTCTCACTGCCGCGTGTCCGCGGCAAACATCTTCAATCGTCGTTCCCTTTGCGGATGCTCTCCTTGATCCTCTTGATGTGCCCGCGGCCCAGCCCCTTCACCTCACAGCCAAGCTCCAGGTAGCGGCGGATTTTCTGATCGTCAAGAATCAGGAAGCAGTCGATGATGGCGAAAGGCTTGCCAACGGCCTTGAACACCCTGTCCGGGTCCATATCGAGGTACGGAGTGTGCCGCACCGCAAGAATGATGGCCTTCACCCCTGCCATCGCTGCCCACATGTCCTTCTGGATCTGGAGGCTTTTCAGATCAGCCTGGCGGGAAAAGAATCGGGCGCGCGACTGCTCAGGAAACTCGTCCTGCGTGTCGAACTCCTGCCAGCTTGCAAGGTACGGGTCGTGGACCCTGATCTTTGCTCCCATCTCCGTCAGTCGTCGTACGATGATCTCCGACCCGCTGTATCGGGTATCCCCGACGTCCTCCCGGTAGGATACGCCCAGGACGAGCACATCCGCTGCGGCTACCGGCTCTCCCATGTTTCTCAGGGCGTCACGCACCATCTGGGGAACATGGAGCGCACGGGTGTCATTGATGTCCACGGCAAGGGGCGTCATGCGGAAGATCTCGTCCTCCCATCCAAGGATGTGGTGGTAGGCCCAGACGCCGAGCCCCCCGTCCTTGGGAAGGCAATACCCGCCGATACCCGGCCCGGGAAAGAGAATGTTGGAATGCGTTGGCCGGACGCGGATTGCCTCGATGACGTTTTTCAAGTCCACCCCATTGCGCTCCGCGAACAGCGACCATTCATCCATGAATGCGAGAATCACGGAGCGGTAGCTGTTCTCAATGATCTTGGCGGTTTCCGATTCGATGGGCCGCTCGAGGACGGTCAGTGGGAACTTCTCCGTGTTGAGCACCGAGGTGAGGAATGCCACGACCTTGTCCCTGGCCTCCTTGCTGGTTCCGCTGCAAACGCGCCAGAAATCGCGCACGGAGGCGACGTAGTTTTTCCCCGGCATGACCCGTTCATAGCTGTGCGCGAGGAGAGGGGCGGTATGGACGCCGCGCTTCTCGAAGGCGAGCTTGATGATGGGATAGGCAATCTGTTCGGTCGTCCCGGGAGCAACCGTCGTCTCTATCAGGATGAGGGCCTGCGGGTCCGCGTGCTCGCCGATCTTCGCAAAGGTTGCTTCAAGTGCGATCATGTCCACGCTGCCGGATTTGACGTTTCCCAGATCATTCTTGGCGTAGTCACACTGGACGTCCACCACGACAACGTCTGCCACCTCCAGGATCTCTTCCACGTGCGTTGCCACGAGTGACTTCTTTTCCGTGACACAGCGGCGGATGAGCAGAGGGACTTCCGGGTCCTCCGACGTGACGGGAGACTCTCCCCGGTTGAGAGCGGGGATCTTCCAATAGCTCTTGGGGCTGGGACGCTGAAGGCCAATGACGAACTTTGTCTGCTTTCCCGCCTTGTCCGTGGCATCCGCAACCACGGCGGCCATCACTGTTCCAACAAACCCGAGGCCGATCACAACAACCACCTCGCGGCCAGCCTTTTTCTCCGCCTGGGCGCGCTCCCGCAGCAGCGCGAGCTCCTTTTTGGACTGCTCAGCAGTGGGGAGGAGGCGAACCTCTCCCCCCGGAGTGACCGATTTCAAGGTGCTTCCATGAGTCTCAATATATACTACATCCTTTCACTATTTCAATTTCTTACTTGATCTTCGCATCGGAGCGCATGAAGTAAATGACAATACCGAGCTTTGCGTTGTTGCCCATGCCCGTATTGATCAGATAGTCGAATGTATTTTGAGAGGTCGCAAGGTCGGTGGTGCTGCTGAGATTCGCCGCAATCGTGTATTCAGCGAACACCGACAGGAAATCCGCTATGAAAACCTCCACTCCGGCGAGTGCTCCTACTGAAAAGCTTACGACGGAAGTGACGTTGGTCTGTGTCAGGTAGCCCGCGCCTAACGACGCTCCAATATAGGGTGAGATTGGTCCCGGAATGAGGTGGTACTCGGCGGTCACTCCAAGGCCCACGCCGATAGGCTTGCGTTGCCGAACTGGCATTGAAATCAAAGAGTCCGCGGAGGGAATACTTTCCCCAGCCGATCTTTGCACCAAGACCCCCCTGGTAGCTTTGAAGATCCAGGAGCAGATCGGACACGCTGAAAACGATCCCAAGATCGTTCGGGCCCTTTGCCGGGGATAGATTCGGAATCAGGCTTCCCCCTTCCGCGGCTGCCGAAGCAGTGGTGCTGACTAAAAGAACCGCAAAAAGCAGCACAAGAATGGCTTCTCCCTTTTCAAGACTTAACCCCCCTTTCCCTTTTCGATTTCCACTTGTTCAGTACCAAACCAGGTACCACCCACCAATCGGGTTCGCAGAGACGTCGAAAGAGCTGTGAAGCTTGGATTCGCTGCCCCCTGCGGTGGCAGCGGTCACTGCGAAATCGAGCGCGCCCTTTCCGACGATCTGAAGAGCGTACTGTTATCCCGGGGCTGGGGCTGGCAGGGACCTGGCCGATTAGTCTCCAGCCTCCAACCCCGTGCCTGCGGACGTAGACGTAGTAGAAAGAAATGTCCCCCCCCGGGCAGGAGCGATTGTTCCGCGGGAGGATTCCACGCGAGGACAATTGATTCCGAAAAGACTCGAATCGCATATGACGAGCTGCTGAAAGAGAGGTTGCACCCGGTTACCCAAAACAGGGAGAAGCACGCGAGAAAAGCGGCGCAAGCTTTGAGGATCGAGATGCGCGTGTCTTGTCAGCCTTTCCTGGGGATGGTCTTCTTTTCCTGCGCCCTTCGGATTTGGGAGACACCGTTCAAGGAGAAGCGCGAGTGCCAGGCTCGCGATGAACGCCACAGCAATTACCTCCGCAATGAGTGTCGTCCTTTGCGGGCCCGATTTCATGTCCGGTATTTCGGCCAACTCCATCACCTGGAAAGGAGGCTCCGAATCCGACGTCAGCTTCAGAACCTCATACTGGTGGGAAAGGGTATTGGCGATCTTCCTCTGGACATCGAGCTCAACTGTCAGGTTGTTGAACTCCGTTTGCACGTCCGGGACGCTTGTCTGGCTTGTCGAGCTGTCTGAGGTCTCCGGCATTCCTTGCTGGATTCGGCCGATCTGGGCGACAATGCTCTGCCGCTCTTCCTGCATCTGCTGCAACTTGGGATCCGCCGCCGTGGAGATATTTGAGTAATTGTTGATGTCAATGTCTTTGAGAATGAGCTGGGACCGCAGCGCCGCAAGTGCCGACGCCTGTGAAGCGCCCAGGTCCTGGGCAGTGAGCACGCCGTATTTCTTCTGCAATGTGTTCTGCCGATCCTGCAGCCTGTCTATGTCAGCCTTGACCTCGGCGATCTTTTCTTCCAGGAGCTTCTTTTGCCGTGAGGTCGAGCTTCCCATGTTTTCAGAATACCATTCAGAAAGAAGGGCCACCATGCGATTTGTGAGGTTCCTTGCAAACACGGGATCGATGTCCGTGTAGGAGATTGTGACGGAGGCGGTAGCCCGGTTATTCTCGAAGCGAAGGTTGCCCAGGAGAATCTTTCTGGATTGACTCTTGTGCTGATCCGAAATACCGTATTTTTTGTTGATGCCGAACTCTTCTACAATCCTGTCCACAAAAGTCCGGCTTTGAAGGACCATGAGCAGAAAGGCGCCGGAATCGAACCCAGTCTGGGCGTCCGCAGGGCCGGTCGCTATCCCGAGTGCTGTACGGATGGCTGAAGACAAATCATTTTCAGCCCCTTTTTGAACAAGAATGATTGCGCTGGCCGTATACTTGTTGGGGAGAGGGCTCTTTTCCGGAGGCAGACGTACGCTTGCGATACAAAAGGCAATAACTCCCACCGCGGCGACAACAGTAACAGAGATAATCAGGAGTCGGTAGCGAAAGAGAATTGACAGGTAGTGCAGAAGCACTTCCAAGAGAGTTCGTTCCTGGTTCAATTGATCCATCCTGCTATCCTGACCTTAACGTCATAGTGCCTTCCAAGTAAAGACCGCTCCAAACTCAGAGGTTCTTCGCCACCCAGAGAGCTGCTTGAAGTCGATTGGGTACGTTGATCTTCTTGAAAATATTGTACAGGTGGGTCTTCACCGTGTTCGGGCTGATGAACAGCTTCTGCGCTATTTCCTCGTTCTGAATCCCGCTGCTCAGCAGCAGAAGAATCTCGATTTCCCGGATTGAAAGCCCGGTTTTCTCCTGGATAGCGGAGCGCTTCTTCCGCTTGCCGCCCATGGCGCTGCGCAGAAGTATCTCCCTTGAGACCCAGACCTCCTGTTTGAAGATTGAATTGATCCCCTTGATGAGGAGCTGCAGGCCGTCGTGCTTGTAGAAGAAACCCTTGATGCCAAAACGGAGGGCCTCCTCCTCGATCCCCCATCCCGGGTACACGTTGTATACCGCAATGATCAGATTCTCGGAAGGCTCCTGCTGCTGATCCGAGAGCTCGCGCATGATCCGATCAAAGTCGTTTTCAATACAGTCAATGAGGACAAGCGTTTTGCAAAGAAGAGTGGAAGGATCGTCCTTGAAAAAGGAGACGTCGGGGACGATCTGGCACTTCTCGCATATTTCTTTTGCCAGAGCGTAGGCGATAAGCTCGCTGTCCAGCTTCCTTGGACTCACGATGAAGATCGCCCTGGGTTCGTCCAGGAGATCGCCCGGCGCAGCGTTTTGTTGTTCACTCATTTTCATTTGCAAATATCCATACTAATGATATAGTGAGGATACCAGTCATGCGCCAAGAACGTCCAGCAGGCTTTGATTCAACCGGATGTGAAGAATGATCGAAGTGCCGATAGACTACGTTGCGCCAGGGGATATCCTGGGAAAGTATCACACCTTCAGAAAATACGAAATGGGAATGAGCTCCAACGTGGATCTGGAGCGCGGCTATTGCCTGACGGACAGGGTGATCCGGAAGCTCAAATACGAGTACCGGGTCCAATACCTTTTCATTGACGAGCCATCCCCTGAGATGAAAGATGTCAATTTCGTCGAGCCATTCGACGAAGTAAGCCGCCAGCAGGGGATTTCCACTATCATCAATAGCATGAAAAGGGTGAAGACCTCGAAAATCCTTGACTTGAGGATCTTCGGTGCGGTGGTCGAGGACATACTCCAGAACGTCCACAACATCCTCAAGAATGGCAAAGGAAGCTTCAAGCTTCTCTCCAATACCTTTGAAAAAGTACAGTCTCACGATTTCTACACGTGGGAACATTCGGTGAACAGCGCGATCTACGCCGCCATCCTCGCCCTTTCGGTGCCGAGGGTCTTTGAATCAATGGGGACGAGCTATTCCATCGGACGGACCTCGCGTCTGGAAACCCTGGTCATGAACATGATTCTCCACGACATCGGCAAAGTCAAGATTCCGGAGGCGGTGCTGAACAAGAGAGGAAAACTGGACGAATCCGAGCTGGAGTTGGTGAAGAAGCATCCTACGTACGGCATAGCGTTCATGCGGGAGGTCAACGAGGAGCTGGAGAAAAGCGGCCTCCCCTGGGTCCCCTCCTATTTCATGCAGGCGTGCCTGACCCATCATCAAGCGTATGACGGTTCAGGATATCCTCCGCTCAGGACCAAGGACGGCGAGGTGCGGCTCCTTGCGGGTCGGGAGATCCCGTTGATTGGCAGGATTGCAGCCGTTGCGGACATCTACGACGCTGTCAGCTCGACACGGCCCTTCCGCAGCCCCTTTCATCCGCTGGATGCCATACGCATCCTTCGCCTGCAGAAAGGCAAGCGGCTCGATCCTGAGCTCACGGAGGCATTCATCCAGAATATCTACCCGTTCCCAATCGGCTCTACTGTGGTGCTTTCAACGAAAGAGCTTTCTGTTGTGGTGGGGTACGAGAATGACGACAAGTTTCGACCCCTTGTGAAACCCATCATGAAGAAGATCATGAAAAATGGTCGGGAGGAAGTTGTCCGGTTGCCATGGATACAGCAGCAGAATATCGCGATTACCCCCGACTCGAAGATCAGGATACTGGTGAACAAGGAAATCTATCAACTGCAGGATGACTACACCCACCTCGGCGGCGTTTCTCCTTGATGGCTTTGAATACTACCAGATAGTATTATTTTCGATGTATCTTGCTAATACTTTAGTATTATCAGCCCCAGCCCCTGTCCACAAAAGAATCATGACTTTGTAGTCCTCATTTCCGATTGCCGGATCGGCCTCTCAGGGGGCAAGTTACTTGCGGAAGAAAGAAAGTGGCAGAAAGACGAAAACTGGAACGTTTTGAGTTGATCGCGCCTGCACGGCTCAGCGTTGAGTCGAAGAGCCGCAAGGGCACGCCGGTAAACCTCACGACGAAGGATATTTCTTCCGCCGGGGCCTACCTTCTCTGCACACAACCTCCTGTTCAAGGCGCCCGGGTACATATGGAGCTATTGATCGCTCTGGACAAGCTGCCAAGGCTTGTTGGCGAGCTGGGCAGAGCCAAGATCAAAGTCAAAGGCACGGTTATCCGGGTTGACGCGGACGGGATCGCCATTCGGTTCGAAAGCAAATACAAGATCACGGCTCTCGAGGAAGGCGATCGCGATTTCGGGCTGAGCTAGACTCCGATCTGAATCGGAGGGCGCACTAGAGCTCGTTTCGGCGGCCTATTGCGCATGAAGGGATCTTATTTGGGCGGCGACGGTGCCGGCTTTCATTGAGCCAGCTTCGCCGCGGAGGGGAAGGTCTGGGATTTTGGTATCGGTGGAGGCCAACGTCGCTATGAAAGAAAACAGTCATGAGCTTGCTGCGACTCGGACCTTGGACGATCAGGTCCGAAGGCGTGACGGAATCAATTCGTTTGCCGTCTTCCAGGCCCTTCTCAGGCACGAGAGAAACCGGTCCGACCGGGATGGCAGAGAGTTCTCTCTGGCCGTGTTCGACGTATCGGGCCTGAACTCCCAAGGCCGCGGCATCAAACGGGTTGCAGCTCAGATCCGGGAAGAGATGAGATCCATTGACGAAGTCGGGTGGATTGATTCGCAGTGCATCGGTGTCCTGCTCCCGGTGACGAACATCGACGGAGGGCGGAAGTTCGCGCATCGCGTCGGCGCGCCCATTCCCTGCACGGTCTATACGTATCCGGAGCATTGGCTTCCCGGCTACGAGACAAAAGCAGGCGGTGCCTGCGTGGATTGCGAAAAATGCGAGGACAACGTTGGGAAGGTCTTTTCTCGCAAAGTGCCGGGCTGGAAATCGTTCATGGACGTGGCGGGGTCTCTTGTCCTGATTCTCCTGTTGTCCCCCCTGTTTCTTTTCATGGCTGTCTATATCAAGGCGGTCTCTCCGGGAAAGGTGTTCTACAAGCAGAAACGAGTAGGGTACCGCGGCAAGCTCTTCACGTTTATCAAGTTCCGCACAATGCATGAGAACAACGATCCTGCGATCCACCGGGAGTACCTGAAGGATCTCATCAAAAGCGGCCGCCCAATGGAAAAGCTTGACGGAGACAAAGACGCGCGCATCATCCCGCGCGGGAAGATCATCCGGAAATTGTGCCTTGATGAGCTGCCGCAGCTCTTCAATGTCCTCCGCCGCGAGATGAGCCTCGTGGGGCCGCGACCATGCATTCCCTACGAGGCCCAGGAGTACCTTCGGTGGCACTCTCACCGGTTTGACACTCTCCCTGGCATGACGGGCCTTTGGCAGGTGAGCGGAAAGAACAGACTCAGCTTCGAGCAGATGATCCGTCTTGACATTACTTATGCGAACCGGATGTCCCCGCTGCTCGATCTGAAGATCCTCCTCCTGACTGGCCCAGCCATCGTCGGAATGGTCTTTGATGCCAGCGTAAAGAGAATCGGCATGAAACTGCTCAGGCCGAGCACGGTGAGCATGATCGAAGGGGACCAGAAAGGATCCCTCCGTGATGCATGACATAGCTGTCATCGGCTGCGGGTACTGGGGCCCGAACCTCGTGCGGAACTTTCGATCCCTTTCCAATGTCACGGTGGGGATTATCTGCGACAAGAGTCAGGAACGGCTCGATCACCTGGGGAAGCTATACCCTGAAGTGGAAAAAACGACGGATCTGGGACGGATCATTGACGACGCGTCAATTGATACCGTTGTGATTGCAACTCCGGTGTCTACTCACCACGCTCTTGCAAGTGCGTGCCTGAAGGCCGGCAAACACGTCTTTGTCGAGAAGCCCCTGGCGGTCAGCTCGAGCCAGTGCAACCAGATGATCGAGCTTGCAGAAGAACGGTCCCTTACTCTCATGGTTGGGCATACGTTCGTCTATACGACGACGGTGCGCAAGATCAAGGAGATCGTGGACTCGGGAGAGATTGGCGATCTGATGTACATCAGCTGCCGCCGGCTGAATCTCGGGCTTTTCCAGAAAGACATAAACGTGGCCTGGGACCTCGCCCCTCATGACATATCGATCATTCTGCTGATCATGGGCAAGAACCCCGTGTCTGTGAACTGCCAGGGAAAGGCCCACGTGACCCCTGGCATTGAAGACATTACCAATATCAGCCTCTCCTTCCAGAACGGGGGATTTGCGACCATCCAGTCAAGCTGGATCGATCCCCGCAAAGTACGGGAGATCACAATCGTCGGAACGAAGAAGATGATCGTCTACGACGACACCGAGCCGTTGGAGAAAGTGAAAATCTACGACAAGCGGGTGGAAGCGCCGCCCCACTATGACACCTTCGGGGAGTTTCAATACTCCTACCATTATGGGGATATCCTGTCTCCCTTTGTCAGGCAGGAGGAACCGCTCCGGGCCGAGTGCCAGCATTTCATCGATTGCATAGACAAGAAGAACCGGCCCGACTCCAGCGGCTACGACGGGCTGGCTGTCGTGCGGATCCTTGAAGCGGCAACCGAGTCTCTCAAGAGCGGAGGAGACACAATCTCCCTGGAGGGCCGGCCGTGAGCACGGAAGGAAACCCTCTGCTCCGAGTTGCGCAGGACGTGAAGCTTGGGAAGGGCGTCAAGCTGGTTGCTTTTGTGAACCTCTATGGATGCCAGATCGGCAACTACACTAAGGTCGGAACCTTTGTTGAGGTCCAGAAGGGCGCGAAGATCGGCGCGAACTGCAAGATTTCCAGCCACACTTTCATCTGTGAGGGTGTCACTATTGAGGATGACGTCTTCATTGGTCACGGCGTTACATTCATCAATGATCTGTACCCACGCGCGACGGGCGCAGAAGGCGCTCTCCAGACCGAGGACGACTGGGCGTGCATACCCACCACCGTCCGAAAGGGAGCCTCCATTGGATCCGGGTGTACAATTCTTGGGGGTATCACAATAGGCGAGAACGCCATGGTGGGTGCAGGGAGCGTTGTCACCCACGACGTGCCGGCAGATACGATTGTTGCCGGCAATCCGGCTCGGGAAATGAGGAAAGTGGAGTGAATGTACCTTTTCTGGACTTGAAAGCGCAGCATCAATCAATTCGTGCTGAGCTCGATGCTGCCATCGGAAAAGTGATGGACTCCTGCGCCTTTGCGGGCGGGCCTTTTGTGGAAAAGTTCGAAGAGGAGTTTGCGCAGTTCTGCGGTTGTCGTCATGCAATTGGGGTGGGAAACGGAACCGACGCCCTCTGGCTGACGCTTCTCGCCCTCGGGATCGGGCCGGGAGACGAAGTCATTACTGTTCCCAACTCCTTCATCGCAACGGCGGAAGCAATCAGTCTCACTGGTGCCACACCGGTGTTTGTCGACATTGACTCCTCCACCTACACTATGGATCCGGGCTGCCTGAAAGAGGCGATCTCGGACCGCACGCGGGCCGTCATCCCTGTCCATCTTTTCGGACAAATGGCAGACATGGATCCCATCATGGCCGTCGCCAAAGAGAAAGGGATCCCCGTTGTCGAGGACGCGTGTCAGGCCCACGGCGCCGAGTGCCGCGGGCGGAGGGCAGGCTCAATAGGAATCGCCGCTGCGTTCAGCTTCTATCCTGGGAAGAATCTGGGGGCCTGCGGGGAGGCAGGCGCCGTAGTCACGAATGACCCCGAGATTGCACGCACAGTCAGGATATTGCGCGACCATGGGCAGGATCGGAAATATTTCCACCGCCTCGTAGGATGGAACGCACGAATGGACGGCATCCAGGGCGCCGTGCTCAGCGTCAAGTTGAAGCACCTCGATGATTGGAACGAAGCCCGAAGAAATGCGGCCAGCAGCTATTGCGCGCTGCTTGCAGAATTCGAGGAATTGACGTTACCCATGGAAGCGGAATACGCAAAGCACGTCTACCACGTTTTTGCAATTCGCATCTCCGAAAGAGACCGTCTGCAGAAGGATCTCGCGGATCGCGGGATCCATTGCGGGGTTCACTATCCCGTTCCCATACACTTGCAGCAGGCTTACAGCCAGCTCGGGCTTGTCTCAGGAAGTTTCCCCATTGCGGAATTGTGCTCGCGGGAGTTCCTTTCTCTGCCCATGTATGCAGAGCTTACCCAGGAGCAGATTTCCGATGTCGCGGAAAGCATACGCGCGCTCTCACTTCAGGTGGCTGCAACAACGCCCAATAGCGAAAATTGACGCCGCCGAGCTTTATCATTCTTACCTACTCAGACTTCTGGGATGACCCGCCCCGCGCGAGGCACCAGGTCACTGAAGCTCTGGCAAAGAGCCACAAGGTCTCGTTCATCAGTGCCAATCGGCGCGGACGTCCGCGGCTGGACAGAAACAGGGTGGGGGAGAATCTGGAAGTCTTCACCCCCTTCTTCCCGATTGATAGTCGCCTGCGCTACCGTATTCCTGCTTTCAATTACCGCTACCAGGATTGGCTTTTCCCCTTGCTGAAGGGGGAGATACCCGATGACAATGTGACAGTCATTAATTGGGACTACACCGCGACGCGGGTATTCGAATACTATGATAAGGTTGTCTTTTACTGCAACGATTACCCGATTCGATACTACTATCTCAATGCGATAAAAAGGTATCTGGAAAAATGCGAACAGATGACGGCTGAGAAATCGGTCCTTTGCGTCGCGACGGTGAATTTTCTCGTGGAAAGACTCAGAAAGCATAACAAGAATGTCATGGAGCTCAGGCTCGGTGCCCCCTCAGTCGACGGTGAGCTAAAGTTCACCAGGAACGACACCGTGAGGATTGGGTTGGTAGGGTTCCTAGACGCACGGAGGATTTCTCTGAATATTATCAAGGGTTTGGTCTCCCGCCCCAATGTTGAGCTGCATGTCTATGGCATTATTCATCCCAGGCTCAGGAAAAACCTGGAAAGATACGACAATATCAAGCTGCGGGGGATTCTCAAGGGAAAGCCTCTTATTGAGGACCTCAAGCAAATCGACGTCGGGATTGCCCCTTATATGGTGAGCGACGTGAATCCCGGCGGAACACCGAATAAGCTCTGGCTCTATCTCGCGGCCGGGAAGCCCGTCGTCATTAGCGACCTTCCGAGCATCAGTGATTGGCGCTTTCATGACGATTTCGTCTATCGGGCGAAAGACGATCAGGATTTCGTTGAAAAGGTTTTCTTTGCGTACAAGCGCGACAACGAAGTGCTGATGAAATTGAGGGCTGATTTTGCCGGAGAAATTCGTGGGACATGAGGGTCAAGGCGTTGATGGAGAGGCTAGACGCGACGATGAGCTGAGGGCGAGGATGCCGAAATCAAAACAAAAGGCAATGTGCATGATTCTCATCGCTCGATCGAGTTCATGAGAGTATGTTTCGAGGTGCGAACCCGACTTCCGTTGGCCGTTCTGGAATCAATAAAAGGTTGGGTCTTTTTCAACAACAAGAGCGCCGATTTCTTAGACTCGGAGAGAGTGCAATTTGGTGCAGCTTGCCCACCACTTATAGCGATGGTCATAGCTGATGGCTATGCCCTCAAAAGGGCGGATAAAGTCTACGTTAGCCCGGATTTCTCACACTCTTAATTGAAAAGGGCCTCCCGTTCCGGTATAAATGTTTTACCACAAACAAATTACCCCAGAACGGAAAGGCCAAACGATGCGAACACACTGTATTTCAAAGCAGTTCTCATTTCAAGATATGGAGAAAAGAAAGGTCGTTTCGGCATTTGATGGAGGCCATATTACTTCCGATGCCGGGGGTCTGCTGTTGCGAGAAATCGAGTTCGGTCAGCGGTTCATCTCTCGGTTTGCATCCTGCTTCATCGACTTGCGAAAGCCGCGATTCATTGAGCACAGTGTCTCGGAGTTGATTGCGCAGCGCACCTTTGGGATGTGCTTGGGCAATGAGGACCTCAACGATCACGATAAGCTCCGTGCCGACCCGCTTATGGCATTGTTGTGCGGCAAGCAGGATGTGCAAGGCAAGAATCGAAGGGATGCACATGATCGCGGCAAGGCTCTTGCGGGAAAGAGTACCCTCAACCGCCTGGAGACTGCTGGTAGCCTTCTCAGCGATCGACCTCGATACAAGAAAATCATCGCCGAGATGGAAGAACTGGAAGAGTTCTTCGTGAATACCTTTGTTCGTATTACGAAGAAGCCACCTGAGATGTTGGTTCTGGACTTTGACGCCACCGACGACCCGTTGCACGGCAACCAGGAAGGGAGGTTCTTCCATGGATACTACGATTGCTATTGCTATCTACCCCTCTACGTATTTTGCGGGGATCATCTTCTGTGGTCGCAGTTGCGGAAAGCCGACATCGACGCCAGCGCGGGATCTGTCCAGGTGCTGGAGAGGCTGGTCAAGATCATCCGTCACAAGTGGCCGCTGGTGAAGATCCTGCTCAGAGGTGACAGCGGCTTCTGCCGGGAAGCACTGATGAGATGGTGCGAGACCCATGGAGTGAAATACCTGCTGGGACTCGCGAAAAACAAGCGCCTTCTGAAGCGTCTCACTCGGCCCATGAAGAAAGCCAAGAGGGATTGGGCCAGTTCGGGTCGGGCATCACGACGGTTCATCCAGTTCTCCTATCGCACGCGCAGCAGCTGGACTCATAGCCGACGGGTGGTGGGCAAGGCGGAGTACATGGACAAAGGAGAGAACCCGCGGTTCGTCGTGACAAACCTCAGCTCTGAGGAATACCAGGGGCAAGAACTTTACGAAAAGGTCTACTGCGCGCGCGGAGAAATGGAAAATCGAATCAAGGAACAGCAGTTGCATTTGTTTGCTGACAGAACAAGTTCGGCTACGATGCGTGCAAATCAAATACGCTTGTGGTTCTCCTCTCTGGCGTACGTGATCATGAACGAACTGCGCAGTGTCGGACTTCGGGGAACGCACATGGCAGAAGCCACGTGTCAAACCATGAGGCTGAAGCTGCTGAAGATCGGGGCGCAGGTTCGCCTGAGCGTCCGGCGAGTATCAATCAGCATGGCCAGCGGCTATCCCGACCAGATCCTTTTTGGCACAATTCTTGAAAACCTTCAGCGGGCGTATCACCTACAGAATTGAGGTGACCTCCCTTGGCGCCTGTTAAAAATATGCCTCCACGGGAAGAGACATGCCCAAAACTATTCACAACGTCATATGGGTCAGTGAGGGCAGATGCTGCGTCTGGATTCCGATACCAAATGAGCTACCTATAGCCCTCAGAACAACCTCACCGCCAGCATCGAGGAAGAATACGTCGAGTAGGCCGTCACTGAGGCACCCTAAAGTATCATGTGTGAGAAATGCGGGTTAGCGTAGCCACGAATCGCGCGAAGAGCCACTAGCAAACTAATTATGAAAACTTCGATTGATCTCCGTCCCCAGGACAGCTGGATGCTCGCTTCGGTGGAAAAAGCTACGCTTTCGTTGCTGGAATACTGCAAGAGAGAGAACTGGGCCGGATTTGATCCGTATGACGGTCTCAACAGTCGAGTTTTGAGCGCGCTCAGACTAACCAGGAACAGGATTTTAAGGCTGATTATCACTCAGGGGATGAAGCGGTCCCCTGTTAATCTGAGGCACCTCCTTTTCGTTCCTGAGGAGGAAAGCCCCAAAGCGTGTGCCTTGTTTTGCAGCAGCCTCCTTCGCTTGTCGAAACTTGGCATTTTAAGAGATGATTCGATTGTTGCTGCGCGACTGGAACGTCTTATCGAGTTGAGAAGCAGCGGATATCGGGACTTTTGTTGGGGCTACAATTTCGATTGGCAGGGAAGAGGCTTTTTCCTCCCGAAATTCGAACCCAACATCATCTGCACCACTTTTGGAGGAAATGCGCTTCTTGACGCATATGAAAGATACGGAGAAAGCCGGTTCCTTGATGCTGCCTCGAGCACGGAGAGTTCTTGACAAGCGGACTTAGAAAAACACAAGCAAATGGCGGACTTTGCTTCAGCTATACCCCCTTCGATACCGAACAAGTTCATAATGCGAATTTGCTTGCTGCTGCCTTCCTGGCTAGGCTGTCAACCTTCACCGGTCGCATGATCCTGCGGACTACAGCCGAGGATGCAGTGCGGTTTTCAATGAGCAAGCAGAATGCCGACGGATCCTGGCCCTACGGCGAAGGCCTAACGCAGCGTTGGATCGACAACTTCCATACCGGATACAATCTAGTGGCTCTGAAGACGCTTTCGAACGTGATCCAAGAGGGCGGGTTACTTGACTCTATCTCAAGAGGCTTCAACTTCTATGTAAAACACTTCTTCTTGTCCAATGGGATTCCGAAATACTACCATGACAAGGTCTGGCCCATCGACATTCACTCCGTCTCGCAAAGCATTGTTACTTTGTGTGAACTCTCGAGCATGCACGCAGGTGCAAGAACTCTGGCTTCCAGGGTGTGTCTCTGGGCACTGTCTAACATGCAAAGCAAAGAAGGATATTTCTACTATCAGAAGACGCGATTCTACAAGAATAAGATTTCTTACATGAGATGGTCCCAGGCTTGGATGCTTTATGCTCTCGCGCTTTTTTTAGGCACAGCGAACCGCTCGCAAAATTACTAGTCATAACTGAAGTGACCGCCCCGATGGTAGTACCGTAGGTTCGAGTGGTCCTCTTTGACACGGCGATGCATTTGCCAGTAAACTCCCATGCAAGCGCGCTTCACAGGCAGTTGCACTGTATTAGCCGAGTGGATTGAGGAATGTTACAGAGATTAGCGTCAAGCGGAATAGTCAACGCAAAATGCAGATGAGAAATAGAATCGATGATATGCATGGTGATGATACGTCGAGCTAGATGAAGCGGGGTTCGTTGTGCGAAGCGTTAAAGAGATTTCTGTATGCATATGCACATACAAGAGGCCTGAATTATTGAGACACTTGCTAGAAAGAATCAGAAACCAACAGACAGGTGGCCTCTTTGACTTTTCAATAGTTGTTGTGGACAACGATAGACAAGGATCAGCGAAGTGTATTGTGACGGATTTTCGTAGCGACACCGGCGTAAATGTCGTCTATTCTGTAGAACCTCGCCAAAACATTGCTTTGGCACGAAATAGGACGCTAGAGTTAGCAAAGGGAGACTATGTCGCTTTCATAGATGACGATGAATTACCTCCAAGTACTTGGCTTCTAAGTCTATTCAGATCTTGCAATGATCTGATGGTTGATGGAGTACTTGGGCCTGTGCAACCATCTTTTGCAGTAAAGCCACCGAACTGGATCTGGAAGAGTAAAATGTTTGAAAGGCCATCACATGATACCGGTTTCAGGCTAAAATGGGAAAATACGCGAACAGGGAATGCTTTACTGCGACTGGAAGTTTTGAGAGACGAAGGAAATAGATTTAGAAAGCAGTTTGGGAGCGGGGGCGAGGACAGGGACCTGTTCAGAAGACTAATAGAGAAAGGGTATACATTTGCATGGTGTAACGAGGCGCCGGTATTTGAAATAATACCGAAAGAAAGATGGAAAACATCTGTCATGTTGAAGAGAGCTTTGCTTCGTGGACAGTCAGCAATTAATCACCCTTCTCTTAAGAAGGTTGGGATTATAAAGGCGCTGATAGCAATATTGCTATATTCCTTGGCTCTTCCGTTCTTGGCAGCAAGACATCATCTCTTTATGAAATATCTGATAAAATGCTGTGATCATGTTGGGCTTGTCACGGCTGCTTGTGGCTTTGCCATTATTAGACAGAAATACATATAGGAAGAAGAAAAATGACATTGCTGGATGCGCCGGATGAGACTATATCCCATAAGTTTTTGATTAGCAACAAGGATGTGATTCTTGTTACTGGAGCGAGCGGCTTTATAGGTTTCAAGGTGGTTGAGACTCTACTGAATTATGGGTTTGGTCGCGTGCGATGTCTTGTTAGGCCTTCAAGCAATTTGGAAAATCTGAACCGCTTGGCAAGTCTGCATGAGAACAACAAGAAGCTGGAAATTATCAAAGGAAACTTGCTTTCCAAAGAGTCCTGCGAGAGGGCTGTAGAAGAAGTACAGGTCATACTGCATCTCGCAGCCGGAAGAGAGAAATCGTTCGCAGATGCATTTGCAAATTCGGTTATTACAACAAGAAATTTGGTTCAATCAATAGCCGGAAGAACGGACTTTAAGAGACTTGTAAACGTCAGCTCGTTGGCAGTATACACAAACAAAAAGTTGAAAAGAGGTGCGTTGCTGGACGAAACATGTGAAATAAACGCAGATCCAGCTGGCATACATGAGGCGTATATCTATTGCAAGATTAAGCAGGACAAAATACTGGCTGAGTATGCAGAACGATATAAAGTGCCTTATGTAATTGTCAGACCTGGGCCAGTGATTGGACCGGGAAAAATGGAAGTGACAGGGAGGGTGGGTATTGATACCTTTGGCGTCTTTGTTCACCTTGGTGGATCGAATATTATTCCTTTTGTCTACATTGAGAACTGTGCCGAAGCTATTGTATTGGCGGGCATCACGGCGTGCAAAGATCGCGAAGTGTTCAACATAGTAGATGATGACTTGCCAACGAGCAGAGAATTTCTTAAAGCATATAAGAAGAATGTACAATATTTTAGGACGGTATTTTGTCCGTATCCGATTCTGTATTTTCTTTGCTATATTTGGGAAAAATATGCAGAATGGTCAGACTGGCAGCTTCCGCCTGTATTTAATAGGAATAGATGTGAGGTTTACTGGAAGGGCAATACGTATACAAATTTAAAATTGAAAAGCCTATTGGCATGGAAGCCAAGAGTTCCTTTTAGTGAAGGAATGAAGTATTACTTTGGATATCTAAGGCAGGCAAAGGAAAAAAAATGACTAGAATTGCTGTCGTGGGGTGTGGAAAGATTGCAGATCAGCACGTACGACAAATACAAAGGATTAGGAGTTCTATTTTAGTTGCTGTATGCGATAAAGAAGAGCTTCTTGCAGAGCAACTGAGCGATAGGTTTGGCGTGCAATACTACTTTAGTGATGTGAGAAGAATGCTTGAGGTGGCTAAACCAACCGTAGTTCACATCACGACGCCTCCGCAAAGCCACTACGAACTGGGCATGTTATGTCTCAAGGACCGGATGCAATGTCTATATTGAAAAACCGTTTACAGAGAATTATGAAGATGCAGAGAAAATTGTTGAAACCGCGAAGAGGACAAACCTAAGTGTAACTGTTGGTCACAACTTTCAGTTTGGCTATGAATCAAGGCGCATGCGTGAGTTGATTCGCAATGGCTATCTTGGCGGGTCTCCGGTTCATATGGAGAGTATTTACACCTACGATTTGAAAGACAAATATGCAATAGCATTCCTACAGGAAAAAGCACATTGGGTGCGGAGGCTTCGAGGAAAACTATTGCATAATATTATTAGTCATGGGATTAGCAGAATTGCGGAATACCTAGATGATGGTCCTCTTGAAATAAAAGCACATGGTTTCGCAAGCAAACAGTTGAAGATGTTCCAGGAAACTGATATCTTGGACGAGTTGAGGGTTATAATTATCGATAGAAAGCAAACGACAGCCTATTTTACGTTCTCGTCTCAATTGAGACCAATGCAAGATACGTTCAGAGTATTTGGTCCAAAAAGAGGTTTGGTTATTGATAATTGGCAAAGAACCATGGTCAAGATTCCTGAAAAAAGATATAAGGCGCAATTAAGCTATGTCATTCCTTCGCTTGAGTACGCAAGTCAGTATTTGAGTAATTCGCTCAGTAACGTTAATAGGTTTATAAGAAGAGATCTGCATTTCGACACTGGGATGAATTTTCTGATTAAATCTTTCCACCAGTCGGTTGAAGCTGGGTCTTCATTGCCGATTCCATATAGAGAAATCCTACTGACAGCGAGGATTATGGACGCAATTTTCGATCAGATAGCCTAGTGTTCTGTAAGCGAGCGCTTACTTAACTTTGATCGGCTTTTCGCAGCCGGAAATAGGATCTGCTTGGAGCTTTTCTCACACATGGAGCGCTTGCTGGATTCGCTAGAGCGCTCAGTTAAGCTATCGGATCATAGGTTGAGCAAACAGAAATATGACCGGTAATATAGCAGCATTAGTATGCACTGTATTAATCATAGGTCTTTTCATACTTCACCTTAGGAGAAAGTCGAGCTCCTCTCCTGGTGTTTGGCTGCCGACATTCTGGCTCATATTATCAGCTTCGAGAGTGCCAACATCATGGTTCAATTCGCAGGGGCCGACAGGATATGAAATTGATTACCTAGCCGGCGACCCGATCAACAGAATGATTCTCTTTATTTTAATGATTCTTGGCCTAATTCTGGTTTTGAGGAGAAGAATCGACGCACAAGCCCTAATAAGTCAAAATCGATGGATATTCGTGTTGCTGCTCTATGCACTAATAAGCACTCTGTGGTCGCCCTACGAGGGAGTAAGCATCAAGAGGTGGTTTCGGCTAACTGGAGATGTTCTAATGGCAGTCATAATTCTGACTGAGAAAGACAGCGCTGAAGCTATGAAGGATGTAATAGCCAGAGGTGCGTACTTTCTGATTCCCATTTCAATACTTCTAATAAAATACTTTCCTGAGTTCGGGAAGCAATATTCGATGAACGGCCAAGTAACCTATTGGTTGGGAATCACAGGACAAAAAAACAACCTTGGAATTCTCGCTTCCATTGTCGGGGTATTTTATCTAATAAAAATGTTTGGAAGTTGGCATGGAAATTCTACATTTATCGAAAAAATCGTGGATGTAGCTATATTAATAATGTCGTTGTGGTTACTCTTGGGCAATAGTCTTTCACGAAGTGCAACTTCGATAGCAGTATTTGCAATAGGCATATTGGTTTACTGCTGGTTAGCGATGCTCAGGAACCATAAAAGAAGCGTTGGCGGGGCCATGCTATATATTACGGCTTTTGCTATTGCAGTTCTTTTCGCTACTCAGGCAATAGGCCAGTATACAAATGCATTTGGCAGAGACATGACTTTTACAGGAAGAACTTTGATTTGGCAGCAACTCATGCAGATTGGATCCAGACATCCGGTTCAAGGACTTGGATATGGGAGTCTTTGGATAGGCGACGTAAATAAAAATCTGTTGGATCAGTTCTATGAATTGGGGCAAGGCCATAATTCCTATATAGACATTTATGTAGAGTTGGGACTATCTGGCGTATTTCTTTTGGGTTGTGCTATTCTATCAGTCTATCGAAATATACTAAAAACTGTTGTTGCAAAATATGAAGGAGCTATTTTCAGGATAACATTTCTCGCTATTATACTAGTACAGAGCATAACGGAAAGCACTCTGCTTAAGCCAGGCAACTTGATGTGGTATCTATTTTTGATTATTGGAATGCAATACATGAAGGAAGGAAGCACAAATGCTGATCGTGAATACAAATTGGAATCAAAGAATGTTGTATCTGATGCGAAATCGGCACGGTCCCTATTCGAAGGATAATAGGAGTATTTGATTAAGGAAACAAAAGTTGACAACGAAACAGATTATTGCTGCTGAATTATTTAATAGAATCCCATGGGCCATCAGAAATAGGGCAGCCACCACGTCTATTATTGTGCCGTATTATCATATGGTTTCAGATCACGGGATATCGCATATCAAGCATTTGTACAGTCATAAGAGCATAAAGCTATTTAGGGAGGATCTTGAATGCCTGTTGTCACGATACAGACCAATAGATCTTTTTCAATTTCTGGATCATATTCAAGAAAGAAGTCGCATCGAGGAAAATGCATTTCTATTGACATTTGACGATGGATTCCGGGAAATGTATGAAATTGTTGCTCCAATTCTTATCGAAAAAGGAATATCAGCAACTTTTTTCATAAATAGCGCATTTATTGACAATAAAGAAATGTGCTTTCGAAACAAGGCAAGCCTGGTCGTCGAGCGTCTAATAGGAATCGGGTTCAAGAGAATATCAAAAAAGAGTAATGGATATGATGTCTATGAAGAGGGCGGGATTTGCTGATTTAAAATCCCGTATTTTATCGTTAGAATATAGCGATAGAGAAATTATTGAGCGCATTGCTGAAGATATCGATCTGGATTGTCAGGGGATACTGAAAAAAGAGAGACCGTACCTAACAACTGAGCAAATACTTGATCTTATAAAGAAGGGCTTTACAATCGGAGCCCACAGCGTTGATCATCCAAATTATGGAACGTTGTCATTGGAAGAGCAGATAAGCACTACGCTTGAAAGCATTCGAACGATAAAGCAGAAATTCAATTTGGGGTATGGTGTGTTTGCCTTTCCGTTTTCAGATTCGAAACTAAGTGATATACTTTTCGAAAGGATAAATCAAGGCAGATTGGCCGACGCGACCTTTGGCAATGGCGGAATAAGGGATGGCATCTATCCGAGGCACTTTGTAAGATTTAGCTTGGACAATCCAAATGCAACAGTAACCAGAATGATTGCGCTCCAACAAGCTAAAAGATTATTGTCTAAGTAAAATCTTTGGGGTAACGGGCCGCGGCGAATATCGGGATGGATCACAGTATGCTGGCTTAAAGAATGGGGACGCTATGCAAATCGGAGGGCGCCGGTCAGACTTTAAGGGGCAGCGAGATATACGGATTGGAGTCGGTGCAAGGCTTTGAGGCATATTGTTCAAACTGCATTATTACCTCCTGTGCCATAAAAGACAATTGGATTTTTCAAAAATTTATGGTTAGGTTCCTCTCCCTGGGAGGGGAACTATTTTAGGAAGGAAGGAGAATCGGCAGCCGATGGCGCGTCGGCAGGGCTGCCGAGACATCATTCATAAGTTCTGGGATGCAGTTACGGGACACATGCCAAAACCCAATGCCAGAAAGCACCGACAAGGAAGGCCTACAGCGGATCCACGATAATGGAACCCTTTACATTAGCACATGGGATGTCAGTAGGAGATGCCTGCTCGGGAGTACTACGAGGGAAGCACGACACTTAGGTGTTTTCCGAGGTGTTTCGAAGAGCACTAAAATGAAGGCTTTTCAAGGAGTTGGGGCCTTATTGAAAAATAGCTGGATGCGGATTGTCTTGCGCGGCGAACGACCGAAATTAGGTCATCCGAGGTTTAATGGATTGTACATATTGAGGAATCCGTGGCACATGGATTCAATCACTGAGCAGTATCGTTTTATTGAGACAAATCGGATAATATTGAATAGAATTGGAAGAGTTGATACTATCCTCGAAATTGGATGCGGTGAAGGCCACCAGTCGCTTTATTTACGGCAAGCATGCAGAAGCTTAGTCGGCCTATATGTAAGTAGCAGAGCAGTCAGGCGCGCGCGTAGAGAGTGTCCTGATTGTACATTTTTGATGGAAGATATATTCTCAAAAGTGATCGCTCAACGAGCTCCGTTTGATCTCATAACTGCCTGCGAGGTTCTGTACTACATAAATGACGTACCCGCGGCTATTCGGCAAATGAGCGCACTCGCTCGGACTATTGTTGTAACATATTTCCAGGATGAAATGGAAAACCTTGATGCGATAATCCTTTCCCGACCAGGCTCATGCTCAGAGGTAATAAAGTTCGAACATTGTAGTTGGCGAATAGCTTGGTTTCGAGGGTCGACATGAGAAAGGAATGGTTTCTGTCTTGCTTTTTGGACCTCTTCGCGCTCTGCACAATTTCGGCGTCCAACAGCCTCTCAGCAGGCCTTCCTTGTGGGTGCTTCCCGCCCTTATGAAGGGGGAAAAAAAGGGAAAAGCCTAATCGTGGAAGGTTCGGTACCAAGCGATATAATGTGGCGAATCAGAATGGAGTTCCTGTAGCGCTGGTGCTCTCGGGGGGCAACGGTTCATGACAGGAAGGAGCACGACTGCAGTCTGGACCATTTTCGTTGTTCCCCGTCCTAACCTTGGAGTTCTGGAACAACATGCCTGTGCGGGTTATGATTTCCAAGCATGTCGGCGCAAACTGGCAAAGAAGTACTACATCGCTCACATTCGCTACAGAGGCGTGGAATGATATATAGGAAATAAAAGGAATGCGGCGCTATTCGTCGCGGTGCTGGGTCGTTGAGAGGACGGGTAGTTGGATGAACCCATACCGAGCGCTGAAGATTCGCTACTGCCGAAAGGCGGTCAATTATGAGGGCCCTTGTTCATTTCGCGAACGCGGTCATTTGTTCCACAATTGCGCAGACATGGATTCAAGGACGCTCTCGGTGCTCAAGGAACTAGGAAACCTCGAAATGCGGGCGAGTTCGGCGTGAGGCACCGCGTGAGCGGCATGGTCCCCTATGCAAACCCGAAGAGACACAGGGATAATGGGGCCTGCGTCACCAAAGTTTCAACAGCCTGCTATGGACGCATTTTTATTCGGCTACGTACTTTCATAACCTCTGTAGGATAGCTGCAGAACTGTAACGAGGTTACATTTGTGTTAGACAGGGCTGCTCTAAAAAGTGGTCGATTATAAATATCACGCTAATAACTTCTTTTGGGATAAACAGTTGGATAAGTTGATGAATTATTTGGCATTTGGCCTAAGTATTGCTTTGCAATAGAACAAGCGATTGTGTCAAATGGAAGTGTAAATGGACTCTAAGGCGCGCACGATGAGAGCGAGGTAGAACAATGCGATTAAACCGATTGCTTTTCATTCCAATTCTCGTTTTTTTTTCTGCTACTTCATGGGCAGGAATACAGAATGCTGCCTCCTGTTTCTCGCCGATGTGATCGCAGCTTATAATGCGGCATTGCCGGGAGACACGGTACAGATTCCAGCAGGTTCGGCTACTTGGTCCTCGGGGTTGACCATCAGCAAGTCAATCGTACTTCAGGGCATGGGAGTAAGTTCAACGGTTTTGACAAATGGCGGCATCAACTCTATGATTAACATCTCACCGAGTTCTGATGTTCCAATAAGAGTAACGGGAATCTATTTTGACAATGTAATTAATACTGGAGCAACAAAGGCAGCAATAGGGATTTCAGGCAAAAGGGATGGGTCTTTCGCCCTTACACAAATAAGAATTGATCATAATACATTTCACAAGGGCAAGTGGACCGTGAACACTTACGGTTGGGTGTGTGGGTCATAGACTCCAATACTTTCGTCGATTGTGATATTGCAGTTGGCACAGTAGGAGATGACGATCGCGCCTGGACGCGAAGCATTGAAGAAGGCACAGCGATTTCACTTTTCATCGAAGATAATACCTTCATCATGGACAATAACTCGGATGTGAGCTTAAATGAGCAGGTCTATCACTCAGGGGAGGAATGACTGTTGTTTGATACAATACGTTTGACGGTACGGCGCGAACAAGTGACGACTCGCTTTTTATAGACTCACACGGAAATATAGGTTATTATGTAAACAACAACAATTACTTTCGGGGCCAGCCCATTATTGAAATCTACAACAACACGATGAACGCACATCACACCTACAGATTCATTCACTTGCGCGGAGGATCAACACTGGTTCATGACAATACATTTGGGTACCTGAGCGGTTCCAAGCCACCCTCTATTCAAATGGATGAAGAGGAGGATTGGCAGACATCGTTTTTCAGCCCGCTCCGGACTGTATGGCCTGCGCAGGATCAGGTGAATAATTCCTTCTTCTGGAACAATACGATTAACGGGGCTGCGTTAGTAGATGGAGATGACATCACTCTTTACAATGCAGCAGGCGCCACCTTCATCCAAGTCAACAGAGACTACTTCACGCACGCTCCCGCCGCAAGCGGAGGGTACGAATACTACACCGGCGCTCGGCAGGGTGGCTCTCAAGCTGCTCCAACGACATCCGACACAGGAAGCATGATATTCAGCGCGACAGGGGCCAATGCCTATTACCCATACTCAGCGTATGTGTATCCGCATCCTTTGCGGAATAGCTCTGCTAGTGGGACATCACTGCAGGCACCTACAGGCTTACGATTGCAATAATGCTCTTGAATAAGAAAGCCTGAACCGAGATGTTATATTCAGGCAACCGGGCTGCAAAAGGCTATAGTCAATGAGCAAATCGCTCCGGGCAGAGAGAATAGGTGTTGAGAATGGAATAGAACGGATTTGAGCGCTTCCGGCTTCCGTGTGTGTGGGATTTGGTGACCGAGGGTACCGCAGCGAATGACTGTTGTCCACACGCTACGTGAGGAGCGGGTGGTGAGGAACGCACGGACGTGAGAGCTTGTGGTCAACTGTCATTCGGCGGATGAAGGCCCTGGATGAACGCTCGCCCAGAGCGGAGCGTCCTGGTAGCTTATCAGGATGCAAGACATGGAACTCTACAGAAGGATGCTGGGCGTGACCTCTCATTGGGAGGTGCAGGAAGTTGGCCTCGATCTGAAGCAGCGAGCCGTCACCGTGGTGGTTCGCTACGACCGTTCCATCCCCGTGGCCTGCCCGACTTGTGGAGGGCAGGCGACGATCTATCACCACCAGCGGCGGCGGTGGCGACATTGGATACGATGCAATTGAAGACGTTCATCGAGTGCGAGGTACCGCGCACGGAGTGTGAGCAACATGGGGTGAAGCACCTACCGGTAGCCTGGGCCGAAGACAACGCGAGGTGCACGGTTCTCTTTGAATCGCTGGTGATCAATTGGTTGAAAGAGGCGTCGATTTCAGCGGTTGTCGGGATGCTGAGGCTGAGTTGGGATGAGGCGGCCGGCATTCAACAGCGAGCGCTCAAGCGGGGGCTGCCCGGCGAAAGAAGCGGCCGCTGGGCACATCGGGATTGACGAGACCTCTTTCCAAAAGCGGCACGAGTACGTGACCGTAATCTTGGATCGGAAGAACGATGTCGTGCTGGACGTGCTTGATGATCGGAAAGCGGAGACGCTGGAGCAGTGGCTTCGCAGTCGGCCCAATCATCATCTGAGCTCGCTGAGGACGCTGACCATGGACATGTGGGATCCGTTCATTCTGGCGGCGAAGAACTGCATTTTCGATGCCGATGCGAAGATCTGCTTCGATCGGTTCCATGTGGCCCAGCATTTCGGCGCGGCTCTGGACAAGGTGCGTGCCCAGGAGCACCGAGGGCTGTTGGCGACTCAGGGCTCAAGCCCGTTGACCCGAACCAAGTATGAGTGGCAGAAGAACCCCTTCGCGGCTGGACAATCGCTCACGTCGTGATTTCATGTCCCGTCTGAACCTGAAGACGGCCCGCGCCTGGAGGATCAAGGAGACAGCGGCGCAGTTGTGGGACTACAGCTACCGTGGTTCAGCACAGAAGGCCTGGAAGAGTCTTTTCGGTTGGATCTCCCGCTGCTGTCTGGAGGCCCTAAAGAAGGTCGGCAGGATGCTGCGAAGGTACCTTTGGGGTGTACTCAACGCGATCGCAGCCAGAGTCTCTAATGCGACGCTAGAGGCAAAGAACGCTCGTATTCAGTGGGTGAAGAAAATGGCCCGCGGGTTTCGTAATCGGGAACGCTTCCGAATGGCTATCCTCTTTCATCTCGGCGGGCTCAACCTCATGCCCAAGAAACTGAGAAACTTCGTGTTCTCACCTACATAATTCCCGGAAGAGCCCAGATTTGTTAATCTGTTCGAGATATTCTTCTTTAAAGAACACATAAGCAAAAGCAAATTTCAAAATACAGCGGAAAGGGCGAATAATCGAACTAGTCTCTATTCTAATGCCAGCATACAACGCGGCACCATGGATTGCCGATGCAATGGAATCAATCAGGGCGCAGACATGGCGAAACAAGGAGGCAATAATAATCGATGACGGTTCTACAGATGAAACGTTCAGAATAGCTCAGCGCTACGTTTCAAAGGGCGTAGAAGTAATAACTCAAAAGAATGCAGGTGCTTGTGCCGCGAGGAATAAGGCCCTCTCTTTGGCGCAAGGAGATTTCATCCAGTGGCTGGACGCAGACGATATTCTTTCGCCGGAAAAGATTGAACACCAAATAAAAATATCTGCACAATTGAGTGACCCCCTTGTTTTGTATACGTCAGCTTGGGGTCAATTTTATTATCGCATAGCAGCGGCGAAATTTGTGCGCACCTCTCTCTGGTGTAATCACACGCCCGTGAGTTGGCTTACGAGGAAGTTCAAAGAAAATATCTACATGCCTCCAATTTCGTGGCTTGTGAGCCGAAAGCTTACCGAAATGGCTGGCCCGTGGGACCAGAGGTTGTCTCAAGATGATGATGGTGAATATTTTTGTAGAGTAGTATGTGCTAGTAAAGAAGTCGATTTGTGGAGCAATCGAAATGCTTTAAGAGGGAAGCTAACTTAAAGGCCTTGAGCCGGATAATGTCAAGAAAGGCACTAGAGTCTTGTTCTTGTCAGTTTCTCTCTGTAGCGATCATTTGCTAAATTTGAATGACACTCCTGAAACTAGAGCTGCTTGTCTAGAAAACCTGAAGAGTCAAGCTCGCTACTTTTATTACGAGCAAAAGGAGATAGTGGAAGCTGCTGAGGCTCTTTGTCGTAGGCTTGGAGAGGGAGAAATGCGTCCAAAAGAGACGCGACGGTTT
>CAWJRT010000026.1:0-24747 GCA_963845325.1 uncultured Spirochaetota bacterium
CGATAGCGTGGAAGGACATCGCCGTCCTGGTTCGCCAGAACGCGACAGCGGAAAATGTACGAGCCAGCTTGAAGACTGCCGGCATACCGTGTGAAGGAGAAAGCTCCGGTCTTTTCTCCCGGCCCGTGAGAGCGCTCCTGCTTGCCTGCCTGCGGCGGCTCAACGACCGCTCGGACAGCCTGGCCAGCGCAGAAATCCTGGCCTTGAGCGCAGGGCTGTCCCCCGAAGACTGGCTGGAAGAGCGAATGGACTACCTCGCACAGCCAGGGGTCGACCAGGGGCTGTGGCGCTGCTCGGGCAAGGAGGCGAGCCCTCTCCTCCAGGGCATCGAGAGCCTGCGGCCTCTCGCCCTGGTGCTCTCTCCCCTGGAGCTCAGCCAGACACTGGTGACGCGCTGCCACCTGGACAGGATAGTGGCGGGCTGGTCGGAGGATCCGGTGGAGGCCAGTCAGCGGATCGCTGACCTGGATGCCCTTCTCGAGCTCATCGCCTCCCACCAGGAGGAGGGCCTTTCCTCGGGGGCGAACGTCTCCCTCTCCAGGCTGATCCTGTGGCTCCAGGAGATCGACAGCGAGGAAGACCTCTTCGATCACGAGGGCCGCGCGGGGGTGCAGGTCCTGACCTATCATTCCGCAAAGGGACTGGAGTGGCCGGTCTGCATCTGCTGTGAGACGACCAAGCCGATAAAGGACCGAGCCTGGGGCCTCAGCGTCAGCAAGGCGAAGGAGTTCTCCATCCAGGAGCCGCTGGCCGGCCGCTGGATACGGTTCTGGCCCTGGCCCTTCGGCAGCCTGAGGAAGGTCGATGACGTCGATCTGCGAAGGGAACGAGGGCGTTGTTGATCTGGCGAAAGAAGCTGACGAAGAGGCGCGCAGGCTGCTCTATGTCGGCCTTACGCGAGCTCGGGACCTCCTTGTCCAGGCCCTTCCGGAAAAGACCCCGGACGGCGGCCTCCTGGAAAGCCTCGGCCCTGGCGCGGCCACGCTGCTCACGCCAGCCATCCCAGGCACGACAAGCTTGACTCTTCCTTCCGGCTTCTCCGTCCCCTACGCCTGCCAGATACTGAAACCCGAAGCGCAGGCCGTCCCATCCAAGCAACATGAACGAGAGCTGTCATGGTTCAGGCCAGGGGATGCAAGGAGAGACGCACTGCCCGCCATCATCACCCCTTCAGAGGCTCCAACGGCAACAGCCGCAGCCGGTGCCGTTTCATGGAAGGCCGAAGACTACTGCAGCAGCCAGATCCTCGTGAGCGGCGGTGATCCGAAAGAGCTCGGCTCGATCTACCACGCCATGGTTGCCTGGGCCTGCTCAAACCCGGGGATCCTCGACAACGAACGGGCCATATCGGACTTTCTTTCCCGACAGGCTTCTCCACTTTCTTTCGACGCGGAGGCCCTCCGTGTTTCGCTCAAGGCTCTCTTTTCGTGGATCTCTTCCACGTGGCCCGGCAGCGAGCTCTGCGCCGAATACCCCGTCTCCGCGAGGCTGGACAATGGCCAGCGAGTTGTCGGGAGGATTGACCTCCTCATCCGCACGGCCGACGGCCTGGTGGTCATGGACCACAAGCTGGCCGGCAAGAACGATGGCGAGCGTGGAGGAGATCGTGGCCACCTGGGCGCCCCAGTTGGCGCTGTATGCCACGGCAATCGCCCGGGTCAGCGGGAAGCCCCCCGTGGGGACCTGGCTCAACCTGCCGCTGGAAGGATCGGCAGTGCGGGTGATGGGCGCGGTGTAAGATCGGTTCGTCTTGCCACAGGTAAGGTGGGCTCTGGTCGCGCATCGGCAAGTGCCGTAAGCGCAAGTTTTGAATCGCGGCAGATCATCTTGCAAATTCTGCGATTGAATCGTAGAATTTGCAGTATGTGGATTCCCCGTCTCATCGAAGGTCTCCTCAGCGGCAGGGCGGCGCAACGCCCCGTGGTCGTGTTGACCGGGGCACGACAGACGGGCAAAACGAGCCTCGTGCGACGCGCGTTCAGCTCCTACGAATACGTGTCTCTTGATCTGCCGAGCGAAGCGGAGCAGGCGGAACACGACCCCGCGTCGTTTCTCGCCCGCCACCAGCCGCCCCTCATCGTGGATGAAGTGCAATACGCTCCCGGCCTGTTCCGCCATCTCAAGGCAGCCGTCGATCGACATCGTGCGAAAAACGGGCAGTACATCCTTACGGGCTCGCAGAAACTGGTCCTGATGAAGGCGGTTTCAGAATCCCTGGCGGGGCGCGCCGACATTCTTGAGCTCGAGACCCTGTCCTGGCTTGAAGTGCGCGCCGCTGTCCCCAAGGCGAGTGTCATGGAGTTCCTTTCAAGGGGAGGGTTTCCCGAGCTGTACGAAAAGCCTGAACTCGATGCCCAGGCGTTCCATCGGTCCTACCTGGCCACCTATCTTGAACGGGACTTGCGGCAACTCCTGCAGGTGTCGAGCTTGCGTGATTTCGAGCGTTTCATCCGCGCCTGTGCGCTGCGCAGCGGTCAACTCCTCAACCGTGCAGACCTGGCCCGGGATGTCGGCATCAGCGGCTCCACGGCGGCTGCCTGGCTCGGCGTCCTCCAGGCCTCGGGACAGGTGGTGCTGCTTGAGCCGTGGTTCTCCAACCGAACCAAGTCTCTCGTGAAATCCCCCAAGCTCTACCTCGGCGACACAGGCTTGTGCTGCTTCCTGGCGGGAATCCGATCGCTCGCCGACCTTCAGGAATCTCCGATGGCGGGCGCACTGTGGGAGACACTCGTTTTCGGCGAATTGCGCCGGCTCCAGGTAAACAGGAGGGGCGGCTGGGACCTCCATTTCTGGCGTGACCGCAACAAGGAGGTCGACTTCCTGTTCCATCACGGAGGCGTTTTCGAGCTTGCAGACGCCAAGTGGACCGAGCTGCCGACCGAGAAAGACTCCCTGGTTCTCCAGCAGGTGGCCGATGAAATCGGCAAGGTCAAGCGGGCGGCCCTGATCTGCCGGGCCGCCAATGCCTACCCGATCACCAAGCTGGTGCATGCGCTGCCCCTTGAAGCGCTGCCCGACGAATGGGGATGAATGCAGGAGGCATTATCACCCGAGCCGCTACCGCACGTGCTGCCCGCGGTCCCTGAGCCTCGTCCCCCATCGGTGCTCCGTTCCGCGGTGACTAGGCGAACATCGTGGGCCAGCGCGAGAGCGATGAACACTGGCATCATACACCGTCGCGCCATACTCCGGCGGCAAACAATCCCATATACTGGACTTTTCCGGAAGAGTCCAATATACTGGACTTATGAACCTGCACGGAATCGGGATGCTTGTCTCGGAACGGCGGCGGGCACGGGGCCTCACCCTGCAGGCGCTCGCGGCGCAGGCCCAGGTCGGTCGATCGACACTCGCCGCGTTGGAGGCCGGGAAGCTCCGGGAGCTCGGCTACGCCAAGGTAGCGCGCATCTGCGCCGCGGTCGGCCTGGTGCTGGAGGCGAGGCCGCTGACCTTGGAGAAGCCCTTGGCGCGCCACCGGCATCTTACAGAGCCCGCCGCGATGGACCTTACAAAGGCGGCGATAGAGGACATCGTCGTGCGCGGGGACATCAACTCATGGCGGGGACTGGTGCAGGCGATCCGGCGCGACGCCAGCGGCCGCCTGGCCCGCAGGGCGCGCGAACTGCTCTCCGGGGCCGACAGATCGGATTCACGTGTGCGCGCCTTTGCGACGCTCCTCTCCGGCACCCTGAAATCACGACGCGCGGACACCAACCATGAGTAAGGCTCCGAGGTCCTACGATTGGGAGAAGCTGCTGGCGCACGCGGCAATCCTCAGGCAAAGGTGCCGAGCGCCGTCCTGGTGGGAGGGACCGCGGCAGCGCTTCATCCCGGCCACCGCGTTTCCTTCGACCACGACCATGTCCTGAAGGACCTGGCCACGCACTACGACAAAGCCAGTGCCGCGCTCGAGTCGATCGCGGGTTGGCGGACCAAACGCCGCATTCGCGGAAAGCTCGTCCTCGGTGAAATCGATGGTATCGATGCCGGGCTGCGGAATCAAAGGAGATCTGCCCCGCTGGAGACGACCTCGATCATGGCGCCCGGCGGTCGAAGCCTCGAGGTACCCACGATCGAGGAAATGCTCCGCATCAAGACCTTCCTGGTCGTCGAGCGGAATGCAACGCGGGACTACCTCGATGTCGCGGCGCTCTCCCATCACCTGGGAACCTCCAGGAGCGTGCGCGCAATCGAGCCGATGCGGCAACTCTACGAGGAGTTCACGGGAGAAGCGGGCGACATCATGATCTCCATCGTCGTGAAGCTCGGTACGCCCGATCCGTATGACCTCACCGAGGTCGACCTCAGTGAATACAAGGGGATCATTCCTCCCTGGAACGACTGGGGCGCGGTAGGAGGAGCAATGCCGCTCGCTCGCGATCGCGATCCTGCGGAAGCCGCCTTCCGACGCGCCATGACGGTGTCCGCTTCGCGCGATTCCGCCCGCTCACGCCAAGGGGAGCGAGATTGCCGGCTTCAGATTTCTCGTCTGCGGTAGGCCGCCAGCGGCGAGAGCACCTTGGCGATGACCTCCGCGGTCTGGGGCTCTATCGTCGCCGCCCTCGGACTGGTTATCGCCCGCATGGGAACTGACTTTAGATGTCGGCCCGGGCTTTGACTATGGCTGCACATGCGTGGCAGGCTATCCGCGTTGAAGAACGGGCCCTCTTTTCATCAACGGCGACTCTCTCCAGGCGATCACCGATGCGCGCACGTTCCGACGCGGCAGGGAGTACGCACGTACAGGCAGGGTCGAGCAGATCCAGGAACACGACGGCGCGATCGAAGCCGCAGTGCAGGGAACGCGTTCCTACCGAACGAAGCTCTGGCAGGCGGATGGGAAGCTTCGCTTCTCCTGTTCCTGTCCTCTCGGCGAAGAGGAGACATGCTGCAAGCACGTCGTTGCGCTGGGGCTCGCGTGGCTGGGCGAGGGTCCGCCGCCCGGTGACCAGGAAGAGGATCCGGCAGCGCCTGACCCGATGGCAGAGCTTCATGCAGAGGACCTTCGCGGACACCTCCTGGCGCGCGACAAGTCGGACCTGGTCGACATCCTCCTGGAGCAGGCGCTGGGTGACGACCGACTGATGAGACGACTACTCCTCGAGACCTCCCGATCCAGGGGACAGGATGTCGAGGCGAACGCGCTGCGCGCCGTCATCGACGACGCGGTCAGCCACGGCGGGTTCGTCAGCTGGCGGGAGGCGGCTTCCTACGCCCGGGGCATCGAAGATGTGGTGGATGCCATCGAAGACCTGCGGAAGGCCGGGCAAGCCCGAGGCGGTCATCGAGCTTGCGGAATACGCGCTCAAGGCGGTCGAGGCCCAGCTGGATTCGATCGACGATTCCGACGGCGAAATCCGGCCCATCCTGGACAGGCTGCAGGACATCCACCACCGCGCCTGCAAAAGCGCCCGGCCGGACCCGAAGGCCCTTGCTCAGAAACTTCTGGCGTGGGAGCTTCATTCAGAGTGGGACGTCTTCTACAACGCTGCTTCAACATATGCCGATGTGCTGGGGCCGGAAGGGATGAGCGCGTACCGCGGCCTCGCGGAGAACGAATGGGCGAAGGTGAAGCCCGTGGGTCCCGGAAAGCCGATGCAGGCGAGTCCCACGCGCGGTTCGGGATCACCCACATCATGGAGACCCTGGCACGGCAGAGCGGAGAACTTTCGAAACTCGTGGAGGTGTTGTCCCGCGACCTCTCGGATGAATATCACTTTCTTCAGATCGCGGAAGAATGCAAGAAGGCGCGCAGGGACGACCTGGCTGTCCAGTGGGCGGAAAAAGGCGTGGGCGCCTTTCCACACCACACGGACGTGAGGCTTCGAGAGTTCCTTGCGCAGGAATACCACACCCTGGGCCGCCACGACGAGGCGATGGCCCTCATGTGGGCTGCCTTCGCCGAATGATCCCCGGCTGGAACGGTACAAGCAGCTCAAGGCCCACGCGGATCGGTCCAAAGCATGGCCGGAATGGCGGGAGAAGGCCTTCGCTCACCTGCGCTCGGTCATCGCGGCGGAGAAATCCAGCCATCGAAAAAGCCGCTGGATGCCGGAGCCGGACAATTCGAGCATCGTTTCCATCCTCCTCTGGGAGAAAGACGTGGACGGGGCCTGGGGTGAAGCGCAGGCCGGCGGCTGCTCCAGCGCCCTGTGGTTGGAGCTCGCCCGGTTGAGAGAAAAGTCGCACCCCGCGGATGCGCTTCCCATCTACCAGCGGACCATCGAACCGACGCTGAACAGGAAGAACATCGACGCCTATCGCGAGGCGGTTCGCACCCTCCGGATCGTCCACCGCCTGATGAAAGAGCTGGGGAAGGACGCCGACTTCACGGCGTATCTCGAGCAGGTTCGCGCCGCGCACCGGCAGAAGCGAAACTTCATGAAGCTGCTCGACCAGGTGCAGTGGCACTGATGCGGCCAATGCGGCCCGATGCTGCTATTTGTACACGTCGCGCCGGTGGTCTACGCCACGGCTGCGAAGCAGACGGCGAGAGCCCGACCCGCCCCAGGGCTGTCGCCGGTCGCCGCCTCAGACGTGCTGCGGGGGTTCCGTCCTCGCAACTCCACGTGCGTGCGGGGGTCCGCTCTGGACGAGTACGCCAGTACCGTGGAAGCGCTCGGACCGCTTCGGAATACGCGCTCCCTACTGGTCGCGCGTCGGCCTCCGCCCGCTCACGCAATTCGGCCCGCTTAGCCTGAAGTCTTATTCGAGCTCCCGAAGGAGACGGTCGCACTCAGCTTTCGGCAAGCGTGGGTTTGCCTCGATCAATAGAAGGAGTGCGCGTCTTGCCCGTTCAGCCGTAATGACTGTTTCCTGCACGAGCTGCCCGATGATCCATAGGGTGCCGTGGCAGGTCAGGCGTTTGCGCTCGGAGAGCTTCCGCATCCGAGAATCATTCGTGAGTATCAACGCCTTATGGCGCTCTGCAAGAATCACGACGGAGCAATCTGCAAATGAGAGCGCTGGGTGGTCCTGGAGCAACGCTTCGATGAGCCGAAGGTCATCACCCGAAGCTGTGAGGACTGAAAGCTTCTTTGTACCCACCAGCCTGTCGACGATCTCTCTTTGCTCATCTCTGGTGATCTCCCTGACAACAAAGTCCGGCACCACGAACCGGTAGGGTAGCTTGGTGAGAGGCCCCAGGAGGTTGCTGTCTGCCATGTCTACAAGGACGCTTGCGTCGCTAATCGCGAGCAGCATCGTCTCCCCTCAGACGCCGCCTCAGCTCATCGAGGGGGACAAGAGAGAGCGAGGCTGCTTTGCTCATGCTTATCGCATCTTCGGCGATCGCCCTGAACAACAAGCGCTCAAATCGTAAAGGCTTCTCAGTGCCAGGTACCGACCCGGGCTCGTCCTTGCGCCACCCTCGCGCACCGAATTCACGCAGAATGGCACGATACCCGCTATCCGTCAGTATGCCTGCTGCGTTCGCCCGGAACAGAATAGCCTGCATGGAAATCCCGAACTTCTCCTTAAGTTGCAGCAGCTCCGGGATTGCTATCGAATGGCGAACGCGTTCTGAAAGTTCCCTGCGCAGGACCTCTTCGGGAAGAAGGAACTCCGAAGCGAAAGCATGACAGGCCTTCTCATTGTGCCCAAGCCGTCCTTGATCCTTGCGCCAGCCCAGGATGTGCGCAAGCTCGTGCAGCAGCGTGAAGCGGATTCTGTCATTCGGCAGGTCGGAAGCGATAGCCACAAAAGGACTGCGCGCGTAATAGCCTGCCATTCCGTCGAATCCAGGTACTCGTTCGAGCCCGACAAGTCGAAGACCTTTGTCCTCGCAAAGCCGAGTCACGCTGGGAACAGGCTGCTCTGAGCCGACGCCCCAGCTCTGGCGGACGGCCCTGGCCGAAGCCTGCGCGCCGTCAGAGGTGTTAAGGTCGAGCTTGCCGTCTGGGAATCTCGAACTTCGAATGAATTCCCAGCAACTCTTCGAGCTCTTGGTATCGCTCCAACCTGTCGCGCACCTTTTCTATGAGAGCGTTCTTGGCTTTTGCACCTACGCTGGCACGCTTCCGGTAGTACAACTCCAGAGGTTCCCGTGACACAGTCCGAAAGAAATAGTCCACGGGGACCGCCAGCGCATCCGACAGAGCGATTAGCGTGGTGCTCGCCTCCGGCATCATCAAGCCCTTTTCGTACTTGCTGATCGCCTGTTTGGTCACCTTGCCGCCCATGCGTGCAGACAGCTCCTCCTGGGACAAGCCCGCCATGGCGCGAGCAGCCCGCAGCCTCTCACCGAAGGTCATCTCGGCCCCCTTGTTGACAAATATACACAATTATGTATTTTGTCAACCAAGGAGATTCCCATGGCAACCAATCCTCCCAAGGGTGACAATCACAGGAACGGAGCGGTCAGAGATCGTTCGCAGATCCTCATCAGCGGCGGTGATGCGAAAGAGCTCGGCTCGATCTACCACGCCATGGTGGCCTTGGCCTGTTCAAACCCGGGAATCTTGACGACGAACGGGCCGTGTCGGACTTTCTTTCCCCGACAGGCCTCTCCCTTGCTTTCGACGCAGAGGCCCTCCATATTTCGCTCAAGGCTCTTTTTCGTGGATCTCTTCCACCTGGCCCGACAGCGAGCTTTGCGCCGAATACCCGTCTCCGCAAGGCTGGATGGACAATGGCCAGCGAGTTGTCGGGAGGATTGACCTCATCATCCGCACGGCCGACGGCCTGGTGGTCATGGACCACAAGCTGGCGGGCAACAGCGATGGGAAAGTGGAGGAAATCGTGGCCGCCTGGGCGCCCCAGTTGGCGCTGTATGCCACGGCAATCGCCCGGGTCAGCGGGAAGCCCCCCGTGGGGACCTGGCTCAACCTGCCGCTGGAAGGATCGGCGGTGCGGGTGATCGGGCGCAGGTGTAAGCCGTTGGGCGTGCCCCGCCCGAGGGCGCTGCGCGCACCACTGCAGGCGCGGCCCGTGACAGCCCTCGGGCGGGTCGGGCTGCTGCGGGCTCCGCTTCGCTTCGGTCCTTCGGACCGCCCTTCGGGCGCCCTCCGCATCCCTCACGCGCATGGTGCGGTCAGGGTCTCTGCACGGCGGGCACCCAGTGCGGCTGCTCTGCGACGGGTGCGCAAGCATCGCGAACCTGCCCGGCTTTACGCCGGCTCGACTAGTCTAATGATCTCGTTAAGGCCTTCCACGATATCCGCCAACTGCTCGGCAGATGCCTGGCCGATTCTCCTGCCAATGCGATCGAGGAAAGAGTGCGAATCTGGCTTATCTTGACCCAGGCCTTCTTTGATTCGATTGGCGCCTTCAGTTCATATGTGAGTGGGAAGCCCGCCTTCTGCTCCTTGCTGGTTATGGCGACCGCGATGATCGTCCCAGATCGCTCGTTGAAAACATCGTGGCTGAGCACAAGGACTGGGCGGGTCCCGGCGTGTTCATGCCCTCGGACAGGATCCAGGTCGCCATAGTGGATTGCGCCCCTTACAATTCGGGCCAAAGCCCTTGCTCCGCGGCCAGGCCTTCCTCGGCCATTTCCTTTTCTGCCCTTGGATCGAGCTTTGCCGCTTCACGCGAAGCCTTGACTTGTCGAGACGTTCCAGCTTCTCATGCATCGCTTTCTCGATGGCCTGGCTTCGATTGGAGATGCTCTCTGTTTAACCAGCCCGGTCTATCCTGCCAACGATTCTCTCGTCGATCGTGATGGCGTCTTTGCTTTGCCCATGCGTTACCGCTCGGTATGATATTGCATCATACCACACAGGCCGTCAATCGGCGGGGCTTTCTTCGGAGGCAAGCCTCTGGAAGGGTCGCACTGCGGGTGATGGGGGCGGTGTAAGCCGTGGGCGTGCCGCTCCGGTGAGGTGGGCTCAGGTAGCGTATCGGCACGTCCGGGTAAGCGCAACTCGCGCTTGCGCGCTCGCCGCGGTCATGTGGAAAACAAAGGAGGACTGCCCGTGCCCGAGCCCTCGAAGACGAACCCGTTGCTTCTCGATCCCTACTTCAATCACCAGTAGCCTGGCTGCCGCGTGTGAGGCGACGAAACACCGTTGCAGCGTCCGTCGGATGGGCAATCCCCTGGTAGCAGAGAGAGGTTGGATCGGCGAGCTCGGGATCGCGCTTGAGCCATCGACGTTCGCTTTTGGAAAGCGCGGCGGCCAGCGGATCCGGATCTTCAACGAGAGAAAGCAGAAAGGCGACGTCGGCCCGCTGCGCTTGTGGCACGTCATCCACCTCGATCGCCCTGAGCTTGACCAGGATCGCTCCAAGAATGTCCGGAACGGGAATCTCGCCGGAGGACTTGCCAATGCGTATCTCCACCATCTCTGTACGCCTGAGGGCCTGCGAGCCTCCGGGTACCTCCACGGTGCGCGCCCCCTGTACCGTCCGGAGGCTGACACGCGAACCAACGCCGTCCGATCCGAGAACGTCGAGACGGACATGCCCTTTGACAAAACGATGGCCGATCCCTTCTGGCGAGACGCCGTCCAAGGAAAAGCCCCGCGACAACAGGGTCTGGCTGACTTTCTGCGTTCCCCCGCCTACAACGCGGGCATTTACCAGGATGTCGGCGTCTTTGCTCGCCCGAGGTTGCTTTCGACCGGCCCTCCAACCATGCAGCGCAACCATGTGGGCTCCTATCAGTGTCCACGGTACAGGGACCTGTTTGGCAAGGAGCAGCAATTCCCGCCACATTTCCAGGAAGCCCTCGCCGAGATCGGGGATATCAGTCATGGACAAGTCTCCTCAGAGCATCCCTGCCCGCGCGGACGGCCCTTGCATCGGGGCTCAAGAGGAGATCCGCAGAGACGACTGCCAGCGGGGCGCGGGAGAACGCGAGGATCCACGGCTGGTTCGGCACCCGCAGTGTCAGGTTGGGCTGGTCTGGTTCTTTTGCGGGCTGGAATTGCCGCTCGATCTTCGAATCACATCACTAGTAACATATGCGTCGACTTCCTCACTTGAAGGCAGCAGGTCGATCTCCTCGTGATCGCGGAGAGGCCTGTCAGCACGAGGCCACACTTCGTGAGAATCTTGGGAATATCGGACGGTAGCACGCGCCAGCGAACAATCCGTGCTCGTGCTCGCCGTACTGCAGAGATCGAAGGACCCATTCGAGGTCCCGCAGCCGCCGCTTCAGCCGTGACAACGCCGAGGGGTGAACCCCGTCAGGTCGAGCGCCACTCAGCAACGCAAGGATCGCCCAAGCGATCGCCGCCGAGACGGGCCGCCCCGCCCGGGGCTCCCGGGCGGCGGAAACCGGTTCAAAGATCCAGCGGCTGCCGATCTTGTGCGCCTTGAGCCTGCCAGCGCGTGCCAGTGCCCGGACCCGCCGTGGGCTAAGGCCGAGCCTATGGGCTGCATCCTGTGAGGACCAGAGATCCATAACATAATTATTCCCATTTCGGAATAGTTTTGTCAATTCTTCCGATACTGGCCGGGCGCTGGATAGGTTCTGGCCCTGGCCCTTCGGCAGCCTGAGGAAGGTTGATGACGTCGATCTCAAAGAGAACGAAAGCGTTGTTCAGCGAACCGCATGCTTGTCGACTTCAAGACGCCGGGGGTCAGTCCTGCATGAGTCGCATCTTCGTATAGAGCGGTTCGAGCCTGGTTTGATGATGTCAAGGATCGATGAGAGCGCGAGGTCTCCAAGCTTTGAGCGACGAGTGAAGCCTTCCCAGAGCAGTTGGGTCCTCTCTGAATCCACAAACTCACGGGAGAAGACCGCTGGGCTCTCCGGCATGACGGTGCTCCTGCGAGAAAAAGTGGCGCGGAGCGCAGCCAGGATTTCTTGGTCGGACAGCGGCACGTGCTCCAGGATGAACCACAGGTCATACAGGTCTTTCATCCTGCTGTTGACGTTTCCCAGGGATATCGTCGACTCCAACTTCTCGGCGAGAACTGTAGCGAGAGGACATGTGACTATTACCAGGGGCGTGTCGTCGAGGAGCTTCCGTAGAATCGTGCTCCGCGGACCGCCTTCCAAAGCGTCGCCAAAGCCGACGTCAACCTGGATGGTATTCCGCACGGTACCGAGCCTCGCCGTCACGTGCAGGCGCACCCCGTGGTATTCCGCCACTTCCGTGATGCGCTCGGAGCGAATCGAGCCCACATCGAAGGAGAGACCATCTCCGTACTCCCGGGTCACCAATACCGCAAAGATCTCGGCCAGCGCTTGTGGATCGTTCGGATCCCGTCGCCCAGGAAGTCGATATCCTTTGTCGTACGGCCTGCCGCTTGCTGATTCGCAAAGAGAAGGAAGCCTCCCTTGAGGATGAGCTTCCTGGCGTACGGAGATCCTGCGATCCGCGCCAAGAGCCCTTCCTGCATGTAGAGAACGCATGCATATTGGAAGGTAATACCCCGTTCTTTCGCCTTCAGCGTGAGCCGGGCACGAATGGACGCTTCGACATTCTTCATACGAGAATCTCCAGTGCATGGCGAACCGGACCCGAGATCCGGAGCTGCTGGGAATAGTCGAGAAGCTTGGGAATGTTCCTGGATCTGCGCCTGACATATTCGCGCAGGGCAGCAGCCGCGACATCTGTACCGAGGCTCCGTCGGAAGCGAAAGAGATCACAAATCGTTCTTTCTGCGTCATAGACGCGGAGGGCCCCGCCCTTGCCTGTCCGTTCGATGAGCCCCAGGCTGAAGAAACGGCTTGAGAAGTGATGAACCCGTATTGGAGGGAAATCAGGAATCCGAACCTTCCTACCGGACTTTACCGCGAGGTATATCTCCGGTGGCTCCCATGTACCGAGCTCATGATACGAAAGCGCTGACCCAAGGCAAAGCACGGATCCAGGAACGGCGAGCAGAGCCTCCACGCGTTCATCTCTGGTCTTGTTTTCGGGGAGAGCGTAGAGCCCGCGCTTCAGGCGCACAACCCGACCACCCCGCTCCATTGCCGGCAGGACTGAGGGGTGAATGCCGGCGGCGCGGAGATCCCTGGACCTTGCATAGCCGCCCTGTCTCTTGATGGCGGAAGCAGCCCGATTCCACGCTGCATACTCATGGCTCGGCTTTGAACAAATATACCATACATCACACTTAAGTATAGTACTTTTGTTCACCATCGCAAGCAGCGCCCCGGATACTCTGCCTCCTCTGTGAGCCAAAACACGTTCGATTGAGCTTTCTTGCTTCAACCAGGCAGGCTGAGGCGATTGCGGTTTTCCGGACCGCGAAGGAGGAAGGGAGCTTTCACCGCGGAAACGCGCAGCGCCTTTGGCGAAAACCTCTCGACTTCATCCGTGGCGTTCTACCGCCTGCAGCTGGCTGTCGATCGGGGCGGGATTCCGGGTGGATCGGGCCAAGCGCATCGGCAATTGCGAGAATTGAATTCAGGCGTGAGCAGCTGTGCGCGCCAAGGCCTCGTCGAGGTGCCGGAAATCCAGAGCGAACTCCTTGTACCCCGTGCGTATGTGCTCGAGGTAATTGGCCGCGGGAGCAGCAGGCTGCTGAATCCAATCGGGATTGGCAACGTAGGCATGGCACAACCGAGCGCCATCTTTCGTCACGAAGGGCAGGCCAATTCTGTAGTAATGAAACGTGCCGTCATCGCCGGGAGCTGCTTCGCGGCGATCCAGGAGTGCGATCTCCTCCGTTGTGAGCAGCCAGGCGACAGCAGGGCAGCGAGACTCGCCGCCGACGTATTCGATATTCGCAAACGGTGACCCGCCGGCTTTCGGTGTCTTGTTGAAAGTAAGCCTGAAGCCTTCCAGATAGCCAGCCACGGCAACATCGCGCTTTCTGTCGATCGTACTTTGTTCCAACCACTTCATTCTTGGTGTAAGCTCTTGTCTGGGCGGACAGGTTGGAGCCGTAGGCAAACGCCATGAAATGGGCATCGGCAGCGGGAACCTTGTATCTGCGGTAGTCGCCTTGTGCGATGACTTCGACGTCGCTCGCGTCCCGATTGTAGAAATAGGTCATGGCATGCACTTGCGCGCAGTCCGAAAATCGCCGTGCCGACACTTCCCGGCGGACATACAGGGATCCGGAAGTGTCGTCCGGATCGAAGCCCTCCACGTCATCGACCTGCCGCAGCACGTCGCTATCCATCTCGTGAAGCTCACCGGTGACCAGGCCCGCCCCCTCTTTGAGACATGGGTAAGGGCCGAGGTCCCACAGCGTGCCCAGGACACTCGCTGGTCCCAATCTCCGGGATCCTGCCAGCGACTTGTGTCGACTCATGCCTGCCAGTAGGGTTCCATATACGAAAAGATTCACGCAGGCTCCACCTTGGCAGGATCCCTGCAGGCCGCCGCTTGGGGCCGTTCCGTGCGTCAGCCCACCCGCTAGAATCTGACCGGTAGCAGTTGGCTGAGGTCGACGTTCCTGGAGGCATGCATGATTTCTATTCCAACGATCATCTGGCTCTCGCCCATGTCCAGGACGACATCATCAGACACACGACGGTTGAGAACATCTTGCGTCCGCGGATCGAGACGCAAATACAAGAGGTCTGCACGTTCATCGTATTCGATCTTCATATCAGCTCTCCCATCCGCCGAAGAAGACATACACTGTGACTACGACTATGACATCACCTTCGACAACATGGTAGACCTCGACTGTCTTCTGAGAATATCGCCTTCCCTGCCGTACCTCGTCCACTTGGAAAAGTTTCCGCATGCACGGATCTACCTTGGCTGAAAGCCGTCAGGTTTTGTCTCTGTAGACATCTCTGCGATGCCCGATCTTAAGAACAACTACCAGCGAGTCGCTAATGCGATATATGATCCGATAGTCGCCAACACGCACCGGTACAAGTCAAGGCTGGCTTCCAGTTTTGCGGCTCCCCTCGGTCTGGGATATGTTCCCAAGGCTTCCATGGTGTCGAGAATCCGCATTTGGGCTGAACGTGAAAGCCGCTTGAGTTGCCTCCGCGCAGACGGAGCAACGACTACCCCATACGCCACGCGGAAACCTCAGAGCCCCAATTCTTTCCTGAGTTGTGCCGCGGAGATCGTGCCCTTTCGGGCCGCTTCTTTGAGCGCCCTTTTTGCATCCTCGATATCCTTCTTGTCCTCGATCGCTTCAAGCGTCTTGACGTCTTCAAGAGGAACGATCGCGGCAACCCGTCTGCCCCGGCGAGTGAGGATCACTCTCTCTTTGCCGAAAGCGGCGCGATTGATCGCTTCGGAAAATCCCTCTCGCAATTCCACCGTGCTCATCTCTCTGATCACCTCTACTTCCTCCAACTTCCCTGAATGTACATTTAAGGAAGTTGGACATCAAGCCCCCAAGACCGATTTCTCCCTGCAATTACAACAACGGGAGTCCTGGCCGCGGCGCTTCAAGTCGGCGGCCCATGGACCCGGGCACGTGGAAGCGCTCGGACCGCTTCGCGCCCTCCGCCCGCTCACGCTCAGGGGAGCGATTGCGCCTGCCGGAGCGCGCGGAAAGAAGAATCCCTTTTCCCCATAGACTTGTTTGACAATAGTATTGCCCCGTGATAGTATGGTGACATGATTCGTTCCTTTGGAACGAAGGATACAAGCAGCATATGGCACGGTTTCCAAGTGCACCGGTACCCAAGGGAGCTGCAAATCCTTGCAAGGCGGAAGCTGCGAATGCTCGACAATGCCGCCCAGTTGACAGACTTGCTGATACCCCCAGGAAACCGTCTTGAAGCTTTGAAGGGAGACCGAAAAGGACAGCATAGCATCCGGGTCAATGATCAGATCCGAATCTGTTTCGACTGGAAGGATGGTGATTGTTATGAAGTCGAGATCGTCGACTATCACTCATAGACAAATGACCGCGCGTCGACTGCCGAACGTGCATCCGGGGGAAGTCCTTCTCGAAGAATTTCTCAGGCCAATGAGTATCAGCGCGTACCGGTTGGCCAAAGAGACCGCGCTATCGCAGACTCGCGTCTCCGAAATCATCCGCCAAAAAAGAAGCATCACTGCGGAAACGGCGCTGCGCCTCTCCAAGTACTTTGGCAACTCAGCAGAGTTCTGGCTCGGCCTGCAGAACGACTACGACCTTGAGGAGAGCAGGATGGCGTTGGGGAAAGAGCTGGAATCCATAAGAACCTTGTCCGCCCCCAAGGCAGTAAACAGCTAGCGAACGGTTCATTTCAATTCAAGCCCTAACCGAAGGGAACGCTGTAGACCGTATCAGCTGGAAACAGCCTTACGCCATCGCGGGCCGCTGTGTTCTAGTGAAGAGGGATCTTCGACCACAAGGGCCACGCGGGGGTACAGGTCCTGACTTACCATTCCGCAAAGGGACTGGAGTGGCCGGTTTGCATCTGCTATGAGACGACCAAGCCGATAAAGGACAGCGCCTGGGGCCTCAGTGTCAGCAAGGCGAGGGAGTTCTCCATCCAGGAGCCGCTGGCTGGCCGTTGGATACGGTTCTGGCCATGGCCCTTCGGCCGCCTGGGGAAGGTCGATGACGTCGATCTTGCAACGAACGAGGGAGTTGTTGAATTGGCGAAAGAAGCTCGCGAAGAGGCGCGCAGGCTGCTCTACGTGGGCCTTACGCGAGGGCGGAACCTGCTTATCCAAGTCCTTCCGGAAAAGACCCAGGAAGGCGGCTCCGTGGACAGTCTCGGCCCTGGCGCGGCCACACTGCTCAAGGGAGCCAGCTCTATCCTGCTACTTGGATAGTGCAAAATCCTTTGTCGCTTCCCGCAGGAGCGATTCAACGTACTTGTTCATGGATTTCCTGCTGGCGGCTGCCTTCAACACGACGAGCCGGTGGATCTCGGGGTCTACACGGATGATGAGCGTGCCGTTGTATGGCTTCTCGGGCTGCCTGCCTGCTTCCTTGCAGTCGGCGAGGTAGCTGTCAACCACGTCCCTGAACGACTTTCTGAGCTCGGCAACGTTTTTTCCTTCGAACGACATCAGCACATTGGCATTGACAACTGTTCCGCCGAATACTCCTGCGTTCGAGTCAAAATCCACCTGGCCGGGATAGCCTTTGTATGTTATCAAGCTTTGCCTCCCGCATGGCTTCCCCTGGCGGCCCGTAAGGGTCGACACCTGCCTCTTCGAGCAGCCGCAATGCTGTCTCTATCTGCCACTTCCTGGCTTTGTCGCCGGGATGCGGCCGATGAAAGTACGCGGTGATCCCATTAAAAGTTATGCTGATGGCAGATCCACTCCTTTCCTTCACCACGGCACCGAAATGCACCAGCAGGCTTTCGATGTCCGCCCACCGCAGGTTGGACGGCCGAGGGTGCCGTCTCATGGCGTTGAGCGTCGGCTCATGTCTGCTCAATGGAATATGATAGCTATTTTTGCTATCATTAGCAAGGCCTTCCGCGAAACGAAAGCGGCCACTGCATGGCCTGCTTCACAGGCCCTGACAACCCAGCGATCCTTAGACTGGCGACGACCGTGCTCTCCGCGAGATAACAGCACCAATCGCCCTGTAGATTGCACTCGTATATCTTCTCCCAGACATGGCAGATAAAAGGCTTTTCGCGCCCCGAAGCGGGGACCCGTTGTTAAGGGTACTACTTCGGTGGTATCCTGGTAGTATGAAAATGAAGACCTCCGTGACGCTCTCCAAGGAGCTCGTTGCTCTGATAGACAGTCACTCCGAGGGAGAGACCAACCGCTCCGCGTTCATCGAGCTGGCGGTCAGGACATACCTCCAGATCCTTCGTCGAAGGGAAAGAGATCAGGGGGACCTCCGTACGATCAATCGCCTTTCCAGGAAATTGAATAAAGAGGCCGAAGACGTCCTTGACTACCAGCGGGATCCAGGCAGATGAAAAGGGCGGAGCTCTATCGAGTGTACAAAGGCAACCGAAACGATCCGCGCAGGTCGCGCGTTTTCGTGATTGTCAGCCGGCAGGTGCTGGTGGATTCCCGTTTCTCGTCAGTCATCTGTGCTCCCGTGTACTCCGCAAACGATGGGTTGTCGACGCAGGTGGCCGTTGGCGTGGAAGAGGGTTTGAAGCATCAGAGCTCGCATTCACTGCGACGAGTTGGTCAGTATCAGGAAAGCTTCCCTTACCGACTTCGTTGGTCGCTTGAGCGACGCAAAAAAGGGGGAGCTCGACGACGCCCTGGGAATCGCGGTAGGGATTGCATAATTGATGGGCGCTGCCACTCTCAAGGCGTCACGCTTGATGAAGCGCTCGAAAGCATCAAGTCCGCCATCAGCGAATGGACGAGACGCCGAACTCAAAAGAGAGAAGTACCTGATGATCGAGCGAATCGATCACTCTGATCCAATACTGGGGATTCCTGTCTCGCGCAATCGCCAGCCGAATGAGCCCCGTTTATTCCTGGTACATTCGACTCCACTCTCGTCAGGGATGAAGCCTGATCAGTTGTTCAGTGAGAAGGGCAGCCACGTGGTTCTCGGACCCGACATATCGCCCTCGCACCAAAGAATTGTGGTTCCAGACGTGTCCGCGGAAACATGGATGGGCGTGTCCCGCCTTCCTGGGACCACCAACGCCTCACTTGAACCCGCCTGCCCTGGACGATAACTTAGTCTCATAGTGACACCGCTTCGAAGGCTGCTCCGTTCCGCGCGGCCGCACAACGGCTGGGCCGTGCTTTCCGTTGCATTTTCCGTGCTCGTGGTTGCGGCCGCCCTGGTCCCGCCCGCCATCGCCCAGCGCATCGTCGACTACGTCTTCGTTCCTTCTGTGAAAGAGGGAAACTTCTCTTCCCGCATTACCCTCCTCCTCTCACTGATTGCGGCGCTCGTCGTGGCAAACGTCCTGCGGGCCGGCCTGATCTTCCTGCGCAACAACATGGTGGAGGTATACAGCCAGCGCGCGCAGCGCGACCTCAAACAGCGGCTGTACGACCAGATCCAGGCCCAGTCCTTCGGCTTCTTCCACAATACGCGCACCGGCGAGCTCATGGCCCGGATGACGAACGACGTGGAAATGGTCCGCGGCCTGCTGGCGCAGGGGCTGCTGCAGGGCGCAAGCGGCATCCTGTTTTTCATCGGGGCCGCGGTACTGCTTGCCGTGCTGAACTGGCAGCTCGCGCTGATCTCCGCGCTTGCCTCGCCGTGGCTCTTCATCACGGCGCTGCGGCTGCGCAAGAGCATGCGGCCCACTACCACCGAGGTGCGGGCGCAGTTCTCCCGGCTGAATACCCGCGTGCAGGAGAACATCAGCGGCATCCGCGTGGTGAAGGCGTTCATGCGTCACGCGTACGAGCTCATGAGGTTTCAGAAGGAGAACTCGGGGCTCACGGCAGCGAGGAACCGCAACCTCGCGGTCTGGGCGCGCTACCTCCCGGCGCTGGAGTTCCTCTCCGGAATCTCCTCCGCCATCGTGCTCCTGGCGGGAGGCTGGATGGTGATCAAGGGCCGTATCACCCTGGGGACCTGGGTGCAGTTCAACGGCTACCTCTGGATGATCGTGCAGCCCATGAGGACGCTCGGGGATGTGGCCAACCAGGTTGCCATGGCGGAGTCCTCCGCGGAGCGCCTGTGCGAGATCCTGGACACGCGGCCCGCCGTGATGTCTCCCGCCTCTCCCCGCAGGCCGCAGCGCATCAGAGGGGACGTCGAGCTTCGGAACGTGTCCTGGGCCGTGGACGGCCACGAGATCTTGAAGGGGATAAACCTGCATGCCCCGGCAGGTTCCACCATCGCGATCATGGGACCCACCGGGTGCGGGAAGACATCACTCGTGAACCTCATTCCGCGGTTCTTCGATCCAGGCGAGGGACAGGTGCTGGTGGACGGGATCGACGTGCGGGAGCTGGACCTCAAGCAGCTTCGGGGCAGCGTGGGGCTGGTGGCGCAGGAGACGTTCCTGTTCTCCGACACGCTCTACGGCAACCTCACCTACGGACAGGAGGACGCGCCCATCGAGCGCGTGCGTGAAGCAGCGGTCACCGCGCAGGCGGAGGAGTTCATCGCGCCGCTGGAGGAGGGCTACGAGACCGTGGTGGGTGAGCGCGGCGTGGGGCTCTCCGGCGGCCAGAAGCAGCGGGCCAGCCTTGCCCGGGCGCTCATGAAGCAGGCGCCCATCCTGATCCTTGACGATGCCACCAGCTCCGTGGACATGGAGACCGAGACCCGCATCCAGCAAGCGCTCCGAGAGCTGGAGGCGCGGGCCACCACCTTCATCATCGCGCACCGTATCAGCTCGGTGCTGCACGCGGACCAGATCCTCGTCATGGACCACGGGGAGATCGTGGAGCGCGGACGCCACGCGGAGCTCGTTCAGCGGGGCGGCCTGTACGCGGAGTACTTCCGCGTGCAGTACGGCGAGCACCCTACTCAGCGCTCGGCCGCGGGGGCGTCCTGATGGCAAAGCGCAGGTTCTTCGACGACGAAGAAATGCAGCAGGTCAGCAGCGGGACTCTCATCCGGCTGTTGAAGTATCTCTCCCCGCACAAGGGCACGGTGGCCCTGGCCATCGCGATTGTCCTCTTCACCGCGGTGGCCGCGCAGGTGGGTCCGTACCTCATGAAGGTGGCAGTGGACGTGTACGTGCCGGCGCACAACCTTCGCGGCATCATCATCCTGGCCGTGGCGTTTGCTGCTGTCATCGCCCTGAGTGCCCTGGCCGTGCGGTGGCGCCAGCTCCTCATGGTACGCATGGGCAACACGGTGATCGAGGGATTGCGCAGGCAGCTGTTCAGCCACGTGAATCACCTGGCGTTCAGTTTCTTCGACGAGCGGCCGGCGGGCAAGATCATCCACCGGATCATGGTGTACGTGGACCGGCTGCAGCAGATGGTGAAGAACGGCATCGTGGCCATCGTCGCGGACGTGCTTCGCATCTTCATCATCATCGTGTTCATGTTCGCCATCTCCCCGTCCCTGGCCCTGGTGGCGCTCTCCGTGACGCCGTTCCTGGTCGCGTTCGTGTTCCTGGTAAAGGGAAGGATCCACCGTCTCTGGGACGACTACCAGTACAAGAGCGCCAACCTGAACGCGTACGCGCACGAGAGCTTCATCGGCATCAAGGTCACGCAGGCCTTCGTGCGGGAGCGGCGCAACTCCCGGACCTGGGCGGAGCAGCTGGGCCAGAACTACGGCAGCTGGATGTCTGCCGTGACGGCGGCAAACATCCTGTTCCCCGCCGTGATGGTTTTCAACACGGTCTCGATTGGCCTCATCTACTGGTTCGGGTATCGCTTCCTCGGCCTGGGCGCGGCGAGCCTGGGCTCGCTCATTGCCTTCACCAGCTACGTGTGGATGCTCACGGACCCGATCGTGGACCTGAGCAACTACTACAACGACGTGCTGGTGGCCCTTGCCGCGGCGGACCGGGTCTTCGACTACCTGGACACGCCGGTGGCAATCAAGGACCCGCCGGATGCATACCCGCTTCCCCCGTCCAAGGGGCGCGTGGAGTTCCAGGACGTGCACTTCGGCTACGATCCCCAGGTGCCCGTGCTCCACGGCATCAGCTTCCTGGTGGAGCCCGGTACAACGGTGGCGCTGGTGGGCAGGACCGGCGCCGGCAAGAGCACGATCATCAACCTGCTCTCCCGCTTCTACGAGATCACGGGAGGCAGGATCCTGATCGACGGGCACGACATCCAGCACGTGACCGTGGAATCCCTGCGCGCGCAGGTGGGCGTCATGATGCAGGACCCGTTCGTGTTCAGCGGCACCATCGCGGACAACATCCGCTACGGCAGGCTGGATGCCACCATGGCGGAGATCGAGGAGGCGGCTCGCGCCGTGCGCGCGCACGAGTTCATCTCCGAGCTGCCCGGCGGTTACGAGGCGCCGGTGAACGAAGCGGGAACCAACCTCTCCGTGGGCCAGAAGCAGCTTCTTTCCTTTGCGCGCATCCTGTTGATGGACCCGCGCATCCTCATCCTGGACGAGGCCACGGCGAGCATCGACACCAAGACCGAGCGCCTGCTGCAGGAGGCCATCCGCCGGATCCTGGTGGGAAGGACGTCCTTCGTCATCGCCCATCGTCTTTCCACGATAGAGAACGCCGACGTGATCTTCGTGCTGGAGGACGGCCGGATCGTGGAGCAGGGAACCCATGCCGGGCTCCTGGGGAGCGGCGGCAGGTACTCGGAGCTCAACACCTCCCAGCAGGGGGCGCTGGAAGCGCTTCTCTGGGGGCGGCGGGCGGCTGGATTGGGCGTGCCCCGCCCTCGGTTCTCTCGGGCGGGTCGCGTGCTGCGGGGGTTCCGTCCTCGCTTCGCGAGGACCGCCTTCGGCGCCCCTCCGCCCGTTGACGCTAACGGATCGAGCGGCCACGCCTGGCAAGTGAAATACAGTCGCTTGATCTGAACGGCGGCACGAGCCATGCTTATTATCGTGGCCTGCAATCTACGTCGCGTTTGTCATTGCGGTCCTGTTTCTGTATGCGCTTGTCTCGACCTTACTCAGAGGAGCGGACGGAATTGGCTTGCATGGACCGTTCTGGCGGGGTTGCAGATTGCTTTTCTGACGGTGACTGCACTAAGGGAGAATGGCAAGTGAGCTGCCTCATGGTCGCCCGCCTATAGGGCGGAACTCGACGGGAGGAGTTCAGTGACAGAGATAAGTAGGCTGTGCTTGTGCAGTTCTTGCATCCCGGCGTCGAGCACCAGCCCGACTCGGGCGGGAAGAAGGGGTGGAACCGCGGAATCCACAGAAGGAAATTTCTACTCGCAAACGGGCGCGCCATGAGAGGCAGCCAAAGTGATGAGGGGCAGCTTGTGTTTTGGGGCGAGTGGGAGCCCGAATCCGAAGTGATCCAAACCTACCAAGTGCGGCACAAAGGAGAGCCCGAACGACTGGGGCACCCGTACTTTGCCGTTCCCCAATCCTATGACGGCCACCAGAAACCCGATCCTTTCGTGTCCGGCAGGTACCTATGGCATCTGCCAGGAGTTCAGGAAGAACCGGTCCGACAAAAGCTTCGCTACCTCAGCAGAGGCTCAGTAATTCTCTTCGGGTCGTGCCTCGCAGATGAGTTCGTTAAACACGGTCTTGGTGGCCCCGATTTTGTCGATCATAGGGTCGAAACCTATGCATCTGCTCTCGCAGGGGCAGGGGTCCCGAGGAGTATTTGGCTGTGAGCGTCGAACCTTCTACGCATCTGGCGGAAAGCTTGAAGACGGCTGGTCCGAACACGGCGCAGTCCTGGCGGTTGTATGTCGGAGCAACCATCGACAATCCGGTGGAGGGAATGTACAGCTTCTTCCCGTGTCTCCTGCGTGCTGATGCTCGGTCGGGATTCCCGCGACCCGCTGGGACACCCGGGTCATTACCCCTTTCGGCAAAACAAGTTTCAGGCTCAATCCCACAGACGTCCGTGCGCGACTGTAGTCGATGGAGAACAATAGTGGATCAAGTGTCTGCGAAGGGACCGGCTGGGGACATATGCAGAGATGCCGGACCAACGCAAGCCAAATGCCTGAAAGGGCAGGCTCCCGATGTACCGGAATTGCCCTTCTGTGGGGCTGGGCTGAGCTATGTGACTTCGCGCCAGACGGACACGGCCGTTCCCTGCTATCGGACAAGGGCGATCGAATGGATCTTGTCGAGCTTATCCAAGCGCCTCTTTCAGCTTCGTGGGGCGAGGCCGCCAAGGCGGCTCTACCGGAGATAGCAAAGCTGCGGGTCGGCGCATATTGGGAGAAGAAGCTACAGATTCGAGTGAACGGGGATACGAAGGATCGTGCGGCTTCCTTATGCTGGGCTTATTGCAGCAGGGCAGCCGTCATTCCGGCTGTCGGCGGAATGAGTTCGTCATTTTCCGGAGCATCGCCGGGCCGAGTCTCGTCTCGCTTGTGGTAGGTGCGAACTGGTTATCGCCCGACGAGAAGGTCCTAGGAAGGTCTGGGCATGCCCGAAGACTTGGCGGCCATTTCGCTCAGTTTGAATGAGGGGACCGAGGCTATCGAGCATGGGCAAAGCATAAATCTGTGCGTGTGGACCGCGACCTTCCAGATACCCTGAGGCGTCAGCTTCTGATCAATACGGTGCGGGCATCGAGAAGTACGGTTCTGTGATTTATGCACTGTATTGGCCCGGAGAAAGACAGCAAGCGGCTCAGCTTTGCCGCATTATCGTTTTTGTACCTTTTTGCTCAAGAGCACGGCATTTCTCCCCTGAAAGCATATCAAGACGAATACGAAGGCATAAAAGCCGGGTGGTTTTCTCAATCTCGCCGGTGTGCGACGAGGACTCTGTAGCCCGTTTGCTTGACCTACGTAGGTTCGTCGTTCTGGAGGGCCCGCCCGGCACTGGCAAGACTCGCCTTGCCTTGAAGCTGCTGTCAGGCAAGTTCGGCGGTAATGGCATAAGCATTCAGTTTCACCCAACCACTACCTATGAGACATTCGTTGGGGGCCTCGCTCCCGCGCCTTCAACCAGACCGCTGGCCTGCAGTTCCAAGCCAGACCAGGTGCCTTGATTGAGCCGCGACACGGGCGGCTGCCGATCCAAGAAGCCCTACTTGCTGCACATGACGAAATCAACCGGGCCGATCTTGAAGACTCTGGGGAGGCGATCTTTCTGCTCGAGCCTAACGAACCAGATCGTGAAGTAGTCCTTCCACTGGACTTTGGTCCACCGTTCGGCCTGGAGTTGACCCGATTTCGTGGACATGTCGAGCCTTTGAGAAGGAGCATGAGCCATGCCGCGGACCAAGCCTGGGACTGCACGGAGTTGCGCCAGCGGATTCTCGACCTGGCGCGGGCCGGCAGAACCCCTGCCAGCCTGGCACAGAAGGTGACCGACCGAGACAACGATCCGCAACTGGGTCGCCCAAGCCGCGCGCGATCCCGGGGTGCGGACGGACGGTCTCACCACGGAGGAGCGCAAGGAGCTGAACGAACTGAGACGGGAAGTTGGCAGGCACCGGGAAGAGCGCGACAT
>CAWJRT010000027.1:0-280768 GCA_963845325.1 uncultured Spirochaetota bacterium
CGTTTCTGAGCTTGATACGCTGCCATAGGGCGAGCGCCAGCCCGAAACCATCAGCTACTCCAGGGACACACCACAGGCGACGATCAGGTACGTCCGGCAGATGAATTCCAGAACCTCGCGTCCCGGAACAGCTTGGCCCAGTAGTAGACGCCGTTCCAGGACATGTGAAACCCGTTCGACAGGTTCACCTTGGAGAACGTCAGGGCGATAGTGAAGATAAACGGGAAAAGAGCCATCGGCAGGAGGATGATGACCACAGGGGAGAGCATGACTCTCCGCATGACTCTGGTAGAATCGAAAACCGCGTGTGCGCCGCTCTTCATCGTTCCCGCCGTGTATGCTCCGAGAACCGCAGTCACTTCCTCGTGCGCCAGCCTCAGGTCCACGGCCGGTGCTCTCAAAGAAGCCTTTCAAGACTGCCGCCCCGGCCGCGCAGGCAGGCAAGCTTCGATTCGAGTTCGGGGAAGTCTACTTCAATCCCAGGTCGTCGCGGTAGTACTTGATCTGCTTGTCCCTGCCGAGCTCGTTGGTGATATCCTCCCAGGTCTCGGCAACATCGTCCAGGGCCTGCTGCGCGGAGACCCAGCCCGAGAGCGCCTGGGCAATGCCCTCATCCAGAGCGTCATAGTATCGGGCCGTGCCAGGATCCGGAAGGTCCGGGCGGACGTTTGGATGCGCCAGCGTCTCGTTCACGGCGTTGAGATACTGCTTGGCCGGATCCGTGAACCCGTACTCCTTCCACTTCGCCATGTCGGCGAACTGGCTCTTGCGGTACGGCTGCCGTGCCGACCTCGGGTTCAGGATAGCGATCATGCTTTCTCAGGCGAGGCGATATAGGAGATGAGCTTGTAAGCAAGATCCTTGTTCTTGGAGCTGTTGACGATTCCCAGCGCCCAGCCGCCGAAGGCCAGGAACGGGGCCTTGTTGACCCTCGGGAAGTCCTGCCACTGGTTGGTTTTTCGGTTCCACACCTTCTTGAGCCGGGGTTGACGACAGTGGCGAAGTGACCCTTGATCTTGGTTTGTGGGTCGGCTGCGCTCAACTCGGGCACGTCGCCCCAGTCGACGGTGCCGAACACATCGCCCGCAATGTAGAGCTCCCGTGTCTCGGTGACGTCCATGTTGGTGGCTCCGGGGATGCTCACCTTCAGCAGCTTCTTCCAGTCCTCCAGGGCCTTGACGAAGCCGGGATTGTTAATGAGCGGCTTCATGTTGTCGGGATCGAACACCGTGCCCGGCTGGCCCGGAATGCAGGTGTAGGACAGGGCCCGGGACAGGAAGATCCAGTAAGACTGTCCGCCCTTGTTCATGGCCTCCCCAGCGCCATATTCCACCTTGCCTGGCCCGGCCCAATCCCATCCGTTGGCGAATTCGCACATGTCGTAGTACTCGTCCCAGGTGTCCGGGAGCTTCATCTCGTACCCGTACTTAGCCTTGAACTTTGCGCGGTAGTCCGCGTTTTCCAGCAGCTCCGTGCGGACCACGGTGGTGTGCAGGTCTCCGTCTATCGGCAGGCAGACAGTCTTTCCGCCCCAGTTGGCCAGCCGCTCGCGGTAGATCGGCATCATGTCGTCCCACTTCAGAACTGCATCCTTCTTGATGTAGTCATCCAGCGGGATCAAGTAGCCGCCTCCTGCGAAGTCACCGACGTACCCCACGGGGAACAGGAGGACGTCGAGGAGCCGGACCCCAGCGTGAAGGAGGTCATCATCTTCTGGTAGTAGTCCCCGAAGGGAAAGCTGATCAGCTCGACCTGGCAGTTGTTTGCTTTCTCGAATTCCGCTGAACGTCTCGATGGACCATCCCTCTGGCCCTTCGGCGGTCGCGACGACCAGCCGCGTCTGGGCACCGAGGACGCCCGTGCATAGCAGCGTCATCAGGATGACCGCGACAATCCACAACCTTCTCTTTTTCATGCCTTCTTCTCCTTCCACCCACATGTGACTCAGATGTGACTATCAGGAACGTGTGAAAATAAAGGCGAGAGCCGGCCTTCACTCCAGGAGCACCCCCTTTCCAGCCGCTTGGATTGCCGCCATTATATACAGGCAAGGCGATTTGTCAATTTTTTTTGCTTTTTTTATACTGATTATTGCCTGATTCTACTTTTTACAGGATACCAAGGTCGCCGGGTTTGGCATAATTCGTTTCGAAGACGCAAACTACGGTGATACCTGTCGCAACGCCACCAGCATGGCCCGGGTGTTCGCTTCGGGGATCGTGATAGTGTGGCTGGGAGCGGCGATGAAACCACCTCCCTTGCCCATGACCTGGGCGACAGCGATGACCTGTTTCTCCACCTCCGGCGGTTCGGCGAAGCTCAGATATCCCTGTGTGTCCAGCCCTCCCATGAAGCTCAGCCGATCGCCACAGTCGCGCTTCCAGCGGAAGATGTCGTTGGCCCGGGGCTGGCAGGGATCAAGGACATCCACCCCGATCTCCACGAGGTCGGGGACGATCTCTTCGATGTGCCCGCAGGAGTGCTGGAACACGAACCCACCAGCCCGCTTGACCACGTCGAACAGCAGCTTCAGGCGCGGCTTCACCAGCAGCCGCCATTGCTGCGGCGCGAGGAACAGCGATGACTGCATCCCCCAGTCATCTGTAAATCTCACGCCGGCCACGCCGGACCGTACCAGACTCGCGGTCAGCCGAACCTGGTAATCCAGGATGATATCCAGGAGCCGCGCAACACGCTCAGGCTCGAGCGCAGTCGCCATGAGAAACTCGTCCGTCCCAAGGAGCATCATGGCGCGCTCGAACAGCATGAGCTCGTTGTAAGCGATGACAAGAGTATCCGCGTCCGCCAACCGGCGGAGCTGTTCCCGCAGGTTCTCTGTAACCGCGTCGAAGTCGGTGGACGGGGGTTCAAGGTCGGCCACGTCCTCCAGCCGCAGCGCCGGCGTTCCGTCGGGGTAGCTTCCCTCCTCGCCGGTGGTGGCTATCCATCTCGAGCCCCAATCGTCGAGGCCACCTTCAACGGGGCGAACGACGATCGGCGGCTTGAGTATTGTCAAGCAGCCGTCATAGCGGTATGGAATCCACGTGGGCTTGTCCCTAGTAATGGTGCGGACGATGTTTTCCTTCCTTGTCATATGCCGAAGGATAGTGCCAATAACTTGTACAAATCAATAGACCCCCGCAAATCCATGCCGAATCAGGCATACTCTTCTTGCCAAAAGCAGCATAATCGTCCATAATGCAGGTCCCTGGTAGCCGGAAGGTGGAGAAAACGTGCGCGACGTGAAGCTCAGCGCGTCAATCGGAAGGGGAGCATCCATGTCGCCGTGGACGGGGGGTTCTCGGTAGCGCAGCTCCTCCCGTATCGGAGCGCCGGCGCGAGCTTTTTCATCTTGGGGACCACCGGGCTGTTCATTCGAAACACTCGACTGGCGGAGCAGGCGGATCAGGTTCGCCAGGCGGTCCCCTTGTAGCAGGGAGTGGCCTCAATGACAGAAAAGGAAAGAATCCGTCGGTGGATCCATTTCCAGGACACCGACCGCGTGCCCTGGCAGATCAACTTTACCACCCAAATGGGAGACATGCTCATGGAGCAGCTCAACCTGCGCAATGGGACAGCGGGTGGGCGAACGGGCTCGATACGCAGGTACGTCCCCTTGGATGATTTTCTGGGAAACCACATCGCCTACGCGCGCAACCGCGGCCAGAACAGCCTCCACGAGACCTCACCGGGATATGGCGCGACGAGTGGGGAGTCGAGTGGGACCGGAGGATCGACCACGACATCGGCACCCCGGTCAACTGCCCGCTGGAATCGGGGAGGATCACCGACCTGCGGCTGCCGGACCCGGACGATCCGGAGCGGTATGCCCATGTGCCCGCCGTCATCGAGGCCAATCCCCGCCGCTATATCCTTGCCAAGTTCTCCTACAGCCTTTTCGAGCGCGCCTGGTCCCTGCGTGGGATGGAAAACCTGCTGGTGGACCTCGGCGTCAATACCGGTTTCGTCCACGAGCTTCTGCGCGCAATCTGCGACTTCGACATCGCGGTCCTCCGCAACTTCCGCACCTTCCCCATCGACGGGGTGTATTTCGGGGACGATTGGGGCTCGCAGAAGGCCATGCTCATGAGCCCTGACATGTGGAGGAGCCTGATCAAGCCCTACCTCAAGGAATTGTACGAGGAGACACACAAGCAGGGCTGGGACGTGTTCATCCACTGCTGCGGCCAGGTCACGCCAATCCTGGACGACCTGGTCGGGATCGGCCTCAACGTGTTCAATCCTTTCCAGCCGGAGGTGATGGACATCCCGAGCCTGATGAAGCGATACTCCCGCAGGTTGGCATTCTACGGCAGCCTGAGCATACAAAAGACGCTCCCCTTCGGGACCGAGAAAGACGTCCGTGGGGAAGTGCTCGGACGCCTCGCCCTGGCGCGGGCATACGGGGGACTGATTGTTTCTCCTTCCCACGACATGCCGCCGGACATTCCTGTGCACAACGTCGTCGCTATGCGGGACACGCTGCGCGGCCAGTGAAAGGCGGAATGATGTTCATCGAGGAACGGCTGGCCAGGATCCTCAGGATGGTCAAAGACGAGAACCGGGTGACGGTCCGGGATGTGAACGAGCGCCTGCACGTTTCCGCGGACACCATACGCCGTGACTTCGGCCGCCTGGCCGATCGCGGCCTTGTCCTCCGCACGCACGGCGGAATCATGTCCAAGGAGAGCGTCTCCTTCGATCCGGGCTTGCACGAGAAGAACGTTCAGCACCGGGAGGAGAAAGAGGCCATTGCGCGAAAGGCTGCCGAGCTCGTGTCGGATTCCGAGATCATCGCGCTGGACGCCGGTACCACCACGGAGAGGATCGTCAAGCACCTCGCCGCCAAGAAGAATCTCACCATTCTGACGGACGCGCTCAACATCGCTGTGGAATCCACCCGCCGGTCGATTCCTACGATCATCCTAGGCGGAAGCATCCGCAGCTCCACGCTTTGCATCACGGGCCCGGATGCCCTGGAGATGAGCCGCCACTACCACGCGGACAAGCTCATCATGGGAGTGAGCGCGGTCTCCACGTCCCAAGGCCTGATGACCGCCAACCGGATGGAGGCGGAGATCAAGAAAGAGCTGATCCGCATTTCCAACCAGGTCATCGTGGTTGCCGACCACTCGAAACTGCAGGCGACTGCCTTTTACACCTATGCCACACTCAGCGAAATCGCCATTCTGATCACAGACAAGCACGCCAACGCCGAGATCCTGAAGCAGATCCAGGAACTCGGCGTCAAGGTGATCCTGGCAGACTGACCCGCCCGGCGCGAGTTCGTGCGCGCGTGCGCGTATCTATGGTGGGATGGTAGCCAGGGACCTTATTGCTTTCGCAAGAGGACCGGGGTCATGTCCTTCTCGTCGATCACGTACCAGGACTTTCCCAGCGTGATCTCGGGGTGGATATCATCATGCTCAGGGGCTGCGAAGACTTCGTCGAACCGAGCTGGGCGTGCAAGGTGCAGGACGTGGTGGTAGTGCACACCGTCCTTCCGGAACCACTCCTCCCAGAACAAGTCCCGGAGGCGTGCAGGCCGCGGAACGGCGTTCACGATCCAGCCCTGGCCCGGGACGTTCTTCACGACCCAGTTGTGGTCGGCATACGCCCCGGCGGTCCTTGCGGTGATCCGGGACTCGAAGAGGTCGTAAAAATCGAGGCCGAGCTGGACAAAGGCTCGGTCCACACCCTGCTTCTTCAGAATGTCTACCAGCTGCTGCACGTGTCCCACCGTAGCGCGAGCTCCCGCGCAAGTCAACCGCAGGCCTTGCTTGGCAGGGACCCACACGGGCGGCCGCGCTACGCTGAGCCCACGTCAATCTTCACCGAGCTGGGCTGCGCGTCGGTGGATGACTTCCGGGAGCGCGGTGGGTGGAACCGAACGGTGAACTCCCTGCTCTTCTTCGGAGGGGTCACACTTAGTGTGCTGTGCCTCGGGCTTTGCATGTGGCGGTCTGCAAACCTTTTCGCCGAAAGGGCTTATATAGCAGGGGCAGGATTTGAACCTGCGACCTCCGGGTTATGAGCCCGACGAGCTGCCAACTGCTCTACCCTGCGTCGTGTAAGTGAATATAGAAGATTGATTGCAACTCGTCAAGACCCGGGGTATGACAGGTAAGGCGCATCCGAGGCAGCTGCCTCCAGCCAGGGGGATGGATCTGTCACTTCTTGACATGTCCTTGGCTTCGCGGATACGGTATAAAAATACAACGAAGGAGGATTTTATGCTCAGAAAGATTCTCATCGGTCTTGTGCTGGCCGTCCTTCTCCTCGGCGTGGTGTCCTGCGCCAAGAAGGAACCGACCAAGATCACAATCGCATCAGATGCCACCTTCCCGCCGATGGAAATGGTGGACACGAACAAGAACATCGTCGGCTTTGACATCGACCTGATGAATGCGGCGGCGAAGGCCGGCGGGTTCACCGTCGAGTTCAAGAACACCGCGTGGGACGGCATCTTCGGCGGCCTGGCTGACGGCAAGTACGATGCGGTCATGTCCTCGGTGACGATCACCGACGAACGCAAGAAGACCATCGACTTCTCCATTCCGTACATCAACGCGGGCCAGATCCTGACGGTGCGCGGGGACGAGAACGGCGTGACCACACTCACGGACCTGAAAGGCAAGACCGTCGGCGCGCAGATCGGCACCACCGGGGCCTTCGAGATCGACAAGGTCAAGGACGCCAACAAGATCAAGGAAAAGACCTACGACGAGATCGGCCTCGCGTTCGAAGACCTCGCGAACGGCCGCATCGACGGTGTCGTCGTGGACAACCCCACGGCAGCCAGCTACGCCCTGCAGAACGACAAGTACAAGGGAAAGCTGAAGACCGTCGGAACCCCGTTCACCGAGGAGTACTATGGCGTGGCGGTGAAGAAGGGCAACCAGAAGGTGCTTGATACCATCAACGCAGGCCTGAAGAAAGTCATGGACGCTGGTGGAAACAAGCCAATCGAAGACAAGTGGCTGAAGTAGACAGAGTGCAGCCGGCCGGCGTTCCGCAAGGGACGCCGGCCTCCCCTCGCCGCGACGGCCGGCCGGGCCGCGGGGCACGCATCGAAATATCCGACGGCGCCCTGATCCCCGGGCGGGGCGAAAAGTCCACTTTTTCGGCGTGGCGCATCTCCTTCTTTGGGGCGCTGATCCTGCTGGTCGGCCTCTTTGTCTTCAAGCCGCATCCCTACAGGGACATCATGCTGTTCCTGCCCGACGGCATCCTGAGGACATTCGAAGTCACCGTGATGTCCATTGTATGCGCCCTCGTGGTCGGCCTGATTGCCGGGCTCGGCAGGATCTCGCGCGTCATGGTGGTGAACCGGATTGCCACGATCTACGTGGAGGTCATCCGGGGGATCCCTCTTCTCGTGCAGATTTTTTACATCTACTACGCACTGGGAAAGATAATCCACGTTCCGGACATCTTCGCCGCGGTCATTGCCATGACCGTCTGTTACGGAGCCTACCTCGGCGAGATCTTCCGGGCCGGCATCCAGTCCATCCCCAAGGGCCAGATGGAAGCGGCCATCGCGCTGGGGCTCAGCCGCGCCCAGGCCCTGCGCAGGATCATCCTTCCACAGACCATCCGGGTGGTCCTGCCGCCGCTCGGCAACGAGTTCATCGCTCTCCTGAAGGACTCGTCACTCGTCTCCATCCTGGCCGTCTCGGATCTCCTGCGCAGGGGACGGGAATACGCCTCCAAGACCTTCGACTACTTCGAGGCCTTCACCGTGGTGGCGCTCGTGTACCTGGTGATGACCCTGTTCTTCTCCCGGCTGGTGGCCATGATGGAAGAAAGGATGAACCGCCGTGGCAGATAGGGTGCGCATCATCAACGCGTGCAAGAACTTCGGCAGGGTTGTCGCGCTGAAGAATGCGAATCTCTCCGTCAAGACCGGCGAGGTCGTGCTGGTCATTGGCCCTTCGGGAAGCGGCAAGAGCACGATGCTGCGCTGCATCAACCGTCTCGAACACCTCAGCTCGGGTCAAATCTGGGTCGACGATGACCAGGTCACCGATCACGCTTCGGACATGCGAAAAATCCGGGAAGAAGTCGGGATGGTGTTCCAGTCCTTCAACCTTTTCCCTCACCTTACGGCGCTTGAAAACATCACGCTTGCCCCCCGGATCGTAAAGAAGCTCACCGAGTCCGAGGCGCGGGACCTGGGGCTGAAGCTCCTGGCGCGGGTCGGTCTCTCGGACAAGGAGACCACGTACCCCGAACATCTCTCGGGCGGCCAGCAGCAGCGTGTCGCCATTGCCCGTGCCCTCGCCATGAGCCCGAAGGTGATGCTTTTCGACGAGCCGACGTCCGCGCTGGATCCCGAGATGATCAAGGAAGTCCTGGACGTCATGGTGGAGCTTGCCCGCGAGGGAATGACCATGCTCGTGGTCTCTCACGAGATGGGATTCGCCCGTGCGGCAGCCCACACCGTCGTCTTCATGGACAACGGAGAAATCATTGAGCGTGGTACTCCGGAGGAAGTGTTTGCCGCACCGAAGGAAGAACGCACGCAGCGCTTCCTGAAGCACATTTTGTAATTAAACAACGAGCCCCCGGTCGGGGGCTCTCTCATTTCTCAGTCACGTGCAGCGCGTGAGCCTAGTAGCTCTTCATCTGCGAAACTTTTCGCGCCCTCTTCATCCGTTTCCGTTCGAGGGCCTTTTTCTTGCGATTGAGAATGGCAGAAGGCTTCTCGAAAAACTCCCTCTTCTTCCACTCCCGGATGATTCCCTCCTTCTCGACCTGGCGCTTGAAGCGCTTGATCGCTTTTTCAAGGGGCTCATCGTCACTGACTTCGATATAAGCTATTGGACTCACCTCCCTTCGGTGCTGCTGCATGCTCAATGTCGAAGAAATCGGGTTTTTTGTCAAGGAGAGGAAGCCGGACAAGGGCATCAGGATCAACGGCTATTCCGGCGCATTCAACCTCCCAGTGCAGGTGCGGACCGGTGGCGAATCCGGTCATCCCCACCGTGCCGACGACCTGGCCCTGTTCCACCACGTCTCCGACTTTCACACCCAGCGAAGACATGTGGTAGTAGACCGAGAAAAGACCCGGGAGGTGCTCGATGACGACAGTGTTGCCGGTCAGGATCCGGGCGTCTGCAAAAACCACGCGCCCGCGGCCGCTGGCAGGCACGGGCGTTCCGGCTGGAGAAGCAATGTCCACACCGAGGTGAATAGAGTAGCCCCGGGTTCCATCCGAATAGTCGTATTCCCGACGGTCACCAAACCCGGATGTTCGCCTGCCCGACGGGAAGGGGCACGATAAGCGCGCCTGTCTCGAAAACCGCATCCGGATGGGGTGTTGAGAAAACTTCGGCGAGGACGCGGGACTCTTCCTTCTTCTGCGCGTCCGACACCGTAACCATGGCTGGTAAGGTCGGCCGAAAGCGGAATCCTCTCGGAGAAGAACTTCCGCTCGGTCACCGTGAAGGGCTGCAGCAGCAGGTATGAGCGCTGACCTGCTTCCGCCCTGAACGTCAGCGTGTACTCGTGCTCAGCACCCCAGGCGGGAATCCCCAGGAGCGCGGCCCAGAGCTCCACACCGTTCTCGTTCTGCACCCGAAAGCCTGCTGCTTTTGTCAGGGGGATCTTCCCGGGAGTGCCGATCTGGACCGAAACCGAATCAAGGTGCTCCATGGACCACGCGTACATGTGCAGAAGCTGGCCCGGCTCGCCGTCCAACAAGACGGCCGTTCGGGGATGCAGGACCGGGCCGCCGGTTGGAAAGATCATGAACTGGCCGCGAACAGGCCTCAGCTCTCCGCCCTCGACGGTGTAAAGGGCACCGTCGTCGGTGATGCATGCAGCCGGCGCTGGTTGCGTCAGCGCGAGTGTGTCGGCGTGCAAACCTGGCGCCTGCAGCGCCAGGACGCTTACGAGCACGAGAACGACCTCGAACGCCGCGCCTTTCACTTCTGGGGAGCCCGCCCGACACGCGGGTTTTCGATATCGAGAATGGTCAGCTGGAGATTCTCCCCGCCTCCATAGGTGTTCCTGCCCAGCCGATACACGACGTCTACTGAGTCGCCGATGGTGAAGTCCCCGGGAAACCGGGAGGCAGCGTTCCAATAGACCGCGGGCCACTTGGTGGCGCCTGCTTCCAGGAGCAGCTTCAGGTGATTGAGATCCTTGCGCCCGATCAGCTCGCAATGCGCTACACGCATGCCGCGGGTGAGAAACACGAGGGGCGGGTTGCCCTCGCCGTACGGCTCGAGAAGGTCGACAATCGTCTGCAGGTTGGGCGAGAGATAGGTGAGAGGGATTTCGGCATCGATCGTGATGGACTCCCCGTCCGCAGCGGGCGGCTGCGGTATCTCTTCGGCCCGTTCGAAGAAAGTCCGGACAAAGCCGTCAAGCCGGCTTCTCTCCATGCTGAACCCGCCCGCGAAATCATGGCCGCCGAAGCTCAGGAACTCGGTGCCATGCCTGTCGAAGAAATCGGCAATGACTCGGTTCTGGTTGCTGCGGATCGATCCCACGGCCGTCTCGGCGCCTACCGCCATCACGATAGCGGGGGCCTTGAAGAAACCCTGCAGACGCGAAGCAATGATCGCCGGTGATACCGCGCTGGATGCGCTCGTCGTGGACAAGGATGCACCTGCCTCCTGATCTCTCGAGAGAGTCTTTGGCCTGGTTCATGACGAGGTTCCACGCGCTTTCCCCAAGACTCTTGCGCTTCCCGTCCAGGAGAAAGAGCTGCTCCACGAGCGGCTCTGCCGCTGCGGGGCTCTCCGCCAGAAACACCTTCGTGGCAGTGCCGGGCTCTCCCATTCGCCCGGCCGAGTTGAGGAGGGGAGAGATCTGCCACGCGATGTCCGTGGTGCTGATCTTCTTTCCCAGCAGGTCCTTCCTCCGAAAAACCTGCCGAAGACCGTTCCGCTCCGACACGCGCAGGAGGGCGAGACCGCGGCGGACCAGGACACGGTTTTCGTCACAAAGTGGCATGAGGTCGGCAAGCGTTCCAAGAGTCACCAGGTCCAGCCGTGAGAAGGCCGGCGCCAGCCGTTCCTTCTCGCGCGCAAGCACGAGGGAAACGAAGGTCTCCTGTAGAATGTCAATCTCTGTGAGCGGCCTTCCAGCGAAAAGTGCGCTCCTGGACAGCTGCTGCAGCCTGATGAGGCTCTTGCCTGCGAGCCCGGGAAGGAACTGGGCGATGAGCGGAGAGATGTCGGAAAGTGAAGGAGAAGCGTCCGGGCCGAACGCCTTCTCCAGCAGGCGCGCCTGTGACTGCGCCTCCATGACCAGCACCTCTTCTCCCGCCAGGAATCGCGCCAGCCGGGTCTTCTCGAATGGCACGAGCCCGGGGACGAAGCTCTCCGTGATCCTTGCGGTTTCGGCGAGGTTCTGCAGCCGGACGGCTTCCACGACAATCGTCTCGTTGGCCGGCCGGGCGTTCAGCAGGCAGATCGAAGCGCCGAAAAAGGGTGAGCGCGAGAAACGCAAAGCCCACTCCACCTTCGAGGCCACCGCGCATCCGCACAGATCGCGAAAGGGGTACCCGGGGAGCTTCGGGTTGACTACTGCGGCCGCGGCGGGCAGCTCGGGGGGCGGGTTGTGGTGATCGATCACTACCGTTTCGATCCCCAGGGAGCCGGCAAGCTCGATCTCCAGGGCGTTGGAGACACCGCAATCCACCGTGATGAGCAGACCCACCGCGGAGGCAACGGCGCGCTCGATCACTGCCCTTGAGAGTCCATACGCCTCCTCACCCTCGGGCAGCATCCAGTCTACCTCGGCTCCCATCTCCTTCAGCGCCTCAAACAGGAGCACCGTCGAGGTGATGCCGTCCACGTCCCTGTCCCCGAAAATGAGGATCTTCTCCCCGCTGTCGACTGCCGCATTGATCCGTTCCACCGCTTCCGTCATTGACTGCATGAGGAATGGGTTGTGAAGTCCGCCCAGGTCATCCTGAAGAAAAAACCTGACGGCTTCGGGAGAAGTGACGCCCCGCCGCGCCAGGATCGAGGCGGTCAGCAAGTCTATCTCGTAGCGCCTCGCCAGCTCCTTTACCAGTGCAGAATCAATAGGTGACTTGTTCCACTTCATGCGCGCGTGATCTCCTCGATCAGCCGGGGCGTCGGCATGACCTTCTGCCCGGCAATCTCGTACGCGCTTTCCATGAGCCGGCACGCCTCGGCAACCTTCGCTTCATCTTCTCCGTGAACCCGGCACAGCTCGTCGCCGGGAATCACTTCATCTCCCTGCGTTCGAGTAAGCACGATCCCGACCCCGGCCAGCACTGTGTCTTCCTTCCGTGACCTGCCCGCCCCGAGAATCACGGATGCAATCCCGGTTTTGTATGCGTCGATCCTTCGGACATGACCCTCGACACCCGCGCTGACAGGTTTCACCATCCCTGCACGCGGCCCTTTCTCGGGTTGAAGGAGAACGCGCGTGTCACCGCCCTGGAACTCGACATTCCTGAGGAAACGCTCCCACGCGCTTCCGTCAATTGAGCCGCTTCCGCGCAAGGGCCTCCCCTGCCGACGGATCACCGCACAGGCCGCCGAGCCAGAGCATCCTTCCCGCCTGCTGAACGGTAAGCTCCACTTCTTCGGGAGGGCCGCCGCCCTGCAGGCATTCGATGCACTCGCGCACCTCGAGAAAATTCCCCACAGCACGGCCCAGGGGCTGGTCCATGTCCGTGATCATCGCCGCAACCCGGCGTCCCAGTCCCGCCCCGGTGGCAACCAGGGATCTCGCAAGCAGGCGTGCCTGCCCGAGATCCTTCATGAACGCACCGGATCCGGTCTTCACGTCCATGACGAGGGCCTGCGCGCCCTCGGCAAACTTCTTCGACATGATGCTGGCCGTGATCAAGGGGATGGATTCCACGGTGCCCGTGACGTCCCGCAGAGCATACATGCGCCGGTCGGCGGGAACCACGGACTCGCTCTGGCCGATCATCGCAAACCCGACGGTCTCCAGGGCCTTGCGGAATCTATCCGGTGACAGGTCGGTGCGATACCCGGGGATGGACTCCAGCTTGTCCAGCGTGCCCCCCGTGTGGCCGAGCGAGCGGCCGCTCATCATGGGAACACGCAGGCCGCAGGCTGCGGCAAGGGGCGCCAGGACCAGGGAAATCTTGTCTCCCACGCCGCCCGTGGAGTGCTTGTCCACGAGGGGCCCGGGAACCCCTTCCAGGTTCATCACGTCTCCGGACCGGATCATGGCGCTGGTGAGGCGTGCCGTTTCCCGCGCGCTCATCCCCTTCAGGACAACCGCCATGAGGAGGGCAGAAAACTGGTAGTCGGGGATTTCCCCGGTGGAGAATCCCCGCACGAGGAAGTCGATCTCCTCCGGCGCCAGCTCTTCTCCGTCCCTTTTCCTGACAATCAGATCAACAACCCTCACGCGGCCCCTCTTTGGAAGGCAATGGACTTCAGCGGCACGTAACGGGCGCCGGCCGGTCCCGAGAATGGACTGGAAAAGAACGCACTCAGTCACAAGAAACTCCTGGGCCGGCACCGACACTTCATCCGCCCAGTGCGTGCTGAGCGGCGCCGAACCAGCACGTGCCACGGTGATGTGAGGAGCGAAGCCGCGTGCATCCGTACGCCATCCCTGCAAAGGTCCGGTCTGCGTCCGAAGCGGCTCGAGCTTTTCAGTGAATGCCGAAAAAAACTCGCGCATTTCTCCGGCGCCTTTCTGGAGCCCGATCCAGAGCACCCGGGGGCTGCCGGAACGCGGGAAGAAACCCACTTGTCCCAGCTGCGCCACGATGGCGGGTCTTCGAAGCGCAGGGTCGTCGAAAAGGGGGGAAAATGCAGGCACGGCATCGTCGGGAACCTCTCCGAAAAAATGGAGCGTCAGATGCATCCCCTCGGCTGCAACCCACCTGACTTTCGGCGCGAGCGCGCGCGCGGCTGAAAACGCGTCCCTGATCGCGGAGGAAGCCTGCACGGGAAGCGGCAGCGCGGCAAACACCCTCATCGCCCCATCCGCACCCACGGAATTGAAGCCAGCGGCCCTTCCAGCACCGACTGGACCATGCCCAGCAGCGTCCGGCGAAGCGCATTCCGCGAGCTCTCGTCCATCAATACCCTGACGGCGGATTCCAGCTGCATCTCCTGCGTGGCGCCGAGGTAGCGCAAGGCGCCCTGCGGAAGCGGCGCGCCGGTATGGGAACCGCATGCAGCACACAGCAGGGCGTGGGACCGGGAGACGTACCAGGCAGGGCCGCGCTCGCCCAGCGGGGCGCCGCAGGAATCGCAGGCTGGAGATGTCGGCCTGGTAACCGGCCAGCGACAGGAACCTCCAGAGGAAATGCATGGTCACGTAGGGTTCCAGGGCAGCGTCCGCATTTTCCAGCAGCTGGAGGGATTCCCGGAAGAGATCGAACAGCCCGCCGGCGAGCTCTCCCGCGCCGAAGGACTTCTGCACGATCTCCGCCCAGAGTGACGCGGCGGCCATCCGCGCAAGGTCTCCCTGCAATCCTTCGAACGACGCGTTGATCTCCAGCTCCGTCACCTTGTAGCTTTTCCTGATGGGGTTGTGATACAGGTTCACCGATGACCAGGTGAACGGCTCGCTTCCCAGCCGCAGCCGGCTCTGCGCCTTGTACGCCCCGTAGGCCGTGGCGGTGATCAGACCGAGGTCCGGCGTGAGCAGCGACAGGCTCTTGTGAATTTCCCCGACGCGTTCCCGCCGCATGACAATAGCCTGGGTGCTGATGCTCCGGTACATGCGCGTCTGTTCCCTGCCCATCATACGGGGTGACACCATGAATGGCAAGCAATGCCTCGCGCAAGCTCCATCGAGGAGCTCCCCAGGGCGCTCGCTGCCCTTCGGTTAGCTGCGCCCTGGGGCCCCTCTCGCGCGGAGTACCGCGCTCGCTTGACTGTGCTGCGCGGCGTACGTACCATTTCTTAACCACCAGTGAGGTAAAATGAGCGACCACACCATCGTCCCTGCGGACCAAATACTGCCCGTGCGCCTGTTTGTCATTCCCCTGAGGGGGAAGCCCATCTACCCGGGAATACTTACGCCCCTGATGCTGCCTGCAGCCCGCGAGGCGGACACGGTGGAGAAAGCCATTGCCGCGGACAGCTTCATCGGGCTTGTCCTTGTGAAGACGGACGACGTGGAAAATCCAGCTGCCGAGGACCTCTTTGAGGTGGGCACCGCCGCCAAGATCATCCGCCGCATCAATCTTCCCGACGGCGGCGTGAACATCTTCATTTCCACGGTAAAGCGTTTCCGTGTGATGAGGGTGCTCCAGGCGGCGGCGCCGATCAGCGTGGCCGTGCAGTACCTGGAGGAAGAGAATTTCGACACCCCGGAGGTGAAGGCCCTCACTCGCGCCCTCATCAGCGAGATGAAGATGGTGGCCGAGAACAATCCGCTGTTTTCAGAGGAAATGCGGCTGTCCATGGTCAACATCGACCACCCGGGCAAGATCGCGGACTTCATCACTTCCATCCTGAATATTGAACGGGGCGAGCAGCAGCGGATCCTCGAGATGACCGATGTCCAGGCCCGCATGGAGCACGTGCTCATTTTCATCAAGAAGGAACAGGAGCTGCTGAAGATCCAGAAGAAGATCCAGGAACAGCTCGGTGAGAAGATCTCGAAGAGCCAGAGGGAGTACTTCCTCAAGGAGGAGCTGAAGGCAATCAAGACCGAGCTCGGTATGGAGGTTGATGCGAAATCCAGCGAATCACGGCGCTTCAGGGATGCCGTGGAAAAGCTCGCCTTCCAGGGAGAGGTGAAAGAACAAGTCGAGCAGGAGCTGGAGAAGTTCGCCCTCATGGAGCCCAGCTCCCCGGAGTTCACCGTTACCCGCAACTACCTGGAAACCATCATCGCCCTTCCGTGGAACACCGAGTCGGCGGAATCGATAGACATCGACAGGGCCCTTGCCATCCTCAACGAGGACCACTACGGCCTGGACGACGTGAAGCAGCGGATCGTGGAGTACCTGGCCGTGCGCAAGCTCAAGAAGGACAGCAAGGGCTCGATCATCTGCCTCGTCGGTCCCCCGGGCGTGGGCAAGACGTCGGTCGGCAAGTCCATTGCGCGCGCCCTGGGACGGCAGTTCTTCAGGTTCTCGGTCGGGGGAATGCGGGACGAGGCGGAGATCAAGGGGCACCGCAGGACGTACATCGGCGCGATGCCCGGGCAAGATCCTCCAGGGGCTGAAGATCGTGAAAACGAAAAACCCCGTCTACATGATCGACGAAATCGACAAGCTGGGCGCCTCCTACCAGGGGGATCCCTCGTCAGCCCTCCTGGAGGTCCTGGATCCCGAGCAGAACGTGTCCTTCCGGGACCACTACCTGGACCTGCCGTTCGACATCTCCCACATCCTTTTCGTAACCACCGCCAACACGCTGGACAGCATCCCCAGCCCTCTGCTGGACCGCATGGAAGTCATCCGGCTTTCGGGGTACATCGATCTGAAAAGGTTGCCATTGCGAAGCGCTACCTCATTCCCCGATCTCTGGAGACGGGCGGGCCTGGCAAAAGGGAGCGTAAAGTACGACAACGGGTCGCTGGCGGCCATTGCGGACGGGTACGCCCGTGAAGCCGGGCTCCGCAACTTCGAAAAGGCGCTGGACCGCATCCACCGCAAGATTGCGCGGGGTACCCTGACAAAAGAGATCGCGGTGCCGCTTTCACATGAAGAAGGAATCACTGGTCGAGTACCTGGGAAAGCCGATCTTTCTCGACGACGAGATGGCGGAGATCGCCGAAGCCGGGAATGGCAACTGGCCTGGCCTGGACCCAGCTGGGAGGTGCTGTGCTCACCATCGAGGCTGTGGCGAACGACGGGAAAGAGGGATTCAAGCTCACGGGCAAGCTCGGCGAGGTGATGCAGGAATCGGCGAACATCGCCTATTCCTACGTTCGCCACATCTCGACGCTTCACGGCGTGGCGCCGGATTTCTGGGAGAATCACCTGATCCATCTTCACGTTCCCGCAGGCGCAACGCCCAAGGACGGGCCTTCGGCGGGGATCACGCTCGCTTCGGCCCTGCTCTCCCTGGCAACCGGAAAGAAGCTGAAGAAGTCACTGGCGATGACGGGAGAGCTGTCCCTCGTCGGCAGGGTGCTTCCCATCGGCGGGCTGAAGGAGAAGGTGATCGCGGCGCGGCGCAACCGGATCAAGCGGGTCATCTTCCCGCAGGGCAACCAGCGGGACCTCGACGAGATTCCCGCAGCACGTCCGCGAGGGGCTGACGTTCCAGCCCGTCTCGACGATGGAAGAGGTGATCGACCTGATTTTCTAACTATGAAAGATCCTCCGGCGGCAGCCGGACAGCGCCCTGCCGGAGCACGACGAACGGCCGGCGGGTGATGTCCAGCAGGGTGGACGGCGGGCCGGGAGGCTGGTCGCCGGCATCATAGATCGCGTCGACATCGCCTTCAATCTCGCGGCGCATTTCAGCCACGGTCCTCAAAGGTTCGCGGCCCGCACGGTTCACGCTCGTCGAGAACAAGGGCCGATCAAGGGCACGGAGGAGCTCCTGGAGAAATCGGCTGATCGGGGACACGCAGCGCCGCGGTTGCTCCCTCCCGCGCAGGGAAAACCAGCGTGAGCGGTCCGGGCCAGTATCGTGAAAGTCCCGGCGGCATCGGCATGTCCGAAATTCGCTCGACCCATGAGGCATCCGCAATGAGTCGGAGGAACGGCTTGTCTTCTCCCCTGCCCTTCACGCCGCTGAGCCGCGCCTCTGACATCGGGGGCAATCCCCATGAGCCCGTACATCGTGTCACCCGGGCGCGATGGCCGCACCGCCGCCGGCGAGAACGCGGACGAGTGCCTGGAAAGGACCGGGCTCAGCGGCGGCCAGCACCATGGGCGGACCCGGAAGGAGTGAATTTTGCATGAGCAGTGGGATGAATCCGATTTTCTGCCCCGAAGGGGCTGGTTTTCCGGGCTGACCGGAAAGGGCTGCTTTTTTCTCTCTTTTTCGAGCCAGCCGCGCGGACACCAGCGCAATCAGCAGGAAGACGGCCGTCACGACGAGAGTGGTCTTCTTAAAGGCGGCGTTCCTGGTGGAATCCACCTTGCGCAAGCGCAGCAGGTCGCCCATTGCGTACAGCGGCTGGCGCGGAGAACGACCCGTCAGCTTCACCACCATGTCCGTCGGTTCGAACATCCCGATTTCGCGCGCCATGATTTCGATGCTCTGGCGGTCGGTTTTCAGGAGCTGGAGGCGGGCCTGAAGCTCGTCATTGCGCCGCTTCAGATCTTCGACGTTGGCGGCCAGGCTGCGCTCGTACTCGGACCTGCTCCTGAATGCCGTAAGGCCGGAGTCTCCAAAGAAGAATATGGCCAGGGATGCGACGATGAAGGCGGTTACGCCGATGGGGAGCAGGCGACTCATGTCCTCAATTCCAGATAACGGAATGCTTTGCAATAATATTAAGCTCTGTGTGCAGGCGAATGACGGAAGTTGCGTGCAGCTGCGCATCCATGGCTGGGGGCTCGCTTTCGGCCAGCCATGGCCTCGCTCGCCCTCGCCGTCCATTGCTGGGCATTGACAACGCGAAAAGCAGCGGGATTACACTCTGAAGGATACGATTTGCGTGAAATTCAGGGACGTTTTGCCGATAATGGGGATGGCGCGAAACGCATCCTCAGGAGACAGGAATGGCAAGGGATACACAGGGCAGCCCTGCAGACGAAAAAAAGCTCGAGCAATACGGGGTGTGGGTCAAGGTGAAGCCCCGTGACGTTACAACTGCACCCATCCTGGAAGAGTCCTTCGGGCTCTCCGATCTTGAATCCCCCGGGCCCCGACCCGCTCCGTGAAAGCGACAGGGGAAAGCGCTTTGACGGCAGAAGAAGAAAAACTCCTGGACGAGCTGGAAACCGAGCTGGAGCCGGACGCCGGCGCAGACGGGATCGCCGTGCCGGAAGAAGAGCCGCTCCTTGACGATGCCGAGCTTCCCGAGAATAGAAAATGCGGCGGGACGCATGGGTTCGTCTGCCTCGAGTCCAGAGATGATGAGCTGCCAGAGCTCGAGGAAGACCTCGAACCCGCGCCGCGCGCCGCATGCCAAGGCGGGTGGACCGGCAGCAGGCCGCGGCAGGCCTTCGGAAGTCGAGGTCACTCTCTCCGAAGCCGGGAGAGGATCACTTCGACGATCTTGCTGCCCTGGAAAGCGAGCTTGCCTCCGTTGCCACGACGACCAGCGACGCCTCCACTTCCTCCGCCGAGATCCTCGCGCGGATCGAGGACGAGCTGCGGTCCATCCGCTTCGGATCTCAACCAGCTCCGTCACGACCTTTCCGGCCTGCGGAAGACCGCCGCCGAGGGAGGCGGAGAGGGGCCTTCTGCACAGGCAGGTTCCCAGAGCGGGTTCTTTGACGAGGACGAGGACGAGGCAATCGCACTCACGGGTGACGAGCTGGACAACATCCTGAACACGGCAGAGATAACCGAAGAAACGGCGGAAGCCCCCGGGGCCGGCGTGGACATGGACCTCATGGGCGGGATGGAGGCGCTGGAATCGGGAGACGTCCTGAGCTTCGACACCCCTGCAGCAGAAGCTGTTGAGATGCCTGCGTCCTCAGATGACCTCGAGCTCGTGGAAGAAGCCGAGCCCGAGGATGATACCCTGGTCCTGACCGACGACGACCTCCTGCCGACGGCAGGCGTTCACCGGCGGAACCTCGGCCGCGCTGGACGACGACCTCCCTGCCGACCTCGTTCTGGAAGAACTGACATCCGATGATGATGGCCACGCTGCAGACGCGGAGAAAGACTCGTCGGAAATGCCTGAAATCGACCTCGAGGAAATCCGGAGATGGAATCCGAGCCCGAGATCGCCCCTGCCCCCCGGATGGAAAGCGCCATGGACGACCAGGGCAATGAGACGATTGACCTTGAAACACTGGACCTTGGCGAAGAGCCCATGGTCATCAACGCCGAGCCGGAGCAGGGACAAGAGGCCGAGGACCTCCAGGACGCCGAGGAAGTGCTGGAGCTGGATGAAGAGCCTCCGCAAAGGCAACCGCGAAGACCGAGGCGCAGCAGCCGGACGAGGTGGATCTGGAGGCCCTTGGCCGCGGAGGCGGAAGAGCTGGAGGACGACGTCCGGTCTGCCCCGGTGGTCGAAGACCTGGAGATCGGGGAGCTGGAGACCCTGTCGGATGAGGCCACGGGACCTGGTCACCCCACAGAAGGAGATCGAGATCGACTTCGAAGGGGACCTTGCGGAGGACGTGGAGACGCTTGCGGATGCCCGGACGCGGAGCTGGCATCCGCCATCGAAGAAATCCATGATGCGGAGGAGATCTCCAGGCCCGCTGCCGCCCCGGTGAGGCCGCCGCGGGAGACGTTCCCGACAACTTGAAAGACGAGATCCGCACGGTCTGAAGTACATGGACCACCTGCTGGAGGCGCTTCCGGACGAGAAGATCCAGGAGTTCGCGAGCTCCGAATATTTCGTCATGTACAAGAAGCTCTTCGAGGATCTCGGTCTAGGGAGTAGATGGGCCTCCTGCGCAAGGCGGGCGTCACCGCCGACCGCGGCGAAACGGGGCCCAGGAGCCGGCCACGGCGGCTGCCAGGAAATCCATCGCCGCGGGGGCTGGGCTGCTTCGAAGAAGCCTCCGGGCGGCTGCGGTCGCCCGAGCCCGCGCGGCGTCCGCTAAGCCCCCTGGGGAAGTCGTTCACCAGTGGCGTCCGCGACGCCGCTCTCCATCGAGCTCGCCGACCAAGACGCCGCGAAGACCCTGGCATTGTTCCATTCAAGCTCGAGACTGCCGCACCCCGTTCCTGAACAGCGCCCCGCAGGCCGCCCCTGGATGGCCCTGCCCCTGCCGCCGAAGCGGCGGGATCGAAGACGTTCTCGAAGAGGTCCTGACCGCGGTTGCGGCGCTTCGCGGCGGAGTCGAGCTTCCCTCCCGACTCTTCAGCGCCCTGACGACTCTCCTCGGGGTGCAAAAAAGGCGCCCTGCTCCTGTACGACCCCGTGCGGCTCGTCTACGCTCCGTGGGCGGTCCTCGGCTATGACCAGACGACACTCCACCGGATGCGCATTTCCCTCGGTGCAAACGAGGCATGGAACGCACTTGCAAACGGCAGCTCCGCTCGCCCTCGGGGGGCGCCGCCGCGATTGCCCCTTCCAGCAGTACTTTTCCTCCCGTGAGCTGGCCGGTGTCAGCAGGCTCATTCTCGTTCCTTTCATCGCTGAAGAGAAGCTGATCGCGGTGCTCCTGCTCTCTGAAATCGATTCGCCTCTTGAGCCAGGACGAGCTCCTGGCCTGCCTGGCCCGCGTCGCGAGGCCGGCGCGCCGCGGGTCCACGAGGCGCGGGCGGCGCAGGCAGCCGCCGCGGGCTCCGCGGGCGCCGACCTGAACCCCTGGGCCTCAAGGATCGAGCCGTCCCGGTTCATTGCCTCCGTCGGCGCGTCCCGGAAGACGGTCTTCTCCTGTCGCTTTCCCTCGAGGAGTATTCAAAGAGTGTCCTCAAGGCGCACGAGCACCTGGATCCATTCCGGCTGCACGAGGACCTTTCCTATTTCCTTGGCTCCTTTCTCTCCGATGTCGGGAAGGTTCTTTCGGTGCGCCAGGGACGGTTCATTTTCGCGCTCCCGGATTTCGATCGCCGCCGAGCTCGACCTCTTCATGCACCAGCTTCATGATGTTTCTCCACGGGCTCTTCGGCGGCAACGGGACGCAGTCGGACGGGGTGAGCCCGCAGGTCCTCGGCTCCGTCTCCTGGCCGGCCGACGGCGACGACCTGGAGAGCCTGGTCAAGTCACTGTCCGCCTGATTCCTCCATGATCGAGCTTTTTGCCGCGAGGTCCGGGGCGCCCTCACTGAAGGTCGGCGGAGTCGCGATGCATTCCCCCTATGACCCTGTGCGGGAGGCCGAACGCTTCGTGCGGCAGTCCCTCGGCGAGGAAAAACCGTCCACGGTCATCGTGCTCGGCGAATGCCTGGGTCACGTCACTGAGGCCGTTGCGCGGCTGAGGCCCGGTGCAGTCCTCATAGCCGCTGTTATTCCGCGGAGATCGCGCAGGCGGCGTCCCTGCCGGGAGTGGCGGTCGTGGCACCCCGGGATCACCGCTGCCGTTCTCCCGGTTCCTGAGGACCACCTCGATGAGCTGCAGGTGGAGGGCCTGCGGGTCCTCGAATGGCCGCCTGCCGCGCACGCGTTTCCCGGGGTCTCACGGGCAGCGAACGAGGCGGTCCGACAGGTCGTCCAGGAGCTGAACGGAAGCTTCGTGACGACCGTCGGCTTCCGGCCGAACGCTGGCTGAGGAACAGCATCGCCAACTTCCTGCACACGGAGCGCGTGTCTCCGGGCCGCTCTGCGCCCCGGGGCGCCCTGTCCTGATTGCGGCGCCCGGCCCGTCGCTGGAAGAGGCAGGGCCGCTGATAGCGGAAATCCGCTCGCGCGTGGAGCTCTGGGCCTTGCCCTCCAGCTGCCCCTTTCCTGCTGAATCCGGGACTCGTGCCGGATCTGGTGGTGATGACTGACCCGGGCTTCTATTCCATGCACCACCTGCATTTTGCGCCTCCCCCCTGCCCGCTCGCCATGCCGCTTTCGCGGCGCGGGCGCGTGGGAGGCTGCCCGGACGCCGCAACAGGCGGCCGGGGTGCGTCCGATCTTTTTCTTGGACAGCCGGCGGTTTTCGAAAAAGAGCTGCTTGACGCCGCGGGGGTTTCCGCCCCGCTCATCCCGCCGCACGGCACGGTAGCCGCAACCGCCATCCAGCTCGCCCTGGCCTCCACCAGCGCCGCGGTGATCATCGCCGGCCTGGACATGGGCTCGCGTGACCTGCTTTCGCACGCCCGGCCCAACGCGTTCGACAGTCTTCTCCTCATGGAGGCTTCCCGTCTCAAGCCGCATACCAGCCTTCTTTTCCAGCGGGCCGCGACGCTGGGCTCGCTCAGCGGCAAGCGGGGGAACTTTCTGCGGGTCTCGCCGGCCCTGCGCACCTACGCTGGCTGGTTCGATTCAGGGCTGGCTGCGGCAAAGGGGAGAGTGCATCGTCTCATGCCATCGGCTGTTCCGCTGGCCGGCATGATCCCTCTCGATGTCGCCCGGGCTGAGAAATCTGGTACAGGGGCTCCCCTTCTCTCCCGGCGGCACACGACTTGAAGCGGCTCGCTGGTATCCTTCCGGCCAGGAGCGGAGACGGATCAGCTCGGAGGTCTTGAAAGGGTGGATTGCGGAAATCGCGGCTGTCCGTGATGCGATTACCGGCGCGGGCATGATGGAGGACCTCGGCCGATCGCCCCGCGTGCTCGAGTTCGCTCACCTCCTGGCGCCCCGCCTCCTTGTTGATTCGCTGAAGAAATCCCCGGATAGGGGGAACGGGCGGCCGCACTGGATTCCACGGGGAAGATGCTCTCGGAATGCCTCGGCTTCCTGGAGGGCCTCGGAGAAAGAAGCGTTGGCTGAGACAGGCACGTCGCGGACCCTGGCGGAGAACCTCGCCGCTCTTGCCCTTCGACAGCCATCCCTGGCCGACTCGATCCGCCGTGCGGCACCCGACCCTCGGCTGGTATTCCTTGCCGCGCGCAATGGACTGGTTGTCCCCGGGGTCCGATCCGGGGGCGCAACGGTTCCGCTGCACTCCCTGTACGATCCGCGTCAGGAGTCGTTGCGATTTGCCGAGTCATTCAAGGATGCCGGGTGCATTGTGGTCATCGGACTCGGTGCGGGTTTTCACGTCTCGGCCATGCTTGAAGATGCGGCGGCCCGGGTGGTGGTTGTCGTTGAAAAGGATGCCGGAGTCCTGAAGTCCCTGCTTTCTCACGTTCCGCTCGGCCGCCTCCTGGGCGATCCCCGGCTTTTCCTTGCGGCGGGCGCAGGCATGATCCGCGAAGTCATTCTCGCCGCATGGCATCCGGCCATCATGGGCGGGCTGCAGTCCGCGCCGCTGCGGGCGTGGTGCGACCAGGAGCGGGAGTTTTTTGACGCGGCGGCGGCGGAGATCAGGTCCGCCATCGAAGCAGTCCGCGGCGATTTCAGCGTCCAGTCTCATTTTGGAAAACGCTGGTTTTCCAATATTGTCATGAACCTCGCGCGCGCCGCCGGGGCTCCCTCTGCCGTGCCGCGCGGGGAGGATGCCGTGGTGACCGCGGCGGGCCCATCGCTTGATCTCCAGCTTGCCGGGCTTGCCGCGGCGCGCGGAAAGAGGATGCTGGTGGCCACTGACACGTCGCTTCCTGCGCTCCTGCGTTCGGGCATCATTCCCGATGCCGTTCTCTCAATTGACTGCCAGAATCACGGGTACCACCACTTTCTGCAGGGAGTGCCGCCCCGGACAGCTCTTTTCCTGGACCTCGCCTCGCCGCCGCTCCTGGCCCGGCTCCTCCCCTCCCCGATTTTCGTGACCAGCGGTCACCCCTTTGCCCGGTACATCGATTCTCACTGGCTGCCTCTTCCTCGAGTCGACTTGTCCGGAGGGAATGTTGCGCACGCCGCGGTCTCCCTGGCAAGCTTCCTCGGGGCACGCCGGATCACGGTGTTCGGTGCGGACTTCGGCTACCCGGAAGGCAAAGCCTACGCGCGGGGAACGTACCTCTACGACTATTTCTGGTCAGACCAGGACAGGATGTCACCTGCCGAAGCCAGGTTCTTCGCGTTCGTCTGCGGACCCCCGACGGGCCCAGCCCGCCGCACGGTGCGCTCCGGCAGGGTGATATACGCGACCCCCCTGCTCGATGGATACAGGGACCATTTCCTGCGGCTCATTGAATCGATCGATGCTGAAGTCATCGCGATACCAAGCGCGCTCCCCCTCCGCCGCGGCCTGCCGCGAGCGTCGGCAAAGGTTCAGCGCCGGCAGGGCGGCTGACTCCGGCAACTGAGCAGCGGAAAGGCTGGAAAGAGTTCCTATCCGGGTACGTGCGGAGCGTCGAACGGTTACCCGCCTATTCACCGATTTCCACTGAGCCCGAGCGGGAGCTCTGGCAAACGCTGCTGCCCGTGGCAGCGACGGTTGTAATGGAAGGGCACCTGCCCGGGCCCGGGGCTCTTGAAGCGGCCCGCCGGTGGTCGCTCGATCGGGCCCGGAGAGTCATCGGCTTTCCCGCGGATACATTTCAGGAGTAGAGAATCCCGGCGTATCCGACAAAGGATTCGTCAGGGTGAACGTCATGGCTCGTCAAGTAGCCGACAAGCCGTCCCGAGCCGGCTCCGGTTGCGCGGGCAAAGCTCATTGCTGACAGCGCACCTCCGATAGAGCAGGCCGATCGCTCACGGACTCCCCTGTCCAGGGCAGCGTCAAGGTCCAAGGCAAGCATGCTTTCAATAATGCGCCGGTCGTTGACCTCCCGAGCCCACGCAAGCCCAGCGGCCCCGCGGCCGGCCGGAAGGAAGTCATAGTTCCTGCCGTAGTGCGTGAGGTCGGTGGATCCGGCAACCGCAACGCGCCGTCCCAGAGCCGCGGCAGTTTGCGCTAGAGCCTCCCCGAGGGCGGTCGCCGCGGCGGATGGAGGCGCCCGCATTCCCAGCGCCATGATGCCCGGCGCCAGGCAGCGCACGAAAGGCAGGTGGATCTCCACCGTGTTGTCTCTCTCCCGGTCTTCTGCCACGTCCAGGCGCGCTTCAAGACCCTCGCGGAGCTGGACGTCGGCCGTGATCTCCCCAAGGGGTGTGGCGTAGGCGTCCTCGAAGCAGGACACTATTCGATCAGCGGATCGCAGATGCCCGCCGATAATCACGATAGTGTCAATGTCACGAGCAAGGGACGAAAGAACCTCGAGGGCAAGACGCCCCGAAAAATGCCACCCCGCGTGGGGGATGATCCCGGCGCGGGCTGAACTGCCGGGCGCGGCTGCCGCGGGCGCGCCCCACGACGCCTTCATATTCTCGATTTCTCGCAGGGCCTGCTCGGCGGTTTCCGGGTACCACCCCGCCGGGAGATACCTCGTGCGGACACGCATCAGAGCCTCCGAACGACGATTCCTGACTTGCGGTTTCCTCAACAGTATACTCCAGTCAGCACCAGGAGAGGGGCATGAATAAGGGTTTTTCCTGGATTTTTCTCCTCGCCAGCGGAGCCTTCTTTGTATTCATCGTCGGCCTCACCGGCTACCGCCTCGAGGACGTCCGGAAGCACAACACGGCCGGCGCCCGCGAGCACGCGGTTTCCCTTGCCGCCAGGGTGCGTTCGCTCCGGGACATTACGGGAAGCGTGCAATCGCCCCTGTTCAAGACAGACATGCGCGACGTGGTCGACGGCGAACCGCGTCTGCTCCTTCTCTCGCTGCACTCTCCCGAGGACGGGCTGGTCTACCTTGTGTCGCGGAATCGGACCCTGTTGAAAGAGCCGGCGCAGATCACCCCTGAGTGGCGCGGCATTCCCGTGTACCAGGTGAGCCGGGGTTCGGAGCTCCTTGTCAGCTCGAGCCTTGGCGACGAGATGCCGGGAATGTCGATGGACGCCGTCTTCGTGATCATGGGAAAGGAAGATCTCTATCCGGTCGTGAGAGACGACCTGTATTTTTTCCTTGCGTTCCTCCTGGTCTGCGGCGTCGCCATCCTCATCGCCATGAGCACGGAGGCCGATGCCGAGCTTCGCATGCCCGTGGGCGACCGGGCGCCAGCCACGGAGGAACCGGGGCGGACCTCCCCGTCGTTCCAGCCTGAACCAATCGTTCGGGCCCCGGAGTCCCGCGGGCTCACATCTCCCCGAACAGGGCTGGTCTGGGCGGAGCATCTCCAGCCGAGGCTGAAGGCGGAGCTCGACCGCGCCGCGTCGTCGGACCAGGACCTCTCGGTGGCCCGCATCAGGATCGACCAACCGCACGCGGATGCCCGGCTTCCCCAGGCGTACGTGGAAATCGCGAAGCTCCTGAAGGAGTCGTTCCCGATCCACGATCTGCTTTTCGAAACGGGTGACGACTCCTACACGGTGATCATGCCCGATGCGGACGTGGATACGTCCCTGCGCGTGCTCGAGGAATTGCGGAAGAGACTCTCCGCACAGGCTGTCGAAGGCCGACCGAGGACACTCTCCATTGGCGTCAGCTCACGCGGCGGCCGCCTGATCGACGACCGCGTGCTCCGCGAGGAGGCCGACGTGGCGCTTGCCAAGGCTTCCCGTGAGGGCGGCAACCAGGCCATCGGGTTCCGCGCCGACGCGGCGCGCTTCAGGGAGACACTCACGGGAAAAACGACATAAGGAGCCGGGCGGATTCCGTGTCACGCGTGATCCGCCCCGTTTGCTCACATCCCCAGGCTCTTGCGCAGCTCCGCGACTGCTTCCTCTTTCATCGTGAAGGTGTGCTCCTCGGCAGGGAAAGACTTCCCCTGGACGTCGGCGATGTATTTCTTCACGGCGTCAAGCTGGACGGAGTAAAGGTCAGCGTACACTTTGACGAACTTCGGCGTAAATCTCTTGAACAGGCCGACCATGTCGTGCAAGACGAGCACCTGGCCGTCGCAATCAAGCCCTCCGCCGATGCCGATCGTCGGGATAGAGAGCTTCTCCGTGATAAGGGCGGCGAGCTGCCGGGGAATCGCCTCCAGCACGACGGCAAACACTCCCGCCTCTTCAAGCGCCACTGCGTCGTCGACCACCTTGCGGGCCTGGTCCAAGGACTTGCCCTGGACCTTGAACCCGCCCAGCATGCCGGCGGTCTGCGGCGTCAGGCCGATGTGACCGAACACGGGGATACCGGCCTTCACGATCGCGTTGACCGTTGCCGCCATTTCCTGTCCGCCTTCCAGCTTCACCGAATCGCACGCGCCGTCCTTGTAGAGGTCCCCGCATTCGTAATGGCCTGCTCCCGGGAAATGTTGTAGGACATGAAAGGCATGTCGCCGACCACGTGGGCCCGCTTGACCCCGCGCATGACTGCCTTCGTGTGGTTGAGCATCTCGTCCATCGTGACCGGCACGGTATCCCGGTAACCCAGCTCGACCATCCCCAGGCTGTCGCCCACGAGAATGATATCGATTCCCGCCTCGTCCACGCACTGCGCCTGCGGGAACGAATATGCGGTGATCATGGAGATCTTCCTGCCATCCTTCTTCATCGCATGCAGATCCGGGATCATTATCTTCTTCAAGTCGCTCATCTGGACGTGCTCCCTGCAAAGTGATATATCAGATTGCAGACTCTACAACAATCCCTGCCATGATACAAGTTTGCGGGATGATTCCCCAGTGTATTTCCATCAGTGTTTCTCAGCCAGGGAGGCGCATTGAATGAACGGCTCGATCACCGACGTCCCGGGAATTGAAGTCGGGCACGCCCAGCATTCCTCCGGGAGCACCGGCTGTACCGTCATACTCTGCAGGGCCGGGGCCGTGCCTGGGGTGGACGCGCACGGCGGGGCGCCGGGAACGCGGGAAACGGACTGCCTGCGGCCGGAGAACGTCGTTCCCGTTGTGCACGCCGTTTTCCTCTCGGGCGGAAGCTCATATGGGCTGGACTGCGCCGCGGGCATCATGCGGTTCCTGGAGGAGATCAGGATAGGCTTCAATGTGGGCGTCGCCGTCGTGCCCATCGTGGCCGGGGCCGTGCTCAACGACCTGGGATTCACCGGAGGCTCAGCCAGGCCGGACGCGGCCGCTGGTTATGCCGCCTGCCGGGATGCCCGTACCGCTGAATTACGCCAGGGGAACGTTGGCGCCGGTACGGGTGCCGCCATTGGAAGGCTTTCCGGGACCATCAAGGGCATGGTCAAAGGCGGCCTCGGCACGGCGAGCGTCCGCGTGGGCGAGCTCGTCGTGGGCGCCATTGTGGCGGTGAACTGCAACGGAGACGTGACCGATCCCTCGACGGGGGAGGTTCTCGCGGGCACGCTCACGGCAGATCGCAAGCGAGTAGCCGGGGCCATGGGCTTGATGATGGACCCGTCGGGATCCTACAGGGAGGGATTCCCGACCAACACGACAATCGGTGTCATCGCGACCAACGGCCTCCTGACAAAGTCCACTGCGTCGCGCGTCGCCATGATGGCGCATGACGGGTTCGCCAGGACCATAAACCCTGTCCACACCCTGGGAGATGGAGACGTAGTTTTCGCCCTTGGAACCGGAAGTGTGGCCGCCGACGTCAACCGCGTGGGGGCCCTTGGCGCATGGGTCATGGCCGGCGCCGTTCTGAACGCCGTCCGTGCGGCCGAGAGTCTTCTCGGCGTGCCGTGCTGGAGGGACATCGGCAGAATGTGAGAGAAAAGGGCGCCGCGAGGCGCCCTTCACGTTCGTGGCGTGGGACTCCGCCCCACCCTGGACGCTTACTTCACTTCCTGGACCATGACCTTCTGGCCGTCCTGGATCTTGAAGATGTACGTCGGCTTGTTCGTCGGAACGCCGTCCTTCATGTCCCAGTCGAACATGATGCCGTGGAACCCCTTCACGTTCTGCATGTAGTCGGCGATCATCTTGCGCTCGGCCTTGAGCTTGCTCGGGGCTGCCCGTGACGCCGGTCTTCTCGATGGCGTCCTTGATCATGTACACCGCGTCGTAGTAGTTGGTGGACAGGCTCGGGGGCTGCTGCCCGTTGTGCGCGTCGCGCGTAGGCCTTCTTGAACGCGTTCCAGCGCGGGCTGTCGAGGTTCGGGTTGATGTAGTTGTAGATCTCGGCGCCGTTGAGGTCCTTGCCGCCGGTGGTGTAAAGATCCGGGGCATCCGCGCTGCTGAACAGGAGCAGGTGGTCCATGTTCTTCCAGCCCCGGCTCTTCAGCTCCTTGATGAGCTTCGCCGCCGAGGCGGGCTTGCACACGAACACGATCCCGTCCGGCTTCTCGTTGAGCGCCTTCACGACCAGGGGTCCGAAGGTGACCGCGTCACTGGGAACCTCCACCTTGTCCAGGACCTTGATGCCCAGGCCGGTGAGACCCGTCGCGTGCGCGTCCGCCATCCCGGGCCACGGGCCGTAGTTCTCGACGAACTGCACGACCTGCTTCATGTCGGGGAACTGCTTTGCCCAGGCGGCCACCAGCGGCGCAAGCCTGCTCCTCGGTGGACGGGAAGCCAGGAGAGGGTCCAGGGGAAGTACTTCTGCGCGTACTCCAGTGACGTCGATCGCGGTGATCGACGGCATCCCGTTCTCCACCGCGATGGGCATGGCGGCCATGATGACAGGCTCGGGCACGGGCCCGAGGGCCACCAGCGTGTCCTTCACCAGCCGGGCCATCTCGGTCGAGCCCTTCTGCGGATCCAGCGCCGTGTCGACCCCGACGATCCTGACCGGCTTGCCCTTGATGCCGCCGGCGTCATTGATTTCCTTGGCGGCGCGCTCCGCGCCCCACTCCAGGTATTCGCCGATGCTCGCAATGGCGCCGGTGAGCGAGTTCAGGAAGGGAATCGTCCATTCCTTGGGAGCGGGCTGCTGGCAACCGACAACGGAGAGAAGCAGCGCTGCCGCGATGAGAACTCCGAGTGTCTTCTTCATACGTCCTCCTTACAGGATATTTCTTTTCTTCCGGCTACCCGAAAGAAAGGTTTCAATGGAGAACACGAATCGGCGTGTGATGAACCCTTCCGGCTTCAGCACCAGCACGAGGACCAGGACCGCGCCGTAGATGACGATCCGCCACTCCTGGATGGCCGGGGGAAACAGGAGCGGCACGCCGTAGAGGATCGGGGCAAGAACAACGGTCCCCCATTGGGTTGCATACCCTCCGACGAAGATGACCGTCATGGCGATCCCGACCAGCGCGAAGGTGAAGAAGTCCAGGTGGAAGCTCTTGTAGATGAAACCGTACAGAACGCCGGCCCCGCCGGCAATGGTGCAGCTGACCGTCTGCAGGAGCATTCCCAGCCGCCGGATGTCGACACCCAGCGATGCCGCAAGCTCCTTGTCCACGAACACGGCCGAAGCCGCGCGTCCCAGGCGTGAATGGTCGAATCGGTGCAGAAAGAATCCGACCAGCAGGAGCAGCCCGGCAAGGATCAGCATGATCGTCATCCGATGGGTATCCGGGCTCCCGCCGATATTCGGCAGGCCGAAGATTCCCATGCGTGCCGCCCACCGCCTTGAGGTTTTCTATCACCGTGCGGGCAATGAAGATGAAGGTGAACCCGACGATGACCACGGCGAAGGTGGGCGCATCCCCGATGAAAAGGGACACCAGCCAGCCGATGATGCCTCCCAGGGCGAACCCGGCCAGCAGCGCCCATCCGAACGGCACGTCCGAGGGTCATGACCAGCCAGGCGGCCGTGTAGCCCGAGATGGCCATGTTGGCCACGGTGATGAAATGCAGGTGCGCCACCCGGTACGGCAGGTACAGCGCCCAGCTCAGGAGGATGTTCACCGCGGTGATGGACAGGAAGTAGTACAGCGGAAGCGGCACCTCTCCTCCTCTACAGCTTCGTGCCGAAGAGCCCCTTCGGCTTCACCAGGATCACGACCAGCATGATGACGAACGCGATGGCGTTCGACCATGAGCCCGGAAATGTATCCCTGGACGATTGCCTCCAGGACGCCCAGGAGCAAGCCCGACCACCAGCCCTCCGGCGAGGTTGCCCAGGCCCGCGATGATGGACACGGCAAGCACCTTGTGCGCAACCTGCTCACCCAGCCCCGGGGACGCGGAGCCCAGGAGCATGGCCAGGAGGACGGCGATGATCCCGCCGAGCACGCCGGAAAGTGCATAGCTGTACAGGCCGGTGCGGAGAATGGGGATTCCCACGAGGCGCGCGCCGTTGGGATCCTCCGCGATTGCGCGGAACGCCCGCCCTGGCGCGTGTGCGGTACAGGAGCAGGAAGAAACCGGCCACCGCGACGATGCCGATGCCCAAGTGACCAGACTTCCCCGGAGACGATGCTGATCACGCCGATGCGCAGGAGCGGGGCATCGCTGGACAGGCTGTCGGGGAACGCTATGGGCAAGCCCTGGTTGAATGAATGGGAAAGCACGTCGGTGATGATCATCCCGATCCCCATGGAGAGGACCATCGTGCTGTTGATGTCCACCTCACCCCGTTTTGCCATGACCTTCTGGAACAGGGGCGCGGAAATGAGGTTGATGGCCACGGAGGAGGCCACCCCGGCCAGCACGCCGAGGAGGAGGTTGTTCCCCGTCAGGCCGCAGCACGACCCAGGTGACGTACATGGAAAATACGACCACTTGCGGGTAGGAAAAATGGATGATCATTGCCACCAGGAGGAGAAGGTTGAACCCGGTGACGAGAAGAACGTAGATGCTCCCGAGCGAGAGCCCGTTGATGACCTGGGCAATGAATACCTGCATCTCCTATGCCCCCAGGTACGCGGCCTTGACGCCCGGGATCGTTCAACAGCTGCTCGGCGGACCCGGTCAGGGTCACGGTGCCCGTTTCCAGCACGTACCCGCGGTGCGCGCATTTCAGCGCCTTGTAGGCGTTCTGCTCCGAGAGAAGGATCGTGTAGCCCTCCTGGTTCAGCCGCGTGAGGATGGAGAAGATGTCGTTGACCACGATCGGGGCAAGCCCGATGGACGGCTCGTCGATCATGATCAGCTTCGGCGCCGACATCAGCGCCCTGCCGATGGCCAGCATCTGCCGCTCCCCGCCGCTCAGCGTCCGCGCCACCTGGTCCTTGCGCGTCTCGCAGGATCGGGAACCACTCGATACACGCGCTCGAGGTTCCGCGTGACGTTCCGCATGTTGTGGTGCGCGCCCAGAAGAAGGTTGTCCAGGACGGTCATGGAGGCGAACACTCCCCGGCCCTCCGGGCACGAGGCACAGGCCCGCGCGGACGTTGCGGTCGGCGTGCACCCCGCCGATGTGCCGCCCCGTTGAAGGTGATCGCACCCGGCCAGCGGCGTGTTGATGCCGAGCACGGTCTCAAGGAGCGTGGTCTTGCCCGCGCCGTTCGCGCCGATCAGCACGACGATCTCCCCGGGGAACACCTCGAGGCTCGCCTGCTTCAGCGCGTTGATGTGACCGTAGGAGACCGAGAGCCCGTGTGACCGTGAGGAGGGCGTCATTCGGCGCCAAGGTATGCCTCCAGGACCCGCGGGTTCTTCTGGATTGCCGGCCGGCAGGCCTTCGGCGATCTTCTCCCCGAAGTTGAGAACGGTCACCAGGTCGGAGAGATTCATCAGCATTTTCACGTCGTGGCTCACGACGACAACAGTGACGCCGCTGTCCCGGATGGCGCGGATGATCTCTTCGACTTTTTCGATTTCGCGGATCCCCATGCCGGAGGCCGGCTCGTCCAGGAGCAGGAGCTTCGGCTCCCCGACCAGGGCCCGCGCCATCTGCACGAGCTGCCGCTCCGTCCACACGAGGTCACTCGCCCACCGCTCGGCGCTGTCCTGCATGCCCGCCATGGACAGCGCCTTCAGGGCGCGCTCGCGGATCTCGGACTCCCGCCGTGACGCGCACGAAAGGCAGCCGCAGGGCGGCGTCCACGGCCGCCGCGCCGATGCTGTCATTCACCCCGGACATCACGTTTTCCAGCACCGTCATGCCCGGGAACGAGCTTGCCCGCCTGGAAAGTGCGGCGGATGCCCTTGCGGGCGATACGGTCGGGCCGGCTGCCGGTGATCTCCTGTCCGTCCAGCCAGACCGCTCCGGAGTCGGGCTTCAGCAGTCCGGTCACGCAGTTGAACAGGGTCGTCTTGCCCGGAGCCGTTGGGGCCGATGATGCCGTGGATCCTGGCCCTTTGCAATCTCGACGTCCACGTTGTTCAGCGCCTGGATGGCTCCGAATGACATGCTCAAGCCTTTGACGCTGCAACATGCAGCCGTCCATGGTGGTGCGGGGAGTCTATGAAAACTTGTTCTGCTGTCAATGCTTGCTGAGATATCAGCCAGCAAGCCAAGGAACCGGCTCGCCGAAAGCACATAGATCCGCGCGGATTCCACCAGCTCATCGATCCCGACATATTCGTCCGCCTGGTGGGGGATGTGGCGCGGCCCGGGACCGTTGACCAGGCAGGGGATGTTCTTCCAGGCGCTGAGAAATGTGCCGTCCGTGGCGCCCGGGAACTCCGTTCCACACCGGCTCGCGGCCGGTGATTTCGCGGAAGGCCTCCGCGCTCACCCGCGCAATCGGCTCGTCCCTGGAGATCCCGACGACGGGACGGTCCTCGATGAACTCGATGTCCGCCTTGAAATCCGGATCCTGCGCCGCCAGCTCCGCAAGGATGCCGCGCAGGCGCTCCCGCACGGCGTCGTGGTCCTGCGCCAGCGTGGTGCGGATGTCGACGTACCCGACCGCCTCCCCGGGCATGACGTTGAGCTGCGGCGGGCTCCCGGGCGGCGGGGACTGGATGACGGTGAACGTCACCGAGGGAAGCCCGAGGAACGGGTCCCGCCCGCACCGCTCCTTCTCCTCCGCCTCGAAGCGTCTCGAAAGCAAGGATGATCCTCGCCAGGCGCGTGTTCGGATTGATGCCGGACAGCGGCATCGCCCCGTGCGCCATCTTCCCCGTGACGCGGACAATCGCGCGGATGGCCCCCTTCATGCTGATGCAGAGGTTGTTTTCCTCCGGCTCGGGCACAAGGCAGGCCGTGACGTCATCCGCATGCCCGGCGCGGATGAAGCTCTTGATGCCGAGCATCATGCCCTCTTCGTCGCAGACGAGCCCGAGACGGATCTTTCCCTGTCCAGCGGCACGCCCGCCGTTCGGAACGCCTTTGCGGTGAGCAAGCGCCACGGCGAGGCCCGCCTTCATGTCGCAGGCGCCCGCGCCCGTAGATCCTGCCCGTCCGCGATCTCCCCGCCGAACGGGTCGCGCGTCCAGCCGCCGCGGCTGCCTTCGCTCACCACGTCGGTGTGGCCCTCCAGCATGAGGCAGGGCCCTCGCGCGCCCGAATCCAGCGTGGCGATGATATTCTGCCTGCCCGGTGCCGCCTCCTCCACCAGCGGCTCCACGCGCGAGCTCGCGCCGTGATCCAGTCCGCGATGAAGTTGCACCACGTTCCGCTCCGTGCCGCCCGTTTCCGGGCGGATCACGGAATCGATGCGCACGAGGTCCTGCGTCAGGCGGACCAGCTCGTCGCGGTCCACCGCGTCAAGCAGCGCCTGTTCGTCCGCGGTCGATCATCAGGCCCGTGCCTTTTCCAATGCCCTGACCAGGCGCGTGATCGTCGCGTTACCGGCACGGGAATCCCCGCTCTCTCCGCCTCCCGGACAATGGCGCCGTTCATGACCTCGATCTCGGACGGCCTGTTCCTGTCGAAGTCCTGCAGCATGGAGGAGCGGTTGGCCCCGGTTCTTGCCGGCCACGTCGAAGACCGCGGCGAGCGGATCCGCGTGCGTGAGGGGAATGCCGCGGGCCCGCGGCCACGGCAACCGCCTCCGCCACGAGGTCGGCCATGATGGCGCGTGTGTCGTCGGATTCCAGCAGCTTGCCGTTGGGCTGGTTGGTGAGCGCCGTGAGCGCGTTGATGCCCACGTTGATCACCAGCTTGCTCCACACGAGGCTCGCCACGTCCGTGCTCACGTGGGTCTCGAACCCGGCCGCCTCCAGCGCCCGGCGCAGCGGCAGCAGCTTCTCGTTCCTGCCGTCCGCCATGCAGATGTGCGTCGGGCCCTTTCCCGGCGTGGCGGATGCGGCCCGGTCCGAGGAACGTGGCGCCCTGCGAGGTGACGCCCGCCGCCGTGCGCGTCGGATCCGAAATGGCCGCCTGAGGATCGCCTCGTTGCCAAGCCCGTTCTGCAGGGTGAGCACGATGGCGTCCTTCCGCAGCGCGGGGCGCGAACTGCGCGGCCGCCTCCTCGGTGGCCGTGGACTTCACGAAGATGACGAGCACGTCGGCGCCTTCCGACGGCCGCGGGTCGGTGCTTGCCCGCGGGCGGGCCACGGTGACCACCGCCCGTTGCCGCATCCTCGATGGCCAGCCCGTCCGCCGACGATCTTTTCCACATGCTCCCTGAAGATGTCGTAGAGCACGACATCACAGCCGGCGAGGGAGAGCATCCCCCGAAGAGGGAGCCCATTGCGCCGGATCCGATGATGGCGATTTTCATGCGGCCAGAGTAGCCGGACGGGCGACGTCCGAGCAGGTCCACGCCCGATGATCCGCAGCGCGGCGCGGTCAGTCCTCGAACGGCAGCTCGATGTGCTGGAGGTCCCGGGTGAGAAACGACTCGGGGAAGATCTCCCGGGCCTCACCCAGGAGCGTCTTCAGCTCCCTCTCGGAATAGCGCGGGCTGTAGTGGATGAGGCCCAGCCGCTTCACGCCGCTCTCCCGGGCAATGCCGCGCCGCCTGCGCCGCGGTGAGGTGCTTCTTCTCCGCCGCGGTCTCCGCAAGGTCTTCGGCGAACATGCCTTCGCAGATGAAAAGGTCGGACTTCCGGGCGAACTCGGCGAGACCCGGTGCGGCGATCGTGTCCGTGGCAAAGCAGAACTTCCGGCCCTTGCGCTCGTCCCCCATGACCTGGGCCGGGGTCACGACGCCGCCGTCCGGGCAGGCGCACTTCCTCCCCGCCCTGGAGCTTCGACCACAGGGGGCCGCGCGGCACGCCGAGGGCCAGTGCCTTGTCGGGAAAGAAGATCCCCGGGCGCACCTTCTCCACGAGGCTGTACGCGAGGCACGGCTTCGTGTGAACGAGGGAGTGCGAGCAGATGGAGTACTCCTCCGCCTTCACGACCGGCGTTCCACCCTCGATCTCGCGCACGACGATCTCGTAGTTGATGTACATGTCCAGCGTGCGGCGCATCGCGTCCACGAACTCGCGGATCTTCGGCGGGCCGTAGATGTACAGGGGCTCGGCGCGGTCCACCTGGGAGGAGAGCATGAGGATGCCCGGCAGCCCGGTGACGTGGTCCGCGTGGGTGTGGGAGATGAAGATGCTGGTGATCTTCTTCCAGCGGAGGTTCAGGCGCCGAAGCCCGATCTGCGTGCCCTCGCCGCAGTCGAAGAGGAACAGCTCCCCTTCCCGCCGCACGAGGACCGAGGTCAGTCCCCTTCCCGGCAGGGGCATCATCCCGCCCGTGCCCAGCACGAATACTTCGAGGTTCATTGCAGCTCACCGTTCCCTATTCCGGAAGATCGGTGACCCTGCCGCCGAGCTCGGGCACCTGCGGCCGCCGCTTCCTGCAGGGAGCGGCGGTTGGCGATGACCGCCGTGAATCCCCGCGATGAGGCCTGGATGAGCTCCCGGGCCGCCGCGGCGATACCCTGCCGCTCCACGGCGAGAAGCGAGGTGCGGCGGGCCTGGCGGGCCTCGTCGGTGATGCCATGCAGCTTCCTCTGCATGCAGACGAAACCCTTTTCTCCCGGGTCGATCGGCCGGTCCTCCCGCCCGATCGTGCCGATGACCGCCTTGTCCACCTCGACGCTTGTCCAGCGGCCCGGACTCCATCAGCTTCAGGCCTTCGTTGAAGGCCCGCAGCGTGGCCGTGATGTTGGGGTCCCGGTAGGAGCCGAGCAGGAAAAGACCGTCCATGTTCCGGGGGTAGGAGAACGCCCCGTATGCGCCGCCTTCCATGCGCACCTTCTCCCAGAGATACCCCGTGGAGAGAAGGTGACCCAGGACCGCCACCGGGCCGTTCAGGGGATGCTCGAAGCGGAAGCCGGGCAGCGCCCGCGCAACGTAGCCCACCGACGCGCTGGCAACGAGCGATTCGCCCCTCACCGGCGGCGATCCCGCGGGCAGTCTGCCGTCGTCCGCCTGTACGGGCGCCGCCGCGGCCGGCACGGGCAGGCAGGCGCGCCGCAAGCGCATCCACTGCCCGCGCGATCTCCGGGAAGCACTCGCTGCGGCCGTGGCGTTTGCCATGCAGAAGCGGCCGCACCAGCAGATCGGCCCGGATGCGCTCCAGCGGCCGCCGCCACGCGCGGGCAGCTCGGCATCCAGGTTCCGCGCCAGCCGTTCCAGGAAGAGCAGCTGCGTGATCCCCCGCCACTCCTCTTCCTTCGCCACGGGCTCGGAGATCATCCCCGCGGCCCGCAGCATGGCGAACTGGTGCCCCCCGGGATCAGGGCGGACTTCATGTCGTTGCGCAGCTCCAGGAGGATGTCGCGAAGCCGCGGCAGGTCGCTGAAGTCAGCGGAGGCCAGCAGCCGCGCCACCAGGTCCAGCGCCTCCGGCAAGCGTGTGGCGCAGGCACCGCGTGCGGAAGAACATGAACTGGCCGAAGACCCCGGGCCGCCCCGCGATCCCCCCCGCGTCCAGGGAGGCGGAGAATCCGCCGGTGAGGCGGAACAGCTCCAGGGCAACCTCGTCGTACGCGCCTGCCCGGGAAGCCCATGCCGCACACGGCGCGGCCGAACAGGGGCAGGAGGAGCGAGAGCTCGCCGGTCGAGGCGAATCCGTGGGAAAGGCGAGGTCGAGATAGATGATCTCGTTGGTGAAGATGTCGTGCAGGGCGAGCGGGCACCCCGAATGCGGTGTCCGCGTGTCCTGGTGCGGGATCCGTTCGACGTTCGGCGGGATGTCGGACCTCCGCAGGGAGGGGATGCGCGCGAGGTCCTCCGGTGAATCCGGGGCCAGCTGGTACTGCCTTGAACGCGCGGGCGTCCCGGACAGCGCGGCCTCCTTCTGCGCCGGGGTCATGCGGCCCACGGCGGCCTCCACGCGCGCCGTCTTCCGCCGCCGCGTTCCGCTCCTCCTGGTCCCTGTCCGGGCTCGACGACGAGGGTGAGCGCGGTGCGGGTTGGACACGAAGCTCCGCTCCAGGCACTCCTCGAGGTACCGGGGATCCGCGGCGATCCTCTTCTTCAGCTCGTTCATCGGCTCGGCGAAACTCGAGCGAATCGAAGGGATCTGCGCCGTGGACCCAGCCGCGCAGCGCCCGCCCCATGAGACGCAGCGCGTAGGGGGACCCGCCGCCCCTGATCTCGCGGTGGCGGAACTCGACGCGGTTCATCATGGACTGCACGAGGCCGGGATCCAGCCCGTTCGCGGCACAGGGCGGCGAGCGTGTCGAGGACGAGGCCCTCGATGCGCGTCTCGCGGTCCGGCTCCGTGCCGCGCAGGCCCGACCGCGAAGATCATCTGCTTCAGGTCGGTCTCCAGCCCGCTGACCGGAGAGAGGTCCTCGCCGAGCCCGGAATCGACCAGGGCCTTGCGCAGCGGCGAGCCGGCGCTTTCCACGAGGATCTCGGAGATCACCTCGTGCGTGACGATCTCCACCGGGTCCGTGACGGCGGGCAGGAGCCAGCTCATCGTGACGCTGGATCGTCCCTCCAGCGGCGTGTCCTTCTTCACGGGGAAGGTCTTCATCAGGCGCCGCGGGCGCCTCCCAGCGCTTCTGCAGCGGGATGACCGAGTCGGTGCCGATGGCCGAGTAGGCCGAGAGGAAGTTCTCGTCCAGGAACGACAGGATGTCCTCAAGGGGGATGTCGCCGTAGAGAAAGATCCGGCAGTTCGACGGATGGTAGTAGCGGGCATGAAACTCCCGCGCCGCCTCCAGGGTCAGCCCGGGATCGCCGCAGGGTCTCCTCCCGAGTCATGCGCGTAGGGAGTGTCCGGGAAGAGCGACCGCGACGTCCACTCCGACACGATGGAGTCGGGGCTCGAGTAGACGCCCTTCATCTCGTTGTAGACGATCCCGGCAAAGCGCATCCGCCCGCGGGCGCGTCCTCCGTCGCGTCGACCTCCTCCAGCCGCCATGCCTCCTGCATGAACGTTTCTTTCCTCAAGCAGCGGCCGGAAAACCGCGTCCCGTAGACGGTCAGCAGGTTGAAGAAATCGGCGCGGTTGCAGCTGGCCGCCGGGTACACGGTCCGGTCAGGGTAGGTCAGGGCGTTCAGGAAGGTATGCATGCTTCCCTTCATGAGCGCGGAGAAAGGCTCCTTGACGTGGAACCTGTCCGAGCCGCTGAGCACCGAGTGCTCGATGATGTGGGACACCCCCGTGTCGTCGCGCGGCGGGGTGGTGAAGCAGAACGCAAAAAGGTTCTCCGGGTCCGAGCTGGCAAGGTGAAGGATCTCGCAGCCCGTCCCGACATGGCGGAGGAGCACGCCCGTCAGCGCGGTACTCGGGCAGGGCGCGGCGCGACAGTGATTTCGAATCCTTTGACGGGGCCTTGCGTGCGTGTCATTGCCTCCTGAATATACGGATGGTTTCTCCCCGTGTCTATGACGGGCGTATCCGGCAGCCGCCCTTTCTGCTATACTCACACCGCCATGGAATCCATTCTCCGCCAGAGGCTGATGCGCCAGGCCCGTTTCAGCGAATCCGTGCGGACGTATTTCCGCGATTCCGGCTATGCGGAAGTCGACACGCCTGTCCTGTCGCCTTTTCTCATCCCCGAGCCGGCAATCGAGGTGTTTCAGACCGAGTACCTTCCGCCGAGGGGGCCCGCGCGTCCGCTGTGGCTGGCCCCATCTCCCGAGCTGTGGATGAAGCGGCTTCTCGCCGCAGGGGCCGGCGACATCTTCCAGGTCAGCCGGAGCTTCCGGAATGCCGAGTATCGGCGGGCCCCATCACAACCCGGAGTTCCGACTCCTCGAATGGTACACGGTCGGATGCCGGATACCTCGACTCCATCGGAATCACCGAGGGCCTGTTCGATCACCTCCTTGCCCAGTCAGTTCACGTGCCTCGCGCGCCAGCGCTGGCGCCGCCTTTTCTCCGCATGACGATGGAGGAGGCCTTTCACCGCTTCGCGGGAATCGACCTCGCCGTGTGCCAGGACGCGAAGCAGCATGACAGCGGCAGGCGAAGCACGCGGCATCTCCATGACCGGCTTCCCGACCTGGGAACAGGCATTTCACATCGTCGTTCCTCACGCTTGTCGAGCCGCACCTCCCCCGGGAAAAGCCGCTCGTCCTGCTGGACTACCCGGCCCTCGTTCCGACCACCGCTCGCGGCGCATCGGGACGCCATGGGCTGAAAGGTGGGAGCTGTACGTGGATGGCGTTGAGATCGCCAACTGCTACACGGAGGAAACGGACGCCGCGGCCCTGCGGGTTGCTGGTTCAGAACGAGGAAGCACGACGAAAAGACTGCCGCACCTCGCACCGTACCGACCGCGACTTCGCCGGGTTGTTCCCCCCGGGCTTTCCGACATGCAGCGGAGCGGCGCTCGGCATGGACAGGCTGGAGATGGTGTTCGCGGGAGAAAAATCGCTCGAGGGGGTGATCTTCTTTCCGTTTTCCGCTATAGTGGGCGGACAATCCGGCACAGAGGCGTGAAAGGAATCACATGATCAAAGCGAGCGACGTTGCGAAAGGAACGTTCATCCTCATCAACAATCAGCCCCATGTCTGCACCGAGCGTGACTACGTGAACCCCGGAAAGGGCTCCGCGTTCGTCCGGCTGAAGCTGAAGAATATCAAGACCGGCTCGGTCCTGCGCCAGACAAACAAGGTGCAGGACAACCTGGAAGACGTCTCCGTTGAATATCACGAGGTGCAGTTCCTCTATGCGGACTCCGAGAACTACTCCTTCATGGACACGAAGACCTACGAGCAGTTCACCATCCCCATCGAAGGCGAGGAGGAGAAGCGGGACTTCCTCAAGGACGGGGAGAACTACCAGGTCGTTTTCTGGGAGCAGACGCCCATCGACATCAAGCTTCCCACCAAGATGGTCTTCACCGTGACCGAGGCGGAAAAAGCGGAGCGAGGTGACACGGTGAGCGGCGCCACCAAGGTCATCACCTGTGAGACCGGGTTGAAGGTGAAGGTCCCCTTGTTCATCAAGCAGGGCGACAGGATCCTGATCAACACGGAAACGAGGGAGTACCAGGAGCGGGTGAACACCTGACGGAGGAGCTCCTCGAACAAGCCGCCCGGCAGCCTGCTATCCCCAATCCTCTTTCTCGTCGCGGGCGCTCATTTCTTCAACGACATCTACATGGGGTTCCTCACGCCCCTGTACCCGATCATCATGGACAAGTTCGGCCTCAGCCTGTCGCTCGTGGGCGCCGTGTCCATGGTGGCCGCGCTCGCCTCCGCGCTCAGCCAGCCCTTCTTCGGGATGCTCTTCGACCGGTTCGGCTTCTCCGCGTCCCTGTACCTCGCGCCGCTGCTCACGGGGCTGCTTGTGAGCTGCCTGGGCATTGCCCCTTCGTTCACGGTCTTCCTGGTGATTCTCTGCCTCGGCTGCCTCGGGTCAGCGGCGTTTCATCCCAAGGGTGCGTCGGTCACACCCACCCTGTCCGGCAGTCACGCGGCGGTCGGGATGGCCATATTCAGCGCGGGAGGCAACCTCGGGTTCGCGGCGGGCCCTGCCGTCATCGCCTATTTCATTTCCGTGTGGGGATTCCACGCAACGCCCGTTCTTGCCGTGCCTGCCGCGCAATCGTGGCAGGGAGCCTGGCGCTGCTGCTCCCCGTCGACGAGCTTCGCACACGGGTTGCCCGCACGGCGCGGATCAGCCTGCGGGCGCTCGCCGCCAACCGCGCCGACTTCGCCATGCTCCTGCGGCTGGTGTTCATCAATTTCTCCCTGACGGTGGGAGTGAGAAGCCTCAGCACGTTCCTGCCCGTATACATGGCGCAGCATGGAACACCGGTGACCTCCATCGGCGCCTTGTTCACGGCAATGCTCGCCCTGGGCGCCATAGCGTCGGTCTTCGTGAGCACGCTTTCCCGCCGCACGGGAAAGCGGAGCCTGATTCTCGTTTCCATTGCGCTGGGCGCGCCGCTGGCGGTCGGCGGTTACCTGTTCTTCGGCTCACCGGCAGGTGTCGTCCTGATCATCGCCGCAGGCACCGTCCTGACATTTTCCAATCCCCTGCTCATTCTCATGGCGCAGAAACACGCGGGCAACTCTCCCGCGATGGCGTCTTCCCTCATCATGGGGCTGTCGTGGGGGCTCGCCGGCCTGGCCATGGTGCCGCTGGGCAGCCTTGGAGAGGCAATGGGATTGCCGGTCATGATGGTGGTCGGGCGGCGCCTTCCCCCTGCTCTCGGTGGCATCCTGCCTGCGTATCCCGCGGGACTGAGCGCCGCTGCGGAACGCTACTCCCAGAGATACTCTCCGGCAACATGGAACTCCGACGGCCCTTCGAGAATGCCTGATTCCCCGATGGAGTTGCACGCGCCCATGTATGCCCGGAGACTCGCCTCAATGACGTCCGTGCTCCGATGCCGGCCGTGGAACCTGTGCCCCCGCAACTCCACGGTGACGAGCACCTCGGTGGCTGCTTCCGTCCCGGATGCAAGGGTGGACACGGAGTACAGGACCATCCTCGTGGAGAAGCCAAGCGCCTTGTCCACCGCGCGAAAGAGGGCGTCTATCGGGCCGGTGCCATGGGAGGTCTGCGTGAGGGTCTTCCCGCCGCGGCGGATGACCACGAGCCCGACCGGGGGCGCGTGCGAGCTGCTGAGCACGCTGTACGCCTCCAGGGCGTAGGGGCCGAACGACGACGGGGGAGATGACATCGGAGCGTCATCCTCCGGAGTGCGGCCGATTGTCTTTTCCTGGAGCAGCTCCCTGAGCCGCGGCTCCAGGGATGCACCCGCGAACCCCCCCGCAACAGGCACCAGGGCGCTCTGGCCGATGACCGCCTTGTTGGGGTGCGTGCGGACGCCCGGTAAGTCTTTCAAACAGGCGCGCGGTCGGCCCGATCTGCGCAAGGTCAATGCCATGAGACAGCCCGTCCCGATCGCCGAAGGCCGAGAGGAGAAACGCCACCTCTTCCAGGGCGGCATTTCCGGCCCGCTCGCCGAATCCCCCGACGGTCACCTCGACATGCGACGCACCCGCCCTCACCGCCGCGAGTGAATTGGCCGTTGCCAGTCCGAGATCGTCATGGCAGTGAATGCCGATGACGGGGACGGGACCCGCGCCCTGCGCGAGGGTCTGCGACACTTCACGGACCAGGCCGGACAATTCCTCTGGGGTCATGATGCCATTCGTATCGGCGAGGTTGATCACCTCGGCGCCCGCCGCGCGCGCCACTGCGACCGCCTCGGTGAGAAACTCTTTTCGAGCATGGGGCGCTTCGCTCAGGGAGAACTGTGTCCGAACGCCGGACTCGCGTGATGTCCGTATGCACGTGGAAAGGTTCTTCAGGGCCTCGTCCTCCTTCATCCTGAGGACCTGGCGAAGGAACTGGGGAGAGACGGACATGAACACGTGCAGGTACGGCTTTTCAGCGGCGCGGAGGCACTCGAGTGCCTTCTGCACGTCACCGGGAAGGGCGCGCGCCAATGCGGCAACGTGCGGGCCGCGCACCGCGGAGCATATCCGCGCAACGCACTCAGCCTCCTCGGCAGACGAGGCGGGAAAACCTGCCTCGATAACGTCAACCTTCAGCTTCACGAGCTGATGGGCAAGCAGGAGCCTGTCAGCCGCGGAGAGCACCACGAACGGAAGCTTGTTCCCATCCCTCAGCGTCGTGTCAAAGATTTCGATCCGTCTGGCCATGAGGCATGATAGCCGTTCCGGAAGGTGGACGCAATCTCGGCCCGTGACCCGGCACTGCGGGCATGACGAAGCACCGCCTGCCGGTGTAGTCTCTGCTTCCGCCATGAGGCTGTTGTTCGTGTTCCTCGGCACCTTCCTGGTTCTCTCCCTCCCGCTGCCGGCACTCGATGTGCGGGTCCCCGATGTCTTTCGGTCCGCATGGGAACGACTCATTTCCGGACACCCTGTTCCTCCCGGCATGGAGCCAGGCTCGATCATCGTGCAGGACACGGCGCAGGACAATGCTCCTGCAGGATTCAAGGTCGTCGAGACCACGGCCATGGTTCCTGTTGCACGCTTCTGGGAAATGCCCGCCCCTGTCACGCGTTCACGTGCCGAATCGGGCGGTGTGCGGCTGCTGCCGATCGAAAACGTGGCGCTGCCGGACATCGCGCTTCCTGTCGACGGGCTCTTCCCGGGAGATCCCGGCTACCCGCTCGTCCGGGATCTCGCGGTCGGGATCCGGAGCGTTGACCCCGCGCTGGTTCGCTGGTTCGAATCGCTTCCGTCTTCCAGGCCGGAAGCGGCGCATCGCATCATATGGGTCGGCGCGGTCGGGGACGTCATGCCGGATCGCGGTGTTGATGAGGACCTGCTCGCGCCGACAGGGGTTCAGCGGGTGTTCGGCGACACCCTCCCTGTCCTGCGCGGGCTCGACTTTCTCGCCGGCAACCTCGAGGCTGCCGCAACCCGCGCCGGTGCGAAGACGCACAAAACGTACACTTTTCGTTTCAACCCTCGCGCCCTGGACGGCCTTGCCGCGGCGGGCTTCTCGTATCTTTCAATTGCGAACAACCACACGTTCGACTATGGCACGAAAGGATTCATCGACACGCTGGAGGGTCTCGCCGCGGCGCGCATCGCCACGTCGGGCGCGGGACGAACGGGCCGCGAAGCATCCCAGCCGGCCGTCCTGAGCGCGGCAGGACTGGAGATCCGGGTGCTGTCTTTTGCAGCGTACCCGGTGGACCGCAGCGGATTCGACGGCAGGGTAGCCGCGCGGGCAACAGGGGACCGGCCGGGCGCCCTCTGGCTCAACGAGGACGGCCTGGCGGCTGCGGCTCGCGGCTTTTCGCCGCTGGCTTTCAATATAGCCCTGGTTCACGGAGGGATCGAGTGGAGCACCACGCCGAACGACGCGCAGAGGCAGGACTATCGGCGGTTGATTCGCGCGGGGGCTGACCTTGTCATTGGCACGCATCCTCATGTCCTTCAAGGGCTCGAAGCAGTTGACGGCGGACTCATCGCCTATTCTCTCGGCAATTTCCTGTTTCCGGGAATGGATGGAACGCCTGGCGGGGAGAGCTCCGCTATCCTTGAGGTCGGTATTTGGGACAGGAAGATCGTCTCGGTGCGGCTTGTTCCCGTCCGTCTCTACGGCCGCGCGGTCCGGCTCGATTTCCGTCAGGGCATCCTGGCGGCGGTCGGCTCACTCTCGCTCGCCCTGAATACGCCCCCGTGAAAAGGGCGGCATCCCGGAGAATGGAGTGCCAGTGGCTGCCGCGGCCGGTGTTGAAGGTGATGAATCGTTTGTCCCCTTCGGGTCGGCGCCATGAGCTGGCGTGGAGAGGGACTCGGTCCAGGGGCTTGACGGGTAGCTCTTTCGAAGCGCCTGCTCGATCTTTGCCGCGCGGTCGTTGTCACCGCGCGCACGCGAAACCCGTGCGGCGCTTGCCATGCCCTCCGCCGCCCGGTCAGCAAGGTCCGGGAAGAGATATCCAACCTTCAGGTACTCGTCAACGGCGTCGGCAGTGCGGCCCATGTCTTCCAGGGCGCGCCCCTTGCGGATGGCCGCGCGGGCGCCGATGTCGTCAACTCGCGAGCCCTCGAGGGCGCTGAAGATGTCGAGCGCCCGGTTCCAGTCCGAGCGGGACGCCGCGTATTCCCCGGTGAGGAGGCTCGCCTCACCTGCGTACGGCTCCGGTGCGGCCGCACGCCGCACTTCCGTGATGAGGGCCAGCGCTTCATCGGGGGCGGATGGGAGAAGGATCTCGGCGGATGCAAGCCTGACGCCGGCCGCAGCCTCCGCGCCGAGATTCGCGGCAGCGGCGGCCTCCTGAGAGTATCGGCGCGCAGCCTCGACGTCCCCGAGGGCGTGGAGCGAAGCAGTGAAGCCATCGATAGTCACGCTGAGAATCTCCCCAACTGATCGATTCATAAGGCATGCCCAGAACTCAGCGAGGGCTCCCTTCGCATCGCCGGCCCGAAAAAGTGACTCCGCGGCCCAGTAGGCGGACTTTCCCGCCAGGGGGCTGCCCGGAAAGCCGCGCGCTGCGTGATCGAATCCGGCGTGGGCATCGGCGAACCTGCCATCTGCGAGCGCCTTTTCCGCGCGGGCGTACCAGCCCTGCGCCGCCAGCCGGCCCGAGGGGAACTGCAGAGCCAGTTGATCGAGAGCGGCAGCGCTTTCCTGATCGTTGCCCAGTCTCGAGAGGGCCCGGACGCGCTCATACATCGCCTGCTCAACGATCGGCGATGCAGAGCTCCCGTCCTCCCGCGACGCGGCTGAGCCGCGCCCGGGCGCCGGCAATTCGGACAGGAGCCGCGCCCGGCTGATCACCTCTTCATACACCGTGACGGCCGCGGCATCGTCACCCTGCATCGTTTCGCAGACGGCGGCGCGAAACAAAGACTCGAGCCTGCGCGGGTCCGAGGGATACCCTTCGGCGAGAGCGAGAAACGAGCTGTACGCTTCCGACGGCCTTCGCAGCCGAATCAGTGCCCAGCCCCGCCAGTAATGGGCGTCGGCTCCAAGCGGGGAACGCTCCGCGGCAAGCTCCGCCGCGGCTTCATTCAGCTGCGCCGCGGCCTCGCCGAGTCGGCCCATCCGGTACAGCGCCCTCCCGACAAAAAGAGCAATGGTCCCGGCAGAAGGCGACGGCGCAGGTGACGCCTGCATTGAACGCAGCGATGAGAGGGCCTCGTCGAACCTGCCCATGTTGAAAAGGCAGATTGCCGCTGACAGGTTCCCGCGATCCCTCTCTCCGTCGGCCGTGGAAACCATTCCTGCCGATCGGAAAAAGGGAAGGGCCCGCGGGTACTCACCACGCTGTGCATACACGTAACCAATGGAATACGCGCTGCGGCCGGTCCAGCCAGAATCCCCGTTGTCCTTCACAACGCGCTGGAAATCGTCCAAGGCCGGGGCCCAGCGGCCGAGGGCCAGCAGGCTCCTGCCCCGGGAATAGAGGTATTGGGGCAGAAACCGGGACCCGGGGAACCGGAGGGCAAGGAAGTCCCACAACGCGCGGGAGGCCTCCGGGTCCCCCTGTTTTTCCAGGAGCGCGCCAAGCAGTCGGCCGGCTTCCTCGGCGCGAGCACTTCGTGGAAATGCCCGCTGGAATTGCCGCAGGGCTTCGACGGCCTCCTTGACCCTGCCTTCCCCGGCAAGAAGCACGGCGCGCTGGAACCCGGCCTTCTCCGCGATTTCGTCAGAGCCGCCCGAGCCGCCGGCCCGGCGCGCTCGAGCGAGTCCACGGCCTCAAGCTTCCTGCCCAGCGCCAACTGGGCCATGGCCATCGAGTAGTACGCCGACTGTTTCTCCGGACCCTCGGGGAGAATGGCCACAGCCTGCTGGTATGCCGACAAGGCATCAGCAGGCGCTTTCTGCGCCAGCGTGATGTCTCCCCTCAGGCGCAGCGCGCTTCCGCTGTGGGCACCACCCGGAAACCGGGCAAGGAAGTCGCCCACCTGCCGGAGCGCGGAAGCTCTCTTCTGCCGCCAGGCGATATCCACAAGCCGAAACGACGCCGCTTCCAGGTACGGAGAGTCAGGGTAAATGGCAAGCACGGTGCGGAAGCGCTTTTCGGCCTCGGCAAGCATGTCCAGCGCAAGCTCGCATTCTCCAGCAAAGTACACCGCATCGCGCACGAACGCGGAGCTCGTATTGTCAAGAAGCACCGTGCCGTAGAGGTCACGGGCCACTGCATACCGTCCTGCGCGGAACTCTGTGCCCGCAAGACGGAAAGTCGCCTCCGCCTTGTACGCGGCGGCGGACGGATCCTGCAGGAGCGCCCTGTAGGAAGCCCCGGCTTCCGCGTCTCTGCCGAGCCCTTCCATCGCTATGGCCTGGTCGAAAAGTGCACTGAGGCGATAGGGGCTCGCGCCTGCCGGTCCGCCGAGGAACGCGGAAAGGCTGTCCAAAGCAGCCTGCCAGTTCCCGAGCCGGAGGTTCGCTGCGCCGACCCAGTAGGCGGCCCGTAAGTTCAGGCTGGATTTCGGGTTCCGAATCAGGAGGAGTGAAAACTCGGACAGCGAATCACTCCAGCGGCCCGCGTAGAACAGCGAGACGCCGAGGAGGTACCCGGCCTCTTCGGAACGGGGAGACTCCGGGTACTCGTCCTGGATTCGCTGGAAGCTCGAGATAGCCAACGGGTACTGGCCATCCCCAAAAGCCTTCTTGCCGACGCCAAGAAGGTCGTCGGGAGTTTCCCCGAAGCAAAAGGGCGCGCCGGCAAGAACGACAAGCAGAACGACAAGACCTCGCGCGGCAGCCGCACCGACCCGCAGGGGCGGATTTGCACCGACCCGCAGGGGCGGATTCGCACCGACCCGCAGGGGCGGATTCGCACCGACCCGCAGGGGCGGATTTGCGCCCTGTATCACGTCGTGACTTTCTCCACTTCCTTTTCTCCGGTGAGGAGACCCGCGGGCTGGGCAGGCGCCTTCAGCGCCTTGCGTGACTCCTGCTTGCGGAAAGTGATCTTCTCCGCACGGAAATCAACGTCAATGACATCCCCGGCAGTGAACTTGCCCTTGAGGATCTCCATGGAAAGGGGATCCTCGACTTCCTTCTGGAGGAGACGGCGCAGCGGACGGGCGCCGAACTTCTCGTCGAACCCCTTGTTGATGAGGTACTCGCGGGTCTTTTTCTTCACGCTGAGGGTGATCTTCTGGTCCACCAGCCTGTCAGAGATCTCCTTGATCATCAGGTCGAAAATCTGCGTGAGATGCGTCTTGTCCAGGTTGTGGAAGACAACGATCTCATCGATGCGGTTGATGAACTCGGGATTGAAGGCCCGCTTCACCTCCGCCATGACGAAGTTGCGGATGTCCTTGAAGTTCATCCCGCCTTCCTCGGACTGGAACCCGAGGGAGGAGTCCTTGTTGATCTCCCGGGCGCCGAGGTTGGAGGTCATGATCATCACCGAGTTGCGGAAGGACACGGCGTGGCCGAGGTTGTCCGAGAGCTGGCCTTCCTCGAGAACTTGAAGGAGGATGTTGAACACGTCGGGGTGAGCCTTCTCGATCTCGTCCAGCAGGATCACGCTGAACGGCCGCCTCCGCACTTTCTCCGTCAGGAGGCCGCCTTCCTCGTACCCCACGTACCCGGGGGGCGCCCCGACGAGGCGGGAAACATTGTGCTTCTCCATGAAATCCGACATGTCGATGCGCACCAGAGCATCCGCATCACCGAACAGGAACTCGGCAAGCGTCTTTGCCACGAGGGTCTTCCCCACTCCCGTGGGGCCAAGGAAAACGAACGAACCCAGCGGTCGGCGCGCGGAGGACAGCCCGGTGCGGGACCTGCGGATGGCCGAGGCGATGACGGAGATGGCCTCCTCCTGCCCGATGACCTTGCGGTGCAGCTCATCCTCGATACGGAGCAGCTTCTGCGATTCGCTCTGGATGATGCGCGCGAGCGGGATGCCGGTCATGTCGGAGATGACCTGCTGGATGTCCTCCACGTCCACCACGTTCTCCTCCACCGTGATGGTGCTTTCCCAGCTCTTCTTGATGTCGTCCACCTTGCCCTTGAGCTGCCGGACCATGTCCCGAACGGCCGCGGCTTTCTCGTAGTTCTGGGTGTTCACGAGACTCGTCTTCTCGAGGGTGAGGCGGTCAATTTCCTTTTCCAGGTCGGCAAGCTCGCGCGGACGGATGGAGTTCTTGATCCGCCGCCGCGATCCTGATTCGTCGATCAGGTCTATGGCCTTGTCGGGCAGATAGCGCTCTGTGATATAGCGCCGGGACAGAGTCGCGGCCGCCTCCACGGCTGCCGGCGTGTACACTACCCGGTGGTGCTCCTCGTAGTTTTTCTTGATCCCCTTGAGAATCTCCACGGTCTCGTCCACCGAAGGCTCGTTCACGTAGATGGGCTGGAACCGCCGCTCCAGCGCCGCGTCCTTTTCAATATGTTTCTTGTATTCGTTCAGTGTCGTGGCGCCGATGCACTGCAGCTCACCCCGGGAAAGTGCCGGCTTCAGCATGTTGGATGCGTCAATGGCGCCCTCGGCGCCGCCGGCGCCGATGATCGTGTGCAGCTCGTCGATGAAGAGAACCACGTTCCCCGCGGTGAGGATCTCCTTCATCACCCGCTTCAGCCTCTCTTCGAACTCGCCGCGGTACTTCGTACCGGCCACGAGGGAGGCGAGATCCAGCGTCAGCACGCGCTTGCCCACCAGGACTTCGGGAACGGTGCCGTCCACGATCTTCTGGGCCAGGCCCTCGACGATTGCCGTCTTCCCGACGCCCGGTTCGCCGATGAGAACGGGATTGTTCTTTGTCCGCCGGGCAAGAATCTGGATGACGCGCTGGATTTCCTTCTCCCGTCCGATGACGGGGTCCAGCTTGCCCTCGCGCGCAAACACCGTGAGATCCCTGCCGAACTCGTCCAGTGTCGGCGTCGGCTTCTTGGTGGGGGTCTGCGCCTTTTTCCTGGCCTGGGCGGGAGAGCCCTTGTAGTCACCGGTGCCGCTGATCTGCAGGATGGCTTCCCGCAGCCCGTTGGAAGTGATGTTGTACCGCGCCAGGTAGCGCGCCACAATGCTGCCCTGCTCCTTCACGGCGGCCAGCAGGAGGTGCTCCGTGCCGATGTACTCATGGCCCATGTTGCGGGCCTCTTCGGCGGAGTCTTCCAGGATCTTCTGCCCCCGTTTGGAGGGCGGGACATCGCCCAGGATCAGGCCGCCCTTGCCCTTGGGAAGGCTCTTCTCGATCTCCGCCTGCATCTCCGAGACGTCCACCTTGATGCGCAGCAGCGCCTTGACAGCGACGCCCTCCCCGTCCTTCAGCAGGGCGAGGATGATGTGCTCAGGGAGCAGCTGGTCGGAATGGAAGCGCTTTGCTTCCTCCTGCGCAAGTATGGTCAGCACCTTCTGTGCCCGCTGCGTGAGACCCTTGAACATGTGCTCAGCCTCCCCTCGGTTGCGTCAGCGCGTCCCGAATGATCTTTGCCCGGGTGTAGTCAATGAGCTTTCCATCCGCGGCATCCGCGTGCGATTGCAGCACGCGCTGAATATGCGACTTCTGCGACAGAAAGAGAAGCGTCGTGATCGTGGCGGCATCCACCGACGTGATCAGGCCCAGGGACACCCCGAGCCTCAAGGCTGACAGGGCTTCGATGGCCTCCCGGTGGGTCACGTAGCGGCACCAGGTCAGCAGTCCCCATGCGCGGTACACCCGGTCTTCCAGGTCCACGCGCCTCTTTTCCATCAATTCCTCGCGCGTGCGGTTCTCGTACCCCGCCAGCTGCACGGCAATCCTTCCCAGGTTGCCGATGATCTCCTTCTCCGACAGGCCGATGGTGATCTCATTGGCAATGATGTACATGTCGCCAAGGGAATCCATGCTTTCACTGAAGAAGCCCCGGATGGAAAGCCCCAGCTGGGCGGAGGCCTTCACGGCCCGCTTGATCAGCCCGCTCATCGCCAGTGCGGGCAGGTGCAGCATCATGGATCCCTTCAAACCGGTGCCGAGGTTCGTGATGGCAGTGTTGAGGTACCCCCACTCGGCTGAAACCGCGTACTGCAGGGACCCTTCGAGCTGCTCGTCCAGCGCGTCGAGCCTCCCCAGGAGCGCATCCAGGCAGGCACCGGAGCTCATCCCAACCAGCCGCAGGTGATCCTCGTCGCCGATCAATCCTGCCACTGATTCATCGGCGCTCAGCGCCAGCGCCTTGTGTTTCTCTACCGAGTATCCCTGGGAAACGATGTTTCTTTCGAAGAGAATCCGCCTCTCCAGCGAGGAAAGCTGATCCAGTTCAAGTATCGCAAAATCTTCGGCGTTCGGCAAATGGCGGAACGCGTCCAGGATCCGGTTGCGGCATTCGGCTTCCTGGTCTGCGGGACACCGCCCGGGATAGGGAAACGCCGACAGGTTCCTGGCCAGCCGCACCCTGCTGGAGACAACCACTGAGCCGGTTGCCTCGGGATACTCAGCAGAGTGGCTGCCGGGCTCGTTCTTCGTCATCCAGCCCTTCATGTCGGACAGGCCTGTGAACTCAAACATCTGCTTCAAGCTCCCGCAGGCGGTCCCGAAGCCGGGCTGCCAGCTCGTATTCCTCTCGCTCGACTGCCTCGCGGAGCTCATCGCGCAGGCCTTCGCCCATGGCGCCTGCGCTTTGTTCGATGACGAGGGTCCGCGGCACTTTCCCGGTGTGCCGAGGCCGCGCCGCCATCTGGGAAATAATCGCTTTCACGTCCTTTTCGAATGCCTTGAAACAGTCCGGGCAGCCCAGCTTGCCCTGCTTGCGAAACTCCGTGGCCTTCAGTCCGCACCGAGGGCACACTTCCTTCACTTCACCCGCCCCGGTCACGTCCTTGCCTTCCAGCAGTCCTGAAAGCAGGTTGGAGATGGGCAGCTCGGACTCTTCCTCCCTGATCAGACCCTTTTCCTGGGCGCATTCCTCGCAGATATGCAGCTCGTGGACGAGATCCTTTTGTATCTGCCTGATATGAATTACCGCGTCCTTGAGACCGCAGATTTCGCACTTCATTGCCACGCCCAATTATACATATTCCGCGCTTCGAATTCTACGGTGCGGCCGCCCGGAGATTCGGTGAGCGGCGTAATCGCCCCTGATCAGACCCTGCGCAGTATCTCGAGGGGGCGCGTCCGGGCGGCGCGGGCGGCGGGAAGGTACGAGGCGAGGGCCGAAAGCAGGAGGGCGGCAACAGCGGCCGAGATGACCTCTCCAGCGTTGATCCGGATGGGTATGGATTTGAGGTAATACGCGCTGTTGAAGAGCGTGAAGGCGCCGAAAGGGTGCGCTGAAGGCAAAAAACCCGACCGGAGGAGCGAGGCAAGCCCCAGGACCCGATTGATCGTCCATTCGATCCCGGCGATGACTTCGTTGATGTTCACGGCAACAAGAAGCCCGGCGGCGATCCCGGCCACCGTGCCCGCCAGCCCGGTGGAGAATCCAGCAAGCAGGAAAGACAGGGACAGGGCACGAGGCCCCGCACCAACGCTTTTCAGGATCCCCAGGTCGTACCGCCTCTCGAAAAGGATCATCAGGACGGTGGAAGAGACATTCACGCACGCAACCACGACGATGAGCGCCATGATGAACAGGAGCAGCGCCTTCGTGGTCCGGAAGCTGGAAAGCCGCGCGTATTCGATCTCCCGCCACGTCGCAACACGCGCATCGCCCCAGCGGCGGCGGCTACCTTCCGGGAGACCGCGGAAAGGCTCCCGAAGGGGTCACGGACCTTCACCCCGATCATCGTCCGCGCAGCGCGCGGAGAGAGGATCCGGTCTGCCAGCGCGAGGGGGGCGTACGCAAGAGTCGCGTCGAGCTCCTGGTAGCCCGTGTCATAGATCCCGGCCACCTTCACGGGCGTGAGCCGCGGCGGACCCGAAAGGTTTTCCTCCCACGTCGTCAGGATGTTGACGCTGTCACCTGCCCTCACGCCGAGAGAGGCAGCCATTGCCGAGCTGACGAGCACAGTGTCCGTTTGATCGAGACCGGCGTCACCCTCGCGCAGCACGACGTAGGAGCCGAAACCCTTGTCGAGACTGAAGAGGCCCGGTGGAACGAACCGGATGCTCGCCCCGGAGGCTCCCCGGGCAGAGACGATCATGGCCGTTCCGATCCTCTCGGGAACGGCGGCCACGACCTCGGGCACGTTCCTGATCACCTGCGGCAAGCTGGTCGAGCCGCAGCGGCGACGTGTCCGAGGCAAGGGGAACCTGCAGGTGATAGGTGCCGACCTCGAGAAGCCGCGCCGTGATTCCCTCGATCATCCCCGTGGACACCTCCATCACGACGATGAGAGGAACGAGGCTCACCGCGATGCCCAGAACTGCCCCCCGCAGGTAGCGTCCGGTGCCCGCCTTTTCCGCGGAGCATCCGCCTGCTGAGAAAGAAGACGAAGCGGGCCCTCATGACTGGCCCCAGCGCCCCGGCGGAGAGGAGAAAGGACCGCGACGCCCGCGCCGAGAGGGCCCGGTCGTGGGTCACGAGGATCATCGTGCGGCGATGCTTCTGCACGAGCCCGAACAGCATCTCTTCCACTCCACGGGCGTTCCGCTCGTCCAGGTTTCCCGTGGGCTCATCGGCAAGGAGAAGCCCCGGCTCGTTGATGAGGGCGCGGGCAACGGCGACTCTCTGCCTCTCGCCTCCGGAGAGCTCCAGGGGCCAGGCGTCCATCCGCCCCTCCAGCCCGACCTCCGCAAGAAGCTGACGTGCACGGTCTTTCAGCGCGCGCGAGGACATGCCGCCCATCATGCCGGGGATGACCACGTTCTCCAGCGCGGTGAAATCCTTCAGCAGGAAGTGGAACTGGAAGATGAAGCCGACGTCCTGGTTGCGATAAGCGCTGAGCTCGGCCTCGTCGAGTCCGCCCACGTCCAGCCCCCGCACCATCACTGTCCCGCCGGTGGGCGTGTCCAGCCCGCCGATGAGACCCAGAAGCGTGCTCTTGCCGCACCCGCTCTCTCCCGTGATTGCCACGGTCTCGCCCTCGGTCACCTGCAGGTTCACGTCTCGAAGGACTTCCAGCGTCTCCGTGCCCGTGAGGAAATGTCGGGACAACGACGCGGCGGCCACCACGATCTCACTCATAACGGAGCACCTCCGAGGGCGGAAGAGCGACACGGCGCGCGAGGCTGCCCACGCGGCCCCGGCGCAGGACGCCACCGCAAAGAACGACACGAGAAATGCCTCCCGGAGGAACACGTGGGAAGGCACTTTCGTCAGGTAGAAGTAGACAGGAGAGAATATCGAAAACCCGTCCCCGGAACCTGCCGGGGCAAATGGAAGCGCCAGCAGTGCGCACGATCATCATGACCACGTTTACCAGGTGTTCCACGGCGGAGAAGACCTCGTTCACGTTCACGGAAGGCGCAAGTCCGGCGAGCAGGCCTGCCGCTCCGCCGGTTGTCCCGATGAACAGACCCTGCAGGATGAAGGTCGTCCTGATCCTCCGGGGCGGCACACCGACCGCCTTCAGGACCGCGATCTCCTCCATGCGCTCGTGCACGCTGCGGCGGAGAGAATGAAAGACGTTGAAGCCGACGACGAAGAAGATGAGCCCCACCAGGATCATCATCATGAGCTTCTCGACGAACAGCGCGTCGAAGAAGGAACGGTTGTACGACGCGCCAGCTTCCGACGGTGAACCCCGCGCCCGGGACGATGGCCGACACGTCCCGCACGGCGCGCGCGTCGTCGAACCGGTTGGCGATCTTGATTCCCCACGTGCGCGGAAGGCTGCGGCCTCCGCCGTAGAGCGCGTCCGCGGTGTGAAGGGACATGAATGCCAGGCCCGAGTCGAAGTCATAGTACCCGGTGCGGAACGTGCCGGTGAGCGACGAAGGAATCGCGGCGGGGAACAGGCCGCCCACCCGCTCCCGACGAGTACGAGCTCAGAGAAAGCACGTCCCCGATGCGGGCCCCGAGGGCCGCGGCAAGCTCGGCGCCGAGGACAAGCCCCTGCGGCCGCCCGACGTCGAATGCCCCTTCGACAGGAGCCAGCATGCGCGCCTGGACCGGGTCGCGCTGGAAGAGGTCCGGCGGGCACTGCTCTCACTGCGCAAACCCGTGGCCGCTGGAAGGCTCCCTCGACCAGCGCCTGGCGCTGCACAAAGGGAACGAGGGCCGTGATTCCCGGCAGGTCGCGCACCCTCGCGGCCGTGGCACTGTCCAGTTCCGGGGGCTGATCCGCGGCGCCGGTGGCAAGGTTCGGCTGGATCTGCAGGTGATAGGAGCTGATTTCCACGATGCTCTCGATGAATCCAAGCTGGAATCCGTTCATCACGGCCAGCACGACGGTCAGCGTCATCACGCCGACGGCGATCCCCAGGATGGAAAGAAGCGTGGAAGCGTTCCCCGACCCACGCCGGCGCGCATGGAAATATCGAAAGGCAAGAAGCAGCGGGAGGGAGACTCCTCACGGGTAGGCTCCTCTCGCGCTGAATCCTGCCGTTCGACCAGACTTCTTCACGCAGGCGCGTGTCGCCGTCGATAAAATACCTTCAGGAAGAGATCGCCGTCCCTGTACAGCTCCTCGGTCCTCAGCTTGCCCTCTCCGTGGATGATCGACCTTCACCAGGATTCCCCGCTTGAAGTATTCCTCGCGGGACAGGTCTCCCGAGTCGGTGTAGCTCTTCCTCCACATCTCCAGGCCCGCGGAGCTCCTGCGGAGCTTCGAGATCTCCCTGCCTTTCTCGTCGCGCTCATATGCATCGGTCTCATCCACTGTTCCCTTCGACGGTGATCGTTTCCCGGGAAATCCTGCCCGAGGCGTCATAGCGGCGGTCGATGACCTTCTTCTCGGCCGGCCGAGTCTCCTGGGAAGTGGTGAGCGCACCGGACGCAGGATCGTAGACGAAGTTTTCAACGGAAACCGTCTGCGCCGTCGACCTGCCGCTCGCGATTGACCATGCGCCCTTCCGCGCCGAAGCGCTCCACGAACAGCGCTCCGCCCATGGAAGACCTCTCTTCAGAGAGGCCCGCGGGGCCGTCGACCACAGAGGAAACCATTGTCGCGTCCGGAGCCTCGGTTCGCCGCACTTCGCGCAGTCCGCCCGCTGCCGCGTACAGGTAGACCTCGGAGGACACGACTTTCCCGTCTGCACTGAGCACCCTTTTCCGCGTCACCCTGCCGTTTGCGTACGTGTACAGTGCTTTTCTTGAGAGGTGGCCGCCGACGTAGTCCTCCTCCTGCACCAGAGACCCGGCCGCATCAGAGACGCGCCGCGCGGTGAGGACCCCGCCGGTGGACTCCCGCTCCACCTTCTCCGTCATCTCCCGGTTCCACGTGGTCTGCCACCGGCGCGACTTCCTTTCCGTGGTCGAAGAGCCTGCGTTCCTCGTCCGCTCCCGTGCGCCGGACCTTCAGGATCCACCGGGAGTCATGTTCCATGAAGGCGGGGATGCGTGAGAGCAGCATGCCGAAGTCGTTGGACTTGTATAGGAGCTCCTCTGAAAATCCGTGGAGGCCGACGATGCAGGAGAAAAGCCGGGAGGAGTGCGATGCCTCATGACGTTCCGAACAGCGAGTCCAGGTACTCGTCCGGATCGAACGGCTCCAGGTCGTCCAGCTTCTCCCCGAGCCCGAGGTAGGAGAACGGGATTCCCAGGTCCCTGCAGATGGGGACCACCATACCGCCCTTCGCGGAGGAATCGCATTTCGACAGCACGATCGAGCTGACGCCGACGGCTGCGTGAAAAACTTCGGCCTGGGCGAGTGAGTTCTGACCCGTCGTGGCGTCCAGGACAAGGACCTTCTGGTAGCCCGCCCCGGCGATCGCGGGCCCGGACGATCTTGTCGATCTTGGCGAGCTCCTTCACGAGCGCGTCCTTGTTGTGCAGCCGCCCCGCGGTGTCTGCGATCAGAAGCTGCGAGCCGCGCGCCGTCGCACTGGAAATCGCATCGAAGATAACCGCGCCGGGGTCGGCGCCCGTCTCCTGCGCCACGACGGGGAGCCCCAGCCGACCGCCCAGGAGCTGAAGCTGCTCGATGGCAGCCGCGCGGAATGTGTCTCCCGCCGCCAGCAGGATCCTCTCCACGCCCCTGCTGGGAACGGAAGTGGTGAGCGAGCTTGGCGATGGTCGTAGTCTTGCCCACGCCGTTCACGCCGAGCACGAGCAGGACGTTGAGGGTGTCCGGTTCCAGGGAGATCTCGCGGGCGACGATCATGGACCGCAGCGCTCATCTTCAGCTCGACCAGGAGCTCACCGCGGCTCCTGATGCCGCGGCTTCGAGCTGCCTCGCGCAGCGCATCCGACGTCTCCGAGGCGACTGCGCACGCCCATGTCGGCCTCGATCATCGCATCCTCGAGCTCGTCGAAGAACTCTTCGCCGAACTCGCGGGACTGGAAAAGCTGCCGCAGCCTCTTTCCGATGCCCTTCCAGACCATACCGGTTATGTACGCTCGCTTTCCATGCGCCTGCATTCCGCCGCCAGCACCTTACACTTCACGCTGCACATTTTCCATCATCGGAAACAGGAGCGGGGGCGGTCAACCTGCGATTTCATTCGCCACCCTGACGTAATTCACGATGCGGGTCACCATCCAGACGAAGAGGGCCGCGCTCACCGCGATGCCGGCGTAGTACGTCCCCTGGAAAACAAGGCTTGCCGACTGTGCCTGCGCCGCAGCCGCCGCGATCTGCCGGGTGAGGTAGTTGGCTTTCAAGGCGAAATCGAATGCCAGCGCATAGGAAAAGAGGGGGAGGGGAATAGAGAACGCGAAGAATCCGAGGGAAGAATAGAACTCGTCACGCACTTTTGCCTGGTGAGCGTCCCGGTCCCGACATCCTTCTGCAGGGAAAAGGAAAAAACTTCCGGAGAAAGCGGCCCCAGGGAGAATGACAGGTCGTAGAAACCGGGCAGATGACAGCACGCCCCGGCTGCGGAGGGGCGGGCGATCCACCGCGACAGGTGTCTTGCCTTTCCACAGCGAGTCAACGTAGAGGTCGGCTCCCGGTGGATCCGAGGAGATCGCGATTGCGCCGGTCGGCGGCCTTTTGCAGCACGTCATCGATGCGCGTTTCTTTTTCCGGCTCCAGCTCGAGACTCCGGGTGACGTCGTGGTAGCCGGTGGCCGACAACCGTGATCTCGTGGGGTCCCGGCGAGAGATAGAGCGTCGGGGACGCGCCGGAGGCCGCGAGCTTGCCGTCCAGGTACAGGGCTGCATCGGGAGGATCCGGGACGAAGGAGACGAGCGACCACGGCCGGCCCAGTACGGTCCGTGCGATTTCGCTTCCAAACGTCGGAAGCGAAGCATACAGCTCGTCCCGGGTGGCGGCGTTGCGGTAGGAGAAGACATTCGTCCCAGCCAGCCGATCGAACACCCAGATGTCCAGGAGGAGATATCCCTGCACTTCCTGGATCGATCCTCCGACCAGGAGGTCGATTCCCGGCTGGGCGCAATAGATTTCCGACGGTACGGACGGGGCTTCCAGCAGCGCGCCCGGCACCGCTCCCTTCCTTGAAGCTCACCGGTTTCTCTGCGGCCGTTTCGACGAGGTTCGGCTGGAGCGAACGGAGGAAATCAAGCCGGGCCGAGGCGGCCGTCAGCCGCGCCTCCACCGGGGTCCGGGCAGGCGCGTCCAGCGGGACCTGGTTGAAGAGGAGCGCGTCGCGTTCTTTCCGCGCGTCCGTGACTGCTTTTTCAGACAACCGCGATTTCCCTGGCAATCAGTGCCTTCGCCGCAAGATCCTTTTCCTCCGGCGAGGAAGGTGTGGACGGCCAGCCCGCTGACCTGATTCTTCAACAGGAGCGGGAGGCTGTACGCAAGGTAGGCGTTGTCCGGCGAGAGACCCTCAGCCGAAAACACCGTGATCCCCACCTGCCATTGAGTGGAGACGTCCTTGGGAAGCGAGAGGTCCGGCTTGTTGGTTGCGGGGGACGGGACAGCGGCGGCCGGGGTGCCGGGAGCGGCAGGGACGCCGCCCGCCGGCGCTGCGGCCGCCGGGGCGCTGCCGGGCGCGGCTGCGGGCGGGAGAACGTCCTGGGAAAAGGCGGCGCGGAGCGCGAGAAGGCAGGCAAAGCCCAGGACAGCTGCGATTTTCATCAGGTGATATCGAGGGCCTTCTTGAGAGCCGCTATGACGCGACTGGGGCTGGAAAGGCTTCACGATGAAATCCCTGGCACCCAGCTGGATTGCCTGCACGATCAGCTGCTGCTGGCCGAGAGCGGAGCAGATGATCACGCGTGCAGCGGCATCGATCTCGCGGATCTTCCTGAGCGCCGTGAGCCCGTCCATTCCCGGCATCGTGATGTCCATGAGCACGACGTCGGGCCGGGTATCCTGGTACAGGGTGATGGCCTGCTCACCGTTGGACGCCTCGCCGACAACGCGGAAACCCGCCTTTTCGATGATGTCGCGCAGGACGATCTTGATGAAAGTGAGGTCGTCAACTATCAGAACGTTGACCGCCATCGGCCTTTCCCAGCCATTGCATCTTCAGGAGCTCCTCGATGAAGGAGTCGATCTCCCCGTCCATGACCGCCTGGATGTTTCCCACCTCGTGCTTCGTGCGGTGGTCCTTCACCAGCGTGTAGGGCTGGAAGGTGTAGGACCGGATCTGGTTTCCCCAGGAGATGTCCTTCTTCTCCTGCTCCATTTTTTCCCGGTCCTTGTCCCGCTCGTTCTTGTAGTACTCGTACAGCCGGGAGCGGAGCACCTTCATTGCGAATGCCTTGTTCTTGTACTGGCTTCGCTCGTTCTGGCACTGGACAACGATGCCGGTCGGAAGGTGCGTGAGGCGGACCGCCGAATCCGTCTTGTTCACGTGCTGCCCGCCGGCGCCGCCCGCCCGGTAGGTGTCCACCCGCAGGTCCTCGGGCTTGATGTCGACGTCAATCGTATCGTCCAGGACCGGGAAACAGAAGACCGAGGCAAAGGAGGTGTGCCGCCGCGCGTTGGAATCGAACGGGGAGATGCGCACAAGGCGATGGATGCCGGTCTCCGCTTTCAGGTACCCGTACGCGTAGGGGCCGTTCACCTGGAGGGTCACGCTCTTGATGCCTCCCTCGCCGTCCAGAAGGTCGAGGATGTCCACCGTGTAGCCGTGCCGGTCCGACCAGCGGTTGTACATCCTGTAGAGCATGCTCACCCAGTCCTCCGCCTCCGTGCCGCCCGCACCGGAGTGGATGGTCAGGAACGCCGACGAGGCGTCGTTTTCTCCGCCGAGGAGCTCGATGATCTTCAGGTCGCCGTACTTCTTTTCCAGCCCTTCCCAGGATGAACGCAGCTCGGCCTCGAGGGACTCGTCCTTTTCCTCCATGGCAAGCCGCCACATCTCCATGACGTCGTCGAAATCGGTGCGCAGCTTTGCCCAGGGCTCGTAGCGGCGCTTCAGCGCCTTCAACCGCGCAAGCGCCTCGCCCGCCTTTTCCTTGTCCTGCCAGAAATCGGTCTCGGAGGTTTTCTTCTCGATCTCGTCGATCTGCTGCTTCAGCGCTGCAGGGTCAAAGACCCCTCCAGGTTTCCTCGATCCGGGTGCCGAGCGCCTGCAGTTTCGGTTCAAGTTCGGTAAGCACGATCTACCCCTTCCCGCCTCTCAAGCCTTCACGATCAGCCGCCGCCACTTCTTTTCCTTCAATATCGTGATGGCGAGGGTGCCGTCAACAGGGTATTGGTAGAGGCGGATGCCGTCATATGAGTCCGCGATCCTGTCGAGATCCTTTTTGAGCCGGGCCAAGCGCCATCTCCGAAAGCGTCGCGCTTTCGAAAGCATCCTTGAGGACCTTCCGAAATCCGTATTGCACCAGCAGGTCGTAGCCGGCCTTGCGGTGGTCCTCATTTGCAAACTCACAGGCGACGGCGACAAACATCGTGGTTCAGTCTACGGCAAACGTCCGGCCCTGTAAATGCCCCATGCCGGTCGATGCGTCGATTTTTCAGCCGCCTATGGACAACTGGTCGAAAAATCACAACATTGGAGAAAAGGAGATGTGAATGCGGGAAAGCCGGCACAAAGATGCGGGACGCGCCGCCGTCCTGTCCCTGCTCATGCTTGCAGCGGGAGTTCCCGCCGCGGGCCAGCAGGCGGCCGCCTCTCCTGCGTCTCCCGAGACCTCGACAGTGTTCGTCTCGCGGCTGAAAGCTGAGCCGATCGACTACCAGGTGAAGCTCACCTGGTCGGACTCCCCCGACCTGAAAGGCGACCTGTATTGTCTACCGCTCCCTGGAGGAGATTTCCGCGCAGAGCCTGGCCAGGGCCGATATCATCGGCAGCGTGAAAACGGGAACCGGATATTTCGTCGACACCCCGCCGAATCGAAGCGGATGGTTCTACGCCGTTCTCATCCGGGACTCCGCCGGAAACCTGTATCCGCTCCTCGTGCCGTTCCGCAACAAGACCAGCGCACCCGTGTCACCGCAGACTTCGGCGCCCGAGGAGCAGCTCGCGGCCAAGGTGACCGGCATCAAGGCTGCGCCGACCGGCCAGGGAGACATCATCCAGGTTTCCTTTTCCGTGTCCAACCGCACACGCGACCTTCTGCTGTTCTGGGGGCCCACGCCTTTCACGAAGCCCGAGGACCTTCTGAAAGCCACGAGGACGACGCCCCTGGATCCGGGAACGACCAGCTATATCCTTGGCGTTCTCCCTGGGGTGGACTACTGGTTCGCCGTACTGGACTCGGGGATGTTCAAGATCGGGCAGGCTCCCCTCGTGAAGGGCGGAAATACGTCTGCCTACCCGATACAGCTGCAGGTCACGGCCAGTCACGGCCTTCCGGCCGTCTCGCCAGTGTCCCGCCGGGGCATCCCGCTCCCTTCTCTGGCCATCGACCGCGGAGTTCAGACGGGGCTGGCGCTTTCCGGGACGGACGTGCCGGGGCTTCCCACGCCGCGTCCGGTGTCCGATGCCGCGCAGAAAGCCATCGCCTCACTCACGCCGCAGCTCTCCGATTCCGACCCGAAGAAGCTTCAGCCCCAGGTGCTCCCCTCGGATGCGACGCCGACGCCCGGGCGGGGAGCTCGCGCGACTCCAGGAGATCGTCCAGGGGCCTTTTCTTGGCGGCGACATGGCGCTTGCGCAACAGAAGCTCCTGGACTACCTGAGCCTTCCACGGAAACCCGAGCTCAACGCGCGAGCGCGCTTCTACCTTGGACAGGTCTACTATTTCCAGGGGACCACGCGCGACGCGCTGATGGAGTTCCTGACGGCGAGGGACTTCTACTACCAACAGTGCGAGACCTGGCTCGAGGCATGCTTCGCACAGCTGGAAAAGACGGACCTCTAGCTCAGGCGCCCCCCATTGTACGAATTGCGAACACGACGAACTGTGCATTTCGTCGTCATTTCCATTTCCACACTGGCCCGAAACGCATCAGCTGCCCGGGGTTTTCTCGAAGCCGACGCTCAGGTGATTTTCCCAGCTTTCGCCGCTTGCAAGCGTCACGTCCCAGAGCGGCACGAAGCAGTGCGACTGGAACTCGCGCCGCTCCGCCGTCGCCGGAACCCGACCTGGTTTCCAGCGGCACGCTCCAGCATCGAAAGGCGCGCACCGATGACAGGGTGACCGAGACCTCGTTGCGCACATCGTGCACGAGCAGCCCCTGGACGCCGTCGATCTCCGCGGCGTCGGAGGAGATTTCTGTCTTGCGGTCCTCGTCCAGGAGGAACAGGCGGCCGTTCTCCGCGGAGCGCGCGGCGAGGGAGACGTTGATCTCCACTCCGAAAGTCGCGATGACGTCGGCGGGGCCGGGATTGGTGAGCCGGTAGTACACGTCGATGGACCGGGGGCGGAACACGAAGCGCTTTTCCACGCGCAAAGGCCGAGCGACCCCGTCGGCGGTGACCGTGCCGTCACGCCGCATGAGCAGCTCGGGCAGCGCCCTGTTGAGCTCCGCCATCTCGTACGGGCACGAAAGGAAGTCCCCCGCTTCAGCGAGCCGCCCGACTGGAAGTCGTCCAGGCCGGCGCCCGGCGGAAAAGAAGTGGTCCAGAAATGCCTTTCGCTCGTAGCCGCTGCGGCCCCTCGTCCGCGCTCGATCATGGTGTCCAGGTAGTTCCACGACGCCGGGAGGAAATCCAGCTCGAACAGCGCCCCGCCCAGTGAGTGGATGTAGGCGTTCAGCTCCGAGCCCTGGTAGAGGTACTCGGTGCGGTTGTCCATGTCGTAGTCGACGCTGAGGATGGACGGAGCGAAAATCTCGGTTGCCCGGGTGATCTTCTCCGCCTCGATCAGGGACCGGTACACCGCCTTGCGCAGCTCGTTTTCGTAGATCCCGCCGGTGGCGCTGTTCCAGTAGGCGTGGTGGCTCTGGCCCTTCCACAGCTCGTTCTGCGCGGCCTTCTTCTTGTACTTGTCCCCGCGGACCTGGTTCACCAGGACGTGGGTGTTCATCATTTTCGCGTACATCAGCCACGCCTCCGGGTAGCGGCTGAGGAAGTCCCTGAAATGTCCGCCGACGAGAAACCGGCGATTCCCCGATGGATCCGTTCGCCCTGCTCGCCGCGCGCTCTCGAAAGCTTCGCGCCGCGAGGGGGGAAGGGCGCGGCGCATGATTTCCAGGGATGAGCTGGAAGGGATGAACAGCCGACGCGCCGGCGGGTTGTCCTTCAGGTACAGCCCCGGCGTCGACGGCTCCAGCCAGTCCGCATTTGTCTTCGACGCAGCGGATGAACCCTTCCAGCCATCCGTTGCGCAGCAGGCCGGCCGGCCGCGGTCGCCCCGTCCTCCATGAGGACCGCGACTGGTCCGGCCGTTCCCGGCCCGCCGCTCCCCGGGCACGGAGCGAAGGAAACGCCATCGCCGCGGAGGGATCGCCCTGCGCGGCAAGCTCGGACATGCGCTCTGGACACGGGGAGGAGGGAGATGATCTTGCCCTGGTCTTCCGTGATGAACGGCATGAACAGGTCATCGCCGTCCACACCGGCAATCGCGAACTGGCCGTCGTCCACGAACGTGTAGTCCATCCCGCTCGCGCGGAGCACCGACGCCAGGGACTGCTCCCAGATCTTCTCCACGATCCAGCAGCCGCGCGGCCGCGTCTCGAAACGGACCCGCAGCCAGGTGGTCATCTTCTCCAGCTGCCCCAGCTTGTCGTTCGTGGGGATAAGCGGAAGGATCGGGATCGTAGTACCCGCCCCCCAGAACCTCCACCTGGCCCCGGCCCACCATCTCCTCGAGCAGCGTCAGGAGCTCGGGGTGCGACTCCTCCAGCCACTCCATCAGGATGCCGCTGTAGTGCAGCGTCACGGGAAAGCCGGGGTATCGGTAGAGGACGGCGAGGAAGGGCTTCAGAGATTCCTGGTAGAGCCGCTCGGCGGCTTCCTCGCTGCGACCGAGCGGGAGGTGGTTGTGCGTGCCGATGATGATCCGCGTCTTGCCCACTGCCGAGGTTCCTACCAGCCGAGCACGCGCGCAAGAAATGCGCGGTCGAACGCCATGAACGCATACGCCATGAGGCCGGCCGTGATGAGCTGCAGCGGAAAGCCCCTCAGCGCACTCGGCACCGGCTCGATCTCCAGCCGTTCGCGGATGGCCATCATCAACGCCGTGACGAGGAAATACCCCGCGCCGGCCGCGAGCCCTGCAACAAGGCTCTCAAGCGCGGTATATTCGCCCCGGGTCGTGATCAACACGACGCCCAGGGCGGCGACGTTGACGCCGATCCCGGGAAACGACACTCCGGAAGCGCGGAGAAGTGAAGGCAGGAAGCGCTGCACCGATTGCATGCAGGGCAAAGGCGAGCGCCGGCAACGAGGAACACAAAGACCGGCGTGCGCAGGAGGGTGAAGCCCAGCGGGACCAGGACCTGGGAATCGAGCACCCGCCCCACCGCGGCAGAGGCCGCCATGAGCACCGCCATGAATCCCCCGAAGCCCGCCGCCGCCCGCATGCCGCCCCGTCGCACGCCGACGCGGGGCAGACTGCCGAGGAGCCGGGAAAGAATGACGTTGTCAACGAGGGCAAAGGTAAAGATGATCGCCACCCAGCTCATCGCGATGATTCCCGCCGGGCGTCCCGCGACTCCACGCGTGAAGCTATTGCACGCGCTGCCGCGGCCAGGTAGCCCAGGCACAGCAGGCCCCCGCCGGCAAACCCGAGGGCGCGCACCGGCTGGTCGACGAGTCGGTGAACTTCGATGGTTCCGCCGAAGCCGCCAACGGGAAAGAGCGTGACGGTTCCCGCGCCCGAGCACCTCCCGCACCACGGCAATGAGAACGAGCGCCAGCGGCGAACCTCAGGCCCCTGCCGAATGCCGTAGTCGCGGAGGCACCGACGGCCGGCCTTGGTGACGCCCGGCAGCCCCTGGCCGAGAACGAGACAGTTCACCGCGATCGAGCGGCGCATAGATGCCCAGTGATGCGCTGGCCGACGGGGCGCGCGCCAGAAGCAACGGCTTCGAAGCGATGCGGTGAGGAACGAGGTGATGACAAGAGCGCGCAACAAACCACGGGCCGTCACGCCGGCTGAGTCGCCGCTCTGCCTGCGGCCGCCTCCGCGGGCGAGCAGAGACATCGCCAGGTCCGAGAGGACCAGGACGAGGATGACCCCTGCGGACATCCACAGCGCGTCGATGACCCTGACGGCCACGGCGATTGCGGGGCACAGCCCGAGAAACAGCAACGGCGCGAGGATCCTGGTCAACGGGTCATGCGTGTGCCCTCCTCCTGCCCCGTTGGCTATTCGCCGCGACGGCCCAGCGGTCCAGGAGCGGCGCAGCGCAGTTGCCCAGAACGATCGACGCGGCAACCCCGTCACCGAGGGATCCATAGATAGCGCAGGAAGAATGTCAGCACGCCAAGCCCGATCCCGAACACGCATTTCCCCTTGTTGGTGAGAGGAGAAGTGACCGGATCCGGGGCCGCATAGAACGCGCCAAGAACGAGGTTGCCCGACAGGAGCTGAAAAACGGGTCCGCCCGCAAACCACCCCTGCCCTCCGGCAAGCCCGCCGAAGACCGCGGCAAGCAGGACGAAGGTTCCGATGTAGAACACCGGCAGGTGCCAGCGGATGACGCCCCTGTGACAGCAGGTACCAGGCGCCCAGGAGCAGGAGCGGGGCAGAGACGCTCCCGATTCCTCCCGGCAACGTGTCCGACGAGCATGTCGAAGGAGCCGGGCTGAAGGCTGGTGCCCGAGGGGGGCCAGGAGGTGGGCATTGACCCAGCCCACCACCTGGGAGTCCATGCCGCTGAAGGAGTACCCGAACCGCAGGAGAATCGCAAGAGGACGAGCCCTCCTTCGCGCCCGGCGCTGCGAGCGCCGCATGCAGTGCCTCCAGCGGCGGAAGGACCGGGCCCTGGCAGCGGCCCCCCCGCGGGCGCCGTCCATAGCGACAGGGGACCGGGCCAGGACAGGAGCGCAAAGACAACCCCCCCCATGGCGGGATTCATCCAGTTTCTTCCCAGGCCGCCGAAGCTCTGCTTGATGACCAGGATGCCGAAGGCGGATGCAGCGGCCGGCACATACAGGGGTACGCCGGCCGGGCATGAGCAGCCCGACGATGAAGCCCGTGAGGACCGCGCTGCCGTCCGCGCAGCGTGAAGCGGCGGAAAGGAAGCGTGACGGCAAGCTCGGCCAGGACCGCCGCGCCGATGGAGACGGCCAGCACGGATAGCAGCAGGCAGGCCGAAAAGAAAGACACCCCAGGCCGCCGCGGCAAGAAGGCAGAGGCTGACCAGCCAGGTCATTCGAGCCGTAGACATGTGCACGCCCAGGTGCGGTGCCGGCATGAGCAGGCGAAGCATGCGCCGCGCTGACTTCACGCATCGGACGCCGCCTTGCCCGGGGAAGCAGGGCTCGCTTTCCTTCGCGCAGGACCGCGACAAGCGGGATTCGAGACGGGACAGGCATAGGCGCAGCAGCCGCACTCCGTGCAGCGAGACAGTCCTTCGCGCGCGGCCGCGGCAGGATCTCCCTTCCTGATCAGCTTCGAGAGTCGAGTCGGCACGAGGTCCCAGGGGCAGGCCTCGATGCAATTGCCGCAGCGGATGCACGGAAGCTCCGCTCCCGGCCGGGCATCCGCGACTCCGAAGGCGACGATGCCCGAAGTGCCCTTTGTCACGGGCACGGAGAGGGAATCAACGCTCACCCCGCGCATCGGTCCTCCCATGACGACCTTCCCGGGCCCGGACGTCAGGCCGCCGCACTCGTCCAGGAGATCGCTGATGCAGGTGCCGAAGCGCGCCTTGAGGTTCCGCGGCTGCGCCACCGCCGAGCCCGTGACCGTGAGCACCCGCTCGATCAGCGGCTTGTCCAGGACGACCGCCTCAAAAACGGCGTACAGCGTGGCCACGTTCAGGACGGCGGCATTCGTCCCGCTGCCGGGAGCCTTCTCCTCCAGCGCCGCGAGCACCAGCTGCTCGTGGCCGTGCGGGTAGCGGGAAGGAAGGACAGTCACTTCGGCCTTCATCCCCGACTGCCGACAGGATTCCCTCCAGCTCGGGCACGAGGTCCTCGGAGTGCTCACCCAGGGCGATGACCGTGCGCGCAGGTTTGAGCAGGGCCTGGCAGACCCGCAGGCCTTCGACGATTTCGGCTGCCTTCTGCCGCAGCAGGGCGTCGTCCGCGTTCATCGACGGCTCCGAGTCTACCCCGTTTGCCACGAGCAGCCGCGATGAGGTTCCCGGAGCCACGGCGAGCTTCAGGTGGGTCGGAAGCGAGTCCCCGCCCAGCCCCACGACTCCGGCGGTCCTGATCCTGTCCAGGAGGTCCAGCCGCGCAAGGCTTTCCCATTCACGCCGCGAGCCCTGGGCTTTCCCGACGTCTCGAACTCCCCGCCGAGCTCGATTGCCACGGCGCTGCAGATCTCGCCGCGCGGGAAGGCGAATGCTCGCGGACTTCCGACACAATCCCCGGAATGGAGGCGTGAACGTTCGCGGATACGGATCCGTCCGCCTTCCCGATGAGCATTCCTTCCTTCACTCGGTCACCGGGCCTGCACCAGGCACAGCTGCAGGCTTGCCAGCATGCTGGAGAAGCGGGATCAGGGCGCGCGAAGGTATCACCGCGTTCGCGATGACAGCGCCTCGGGGAACAAGTATCTCTGTCGGCGGGTCTATCCCGCCCCTCGGGAGTTTTGTCGGATGCGTCATGGGACCTGGTTTCGCCGCGCTGCGCCATTTAAGCGCACAAGCGCGTTCTTCATCAAGGGTGCAGCGCGCCCATCCCGGCCGAACCATGCGGAGAAAACGAACAGCACGAGGACGGCGAGAGGAAGCTCCCGCAGGAAAGGGCTCAGCTGCCGGCGGAACGCCACGGTGACCGGCCCATGCTGCGAGATCAGCATGCCTTCGATGCTTCCCGGGAGCGAAACGACGGGTGACCGAGTCCAGCCAGGCAGAATCGAACACCTTGACTCTCCTGAAGCCTTCCACGATCAACCCGGCCGGCACGTTCACCGAGAACTCGCGGATATACACCCTTTCGTCCCGGACCGGCAGTCTCCACGGCCGTCCGAAGGCGATTGTCTCCTGGAACGCCTCATGCGTGACCAGGTCGGACATATCAGGAAGCCGCGCCGCCCGGCTCTGCCGGGACAGGCGGGAAAGCGCATCCCACGAGAACCCCCGGACTCCCGGCAGCGGCAGCGGCGTCGGCACGGCGGCGCTCCGCGCAACAGTCATTCCCGCAACGGCGAGGATGACGATCATCACCACCAGAAAACCGGCCTGGGCCGGGCGGGCGAAAGCTGCCGAGCCCTTCACGATGCGGACCGGCTCGAATTTCTTCCGACGTTCCCGCGAGCGCTCCTCCCGGCCTGAGAACAGGGCAATCGCAACAAGTACGAGCACCGAGGCAGTCACCGGCCCTGCATACCCCGCGAATGCCGCCGGGGAGAACGCGTTGAATAGAAAGAACAACACGAGCCCCATGCCGGCAGCCGCAAGAAAACGGACCAGCGGACCACGGGCCGTGCGGAGGAGCTTGTCATCCGAGCCCCTGAGCTCGATGAAGACTTCCGCCACCTGGAACCATGCAGCGAACAGGAAAAACGCGAGGGCGATCCGGGCAACGCCGCCGGGAAAAAGGAAGGGAACCCACACCAGCGCTCCTGCCCCCGCAGCCGGCAGCCTCGCGCGGCCTTCTTTGCGCATGGGATGCGCAAGCAGCACGGCGAGGGACATCAGCCCTGTCACGGAAACAATCAGCACGAAAGGGTCGAACTCCGCCATTCTCCATTCGCCGAGCAGCGGGAACCCGATGATTGCGGCGATGCTCAGGTAGTCTTTCACCGCCCCCCTCGCCGACGGGACATAGGCGATGCTCCACCTGTTCCCCTGGTTCGATGGCGAATGAAAGTATCCGGAAAGTGCGTCCATCGCCCTGTCGCGGCGCGGGTCGCTCGGATCGATCCGCGCATCGACGTCCGCAACCGCAACGCTGTCAATTCCGGTAAAGTTCCAGAAGCTGACCTTTGCCGTCAGCTCGCTCACGACATTGGGGCCCAGCGCATTCACCACTTTCTGAAGGCCGCCCGAAGCCGCGACGTCAGATCGGATCAGAAGCGTCTCGTACCCGCGCCACACACAAGAAGGACGGTTGCCGCCTCCAAGGGGGCCCGCCAGCCACGCTGCCCCGAGCGCCGCCGCCAGCACCGCCCCGCCAAGAATGCGCCTCCGCCCTCCACCGAAAGATCGAGGCAGGGCGGTGCTCGTTCCCCGGGACGCTGACGTGCCGCGGCGCGGCGCCGAGGGCGTTTTTCGCGCGGCCTTCGGGCTTTTGCGCGCCGGCTTGTGCGAATCGACCCGAAGGTGCGGATTCGCGCCGGCCCCTTGCGGCGCCTTCTTTTTCATCACAGGGTGCAGAAAGCGACCGCGATGAAGAACCCGAGAAGTGACCCGACGAAAACCTCTGGAAGGGTGTGTCCGTGGACTTCCTTCACGGGCCTGCTGCGGAGCGGGAATCGCGGGGAAAGGTCGCGGATGAGCTGGTTGATGACCTTTGCCTGGGCTCCTGCGGCGCGCCGCACGCCCAGCGCGTCCCGGAACGTGAGGATCGCATAGAAGAGGGTGACGAAGAACAGGGTGGAGTCGGGTCCCTCCACGAAACCCGCGGATGTGGCCAGCGCGACGACGACGGCTGAGTGGCTGCTGGGCATCCCGCCGGTGGCCCAGAAAAGGTTTGCCAGGATTTCACGCGCGGTTTGCGGCCTGTTGCGGAAGAGCATGATGAAGGACTTCAGGATCTGGGCGAGAAACCAGCTTGAAAGCGCGGAGAGGAAGACCGGATTCTCGAAAATTCTCGTCAGCAGGTCGACAGCGCGCCGGGAAAGCATCGGGAGAGTGTCACGTGAGGCCCCCCGATTGTCAAGGCGCGCGCTGCAACCGGCGCGAAACAGGCCAAAAGCTTGACACCTCCGGGCATCGTAACTACTATCCGCAGCAAGCATGTCACGCGCAAAAAGCGAAGCAGTCCAGGAATGGATGCACGCAGGCACTTCCACAGTCAGCATGTACGGCAACTTCTTCTTCTGGCTCTTCCGCGAACCCTTTCCCACGCGGCAGCTGGGACAGCAGATCGTGCGCGTCATGCTGGAAGGCGTCGGGATCCTTGCCGTTGCCGGGATCGTCCAGGGGGCGATGTTCGCCTGGCTCGCCGGCTGGTACGGGACGAAGTTCAGCGTCATCAACTGGGCGGGCGCGGTAAGCCTGTACCTCCTGCTCTCCGCAGCGACCACGCTCATCGGCGCGATGATGTTCGCCGCCAAGATCGGAACCGCTTTCACCGTGGAGATCGGCTCCATGCAGATGAGCGGCCAGCTGGACGCGCTGCGCCTCATGGCGGTGGAGCCGACCCAGTACATCGTCATACCGCGCGTCCTGGCGTCTATCCTCTGCCTGCCCATCCTGAAGGCGGTCAGCGACACCTGCGCCATCGGCGCCGCCATCCTCCTTGCCCGGCTGTGGTTCGACATCTCGGTCCCGGTTTTTCTCCAGCACGCGCTGCTGGTCCTGCGGCACACGATCCTCACCACGTCGTACATCCGGTGCGCCCTGCATGCCTTCTTCATCGCCATCAACGCCTGCGGTCTCGGGTTTCATTTCCAGGGCGGGGCCATCGAGCTGGGACGGACCACGACGAAGTCGATCGTCATCAACCTGATCTGCGTCCTGGTCATCGACACGATCTACGGCGTCATGGACTCGGTGTTCGGCTGGAGCACCCTGTGATCCGTGCGCGGGGGGTCAGCTTCGCCTTTCCCGGCCGGCCGGTCCTGGAGGACCTCACCATCGACATCGAGGAGTCCCTCACCACGGTCATCGTCGGCAGGAGCGGGATCGGCAAGTCGGTCTTCCTGAAATGCATCACCGGGCTCCTGAAGCCCCAGGCGGGGAGCATCACCATCGACGGCGAGGAGGTGGTGGGCGCCTCACGGGCGCTGATCCAGGCCATCCGGCAGAGGATCGGCATGCTCTTCCAGGAAGGGGCGCTGTTCGACTCGATGACCGTGTACGAGAACGTCGCGTTCCCCCTGATGTACCACAAGTCCGCATCGGGGAAAGAGATCGACCGGCGGGTCCAGGCGTACCTGGACCTCGTCGGGATGAGGGAGTACGAGCGCGCAATGCCCCAGGAGCTGTCCGGAGGCATGAAGCGCAAGGTGGCCGTGGCCCGCGCCATGATCCTCGAGCCCCGCTACCTCCTCTACGACGAGCCGACTGCGGGCCTGGACCCGGCCAGCTCGGCGGTCGTCGAGTCCATGATCCGGCGCCTGCAGCGCGAACGGTCCATCACCTCGCTGGTGGTGACGCACGATATCGACCTCACCCGCTACATCGCGGACCGCATCGCGCTCCTGGAGGAGGGGCGGATCAGCGCACACGCCGCGCGCGAGGACGCCTTCGAGGAGCCCTCCGCGATCTACGAGCATTTCATCGAGAGCCGAGAAAGGATCCGGGCAGAAAATGGCAGTCAAGGCTAACAGGATCATCAGGGTCGTCGTCATCATCATCGTCGCCCTTGCGACGTCGCTCCTGCTGTACCTCCTGATCAACAACTTCCAGTTCACCCGGGGCCTGACGGTGAAGGTTCACTTCACCTCGATCGGGGACCTGAACAAGGGCTCCCTCGTGCGGCGGGCGGGCATCAAGGTCGGATCGGTCACGGCCATCGAGCCGGCAGCCGACGAGAAGTCGATCATCGTGACGATCACGTTTCGAAGCGGGCAAAATCGTCCGGACAGGAGACCAGTTCGCACTCGTGTCCAAGGGCATTCTCGGTGACATGTACATCGAGCAGAAGCCCGGGGCGAAGGACGCGCCCCTGGTTGCGGAGGGCCGGCTCTTCGAGGGGATCCCGTCGTTCAACATCACGGACCTTCTGACGGGCGACACGATGGGCATGGTGACTGATCTGGCGGGCAGCCTGAAGGGGATCGTCGAGATACTGAAAAACAACCAGGATTCCCTGGAAAGCTCGCTCAAGGACATTGCCCGCACCGCCCGCAACGTCCGCATTGTCACCGACCGGGCCGTGGACCTGACCCGCTCCGTTCCGGACATGACGCAGCAGATCACCTCCTCCCTTGATCAGCTGCAGGCAGCGGTGACCGATGTGTCGGCTACGACCAAGCGGCTGATGGCAAAGCTGGAGGGCAACCTCACGGTGAGCTCCGAGGACCTGGCCGCCTCCATGAAGGCGGTTCGCAAGAGCAGCGAGGAAATCCAGAGTTCCGTCGCCGCAGCTCACGGCGCAGAACTCGGTCATTTCGCAGCATGGGCTCCACTGAAACGGCGCAGAGCCTTGACGCGACGGTCAAGAACCTGGAAGAGATTTCCAAGGGACTGCTCACGGTGACAAAGGACACGCAGAAAATCGTAACGGGTATCGGTTCGATCTTCGATCAGAAATAGCCCGCGGCCCGCATCGGCCGCGTCCTGTGCACGCGCGGCTTTCCTTGCGCCCACTTGACAACATGTACGTATACGTATATGTTAACTTCTAATTATCTGTAATCGAATACCTTCTGGTAAAGGGAGGGCCGCATGATCAGGCGCATTACTCTCATCGAGCCGAAAAATGATCATCTCCACATCTTTTCCAAGTTTGTCCTCCCGCGGCTTGGGAGCATCCTCCTTGCAACCATCATGCGCGACCGAGGGTACTCCGCTGAAGCCTTGTTCATGTCCCGGAAAGAGATCCTTGCGCGCGGCGTCCAGGCAGATCTGGTGGGCATTTCCACGATCACGGCCACCGCGACAAGCGCCTACGCCCTTGCCGACCATTTCCGGGAGAAGGGGATTCCCGTTGTTTTCGGCGGCCCGCACGTGACGTTCCTCCCGGAAGAGGCGCTGGAGCACGGCGACTACTGCATCGCGGGGGAAGGGGAGACCGAGTCTTCCCGCTCCTCGTGGAGGCTTTGAACACCGGCGGGTCCCTCGCCGAAGTTCCGGGGCTCGTGTGGAAGGAGAACGGAGTCATCCGGCGAAATCCGGTTGCCGGTCACATCGAGGACCTGGACAGCCTGCCGTTTCCCGACCTCGGGCTTCTTGACATGGGCAGGATGCAGGAAGATCGGCGTGCAGGGCATCGGGCTTCCGACCGTCCCCATCCAGACGTCACGCGGCTGCCCGTTCGACTGCACGTTCTGTTCCGTGACCGGGATGTTCGGGAGAGGCTACCGGCACCGCTCGACGGCCAATATCATCGCGGAGCTGTCGAAGTACGATCCGAAATCGCACATCCTTTTCTTTTATGACGACAATTTCGCGGCCAACCCGCGAAAGACCAAGGAGCTGCTGCAGGGAGATGATCCGCCTCCGCCTCGGGTTCAAATGGTCCACCCAGGTGCGCAGCGACATCGCGCGGGACCCGGAGATGCTCGACCTGATGGCGGCAGGCCGGCTGCACCACCCTGTACATCGGGTTCGAATCGGTGGATCCCGCGGCGCTGAAGGAAATGAAGAAGAACCAGACCGTCGACGGAGATCCGCCACGCAATCCGGGAAATCAGGCGGCGCCGGATCCACGTCCATGGCATGTTCGTCTTCGGTTTCGACTCCGACACGCCGGCAACCACGCGGGCAACGGTGAGCTTTGCCCTTGCCGAGAAGATCGATTCGGCGCAGTTCCTCATCCTGACGCCGCTTCCCGGGGTCGGGCTTCTACACGAAGATGCTCGCCGAGGGACGGCTGATCGACAGCGCGTGGGACACCTACGATGCGCATCACGTGAAGTTCGTCCCCCGGGGCTTCACACCGTGGGAGCTGCAACTGGCGCAGATCGGGGCCCACGCGCGGTTCTATTCGCCGTGGCATGTCGCCGCGCGGCTGTTCCGCGGAAGCACGGCCGGATTCTTCGTCGGGGTCTATGCCGGTGCGCTGAACCGGCGCTGGCAGCGGCTGGAACGGGACTACCTCCGCCGCCTGCGCCTGCTGCTTCCCGTCCCCGCGACCGCGCGGTCTGAGCATCCCCGGGCTCCAGCGCAGGCTCTCCGTTCTCGACGCCTCTCGTCGGTGTATACTCTCCGGTGAGATGAACCTTGCCGCGGCCCTCCACACGTGTTCTCCCTGGACTTCCCGCGCGACGGCAGGGTATTCGCGCTCGTCGGCAAGAGCGGCACCGGGAAGAGCTTCAAGGCGCGCCAGGTGGCCCGGCGGTTCCGCATCGACCTGATCATCGATGACGGTCTTCTCATCCGCGGCCAGAAGATCCTCGCCGGGCGGTCCGCGAAGCGGGAAAAGGGAATCATGACCGCCATCAAGACGGCGGTGTTCGCGAATCCCGAGCTGATTGCAGAGGTGCGGCAGGCCATTGCCGCGCAGAGCGATTCGCGCGCCTGCTCATCATCGGGACATCGCGCAAGATGGTCACTGAGGATCGCCAGAACGCTGGACCTGCTCCCCATCCACCGCTTCGTTATGATAGAGGAAATTTCGACGCGGGCCGAGATCGCGCAGGCGCTGAAGATCCGCGCCGAGCAGGGCAAGCACATCATTCCCGTGCCGGGCGTGGAGATCAAGCGGAACTATCCGCACATCTTCTTCGAATCGGTGAAGATCCTCCTCAAGTCCTCGAAGGTGCTGCGGAAAAGCGACGCGGAAATCGTGGAAAAAACCGTCGTGAGACCCGAGTACGGCAGGATACGTCCTGCCGCGCCGGACCGGCCGCCGTCGCGATGAGCCGGCTCGAAAATGAATTTGACAGCTGCATGCGGCCTGACTATGATCGAAATGAGGAGGTGGTATGCGCACAACCCTTGTCCTTGCCCTTTTTCTGTGCATTCCGCTTGCCGTGTTCGCCCAGGACGCCGCCGCAGTTCACCGCGGAGACGGATCACTACCGGATCTTCTCCGAAGTGAGCCAGGCGCAGGCGGACGATGTCTCCCACAGGATGGAAGCGGCCCTCGCCCTGTACAACGACATCTTCCATTTCGATCTGACCCAGCTGCCGGCGAAGTTCCGAATCCGGATCTTCAAGGACCTCGACAGCTTCAACGCGTACCTGACAAAGGTCCTCTCGCAGACCAGGACCGATTTCGTGTTCATCGCCTGGTCGGATCCCGAGCGGTCGGAGCTGCTGTGCTTCCCCAAGGATGACGCCGCGTTCACCGCGTCGCTGCTCCACCAGGGCTGCATCCAGTTCATCAAGGGATTCGTCGACAACCCGCCCGTGTGGCTGCGGGAGGGCGTGGCGACCTACCTGGACGCATCGACATGGGACCCGGCCTCCTCGACGTTCACTTTCAAGCCGAACCTCGCGTGGCTGGACGGGCTGAAGGCCATGGTCCGCGGCGAGACGCCGGCAAAGCTCATCGACTTTCCCCGACCTGCTCACCATCAGCAGGGACAGCGCCCAGTCACAGATGGACGTCTTCGCCCCGGAATCCTGGGGCCTGGTGCAGTTCCTCCTGAACAGCCCGGACCGCAGCTACAGCCGCGCCCTCTGGGACACCGTTGCCGCCCTCGCTCCGAAGGCGACGCTGGACGACAACTCGCAGCGCTCCCGCAGGAAAGCCTTCTCCTGGGTCACCGACCAGAAGCTGCAGGCGGATTTCAACGCGTTCGTCCTTTCGCTGAAGACGGCGACAGACCTCGTGAAGGACGGCATTGACCAGTACTCCAAGGGGGACATGTGCGGGCGCCGAGTCGTCATTCTCCCGGTCCCTCGACCTGGATCCCGCCAGCGGCACGGCCTACTATTACCTCGGGCTGATCGCGTACTCGCGGAAGGACTATCCCAGGGCGGAAGACCTGTACCTGAAGGCTTTCCAGCTGGGCGCAAGCGCGGGAGTCATCAACTATGCCCTCGGGGTGAACTCTTTTGCTGCGGGCAAGAACGCGGACGCGACGAAGTACCTCAATTTCGCAAAGCAGGCGGACACGGCGTCGTACGGCGACAGGGTGGACGCGCTGCTGAAGAGGATCGCCGCGGCAAAATAGGCCCGGCCGACCCTGCCGGGTGCGGGCCCACCGGCCGACGTCGTCCCGGTCCTCTTCCGCCTGCCCCGCCCCCTGGCCGCGCCGTCGCCGCCGTTTCACCGGTGGAGCGTCCCCGGATCCCGGTCGGACGTGCACTGCTCGCGCGCGGCACACGCGGCTTGGTGTGCGGGTGTGCCGTCTTCAGAACGGACTCTGCGGCGGAGGCGAGGTCCTTCTTGGAGGGAAAGAGAGGAGCTGAAGCCTCGCGAATGTAACTCTGGACCAGCAGATCCGGATCAGGGTCGTCCAGAAGGTCTTTCCGTTCCAGGGCAAGATCCGAGAACAGGAATCCGAACATGTCGCCCCGGTCCAGGACGGTGCCCGCGGCGCCGGCCGCGTCCAGCTCCTTCAGGCGCATGCCCAGCGGAGAGTCGGCAAGGCGTCCGCGCGTACCCTGCAGCCGCAGCGCGTGGGCGGGAAAGATGACCTCGAACAGCCGCAGCCGGCTGCGCGAGCTCGAGGATCTCTGCCGCGGCGCCGGAGGTGAGGATCTTGTACACCTCTTCCGTCACTCTCTCCCGCGAGCAGCTCAGGATGGACTCCCTCATCCGCCTGACCAGCCCCGCCAGGGACGAGGGGAACGGGAAACCCAGGAGGCTGGCATACTTCACCGCGCGGATCATCCGCACGGGGTCTTCGGCGAAGGATGATTCCGCGCGGCCGAGTGTCTTCAGGCGGCGGTGACGCAGGTCGGGATAGGCACCCACGTAGTCGATGAGCTGCTGATCGATCGGGCAGTAGTACAGCGCGTTGATCGTGAAGTCCCGCCGCTCGGCGTCCTCCTCCATCGTGCCGAAAAAGTTGTTCGCGTCCGGACGGGCGCGGCTCCGCCGGTCCGTGGCCGCGGCGACCCGCGAGCGGAACGTGCTCACCTCGATGTATTTCTCCCGCGCGCAATAGACGTGGACCAGGCGGAACCGCCGCCCGATGACGCGGGCGGACCGGAACAGCCGCTTGATCTGCAGGGGGTGGGCATCCGTGGCGATGTCGAAATCCTTCGGGCGTCCGGCCCACCAGGAGATCGCGGACGGCCCCGCCCACGATGTAGGCGTGGAACCGGCGCTCCCCGCAGGCGGCGGATCACCCAGAGCGCGTCCGGATCCACCAGGCGCACGTCTATCCCGTGCTCCTCCTGGGTGTAGATGTGAGCCTTCTTTTCGATGGTGCCGTTTCCCGCTGTTCCGTATCTGAAAAGCAATCTGTAATCCCGAGTATTCTGACCGACTTCCGCAAGAATATCCCGACGGGGCGGAATGTCAAGTGATGAAGCCCCGGATGCGCCCGGAAAGCCAAGGCACGGGAAAGCCTTCCCACCTTGACATGGTGCTCACGACGCGCATCTACTTGCCCCGTGCAAAATGATGAGCTGATCGAGCCGAGGATCCCCAAGGGATTCCGGGATTTCCTCCCGGAGAAGGAGTCACACAGGCTGGCCATCGTCCGGACGCTGCAGGGGGTCTTCGAGCGGTTCGGCTTCCTGCCCATCGACACCCCCGTCCTGGAGTTCGCCGAAGTGCTCCTCGGCAAGGGCGGCGGGGAGACGGACAAGGAGGTGTACCGGTTCACCGATCACGGCGGGCGCGACGTGGCCATGCGTTTCGACCTCACCGTCCCATTCGCCCGCTTCATGGCGGCGCACCTCGCCGAGGTGGGCCTCCCCTTCCGCCGCTGGCACGCGGCCAAGGTCTGGCGGGGCGAGAACACGCAGCGGGGCCGCTACCGCGAGTTCATGCAGGTCGATTTCGACGTCGTCGGCACCGACTCGGCCTCGGCAGACCTGGAAATCCTTCTTCTCATGCGGGAGAGCCTTGCAGCGCTCGGCATGCAGAAGTCGAGCATCCGTTACGCCCACCGCGGCGTTTTCAACGCCTGCCTTGCCCGCCTGGGTCTGGAGAAGCAGTCCGTGGAAGTCCTGCGGACCATCGACAAGCAGAGAAAGATCGGGACGGAGAAGACGCGGGAGATGCTCGCGGAGCTCGCCGGACAGTCTTCCGCCGCGGAGGTCCTCGAGCTCATCCGCGTGGAGACAACACCCGGCGGAGACCCTGAAAAAGCTTGCTGGAGTGGTCGGCGCCGAGGCGGAGGGCATCCAGCGGCTCGCCGGCCATCTCCGCGGCGCTCGACCAGCTGGGTGTCGCAGGGGCATTCACGCTGGATCCGTCCATCACGCGCGGGCTGGACTACTACACGGGTATCGTCTTCGAAAGCTTCCTCGGCGACCTGCCCGGATATCGGCTCGGTGTGCTCGGGCGGGCGGTACAACGAGCTTGCCTCGCTGTACACGAAGCAGCACCTGCCCGGTGTCGGTGCCTCCATCGGGCTGGATCGTCTCATGGCGGCAATGGAGGAGCTCGGACTCGCGGATGCGGCCGCCGCCCGCGCCTCCGTCCTCGTGCTTTTCCTGGAGGACTCCCTCCTGGCGCGATACCACGAGATCGCGCGCGGCCTGCGGGGATCCGGGATCACGGCCGAGGTCTTCCCCGAAAAGAAGAAGCTCGCGGTCCAGTTCGCCTACGCGGAAAAGAAGGGCATCTCGCTGGCCGTCGTCTGCGGTGAGCAGGAAGCCGCGGCGGGAACGGCAACCCTGAAGGACCTCAGGTCCCGGGAGAGCTTCGAGGGGCTGACGCTCTGCCGACCTGACAGAAAAAGCCAGAGCGCTTCTTCGGTAACGCCGAGGGACTCCGCGGACATGGCTCCGGGCAGGTCAGCCTGCGTGTGCCACTGCGGGGTAGTCGATGTCAATGAGGATGCACGCGGGGATCCCCCGGCGGAAGAACGGCGTGTGGTCCGAGATGATGTACTTCAGCCGGTCCTTCTTGTCGCGGACGAATGGCTGCCAGCCCTGCGACATGCCGATGCTGAACACGGTCCGTGGTCAGCATGCGGCTCGACGGGTGGCTGAGGACGTGCGCGTCGATGTCGAGCACCATGTCCTTCCCGCCCACCATGTCGAGGACCACCACTTCCCGCGGGGCCAAGCCATGCAGGGGGTGACCGGCGAGCCATTCCGCGCCCAGGGCGAAATCCTTCCCGTCGATGTTGCCGAGGTCTTCCGCGTCCAGGAATGCAACGGCCACGTCACCCGCCAGGCTCTTCCGCGAAAGGCGCGGCAGCATGTGCAGAAGGACGGCCGTTCCCGATCCTCCGTCATTCGCCCCGGGGATGGGCATCTCCCGGCGGGCGGGGTCGGGTTCCCGGTCGGCGCGGATCCTCGTGTCGTAGTGGGTCCCCAGCAGGAGCGGTGCCGCCGGGGGACCCGACCGGCCCGGAAGACGCCGACGACGTTCCTGCAGCACAGCAGCGACGCCGCGGAACTCGCACGGGGAACTCCTGCACCGTGACGTCGGCCCCGTGATCGCGCAGCCGCTCCTCCAGCAGCGCGAGCCAGCGCGTCGTGCGGTCCGTCCCCGGGGACGCGCGGACCCAGGCTCACCTGTTCCTCGACGAGCCTCATGATCCCGGCGCCGCGAAGCGGACATCTCAGGAGATGTCGTGGACAATGCGGTCCTCGCGGACGCTGAGAGACACGCGGCGCGCGGCCGGCTCGGAGAACGCCTCGAATGCCGCCTCTTCCAGGTAGCGCATGAGGCTCGCCTCCAGGGCGCGGGCGCCGGTTTCCTTTCTGCAGGCTCTCCTCGACCACGCGGTCCAGGACGCTCTCCGAGACGACCAGCTCCTTCCCCTCGAGCTGGAACTCGTTCGCATACTGGGCAAGCAGCGTGGAGCGCAGGATCTGGGAAAGCTGCTCGCGGGTGAGCGCAGAGAAGGGGACGATCCTGCGGAAGCGCCCGATCAGCTCGGGCAGGAAACCGTAGCTCATGAAGTTGTGGGCGAGCATCACGTCGTCCTCGGTGTAGGACACCGCGATCCGTTCCTGCTCGCCCGACAGCGGCGTGCGGTCGAACCCGATGTGCTCTCCGCCCTTCTGCTCGATCAATCCCTTCAGCCCCGAGAAAGCGCCGCACGCCACGAAACCGACATCCTGCGTGGTCATGACCGCCTTCGGGGCATAGTCGGAATGGGTGTACTCCAGCGGCACGGGGATCTCGATGGATTCCAGCATCTTCAGCAGCTCGCGCTGAACTCCCAGGCCCGACACGTCCTTTGTCGTGCCCGCGCCGGAAAACACCGCGCTGTTCTGTCCCGAGGCGAGCTTGTCGAACTCGTCGAGGCAGACGATCCCGATCGCGGCATACGCGAGGCTCATGTCGGAGGCGTACAGGAGACGCGTCAGGATGGAGTTCACGTCCTGCCCGACGTAGCCGGTCTCGGAAAAGCCCGTCATGTCGATGACCACCGTGGGGAGCCGGAGGATGTCGCGGAAGAGGATCTCCACGAGGTAGGTCTTGCCGCAGCCGGTCGGGCCCGACGAACAGCATCGTGGTCTTGGGAGGAAGGTTCTCCCGGCGGGCTCCCTCCAGCCAGATGCGGCGCAGACGGCTCACGTGGCGGTAGGCGCCCAGGGCGATGGCGCGGACCGCCTTCTGCTGTCCCACGTACCCGCAGGAGCTCACGTGGGCCTCGATGTCGCGGGGGAGCATGACGGGGATGGAGCGGACGAACGACGCGACCTCCTGGTCGAACCTTTCCGCGCGCGTTCCCTTTTTGCCCGGCGTGAGGATAGGCGCACTCCTCCCTACGGGCTATAGTGTACTGCGCCGGCAATCACCGGGACAAGAGAGGAAGCTCCCGCATGGACCCCTTACAGGCTGCCGGTCTACGAGCAGCGCGAAAAAATACTGGCCGCGCTGCAGGGCCACCAGGTCATCGTCGTGGAAAGCCCGACCGGCTCGGGCAAGACGACCCAGATCCCCCTGATCCTCCACGAGGCCGGCTACACGTCGAAAGGCATGGTCGGGGTGACCCAGCCGCGGCGCATCGCCGCCGTCTCGGTGTCCGAGTTCATTGCCCGGCAGATCCACACGACCATCCCGAACATCGTGGGCTACACGATGCGCTTCGAGGACAAGACGGACGATGAGACGGTCATCAAGGTGATGACCGACGGAATCCTCCTGCAGGAGCTGAAGAGCGACCGCCTGCTGTCGCGGTACAGCGTGCTGATGGTCGACGAGGCCCACGAGCGCAGCCTCAACATCGATTTCATCCTCGGGATGCTGAAGGGCATCCTGGCGGCGCGCCCCGAGTTCCGCGTCATCGTCTCCTCCGCGACGATCAACGTGGAGGTCTTCTCGGAGTACTTCGACGGATGCCCGGTCGTCAGCATCGACGCCCCGATGTTCCCCGTCGAGGTGAAGTACACACCGCCCGAGATCGAAGGCGACCCCGAGAGCCTGATGCTGCGCATCGGCGACATCGTTCGCGCGATCATGCAGAAGAAGGAGCAAGGGCGACATCCTCATCTTCCTTCCCGGGCGAGATGGCCATCAAGGACTGCGTGCAGATGCTCGCCGACCTGGACCGGGACGAAGGAGCTGGTGCTCCTCCCCCTGTACGGGCGGCTCTCCCACGAGGACCAGGGGCAGGGTCTTCCTCGACTTCCCGGGGAAGCGAAAGGTGATCGTGTCCACGAACATCGCCGAGACGAGCATCACGATCGACGGCGTCGTGTCCGTCATCGATTCGGGGCTGGGGAAGGTGAACTTCTACAGCCCGAAGACCTTCACGGAGTCCCTCATCGAGGTTCCGGTCTCCCGCGCCTCGTGCAACCAGCGCCGTGGCCGCGCCGGGACGGACGGCGCCCGGGCGTGTGCTACCGGCTGTACACGAAGAAGGACCTCGACGGCAGGCCGATGTACACGATGGAGGAGATCCTCCGCACGGATCTCTCGGAGGTGGTTCTCCGCATGGCGGAGCTGGGCATCCGGGAGTTCGAATCCTTCGATTTCCTCTCCCCCCCGGGCCAGGACGGCATCCGTGCCGCGGTGGAGACGCTCCAGCTCCTGGATGCGCTGGACGAGGAGCGCGCCCTCACCGAAACCGGGCGGATGATGTGCATGTTCCCCATCCTGCCCGAAGCACGCGCGCATGATCGTGGAGGCCATCCGCGTCCTACCCCTCCGTCATCGCGGAAGTCATCATGGCCGCCACGTTTCTCTCGGTGAACTCCCCGTTTCTCCTGCCCGCGGGAGAAGAGCTGGAGGCGCGCCGCGCCCACCACACCTTCCGCGACCCCCTGGGCGACTTCGTTTCCTACCAGACGCATCTACGAGGCCTTCATGCGCTCCGGCAACAAGACGCCGGTTCTGCGACTCGCACTACCTCGACATCCGCACGATGAACGAGATCGCCAACATCAAGGGCCAGCTGGAGGAGATCGTGAGCTCCCTGGGCGTGCCCATCGGGTCCGGCGGACCGTGGGATGACTACCTCTGCGCCATCTCGCGCGGGCCTCATCCAGTTCGTCTGCGAGAGGACGGGCAAGGGAATCTACCGCAGCCTGACGGCGGACCGGATCCAGATCCACCCGGGTCCCTGATGTTCCGCGAGACCCCGGCGTTCATCGTGGCAGGGGAAATCGTGCGCACGTCCCGCATGTATGCGCGGTCCGTGTCGCCGCTGCGCAAGCAGCTTCTGTCCCGGATCTCCCCGGTCCTGCAGGACGCCTTCGGCGGGGGCGTGCCGGCAGCCGCCGGCGCAGCGGGAAGGCCGCGCGAAAAGCCGCCTCGCGGTGCACAGAGAAACCGCGCGACTTCACGCACGACCAGATCAGGATCGGGCAGCAGTCCTTCCCCATCAGCACGATCAAGGGCGGCCGCAAGATGGTCACGATGGACTGGGAGAAGCTGCGGCCCGTCCTGCAGGAGATATCCCCGGCGAGCCTGCCGAGCTACAAGAACCTGCGGGGCACCGATCACTGGGACGGCAAGGAGATATTCGGCGGGAATGAAGCTGGGCACCATCCTCTCCCTCGCCCCCTACCTCCACACCGACGAGGGCGTCTGGGAGAAGTGGCCGGAGGGCCGGACGTTCGTCTTCGCCGTCCGACGGCAGGGAGCTGTGCGCAGCACCTGCCCCGGCTCCTCTGCCTCTGCCCGCTGCAGAAGAAGAGCAGGCGGCTCGGATTCCTGACGTTGTACACCGACTGGAAGGGCAACTACTGGTTCAAGTCGGAGAAGAGCCTCCTGACCGCGCGCACGGAAACCCTTGCCAGCCTGGAAAGCCTCGCGGACGAGCCGGGGGAGATCCTCGCACCGGAGGACCGCGAGACGACCGCGCGGCTGTACCACCTCATCTCGGACATGCTGGAACAGTAGAGTCGAGCGTGCCGCGCAGCCGCCGCCAGCGCGTTGTTCGACACGCGCTTCCGCCGGGAAGGACCAGCCCCTTCCTTCGAGCTCGACGAGGATCTCGTCCTTCCCCCGCGCGGAATAAGCAATCACCTCGCGCTTGAGGAACTGGGCGAGGATTCCCTGCACGTCCTTGTCGGTCATGCCCAGGTGCTGGACCGCCCACACGGTGAACTCCTCGATGTTCACCCTGCTTCCCTTGAACGTGGCCACGCCCTTTTCCCGTGCGTACTGCACGAGCCCGGCCCAGAGCTGGTTCTGCCGGTTGGTCGTCATGATGTTCTGGATGATGGCATCCGCCCGGCGGATCCGCTCGGAGAGGACCTTGTTCATCTTGCGGGCGAAGTCGGGGTTGGAGCCGATCATGCTGTCGTACAGCTTTTCGTTGAGCACGAGCACCCGGGTGGGCTGGACGGCCACGGCCGTGGCGGAGCGGGGCTGCTTCTCGATGATGGCCATCTCCCCGAACATGTCGCCCTTCTGGAGAGTGGTCAGGATCTTGCTGGAGGACTGCCCCGGTGGACTTGCGGATCTCGACGAGCCCCTGGATGATGATGAACATCTCGTTGCCTTCGTCGTTCTCCTTGAAGATGACGCGCCCCCTGGTCGAAGAATCGGACGTGCTGCTCGAAGGTGCCCTTGTCGATCTTCATGCGAGGCACTGCTCCTTCTCCTCCCGTTCCCGGTCCGCAAGCGCCGCCGCGAGATCCTCCGGTGCGGCGTCCCGCAGTCGTCACGTCTCCCACGCCGCACGGGAATGACCAGCCGGGCGGTGCCCGCCGTGCGCTTCTTGTCCATGCCGAAGGCCGCCCGCAGTGCGTCGAACCCCGCATCCGCCTGCAGCCTGTACCCGTAGGCGCGGAGAAGCGCCCGCACCCGGCGCGCGAAGGCCGGGTCCGTCATCCCGAACCGGAGCCCCGCCGCCAGCGCCCTGCCCGATGCCCCATGCCACCGCTTCGCCGTGCGTCCAGCCGGTAAAACCCGTCGCGCTCTCCAGCGCATGGCCGAAGGTGTGGCCGAGGTTCAGGACAGCCCGGATCCCCTTTTCCCGCGGATCCTCCTGCGACGATGCGGCCCTTGACGGCAAGGCTGCGACGGATCATCTCCTCCACGACGGCCGGTTCGCGGGACAGAATCCGCTCCCGCGCTGTCTCCAGGAGGCCGAGGAGCTCCGCGTCCCCGATCAGGGCGGTCTTGATGACCTCGGCAAGCCCGGAGAGGTACTCCCGCTGCGGAAGGCTCTTCAGGGCGCCGGGGCAATCACGATGCGGTGCGCCGGGTAGAACGTCCCCACGAGGTTCTTGTATCCCAGGAAATCGATGCCCGGTTTTTCCGCCCAGGGAGGCGTCCACCATCGCCAGGAGCGTGGTGGGAACGAGGACGAGACGGCATCCCCTCATGTACAGGGACGCGGCGAAGGCGGTGATGTCGCAGATCACCCCGCCGCCGATCCCCGCGATCGTGGCGTCCCTCCCCAGCCCGGACTCCGCGCAGCGGGTCAGCACGGCATGCACGCTCTCCCACTGCTTGGCCTTTTCTCCCGCGGGAAGGCGGACCGGGTTCGCGAGCGCCGGCGCCGAACCGAGCGGCGGTGTTCGCGTCAAGCACCGTGACGGAGGCCTCCGGGACAGGACGGGGCGTTCGGGCTGAACTCCACCTCCGTGGTGACCCCGCCGACGTGAACGAAAGGTCGCCGGCCTTCACGCGACCTCCCCGCCGAGCGAGGTGAAGTCGCGCAGAAATCGGGGTACGAGACGCGCGAGCAGTCGAACCCGCGCACCTTCACGCCCGCCGACGATTGCCGCCCCGGCCACCGCCGCCGCCATGGCGATGCGGTGGTCACCCTGCGGATCGACCACGCCCGGGCGAAGCGCCTGCGGCCCTTCCACGGCAAAGCCGTCCTCGAAAACCTCGATCCTTCCCCCAAGGCTTTCCGCCATGAGGGCGATCATTGCCAGGCGGTCGCTTTCCTTCACGCGCAGCTCCGCGGCGCCCCTGACCTGCGTGCGCCCGTGCGCAAAGAGGCCGAGCACCGCGATGAGCGGAATCTCGTCGATGAGGTCGGGAACTTCCTCCGGCGTCACCTCGGCGCCTCGCAGCACGCCCCCGGGCTGGAGCGTGATGGAGCCCACAGGCTCACCCAGCGAAGAGCGTTCCTCGGCAAGACGTCCACCGAGGCGCCCATTCGGCGGGCAACCTCGATGAATCCGCATCGCGTGGGGTTGATCCCGCAGCCGTGGATTGAAAGATCCCTGCCCGGTGATCAGGGCCGCGGTCACGAAAAAGGCCGCAGAGGACACGTCCCCGGGCACTTCCGCGTCGAAACCGGGAAGCGCCTGCCCGGGTGGATGAACGATGAGAGCTGGTGCCGTGTTCCTCCAGGCGCACGCCAAGGGCGCGCAGCATCCGCTCGGTGTGGTCGCGGGAACCGATCTTGCCGCCGATCCGCGAGGGACCGGCCGCGCGCAGCGCGGCAAGGAGGAGGCTGCTCTTCACCTGCGCGCTGGGGACGGGAAGGTCCCAGGACAGCGGCCGCAGGTCCCCGGTGCCGGGGATGAAGCACAGCGGCGCGAACCTGCCCGCACTCTCTTCCCTCGATGCGGGCGCCCATTTTCCGCAGGGGCTCCACGACCCGCGCCATGGGGCGGCGGACGAGGGAATCGTCACCGGTGAGCACCGCGAAAATCCCCTGCCCCGCAAGAAGCCCGGAAAGCAGCCGCGTGGTGGTCCCCGAGTTCTCCGCGTCCAGGGCCCGTGCGCGGTTCAGTGAACCCGCGCAGCCCGACTCCCGTCGCCTCGACTCCCTCCACGGTGTCCGTGAACTTTACGCCGAGTGATTCCAGGCAGCGACGGGTGGATACGCAGTCCCCGGTGGACAGCGGGCGGCGGAGGCGGGAGCGCCCTTCCGCAACAGCAGCCAGCATCAGCGCCCGGTGCGTGATGGACTTGTCGGGCGGCGGGGTATACGTTCCCCCCACGCCGCGGGGCGCGCTGAAAGTCGGGTCCATGGATCGAGCTTACGCAATGAGTTATAGTGCTGTCAAATGATCGATCTCCACACCCACTCCACCGCGTCCGACGGCTCGTGCACGCCGGAAAGGCTCATCGAGCTTGCGCTCGCGGCGGGACTACGCGCCCTGGCGCTCACCGACCATGACACGCTGGACGGAGTTGCGCGCGCACGAGCGCGCCGCGGGAACCGCCCTGCGATTCATCCCGGGAGTGGAAATAGAGATCGAACGCACAGAGGGGGAGTTCCACCTCCTGGGCATCGGGATCGAGCGGCGACGTGGAAGCCCTGCTGGAGGCGCTGTCAGCGCGTGCAGGCAGCGCGGCGCGGCCGCAACGCGCGGATGGTCGAGAAGATGCAGGCCGGCGGGCATCCCCATCACCCTGAAGGAGATCACGGAAACCGCCGGCGGCGACATCGTGAGCAGGGCGCATTTCGCGCGGGTCCTGGTGAGGAAGAAAATCGTGGGCTCGATCGACGCCGCGTTCAAGCGGCTCATCGGCAAGGGCATGCCCTACTACGAGCCGCGCGCATGCCTGGAGCTGCGCGAGGCCGCAGCGCCTGATCCGCCGGGCGGGAGGCATTCCCGTGATCGCCCACCCCGTCTCCCTCGGGCTCCAGGGCCCTGCCCTGCGCGTCTTTGTCGGCGCCTGCCGGGACCAGGGCGTGCCGGGCATCGAGGCATGGCACCCGAACCAGACGGTCAAAGCAGTGCCAGCAGGTTCGAGCGTCTTGCGCACGGCCTGGGCATGGTGGTGACGGGCGGCTCGGATTTCCACGGCGAGCACATCCCCAGCCGGAAGCTCGGGCTCAGCTCGGGCGGCAGGGAGATCCCGGACCGCCTGCTGGACGGTATCCCTCCGGCGCCGCCGACGGTCCCCTGCCCCTTCGTTGAATCCCCCCGAAGCCTGAACTATACTCACCACAATGGTCGCGACACTCGGCAGGTGGGCGAACGGCAAGGCACGGGACTATGCCTATGCCCTGGGGTTCTTCTTCCAGGTGCTGAAGGAGACGGCGCTGTTCATGCGCCGCAAGCAGGTGGCCTTCCGGGTGCTGGTCCTGCAGATCCTTTTCACCGGCGTGGAGGCCATGAACATCGTCGCGCTGATCGCCCTGGCTTTCGGCGCGGTGATCATCGTGGAGGGCGGGACGGTGCTTCCCCGGTTCGGACAGACCAGCCTGCTGTATTCCATCCTCATCGTCGTCATCACGCGCGAGCTCGGTCCCATCCTCACTGCTTTCATCATCATTGCGCGCTCCGGCCCCAGCAATCGCCACCGAGCTGGGCAACATGGTCGTCTCGCACGAGATCGAGGCATACATGTCGATCGGCATCAACCCGATCGCCTACCTCGTCGTCCCGCGCGTGCTCGGGCGTCACTCTCTCCGTCATGGCGCTGACGATCTACTTCAATTTTTTCGGCCTCGTCGGCTCGTTTCTCGTGGCCCAGCTCATCCACCCGGTTCCTTTCGTCGAGTACTTCAGCGCGCTGCTGCGGACGCTCCAGCTTCGCGACATCATCTCGACAATCCTGAAGAGCTTCGTCTTCGGGGTCATCATCTCCGTGGTGGCCACCTTCCAGGGCTTCAAGGTGAGCTCTTCCGTCACCGAGATCCCGCGGTCGGCAATCAAGGCCGTGGGACAGGGCTTCGTGCTCTGCTTCCTCGCCGACGCCCTGATCACGCTGATCTACTACGTGTAAGGGAGCAGCATGGCGGATATCGTCGCACTCGAAGACGTCCAGGTCACCCTCGGCGGATTCCGCGGCCCTCCGCGGCGTCAGCGTCGGGTTTGCCGAGGGCAAGAGCACCGTGATCATGGGACCATCGGGATGCGGCAAGAGCACGCTCCTCAAGGTGGCCGCGGGCCTGATCCCTCCGGACGAAGGGAGGGTGCTCTTCAACGGCAAGGACATCTTCCAGCTCTCGGAGCGGGGCCTGCATGGACATGCGCCGGCAGAACGGGTTCGTCTTCCAGGACGGCGCGCTGTGGGAAAACAAGTCGCTGTTCGAGAACCTCGCCCTGCCGCTGCAGGTGCATTTTCCCGACGTGCCGGCCGCGGACCGAAATCGGCGCGTGATCAGGGCGCTGGAACGCGTGGGCATGGAAGAGTCCGCCTCCGAGCGGCCGGCGGCGCTTTCCGGCGGGGAAAAGAAAATCGCCTCATTCCTGCGCGCGCTGATGACGGAGCCTGCTCTCCTGTTCATGGACGAGCCGACGCTCTCCATCGACCACGCAATGACCGACCGGATCCACCAGATCATCCGCGACCAGAAGGGCCGCGGGAGCACCATCATCGCCGTCACCCACGACGCGCAGCTCACCTCGACCCTTGCCGACCGCCTGGTGGTCATGGACGCGGGGCAGGTCATCGCCTCGGGGGATTTCGACGAGATCAAGCGCTCGCGCCATGCCCGCGTACGGGCCATCCTGTCGGAGGTGCTTAAGGACATCGCCTCCTATGACACGGACCTGCTCTCGCTCCTGGACGGCAGCGGGGAGAGCACTGAGGTCCGGGAACAGCACGGCGCCGGGAATGGGCTGGCGTTGACGTGCGCGTCCACCGGAGATAGGATCGGAGCCGAATGAAGTTCAAGATCCGTTTCGCCGACCAGATCGTGGGCATCTTCGTGCTGGCGGCGATCGTCGCCGTGGCCGCTCGTCCTCATCCTGATCGGCGTCAACCAGCGATGGTTCGCGAAGAAACTACTATTTCACGAGCGAGTTTGCCTCCGGGCTCGGGGCTCTTCGTGGGCATGCCCGATCAGCCTCAAGGGATTCGACATCGGCAAGATCTCGAGCATGACGCTGAACGAGCAGAGCGAGGTGGACGTCCGCTTCTACATCGAGGACACCTACTACGACCGGGTGAAGCCCGATTCGGTCCTGGAGCTCACCTCCAGCCCCATCGGCCTGGGCACGACGCTGAAGTTCCACTCCGGGAAGAACAGGCTGCCCCCGGTGGCCGAAGGGTCCTACATTCCCAGCCTCGACACCGAAGAGGGCCGCCAGCTCGTGGCGGACGGGAAAGTGGAGATCCCGAAGGATGCGGACGTCATCGGCTCGGTCATCGCCAAGCTCAATCCCGTCCTCGACGAAACACGTCAGACCGTTTCCGATATCCGGCGCATCGCGGAAACGGTCAACGCCGGCCTCAACGGCGGAGGCGGGCCCATCGGGACCATGGTCACTGACCTCTCGCGCACTCCCGGGCGCGTGAACGCCACGGTGGACGATCTCAACGGGAAGATCAACACGGTGCTGGACAAGGTGGCGGTCATCGCGGACAACGTGAACGCGATTTCCATGCAGACCCGGGGAGTGATCGGCGACTTCTCGACGAACCTGGACGTCATCTCGCAGAACCTCAAGGAGATGACCGGCTCCCTGAAGAACACGCAGGGGCTTGCGAAACGCCTCCTCGATCCGCAGGGCTCCGTGGATACCTTCCTGAATGACTCCAACGAGCTGTTCAACCAGGTGGACAGCGCGTTGAAAAACGTGAACGCCATCACGGCCCAGCTGAAGAGCTTCGCGGATTTCATCAACGGAACGCGGCCGCAGGTCACGTCACTCCTTGAAAAGGGAAGCGACACTCTCACCTCGGCAAAGGACGTGCTGGAGGCGGCGAAAAACAATCCGCTGCTGAGGGGCGGCGTTCCGGCACGGCCGGCCCAGGGCGCGCCGATGTCCAGCTACCGCGACGAGAACTTCTGATGCGGCCGCTCGCGCTGCCTCACCGCGTGCATCCTGGCGCGTGGCGCTGATGCTCTCCTGTTCCTCGGCCCCGAAGAAGACCGACACGGTGTTGACGGTGAAGATCCAGGCGGACCAGGACACGGCCTCCGGGGAAGGCTACTACCGGCAGGGTCGCTACGAGCTGGCCCTGCAGTTCTTCTCCCAGGCGCTGAGCCAGTTCACGTCGGTTGATGACGGCCGCGGGATCGTGCGTTCGTACAACGCGTCGGGAAGTGCTATATCGCCCTTGGCGCGCTGGACCAGGCGGAGAGCATCCTTCTGCGGGCGCGTGAACGGGCGCGGGCGGAAAACCCGTCCCTGCTCTTCGACTCCTCGATCAACCTCGGTGAGCTGTACCTCGTGAAGGGGCAGCCGCAGGAAGCTCAGGCGGCGCTGCAGGAGGCGGCGGGGTCCACCGCCGGGGGCCGCGACCCGGCGCGGGCCGCACTGCTGAACCATGACCTGGGCACCGCGGAGAAGAACCTCGGCAACTCGGCGAAGGCCCTGGAATACTTCGGGCGCTCACTGGCTGCAAATCTTTCGAACAAGCTATTTCGCAGAGGCCGCCTCCGACTACTACATGATCGCCTCGGTGTACTCCCGCGATGGAAAGTTCGACGAGGCGGTGAAGAACGCCTCCCAGGCGCTCGCCTATGACAAGCAGGTGGAGAGCTCTCCGGGAATCGCCAAGGACCTGTACGCCCTGGGTGTCATCACCGCGAAGAAAGGTGACCAGGCCGCCTCGTTCGACTACTTCCAGCGCTCGTACCTCGTGTCCACGAGCCTCGGGTTCAAGGACGACATGAGGAAGGCGCTTGCGGGGCTCGTGGCCGCCGCCGACGCGCTGGGAAGGACCGCGGATGCGGAGGCGTACCGCAAGGCGCTGGCCGACCTGGGCGCCTCGTGAAGAACGCCTTCCGCAAGACGCTTTCACGCTGGGTCGAAGCGGGCCGGAAAGTCGGCTTCCTCCTCGTGCTCGTTGCCGGGAGCGCCGCCCTGGGATTGCTCATCTCATGGCCGTTGTGGCTTTTTGCAACCTCGGCCCGCGGCGCGTACTCCATCACCGTTCTGGGGCTGGCCGGCGCGGGGATCCTGTACCTGGTTGTCGCGGTCCGTGCGGAGGAGCCGCACAACCACGAGAGACCCGGGCAAGCCTCGCCGCACTTTCCTTTCGGTGCTGCTGACGGTATTGATTGTGCTGGTTGGATTCAGCGGTGCATACCTGGCCGCTGCCTTCCTCGCGAGAGGACTCTGGATTTTCGGCGCAGCGGACCTTGCCGCCTGGGGCCTCCTTCTGTGGGCGCTTGGACGTGCGCGCGGCGCGGCCAGGAAGGACCCGGCGAAGAACCGAAAGGTGCGACAGGTTCCTGCCGAAAATGGGAGTGAGTGAAACGCGCAGCCGTTCCTGCTGATCGTCATCATCATCGCAGCCCTGCCCTGCTGCCGTGCCGCGGCAGCGGAGCAATACCCCGTTGTCCACGTCCTCAGCCACGATGACGCGCTGTTCGTGCAGCAGCAGGCGGAGCTGGAGGAGTTCCGCCGCGTCATGGAGTCGCGGACCGGCGAACCGGGCATCCTGCCGAACCTGGACATCTTCGCCTATGCGCCGCGGCAGGCCGACGACCTTTTCTCGCTGAACGCGCGGCTGGGGCTGCGCTACGACACCCTGGCGAGCCTGAACGGGGCCGCCAGCAAGGACGGCTTCAACGGCAGGCGGGCGGATCCTCATCCCGAGCCAGGACGGGCTTTTCGTGAACGACCCTCCCCGCGGGGACCTGGAGGACGATGGTGCTCGCCACGCGGCTGGCCGCCGGCAAGCGCCCGTTGCGCTCCAGGTGTCCCGCGACGGGCGGTGGGAGCCCGTTTCATTCTTCCCCGACGAGTCGTTTTCGCGGATCGAACGCGCATATTTCCTGCGGCATCCTCTACCGCAACCCGATCGACAAGGGACGCGATCACGTCCCTGTACGGCTGGAGGAATGACCCGTTCACGGGAAGCCGCGAGTTCCACGCGGGGCTGGACATCGGGGCCCCGGACGGACCGCGGTGCATGCGGCGCGCGACGGGACGGTGGAAGAGGTCGGCGAGAGCGAACGCGCTGGGCCGATATCGTGGTGCGTCACGCATCCCGGGAGGCTACCAGACCGTCTATGGACACCTTTCGGCGATCAATGTTACTATTGGAGAACGCGTGAGCACGGGCTCCATCCTGGGTGCCGTGGGTCATACGGGGCGCGCCACGGGACCGCACCTGCATTTCGAGGTGCGGACAAAGGCGGGCACGCGGGACCCTCTTCAGCTGCATCAGGATGAAATAGCGCTCAAGTTCACGGATATGGGATGACGATAAGAAAGGTGTTGGTGTCCAAGATGTAGTTCCCCTCCCAGTTTACTATGTCGAAAGGCACCACACCAGGCAGGCCGGCTCCTTCGGGGGTCGGCCTCTTTTTTTGCAGAATGCAGGCACGCGTCAGGTTGACCCGCGCGGACCCTGCACCGGTTGACAAAGCATCGCCCATCTCCTTATCATTTTCCCAGTGCGTCCGCTTCCCCGAAAGCGATCCGTCGTTCGAAATCCTGCTGGTCGTTTCCTTTGCCGTCGCAATCCTCCTGGGAGTGACGCTCGGGATCGCCCTGGCGGCCACGCGGAACATCTCCACGAAGGAGCAGTTCGGCGAGCACGCAGGCGGCGCTTCCCACGAAGATCCTGGACATCAACGACCGGGAGATCACCGAGTTCTTCGGCGAGCAGAACCGGGAGCCGGTCACCATCGACCAGGTGCCCGCAGCACCTCATCGACGCCCTGCTCACCCGGGAGGACAGGAACTTCTACACGCACCACGGGTTCAGCCTCCGCGGCCTGACCCGGGCGGTCTTCAACATCGTCACCGGCCGCTACGTGTCCGGGGCAAGCACGCTCACGCAGCAGCTCGCCGGGCGGCTGTACGCGGACCGGACGGACATCTCGCATCAAGCGCAAGGTCGTGGAGCTGTGGTGGGCCATCCAGATGGAGCGCCGCTACACGAAGCAGGAAATCCTGGAGATGTATCTCAACGAGATGCCCTTCGGCTCGGGCAACCTCGGGCGTGCAGGCGGCGAGCAAGTTCTACTTCAACCATCCCGTCCAGGAGGACACGGTTGCGGAATCGGCCATGCTGGTCATCCAGCTGGCAAGCCCGTCGCTCGAACAATCCCATCCGCAACCCGCAGAGGGCGCGGAGGCTGCAGCGGGAGATCCTGGACCAGATGGTGCAGCTGCGCTACGTGACGAAGAAGGAGGCGGACGACTCCTTCAACGACTACTGGTCGCGCTACGACTACACGCGCGTCGAACTCCAGCGCCTTCCTGGACCGCGAGGACAAGGCCCCCTACTTCAGCGAGTACATCCGCGGCCAGCTCGACGACCTCCTGGTCGGCTCCTACAACTACCTCACCGACGGCCTCGTGGTGCACACCACGCTCAACCTCGACTACCAGAGGGAAGCGGACGCGCGCATGGCGCAGGACATCGACAAGGTGAACGCCCTGTACCTCGCCACGGCCGGCGCGCAGGTCTCCACCTCCAACGCCTCCTACCTGCCGCTCATCGACATGCTCGGGTTCTCGTTCGACATCGACGACCTGATGTACCGCAACCGCAACGCCACGGGAAACGCAAAGCGCGACTATTCGCGCAAGATCGCGCCCGGTCGTCGACATCGTGTCGAGCCTGTTCGGCCTGCAGAAGGCGCAGGACATCATGGCGGCGGGCATCGGCGCGCGCGCTGGCGGTGACGCGCAAGACCCAGGTACAGGGCGCCCTCGTCTCCATGGACCCGCCACCGGGTACATCCTCGCCATGGTCGGGGGCCGGCAGTTCTCCCGCTCGGACCAGTTCAACCGCGCCACCCAGGCGCGGGTGCAGCCGGGATCCGCTTTCAAGCCGCTGTACTACTCCGCCGCCATCGACTCGCGGAAGTTCACCCCGGCCACCATGATCCTGGACGCGCCGGTGGTCTTCACCAACGCGGACGGCACGCTCTACGAGCCCCTGAACTACAAGGGAGAATGGCACGGCAGGGTGCTCCTCCGCGACGCGCTGGCGGAGTCCATGAACGTCCCGTCCCTGAAGGTCCTGGACGGCATCGGCTTCGACGCCGCCATCCAGCGGGCCAGCCGTCTGCTCGGGCGTCACGGATCCGGCCGAGATCGACCGGCGGTTCCCCCGGTACTACCCCCTCGGCCTGGGCATCATCTACGTCTCTCCCCTGGAAATGGTGCGCGCGTACTCCGTGTTCGAGAACGGCGGGCGCGAGGTTGCAGCCCGTCTCCATCCGCTACATCGAGGACCGCAACGGAAAGATCATCATGGAGCCCGCAAAGGAGGCACTGGCGCGGGAAAGCCGCAAGGGCGATGCGGCCCAGATCATGAGCCCCCAGACCGCCTACATCATGACGAGCATCCTGCAGAGCACGATCAAGGAAGGGACCCTCGGCGGCCAGGGCAACCTGCTGGACATCTGGAGCGACAAGAGCCAGCCTTTCGCGGCGAAGACAGGAACCACGCAGAACTGGGAGGACGCGTGGACGGTCGGATTCTCCCCGTACATGACCACGGCGGTCTGGTACGGCTTCGACGAGGGCAACCGGTCCCTGGGCACCGCCCTCACCGGCGCGGCCATCGCGGGCCCGACCTGGGCGAACTTCATGAAAGCCATGCACAAGGACCTGCCCGTGAAGACGTTTCACGCGCCCCGAGTCCGGGCTTGTCGGAGGTCGTGGTCAGCGCGACCTCGGGACTCCTGCCCACCGCGTTCACGAAGAAGACCATCACCGAGCTATTCCTGACGGGAACCGAGCCGCGGGCATTCGACGAGATCGACGAGTACAACGCCACCCAGACCGACAGCGCCCTGGAGACGCTGAAGAACTCCCTGCTGAACAACCCTGACTTCAACGGCACGAACGACACCGGGCAGGGCCCGCCGGACACGGCCGGCGCGCAGTCCACGGCGCCCCCGGGCGGCACCCCGTCCAGCGGCAACCCGCTCCTGGACTGAGGGCGGGCGTCGCCATGCGCCTGTACACGAAGGACCATACCTGGGTGGAGGCCGACGGGCACGCGCGCGCGGGTCGGGATCTCCGATTTCGCGCAGTCGGAGCTCGGCGACATCGCCTACGTGGAGCTTCCCGCAGCCGGGCACGCGCGTCGTGCGCGGCGAGGTCGTCTGCACGGTGGATTCCCTGAAATCGTCCAGCGAGATCTACGCGCCCGTCTCCGGGGTCGTGGCGGACGTCAACGCCGTGCTGGGCGCGGAAGAAAACTGCACCCTGGTCAACCGCGACCCGCTGGGCGAGGGATGGCTGGTCGATCATCGAGATGCAGGACCCGGATGAGCTGGAGCTGCTCCTGACCGAAGAGGCATACGCCGCCTACACGCGGGGCGACTGATCGCCGGCGTCGCCGCGCCGGCCGTGGCGATCCCTCCGCTTGAACCCAGACCGAGCGCAGCGCCGCGCCTCCAGCGCCTCGCGGGCGATCCTTCGCGCGAGACAATGCTGAAGTCCTCCGCCGCCTCCTCCAGCGTGAACAGGGGCCCGTAGCGCCTGCCCAGCTCGCTCCAGTGCTGTCCCACGAACACGTACAGGTCCGCCTCGGTGCACTGCGGGAAACGCGCCAGGAGGCTCGTCTCCCGGATGATCTCGATGATGGGGAAGTACACCTTGTCGTACCAGGAGACCGCGGCCGTCTCGAAGGGGATCTCGGCGGCTTCTTCAGGTTCATGTACCACTTGTGCTCGCGGATGTGCCCGAGCAGCTCGTCGTAGCGTCCGACCTCCGTGAACTCTGATCCGGCACTCGGGCCTGCAGCGTGTCCAGCCGGGTCACCTCGAAGAACCGCGCCTTCTCGAAATCGATCACCGCCCGCTTCAGCTCGTCGCGGCTCATGTCCGGGGTGATCGGGATCTCCGAGGACAGGGAGATGACTTCCGCGTCGATGAACGCCGCGCCCTTCGCCTTGGCCACCGAGACCCGGTGGTTGCCGTCGCGGACGAAGTACACGCCGCCGATCTCGAACACCTTGATGGGCGGCAGGGCGACGTCCTGGTAGTGCGCCACGTCGACGCTGATCCAGCGGCGCATCAGCTTGTCGTGCCGCGGGAAGAAAGGCGCGGTTGAAGTCCTTGTACCGCCCCTCGCTGCCGACGATCAGCTCGATGGGGATGGTCCGCATGCCCCTGTAGGTTTCGGAGTCGGGGCGCAGGAGCGAGCGCACGTCACCCAGGGAGAGCATCTCGTCCCGCCGCGCCTTCAGCAGGGAGAGGATCCTCGTGAATGTTTCCCGCGTGCGCAGCTTGCCGAAATCGCTGCGCGCCATGGACTGGAACGCGCTGTCGCTCATGGGGTGCTCTCCAGGTCGATCACGACATGGTCGTATGCGTTGATGATCGTGGTGTCTCCGTAGTGCGCCTCCCGCGCGGCATTCCTGTCGTACAGGTGGACGTGGCCGTGCACGAGGTAGCGGGGCTTGAAGGTCCTCATGAACCAGAGAAAGACCCTGAACCCCGTGTGGCAGGGATCGGGAAGGTCGTTGATCCCGTAGGGCGGGGAGTGCGTGATCAGGACGTCGAGGAAGCGGCCATGGAACACCGGTGCCAGAGCAGCCCGGGAACAAGGCGGAGAATCGTGAGGAACATGGTGAAGTCCGTGAACTGGTTCTCACCCCCGTTGTACCAGATGCTCCCCCCGAGCCCGGCGATGGTGAGGCCCCGCACGCGTACGACCCGGCCCTCCAGGCACACAGCCCCTGCGCCGCTCTCCCAGGGGACGGTTTCCCTGCTCGGCGAGAACGGATCCTGCGGCTTCCCGAAGCCCCGCCTCTGCTCCACGTGATGGTTGCCGAAGACGAAATAGAGCGGCCGGTTCAGAGTGCTGATGATGAAGTCGTAGTACCCCAGGGTGAGGTCCCCCGCGCTCAGCACGAGGTCCACCTTGCCGTACCGCTCTTTCAGACCTGTGCTGTAGATCAAGGGATCCACGTGATCGGCAATACAGAGGAGTCTCATTCTGTGCTCCTGAATATAGTGAAACAGGGTGACCGGTGCAACGCCAGGGCGGCAACTGCTGCCGAGCACGCGACGGCCGCTTTGACAAGACCCCGGATTTCAGGTATACATTTGGCGAATAGGATCAGAGGAGGGTCATTATGGATAAAATGGAGATACAGGAAAAACTGGTGACAATCCTTGCGAAACACACATCCGCTCGATCGCTCAACCTTCACCCCCGAAAAGACCTGAAACTTGACCTCGGGCTGGATTCCCTGGACGTGGCGGAGATCGTTTACGAAATGGAAGAGACGTTCGGGATCCATATCCCGGATGATTCTGCGGACAGGATCCAGAAAATCTCCGACACGGTGGATTTCATCCAGGAGAAAATGGCCGAGTCGGTCGCAGGACGGGCTCTCCGCCCAGGAAAGATAGCACACACCCCGGTCACCGTCTCCCGGCCCGTTCCTGAGCCATACACTCCCCTTTCTTTCACCGAATCTGGTCAAGGCCATGGTGCGCATACCGACGATTTCAATGAGGCCCGGCGGCACGTGCTGCAGTCTTGGACGGGGCGCGACGGTGCACATCGTCATGCCGTGCCCCGTGCGGTATACTTATAGTGGGGGGGATGGCCTGGATGAAGCGTTTCCTTGCGGTCTGCGCCTTTCTGTTCGCGACGGCTGCGCTCTTCGGCACCTCCGAGTTCTTCGACAAGGGAGAGGCCTTGTTCGTCCAGAACAAGCCTCAGGACGCCCGGCCCCTCCTGGAAAGCGCCCTGAACGACGACCCCTCCAACGAGAAGACCTACCTGTACCTCGGGATCATCTACCAGCAGCTGGGGGACCCGCAGAAAGCCATCGACATCCTGAAACGGGGGCTGGGAATCGCGACGGCCTTCAAGGACCTCTTCTACTACAACATGGGCAATGACTTCTTCTCCCGGAAGGAGTTCGCCTCCGCAGAAGAGATGTACTCGAGCGCCATTGCCAGCAACAAGAACCTCTCTGAGGCTACCTGAACCGGGCCAACACGCGCCTGCAGCTGCAGAACTTCGACGGCGCCCTCGCCGACTACACGCTCTTTCTCCAGCTCGCCCCGCAGGACCCCCAGCGGCCCAGCATCGAGAAGATCATGGCCCTCCTGCGCCAGGCGCAGGATGACAAGGAGAAGGCGCGCCAGGCAGAGCTCGGCAAAGCAGCAGGCCCTCATGAAGGACGTCCTCAACAGCCTGAACAACGCGGGAGATTCGACGAAGAACCTCTCCGTGGAATCCATCAAGGGCCAGACACGACCCCGTCAACGTCGACATAAAGGATTGAAGCCATGCAGAAACCTGTTTCTGGCAAGGGCCGGACCACCGGCCCGGCCGCGCCCGCAGAAGAAGCCCCTCCCGGAGCCGCGTCGTTTTCTCGGGCTACCGGTCGCGCTGGCTATCGTGTCGGGATCATCCTCCTCGGCGGCGCCGGCGCTGGGATCGGCCTCCTCCTCAAGCTGCTGCCGGGTCAGCCGCGGCTTCCGCAGCAGGAGCCATTACCGGCGCCCAGCTCGCAGACGCCCTGAAAAAGGCCGACTACTACGCGGGCAAGGGCGAATACGAGGAAGCGCTGCAGATCCTCAACACGCTGAGCTTTGACAATCCGAAGGTGAAGGCGGCCCTGGACGACGTGCTGGCCCGGAAGAAGGCCGCTGATGAGGCGGCGAAACAGAGCGAGCTTGCCGCGCTCAAGGCCCAGCAGGACCAGCTGAAGGCGAGCCTCGCCCAGCTGGGGGACACGCTGAAGAATCGCCAGCAGCAGATCGTGGTGCAGCAGCCTGCGAAGCCGGTCCCGGAAGATGCCATCGCAAAGGAGAAGGAGCTGCAGAAGAAGGTCCAGGACCTGATGCAGAAGGGAGCCGCGTCCTTCAACGCGGGCCGCTACGCGGAGGCCCGGAAGAGCTTCGAACAGGCCGCGGCCCTTGCACCCGACAACTCGGACGCCCTTGCGTACGCGGGTCTTTCCTGGCTGCAGGGACAATCCAACCGACCCTGCGAGCGTGCAGAAGGCGGTGGACCTTTCGAATGCGGCCATCGCAAAGAACCCCGACAACTGGCTCGCCCACCGGACCCTCGGGGAGATCTACGACAGCCGCAAGCTTTCCGACGAGGCCATGCAGGAGTACAAGACAGCGGTGCGGCTGAACCCGAACGACGCCGATTCGCTGTACGCGCTGGGAAAGCTGCAGTACCGCGCGAAGCTTTTCGCCGACGCACAGACATCATTCGAGAAATGCGTGGCGCTCCGTCCTGACTTCACCTCCGCGCACTTCAACCGCGGCATGTCCCTTGTCCAGCTCGGAGACAGGACGAAGGCGCTGGATGCCTTCAAGGCGGCCGTGGCAACGAAAAAGGATTTCGCGGACGGCTGGTACATGGTCGGATACATCCTGCGGGAGAAGGGGGACACCGCGGGGGCGCTGGACGCGTTCAAGTCCGCCGTGCAGTTCTCCCCGGACAACGCGGGGTACCTTCGCGAGCTGGGCTCGGCGTACATGGCCCGCAATGATTTTGCAGGAGCGGAGGCCGCCCTCGAGAAAGCGCTCGTCCAGGAGCCGGACAATGCCGTTGCCGCCTACAACATGGCCTCGGTGAAGATCAAGCTGGGGAAGCCCCGCGAGGCCCTTCCCCTTGCGCAGAAGGCGGTGGAGAAGGACAACGGCTCTGCCGCAAGCACGTACATCCTCGGGCTCGCCAATGAGAAGCTGGGGAACACCGACGACGCGGTGAAGTACTATTCCACGGCCGTGCAGAAGGACCCGAAGTTCTCCCCTGCCCTGATCAACCTCGGGGGCCTCTACGACAGCCGCGGCCTGCCCGACCAGGCGCTTCCCCTGCTCCTTGCTGCCCAGGACGTCGTACCCGATTCCTACGAGGTCAACAACAACCTCGGCAACGTCTACCTGCACCAGCAGAAGTACGAGGACAGCATCACGCACCTCAAGAAGGCGCTTTCCATCCAGCCCGGATCCACGGTCACAGAATACAACCTCGGGCTCGCGTATGCGGAAAACGGCCAGACGGCAGATGCAAAATCGGCCTTTGTCGATGTCCTCTCGAAGGATGCGTCGAACATGGACGTGTACATCAAGCTCGCGCGCATCTTCGTGAAGGAAGGCAACAGCAAGGACGCGAAGGATCTCCTGACGAAGCTCCTTGGGAAGGGCCCGAAACAGCCCGTCAGGGACGAGGCGCAGAAGCTCCTGGACCAGTTGTCGTAGGGACGGGCCCGGCCAGGGGTCGGGGCCTATCCGGGCAGTGGCCGATCCACCAGCTTGAGCAGGCTCTCCTCTTTCAGCTCGTGCCATATCGGTCTGCCGTGCGGACACCTCGGGACAGGAAGCTTCAGCGCCTGTGCGCACAGCTCGTGAGCGGTCACCGGGTCCACACGGTCGCCTTCCTTCACGGCGAGCCTGCAGGCGGCCGTGGCGATGAGGGAATGCCGCCACTGTGCGGCGCCCACCCCCCTGATCATCTCCACGAGCGTTGCCTCGGGCAGCGGCTTCAAGTCCACCGCCAGTGACGTGACCTCGAGCGCGCGGGCACCGGCCCGCCGCAGGCCGATCCCGAGGAGCTCCAGTTCCTCGCGTGCTGCCATCACCCTGCCCTCTTCATCGTCGGTGACGTCAAAACACAGGGGAAAAAGCATCTCCTGCATGGCCGGCGCCCGCGCAGCGAAGCGGTCGTAGAGTATCCGCTCGTGAGCGGCGTGCTGGTCCATCATGAGAAGCCTGCCGGGAAGCTCGAAAACAAGAAACACTCCGAACACCTGTCCGAGAAACCTGATCCCGGCCGTATCCGGCATTGCGCCTGCAGCGTCGCCAGACACGGGGAGCGCAAAAAGCGGCCGGTCGCCGGATGCGTCCGCACGCCAAGAACCTGTGGCCTGCGGGGCCAGCGCAGAAGGGGCGCGCGCAGGAGGCGCCTGCCGGGCCTGCGCAGGAGGCGCCTGCGGCTCCAGCATTTTCCGTACCGCGGCCACTACCGCTCGATGCACTTCGGGGAGGTTTCGAAACCTCACCTCCTTCTTTGAAGGGTGGATGTTGAAATCCACCAGGGAAGGATCAATCTCGACGAAAACAAAAGCGGCCGGATGCCAGCCGCCGGGCATGAAACCGGCAAAGCCGAACTCTGCGGCCTGCAGGAGGGAGAACTCCGTGACCCTGCGCTTGTTGACGAAGCACTGCAGAAGCTTCCTGTCTCTCCTTCGGATGTCGGGGCTTCCTGCCACCACCCGCACCGAAAACCCTTCACCACTTTCACCTGATTCCCGAAGGAGCCGCGAATCGAGCTGCTGCTTGTAGGCATGAGCGATCCGCTCCAGAGAAGACGCCGCCAGGAGCGACATCCGCACCTCCCCTTCCGAGAAGAGACGAAAAGCGAGCGCCGGATGGGCCGCGGCCCGGTCAACGAAAATCGACCGGCAGAGGCCGGACTCGGCGCTGGCGCTGCGAAGGAATTTCTTTCGAGCCGGATAGTTGAAGAACAGCTCCGAAACATCAACAGTCGTTCCGCGCCGGCCCTGGCTTTTTTCGAGGGCTACGAGTCGTCCCCCGGCCACCTCCAGCCGATGTGCCGCGGCATTTTCCTGGCTGCAGCTCACCATGACCAGGCGGCTGCAAAGCGCCACGCTGGAGAGCGCCTCGCCCCGGAACCCAAGACTGGAAGCCGTCAGAAGGTCGTCCTCGGTTTCGATCTTTGATGTGGCGTGCGGCTGCCAGCAGAGGGCGAGATCTTCCTCAACCATGCCCGCCCCGTCATCAACGACCCTGATCCGCGACAGTCCGCCGGCCTCCAGGTACACGTCGATAGACCGCGCGCCGGCGTCTATTGCGTTGTCCAGCAGTTCCCTCACAACGGAGAGCGGCCGGTCGATGACCTCGCCGGCCGCTATTTTGCGGGAAACCTCGTCCCGGAGGATCCGGATCCTCCGGGACTGGTGCCGACTTTCAGGCATCCGCTCGCCTACAGGTGAATCTGCGTCTCTATGGACAGCGACGTATTCATGTCCGGGAGCGGCGGGTTGTTGGTGTACGTGAGATTGCCCGCGGCGTTCCGGGCCGCGACAACCGAATAAATCAACGACACGTCCATGATCGGGCTTACCGGGTAATTGATCTGCGCGCTGACGACGGTTTTCGCGTCGAACAACGCACCGGTCAAGCCGACTGTCTGCAGCGTCTCGACAAAACCTGTGCGCTCATAGGAAACGCTGCCCCAGACGTTGACGATCGGGATAACACCCTTTTCAATTGAGAAGCTGGCAATGAAATGGTCCGAGCCGGGGTCCGCCGTAATGGCACCGTTATTGTAGCTCCACGGCCAGAAGTAGCCGAGGCTCAAATCGAAAAGCTTGGAGAGCTTCAGCCCCGCTTCACCGTAGATACCCATGTTCCACTGGTTCGACGCCGACGGATCCAGAAGATAGTTCAGGGTGCTCAAAACGAAGTTCGCCCTGTTGCGCTCGTACGCCGAATCATAGAGCTGTGGCTGAAAGTTGCCGGTATAGATCTCGTACTGAATCTTGTACGTGAAGTCAGGGATGATCAGGTTGCCCAAGAACCCAGCCGCCGCGCCCCAGTTTTTGAAGGGCATCTGTGCCGATGTGTCGAGAAATGCCTTCGTGGCGATTCCCGAGCTCAAGCCCATGTACTGCGGATCTGTCGGGACCGCGCGCAGGTACGGTATCATGACGGCCCCGTCAGTGAAGAAGACAAGACCGAAAGAGTTCGTCTCGACGAACGGAATATCGAAATCGACCCCAGGGTTGATGAAGACAGGATTGCCCGCGGCTGCAGGTCCCACGAAAGTCGGGTTGGCGGGGTCGAAGAAGTCCCTTGCAGGGTTCAAGTCAACGACTGCGGAAATCCCAAGCGCCGCCCGGAAACCGGGGATGGGTCGGAAGTAGAGCCGGCCGCCCATGATGTCCGGCGGATTCAGCGTGCCCCCGACAATATCAGGGGCCACATCGTTGACCATGGCCTCGAAACCTCCGCTCGGGCCGTCCGCACCGATGTTCAACCCGACGTGCCGTACCGTGGGGAAGTCAGCGTCGTTGGCGAAGTTCTGCATGATGAGTCCGTGGCCGATTGTGATGTCGTCCAGGTTGCCGACCTTCAGAAAGAAGGGGTCCCGTTGCCGGCCGTACTCGACATACTTGATCTTCAGGAGAAGGTCGCGCGTGAAATCCGCCACCTGGTTCGTGAGGCCGCTCTGGTCCCGGCCGAAGCTCCATTCGTCGTTCCCCCCGGGCCGGTACCAGTCGCTCGTGTTGAACATGTCCCCCTGGTAGATGACTGGCAGGTACAAAGCCATCTTGAGCTTGCCGATCGAGAAGGTGGGCTGGAAAACAGCCTTGGCGAAAGTCAGCGTGTGTCCCGGGTTGTTCGGATCCGCCACATTGACCGATCCGATTTCAAATCCCAGGATGTCGCGCAGCGCGGTGAGAATGTTATCCATCGTGCTGTTGGTCTGGGGAGCCGGCGGTGTGGCGGGGGCTACAGGGGGCGTGCCGGCCTGGCTGCCCTGGGTTCCCTGCTGGAGTGACGCCTGGTAGGCCTTGTTCACGTCCAGTGTTTCATTGACATCCAGCCTGGTGAACTTCATTTCGTTCTTGAGACCCTGCAGGACGTCGGCGGGGATCTGCAGGGCCTTGAACTCGGCCGCGGCCGTGTCCGCGCCAAAGCCTTGTTCAACGTCCAGGGCCTGGCCTGCCGCATTCTGCAGCCAGCCGGTGCCCTCCAGCGTGCTCAACCTTGCTGCAACGCCGTCCAGCGTTTCAATGACGACGTCGGATCCTCGAACACCGCAGACAGCTGACTGCGTGGTGACCCTGTACTGGTCTTTCGTCGATGCCTTGCCCGCCACGGTGCGCACCTTGCCGATGGCAAGTGAGAACACGTCCTGGCCGCCCACGTCCGTTCGAAGCTTCTCGAGCTTGAAGTTCGTGTTCCCCGACACCTTGATGATGGTGCTGGTATGATTCATCTTCAGCTCGGCAAGGTCACCCTTCCCCGTAACCACCGTCCATCCGACCTTCAGCTCGTCGCCGTCAGTCGGTTCACCGAGGGATGCGCCTTTCTCATCCCTGACGTCGAAATTACCGCTGTTGTTCTCATGGTAGACAACCGTGACCGAGATCGCGGGAGGCTTCGCTGTTGCCGGAGATGACTGCGCAAACAGCCCACCGGGCAGCGCCAGGAGGGCCGTCAGCGCAATCGCAAGGGAGTATCGCGTCCTCATGATATCCTCCGTTTCCTAGAACAGCGCTATCGAGCTCTGCAGCCCGGAGGTGACAGTCGGGTTGGGGGACTGCGCCGGGTTGTACGTGATGTAGTAGATGAAAGAGATCACGGCAGGTCCCGACTGCAGGTTCAGCTTGGCCTGGATGGCCGCATTCGTGGAATCAAAAACCTCCGCGAAGGTGCCGATGCCCTTCTTGTCGTACAAGAAGTCGAAGCTGAAGACAGGCACGATGCCGGGAGCAAGAGTCAGGATGCCATTGAGGTGAGGATCCCGGAGGGTCGGATCCGTCTCGCTCGTGATGAACGGAGTGTCGAAGGTGAGCTTGAACACGAGCTTGTCACCAAGCAGCGATATGCCGCCGCTCACCAGCCCGCCAAACGTGGTTCCTGATCCGGTCGGGTTCACCACCTCCTGGTACTGGACGTCGCGCTGCGTGTCATATGCCGGTCCGAAGTAGGTAGGCGTGAATCCCGGCCCGAGCAGTCTCAGCTGGGCGCCGTAGGTGAAGATGGAGATGATTCTTCCCCCCACTCCCACCATGGTTCCCCAGGTCTTTGCCTGGATGCTGGCGGCATCGGTGAATGCAACGAGGGAGAAGACGTCCTTGGTGTAGAGAAGGGGCAGCATGGCGCCCACGCCGAACACGCTGATGGCTGATGCTGAACCCTGGGTAGCCGAGAAAGTCTCAAAGTACGGGTTTGTATCAACCGCTGCCGTCAGGCCGACCTGCAGGCCATTCAGGATCGGGATGTCAGTCTTCGCGAGCGGCCTGACGTAGAAACGCGCCCCGAGCACGTCGAACGCGGCCAGGTTTCCGACAACCGTCTCCACGCCGACATAGGGGAAATCAAAGAGCGACCCGTCGACGTCCGCCTGGAGGCCGAAGTGTCGCTCCGTGGGGAAGAAGAGAGTGTTGTTGTAATCTCCCATGATGAAGCCATCGCCGAGGGTAGCGTCATTGAATGACCCCAGCTTCAGGAACAGGGGGTCTCCCTTCAGTCCCCACCTGACGTAAGCAATCTTGGGGAGATAGATCGCGGCCACGCTCTCCAGAGTCACGGGTCCCGAGGGCCACCAGTCAGCGCGCCGGATCGCAAGGGAGCTTCCTGAGCCCCCGCTGAAATTGTAGTCCAGCGTGACGTCCAGGCCGACGCCAAGCCTGCCGAAGGAGATGTCCGGAGTGAGCGAGAGAGACTGCCAGGTTCCCGGCTCGTCGTTCCCGTTGAAGGTCTGTACGCCGATTCCGAGGCTCATCGAAAAACCAACACCGCTCGACGGTGCTTCGGCCTGCGAGAAGGTGGGTGTCACGGCGCAGCACACAAGACTCAAAACAACGGCGAGACGCTTCACAGCCGCAGTCATTGAGACCTCCTTTCAGCCTGCAAAAACTATATACCGCATGCGGGCAGAAAACTATTGCCGCCCCTCTAGAATGTCAACTTTGCCTCGAGAGCCGCACGGACTGCCAGGCGCCAGGCCAGCCCCACGGCACCGAGATCCTCGATGTCCATGCCCAGGTTCAGGCTGGCCTTGATCGACCCGTGGCCGGGGTACACGAGGGAGGTGGCGTGACCGAGCAGGAGCGTGAAGGGATGGAAGGTTCCCGAGTCCTGGTAGCCAATCGTGACCTCGGCGCTTTCACGATGCTCGAAGTGTCCCGTTGCACCAATGTCCGGCGGAAGGAGAGGCAGGGGTATGCCTGCCGCGGGAAGAACGCGCCATTCGAGCAGCGCCTGCGCGTCGTTTGAAAATACGACGCTTGCCTGCTGGTCCCTGCGGACCGTTTCGACAAGAGTCAACTGGTTGTCCCTCGCTCCAGTCAGTGTTGCGTAGGCCTGGAGGGAAAGCGTGGAGAGGATGATGCCCGTTCCATACTGCGGATACAGGGGAGGGTCTGTCCTGTCAATCGAGCCGCTGACGCTGAGACTGTATTCGTCAGTCTGCACCATTGGCAGGCGCGGGGTCGAGCCGAGCTGTCCAAAGAGATTGAGAGCCCGCGTGGAGATCCTCGGTCGAACGTATGTCACCGTCTGGGTCAGCTCGGAGCTCATCTTCAGATCCTGGCCGACGCTGAGGTCGACACCGGACGGGATGAAAAGGTCGCTCAGGCGCGAGCCATACGCCCGCTGGTAGGAGGCGGTGACGCTGGGGCTGTATGTCCCCTGCGTTGCAGACACGGCCTGCCACGCCGGGAAAACCGTGCCCGAGTTGTCCGAAAATATTTCAACAATCGGAATGCCCTGAAGGAAGTAGCCCTGCTGTGAGAGAATCCGCGCCAGCTCGCCGGTCTCCTGCTGGAACCGGGGACCGGGCGCAGGCGCGGTCATCACGCTGAGGGCCCTCTTGTACGAGAGGCCTATGCTGTCCCCCGAGTCCCCCGCGCCGAGCTTCATGAGCAACGATAGCGCAACGGACGTGTCGCTTTCCTGGCTGTACCCTGCCGACGTGTAGTTCAGCCCGTTTGCTGCTGCCTGCGCATCCAGCGTGACGCCGAAGGGAGCCGCGGGAATCCCGGCCTTGAGTGCGAGTGACTCCGCACGGCTGACGTCCGCGCCGCCCTGCCAGGGAAGCAGCAAGCCGGCCTCCCGCGCCCAGCGGGCTCCGTACCAATCCTGCGCGAGGGTGTAGCCGGTGACTGCCTGGGACAGTGATAGGGTTGAGGAAACCGTAAAGGGCCGAAATGGCATCAGGGTCAGGCCGCCGAGCCAGGTCTGCGTCAGGAGGCCCGTCGTGTCGGTTTCATCCGGCGAGGCATTCGCGCTTGCGTCGAGGGTAAGCGATGCCGGACCGGTGGTGATCGAAAGAGCGTTCTCGCGCGTGAATCCGCCGGTTGTCGACAGCGAGAAAGCGTCAGTCACGGAGACCGGGGAGCTCTCAGCTGGCACGGTCACACGGTGCGCCCCTGCCGCGCTCAGGGAGCCTCCCTGGTCCCGCAGGACCAGGTCGACACTCGTTCGGGCAAACAGGATGTCAGCCTCCACGTGTGAGCGCGAGGAGAGATCCTCGGCGGCGTACGGGACACCGTACAATGCGGTAAACCCCTGCGAGTACAGTGCTACGTCCTGGCGGAGTGCCACGTTCGAGAGAATCGGGACCTTCCCCGCAGACAGAATGGTACCGGGGAACTTCGCCGAAATGTCGCCGACCAGCGCTGCGCCGAGGACACTCTGGGGATCGGTGAGATAGACCTCGTCGATGTAGACGTAGCCCGGCGCCGGCGCGGCCGAGCCTGGGCCAGCGACTATGACCTGCAACTGCCCAAGGCTGCCATAGTTTGAGTCGAATTGCGTCGGCGTCCCGACCGCGGTGCCGTCGATCGAGACCGTGTTGTTTTTCTTTGAGACTCGTACCTCATGCCATTGGTTGTCGGGGATCGATGAGTTCGCGACGCTCCACACGATTCCATGAGACGAGCTATCCAGCATGGAGAATGTGTATGTCGTGCCGGCCAGCGGGCCTGCACGGATATACGAGACGACCGTCTCGTACTGGATGCCGCCTGTCCCCTGGGGGCTGTCGCTGGTGCCCTGCGGGATGAAGCCTTGAATAGTGAATGGCTGTGCAAGGGGCCCCTGGCTGTTTACCCACACCGTCTCGAGAACCTGGTTCGGATCCCCGTTCGGGTGAAATCGATTGTACGTGTCAGGGAACCTCGAAGCGAAGTCTGCCCCCTGTCGGCTGGTTCTGCGCCAGGTTCTCAGTGACCTCCTGGACGCTCACATTGGCCTTGCTGTCGCCGGGTCCCATTTGCGGCCAGAACGGCGTGGCTTCCACGGTAACGGAGTCTATGAGGATCTCACCCGTCTCGGTTCCGACAGGCCCCGGAGCTGCGACGATAATCCGAACGCTGCGCGATTGAAGCAGCATTTGCCGGTCACTGTCGGTCAGGGTGTATGTATAGTTCTGCCACGAGTTTGACAACGAGCTCGCAGCCACTTGCAACTGTCCGCCAGCTGTGACAACCCGGTTCTGGTCTTCCAGATCCAGGATCAAGTTTCCGTCCGTGTCTTCCGTGTCAAGCTTCCCGTTTCCCGTGAGCTGGGGTCCGGCCCCGACCTTCAGCGTGATCCCGGGATGTGCTTGATCTACAAAGGAGAATCCGGCGTCCGTTGGCGAGGCTTCCGCCTTCAGCACGCCTGAGCCGTCAAGGTCCTCCGAGATGCTCCCCACCTGGATGTAAACTTTTGCGGTTACCGGGCCCGGGGGGCTTGCCTGAATATTCAGCCCCCGCAGCCGGATAGTCACCGCGCGCGCGTTTGACAGATCGACGAAAGATCCAGAAGAAACCGGAATTTGCGCCCCCACCCAGTTATTCGCCGCGGTGAGGCTGTATTCGAACACGAGGCTGACAGGATTCAGATTTCCGTTGCTTCCCGTGACGTTGTACGGTCCCATGCGGTTCCCGTTAACATAGGGCATCAGGGACGGCAGGGGGGCTTCAATCGGCTGCAAAGATGCGGAACCAAGCGCGCCGTAGATCCGGTAGTCCCGGTAATAGAGAAAGCCGCGGTTCATCTGACTGAGCGTGAGGATCGGGATCTCGGTCCCGGGCGCGCTCGCCGGATAGGCATTGTCCTCCGACAGGTCGATCGGCAGGGAATTGCCCTCCATGCCGAAGAGCCGCAGAATCCCTGTTGTATCCGGGTTCGTGTAAGAAACTCCCGCTTCCGCAGAGTACTGGAGGTTGTCCGTCTTCCCGTCGATTCCCGCGGTTGCAATCACTGTGCCCGACTTGGTGTAAGGGACCTGGGAAAATGTCCACGGGTTCGCGTTCCATCGTACGCCGGCGGAAAGTGAGACCGTCGTCTGCTCGGAAAGTGGGATCTGGCTTTTCCAGGCAAACAGGATATCTCCGCCGGAAATTCCCTGTTCGGACTTTCTGTACGTCACCTCAATTCGGTCGGTTGGCAGGATGTCAAACTGGGGAGTGACAGCGCCGGAAACAGGCTCCACGGTAAAGCGATTCTCCGGCATCCCGTTGACGGTCACCTGCACGGACCCAGGATCGATGTTTGCCTCGAGCACCATCTGGTTCACCGGCGTGAGCATCTGTATGGAGATGTCGTAGTCCAATCCACCCGAAAGGGAATCCCTGTGGGGTCCGTAGAGAAGCCCTGTGGGATCCGCAAATGGGTAAAAGTTGTAAAATGTCGACCTGATGCTCTGGGTCTGCTGGAGGACCAGAAACCGCTTGTTCAGCGGATCGGGCTGGAAGCTCACCGCAGGGAGTGAGACGGCGGCATTCTTCGAATGCATCTTGATGTTGATCCTGGAGACATCCGTGGGGGGGTTCGAGGAGAACGCATACGAGCTGTCGATTTCAAAAGGCGAGTTGTCACCGGGCTCCCAGAGGAGCAGACGATTCGGCCGACTCCCGGAAGAGTCAACCTGACGAACGGGCATGGTCGGGCTAGAAATGCCAGGCACGAAGTAGTCCGGCATGCCCAAGTTGAAATGCGACTGCGGCTGTGGCAGGATCGCGAACCTGCGCGGTTGCGTGACGTCCACGATGCCGGGCAGTGCCCCATGCCGATGGATGTGGTCGCCGACGCTGCAGGACCGCCTTTCTTGTAGTAAGCCAGCACCCTCCCCTTCACCACGTTCGACACATTGATCAGGTAGATCAGCCCGTTGACCGAATCCGCAACCACGTCGTTGTACGTTGCGAGCCGGTATTTCCTTGGAAATGGTGATTCCGTGGAAACAAACGTCCCGTTCGGATCCTCGATGTACACCTGGAGAGTCCCCGTGTCTATGTTCGTGTCCGGGAGGTAGAAATACGACCCGCGAATGTATTCGTTGATGCCCGTCTCCTGCTCAACGAGCTCATTCTTCCCCACGAATGTCTTGGTCTTGGGAAGTGTTGCGTCCCACCGCAGGAGGAGATCGTTGGTGGAGCCTCCGGCTGCGAACTCCGCCGTCGCGCCAAGAGACCCTTGCGGCTGATCGGGAATCTGCATGAGGGCGCTTGCGGGGATCGTGATGCCCTGCGTCCCGAGAACGATCTTCCGGAGCGCCTCATTCGGGGCACCCTTGTACCCGAGCTGGATGTAGTTGTTGGCAAAGCTTCCTATGATGGAAGCGCTGAGGAAGAAGCGCTTCATCAGCAGCAAGGGAAGCGGTGATGTCCGGCGTTTGAGTAAAGACGAATCCCGTGTCCAGGGAGGGAAATGCGTCCAGGGCCTGCACGGGAACACCGGGCGCAAAGAGCAGGCCCGTGCCGAAGGATGCGGCCGCGGTCCAGGAGCCCTGGAGGTTGAGATCTACATCAGCCGAGCCAAGCTTGGTGGAGAAGATAGTGGTCGGCGCTTCAGGCTGCGGCACGAAAATCGAATCTGCGAGCAGCACCCCTGTCGCCGAGGGAAAGGCCCCCGTCTGCGGCAGGAAGATCGAATCCGCGAACAGCACACCTCTCACGGAGGAAATGGCGAGGAGAGCACACATGACGAGGGGAGCGGCATGGTGCCTTGCCATGTCGACGCATTATCCCCGGAACCGCGGTTCATGTAAATGATTGCCGGGACCGAAAATGAGAGCAGTGACGACGAGTACAGACCCTGTCATCCGGTTCGCTTCGCGGCTTCTCGAGACGCCGGCACTGCGCCAGCTTTCTGCGTTGCAGAAGGAAGAACAGGCCCTGAGCGTGCTGCGAACCAACGGGTCACAGCTTCTCCCTGTCTTCACATCCCTCGGCCTTGACGTGAGCCGGGGCTGGCGTGAGCCGACAGCGCTGGTTTCCCGAGCTATCCGGGCGGAAGTGGACGCAATGATGGCCGGTGAGGTTGCTGAACTTCTTTCGACCCGCCTGTCTTTCTCGTTTGTGCCTGCACTCGCGGGAGGCCGGCAGGCTCCCGCCCAGGTTCGCGAGGAATTGCGCGCCCTCATCACCAGGTCGGCCGCACATCCCGTGGCCAGGAATGCGCTCACGGGCTCCCTTGTCATCGTCCGTTCAGGCATCATCGAGAAGTATATCCCCCAGGCCTGGGAGAGAAAGAAATATTTCTATGTAGAGATTTCCCGGGTCCAGCGCCTCACCCTTTCGCCGGCTGACCTGTCTGACCTGACGCGGTTCGTTGTCCTGGTCCGGCCGGCTGCCTATCTCTTCGTTACGCCCGGCGAAAGCGTGCAAAGGGACACCGGCTACACTCCCCTTCAGGAACAGTACGTACAAAAGATCCTTCCCGGTATTGCCTCACAGGTGCCGTCACTCCCAAGTGCGCTCCTCAACCTCGGGCTCCGCAGCAGCATTGGGTTCACCGGAACGGCTGGTCCCGAGGCTACGGCAAGGCTGGGCGCCATCATGGCAATGCGTGGCCGGGCCCTTGCACCGACCCTTATCGTAGACCGTGGCGCCGATTCCCCCGACAAGAGCTGGTTCAACGTGCAGAGACGAAACGCGCGGTGGCACGCGCTGGACGGCAGGATGCTGGACGAGCTGTACACGATTGCCGCGGAGAACGGCTGGTAGGAGCGCGTAGAATGCGAAGGGTCGGTGAAGTTCTGGAGACTGTCGTTGTCGTTGCGATCATCCTCGTCCTGGCCCATACCTTCCTCGACGACTTTGCCGTTATTGCCGGGTGGAGCGTTCGCGCCCGCAGCTGGCTCATCTGGGCTGGTTTGGGTTTTGACCTGTTCTTCACGGTCGAATTCTTCACCCGGCTGTATCTCGCTATTTCCAACCGGCAAGGCACCACCTATTTCTTCAGGGAGCGGGGATGGGTGGATTTCCTGGCGTCCATTCCCCTCCTCCTTCTGAACTCGCTGCCCCACGCACTGGCGCTTCTGGCCGGGGCAGGGCTCCTGTCAGGGCTGGGAAGCTTCCTGAACGTTCTCAAGGTGATCAAGGCGGTTCGCATTGCGCGGATCCTGCGTCTCCTGAGGGTGGTCAAGCTTTTCCGCGGCATCCAGTACGCCCGCTCTCCGATGGCGCAAGGGCATATTTCTTCCATCACGACAATCGCCATTTCCGTTCTCGTGCTCTGGATGCTGACGGCCTCGATCCTGGAATCGGCGGGGATCATCCCGGGCCTCGAGGGCCCCTTCTCGCAGGGCCAGGCAGCTCGGGCGGCGTCCATCACCGAGGCAGGACCCGGCGCTCCGGGTCTCTCCGTGAAGGCCGCGGCGATTGCCGCCTCCGACAGGACGATCATGGCTGTTCGCCCCGAGGGAGGCGCGGTGGCCTGGTCACGCTACTCGGCTTCCTACTATGCCGAAAACTTCCTCGCAGGAGACTACGGGTATCTTCTCGCCGGGGGTGTCGAGGTATTCCTCGATGAACGCCCGCTTTCAGTTGCGGCGGCACGGGAGGGCATCGTGTTCTTCATTGCCGTCATGCTGACCATGCTCGCTTTCCTCCTCATCTACGCCCCCCGATTCGCGCTGCAGATATCCGACCCGATCCACGTCATGAAGCGCGGCATGGCAGAAAACGACTACAACCTCGAAGTCCATGTCCCGCCCGAGCACGCCGAGCGACGACGTGTTCGAGCTTGCCGCGCTGTACAACAGCGTCTATCTCCCCTTGAAGGACAGGCTGGGGAGCCAGGGCGGATCCGCGGCTCCTGCACTGAGGATCGACGACCTCAGGAATCTGGCAGAAGGGAAGTAAGCTGTCACAATGGTTGTTTCCATGATCCAGTTCCGCATCGAGCTGCCCCCCATCGAGTCCATCAAGGACAAGAGGCGCATCGTCGTCTCGCTGAAGGAGAAACTGGCCAACAAGTTCCATCTCTCCGTGGCGGAGGTGGACCTCATGGACTCCACCCGCTTTGCGCAGCTGGGGGCGGCCGTCGTGTCCAATTCGCGCAGCTTCGGTGAGACAGTCATGCACAAGGCGCTGGCATTCGTGGAGAAAAACTGTGAAGGGGTCCTGCAGGACGCCGAGGTTTTTTCGGAGACATATTGATCCAACCCCTTCGCGCCAGGGTGCTCTGGCCGGCGGGAGCTCGAGGCTTCAGCGGGCCTATGCGGGAGTCTCGGGGCTTCCTTGCCGATCTCCAGGAGATCCATGAGCGCCGCAACGCATTCGCGGAAATCCCGCAGGCTGTCCCGCAGGGAGTAGTAGTTCAAGCCTGAATAGTAGATCTTCGTGAACACCGAGTAGCTGATCTCGGTTGCGGTCTGCTGGAGGCTCACGTAGCAGCCGAACTCGTAGCAGATCTTGAGCATCTCCTCCAGCTTCCCCTTCATAAGCTGGGAAAAGGAGGTTGGAAAGGTCAAGGCATATGCCAGCTCGAGGAACCTGCTCCCCCGTTCGATGAGCACGCCGGCCTGGAACGCGTCGTCGTCCTCGAAGGTTGCCGAATACGCGTTGTGAGACCGCTCGTCCTCGATCACGCGGAAGCTGAGCTCGGAAAAGAGCACCGTGATGCGGCGTATCCTTTCCTCCATGAGCTGAGATTTCATTCCCTCTCCTCTCGATGAGCCTGCGGAAGCCCCGAATTGTCCGGATGCAGCCGCATCGCCCTTTTTATCTCCCCTCGGCCAGGCGATGCGCCAGCCCGGGGGGAAGCCCAGCATGGAGGATCTTCCGCTGGGTCTCCTGCACGGCATATCGTGCCCGAAAGTTCCTGTAGACCATCCCGCCGGTGTCTAATATACCAAAAGAAGCCAGCGCTATTCCATCCCTCGGCTGGCCCACCGATCCGGGGTTGATGAGGTATGTCGCCTGGGCTTCCAGCTCGAGCTTTTCCCTCAAGCGCACCACCTGCGGGCGTCGCGCGCCCTTCCGACGGACCACGACGAAGGGCACGTGCGTATGTCCAAAAAAGCAGAATCGGGTCCCCGGGTGCTCGGAGTCGATGGAGCGAAAGGATTCCTCGATTGAATTGGCGTCCACGAGATAGGCGTCCTCGTCGTACGGAGTTCCATGGCACAGCAGGATTTCTCTTTCTTCCGCCTCCCGCGGGCCCTGCGCCAGGTGACGGAGCGTTTCCAGCGTGTCCGGCCGCACCGTGGTACGTGTCCACAGGGCTGCGGCCCTGGCCGAGGAGTTGAACCAGTCAAGGTTGAGAAATCCAGCAACCGCCTTGTCATGGTTCCCGCGCACTACCTCGACTGCCCGTGAGATCACCACGTCCACGCAGCCGTCCGGGTCCGCGTTGTAGCCCACGAGATCGCCCAGGCAGAAGATCGTCCGGACGCCAAGGCGCTCGATCTCTGAGAGCACCGCATCCAGGGCTTCCTTGTTCGAATGGATGTCGCTGATGATCGCGGAGATCACGACGGCCCCGTCCCGGCAGGGCTCCTGGCATGGCTCCGGGCCGCGCCTTCCGCGCTTCCGGCGTGCGCGGCATCACAGGCCGCGGGCAGGTACTCCGACTTGATCCTCCACGGCGCGCCATAGACGTTGGAAACCGCATGGCGGTTGACCCGGCTTGCCATGTCGGAGAAGCTCCTTCATCAGGGCGCGCTGGTTGCGGTCCGAGTTCGGGCACCGATTGGGAGCAGTGGGCAGGCGCAGGCGCGCGGCAACGCGGGAGATCTCCGCTTCACGCACTTCGCAGAGCGGACGAATGATTGACACCTGGCCGCCGAAGAACCGCTGAACAGGCATCATGGTGGCGACCTCCCCGTGGAAGAGAAGGTTCATCATCGTTGTCCGGGCGATGTCGTCCATGTGATGTCCGAGTGCGATCTTCCCGGCACCCATGCGGGCGGCCTCCTCGAAGAGGATTCGCTTCCGGTTGCGCGAGCAGGTGTAGCAGCTGAACTTGCTCCTGAACGTCGGCGGGGCGATCCCCGCCTCGATTCTCCGAAATGGAATCCCCAGCTGCCGATAGAAATCGTCGATTGTTTCCTTCTCAGCCTCCGTCATGGGGTACTCGCGCCACTCGACCTGAACGGCGCACAGCTCATACTCCACCGGAACCCATTTCCTGCGCTCGACCAGCGCGCAGCTCATCGCCAGGGAGTCTTTGCCTCCCGAGACGCCGATGAGGACCTTGTCGCCGGGGCCGATCATGTCGAACCTGTTGATGCCGCGGCCGACGTGGTGGGAGAACCGCTCGAGGAGGCGGCGGTCCGCCGGGCGCTGCAGCGTCTCACGAGGCAAACCGCCGGGCCAGGTCCATGCGCGCCAGCACCGCAAGGAGATCAGGGTCCCTGCGCGCGCTGACCGAGATGCTCCGGAGTGCGCGGGGAAAATCCCCGCTGTCCCATCCGGTGCAGCGGGGACTCGGGGCTCCCCGGTTCGGCGTCCTCCGACTCGGACAGGCTCGGGTCGACCACGGGGATTGCCACGTCGAAGGAGAGCCGCTCGGGCACGTCGACGATGATGGACTCCGGATCGACAACACGGCCGAGGATCCTGCCCGCCTCCGCGGCGATCTCCCGCTCCAGTGAAAGTCGAGCCGGAATGTCCTCGATCAGCGCGTGGGCGGGCCTGTCATCGGAGAACGGGAGCCGAAGCACCTGCTTGTGCAGGACCCTGCGCCGCGCGTCCTCGATGAGCGCGAAGCTTGGGAACAAGCCGGCATTGAACGTGGCTGAAAACTGTTCGTCGTCGAGGCCGTACAGGTCCCCCGTGCTGACAGCCCCTGCCTCCAGGGCCATGGCGATTGCCTTCTTGATCATGGCCGTTGCAATCCTCACGGTCTTGTGCCAGTACACGGTCTTGTACATGAGGTACTTGGAAAAGAGGATGTTCTCCAGCGCCGTGATCCCTTTCGGGCTGATTGCCACGCCGTTTTCCACGTGCGGGTAGACCTCCTCCAGGATGAAGTCGACGTCCTGGATGCCGTACGGCACTCCGCAGAAAAAGGCGTCCCTGTTCAGGTAGTCCAGCTTGTCCGGGTCCAGGACCCCGGAGAGGATCTTCCAGAAGAACCCGACATTCACGAGCCCTTTGTACCCTGTGCCCCTGTCGATGATCGCGGCCACTGCCTCGGGCTCGACTCCGACGTTTTCCCTGATGACGTTGGAAAGGCCGCCGAGGATCTCCTTCGCCGCCAGCGACTCGTGCGGCTCAACGCCGAGGTCCTTCAGCGAATGCGCAAAGGGGTAGTGTCCGATGTCATGCAGGAGGGCGGCGCAGAGAAAGGCTTTCACGCCCTCCAAAGTCACGGGCACCTCCCTGTTGCGCCGGACGAGGGTCGTGATCATCCGCCGCGCCAGGTGGAAAACCCCCAGGCTGTGGCTTCGCCGCGTGTGGGTGGCCCCCGGGTAGACAAGGGCGGCTACCCCGAGCTGCCGGATCCGGTCCAGCTTCTGGAACTGTTCCTGCTCCAGGACGCGGAGAAGGGGCCGCGAGACGTAGATGTGCTTCCAGACAGGGTCACGAACAGGCTCGGTGTAGTCGTTTTCCAGGTGCTGGAGGATGCGCTCGAATTCTTCCATGCCGGTCCCGGTACAGTATGACGGGCCGGGGGACGTGTAAAGGCGCGAGCCCGATCGGCAAGGCCTCCCACCTGAAGAACCCGAGGTTTGACGAATCGACCGGGGAGTGGTACAAGGGATCGTGAGCAAGTGGCTGCCGCTGACCTCTCTCATCATCGCCGCCCTGCTCCTTGCCTCCTGCGGAAGGACAGGCAGACGGTCCGCGGCCGCTGCCCAGAAGAATCCACCTTCCGCAACCGCGACTCAGGCTCCCGCTCCCGCGCAGGCACCTCCTGCCGCGCCCGGGAATCCAGCTGCTCCTCCCGGTGCGCCCCTTTCTCCAGCCGCAGCGGCGCACCTTCCCTCCCCTGCAACGGCCGCCGCCCAGACTCAGCGCGGAACCGCCCTTCAGCCGCAGCCGGCCGCCGCGCAGCGGGGCCCCGCCAGTGCGGCGGCGCTCATGGCCCTCGGCCGCGACCGCCGGATCATGCCGGAAGATTTCAAGATCGGGCCTCTGGGGGACGATCGCGCGCAAAAGCAGGACGAGAGCCGCGCCCTCCAGGCCGCCGTCGCATTCCTGGACCGTCTGGTAGCTGGCAGCGTCGACAAGAAGCTCCTCACGCCCGAATCGCAGGACGCGGTGGCAGACACGTTGACGTTCGGACTTCACCAGGGCGACGCTCCAACCGCGTACCGACTGGGACCTCCGAAGAGCCAGGGACGACGGGGAGATCTCAGCCGCGGTGCGGCTTTTCGGTTCGCAGGGAACGAGCGAAGGCGTAGATCTACGTCGCACCGTCGGGCTCGGAGTGGCTGGTGGCGGACCTGCAGCTCAGCCTTGCCCAGCTCTCCGTGAAGAGGGTGAAGCCGAAGGAAAAGTTCTTCCCTCTCGAATATCGCTGGCTCCTGGAGGAATAGCACGGATGGGAACGCAGGTCGGACGCATCGAAAAGGAGTTCGTGTTCAAGACCCTGGTCGATGACAAGGTGCCCTGCGACGTGCACGGCAGCCGGAAGGAGTTTGCCTGCCGGTTTTCCGCATCCACGGATGACCGACTGGAGATGTCCCCTGTGGAAGGGACGATCGAGGGGATCAGACCCGGGGGAAGAGGTCCGGGTCTTCTTCTACCTGAAGAACAACTACCACACCTTCGCCTCGCGCGTCCTGGAGACTGCTCCGGAACGCATCGTTGTGCAGCAGCCGCCGGGCGTGTACAAGAACCTCCAGCGCAAGTACGAGAGGGTGAAACTGCAGGGCTCAATCGAGGTCTCGTTCAGCCTGCACGGCACAAAGGTGGAGCTGAACTTCCCGAAGTCGGACCGGTTCAGCCCGGTGCCTCCCCGAAGCCGGACAGCACGTTTGACCCGCGCCGCATCCAGGAGGTGGTGAAGGCTTTCCGGGTGCGCATGGAAACGATGGCAACGGACAACAAGATCGTGATGCTTCGCGACCGGATGCCGAGGGCGTGGGAGGAGAAGACGATCGTCCGGCTGGGAAAATCGCTCTGGATCCCCTCGACCGCGGAAGATTTCCCCGCCAAGGACCCGTTCCCTGACGAACGAATCATCACGAAAAGCGACCTGGTTGCGCTGGAAGAGGAAGCTGGGTCGCCGGCGTACGTGATAACCAGCAAGCTGGGCAACATCCTCTACGAAAAGACGAAGAAGGAAATCGTCTCCGAGCTATGGTGCCCGGTCCTGTACAACGAGTACGTCGTCGGTTACGTGCACGTCTGGAACACTGCGGACCGGCGGGAGCGAATCTCCCGCGATCTCGTGGACTACGTCCAGCAGTTCGCGAAGGTTCTCTGCTACTCCATGGTCACCAACGGGTATTTCAAGGTGGAAAACAGCACCGAGCGGCGCTACGAGGCGCCCGATCATCGACCTGAGCGCGTCCGGCCTCCTTTTTGCCCACACCGTCGGCGGACCTCGTCAAGGACCTGCTCGTGCACAGCGGACCTCGAGCTGACCGTGCGGCTGGACAGGCGGACCATCCCGGTGGGCGGACGGATCATGCGCAAGTTCCGCGACGCGGAGAACACCTATTTCGGCCTGCTTTTCCTCAAGATCAGTGACGATGATTTCAGTTTCCTCTTCCACTACCTGTACGGGAAGGAGTTCGATCCGAGCCTCGAGGGCAGGTGGGAAGGCGGGGCGCCCCCTCCCCCGCTGGACATGAGCTGAAATGGCAGGAGCAGCCGCCGAAGAGCTTCCAGAGGGACCGGGCTCACTGGTCCGTGCCCGCCTGCTCCTGGCCGGCCCGTCGCAGGATGCCCTTCGGCGCGTGATTTCAAGATCAATCGCCATAGGCTCCGGCAAGGGCGGCGTGGGAAAGACGATCACCGCCTGCAACCTGGCCATCTTCTACGCTCGCAAGGGGCTGCGGGTGGGGCTGGTCGACCTGGATCCGCTCTCCGACGTGGCGTCCCTCCTGGACCTGTACGAATCCGAACAGGCCGTTCGTGACGCTTCAGCTTCGTCGCAATCGCCCGCGGCGCTGCCCCGCTGGACGGAAACGTCATGCCCGTCGTTCAAGAAGCTCGATATACTCTTTCCGTACCAGAAGCTCAGCGCCGGCGCGAGCGCGAGGAGTGATGGAAAAGATCTACCAGCGCCTTCATCAAGGAGATCGACCAGCGCTACGACGTGCTGATCTTCGATATGCCTGCCGGGCTGAGCCTGGAAGACAACCTTGCGTACCTCCCGTTCATGAAGCGGCTGGTTCTCGTCACAAACCCCGAGCCGACTGCGCACGCATCCGCCGGCGCCTACGCCAAGGAAGTGCAGCGGCTTGTTTCCGGGGACGTCCATCCACGTGTGGCACAACCGTTTCTCTCGCGAGGTGAGGGAGGGATTTCATCCCAGCGACGTCGCCGGCAACTACAACCGGTTCGTCGATCCCGCCGATCGGCTCACCCCGGAGGAGAGCAGCCTGCTGCGGGATTTCGCCTTCGTGCCCGAGGACCCGGCGCTGGACCTTCTCCAGGGAGAGCCAAGCCCGGTGCTGCACGTCCTGAAGTGCATGAAGGACGGGATCGACTACGCCCACGGACGGCTTCTGGCCCAGGCCACGCGGAAGCTCGGCCTGCCGCCCAGGATCCAGAAGGTCCTCACCTCGTACGTCCACCGCAACCCGGATATCGGGAAGTCGGAGACCTACCTCGCGCGGCATGGAGGAACACCTGACCGCGTCCATCATCCCCATGGCAGGCAGCGCTCCTGCTGTGCCGCGCGGCAGGCTGTTCTCACCGCGGCAGACGCGCGGCGCTGACGGAATACCTTGCGCGCGTGAAGGCAAGCGGGCTCCGGCGCGAGATGCTGCGCATGGAGGCCCTGCTGGATGAACAGATCGAGAGGATGGTGGAGTCCCGCGGGCCCTTTGCCAGCAGGCTCCCCCCGGGACAGGACAAGGCAATCGACCGCGAGCTGGGCAGGTTCCTGGTGATCCTGAACCGGGCCGCCCGAGGAAGCACCCTCATGAGGAACCAGGGCGTGCTCCTGCTTTTCTATTTTTCGCTCCACAAGCTCTTCCAGTCCGGAACACTCCTGGGCCTGCTGAAGAACCTCATCCCGAGGCGGAGCAACCAGAGAGGACGAAAGGTGCGGGACCGCTTCCGCCAGATCCAGGCCCTGGTCGAACAGGACCCGGCCTACCGGGACAGGTACCTCAAGGCGGTGAAGACTTTTCATGCCCTGGTTACGCGGCAGATCGCCGCGGTTGCAAGGGCTCTCGAGCTGCAGACGCTCGTCATGGTGGACAAGAAGAAACCGTCGACGATCGACGGAAGGCCGTACCTCAAGCTGCTGGCCGCTTTCCTGCACGAGACGCTGTACAGCGGACTGAGCGTGATCGTCGGGTTCGACTATCGTTCCGCGGCGGCTGCCTTCCAGGAGGGCGCCGAGCGGCTCCTCGCTTCGGTCCGCGAATCCGCCTGACGGCGGCGCGAATCCGCCTCCGGCGGCGCGAATCCGCCTGAGCGGCGAGTCACGACAGCGTAAGCCCGAGCAGGCCGCGGGCAGCGCAGTCGTCGTGCACTTTGTCCGCGCGAGCAATGACGTTCTCAATTCGCAACAATTCCAGCTTGATGCTGCGGGCGGCGCCGCCCAGGTCCTCGACAGCCCTCAGCTGGAAGTAGGCATTGAGTCCATCCATTCGGCGATGGGTATGCCGGATCTGCCTCACCTGCCACTCGAGAAGGCTGCAGAGGTCTCCCTCTGACATTCCCTGGACCCGCCGCCCTTCGCTCGCATCTGGATTGCCGAGCTCCCCCAGGAGTCCCCGCAGCTCCCGCACGTCTGCCACGAACCTGAGGAAATCTATCGTCTCGGTGCGCGGCTCCGGTCTCGATGACCCGCGCGGACTCAGTGTTATCTCGTAGAATCTATCCTTGAAATTTCCCATGAGCCTCTGAAAGAACCGACGCAGGCGGCCGAAAAAGCCAAGCGTCCGCGTCTCCAGCACATGCTCGTTCTCAACGAGCACGCCCTCGGCAATGGAGAGCTCCCTTGCAATGCGGCACAGGTCGAGAATCGAGCTGATCAGCTCCGACCGGTGGTCGACCGCCGCGTCCGTGACGGACGCCCGCGGCACCGGCGCGCTGAGAGAAGCGAGGAGCTTTTCCCTCCTGGCCGACGCGTCGCCGGAATACTCCTCGTCGAGGAGTTGCTGAGCCAGCTCGGGATCCCATGTGCCGACGGGTGCCTTGTCGAACGCCTTCTTGAACGCCTGCAGCTCCTCGAGCCGGTCTGTATTTCCCTGAGCTCCGCGCGAGGCGAACTCGGGCAGCACCTTCGCGCGCACCTCGGCTTTCCAGGACTCGCGGTGCCACGCCTCGACTTCGGCCAGGCGGGCGCAGAGGTCCGCGACGAGCTTCTGGATCTGCGCGATGGACTCGTGTACGATTCGAGCCGAAAGCGCGTCAGGGCTCAACCGTACCTTCGCTGCAACCTGCGCGAACGCACGCGTAGTCGGGCTGAGCGATCCCTCCCCGAAGGCGGCCCAGTCGATGTACGCTAGGAGGGAGGAGACCTTGTTCATCTGCGGTCCTTTCAGGGTTTGCAGGCTGAACTGCGTGCCACCGGCAAGGAGATCAACCTGGCGTCCGTAAACGGCAAGGCGGGAGCCGACCTCGTCTGCCTCACCGCCTTCAGGAATCGGGGTGTCAGGAGGGGTCTCGAGCTCGGTCGGACTGGCGTCGTACTCGTACCGGTCCTCACCCAGGAGCCCTTTCTTCACGAGAGTTCCGACCGCGCTCCCGAGCAGGGACTTGAAGGTGCGAATTCCGTCACCGATCTCCGGCACCGCGGACTTCTCCAGCCACGCTGCGCGGGCCGCGAGGCCCTTCTGAAGGGCCGTCAGAAAATCGTCCGGAGCACTTTCCATGGAAGGAAGCATACATCACCGCGGGTCGGAAATATATCGGCCGGCGCGGCAAATGCCGGTGGTCGCGCACAAGGTCGTGTCGGCCTGGGCGGGTCTGACCTGCAGGTTCCGAGGCCGGCGCCCAGCCCTGCGGCGCCGACTTTCAATCTTGGAGGCCCGAGCAGAAAGAAGTAGAATGAATGATGCGAAGCCGCGCAGGTGAGACAAACGGCCATCTTGGAGAGGCATCGAAAATGAAAATCAGAATCTTGACCGTCATCTGCATTGTCGCGGGAGCTTCTTCTCTCTTTGGACAGAAAACTCTGTTGCAAGCATGCCAACGGCATTCCGATTTCAACACAATCCAGAAGTTCATCAAGTTGGGTGCTGATGTGAATGCAAGGGATGCTGCTGGTTGCACGCCGTTGCTACTTCTTTGTTCGGGCGTCGAAGAAGGAGATGTGCCTGTGATAAGGCCGGATAGCATTGATGCCATCCGAGCGCTTGCAGCAGCCGGCGCTGATGTCAATGCCGCCGATCCCCTGGGCAACACCCCGCTCTTGATGGCACTGGCTGCAATGCCGCCCTCTTTTACAAAGACCTTGCTTGATCTCCATGCCGATCCCCAGAAGGCAGATACCGCCGGGACAACGCCGCTGTTCAGGGCCTGCGGATTGTGGCCTGATTCCTGGCCGCTGGAAAAGGCAAAGCTTCTCGTTGCCGCTGGAGCAGACATTAATGCGCGGGACAAGGGAGGCACTTTTGCATTGCAGCATGCCATCATGAACACGGAAACCTTGAAATTCTTACTTCAGTCCAAAGGCGTTGATGTGAACGCCCAGAATTGGGCAGGTGACACGGTTCTTATATCTTCCGCGCGTCTTGGCGACACGACGCTTGCGCAAACCATGTCGATTCTATCAGCGGGGGCCAACGTCGATATTCAGAATCGTAACGGAGAAACCGCGCTTTTCCGTCTCGGCATGACCAACATGGAGAATACGGTAACCGAGCTTCTCAAGGCAGGAATAGACACGAACCTCAAAGACGGTCATTCCAGGACGGCTGTGATGACACATTTGGACAAACCGGAAACTGTCGCGGCATTGATTGCCGCGGGAGCGGACGTCACCACTGCGGATCAAGACGGAAATACACCCCTTCATGCTGCCTCATTCGGCGTCCAGGAAAAAACCGTGAGGATGCTCGTTCGCGCAGGCGCAGATGTCAATGCAGTGAATAACAGAGGAGAAACCCCTTTGATCGTCGCCGCATCGAGGGATTTTGATAATCCAGCAATAGTACAGGACCTGATCTCATCGGGCGCAGAAGTCAACCGCGCTGTTCAGGAGGAAGGTCTCACCGCCTTGGAGTATGCGCTGAAAATTGGAAAAAGGCAGGTGATCAAGCTGCTCATCGGGGCAGGGGCAGATCCAAATATGAACATCAACTCCTCCAGGGAAACCCCGTTTTTCAGCGCAGTGGTTTTGGGCGATGAGGGTGTGCTCGCCGCACTTTTGGAGGCAGGGGCTGATGTCAACAAAGTTGACAGGGACGGCAATTCGCCCCTGATGCTCGCGCCAACCGCAGTTGTGGCCCGGTTGCTGATCAGCGCCGGCGCTGAGGTAAACCAGCAAAACCACTGGGGCAAGACCCCGCTGCTTCAATCGATTTCCAACAACAAGCCGGAAGTCACGAAGTGCCTCCTGGACTCCGGCGCTGACGTGAAAGCAAAGGATTCAGACGGGAATTCTGTGCTGACTCTTTCGGCGGCGTTTTCCAGATCCGCTGAGTTGATACAGGCCCTGCTGGGTGCGGGCGCCGACATTGAGAATGAAGGATCGGCCGCCCTCCTTGATGCCATGTACTCGCCCTATTCTTCGCTTGAAAAAATAAAGACCCTGCTCGAAGCCGGTGCGGATGTGAACGCCAAACCTCGAGCGGGCTTGACCCCGCTGATTGCGGCATGTTTGCTGCGAGAAACCCCGGCACAGATATCACCAATCATCGAGATCCTGCTGGAGTACGGCGCTGATGTTACAGCGCGAGACCTGAACAACAAGACCGCCCATGATTATGCGATGACGAACGTGAACCTGAAAGGCAGCGGTGTTCTCCAGATGCTGAAATAGCAAGTGAACTTCATGCCCTGGACTTCCGCCAGGATGCCGAAGGGCCGCCTCATACGGAGACCCTTCGGCGCCTGCCGTCATTTCACGGTGATCTGAAGGCTGGTCACCATCTCCTTGTAGCTGACTTGGATTGTCGTCTTTCCTTTGGAGAGAGCTGAAAGCTCGCCGCCAGCGCTCATGGTGGCTACCTTTGGGGTGACGGACTTCCACGCTGCCGTCACCGCATCGGGTGATTCGACAAACGTATCATTCCCCGTCCCCGGGACGGAATCGGAAGGTACAAACAGGTAGCGTACGAGATTCACGGAGAGCTGAAGCTTCTGGCCGACCTTGAGCGCCTTAAGGTCAGTCAGCTCTGGAAGCTTGACCGAAAGCCCGTCCCTGAGCCCTGCGAGCTTCTTGACGGAAGCGTCGTCAAGCGGATAGTTATAGATACGAAGCTCGTCGATGACGCCGCGGGTGAAGTTGTTGTTGCCGCGATCAATGAGCTGCCCGATTACAAGCTTCCCGCCCGAGCTGGTGAAAGCATCCTCTTCCCCCTCCAGGCTTTTTGCCAGGACGCCGTCGAGGTAGAACTTCGTGTTTTTCCCGTCATACGTGATCGTCAGCAATGACCAGATTCCGGGGGCCATGCGGGTGTCGGTGGTGTACGGATGTTGGCCTTCGGTACGGAAGCCATAGATGGTGATGGAAGGAACAAAGCCCCGGCCCGATTTCGCACTGTAATAGGCGGTATCGACGGACAGGGCATAGGCCGGAAGGGCAGAGTCCAGGCTGCTCTTCAGTTTCGTCAGGACGGGCTGAATTGATTGCCCCTCTCCGCCGAGCTCGAGCTTCAGCCAGCAGGAGAGGGTGCAGCCAGCTGCGAGCTGGAGGGAGTCGCTGTCGTTGACCTCAATGAAGCTTTTACCGTCGAACGCGGCTCCGGTTGTCGCGAGGGAATCCGCGTAGCTGACATTCCCGACGATCGCCCCGTTGTTGCCGCAACCGGATGAATCGGCTACAGTACCGTTGAATCCATAGTAGGCGATCATTCGCCGGGGAACGGCGACAAGGTCCTTGCCGGGTCCCGCCAGCGCCGCCTGATAGAGCGCCATGATTTCCTGCTGCGCAAGCGCTCGGTTGTAGATTCGAAGATCATCCATTCTCCCGCCATAGAAGACCTTCCCCTCCTGCAGTGCGGCCATACCGATCAAAAGCTTGCCGCTGGACCCGGCGAGTCGTGTCCCTCCCGGGCTTTCTTTCTGGGAGAAGAGCCCGCCATTGCAGAAGAACCGGATCGACTCTCCGTCATAGGTTATGGTGAGAAGCTGCCACCTGTGCGCATCTATCCTCTTGCCCGAAGACTGCGAGCCGAAATCAATAGTGTCGCTGGCATCGTAGCGCTGGAGCTCCGGCTGCATGCTCCTCTCGCTGACAGTGTACGCGGGGATCGTTGGGTTGAGATCACTTCCGAGCTTTGTCAGGATGCCGCGAGCCTTTTCGATTTCAATTGGGTCCTGATTGAGCCATACAGAGAAGGTGAACTCCTTTCCCAGATCCAGCGAAGCGCTGTCATTCACCTGGACATAGCTCTTCCCGTCGAACCCGGCGGCCATCCCGAGCGGGCCGGGGACATACGTGATGGCGCCAAAGGCCGAACCGTCGTTGCCATTGCCAGAATCGTCCTTGAGGGTGCCGTCGAAGGAGTAATGAGCCACGAGGGCATCGTCATCAGCGCGCGCCGCGCATGCGCTTGCCAACAGGAAACAAACCGCCATCAAAGCTGAGGTGAGCATTCTCGGCGTTCTGCTCTGTCTCATTGGAATACCCTCCTCGCGCGCGTGCAGCCCGGGGAAACTCCAACAAGTATCGCGTGAGCCCATCGTCCCGTCAAGCTCGCGTTCTTGCGATTTGCTGTGCTGGAGCCGCTGTTGTGACGTGCAACCCAGGCCAGACGATGAGAGCGAAAAAACATTCGGTCATGATTCATTGTCCTGCAAGGACAAGCTATCGGGCTGGGCGGGTTTGAACCGCCGGCCTTTCGGTCCCGAACCGAACGCGCTACCAACTGCGCTACAGCCCGTTGTTCAGTGAGAGCGCGACAACGGTGCCGCATCAGCACGCGCCACCGTATCGCACGAGAAAAAGAGCGGGAGCGACGGGACTTGAACCCGCGGCCTCCGGCTTGACAGGCCAGCGCGATAACCAGCTTCGCCACGCCCCCGTGACCGTGAATGTAGCAATCGAGTCATGTGCTGTCAAGAGGTTGGACGTCCGGCGGGACGGCACGCATGGACTCTGCGGAGAATCCAGGACCGGCCGGGCCGCTTGAGCATGGCCAAAAGCCCCCGGTCGTTGACATGACTCACAGGCTATGATAATTTGGGATCGTCGAAATTCACCACCCAGACAGGAAAAGCCAATGTCATCACGCGAATTGAGGAGAGCGAGCCAGAAGAAGGGAGAGAACGTCTCCGAGACCATGGAGAAAAGGCGGGAGTCTCATCCCTTTCTCTATGGGTTCAGCGTCGTCGTTCTCGTCGTCGTCGTCGTCACATTCGTGCTCGCGGGACCGGGCGGTCCACTGTCGCGCGGCGGAGCAGGCAGCAACGGGAGCATCGTGTTCGGATCGTACAACGGACACGAGATTTCGTACTACCCCGGGAGCTATTTCGCCCAGCAGAGGGACGCGATTGCCAACCAGATCAAGGGAAGCAGCAACCAGGACCAGACACGCGACAATCCAGTCGGTCTGGTACCAGGCCTTTCTCAGCACCGCCGAGCACGTGGCCATCCTGGATCAGGCCGCGGACGCGGGAGTGTTCGTCAGCGAAGACGCGCTGGATAAAGCGCTCCTGAGCTATCCCGGATACCTCGACGAAAACGGGAAGTTCAGCGAAACGAAGTACAACGCGGTTGCCTCCTCCGACAAGGCATCAACTCGAAAGCTCACCCGGGAGAACCTCATTTCAAACGTCTTCATCTCCGACGTCGCCAGTGGCGTGAAACAGGGGTCAAAGGAGTCCGAGTTCATCAAGGGAATGGCAAAAGCCGAGAGGAGCTTCTCCTTCGTGTCTTTTCCTTTCAGCTCCTTTCCCGTGGAAGAAGTCCGGAAATACGGAGAAGCAAACAAGTCCCGATTCGTAAAGGTGAAGGTGAGCCGGATCCTCGTGAAGTCCGGTGAGTCGCAGGCGAGCCAGATCCGGAAAAAGATCCTGGACAAGACCAGCACCTTCGATGAGCTGGCAAAGACGTACTCCAAGGACCATACGCCGACAAGGGCGGCGACATGGGCTGGCGCTACGCGTACGACCTGGAGGCGGATTTCGAGACCAAGGATACCGCGCAGAAGGTCCTCGCCCTGAAGTCCGGGGAATTGAGCGATGTCCTGAAGGGGAAGCTTCGGGTGGATGATCTACCGCTGCGACGGAGAAGCAGTGGACGCAGACTTCACGTCCCCGGCGGTGCAGGACGACGTGAGGAAATACATCACCACCTATGAAAAGGGCAAGATCGAGGACTATTTCAACGAGCGTGCCGGCCAGCTCTCGCGGCGCGCCGCAGAGGCGGGGCTTGATGCTGCCGCGCGGGAGATGAAGCTCACGGTCGTGCCGACCCAGGCCTTCCCCATCAACCTGTCCAACGTCTTTTCCTTTGCTCCCATGAAGGCAATTCCTGACGCGGCCACCCCGGTGAACGCGCAGTACAGCGAAGATTTCTTCGTCCGCGCCTTTACGCTTGGCAAGGACCAGGTGTCAGCTCCCGTTGTCCTCGACGACCAGGCGCTCGTTCTGAAGCTGAAGTCCGAGCAGCAGCTTCCCGGACACGACGCTGGGCCTGCTCGACAACTGGGTGGCGTATGTTGCAAACCAGTCGCTGCAGTCCGACCTGGGCGCGGCCCTCATGTCCCCGGACAAGCTCAAGGACGATTTCTTCACCGCGTTCAGCCAGTACGTCATGCCCACCAGCTCGAAGCAGTAGGCGGTGAGATGCCGGAAGAGGAACCACTCCTCCTCCAGACCGACGCGGGACCGACGCTCCACTGGAGGGGCGTGGATTTCTACCCGGGAACGAACCCTGTAGAGTACGCGCGCCGAAAGGCGCGCGTTTTTTCTCCCCTTCCCCGGAGCCTGTATTTTGTGCCTTCCCTTGGTCTGGGCCATGGGTTGGCGGATCTTCTCCAGGCTCTGCCGCCCGACTGCTGCGTGCTTTGCGTCGAGGCCTTCCAGGAAGTCATGGCAGTCGCGATGACGCAGGGCGTCCTCCGCGATCGACGGCTCGTCGTGGTGAGGACGGCCGATCCCGAGGCAGCCGCCGCCGCGGTTCGGAGCATGGGAACGGGGCGCTTTCGACGGGTCATCGAGATGCCCCTCTGCGCCGGCTATCGACTCGCGCCGCAGCTGTACGGGGGAATCCGGCGGAGGCTCGAGCAGGAGATCATGCAGGTTCTGGCAGAACCGCATGACCCTCATCGCCATGGGAAGCCTTCAGGTGCGGAACGTCCTGGCCAACCTTCCCCTCCTCGACGATGCACTGGACTTTTCCGCCCTTGCCACGTCACTGCCCGGTGGTCGTGGCAGGGGCCGGCCCCTCGCTGGAGCGCACCCTCCCTGTCCTTCTCGCCTTTCGGGACCGGTTCGTGCTGATGGCCGTTGACACCGCCCTGCCAGTATTCTCAGCCTGCGGCCTTGCTCCCGACGTCGTGGTGGCGCTGGAGGCGCAGGCGGTGAACAACCTGGACTTCATTCCCGCTCCCTCCGGGGGAAACAGCATCCTTGCCTGCGACCTTTCTGTTCACCCATCGGCGGCGCGGCTTTTTCCGGGCCGAGTCTGCTTCTTTTCCTCGGAGTTTGCTCCGCTCAGCTTGTGGGGCCGCATGGAAGAGGCCGGGCTGCGGCCGCAGCGGTTTCCCGCACTTGGCTCCGTCGGCGTGGCAGCAGGGCACGCCGCGGTACGGCTGACCCGGGCGGGCGTCTTCCTCACAGGATTGGACTTGAGCTTCCCGCGGGCCATGACGCACGCAAAGGGCAGCCCTTTCCTCATCGCCATGCTTGCCGGGTCGAGCCGGTTGGCGCCTGTCGGACAGTCGGGCTACATCGCGCTTGCGGGCCGGCACCTGGTGCGGAGGGCCGACAAGCATGGACGTCCTGTCCTGACTGACCGGGTGCTGAGCTCCTACAGGGACAGCCTCGAGGAGGAAATGCGCGAATCCTCAGGACGGGTCTGGGATTGCGGGGAGACGGGGCTGCCGCTCGGCGTCCGTTTGATCACCACGAGCGGCTTCGCGGAGACGCTTCGAGGCGCGGCCCCGTCAGCGGAGAGACTGAACGTTGACCGCACGAGGCGGTTCTCCGCGGACCGGCTTGCGCGTTTCGTCTCATCCGAACGGGCACTGCTTGAACGCGTCGCCGCGGCGGCAGGGCTCTCATCGGCCGTGGAGGACCCGGACCTGCCCCGGCTGCTGGCGGATGCGGATTATACCCGTGCCCACTTTCCCGACCAGCCCGACCTTTCCTCACCGGGACAGGGCTTCCTTGCCCGGGCGCGCGTTGCCGCGCTGTACTATGCCGAGCGCCTGCGAAGGATTGAATCAGTCCTCTGAGGTCTTCAGCACGGCAAGGAAGGCGGACTGGGGAAGTTCCACGTCTCCCACCATCTTCATCCGCTTCTTGCCTTCCTTCTGCTTTTCCAGGAGCTTTCTCTTCCGCGTGATGTCGCCGCCGTAGCACTTGGCGGTGACATCCTTGCGGAAGGCGTTCACGGTCTCGCGCGCGATGATCTGGCTGCCGATGGCCCCCTGGATGGCGATTTTGAACTGCTGCCGCGGAATCTCGTCCCGCAGCCGCTCGCAGACGCGCCGGGCCGTCTGGTAGGCATTCCCGCGAAAGACAAGCTGCGAGAGGGCATCCACCATCTTTCCGTTGATCAGGATGTCCAGCTTGGAAAGCTGTGTTTCGCGGAAGCCCAGCAGCTGGTAGTCGAATGATGCGTAGCCGCGGCTTACCGACTTCAAGCGGTCGTAGAAATCGAAGACGACCTCGCCGAGGGGCATTTCGAAGACCAGCTCCACCCGTTTCTCGTCGAGATACGTCATGCTTTTCTGGACGCCCCTCTTCTCGAGGCACAGCGTGATGATGTTCCCGAGATACGTGGCCGGGGTGATCATGGCCGCCGAGATATACGGCTCTTCGGCAAGATCGATCTGCGAGGGATCGGGAAAGTTGGCCGGGTTGTCCACGAGTATCACCTTGCCCCCCTGGAGCGTGATGCGGTACTGCACGCTGGGGGCGGTGAATACAATGGACATCTCGAACTCGCGCTCAAGGCGTTCCTGCACGATCTCCAGGTGGAGGAGCCCGAGAAAGCCGCAGCGGAACCCGTAGCCCAGAGCAACCGAGGAGTCCTTCTCGTAGATAAGGGACGCGTCGTTGAGCTTCAACTTGGCCATGCTCTGGATGAGCTCTTCGTAGTCGTTGGCGTCCACCGGGTAGATCGATGAGAACACCACGGGTTTCACTTCGCGGAAGCCGGCGAGCGGCTCGGCGCACGGCCTGTCATTGTCGGTCACGGTGTCCCCTACCCGTGTGTCGGCAACGGTCTTGATGCCTGCGATCAGGTACCCCACCTCGCCGGGGCCGAGGGATGCCATGGGCACGAGGCTGAGGCGGAAGATGCCGGTCTCCTCCACCTTGTACGTGGAGCTGTTCCACCAGAACCGGATGGCCTGCCCGGCCTGAAGGCGCCCGGTGTAGACCCGCACGTGCACAATGACGCCGCGGTACACGTCGTAATGGGAATCGAAGATGAGGGCTTTCAGCGGGTCGTCGGGGTTCCCTTTCGGAGGAGGCACTCGCTGCACGATGGCTTCGCACAGCTCGTCCACGCCGGTTCCCAGCTTGCCGGAAACAAGCAGGGCAGTGTCGGAATCCAGCCCGAGGTCGTGATCGATCTGCCTTTTCACGCCCTCGATGTCGGCGCTGGGAAGGTCGATCTTGTTGATCACGGGGATGATCTCCAGGTTGTGGTCGATGGCCATGTACATGTTTGCCAGCGTCTGCGCCTCGACACCCTGGCTTGCATCGATGAGGAGAACCGCCCCTTCGCAGGCGGAGATCGATCGTGACACCTCGTAGGAGAAGTCGACGTGTCCCGGGGTGTCCACCAGGTTCAGCATGTATTCCCGGCCGTCCTTCGCGGTGTACGGAATGGCCACGGCCTGGCTCTTGATGGTTATGCCGCGCTCCCGCTCGATGTCCATGTTGTCCAGGATCTGGTCGTGGAAATCCCGTTCGGACACCAGCCGGGCGCGCTGGATGAACCGGTCCGCGAGGGTCGACTTGCCGTGATCGATGTGGGCAATGATGCAGAAATTGCGAATTGTGGTTGTTTCCAAGGAACCGAAGTATAACGAGAAAGGACGCCGCGGTGCAATGCTCTCACGGAGGCGCATTCGTTTCTGCGCGGAGGCGCATTCGTTTCTGCGCCGAGGCGCATTCGTTTCTGCCGGAGGCGCCAACGCCCTTCGTCAAACGCCGCCTTGACAGCGGGGGAAGCCTTCCGTAGCCTTGGCGCGTGAGTCTCGGTGCAAAACCCAGGGTTCTCGTCGTGGACGATCAGGAAGCCCTCCGGTCCCTTCTCGCGCGGCTCTTGGAGAGAGAAGGCTTCGACCCCGTGCAGGCCGAAGACGGCGCGCAGGCCGTCGAGCTGTACAAATCGGAGTCCCCTCTGGTCGTGGTGTCGGACATCATGATGCCGCGGATGGATGGGCTCGCACTCCTGAACGAGATCCGCCGCATCGACCGAAACGCAACCGTCATCCTCATGACCGGCCAGGGCAACGAAGACGTGCTCCTGAAGGCGTTGCGGGGCGGTGCCACCAACTTCTTCAAGAAGCCGTTCAACGTCCGGGAGCTCATCGATGAGATCCGCAAGGTCGTGGATTTCCGTCTCGAGGCGGCGCGCTCGTCGCTATTCTCTCCGCTCCTGGAGGAGGAAACCAAGCGATTCGTCATGCCTCACGCTGACTCCCCGTTCTTCCCGATCATCAACCAGATCACCCTCCAGCTTCCCTGTCTCCTCCCCCAGGAGGACATCCTGAACCTGAAGATCGGTATCGAAGAGGTCATCACGAATGCGATAGAGCACGGGAACCTGGGGATCAGCTTCGAGGAAAAGAACAAGGCCATCCAGGAGGGCCGGCTCACCGAATTGATCGCGGAGAAAGGCCGGGAGAGTGACGCCGCGGGGCGCATGGTCCGGATCTCCTCAAGGCTGACACCTGAGATCTTCGAGATCATCATTCGCGACGACGGCCGCGGGTTCGACTGGCGGACACTGCCGGCCGTGGAGCCGGAAAACCTGCTCGCCTTCAACGGCCGTGGAATATTCCTCACGAAGATCTATTTCGACGAGGTGGTCTACAACGACGCCGGCAACGAGGTGACGCTGAGGAAGCGCAAGGCGCGCTGACCAATGGGACGCACGACCGCTCCCCGTCGTGTCACGTCGCCCTGCACGCCGCCAATTGCGCCCCCATCACGGTGTACCGTGATGTTTCGGGTCGCAGAGCGTCGCTGGGTCCGACAGCCCTGGGGCCCCTTCGCGTTGCCTGCGGCAACGCTTAGATGAAGTTGTCGGTCTCCAGGTAGGTGGCGATCTGGATGGCGCTCTCCAGGAAGCCCGCGCGCTTCTTCTTGATGACAACCTGCAGCATCGCGTAGCCCTTGTCCGTGTCCACCTGCCAGTCCTGGATCGTGAGAGGATCGTCCGGAGAGATCCCCGACTCGTCGGCAATCGAACCCCGGGTGACCCGCTTCACGATATAGTCGCCCTTCCAGAGGAACGAGCCCACGTTCACAAGCTGCATGCCGAAAAGCGGGTACAGGACATTGTCCCTTGAGTCCCTCTTCAAGGCCACCTCGATGGGTTCGTCCGGCCGATCAGACAGGCAGAGAAGGGCCTTCTGGCTCGTTGCGCCGCGCCTCAACCCGACCATGACGAGAGAGGGGGACGGGTGCCTCAAGACCGCTTCCTGGATGTCCCCGAGCTTCTTGTACGGCATGCCGTCGAGGTTCTCGATGATGTCTCCAGCTTTGATACCGGACATGGCGGCAGGCTCATCCGGGCAGCGTGTAGATGACCTCCAGGCCTTGATCGGTTTCCGTAACCGCCATGCCCAGCCACGAATGAACGGCCTTTCCGCCCTTGAAAAGGGCCGGCAGAGAGTTCTCAACGACGCTGTAGGGAATGGCAAAGTTGAGCCCTTCGAACTGTTGGATTCCCGCAAAGACGATCCCTATCAGGTCCCCCCGCTCGTCCAGCAGCGGTCCACCGCTGTTTCCCGGGTTCACCGGGACGTCTACCTGCATGGAATCCCCGACCTGCTGGAGCCGGCGTCCCATCGCCGAAATGATCCCTGAGGAAACGGTTTTCTCCAGTCCCGCGGGTGAGCCGATGGCATAGATCCTGTCACCCGGCGTCAGCGTCTGGCCTCCGGATCCGCCGAAGACGTACTCCGGGGTAATCTCGGTCTTGATCAGGGCAAGGTCCAGTGTCTTGTCATACCCGACGACTTTCGCGGGGATCCTTTCTCCCGCGGGGCTCTCGGAGAGCCTGATGAAAAGCCGCGAGTAGCCCTTGTACTTCGGGTCAACCTCGCTTTCGATCACGTGGTGGTTCGTCAGGATGTACCCGCGCTTGTCAATGAAAAAGCCGCTGCCGATGACGCGGTCAGCGAACCCCACTCCCTTCTCAACCTTGATCCCGCGATCCACGAGGATGGTTACCGTCCCGGAAATCATGCGCGGAAACGAGGGCGCCGGGTCGGTGTCAACCGAAGCCGGCACGGCGAACCCCTGGGCCTTCATCGCGGCTGCGACAGACCGCGCCACTGCCCTGTTCCCGACGGCAGTGGCCGCGGCAAGCGCCGCGGTGTAGTCGCTTTCGGTAGGAGTCTCCGCGGAGAGTATCCGCAGCCTGGTCAGGAGGGCCAGGACCAGGTCCCCGGACTTCTCCTGCGATGCAGCAATCTCTCCAAGCAGAGATTTCACAGTCCATGTTCCCGCAATCTCGGGTCTGCCGAGCGCCCTGGCGGAGTCAAGGAGGCGAAGCGCATCAGGATAACCCCTGGCGTCTATTGCTGACTTGAACGCCTTGGAAAGGCTCTCAACGGCCTGCGAGGCAAATGAATCAAGGTCAGGAACTTCGATCTTGTCACGCTGGATTGCGTTTATTTTCGCCAGTGCCTGGAGGAACGACCCCGCGGAAATCATTGCGCGAAGATCATCCGCACGAGCCTGCGGAAGCGGTTGAACGGGGGCAACGGGCCGGGGAACGCCGGCACAGCCTGCCAGCAGAACGAGCATGAGAACGGCTCCTGTGCGCGCTATTTTCATTCCTGCAATGCCTCCGCGTACACGACATCCGCAAAGCGGAAAACGAAATATGTGCTGCCGGCAATAACCTGGATTCCGTCCGGCGTCCCCAGGTCGGGCTTCCCCGCAGCAGGCGCGGGACGGCCGATCCACGTCACGCCCCGGGAGGCATCGGGCTCGACCGGCAGCTGACCTCCGCTCCTTGAGACGCTGACGATCCTCGTGCCCTGGGAGACGATGCTCACGTCAAAGACTCCGTTCAGCTTCGTTGACAACTCGCGAACGCGGCGGCCATCGGGCAGCGCGTATTCCCTGCTGTCGTCCTTCCCATCCTCATTGAAATCCCAGGATTTGATGAGAACGGGTACGTAGGATTCGCGGTACTCTGGAACGCCGTCCCCATTGGTGTCTATCGCTTCCGAGGCAAGGCGCCCGTCCTTCCAGATCTCGGCTACCTGGAAGGCGCCATCGGGAAGGAGGGACCTCCTTCCCCTCTGGGGCTGTCCGTGAGAATACCACACGCGATGATCCAGGATGCCGTCGCCCGCCGAGGACTCCGCCATGAAGACGCGCTGCCCTCCGGCAAGATCTATCCGGCGGATCACGGTGACTCCATCTGCCGCGTATTGCACGAGCTGGAAGGCGCCCCTGCGCAGCAGGTCTGCCGCAGGCACGGTGAAACGGGACGCGATCCGCGGCGCCGTGCCCGGGCGGTTATCAATGAAACCCGGACGCAGGAAGGCGCACTGGATCGTGTAGGGCACGAGGCTGAAGGTCCCCTCACCCGGCAGCTCGGCCTTCTCTATGGACGGGTAGCGGCTGTACGTGAGCCGCGTCACGCTTCCTGCCGAATCCCTGATCTCGAGGGACACCGGAAGCCCGTTATGGAACTGGGCCGTGTACTGGGCAACCCCGTCCTGCGCTGGCTCACGGACCCAGCGGACGATGTTGCCGTTCTCGAATGTCCATCTATCTTCCCACGCGCCGTCAGAATCCTCATCGAGATCGCGGTTGCCCGTGTAACGGGACATCTCGTCTCGGAGCCGGGCCGTGAGATCCGCGCTGCCTTTGAGCGCGTCGACGGCCCGGGCCACGAGGTCCTGGCGGGAAAGGCCTGCAAGGGAAATGAAAAGATCGAGGTATTTTTTCCGCTGGCCGACGGGAACCGCTTCCATGCCGAGGACCGCGGAGAGAGGGTCAGCGCCGCCCGCTGCAAGGTACTGGTTGATCTCCGCGATCTTTCGTTCCCGGTCGATTTCAAGCCCGGCCGATGCAAGGAGCAGACCCGGACTTGCCGCGTGCAAAAGCAGGCCGGTGCGGACCAGCGCCGCAGCCTCGGCGTTTCGACCCTGTTGTTGCAAAAGGCGCGCGCCCAGCAGCCGCAGCTCATCGTTCTGCGGGAACCGTCTCAGCCCATCGGCGGCGTCGGCCTGCGCGGCGGGGGCGCCTGCGCGGTCATAAGCGCGGACAAGGAGAATGAAGTTTTCAGGATCCTCGGATCGGACCGATGCGAGCCTTTCCGCGGACTTTCGAGCCTCGGACAGCTGCCCGGTGCGGATCAGGAGACGTGTCAGAAGCTGCTCCGCGGCAAGCGGGTCCGTCCTGCTCCATGTTCCGCTGTCTAGGGCCGCCCGAAGGTGGTCCATCGCCGCGCGGGTAGAGGGCCGGCTTGCCCCTTCAATCCGCGCGGACAAGTACAGCGCCTCCGAGTACCGGGGAGCAAGCTCCAGAGCGGAGGCGGCCATTGAAGCTGCTCGGGCTGTGTCCCCGGATGCAAGGAGGGATTCGGCCTGCGAGAGAAACGCATCCGCCTGCGCCTGGGACGCCGCGACGGCATCCGCTGCCTGGCCGGCAAGCGGACACGCGGCCGCGATTGCCAGCACCAGGAAAACTGCTGCGGATGTGCAGAAGCTTTTCATTGCGCGCGCTCCACGCGCGGGCCTACTGCCCGCCTTCCGTTGAAAGCGCTGCTGCCGCAGCGGTTGAAGGCTCGAACTCTCCCTGCTTGCGCGCTGGCATCCCCAGCAGCTCGCGAATCTGGTCGTCGTCCATGTTCTCCTTCACCAGGAGGGTTTCCGCGAGGAGCTTCAGCTTTGCCTTCTGCTCCACGAGAATCCGGTTGGCCTCCTGCAGCGAGGTTTCGACGATCTTCTTGATCTCTTCATCGATCGCACGGGCGGTGTCTTCCGAGTAGTCCTTGTGGCGCGCTATCTCCTTGCCGAGGAAGATGGGCTCATCCTTCTGGCCATAGGCGATGGGTCCCAGCACTTCGCTCATTCCCCACTCGCAGACCATCCTCCGGGCGAGGTCGGTTGCCTGCTCGAGATCGTTCTGCGCGCCGGTGGTTGTCTCATTCAGCATGATCTTCTCTGCGGCATATCCACCCATGGCGATGGTGATCCGGTCCAGCAGCCAGCCCTTGTTCCGGGAATAGGAGTCGTCCTCCGGCAGCGAAAAAGCTACGCCGAGTGCCCGCCCATGCGGGATGATGGTGATCTTGTGCAGCGGATCCGCGTTCTTCAGGAAATAGTGGAGCAGCCCGTGGCCGGCTTCATGGAAGGCCACCATCTGCTTCTCCCGCGGCGGGATGATCTTGCTCTTGCGGGCAACGCCCATCAGCGTCTTGTCCCGCGCCTCCTCGAAGTCATTCATGTCCACGCGGTCCTTGCTGGTTCGGCCGGCAAACAGCGCAGCCTCGTTCACGAGATTGGCAAGGTCAGCGCCCGAGGACCCCGGCGTAGCCTTGGCAAGCCGCCCGAGGTCCACGTTTTCCGCGAGAGGCAGCTTCTTGGCGTGAAGGCGGAGGATCAGCTCGCGTTCCCTGACGTCAGGCATGTCGACCACGACCTGCCGGTCGAATCGTCCCGGCCTGAGAAGGGCTGGATCGAGGACGTCGGGGCGGTTCGTGGCGGCGAGAATGATCACGCCGTCCTTGGTGTCGAAGCCGTCCATTTCCACGAGCATCTGGTTGAGTGTCTGCTCGCGCTCGTCATGGCCCCCGCCGTACCCGGCCCCCGGGTGCGTCCCACGGCGTCCAGCTCGTCGATGAAAAGGATGCAGGGCGCATGACGCCGTCCCTGCTCGAAGAGGTCGCGCACGCGGCTGGCCCCGACTCCGACGAACATCTCTACGAAATCCGAGCCTGACATATGGAAGAAAGCGACGTTCGCTTCTCCCGCGATGGCCTTTGCAAGGAGGGTCTTCCCCGTCCCCGGCATGCCCACCAGGAGTACGCCCTTGGGAATCTTGGCGCCGAGACGGGAGAACTTCTGCGGGCTCTTGAGAAACTCGACCACTTCCTGCAGCTCGTACTTTGCTTCGTCCTGGCCGGCCACGTCAACGAACGTTATCCGCTTGCTGGAGTCCGGCGTAGCGCTTCGCCCTGCTCTTCCCGAAGGAGAACGCCTTGTTGCCGTTTCCCTGCACCTGGCGGAACATGAACCAGATGAAGAAGAATCCGATGACCCACGGGAGGAACTGGATGAGCACCACAAGCGGAGAAACCGCCTTCGCGCCCCCCGACACCTTCACGCCCTTTTCCTTGAGGGCCTTCATGAGGTCGGGATCGGGATACGGAATGGTTGTCTTGAAGAAGCTCACGTCGCCGGATTTCGCCTTGAAGGTTCCCTGAATCTCATATTGGTCGACGATCTTGACCTGGTCTATCTGTCCCTCATCGAGGTAGGTCTGGAACGTCGAGTACGGAAGCTCAGAGGTCCCCGAGCGGTCGTTGTACACGAAAAAAAAGACAAAGAAGGAGACCAGGATGAGCAGCGAGATGAGTGCTATCCGGTTGTTGAAGTTGAACCGCGGGATCCGGGGATCCGGTCCCTTGTTGTCGCCATTATCGTTGTTGCTCACGTCCCTCTTCCATGCTGATTTCCACGTCGATGACCATGCGTTCCACGCCTGCGCGGTCTCCCGCGAGGACGCCCGCCCGAGCCCGGGTGCGATACCCCAGCGCGCCGCCCAGGACCGCCAGCACGCCGCTTCTATCAGTGAGTATCGGAATCCGGTCCCTTTCCCACTCGGGGACTTTCATCCCGATCAGGAGATCTTTCACAGACTTCGCGCCGCCCGCGAGCCGAATGAAGTCGCCTTTTCTTTTTGACCTGAGAACGATCGGCGGCCGCACCATTCCTGCAAGAATGACAATCCCTCCCCTGCCCACGCTGCCGCAATCCGGTCCCGCGGGCCACAAGAGACATTGAACACCCGCCTCCCGAATCTCCGCAGTACGGGCTTCGGAGACGATTATAAAGTATCCCTTTTTGTATCCGGTGGCAAGAACAGGGCCCCAGGCAAGCCTTCCGGCCCGGGCGGCAGAGCTGCGCGCCGTGTCCCCTGAGGATCGTGCCCTCCGCGGGAAGGGTCCCTCCGCGGATGACGGGAGAAAGGAATCGCCACGGGAGCCTGCGCGAGGCGCCCTTCGGGGAGAATGCGGTCGTACAGCTTCAGCAGGGACCAGGCCCGGACGGCAGGCAGCGCCGCTGCGAACTCGCTGGCGTCAATGGTGTATCCGCCCCCGGATTCCGTCCAGTGCAGCCCTGCGCCCTGGGCGCGGACGAGGTCGCTGACGAGTGAAAGCTTTCTGGAGAGAGCCAGGAGGCCCGTGCGGAAACCAGGGAACTCGGCGTCGAGGATCGGGAGCAGCCGGTGGCGCACCCTGTTGCGCAGGAAGCGCGTGTCGTGATTTGAAAGGTCCTCGCTCCAGGGCTGGCCCAGGGAGTCGAGGTAGGCCAGGACCTGCGCGCGGGAACAGGCGAGCAGCGGCCTGAGGAACGGGCCTCTCCGCGCCGGGATCCCGCGCAGGCCATGGACGTCGGACCCCTGGATTGCCCGCATCAGCAGGGTTTCGACAACGTCGTCCTGCGTATGTCCCATCGCGATGAGCGCGGCGCCGCCCTCTCGTGCTGCGTCACGCAGCAGGGAATGCCGCAGATCCCGCGCCGCTTCCTCGAGACTACGCTTCGATGCACGCGCGCGTTTTTGCGCACTCCCCGGGCGGAACATGTTTTTCAACCAGCGGGACGCCCAGACCTGCGCAGAGGCGGCGGATGAAATCGAGATCGGCAGCGATGAGCGTCGGCAGAGCGGATTCCGTGGTCCACGACGCAGGCGCAAAGGACAATCCCCGTCCGCGGGCGAAGCGCTGCCAGCGCGCGCAGGAGCGCGGTGGAGTCCGGACCGCCGGAGACCGCGGCGAGAATCACCTCGCCTCTGCCCGATCCCTGCGGCTGCCAGGGCCCTGCCGAACCGACTCCTCCAGGCTGCCCATCACGTAGACGGCACGGCCGGGGACGGCGGCTCTTTCCTGTTCACCTCGTTCATGACTCTCTGGGGCCCCTGGGCAACCAGCGTCAGCACGGCCTGCGCGCCGCGCTCGACGGCGCTGCCGAGAAGCTCTTCCTCAGCGCGGGCTGGGAGCGCTCAGGACGTGACCAACCACCTTTCCCTTGCGGTCGGGCCGCCCGATGCCAAGGGTGAGCCGCATGAAGTCCTGGCTGCCGATTGCCTGGATAACCGACTCCAGCCCCTTCTGGCCGGCGGATGACCCTTTGAGCTTGAAGCGGAGGTTCCCCGGCGAAAGGTCCAGGGAATCGCAGACCACGAGGAGCTGTGACGGGTCGCCGCCGGTTTCCCGAAGGGCTTCGCGCACGGCCCTTCCCGACTCGTTCATGAAGGTGAGCGGCTTCACGAGGTAGAACGGGACACCCGCATGCGCTGCTTTCCCGAGGAAATATGAATGGAAGAGTTTCTTCTTGAACTGGACGCCGAGGCGCGAAGCCAGGGCGTCCACGACCATGAACCCGAGGTTGTGCCGGGTGCCCGCGTAGCGGCCGCCCGGATTTCCAAGCCCGACAACAACGAGGGCCAGGAACTACTCCTCTTTTTCCTCGGTCCCTTCCGTCTTTTCGGCGCCTTCCGCGGCAGCTTCCTCGCCCTCGGCAGGAACCTCTCCTTCCACGGCGGCGGGAGCAACCTCTTCCTCGGCCTTGCGGTGGGCAACAAGGCAGACGACCTGATCGGTCGACTGCAGGGACTTCACTCCCGGGCGGCAGGACGAGGTCAGCCACGTGCAGCGCGCGGTCCAGGCCCAGCTCGTTGATGTCCAGCGTGATCTCTTCAGGGAGGTCCTTGGGGAGACACTCCACGTCAAGCTGGTGCAGGAGGCTCTCCAGGATGCCGCCTTCCTTGACGCCGATCGGGTTTCCGAGGAGCCGGATGGGAACGCGCGTGCGAAGCGCCTTGCCCTTCTCGAACTCGTAGAAGTCGACGTGGAGGATCTGGCCGGTGAGGTTGTCCTTCTGGTAGTCCTTGACGAGGACCTCGTGGACCCCGCTGCTCATGTGCAGCTCGACAATCGTGTTTTCCGTTATCCGCCGGAATGCGTTGCGGAACTCCCGGGCGTCCACGTGATCGAAGTCGGCGTGGTGTGTCCGTAGATGACGGCGGGAATCTTGCCGCTGCTGCGCAGCCGGCCCGCGGGGCCCTTGCCGTCCCCCTGCCGCATCTCGACATTCAGCTTCTTTGCTTCCATTGAAAGGCTCCTTCGTGTGAACTCATGATCTTCTGGGACGGCAGGATTCGAACCTGCGAAATGCCGGAACCAAAATCCGGTGGCTTACCGCTTGCCGACGTCCCAAAGAGGGCGCGCCAGCGATCCCCTGCGCGCGTGCGAAACGTCAGGTCGACGGGGGCATTTCTTCCGATACGCCGTCCTCCATGTCGCTGGCCTGCGGATAGTCCTCGTCGTCCTGGCCCGAAATATGCATTTCTCCCGCACCTTTGTCAAACTCCTCAAGAATGCGGGCCTGGATCCTCCTGCGGAAATCCGAATTGATCGGGTGGGCGATGTCCTTGAACTCGCCGTCCCGCGTTTTCCTGCTGGGCATCGCCACGAACCGGCCGAACTGGCCCATGATGATCTTGAGGTTGTGGACAACAAAGCAGTTGTCGAAGGTTATTGTGACATACGCCTTCAGCTTGTTGTCAGATTCGACCCTCTTGATGCGAATGTCCGTGATCTCCATGGGTGTCCTCCCATTGGCGAATCCGCAGCAAGCAATAATAGCAGACGGCGGAGATCGTCGCAAGAGGGGGCGTAGACAGGGAAAGTGCGGGAGCGCGCCTGGGAGCCCGGATTTGACCCGCGCGAAATGGCGCCCCTGTACTCCTCCCGTGCAGCAGCAGATCCTCGGGGTCTTCGTCGAGGCCGTCCGACAGGTCTTCCAGGAAACCGACATCACCGTCGACGTCGGCGAGCCCGGCGACGCCTTCGGAACCGGTGTCGCAAGTCATCACGAGCGTGGGGCTGACGAAGGACGTGAGGGGCATCCTCATGCTTCGTACCGACACTGCCGGCGCCGCGGGTATCCTCAAAGCAATGAGCGGCGCCGTGCGGCTTCCCATCGCAAACGACCGCCTGAGCGAAATGGAAATGGCCGCCATCGGAGAGATCTCCAACCAGATCGCCAGGCGGGCCATCACGCTCCTTGCCGGCATGGACCTGCATTGTGACATCACACCTCCCACGGTGATCGCGGCACCTCGGCTGCAGAGCCTCGTCCGGGACCTTGCCAGTCATCCCGGCAGACCATCCGCGGGCCTTGCTGGACGGCTGACGGTTTTCCTTGGCATCAGCAGGCCCGCATGATGCCATCTGCTTCAAAAACTAGTTGACAAGCCGCAAATTCTGGACGTAGATTCAGCTTGGTTTCATACTTCTTGAGCTGAGGCAGGTTGAACAATGCTGGAAATCAACGAAAACAGTGAAAAAGAACCGAATCCCACGCGCTCTTTCTCGCCCGGGAAGGGCAAGGGAAAGGGCGACGATGAGAGCTCGGACGGCGGCGAGAACCAGGAGGATCTCGACGACGATTTCGACGACTACGAGGATGACCTCGAGGAAGACTACGACGAAGAAGAGATAAGCGAAGAGGAAGAAGAGTTCGACGACGACATGGACGAGGATTTCGAAGAGGAAGAAGAAGAGGAGGAGGAAGAAGAGGAAGAGGAGGAGGAAGACGTCGACGAAGAAGAGGAAGAAGAGTTCGACGAGGAGGACTACCTCGACGAAGACGACTTCGACGTCGACGAGGATCTTGACTACGAGGACTTCGACCAGTAACCAACCCGCTCGGCCTTGAACCACAGCCGTTCGAGGTCATAGAAATCCCGCTGTTCTTTTTCCATCAAGTGAATGACGAAAGTCGCCGCAGTCCAGGAGAAGCCATCCGGTTTCCGCCCGCCCCTTGTGCCCGCCGTTGAGCGGACGAATCCCCTGCTCCTTCAGGAAGACGGAAAGCTCCCGCTGCAGGCCGGCCAGGTGGGCGCTGCTGCGCGCCGTGGAGATGATGAAGAAGTCGGCAAAGCCGGACACCTCGCTGATGTCCAGCACAACCGTGTCTTCGCCCTTGTGATCGGCGATCAGCCGCGCGGCCTGCGAGAGCCGCATCCCGGCTACTTGACGTATCTGCCATCGAAATCCTTGCCCAGGATCACCGTGACGTCCACCGCCTGGTCCATCTGCGGATCCGGCTTCGAGAATATGCGTGTGCAATGGATGATATCGGCCACCTTCTTTGCGTTGTCCATGTTTCCCTTGCGGTCCAGCACGACGGTGTTGAGGTACTGGTCGTTGTCTGCGTTGTTCGGCGCCATGACCTCCAGGTCGTAGCTCTGGAAAAGATCACGGGCACGATTCGCCATCCCCGCGGCCTTCGTGCCGTTGAGAACCTCCACGGTGATGGTAAGCGCATCCGGTGGAACAAACTCGTTGGACGCGTTTGCCGCCATGGCCTGCTTCACGGCCTGCTTCAGCAGCTCCCCGTCCTGGTGGGGAAGAGAAGGTCGCGGGAGTCCACTGAGCGAGTGGTCCCCAGCACACGCTGCAGCACCATGCGCTCGGAATCGAAACGGCCCATCTCGGCCACGAGGGAGGACAGGGCCCTCCCCGGCAGGTCGGTTCGAAGCAGGGAGCGCAGCATGCTGGAACGGTCCCCGCTGCAGGAGGAATGCCTCGTTCTCCCCCAGCCCCTTCAGGAAGGCCTGGAGGAACTTCTGCCGGCGGCCGATGGCCTCCGCGTCGGTCTCCAGGGGATCCTGGTAGCTGATGAAATCCCTGCGCCTTGTCCCCGTCCAGGGAGACGCTGCCGGAAGGCAGAAGGATCCGGTGGCCCTGCAGCGTGAGGTTGACGGGATTGGGGATGAAGACGTCGATCCCGCCCATCAGGTCTACCAGGCGTCCTGCCTCTTCGAACCCGATGTCAATGACGCCGTGAATGGGCACGCCGAGAAGGTCTTCCACCTTGCTTTCAGGGGGAGCGACGTTCGTGCGGCGGTACAGGACATCGATGCCCTCCACGCGGTTGATCGTCGCGATGACGCTCCCGAGGTTCGGCAGGAACGTAGAAGATTGATCCCTTTCTCGTCTCCGGGTTATAGAAGAAGACCTCGAAGAACAGGGCCTTTTCGCCGTCGGAGAAGATGAACAGCGTGTTCAGAGGCTGCTTCTTCTTCAGCGAGTCCGTGATCTGGTCCACGCGCAGCTGCAGAACGGCATACACGCCGGTGCCGACGATGATGACCAGGATGAGGACCAGGAGCATGATGCTCCTGTCGGTCCTCCGGCTCCTTCTTTCAAGCATGGCTCGTCAGCTCCTCGTGAAGGGCTATGTGAGTCGGCGGCGACCTCTTTCGACGCAGCCTTCGACGAAATGGATCTTGCGATCCAGGACGGCAAGCACCATCTCGTCGAGGCTCAGCCCGAGGGTCCGCCGGCGGAACTCCGGGGAGACGAACTCCCGCGTCGGCTCCAGGAAATCCGCGGCGAAAACGATCTTCGAGATCGGGCCCATGGCAGCCGCGTCCGGTGACGTGATCACGGATGGCCTGCAGCGTCTCAGCGTCCGCGTATCCCGTGTGCTTCGTGAGAATCGCGGCGGCGGCCCGCCCGTGCAGGAGCAGGGGGTTGGACTTCTCCCAGTCACGGAGGGGCAGTCCGTCCTTCTCCGCAAGGAGGAGCATCTCGGAGACGTCCAGCTCGCGCGCAAGGTCGTGCGAAATGCCGGCGATATACCCCTTCTCCTCGTCGGCGTGGAAGCGGTCGCACAGCTCGCTGGCCAGTCGGGCGACTTCCCGGGAATGGATCAGCCGCGGGCGGGAGAGACTCGCTTCGGCCAGGGCGGCGGCCCTCGATCTCCAGACGTTCCTGTCATCCATAGAGGTTATTGTCCCTGATATACTCAAGCACGGCATCCGGGAAGAAGATAGCGCGCCGGCCGGCCCTCGCGGATCCTGCGGCGGATTTCCGAAGAGGAGATCGGAAGCACCGTGTTGGTGACGACCCTGTGGGGATACATCAGGCCGGCGACGTCTTCCAGGGTCCGCCGCGCCACGATGAGATCCACGATTTTCACGAGCTCATCCACGTTCTTCCACGACGGGAAATCCGGCCACGAGGTCATCGCCAATGAGGAAACCCGGCCGTCCCTCGATGCCGTGCCGGGGAATGAGGCTGGACACCGTTTCAATGGAATAGGACGGTCCGCCGCGCTCGATCTCTCCCGTGTCCACGATGAAGCGCTCATTGCCCGATATGGCAAGTCGGAGCATGTCCAGGCGGTGGGCGGGGTCCAGCACGGGTGCGGGATTCTTGTGTACGGGCTGGTTGGCGGGCACGAAGATCGCCGCCTCGTACCCGAGCGCTGCCCGCACTTCCTCGGCGACAAAAAGGTGGCCGAAATGGACCGGGTTGAAGGTGCCGCCCAGCACCACCGCCTTCATTCTCGTCCCCCGCGAGGGCAGTGCGCCGACCGGCCGCTGCTGCGATCCGCCTTCGCGGCAACCGCTCCGACGAGCGTCGCGGATTGGCGTGCACGACCAGGTCGCGGCAAGTCCCTCCCGCGAGAAAGAGGAAACCGCCGACGAAACCGCCCGGCGGGACAGGCTTCCACCAGGGCGGCATGCCCGACGGTGGAGTCCGGCAGCTCGCTCTTGGTGCCCACGACGAGCCTCGGCCGGGAAGCGAGCGGCCTCCGAGTAAGTGGCCAGCTCCGCCTGCGAGCAGCTTCACTGGTGCCGGGGCAGTCCGCGAGTGAAAGGTCAACGAGGAAAAGCAGCGCCGCGCAGCGCTCGATGTGACGGAGGAACTTCAGGCCCAGCCCGCGACCCTGCGACGCGCCCTCGATGATGCCGGGGATATCGGCGAGGATGACGTCCCGCTCCGGCAGCCGCAGGAGCCCGAGGTTCGGCGTCCGCGTCGTGAAAGGGTAGTCGCCGATGAGGGGATGCGCGTTGGTGAGAACGGAGAGGAGCGTCGACTTGCCCGCGTTGGGCATGCCGACGAGACCGATGTCGGCGATGAGGTGCAGCTCCGCCCTCAGCTCGCGCGTCACGCCCTCGATGCCCTTCTGGGCGTAGCGCGGCGCCTGGTTGATCGAGGTGGCGTAGTGCGAGTTGCCCTTGCCGCCCCTGCCGCCGCGAAGATAGACGAAGGTTTCGCCGTCCTGCGTCAGGTCGACGACCGACGCGCCCGGTCTCGCGGTCACGCAGGACGGTGCCCGGCGGGACGGGAACGACGACGTCCGCCCCGTCCTTCCCATGCATCCGCTGGCCCATGCCCGCGGCCGCCGTCCCCGGCCTTGAAATGTCTTTTCATCTTGAGATGGGAGAGGGTCTTCAGGTTCGATCTCACGACGAAAACGACGTCACCGCCCTTCCCGCCGTCGCCGCCGTCGGGACCGCCCCGCGGCACGTATTTCTCCCTTCGAAAGGACACGGCCCCGTCACCGCCGCTGCCGGACGAGACGACGATCGCAGTCTCATCCACGAAGCCGTTCACGCGGTCTCAGTTCGTGGCGGGCTGAATCGCGACGTAGTTCCTTCCCCTGCGGGTCTGGTACACGACATGCCCGTCGATCATCGCGAAAAGCGTGTCGTCGCGGCCGCGGCCGACACTGTCGCCCGGGTGGAACTTCGTGCCCCTCTGGCGGACGATGATCGTCCCGGCGGTGACGAGCTCACCCGCGTACCGCTTGATTCCCAACCTTTTCGACTGCGAATCGCGGCCGTTCTTCGCCGTGCCGCCCTTTTTGCGTCCCATGTCAGACCTCCGTCGTTTCCGTCCGCACGACGATTTCGCGCGGGAACTCCTGCGCGAGATCTTTCAATCCCCGCAGGAGGAAATCGGTCATTCCCCCAAGCCAGCCGTCGTCCGCTCTCCGCCCCCGGCGGCAAGCAGGAGCTTCATCTCGCCCCGGCGCCTCTGCGCCGCCCGCTTTCACGAGGGCGCGCTCGGCGCACAGCTTCCCCGCCGTCCGCAGCAGCGAGGTCGCCGCCGCACAGGCGATGTTCCGCCCCGCCCTCGGCGCGCCGGCATGGCCGCTGGCGTCGAATCCCCGCAGGTGTCCCCGGGGGACAGGACGATGCGGATGTGCAGGACGGGAGTTTCAGCTGAGCCCGTTGAATCCCTCTACCTTTATGGTGGAGTACTGCTGCCGGTGTCCGAACCTGCGGCGGTAATTCTTCTTTTTCTTGAACTTGCCGAAAACGAGCTTTCGGCCGCGCCCCTCGCCCTCGACGACTGCCCTGACGGAGACGCCGGGAACGTAGGGACTGCCGATGCGGGTCGATCCGCCGTCAGACACCATGAGCACGGAGGCGAACTCCACCGTCTCCCCCGCGTCCTTGGCCAGGTGATCCACTTTCAGGACGGCGCCCTGTTCCACCTTGTACTGTTTGCCCAGAATGTCAACGAGAGCGTACATACAATTCCACCCCTGTCACTATCTGTCCACTTGCGCGCGCGCGCACATGACGCCGCAAAGCCCTTTCACGGCGCGCCACGAGATGCAGGCTGTACAGTACCGGGGATGCGGCACGATGGTCAAGTCCTCGGCGAGGGCTGTCACGGGGAACTCTGCTGAATGGCGCCGCTCCTCGCCGGTGAGCTTTCCGCTCGGGGGCTCAGGTTTCCTCGTCGTCCGAGGTCATGAGGAACTTCAGCTCTTCAGCGGAGACGATGTGCTCTTCTTCAGGTGAACCCTTGCCTTCGAGCAGAAGCTTGATGTCGGCGATGTCGCGCGCGTGTGCATCCCGGATGCCTCGCAGGCCGGGCAGCTTTTCCAGGAGCGCCTCGGAGAGGGGTGCCTTCCGGCCCAGCACAGCATCGAGCGCCTCGGAGAAGTAGCGCTTCAGCTTCGCAAGCTCTTTCAGGTGCTCCTGGCGCTTGACGTACAGCGAGCTCTCCCGCAGGCTTCGGTAGAGATTGCCGGTGATCGAGTCGATCCACGCCGATGTCCCCGGAGATCCGCTCGGCAAAGAGATCGGGGTCCACCTCGAGCTTCAGGGCGTCCTGCAGGCAGCGGACCTGCAGCGCGACGGTGAAGATGTCGTCCTCGTAGTTTATTCTTCGGGTCATTTCGCTCATTGCGATGATCGGCGTTTGTCCCCGGTCACTTGACAGACCCCGCCCCCGCCGTTATGTTGGCTTTTACCTCTTTACTCGCGCATCGACGCGAGTCGTTCGTCCAAAGGGAGGAAACACAGGATGAAGACCTACGAGGCAGTCGTGATCTTCGCCAGCGACGAGTCCCAGCACCTGGCTGGGCGGGAATTCCTGAAGAAGGAATTCGAGGGCGCCGGCATCACGATCAAGAAGGAAGAGGACATGGGGGACAGGCTCCTGGCCTACCCGGTCCGCAAGAACGACAGGGGACGCTACGTCCTCTACGTCATCGAGAGCCCGCCCGAGCCGCTCAAGGCACTCAACAAGGCGCTGAAGCTCAGACCCGAGATACTGAAGTACCTCTTCGTCCGCCAGGACAACTAGTTCTCCTCGGAGGGCACCATGGCAGACATCAACCACGTCGTCCTCGTCGGCAGGCTGACACGAAACGCGGAGCTGAAGTACACCAACAACGGCTCCGCGGTGAGCAAGTTCGGGCTCGCCATCAACCAGCGCCGCAAGAAGGACGATCAGTGGGTTGACGAGGCGCACTTCTTCGACATCGTGCTGTGGGGCAAGACGGCAGAGTCGCTGAACCAGTACCTCGTCAAGGGAAAGCAGGTGGGCATCGAAGGCCAGCTCCGGCAGAACCGCTGGGAGCAGGACGGCCAGGCACGCAGCAAGGTGGAGATCTTCGCCACCAATGTGATGCTCCTCGGCAGCGGCGAGCGGTGGACGGCAGGGACAGGGCGCCCCGGCAGAAAGCAGGTCCGGCGGCGCGGGCGCTCCCTCGGGCGGAGCCGAGTTCCCCGAGGGCGGTCAAGCCGCGCCGGACAATTTCGAAGATGACATTCCGTTCTGAACCCCGCAGTCATGCGGTTGTGATTCAGACCACCACAAGAGAGGAAACAGACTATGTCAGATAATCAGAACTCGCAGGCACCCACGCCCCGCGCCCCTGAAGGGGCCCCGCCGGCATGGATCGGCCGCAGGGCGACCGGCCCCAGGGTGACCGGCCGCAGGGTGACCGGCCCCAGGGTGACCGGCCGCAGGGTGACGGCCCCAGGGTGACCGCCCGCAGGGTGACCGCGGACCGGGCGGGTTCCGGCGCGAAGGCGGCGGCGGCTACCGAAGAGAAGGCGGCTTCGGCTCGGATCGCGGTGACAGGGGCGGCGAGCGCGGAGGATACCAGGGCCGCGGCCGGCACAAGACCTTCTTTAAGAGGAAGGTCTGCAAATTCTGCATCAAAAAGGCAACCATTGACTGGAAGGATGCGGGCGCGCTGAAGCGCTTCACGTCGGAGCGGGGCAAGATCATGCCGCGACGGATCACGGGGACGTGCGCGAAGCACCAGAGAGAGCTCGCCACCGCCATCAAGCGGGCGCGCAGCCTGGCCCTGCTCCCGTACGTTTCGAGGTAGGGCACGATCCGTGCCGTGTCCCCACAAGGGGCTCGGCACGGCGCTCACGCCTGAGGCGGTGCAATGTACCAGAAATCCTGGCGCGGACATTACTTCGAGATACTCCTGTTCACGCTCTCTTCGCTCCTGCTGTATCACACCGGGGTAGGGTTCGTGCTGTTCCTCGTGCCGCTGCAGATCGTCGCCTCGCGCCGCGGCATTGGCAGCCTTGCTTTGGCGGCGGTAGCGTTCTTCACGGTTTTCGTCCTCATCCGGCTCTGGCCGGCGATCGCCTCACCGAGCCACGACCTGCCTGACATCATGAGCACAATCGAGATCGGCCTTGCGGGCGTTCTTCTGCTTGGCATGATCGTGGTGAACCTCCCCCTCCATCGGAGGCCGCGGACCCTGGTTATGCTGCTTGCGGCAACCGGGTTTGCAGGCGCCGTGACGCTCCCCGCGGCGGCCTGGCTTTCGGGGATGCCCGCATTCCAACAGTCGATGAATCTCCTGTTCGCGGAAGTCTCAAAGACCCTCGCAGGAGTGGTTGCCCCGGCCGCCGACAGCGGAGCTGCCGCATTCTTCTTGCAGATGCTCCAGCCGGACCGACTGCGGCGCCTTGCGGAAGCGTACCTCCTGCGGAGCCTGCTCGCGGATTGCGCGGTGCTGCTTGCCTTCTCCTGGTGGGCGGGCCAGGCGGCTGCACACCGGGCGCGCGCCTTGCTGGGCGCTGCCCCCGGGTTTCGACTCTCCCGGTTCAGGTTGGAAAGCGGCTGGCTGTGGCCTCTCATTATCTCGGGAGCCCTCGTGCTTGCGGACCTGTTCTTCGGCATTTCATACTGGGCATATGCCGCGTGGAACATCGGCCTGGTCCTTCTGTTCATCTTCGGTCTGCAGGGCATGGCAATAGTGCTTTTCCTCTTCGAGAAGTACCGGGTTCCGCGCCTGTTCTGGCTCCTGTTCGTCGTGGGGCTGGTTGTCCTGGCTGCTTCACCCGGCGCTGGGCTTTTTATTGTCCTTGCCGTCCCGGTCCTCGGGATTTCTGAAAATTGGATCCGGTACCGCATTCCTCGTGAGGCGGCGCCGACAGAATAGGGCGCCGACGTACTCGGCGGATTTCAGGGCACCGACGTACTCGGCGGATTTAGGGCACCGACGTACTCGGCGGATTTTTTAACGAAAGGAGCGACATCAGATGAAGGTAATCTTGAATCAGGACGTGATCGGCCTTGGAGAAGAGGGCGACATCAAGGACGTTGCCAACGGGTACGCCCGCAATTTTCTGCTGCCCAAGAAGCTGGCAGTGCCCCACACGCGGGCGTTTCTCGCGGCCCTTGAGCACAAGCGGGTATCCATAGACAAAAGAAAGTCGGAGAAGCGACTGGAGGCTGCCGGCCTGAAGGAGCGACTGGAAGCGGAGGAGATCCGGTTCAGCGTCCCCGCCGGTGAAAACGGCAAGCTTTTTGGCTCGGTCAACAACACGAATGTCGCCGTCGAGCTGGAAAAGAGGGGCTTCACGATCGAGAAGAAAAGGATAGAGATTCCCGAGCACACCATCCGCAGCGTGGGGACTTTCAAAATCCGGATCAGGCTCTACGACAAGGAAGAAGCCGCCGTGAAGCTTATCGTGGAAGGAGCGGCACAGCCCGGCTCCTCCTCGACCTCGAAGCAGCGGGCACCGCGGGCGCGGAAGGCCGAAGAGGCAAAACCTGCCCCCGCGGCATCCGCGCCGGCGGCCGAGGCGCCTGCCACGGCAGAACCGCCCGTTCCTTCCGCAAACGAATAGCAGCGGTGCATCCCGGGCCGTGACCGGGCCCGAAGGGGGGAACGAGGCGTGAGCGGCGCCATGTCCAGCGGCAACCTCAGGGACGCCATCCCTTCCCACAATGAGGACGCGGAGATCGCCACCCTCGGGGCGGTGCTTATCGATCCCGAGGCTCTGCCGACGATCATCCCGCTCCTCCGCGCAGATGATTTCTACCGTGGCGCCCACCAGCGTATCTACGAGGGCGTTCTGGCGTTGTTCGACCGCGGCCAGTCCATTGACCTGATCACGCTCTCGGACGAGCTGCGAGCCCGGGGCACCCTGGAGCTGTGCGGAGGCGGGGCCTATATCTCCCGGCTCACCTCGGCAGTTCCAACCAGCGCCAACGTCGAGTACTACGCTCGCATCGTCCAGGCCAGCAGCATCCGCCGAACACTGGCGCGAGTGTCGCAGGAAATCATCTCTCACGCGCACGACGAAGGCTCGGAGATCAGCGTCATCCTGGAAGACGCCGAGCGGCGTATCTTCGAGATCTCGGACAGGAACCAGACCGGCACGTATTCACCCGCCAAGGAGATCGTGAAGCTCACCTTCGAGGCCATCGAACGTCATTACCATTCAAAAACCGAGTACACCGGCATTCCCTGCGGTTTCAAGGAGCTGGACCAGCTCACGATGGGCTTCCAAAGCTCCGAGTTCATCGTCATAGGCGCCCGCCCCTCCGTGGGGAAGACCGCTTTTGCGCTAACGATCGCTGCGAACATGGCCATCCGGCAGAAGATACCTGTGGGGTTCTTTTCTCTGGAGATGTCTGCCATGGCGATCATGCAGCGCCTCCTCTCCATGGAAGCCCGCCTGGATTCCCAACGCATGCGCACGGGCATGCTCAGCCCGGCGGATTTCAGCAGGATTACCGAAGCCTGCGGCCGCCTGTACGAAGCGCCCTTGTACATCAGCGATTCACCGGACCTGAAGCTCCTTGACCTGCGCGCACAGGCGCGGCGGATGAAAAGCAAGCAGGACGTCAAGATCATTTTCGTTGACTACATCACGCTGATCGGTTCTGAGAACAGGGATCTCCCCCGCCACGAGCAGATCGCCGAAATTTCCCGCTCCTTGAAGGCCCTGGCGCGGGAGCTGGGGCTGCCCGTTATCGCCCTTTCCCAGGTGCGCAGGGAAACCGAGGGGAAGAAGCCAAGTCTGGCCGATCTGCGCGAATCCGGATCCATCGAGCAGGACGCCGACGTGGTGATCTTCATTCACACGGAAGACCTGAAGGCGGAAGTGCGGGAGATATCCGTTGCCAAGCAGCGCAACGGGCCCGTCGGTGATATCCAGCTCTCGTTTCTTTCACGGTATACCAAGTTCGAGCCACTGGAACGAAACGCCTGACAACCGGCTTCCCGGGCGCCGTCCTGCACTGGTATCGCGCGGCAAGGTGCACTATCATTCGCGCAGGGAGATGACATGCCGATCACGGACAAGTACGACTTCGAAACCCTGGTCAACGACGCCGAACGCATGGTCCTCCAGGAAATGGAGACCCAGCTCGCGACTGCCGTGGATGTGTGCACCTGCCAGGACTGCGTTCTGGACATGGCCGCTTTTGCCCTGAACAACGTAAAACCGACCTACAGGGTTTCACTCATGGGCCACTTGTACGCCCAGTCCGGCAGCAATGCCCAGCATGCGCAGTCGATCAGTCGCGCGGTGCGCCAGGCAATCGTAAAGGTTAAGGCAAACCCCTCCCACGACTAGCCGGCACCGCGCGAGTGGTTGCGATACCGGTCCGCATCTCAACGTGTGTCCACGTGCAGCCTGTAGTCCTCGGTGGCCTTCACCGGGGAGCCGTCCACGATCACGCGGACGTGAAGGTCCCCTCCGGTTGACGCGGCATAACTCCCGTCCCTGAAGGCGACGCACCATTCCCCATCGTTGAACAGCGCAATCTGTGCCCGCCGGGCGCCTGTCTGTGCGTCGGCCACTGTCACCGTTGAATCCTTGTTCAGTGAAAAGACCAGCCGGCCCCTGGCCACGAGTCGACGCGGCACGGAGTTCTCCACTGCCAAAGATCGCAGGGCCTGCCCGTCCCACGCGACCGTGCGGTCCCTGCCGAATGTTGCGTAGAGAACATGCCGGTCAGGGTCAAGGGAAAGGCTCGCGTCGAGGTCCTCCTCCGCCACGCTGTCCAGGAGCGTTTCCTTCTCGAAGCCGGGGCCCTCATGCTTCAAAAGATTTGTCGCTCGTGCGGAGTCGATTCCCACCGAATAGAGACTCGGTGCCCGTCCGGAAGCGCCGGGATCCAGCAGCAGCGCGTACGTGAAGATGTTCCGTCCCGGGATGGCCACGGTTTCGCCGGTGCCGACATTGACCCTCAGCAGCGAACCTTCACGCCCCGAGCTCGTATTTCGGCCCGCAACGATTTCTTTCGCGGAGACACGGACCGCGGTTCCTGCACCCGCAATTCGCGTTTCAAAGCGTGTTGCTCCCGTGACCGGATTCTGCAATGCGCACCGTGCCGCCCGTCTCCACGCCGACAAGCTCGTCTGCAGCGGCCCGCAGATCACTGAGCGGGCCTCGAAAGGGGGTAGGAATCTCGCACGAAAGAAGGCGATGCCTGGGCCGCCGGTCCCTGCATCAATGTGTCGAGGGCTGCAATCGCGGGTACCCCGGTTCGAGCCGGATCCCCAGGCCAGAAGCTTGCCCGGCCCCAGGAATGCCAGGCCAACCGAATCGGCGAATGGGTTCGGAGCCTGGATCGTGTGCAGCGAGGTCAGCGGGGCGGAGCCGTCGAGTGACTCGCTGGAGAAAACCCGTACCCAGTCGCGGGAGCCGAGAGCGACCCTGCCCTGGCCTGCGTCAAACCCGGTGATGTCGGCAACGACGTTGTTCCCGAACTGGCTGACGTCGCCGCGGGAGTTCACCGCGGAGAAACCCCCGGAAGTCCCGGCGAAGTAAAGCGCATCCGCACCGTAGACGACCAGAGAGGGAGACTGCGGAAGAACGGGTATCGCCGCGGAAGGCGTGAACGAATCTCCTCCCAGCGCCCAGCGGGTGACCTGCCTGCCCGGACCTGCAATGCACGTCAGCTCATCCCCGCCGGGCGACACGTCGAACGATATTACCCCGGCAACCGGCGCGCGGCCTCGCACGGCGCCGCTCACCGCATCGACGCGAACGATCTCAGAAGCCGTGTACCCCAGCAGCGAGCTTCTGTCACGCGAGATGCGTACTCCGGCGAGGTAGGGAACCGAGGGAACGTCAAGCGTCTGGCTCCCCGTGGCCATGTCCCAGTAGGTGATCCTCCCCGAGACCTGGTACGTCATCAGCGTCTTCTCAGTGCGCGACAACTCGGCAAAGCCGACGATGCCGAACCCTTCCGGGTGAAACACTATGGGGCTGCCGTCCGCGGACCGGATGATCTTCAGCCCCTGCCAGGAGGACTCCCCGAAGAGTATGTAGGATCCCTGTGCCGAGAAGCGCAGGAATGCCGGGTCTTCTTTCAGCGGGACGCGGTAGAGCTGACGTTCCTTCTCCCAGTCCCAGACTGCCAGGGAGCTGACGCTTCCATCCGTCACAACGACAGCGAGCTGCGGGGCGGACGGGTTGACTGCTATCCTGACCGTGGAGAGCTGGGTTACCTGGAGGGTGCGAAAGAGGTTGCCGGCAAGAGGATCCCAGATGCGGACCGTGCCATCGTCGCCTGCACTGAACAGGAGGCCCCGCTTCTCGTCAACCTCGAGCCATCGCACCGAGCCCGCGTGACCGCTGTCAATGACGGCGCGTGCCTTCTCTGCTCCACCCGAGCCGAACGCCGGCGAGGGGCCGAGCAGGGTGCCGGACAGTGCGGCCAGCAACGCGACGAGCGCCAACGGGCGACTCACCCCACGGCTCCCGTGACCCTGCGCAGGGACACCCACGGCGGAACGCAGAAGTCGACGAATGGTTCTTCCTGCACGCGCTTTTCGACATCGGCGGCGATCCGGGCATACAACTCTTCCGCAAGTCGCGTCACGCCGATCTCACCGGCCTTCATCCCGACGATGTTGAAGACGTGCCGCCCTGCATCCTTCCCGCGGTAGAGAATTCCGAAATCCCTTTCCTGTTCACCGGATTCCTCCGAGGCTGACCCGGTCAGCAGGTAGTACTTCATCATCTCGATGACCCTGTCGTCCAGCCCGAGGCTGGCGATGAGCACCTTCTCAGCCAGCTCGGGAAAACCGACGACAACTCTTGCCGGAGCCCCGGGGTCATACTCCAGCTTTCCGCGGAGGTACCCGCCCCGGTCCGCTTCCGGCACCAGGAAGATCTCGCCGAGGCCTTTGACCCCGGTGAGCCTGAACGGGTACTCCGGGCTCAGCCGGCGTCCGCAGCCCGGGCAGGTGACCGACATGAAGCTGCCATCAAGGATGAGCTGCTCGATCTCCGGATCCCCCGACATGTCCGCGCTGGCCGGGAGCTCCGCGTCGAAGGTGGTCTCACAGAAGCAGGCGATGTGCCGGGGAGTCGTCGTCATTCCCTCACCGTCCTATGAATCGGCCGACGTCGTTGATGGAGGAGAAAACGAACACCAGGACCAAGAGCGAAAATCCCACGATCTGCAGCCGCCAGATCAGCCGGGCGTTGACTGCCCGTCCTCGACCTGCCTCGACGAGGAATAGGATGATCTGTCCCCCGTCCATTGCCGGGATGGGCAGGAGGTTCATGAGGAACAGGACTACGCTCAGGAACGCTAGCAGGCGAAAGAACTGCACGAATCCTTCTCCGACTCCCACCGCGAAACCGCTGGTTGCAGCAGACCCGATTGCGTAGGTTATTCCCAGCGGACCCGCCACCGCATTGCGGAGCTTCACCCCCTTGAAGAGGAGGCCAATGCCTTTCACCGTGAGAGTTATCGTGCTCCAGGTTTCATCCACGCTCCTTGCAACGGCGCCCAGCGGTCCCAGGCGCGGGGATCTGAAAAGGGTGAGGGCGAACTGAAGCCCGAGATTCGCGGCACCCTTGTCATCGTATTTGAAGACGAGGGTTGCAGGACCTGCCTCGCCCCCCCGGTCGAACGTCACGCGGAGCTTTGCGGGCCGATTCGCCAGCGCCTGTTCCAGGTCCATGCTGTTGCGCACCGGGCGATCTCCGGCCTCGAGGATCCTGTCTCCCGGGCGCAGCCCCGCAATGGCCGCGGCGCTCCCCGGGAGAACCTTTTCGACAACCGGATCAACCCATGCGTAGATCCCGATCCTGCCAGCGCCGGTGTTCTTGTCCAGCTGAGGCGTGATTGACAGTGTCCGCGATCCCCCGCCGATGCAGCAGCCGGCTGGATTGTCATGCGAAGAACCCTTCCCGGCGCAACGGTAACCATCTCGAGGATGTCCTGGAACTTGTCAACGGGAACCCCGTCGATGGCGGTGACGCGGTCTCCCGTCTTCAGTCCCGCGGCCGCAGCCGGGAGCTGCTTCGCGAAGGAATCCAGCGTGTAGTCGGTTGCAAGAATCACGCGGTTGTCGGGTGACGGCACCGAAAAGCCGGCCCACCAGATGACGGCAAAAACTACGAGCGCGAATGCGAGGTTGAAAACGGGTCCGAAAGCCGCAATGACGATCCTCCGCCACGGGCCGGCGGCCAGGAAGGACCCCGTCTCCCGTTGTATGGGACCCGCAGAATCTCCAGCGGCGCCCGTGCCCCCGGCGACGCTGGGCACGAGCTCACCCTTCATCTTGCAGTAGCCGCCGATGGGAAACCAGGAAATCTGGTAGACCGTGCCATCTCTGCGTAAAGCCGACCAGCCGAGGGCCCCAACCCAGGGAGAAGACCTCCACTTCCACGCCGTTCAGCTTGGCGGCAACGAAATGGCCGAGCTCATGGATGAACACCATGATTCCAAGTCCGATGATCCCGAGAACCCATGTCATACTGAAATATCCCCTTCGTCACGTGCGCGCCAAACCATTCTATCCCCCCGCCAGGAGCATGAAGTAGTAAAAGAGGGGGGCCGTAAAGATCATGGAATCAATCGAATCCAGCATCCCGCCTCGACCGGGAATGACGCCTCCGGAATCCTTGACGCCCGCGGATCGCTTCATGCCGCTTTCCAGGAGATCCCCGAGTATGACCGTCGCGCCGGTGCACCAGCCCGAGAGCCACCCGCGCGCCGATCCCGAAGCGCGGGAAGCCGGGAACGGCGATCGCGAAAATGCCCAACGACGATCGAGCGAGCCGGCGAAGACCCGCCGCGAAACCCCACGATGCTCTTGTGCGGGCTCACGGAGAGGTTCAGCCGGGTCGAGGCCCCCCAGAGGCTGCCGGCAAAATAGGCGGCCATGTCGTTCCCGAAAACGAGGCAGAAGAAGAGGAGGATGCTGAGTGACGGATCCGGAAGGCCGGAGAGACGCACGGTCCAGGCAAGGAAGAAACCGGGGTAGAAGAATGTGAACACGGACGAGGAAGCAAATGAAAGGACCGTCGAAAGCTTGCCGCCTTTCCGGAAAAAAACCGCTCGAACCAGAATGATCCCCACGGCGACCGGCAGCCACATTCCCATCCACGCGGAGGAGAAATATCCGCTCACCTCGAGCCAGGCACCAACGGGAAATGCTGCGGCGAGCAGGGGAGCGAGAATCGTCGAGCTGGGAATGCCCCGGTCCTTGAAGAGTGCAGCCATCTCGCGGGCCCCGGCCACCGTTGCCAGCACGACGAAAGAATTGAGAGCGAGGTGATGGAGCTGCGGAAGCACGAAGATCAGGACGGCAAAGACCGGGAACGCCACGGCGACAAGGAGGATTCTCACCAGGAAGGACTTCCAGTTCACGACGTCCCGCCGAACCGCCGCGAGCGGTGAGAATAGTCTTCCAGGGCGTCGAACAGGTCCGCCTTGTCCCAATCAGGCCAGAGCTTGGGGCTGAAGTACAGCTCGGAGTAGGCGGACTCCCACAGGAGGAAATTGGACAGTCTCTGTTCGTTCGCAGTCCTGATGATCAGGTCAGGATCGGGAAGCTCCGGCTGGTCGAGGTGCCGGCGGAGCACTTCCTCGGTGAGGGGCTCGCCGGGATCCTCGAACGAGATGGCGGCGCACGGCGCGGATTATCTCATCACGGCCACCGTAGTTGATGGACAGGTTCACGGTCAGGCCTCGAAAGTCCGCCGTGTCGCGCGTGACATTCTGTATTTCCTGGACGATGTCGCGCGGCAGCGCGTCGGTGTTGCCGCTATGGACGATGCGGATTCCATGGCGCCGATAGAAATCGTACTCCTTCCGGAGGTACGAGCGCACGAGAAACATCAGGTACGAAACTTCCTCCTCGGCGCGAGTCCAGTTCTCCGTCGAAAAAGTGTACAGGCTGAGGAACGAAAGCCCCGCTTCAGCGGCTCCGGACACGACACGCTTGGCTGCCTTCACGCCTTCGAGGTGGCCCTCGGACCGCGGCTTCCCGCGGGCGGTGGCCCACCGTCCGTTGCCGTCCATGATGATCCCGACGTGGCGAGGCAGCTTGGCAGGGACGCGTGAGTCCGAGGTTGGGCTCACACCTCGAGGATTTCCTTTTCCTTGGCTTCGAGGAGCGTGTTGATTTCCTCGATATACTTGTCGGTGAGCTTCTGGATCTCGTCGCTCGCCTTCTTGGCCTCGTCCTCGGAGAGCTCCGAGTCGGTTTTTGCCTTCTTGATTTCCTCGTTTGCATCACGGCGGACATTCCGCACCGAGACGCGCGACTGCTCGGCGGTATTCTTGGTGAGCTTGACGAGCTCCTTGCGCCTGTCCTCGGTGAGCGGCGGGATGTTGATCCTGATGACCTTCCCGTCGTTGTTCGGGTTCACCGAAAGCTCGGATTTCTGAATTGCTTTCTCGATCTCGGCCAGAACTGAGCGGTCCCAGGGCTGGATGATGACCAGCCGGGCCTCGGGGATGGAGAGCGTGGCAACCTGGTTCAACGGAACCTTGTTGCCATAATAGTCAACCCTGATCTTCTCAAACAGGGACTGCGACGCCCTGCTCCCGCGCAGGGTCTTGAACTCGTCCTGCAGGGAGTGGATGCTCTTCTTCATCCTCTCGTCGGCCTGGCTCCTGATCTTGTCCCTCGTCATAGGAGAACCTCCGCGGTCACGGTACTCCGTGACATTTTCTGCAGGACTGCTTCGGCGTGGCAGACATCGGGGGCACCTTTTCGGCGCCCCCGCGACGCATGTTCGGCGTCCTTCGCGGCGCGCACTTTGCGCCGCACTGAGGCGCCTACTCGGCGCCCAGCTTCATGTAGGTATAGCCTGCAAGCTCGATCTTCGTCCCCGCCTCTTTTGAAAGGTCCTCCAGGACCTTGGAGACCTTGCGCTTGTCGTCCTTCACGAAGGGCTGGTCCAGGAAGCAGATCTCCGAAAGCATCTTCGCCACTTTTCCCTTGATGATCCCCTGCACGACGTTGGCCGGTTTGCCGAGGTTCTCCGCCTGCTTGGTGAAGATCTCCTCCTGCTCCTTGAGGAAATCGGGGCTCACCTTGTCCCGGGAGAGGAAAAGCGGCGCGAATGCGGCCGCGTGAAGGGCGCAGTCGAACATGACCTCTTTCACCCGGGGATTGTCCTTGGCCTTCGGATCACCCAGGACGAAATGGAGCATGACCCCGATCCGGTCGTCGTGGATGTATTCGACCAGCGCCTCGTTTGCGCGCGTACGGCTGGACGACGATCCGGCGCAGCTGCATGTTCTCCTTGATCGTCCCGATGGTCTCTTTCACCATCAGGTGAAGCTCGTCGGTCGGGCCGTTGAGATTCTGCGCCGCCACCTTGTCCAGAAGCTTCGACCCGAGCTCATGGAACATGGCGTTGCGGGCCACGAAATCCGTCTCGCTGGTGAGCTCGAGCAGGATGCCCTTGTCCGGCAGGATCCGGGAGAAGATCTTCCCGCTGTTGGTGACACGGTCGCTCTTCTTCACGCGCCGCGGCGAGCCCCTGCTCCTTGAGCAGGCGCTCGGCCTTGTCGAAATCGCCTTCGGTCTTGACCAGCGCGTTCTTGCAATCCAGCATTCCCGCCCCGGTCTTCTCCCGGAGCCGCTTTACCTCGGTTGCCTTGATCTCCATCGTCCTTCCCTCTACTCCTTGTACAGCTTGTCTTCGTCGATCTCGGGTTCTTCGAGGGCAGGTGCATTCTCGTCCTTTTTCGCCTCGTCCGGATTGTAGTTCGAATAGTCCTTGTCGGTGAACCCGGTGCCCGCTTCTTCGGTTGCCGCGCCGATGACGGCGGCAACGGGAACCTTCTCCACCTCTTCCTGGTCGTACTTCGACTGGGCGGCGAACTCGCCCTTGTCGATGGCCTCGGCGAACTCTTCCTCGCCCTTCTCCTCCTGGAGCGTTTCCACGACTTCGAGGCCGACCTCGTTCTCCGCTTCGATCACGGCGTTGGCGATGATCTGCGCAAAGAGGTTGATGGCGCGGATGGCATCGTCATTTCCGGGGATGGGGAAGGTGATCCCTTCGGGGTTGCAGTTCGTGTCCACGACGGCGACGATGGGCACATTGACCTTGCGGGCCTCGGTAACGGCAATGGACTCCTTGCGGGTGTCGATGATGAAGACGATCCCGGGCAGCTCCTTCATCTCCTTGATGCCGCCGAGGTTCTTCTCCAGCTGCGTCCGCTCTTTCATGAGCCGGGCGATTTCCTTCTTGGTGAGGTTCTCGAAGGTGCCGTCGATCTCCATCTTCTCCAGCTTCTTCAGGCGAAGAAGGGACTTCTTGATGGTGGCGAAATTCGTGAGCATGCCGCCCAGCCAGCGGTTGTTCACGAAGAACATCCCGCAACGTTTCGCCTCCCGCTCCACTGTCTGCTGGGCCTGCTTCTTCGTCCCGACGAAAAGCACGGACTTGCCCGCGAGCACGGTCTTCCGCACCGCCTCGTAGGCATCCTTGATGGCCACGATGGTCTTCTGCAGATCGATGATGTGGATGCCGTTCCGTTCCGCGAAGATGTACTTCTTCATCCGCGGATCCCACCTCTTGGTCTGGTGCCCGAAATGGACGCCGGACTCGAGCAGGTTTTTCATGGTGACAACAGCCAAAATGGTCCTCCTTCCCCTCTCCCTTGGCTTATACACCCGCCCAATACGGGCAGGTGAGATAGAAAGGGTCAAAAATGGTATTCGTTCCTTACCAAGATGCCATAAAACGCTTCAAGTGGCAAGCCTACGACGTTGCTGTACGAGCCTTTGATCCAATCCACGAGGAAAGCGCCCCTCTCCTGGATGCGGTACGCGCCTGCGACGCCTGCCCATTCGCCCGATTCCATATAGAAGTGAATCTCAGCGCGGATCCATTGCCCTGAATTTCACTTCCGTGCAAACCACTTCCTCCTCGATCGGCTTGCCCCTCTCCACCAGCAGCGCGATGCCCGGAATAGACCCTGTGGACCCTGCCGGAGAGCATGCGCAGCATGGCTTCCGCCTCTTCGGGACCCGATGGCTTTCCGAGCACCTTCCCGTCTATTTCGACAACCGTGTCCAGCCCGAGCACCCACCGGGGGGATTCGGTCTTGAACAGGGCCAGGACCGCTTCTACCTTGCTGCGGGCAATGCGGACGACCATCTCGGGCACGGGCAGGTCAGTTGAATAATCTTCCGCCACATCCGGAGGGATGACCTTGATGGGGAGCTTCACCTTCGTCAGCAGCTCCCTTCTCCGGGGCGAACCCGACGCCAGGATGATTGTTTCCATGGCTCTTCATTCTCCTTCCAGCATCCTGAGGAGGAAGTCTTTCATGTACTTGTTGGCCGTCGGGATCCCGCCGAGATAACGGCCAAGCGACTCTGTCCGCGGGCTCCAGAGCCCGAGCACGGCCTGGATCCAGGGGGTTGGCGCGAGGGACGAAAGGTGCTGCCCGCCTGAACGCGACCTGTCGACTGCGAGCCCGCCGCGGCGCGGGGGGCGGGCAGTCAGGTATGCGTCCGAAACCGGGTAGAGAAATGCGACGAAATGGATCATCCCCCCTGCCCTCTTCCACTCCGATCTGCACGCCCAACTCCTGGGCCATGACCACCGCTTTCCTGAGGCCTGAAAGTGCCGCGGTCCTGTCCGCTCCCTGCCGGACAAGAACGAGGCCGGAGTCGGAGGGATGGTACAGGGCGAGGGAGCGCCGCAGGTCGTAGCCGGCCCTGGAACGCACAACCAGCCCGCACGCAGCGAGAAGCTCGTTCAGGTGAAGAGTTTTCCGAAATGCGGAGACCCCGTGGTCTGACGAGAGAACGATGAGGGTGTCACGATCGGCCTCGGCCATGAGCCGGGCCACAAGCTCGTCCACCAGCCGGGCACTGGCCAGAAAGAGCTCCAGGGTGCGCGGATCTGGCCGCTCGGCGTCCAGGAGGTCGAAGCAGGCGTGGTTGAGCTCATCGACAAGCGGAAAGTAGCCGACAACCAGCGCAGAAGGCGTGCTCCTGATCGACTGGATCATCAACTCCTGCTTCTGCTTCATCCCAAGCTCGATCGGCGCCATTTCGACGCCGAGCGGAATTCGTTCACGTTCCTCCCTGTCGCGGTTCAGCGCCCGCACCGCTCGTGAGATGGTGAAGTCAACGAAATCATCGCCGGCAGCATCGATCCTGAAGGTCCCGCGGACGAGGGGTCTCGTGAGGGGAGCCAGCACAACATGGGTCTCGTCGAGAAGGCACGCCCAGGCCCGCGAACCCGCAGAGAGAAAGACGGGCTGCCACTCCCTCGGGGAGAGCGCCGCACGCGTGCGGCTGCCTTTCCGCACCAGGACCCGGTTCTGCGAACGATGAAGATCGAGCTCGAGGCCCTCGAAATTGATGCGCGCCCTGCCATGGTGCAGGTTGAACACGAGCGACTTTTTCCACAATCGATAGCCGTCGTAGCCGAAGTCAAGTCCACGTGAACTTCCGGACCAGACAGGGTCATTTCGAAACGCCACGTTCATGAGCGAGAACGTGCGGCCGCGAAGGCCCAGCTCATCCCAGATCGTTCGAATGGGCTTGGTCAGGGCGGCAAAGCCGCTGACGGATTCAGTCGGGCGGCGGGGGTCCGGCATGATGTAGCCCCACACTCCGCTCTCTCTCGGGCCTGCCCCGGCGAACAACGCAAGGAGAGCGGTGGGAGTCTGGCAGGCGGGCGATGAGGGCTCGCTGGCCTCCAGGTAGCCCTGCTGCGCAATTTGCATGAGGCTGGGAAATTGTCCGGAGCGGAGAAACAGCCTGACATGCTCGATACCCATGCCATCGAGGACGATCCAATAGACCCGTTTGAATGCTTCGATTGACAATCAATTCTCTTCCAGGTTATCGTATGGCAAGCGCGCGGCACGAGGATTGCATGTTCCGCGCATTTGGGCAATTAGCTCAGTTGGATAGAGCGATGGCCTCCGGAGCCATAGGCCGCGCGTTCGAATCGCGCATTGCCCACTAAAGTGGTCACGCGGTCAAGGGCTGCGGAATCCCTTCCGCTGCACCAGGGCACGACCGCGGAAGGAACCAAAAAGAAAGCAGGAAGTTCCAAGCCAAAAAGAAATCTCCATCCCGGAGACTTCCGCAGACCCGCGGCTGCGTGCTGCAATCATGGTCATGTCCCGCGCAGGTCTTCGCGTCGGCGCCCTGCCCACCGTGGTGGTCAGCGGCAAGCGCTGGACGGCCACGACGAAGGGCAAAGAGCAATCGAACGTCATGCCGGAAGCGGTACGCAAAGCAATCATTGCCGCAGGCCTTCCATTGCGCAGACCATTCGCCGACCTGACCGAGGGGAAAATCATCGGAGGCGTGAGGATGCTTGCAAAGAAGCTGCAGGCAGCGGGCCAGTTGTAGGCGCTGCACTCGGTGCATGACCTGCGTCATGCAAGATGGACATCTACGCCATCAAACAGGCGCTTGGTCATGCCAATGTCGGAGTCACCGAGACGTACCTGCGCTCACTCGGGCTGTTGCCTGACTATATCGACTGAGATCTCCACCGCCGGCATCGTTCCTCTATTCTCAAGCCAGTGCGTGGTGCTCTTGTCCTCGGGCCAGCCCACTCCCGGCCCATAATCCTTAGCCACTACATTTCGGTGGTCAGTGATCGTTCCTTGCAGTATGTAGACCATGCCCGGCCTGTCTCTATGATCGTGAACCGGGCCGAAGACGCCTCCAGGTTCGATGGTCACCAAGCGCATTCGAAGTTGGCGCCCTGCCATGCCCTCGATTTCAGGGCCAAGGTCAAGCGCTGCCTAGTAGCTTCACCGTGACACCTTTCGTCTCAGGTGCCGCCCGTTCGTTTCCCATCGCCGTCTCCTTTCCGTATGTCCTCGTGCTACCTAACACATTGTTGGATACGTCGCTTCCCCGCAGCCCGTGTCGGATCACATCAAGCGCGGGACCGATGGATTCCAGGAGGCTTGGCCAGCATTCTCCTTATGAGTTCGTCTCTATCCATTGTTTACGCGGCCCCGAAGGAGTGCTCGAATGCCGGGCCTGAATCTACAGTTCAATACGATCGAACGTCAATCCGGAGTCTGTGGGCCACGTGGGCATTCCGTATTGCGCTTTTCCAGGGCCATCAGTACACTGCGTCCAGAAAAAAATGGGGGAACACCCTGGAGGATTTCAGGCAGTCATGCTGAACGAGCACACGGGAGGACAACGACCTGCGCCCCTCGAGGAAACAGGGAGCGCGAGGGTGCTTATCGTGGACGACGAACCGGTAAGCGTCAGGCTCATGTCTGCGCAGCTTCAGAAGACAGGCTGGGTGACCGTGGAGGCCTCCGGCGGGGAAGAGGCAATCATGAAGGCAAAGGAAAGCCCCCCCGACTTGATCCTCATGGACGTGCTGATGCCCGGTCTCAACGGCTACGAGGCGACCCGGCGGCTGAAGGCCGACCCCGTAACCAGGCATATACCCATCATCCTGGTCACAGGCCTGAGCAGCGTGGAGGACAAGCTGGATGGCCTGAGGGCGGGTGCGGATGAGTTTCTCTCGAAACCTGTTGCCGCTCCAGAGCTCATTATCCGGATCAAGAACATGCTCAAGCTCAGGCACTACGAGGAGCAGCTGAGGCACAGGGCGATTCCCGATGACGCTTCCATCACGGAGCAGGGCCCGGAGGAGCGGAAGGAAGGGCGCTTCGAATCGGCCCGAATACTGGTGCTTGTACGTGAAGGTGACACGCGGAAGAGCATCCATGGACAACTCGAGGGGGAGGGGTACCTCGTTACGTCCGGCGGGGACGGCGCACTTTCACTGCTCGACGGTCCTGGCGCGTCCGCGGACCTTGTCATCCTGGATGCCGAGCTGCCGGGTGCCGATTCCCTCGAGATGTGGCGGCGGCTGAAGGAAGAGAGAGCCATGTCGCGAATCCCGCTCGCCGTCATCACCGGGGAGAACGACACGGAAGAGAGGATCCGCTTCCTGACGCTCGGGGCGGATGACCTGCTGTCCCGGCCTGTGGAGCCGCGGGAGCTTGCCGCACGGGTTGGGCGTCTCCTGAGGCAGAAGGCGTACTTTGACTCGCTGAAGTCGAGGTATCACTCGGCCGTGGCCGCCTCGAACAGCGACGGCCTGACCAGGCTCTTCAACCACGCTTACTTCCAGAAGTTCCTGGAGCTGGAGTTGAAACGTTCACAGCGGCAGAATCACCCCACGACGCTCATCCTGCTGGATCTCGACGACTTCAAGTCAAAAAACGACACGCTCGGACACGTGGCGGGGGACCACATCCTGAGCGAGGTGGGACGAAGGATCAGGAGGTGCGTCAGGGAGATCGACGTGCCCGCACGATACGGCGGAGAGGAGTTTGCCGTGGTGCTTCCCTACACAGGCAGTGCGGGAGCGCTGGTCGTCGCGGAACGCATTCGGACGGCATTGGACTCAGAACCGTTTCTGCCGGGAACGCCGGCTTCCGAGATCCGGGTTACGGCAAGCATTGGCCTCGCGACCTGCCCTGAAAACGGCACGGCTCCCGACGATCTGACGCGCGCCGCGGACTCTATGGTGTACAGATCAAAGAGGGAAGGGAAAAACAGGGTCAGCAGAATGATCCCGGCATCGGATGGCGCGGGATCATGACTGCTCTCAGGGCTTTGAAGCGCACTTTCAGCCGGTACTACAGCTGGGACCCGGGGTACTCGAAAGGGTTGTCCTCCGATACCGCGTACAGGTTCCGGTTCGGCAGGATTCTCATCATTATCGTCGGACCGTTTTTCCTCGGGTACGCGGTCCATTTTTGCCTCATGGGAGACCTTCTCCCCGCCGGGCTCATGTTGTACGGCGCCGTCACCAGTGCTGTCGGTATCGCCTTTGCAGCCACGACTCGCGGGACGCGGGCCTGGGAACGCCACTATTACCTCTTCCTTTTCCTCGGCTTTCTCCTGCCCCTGGTCCTGGTCCACCTCGAGCTCATATGGGTCGAAGGCAGGCTTGACTACCTGGGGTGGGTCTCTCTCTATCCCCTGCTCGCGTTGTTCCTTCTAGGAGAAAAAAAGGGGATTGCCGCGATCCTGCCCGTTCTTGTCATCCTGGGGATTCTTTTCGCGTCCACGGGGGCCAGGATAATTGGTGCGGTGGATGTCGCCAACATGAAGGTTCAATTCGGGCTTGCACTCGTGGTCTCCTTCTTCATCTCGGCCCTGTATGAGAGAACCCGCAAAATCACCGAGGATCGCCTGCTTTCATCAGAAACCAGTCTCCGGGAAAGCAATGCGGCACTTCAGAATGCCAACGAGGAGTCCCAGCGTTTGGCACGGGCGGCTGAGCATGCCAACAGGGTCAAGAGCGAATTCCTGGCAAACATGAGCCACGAGCTCAGGACTCCGTTGAACCACATCATTGGGTTCACCGACCTGGTCCTGGAGGGGAGCACAGGGAGTCTGAACGATTCCCAGAAGGAATACCTGCAGGACGTGGCATTCAGCGGCAGGCACCTCTTGTCCCTCATCGGCGACATCCTGGACTTGTCAAAGGTGGAGGCGAACAAGCTTGAGCTGCATCTGGCGGAGGTTGCCCTCGTACCGCTGCTGGAACGATGCGTCGTGATGGTGCGGCAGAAAGCTGCCAAGCACGGCATCGAGGTGAGCGTCGATCTTGGCAAGGCCCCCACCCGGGTTCGCGCGGACGAGCTTAGGCTGAGGCAGATCGTCTACAACCTGTTGTCGAACGCCGTGAAGTTCACTCCGGACGGGGGACGAGTTTCGATTCGAGTGTGGGGAACTGATCCCGTTGCAGGCGGAGCGGGGGTTGAGCTGGCTGTCTCGGATACGGGCATCGGCATGGAAGAAGTGAACCTGGAGCGGATCTTCATGCCGTTCGAGCAGGTGCAAGGCGCGGCGGGCGAGCAGTCCGAGGGCACAGGGCTTGGGCTCTCGCTGAGCCGGCGGCTCGTGGAGCTGCACCGGGGGAGGATCTGGGCGGAGAGCGAAGGGCTGGGCAAGGGAAGCACCTTCCACGTCGTGCTGCCCATCTGCTGAACTCCAAACGAGTGCTCGCGGCACGGAGCGCGTTCACGACTCGTCTCCAGTTCCCCGCGATCCCAGCTTGCCGACGTGCCGCCTGACTTCAGACCTGGTCTCCCGGAATGAAAGGGGGAACATACATCCGATTCAGCCCGAGACGCAAACGGACAGAGCCCGTCTGCATGTCCCGACGCCTCGGATTCCGAATGGCCGGCGCCTACTGCTTCCGCGGCTTCTTCTTTGCGCGCTTCGTCCTGGCAGCGCTCTTCTTCTTCTGCTGTTTGGGCTTCAGGCCGAGCACGTACGCGTAGCTGATGTCGAGGTGCGGGAGAAGCTCTGCCGTGTCCTTGAAGAGGCTTTCCGGCACCTCGACATACTCCCTGAGGACCGTGCCATGAGCAACGAAGAGGGAAGTCGAGTACTTCTCCAGGAACTCTTCCCTCTGCCCGGCCGGCAATCGAAGGGCCAGAGAGCCTGCAGCTGACAGGAAGGTGAACATGTGGCCGTTCACGGAAGTGTAGGGCAGGCCCACACCTTTTCGCTCCATGTGCGGCCTCTCACGGATCAGCCCGTCATAGAGCTCCAGCTTCTCGGCCGGGATTTCCGTTTTTTGCGCGTCCCTGCTCATGGGCAGTACCAATCTAAGCTCGGCATTACCGGCGGTCAAGCGACGGGCCGCGCCGGGGTTTCCGCCTACTTCCCCTTGTACCGAAAGCTTCTGGCGAGGGCCTCGAATTCTTTTTCGTGTGATGAGTTCCACGGGTAACAGATGAACCGCGCGTACAGGCCCTCATCGAAATACTCGATAGCCAGGATGTCCATCTGCCCATTCGTCTCTTCACTCCGAATCAGGTAGTGCAGCCTGTACGCCTGCTTCCCATTGATCCCGAAGGCTGTTTTCTCCACCAGCCCGTCGCCGATGCGGCCCAGGACCTTCTGGTAGTCGAGCTTGTCGGGATTGTTGCTGAAGAGAATCGCGATCTTTACCTGCGTTGCCGGTACTTCTCCACTCGGATTGCGCGCCTGCAGAGGGTCATAGGAGAACACCTGGATGTAGGAGGCTCCCGCCATTTCCGCCTCAGCCAGGCTGCCATACTTCTTCGACATGTCTTCCAGCTGCCACGCACGCGGGTAATCGAACTGAATGTCATGAACGTTGCGGTACGTCGACGTCCGCGCGCTGTCGGAAATCGGCACTGTCGCACAGGAGGCAAGCAACACCACCGCGAGAATGACGATCGGCATCCCTCGCGCGATTTTCAGGCTCATTTTTTCGTTCCCTCCGGGAGCAAAGTATACCACTTGGTTCAGCGCCGTGCTGGAGCAGCGACTGTCCATGCGTCCGGGATCGAGCAGGCCGACTCGACGGCGTGCCGGTGACACTGTAGAATCCCTGCCCATGGAAAGGATCAGTTTCCCCGAGAGATTCGTCTGGGGCACGGCCAGCGCCGCCTACCAGGTGGAGGGCTCGCCGCTGGCGGACGGCGCGGGGCCGACGACGTGGCACGCGTTCTCTCACCGCGCGGGCAGGATCAGGGACGGCAGCACCGGCGACATCGCGTGCGATCACTACAACCGCTGGCGCGAAGACATCCTGCTCATGAGCCGGCTCGGCCTGAAGGCGTACAGGTTTTCGCCGGGGTGGGGCCGCCTCTACCCTGAACCTGGAAGGCTGAACGGGAAGGGACTCGATTTCTACGACCGCCTGGTGGACGGGCTTCTCGAGGCAGGGATTCAACCCTGGCTGACAGTCTTTCACATGGAAGAGCCGCTCTGGCTTGCCCGCGCCGGGGGTTTCGTAAGGCGCGAGGCTGTCGATCACCTGGTGCAGCTGGGCACGACCCTGTTCCGTGCCCTCGGAGACCGGGTGAAGAACTGGATCACCATCAACGAGCCCACGATTCATGCCGTGTGCGGATATTTCCTGGGCGAGTTTCCCCCGGCAGGAAGTTCGCACTCCGAGGGCTGTTTCATTGCCTGCATCACCTCCTGCTCGGACACGCGCGGCTGTGCGATGCATGGGCTGAGCTTGGCGCGAACGGAGACATCGGCATTGCCCACCATTCCGTCTGGATTGCCCCGGCAGATGAAAGCCGCGAGAGGGATGTCCAGGCCGCTGCCTTCATGGACGAGGTTGCAAACAGGACGGTCCTGGACACGATCCTCCGGGGAACGTTTCCCGGGAGCGTCCTGGCGCGTCTGCGCTCGTTCCTGCCGCGCAGCCTTGAAAGAGATCTCGAAGGGATGCGAAGACCCGGCACCTTTGTCGGCATCAACTATTACACCCGCAATCTCTACCGCTGGTCGCCCCTGCTGCCTTTCTCCCACGCCGCGGAGTACACGCCCCCGGGCTCGCCCCGCAGCGCGATGTGGGGGATCTACCCTCACGGAATGGCCGCTTCGCTGATGCGCCTGAAAACCGACTATGGCAATCCGCCGAGCGTCATCACGGAGAACGGATTTCCGCTGCCCGGATTCGCCGGGCAGGGACCCCCTGGACGACAGCGAAAGGATTGCCTACCTCGAGGCACATGTTGCAAACATGGGGAATGCAATTGCGTCGGGCGCGGACTGCCGGGGCTATTTCCACTGGAGCCTGATGGACAACTTCGAGTGGAACAAGGGACTGTCAATGCGATTCGGTCTCCTACGGACTGATTTCGGTACCCAGGAGAGGAGCTGGAAGAAAAGCGCACACTGGTACCGGGACCTGGCAGCCCGAAACTGGCTCGAGGCAAAACCACGGCCCGGCCTTCAGCCATCCCGGGCATATCGACTCGGGGCTTGCAATAATCTGAATCGTGATATAGTTATATCGCTACAATCCAAATCGAGACGGAGAAACATCATGGGAAGCCTGGCGGAGGCACGTCCGCGCGCAGCGTACCTGGCGGACGTTCTGAAGGCGCTTGCCCACCCCGCGCGGCTGCGAATCGTCGCCGCCCTGTGCGACGGGGAGGAAAGCGTCATCGGGCTTGCCGGGAGGCTGGGCATTCCGCAGGCCATCGTGTCGCAGCAGCTGCGGATCCTGCGGATGAGCGGGCTCGTGGCCGCCGAGAGAAACGGCGGGATTTGCCTGCTACAGCCTGCGCAGCCCCGGCTGAGGGACCTGGTGTCCTGTCTCGAGGGATGCCACGCGGAAACAGCGGGCGCCCTGCGCGCCCGAAAGGAAGGAGAGAGAAGATGAGCGTTGACGTGGACAAGGCGATTGCGGAGCTGAAGGCGAAGGTGGACGGGATGCCGGGCGCGGAGAACAAGCTCACCATGATCGTGTTCTCGGGAGACCTGGACAAGCAGCTTGCGGCCATGATCATCGCCACCGGCGCGGCGGCCATGGGCATGAAGGTGGTCCTTTTCTTCACCTTCTGGGGCACGGCCGCGCTGCGGGCGCCGCAGAAGAAGGTGGGCGGAAAGAACTTCATGGGGAAGATGTTCGGCATGATGCTGCCCAAGGGCCGCAACAAGCTCACCCTTTCCCAGATGCACATGGCGGGCATGGGCACGGCAATGCTGAAGGGCCTGATGAAGAAAAAGAACGTTGCCAGCCTGGACCAGCTGTACGACGTTGCGGCCCAGCTCGCCGTGAAGATCTACGTCTGCGAGATGTCGATGGACCTCATGGGCTTCAAGAAGGAAGAGATGATCGACTACCCCGGGCTGGAAGTGTGCGGCGTGGCCACCATGCTGGCGCATGCGAAGGAATCCTCGATCCAGTTCTTCATTTAGGCACGGAGACAGGAGAGCACATGGCAGAGTACACAATCGCAAAGACACTCGACTACAAGGGACTGGCATGCCCGATGCCCGTGGTGAAGATCAGCCAGCAGATCGGGACCGTGGCGGTCGGGGACATCATCGAGGTGCACACCACGGACCCGGGATCGCTTTCGGACTTCCCCGCCTGGGCAAAGACCATGGGACATGCGATCGTGGAAACGAAGCAGGAACCCGGGGTCATCAAGATCTTCGTGAAGCGGCAGAAATAGCGGAGAAGCATCGACATGGCAGCCCAGGCAGGGGTGGACGCGGTGACGGCGGCGTCGCGCCGCGGCGCCGGTGCCGCGGCCGCGGATGCCACATCCGCGGCGTCGCAGGTCGTGCATACGGGTTTCGCGCTTGTCGTCGACCGGATCGACTACGTCATCATGGTTCCGCTGGTGTACGTGTCTCATCCTGGCGCTGCTCGTCGGGATCGTCTGGAGGATCGTGGTGATCATGCGGTCACCGCCTCCTCCGTACCCGCTGCGCCTGTACCCGGCGCCGCGCGCGGCCCGGCCTCGCGGCCCTCGGGGACACATTCGCCATGCCCCAGGTGCGGAAGCACAAGCCCCTGTTCTGGGTGTTTCTCATGATCTTCCATGCCGCCTTCGTTCTGCTCATCCTGGGGCACCTCGACATCCTGCCGCAGTATCAACTTCCTGCCGGCCGGCTCCCGGCACATGCTGGGCGCCGGGGCGTGGGGGTGGCAGTCACGCTGCCCGCTCCTGTATTTCCTGGTGCGGCGTCTGCGCAGCTCCGCAGCGGGAGATTTCGGTTTTCTCGGACTACCTGCTTCTCCTGCTCCTGCTCTTCCTCTTCCTCTTCGGGGACATGATGAGCTGGGGCAACTCGTGGAGCGCGCACGGGTTCGTGATGACAAAGCAGGATTTCTCGAAGTACTTCGACGGCCTGGCGCGCTTCACTTTCGCGGATCCGCGCGCGGTGCTGCCCGGGATCGCACTACCACTTCGCCGTGATCCACGTGCTCCTGGCGGAGATCGTTCTTCATCGTCCTGCCGTTCTCCAAGATCATGCACACGTTCTTCAGCGTGCCCATCAATCTGCTGAGGAGGAGGTAGCGCGCATGGAAGCCGCCACGACGCGGAAACTCAAGCAGCTTTTCCAGACCCGGCTGCACTCCGCCATGAGGCTGTACCTGGACACCTGCGCGCGATGCGGTGTCTGCGTGGAGGCCTGCCACGCGTATGCCTCGATGCCGCAGGCCCGCTACACCGCCGTGGGCAGGGCCGAGGTCATCCGCAGGATCTTCAAGAGATACTTCAAGCTGGAGGGAAAGATCGCCCCGTGGCTCGGGGAGGTGCTCCCCATGGATGATGCCACCCTGGACCTGGTCTCCGATGCCGCGTGGTCCTGCACGGGCTGCCGGCGCTGCATGACCTTCTGCCCGTTCGGGATCGACACCCAGCTCATCATGTCCATCGCCAAGGGCCTGCTCATCGGCGCCGACAAGGAGCCGAAGCTGCTCACCATGCTCTCCGACATGTCCATCGCCAAGGGCGGAAGGCATCGAGGAGACGAAGCCGGCATTCACGCAGGCCATGCAGGACCTTGCGCCGGAGATCCGGGCGCTGTGGCCCGCACGCGAAAGACCCCGTGGTGACCGTGGAAGCGGAGGGGGCCGACGTTCTGTACGTTGCCCTTGCCGGCAAGCACTCCATCATCCCCGCCGCGGCCATCATGAACGCGGCCGGTGAGACGCTGGACCCTGAGCGTGTACGAGGCGGTGAACTTCGCCGCGTTCCTCGGGGACTCGAAGAAGATGCAGGTCATCGCCCGGAGGATCCACGACGAGGCGGTGCGGCTGAAGGTGAAGGAAGTGGCGATCGTGGAATGCGGCACCGCATTCCGCGCCATGAAGTACATGACCGGCGCGCATCCCTTCAAGGTCGTTGCGTTCGTGGAGCTGATCTCCCGCTACCTCAGGGAGGGGCGCATCCAGCTCCGGAAGGACACGCTGCAGGGAACCCTCACCTACCACGACCCCTGCCAGATCGCCCGCAACGGCGGCGTGATCGAGGAGCCGCGGCACGTGATCCGGCATCTGACCGGGGACTTCGTCGAGCTTCGGCCGAACAGGGCCGAGAACTGGTGCTGCGGCGGCGGCGGCGGGCCTGGTCGCCCTGGGAGAGCAGGAGTTCCGGATGAAGTCGTCGAAGGTGAAGGCGGAGCAGATGAAGGCCTCCCAGGCGGCCATCATCACGCACCGCCTGCGAGAACTGCCACTCGCAGCTCACTGACCTCAACGAGCACTACGGTCTGGGGATGAAGGTGGAGTTCCTCTCGAAGCTCGTCGCCGACGCCCTGGTGAAGTAGAGTCGCGTGCACCCGCACCGGTCGGCGCCGGTGCAGCGTCCGTGCGCGCGGATCAGCCGCGGCCAGCTCGTCCAGCGCCGCCGAGCGTTCATCCGCGACAGGTCTCCCTGCGGGTGCGGCAGGCCGCGGACGAGCAGGCGGTCCAGGAACGTGAGCCGGTCGTAGTGGATCTCGCCGCCCGGGCAGCACCCGGGCAAAGGCGTGCGCGAGCAGCCAGTCGGGAAACGCGGACTGCAGCTGCATGAGCGCATCCTCGCCCTGGTAGAGGCAGCAGAGAAAGATGCCGACACTGCGCTGGAGCAGCGCCGCGCGGTTTCTCTCGCAGAAGGAGACGACCGTCCTCTGCATCTTTCCCGCGTAGATCGATCCGCCGATCAGCACGACGTCGTAGTCGCGCACGTTCACGTCACGCGCGTCGGCCAGGTCGGCAAGGACCGTGTCGCCGCCCGATCTTCTCGAGCAGGAGCGCGGGCGCAGGCGGCGGCGGTGCCGTACTTCGTCCTGTAGGCAATCAGGGTTTTCAACGCGCCGCCTCCCCTTCCGCTGCCGGGCCGCCGGCTGTCCGCCAGGCTCTTTCGCACGTGGTACAGCCGGTTGCGCAGGTAGAGCACGATGTCCACGCTCACCATCACGGCGTTCAGCGCATACAGGTAGATCACCAGGTCGTAGTGGAAGATGAGCTTGTGCAGGATCCCCGCCCCGTAGCCCACGAGCACGATGACCAGGAAGAAGAGGCTCTTGCCCGCAACGGCGCGGGTCTTCAGGCACTTGTAGATGGACACGGGCCAGGCGGCGCCGAAACAGACCAGCATCGTGATCTCGAAGACGCTCATGCGTCTCTCCGTGCGCCCGCCGCCAGGTCGGCCGCCCGGAGCGCGGCAAGCAGGGCGGCGGCCGCGCGGGATCCCGCCAGGCGTGCCGGGATGCCCCAGCGCGCTCCTCGATCCCCGGCTCGAGCTCCACTTCGCCGGCGAAGGGGACGCTGAAACCGGGCGGCCAGCTCCCGCACGGGGGCCGCGTCATCCCGCACCATGTTCGCGATCACCCCGGCAACGGTCATCCGCATCTCGGCCAGGAACGCCAGGAGCCGCTCCACAACCGACGTGGAGGCCGATGGAGGGAGTGGAGACCACCAGCGCCTCCATGCTGCGGGACCAGCCGCGCAAGGTCCAGCACCTCCTCTCCGATTCCCGGCGGCATGTCGATGAGCAGGAAGTCGAGCTTGCCCCACTGGGTGACGGCAAGGAGCTCCAGGATGGCATCGGACACCTCGGGGCCCCGCAGCGCAAGCGCCCGGTTCCCGCGAACGCCGCCGCGCTCATCAGGACAGAGCCCGTCGGTCACCGTCAGCGGCAGGAGGCCCTTTTCTTCCTGCGGGAAGCGGGGCGTGACCCCGAGGAACACATGCGCGGAGCTTCCCTGGAAATCCAGATCAAGGATGCCCGACCTTTCTTCCCGTCGCCGGCAAGAGCGATGCCGGCAACCGTCGTGCACAGGGTCTTCCCCACGCCGCCCTTCGCCGAGCAGAAGGCGGCAATCCTGCCGATCCCGACAAGCCGTTTCTGCACGGCGGCGCCGCGGGGATCGATCACACCGCCAGGTTCGAGCGTGCCACGGGGATCGATCATGCGCAGCTTTCCGAGCTCTCCAGGGTGAGGCTGGCGATGCTGACTCCCCTGCCCCTTCTGCACCCGGTAGTCGGGACTGCCGCAGGCCGGGCAGCGGACGAAGGCATGCGCCGCCTCGGGGAGGAAGTGAATGGCTTCGCGGGTTTCTTCGGTCGAGGCCGCGCGTCTCGGCGAGGGCCCACTCACGTCCGCACGCCACGCAGCGGAAGCTGGCGGGCTCGGTCTCAAGATGATAGGCGGCGCCGCGGAAGGGACGCTCCTCCAGCAGGGTGTTCAGGGCGAAGCGTGAAGATCTCGTGGTCGATCGCCTGCAGCTCCCCCACGCGTCACCGTGACGGCGCGGAGGCAGGACGGATTTCTCCCGGCCAGCGCGGAGGATGTCGCCTCGATCACGGCATCGGCGAGAGCCCACTCGTGCATGGGACCTACGGCAACCTCATGATCAGCTCGCGCACCCAGGGGTCGGTCACCGAGTAGATCCGCCGGTTGCCCTCGATCCGGGAGGCCACGATCTTCTCCCGCTTCAGCACGGCCAGGTGCTGGGACACGACGGGCTGGGGCTCTCCGACGCAGCGCCAGAGGTCCGACACGCAGGGCTCGCTGCTCTCGATGGCGCGCAGGAGCTTCAGCCGCACGGGATGACCGCATACCTTGAGGGTGCGGGCGATGCGGGGGATTGCCGGCGGCGGTGGCAGTCTTCGGTGCAACCTTGTTTTTTTCCATGGTCTTCGGTATTTTCCAGAGGATTCTACCGAGAGGAGCCGATCGTTTCAAGGATGCGTTTCAAGGCGCTCCATCCGATCGAAAATGAACACTGCCGCAGAAAACATGATCTACCTGGACTGGGCCGCATCGGCCCCGCCGGAACCTGCCGCAATGGACGAAGCGCGGGAGGTCTCTCTGCGGCTATTTCGCCAACCCCTCCTCTCCGCACGCCGCGGGAAGGCAGGCGGAAGAGAAGCTCGCCGAGGCGCGCGCGCGGTTTGCCGGCGTCCTCGGAGTGGATGCCCGCGAGATCGTCTTCACGTCGGGCGGAACCGAATCGAACAGCTCGCTCATCCTCTCCCTCCTGGACCGGCACCGGCTCGGCGGCGTGGAGACGGCAGAAGGCGCGGATCGTCACGACGGAGATGGAGCATTCCTCCGTGTACGAGCAGGCGCGCATCCTCCAGGGCGCACGGCGTTGCCTGCACTTTCGTGCGGCCGCAGGCCCGACGGCACGGTGGATCCCCGCGCCGTGGCCGCGGCGCGTGGACGAGCAGACGCTCCTGGTGTCCGTGATGCTGGTCAACAACGAGACCGGCGCCGTGCAGGACGTCGGCGGCGATCGCCCGCGCGGTCCGCGAAGCATCGCCGCGGCGGGGCCGGAAGATCCTCATCCACACCGACGCCGTGCAGGCGCTGGGAAAGATCCCCTTCTCCCTGCGGAGCCTCGACGTGGATGCCGCCTCGTTCAGCGGCCACAAGATCGGCGGGCCCCGCGGCGTGGGCGCGCTGTACCTCCGGGCAGAACACGGCGCCGGGATTCCTCGCCACGGGCGGCGGCCAGGAGGCGGGCAGGAGGCCCGGCACGGAAAACCTTCCGGGAATCTGCGCCATGACCTCAGCGGCAGCGCTGCGGCCAGGACAGCCTGGCAGCAGAACATCGTCCGCCGCCCGGGCAGAACGCGCGTCTCCTGATCGAGGGCCTTCGGGCAATACCCGGGAGCATGGACGATCCCCGTCGTCCGGGACGCCGAGGACGACCGGGGCTGGTCGCCCTGGATCGTCTCGGCGGCATTCCCTCCCCTCCCGGCAGAGGTGGTCGTGCGGACCGCCGAGGAGAGGGGATACTGCATCTCCACCGGGGCCGCCTGCTCATCCAAGAAGAAGGACAGGACGCGTGTCCCGGAGAGCATGGGACTCCCGCCCGAGACTGCGCGGTGCGCGGTCAGGATTTCCACCGGGCCGTCGACCACCCGCGCCCAGGTCGAAGGCTTCCTCGCGGCGATGCGGGAGGCCATCCCGCCGCTCCTGTCCATCTCACGCGGGCGCAGCGCGTGAGCGAGATCCTCTTCCTCGTCAAGTACGGCGAGATCGCGCTGAAGAAACGGAACAGGGGGGCGTTCGTGCGCCGGCCTGAAGGATTCGATCCACGCCAAGCTTCCCGCTCTGCAGTTCGACGTGCACGAGACTTTCCACAGGGTCTTCGTGCGCTGCGACGCGCAGGACCGTGAGGCCGTTGCAGACGCCCTTGCGCGCACGTTCGGCATCGTCTCGTTCTGCGAAGCGCTTCGGGTGAAGACCGACATCTCCGCAGATCGAGCATGCCGCCGCCGAGCTGGCAGGTCAGTACGTGGCCGCAGGCCGGGGCATGAAGTTCAAGGCCGAGGTACGACGGGCGGAGAAGACCTTCCCCCTCACCTCCTACGAGATTGCCTGCCGGGTGGGAGACCTCCTCCTGGACCGGTTCCCCGGGCTGAAAGTGGACGTGCACTCTCCCGACTGGGTCCTCTCAATTGAAATCCGCGAGCACGCGTACCTGTATGGACCCTCCACGACGGGGCCCTACGGTCTTCCCGGCGGAAGCTCGGGCCGGGGGCTCCTCCTTCTCTCGGGAGGGATCGATTCGCCGGTCGCGGGCTGGATGATGGCCAAGCGGGGCATGGCGCTGGACGCGGTGTATTTCCACTCCGCCCCTTTCACCTCGGAGAAGGCGCGGGAGAAAGTGGAAGAGCTCACGCGAAAGCTCGCGTGCGTGGATGCCGGGCATCGTCCTGCACGTCGTGCCCTTCACGCCGGTCCTCGCGCGCATCAAGGAGAGATCGAAGGACGAGGAAATCACGCTCCTCCTGCGGGCCTGCATGATGAGATTCGCCACCCTGATGGCGGGAAAGATCGGGGCGATGTGCCTGGTGACCGGGGAAAGCCTCGGCCAGGTGGCCAGCCAGACCGTGGAGAGCATGGCGTTCACCGGGTGCGTACGCGGAGCAGCCGGTGTTCCGCCCGCTGGTGGGAATGAACAAGGAAGAGATCATCGCCATCGCGGAAAAGATCGACACCTTCGAAACGTCGAACCTCCCGTACGCGGACTGCTGCACCCTCTTCGCGCCCGAGCACCCGCTCATCCACCCCGACGCGAGAAAGATGAAGCTTTCGTTTGCGCACCTCGAGGTCGAGCAGCTGCTGCGCGGAGGCCATGGCTGCAACCGAGGTCGCGGCGCTCTAGCGCAGCCAGGGATGCGGGGCGCGGCGGAGCCGCGCGAAGGGCCTCGCTCAGGACGCCGGTGTCTTTTCCTTGGCGGAAGATTTCGTCGGTTGAAGGCTTCTCGGAAGACTTTTCGGACGATGACGACGAGGACTTTCCCGAGGAACTGTCCTTCGATGCGTCGGATGACTTCTCCCTGTCCTTGTCCTTCGAATTGCCGTTGCCGCCTGAGAGCGCGGAGCCCCTCTTGTTGTCGGTGGAATAGAATCCGCTTCCCTTGAAGATCACGCCCATCCCGCCGTTGATCACGCGGCGCACAGCGCTCTTGCACTCGGGACACCTCGAGAGCGGCTTGTCCATGATGCTCTGGAAAGCCTCGAAGGTATGACCCTTTGTGCACTTATACTCGTATGTGGGCATACGTCGCGAACTCCTGACTCCTCGAAATCACTGCACGAACCGCCGCCAGAACCTCGACGGCGGTGTATCTTCGTTTTTTCAAATATAGCTACAATCGCAGAGCATGGCAACAGGACCTTGCGCCCACGGCGAAACGCACCCGCCGTGAGTGCCGATCAGGTAACCCTGACCGTTGATTCCGGCCTGCCGAGCAGGTGGCTCCTTGATGCCGGCGATCGTCCATTCCCCGTAGTGCACCATGGAGGCGATGAGGGCAGCATCCGCCCCGGCCTCCTTGAACACGGCCACGAGGTGCTCGGGCTTCCCCGCGCCGCCGGAAGCGACGACGGGAATCCCGACGGACCGCGAGATGAGGCGCGGTGGCGGTGAGCTCGTAGCCGTCACGGGTCCCGTCCGCATCAATGGAGTTCAGCACGATCTCCCCGGCGCCGAGCGACTCCGCTTTCCGCGCCCACTCCAGCGCAGTCCAGTCCCGTGCGGGTCCTGCCGCCGTCGATCACGACCTCGTACCCCGATGGCTTTGCGGGATTGCGCGCGATGTCCATGCCCAGCACGATGCACTGGCTCCCGTACAGCGCGGCCCCGCCGGAAATGATGTCGGGCGCGCGCACGGCCGCGGAGTTGACGCTCACCTTCTCCGCGCCCGCCAGGAGCACTTCCCGCATTTCCTCCACGGTGGAGATGCCGCCGCCGACGGAAAAGGGAATGAAGACGTTCTCCGCGACCTTGCGCACCGTGTCGATGCGGATGGCGCGCCGCTCGGCGGAGGCGGTGATGTCGTAGAACACCAGCTCGTCCACGCCCTGCTCGTAGTAGGTGCGCGCCATGGCCACGGGGTCCCCGACGTCGACGTTGTCCTTGAACCTGATGCCCTTGGTCGTGCGCCCGTCCTTCACGTCGAGGCAGACGATGAGCCTCTTCTCAAGCATGGGCTGCCTCCCGCGCGGGCGACGCCGACCACGTGCCGTCCCAGGCGAGGAAGTTGCTGAGCAGCTTCAGCCCGAACGGCCCGGATTTCTCCACGTGGCACTGGAACGCAACGAGATTGTCCCGCGCGATGCAGGACGGGAACGCGATTCCGTAGTCCGTCTCCGCGGCGACCATCTCCTTGTCCACGGGATCCGGGTAGTAGGAGTGCACGAAATAGAAGCTCGTGTCCTGGGGAATGCCGGCAAACACGGGGTGCTCGCCGGGTGAAGTGCATCGCATTCCAGCCCATGTGCGGGACCTTCAGGCCCGTGCCCGGGGCAAACCTCCGGACCACCCCGGGGACGAGCCCGAGGCACGTCGTTGATCGCTCCTCGGACCTGTCGAAGATCACCTGGCAGCCGATGCAGATCCCCAGCACTTTTCTCCCGGTGGCAAGGAACGCTCGAAGCGCCTCGCCGAGGCCGGTCCGTTCCAGCACCGCCATGGAGGCGGCGGCCTCCCCGACGCCGGGGAAGATCACCGCCTCCGCATCTCGAAGATCCGCAGGGATGGCTGGTGACCTTGTAAGCGCGCGCCGAGGTGCCGCAGGGCGTTTTCCACGCTCTTGAGGTTTCCTGCCCCGTAGTCGACGACGACGGTCATTGCTTTACTCATTCTGAGGCCTGGCTCCGGGGCCGGAACCGCAGCCCCTTCACAAAGGACAGGAACAGCGGAATGATCTCGTCGTTCGTGACGTGCAGCCCCGCGAGCTTCACCTGCAGCCCGACCGCATTCACGGTGACCGGCTTCAGCCGCTCCGCCACGTCCGCCACGCTCTGTGAGCGCATCCAGGCCACCAGCCCGAGCCTGAGGGCGAGCGCGAGAACCTTTGCCTTCTGCTCGGAGCTGGTGTTCACCGTGCCGGAGAAGTCGTAGCCCGATTTTCCCTTCACGGCGTTCAGCCACACTTCCTGGATGGGAAGGCTCATTCCCTTCTGCGCGGCGCTCTCGGTGAGGTTCCCGGGCAGCTCGGGCATGTACAGCACGAAGTCCGCGTTCTGCATGTCCTGCGCGGCGTCCGGCGGGATGGTGAGGGTGACGGGTGACGCCCAGCGCGACAGCAGCTGCTCGATGCCTCCGTTTGACGCGAGGAGAATGCCGTTGTTGGGGATGCCCATCTGCAGGCCGGCCTTGCTCCACTGCCAGTACTTTCCGGAAGGCGTCGGGGTCTCCCTCCACTCCCTGTTCCCGCTCAGCCGCATCCCGATGATGCCCGACGGGTAGCCGCCGAGAGCGGCGACGTCGAACCGCGCTGGCGCGCCCTTCGCGAGTGTCACGGCCGCAACCAGGCGATTGGTCCTGTCCATCAGCGAGCCGACGTCCTGGAAGTCCGGACCGGCATCCTTCAGCGCCTTGCGGATGAGGTCCGCGGAACCGGTGACGGCGAACGACACGTACATCGTCGCGTCCTCCGGCAGGACACCCAGCCACTGTGCCGGCGAGCGCTGCGGCACGTGGCGCAGGAGGCAAGGAGAATGATCAGCGCTGCCCCGGCAGCGCCGAGGGCAATCGAGCGGCCTCGAATCACGACCGGACCTTTTTCAGCGAGACGGCGCAGGTCTCATCTCCGCAATCGATCTCCGCGGCATCCGCCGCACTCTCCCACTTCCAGGAGCTTGCCAGGGTCTCGGAAAGCAGGTGCTCGCGGTGGTTTTCCGCCGCGGCACGGACGGCGGCAGAGCCCGCGAGGGAAAGCTCGATCCGGTCCGTCACCTCCAGGCCCTTGTCCTTGCGAAGGTTCTGGATGCCCCGCACGAGGTCTCGAACAAGGCCTTCCTCGACAAGTTCCGGGGTGAGCTCGGGATCCAGGGCCACGGTGAGGGAGCCTTCATTGATGACCTTCAGGTTTTCTTTTTCGATCCTCTGGATCTCCACGCCCTCCGGTGTCAGGGTGAAGGTCCGATCCCCGACGGAGAGCTCCACGCCCGTCCCGGCAAGGAGCGAGTGGATGTCCGCGAGGGACAGGGTCTCGATGCGCGCCGCGGCTGCCTTCATGTCCTTGCCCAGGAGCTTTCCCAGCGTGCGGAAGTTGGCCTTGGCCTTGTACTCCACCAGCTCGTCCTCGTTCTCCCGGAAAACGAGCGCTTTTCACGTTCAGCTCGTCCTTGATGAGGTCTTCCATCTCGGCGAGGATCCGCTTCTCCTCGGGATCGCGCGTCACGAGGTGCAGCGCCTTCAGCGGCTGGCGGATCTTCAGGGCGTAGTCGGTGCGCAGGCTGCGTCCCATGCTCACGGTCTTCATCGTGACCTTCATCCGCCGCTCCAGGTCGGGGTCGCGCCGCGATTCGTCGTAGACCGGATAGTCGCAGAGATGGATGGAGTCCGGCATGCCGGCGGTCTTCAGGTTGGAGTACATCTCCTCCGTGATGAAGGGAATGAACGGGGCGGCAGTCAGGATGAGCTTCAAGAGCGCCGCGTGCAGGGTCTGGTACGCCTCCTGCTTGTCGGAGTCATTTCCCGAGCTCCAGAAACGCCGGCGTGATCTGCGGATGTACCAGTTGTTCAGGAGGTCGATGAAGCCCATGAATGCATCGGCGCGCCCTCTGAAGGTCGTAGGCCTCCAGACTGCCCGTCACCTCCAGGACCATCCGCTCCGCCTCGGAGAGGATCCAGCGGTCCAGCGCGTTGCCGGGAGCCCGGGGAGCGCCGCCCGCCGTGAAGCCGTCGATGTTCGCGTATGTGACGAAGAAGCTGTACGAGTTCCACAGCGGGATGATCACGTTCTTCACGACGTCCTTGACGCCGGCCTCGGAGAAGCGCAGGTCCTCGGCCTTCAGGACCGCCGAGTCCAGCAGGAAAAGCCGCATGGCATCCGCGCCATAAGCGCCGATGACCTCCATGGGGTCGGTGTAGTTGCGGGCCGACTTCGACATCTTCTTGCCGTCCGAGTCCAGGATGAGCCCGCTCACGATCACGTTCTGGAAGGTGGGCTTGTCGAACAGCGCCGCGCCGAGCACCACCAGGGTATAGAACCACCCGCGGGTCTGGTCGATGGACTCGGAGATGAAATCCGCCGGGAAGTTTGCGTCGAAATGCGCCTGGTTCTCGAACGGGTAGTGGTTCTGCCCGTAGGGCATGGCCCCTGATTCGAACCAGCAGTCCAGAACATCGGGGATCCGCCGCATCGTCCCCCCGCAGGAGCAGGGGTAGGTCAGCGGATCGATGAAGTGCTTGTGCAGGTCCTTCGTTTTCGACGCCGGTCTTCTTCTCCAGCTCGGCCCGGCTGCCCAGGCATTCCATTGCCTTGCAGGAATCGCAGCGCCAGATCGGGTATGGGATTTCCCCAGTAGCGGCTGCGGGAAATGGCCCAGTCCCGGGCGTTTTCCAGCCACTTGCCGAACCGTCCCGGACTTCAGGTGCGGCGGCATCCAGGAGATGGTGTCATTGGCGGCCAGCATCCGCGCCTTGATCTTCTCCACGCTCACGAACCACTCGGAAATGGCGCGATAGATCAGCGGGCTCTTGCAGCGCCAGCAGTGCGGGTAGCTGTGCGTGTAGGAATCATGGCGCACCAGCGAGTGCTGTTCCTTCAGCGCCTTGATGATGGATTTGTCTGCATCCTTCACGAACTGCCCGGCCCACGGGGGAACCTCCGCGGTGAACTTCCCCTCCTCGTCCACGGGGCAGACCACGGGAACACCGGATCCCTTCATGAGGTTGTAGTCGTCCTCGCCGAAGCCCGGGGCGATATGCACGATACCCGTCCCCTCGTCGGTGGACACGAAGTCCCCGTTCAGCGCCTTGAAAGCGCCCTTTGCCTTCAGATCAGCGAAGAAGGGGAAAAGCGGCTTGTACGTCTTTCCGGCCAGCTCCTTCCCTGTGTACCGCGCAACGACCTCGTATCCCGCCGGATCCTTGTAGTACGCGGGCAGCCTGTCCTCGGCGAGGATGTACCGGGAGTCCTGCGCAGAATCCTTCACCTTGACGTACCTGATGTCGGCGCCCAGCGCCAGCCCGAGGTTCGACGGGAGGGTCCAGGGAGTCGTGGTCCAGGCGAGGAAACTCGTCCCGGGCTCGTCATCAAGCTCGAACTTTACCGTGATGGCCGGGTCCGCCACGTCGAGATATCCGCCCAGGTTCACCTCGAAGTTGGAGAGCGCCGTGGAGCATCGCGGGCAGTACGGAAGGATATAGAACCCTTCGTAGACCAAGCCCTTCTTCCACAGCTCGCTCACGACCCACCAGATGGTCTCCATGTAGTCAGGATCCATGGTCTTGTAGTCGTTGTCGAAGTCCACCCAGCGGCCCAGCCGGGTGATGACCTTCCGCCATTCCCTGGTGTACCGCAGCACGATGGAGCGGCAGGCCTCGTTGAACTTTGCAACGCCGTACTCTTCGATCTGCTTCTTCCCGGAGATCCCCAGCTCCTTCTCCATCTCGTACTCGACGGGAAGGCCGTGGCAGTCCCAGCCGAAGCGCCGCTCCACCTTGCGACCCTTCATGGCCTGGTACCGGGGGATGGTGTCCTTCACGGTGCTGGGGACGAAGTGCCCGTAATGGGGAAGGCCGGTGGCGAACGGGGGGCCATCGTAGAAGACGAACTCCTCATTGCCGTCCCGCTGGGAGATTGATTTCTTGAAAATATCATTTTTCTCCCAGAACGCGAGAACCTTCTCTTCCATCAGAGGGGAAGCTCGCCTTCGGGTCCACGGGCCTGTACAAGGGGTCCTCCTTGCGACTATATACGGAAAAAAGCCGACCCGAGTCAAGGTGACGCGCACTCGGGCACCCGATCGGCATGGCGTCGGAACGCCCCGGGCTTGCGCAGGCAGCGGCCGTTTGCTTAAATACCCGTCACGCTATGAAGAAATACCAGGAACAATGGCGGCGCATCGTCGGGGAAGCCCTCGCGCGGCTATGCCGCTGAAGCCGGCGCGGCCGGGATGGACATCGGCGCGCTCGTCGTCGAGACACCCCCGAAGCCCGAAATGGGTGACATCGCCTTTCCCATGTTCCCGTTCGCGAAGGCGCTCCGCAAGGGGCCCCGCCGTGATAGCCTCGGAGGTCGCCCGACGCGTGGCCGCAGTTGCGGGAGCCGCGGAGGCGGGAGCCGCCGACGCGGCAGGGCCGTACGTGAACGTGCGCCTTCGGCCGGAAGCGGTGATAGCCGACGTTCTTTCGGAGATCGGGTCGCGCGGGTCTGGCTTCGGCCGCGGCGCAGAGATGGGCGGGCAGCGGGTGATGCTCGAGTTCTCCTGCCCCAACACGAACAAGCCGCTGCACCTCGGGCACCTGCGGAATGACGCCGTGGGCGAGAGCCTTTCCCGAATCCTCGCGGGAGCCGGTGCAACGGTGCTGAAAGTGAACCTCATCAATGACAGGGGCGTGCACATCTGCAAGTCCATGCTCGCCTACACGATGTTCGGCGGCGGCGCAACACCCGAGGGGGAAGGAGTCAAGGGCGATCACTTCGTGGGCGACTACTACGTGAAATACGCCCAGTACGCGAAGGACCACCCGGAAGCCGAGGAACAGGTCCGCGAGCTGCTGCGGAAATGGGAGGACGGAGATCCCGAGGTCGTTGCCCTCTGGCGTCGGATGAACGGGTGGGTGGTCGCAGGCATCCAGCAGAGCTATGTCCGCACCGGCGTGTCATTCGACAAGGTGTATTTCGAGAGCGATGTGTACAAGCTGGGAAGAGCCGAAATCCTGGCGGGCGTCCAGAAAGGCATCTTCCAGAAGGACCCCGACGGATCCGTGTGGGTGGATCTCACCGACCGGGGCATGGAACGGGAAGTGCTTCTCAGGTCTGACGGCACGTCGCTGTACATCACGCAGGACATCGGGGTTGCCATCCAGCGGTCCAAGGACTGGCCTTTCGACCGGCTCATCTACGTGGTCGGCTCGGAGCAGCGCCACCATTTCCAGGTCCTTTTCCACGTGCTGGACATCCTCGGCTATCCCTGGGCCGCAAACCTCCACCACCTCGCGTACGGCATGGTGAACCTGCCGGAAGGAAAGATGAAGTCGCGCGAAGGCACCGTGGTGGACGCCGACGACCTGCTGGACGAGCTGGAGAAGCTGGCCGCGGAGGAGATCACGGCGAAGGAGCGTGAAGGAGAAGTCGGGGACCTCACCCGAACAGCCCGTGAGGTTGCCCTCGGGGCGCTCAATTACTGGCTCCTGCAGGTGACCGCGGCCAAGGACATGACCTTCGATCCGAAGGAATCGATTTCCTTCAACGGAAATACAGGCCCGTACCTGCAGTACACCGGCGCCCGGATCTCCAGCATGCTGCGGAAGTTCGAGGAGAGAAAGGAGAAGTTCAGCTCGGGCTCGTTCTCGAGCAGCGCCCTCTCTCTCCCGGAGGAATGGGAGATCGCCAAGTCACTTGCGCTTTTCCCCGAGATCGTCGTTTCATCAGCCCGGGAGCTCAACCCGTCCATTCTCACCAGCTACCTTTTCGAGCTGTGCCGAACCTTCAGCCGCTATTACCAGGACCATCCAGTGCTTCGCAACGAAGACCAGGACCTCGTGGTCTCCCGGATTGCCCTCGTCAGGGGGATGGAGCAGGTGGTGAGAAACGGCCTGGCCCTCCTGGGGATTCCGTTCCTGGAGGCCATGTAAAGGCGTTCGTCAGGGTGAATCGCCCGTCGCTGGTGACATAGCCCAGGCGCAGATACGCCGGCAATGAGACCGGCCGGCACTTCGAACCGGAATGTCCTGCCCTCCGGTTCCCAGTCCGACGTCCCTACCTGTTCCAGCCCGTTCCACAGCAGGCCTCGCGCTGCGCCGGTCGGAAGAAACCTGCCGGTCACATGGAGTGTCCCGTTGTCTTCGGAAATGAGAAGCCGATCCACCAGTTTCTCGGTGAACACCACGACGGTCACCTTGGACGTTCCTGCCGGGGCGCTCCCCCACCCCGCGTGCGTCCAGCCCGGTGACAGGGCGAGCACCCTGTGCTCGTTGCTTGCCAGCCAACCTCTTTCCACGCTGACAAGGTCCGGGCCGGCTCCGAGAATTTCACCGACCCGCACCTCGGTCCCGCCCAGCGCCCTGTACCGATCCAGGGCGGTGCTGCCGTCATCGCCCTTGTGGCTGAGCCTGCCGGCAGCGGCACATCGGGCCGCCCAGAGGACTGCGGTCTGAGAGAGAAGGAGGTCCTCCTGCACGGGGCGCACGCCCGCGCCGCGCCGAACGTCATTCAGCCAGCTGAGTGGATCAGCCGCGGCGTTGAAGACTCCGGTGAGGAGCAGGAACACCAGGATCAAGGGCAGTCTATTCACGTCTTCGGGGATTTTATATAGTAGAAACGGGTCCTTTCAAGGATTGCACGCAGAGTTCGCAGCATCATGTTTCCCCGGAGAAATGGATGGCAGACCTCGGGTCCATACGCAACATTGGTATCATCGCGCACATCGACGCGGGCAAGACCACGACGACCGAACGGATCCTGTTCTTCACGGGAAAGACCCACCGCATGGGCGAAGTCGACAACGGCGAAGCCACGATGGACTGGATGGACCAGGAGCAGGAACGCGGCATCACGATCACCGCCGCGGCCACCACCTGCTACTGGCGCGACCACCAGGTCAACATCATCGACACGCCGGGGCACGTCGATTTTACCGCCGAGGTGGAACGGTCCCTCAGGGTGCTGGACGGGGCGGTGGCCATCTTCGACGCGGTTGGCGGCGTGGAGCCGCAGTCCGAGACCGTCTGGCACCAGGCTGACCGCTATGCGAGTCCCCCGCCTGACCTACGTCAACAAGATGGACAGGATCGGGGCGAACTTCCACGGCCGTCCTGGAAGAAATGAGGACGAAGCTCGGGACCACGCCCGTGCCGCTCCAGCTTCCCATGGGCGCCGAGGCGGAGCTTCGAGGGAGTGGTGGACCTGGTGGAGATGCGCGAGATCCGCTGGAGCCAGGAGGACCAGGGGATCACCATCGGCTACGCGCCCATCGACGCCTCCCGGCAGGAGGACGCGCGGAAGTGGCGCGAGAACCTCATGGACCACCTTTCGCACATTTCCGACGAGCTCACCGAGCTGTACCTGGCCGGGAGCGAGATCCCCGTGGGACAGCTGCGTTCAGTGATCCGCCAGGCCGTCCTTTCCCGCGCCTTCACCCCGGTGCTCTGCGGCGCGTCGCTTCGCAACGTCGGGGTGCAGCCGGTGCTGGACGCCGTGGTCGACTACCTTCCCTCCCCGCTGGACGTGCCTCCCGCGCGGGGCCACCACGTGAAGAAGGACGACGCGGTGGAGGTTCCCTGCAATCCCGAAGCGTTCGCCCTCGGCCTCGTGTTCAAGCTCCAGGCCAAGCCGGGAAGCGGGCAACCTCTGCTACGTGCGGATGTACTCCGGCCGGATCAAGGAAGGCCAGACCGTCTTCAACATCGCAAAGAAGAAACGGGAGCGGGTGAACCGTCTGCTGCGGATGCACGCCAACCATTCCCAGCAGCTCGACCACGTGGAGGCCGGGGACATCGCGGTCATGATCGGGCTGAAGGGTTCCCAGACCGGGGACACCCTTGGCGTGGAGGCATTCCCGATCCTGCTGGAAAAGATGCATTTCCCGGTTCCCGTCATCTCGGTGGCCATCGAGCCGAAGACCCTCTCGGAGCGGAAAAAGCTGCAGGAGGTCCTGGACGTTCTGGCCCTGGAAGACCCGACCTTCTCCGTAAAGGAGAACGTGGAGACAGGGGAGCTCATCATTTCGGGAATGGGGGAGCTGCATCTCGACGTCCTGGTGACCCGCATCTTCCGCGAGTTCAAGGTCGAAGCCCGGGTGGGAAAGCCCCAGGTTTCCTACCGGGAGACGATCAGCGCCGCGGTCACCCACACGGAGAAGTACCACCGGATGATCGCCGGGCAAGGAGCACAGCGCAACGATCACCATCGACGTGAAGCCGCTTCCCCGGGGGGAAGGCAATTCTTTCAGCTCCAGCCTCCGACGAGGATGCCCTCCCGGATGAGCTTGTGTCCGCGGTGGAGCGCGGAGTCACGGCGGCCTTCGGCTCCGGTGTCGTCTACGGGTACCCGGCGCTGGACATCGGGGTGACGCTGGTGGAGGCGGAGTTCCACCAGGCCACATCCACCGCGATCGCATTCGAGGCCGCAGGCGCCATGGCCTTCGACGCGGCCTGCCGCAAAGGCAGCCCCATCCTGCTGGAGCCGATCATGGCCGTGGACGTGCTCACGCCTGCCGACTTCATCGGAGAGGTGATCGGGAACCTCAACTCGCGGCAGGGACTCATCATGAACGTGGAGAGCAAGCCGGGTGCCGACCACGTGAAGGCGCAGGCGCCCCTGGTCTCGATGTTCGGTTACTCGACGGCGCTGCGGAGTGCCACACAGGGCCGGGCTACCTTCACGATGGAGTTCTCCCATTTCGCCGAGAAAGTGGGGGGTTTCGGCGAAGGGACGTAGGGGCATCGCAGCATTCGGCCGCCCTGATTTTGTTGACAAAAACGGGATGACGTCTTACTGTTGACCCCTATTCTCAAACACCAAGGAGCCACAGGATGAGTGTTTCGACTCGCTCGCTGCGCAATGTCGCCCTTGCCGGTCACGGCGGGACGGGCAAGACCACGCTCGTCGAGGAGATGCTCGCCGCCGGAGGAGCGATTCCCAAGGCGGAGAGGGTCGAGACGGGAAAGACCGTCAGTGATTTCACCGAGGAAGAGGTCCACCACAAGATCTCAGCGTCCACACCTCCCTCAGCCACCTCGCGTGGAAGGATCACAAGGTGAACATCCTGGACACCCCGGGATCGGCGGATTTCGTGGGCGAAGTCGTGGCGGCATTCCGCGTTGCAGACTGCGCCATTCTGGTGGTCGGCGCCGACGTCGGCGTGCAGATAGAGACGATCAAGCTGTGGCGCAGGCTCGCGCGCCTCGAGATGCCCCGGTTCGTCTTCGTGAACAAGATGGAAAAGGAGCGCGCCGATTTCGATCGGAGCGTGGCCGACCTCTCGGAGAAGTTCAAGGCAAGCTTCGTGCCCGTCGTCATTCCCCTCGGGGCCGGGACGGGCTTCACGGGTGTCGTTGACCTCATCGAGATGAAGGCGTGGATCGACGGAAAGGAATCCGCTGTTCCCGAGGCCGCGAAGGCCGCCGTTGATGCAGCCCGGCAGAAGCTCGTGGAGAGCGCGGCAGAGGGAGATGACTCGCTCATTGAGAAGTTCTTCGCGGAAGGAAACCTGAGCTCGGACGAGATCCGCAAAGGGATTGCCAATGGGATGAAGACCGGCAAGCTCTTTCCGGTCCTCTGCGGAGCAGGGCTGACCGGCGCCGGGATCCGGTGCCTGCTGGACTTCATCACATGCGCAGCACCCGTCACCGGAAGGAATCGACAAAAGGCGCGGCCGCGGACGGCAAGGAGATCGAGCGGAAGGTTTCCGAAACCGAGCCCGCGTCATGCTTCGTTTTCAAGACCGCGATGGACCAGTTCACCGGCAAGCTTTCCTACTTCAAGGTGATGTCGGGGAAGGTCGCGGCAGAGGCGGATCTCCTCATCGCCCGCGAAGGCAAGAAAGAGAAGATCACGAAGGTCTACACCTGCATGGGGAAGAAGCTGGAAGACGTCCCCGAGCTGGCGGCAGGTGACCTCGGGGTGTTCACGAAGAGCGCGACGCTTCGGACGAATGATACCCTTCACGCGCCGAACGCCCCGATCGTCTATCCGCCGCTCGAGCTTCCCACACCCGTCCACTCCCTGGCCATCACGGCCAGGGCAAAGAAGGACGAGGACAAGATGAACCAGATGCTGCAGCGCGTCACCGAGGAGGACCACACCTTCCTCCTGTCCTACGACAAGGAGACCAAGGAGACGGTCATCTCCGGGCATGGGGGAGCTGCACATCTCCATGATCCTGGAAAAGATCCGGGAGAACCAGAAGATCGAGATGGAGACGAAGATCCCGCGGGTGGCCTACCGGGAGACGATCCAGGGAAAGGCCGAGGCGGAGTATACGCACAAGAAGCAGACCGGCGGTCACGGCCAGTACGCCAAGGTGGCCCTTGAAGTGAACCCGATCCCGCGCGGAGAAAAGTACAAGTTCACCAATGCCATTTTCGGCGGCGCCGTCTCCAAGGGCTACATCCCCGGCGTCGAAAAGGGCATCATCGAGGCCATGGAGTCCGGCGATCCTGGCCGGCTACCCCGTTGTGGACGTGGAAGCCACGGATCGTGGACGGCAAGGAGCATCCCGGTCGATTCATCGGAGCTCGCCTTCAAGCTCGCCGCCCGGGAAGCATTCCGTGAGTGCATGCGCAACGCCAAGCCGGTCCTCCTGGAGCCGATCTGCAACCTCACCGTGTTCGTGGACGAGCAGTACCTCGGCGCGGTGCTTTCCGACCTCAGCGGCAAGCGCGGGAAGGTGCTAGGGCCAGAATCCGATCGGCGGCGGAATCCTCGAAATCAAGGCCCAGGTGCCCCAGGCCGAGCTGATGCGCTACGCCATCGACCTGAAGGCGCTCACCGCGAGCACGGGCTCATTCGAGCTGGAGTTCGACCACTACAGCCCCATCTCGGGCCGGAATCGCCGAAGACGTGATCAAGGCGGCGCAGGCGGCCAAGGCGGAAGAGAAAGGAATAATTCCCGGCGACGATCCGTGGATTGAAGAGGGCGGCCGAGGAGGCCGCACTTCGTGTCAGAAGAACAGCCTCTCGGGCAGAAAGAAATGCAGTACCGCGGCGGCAAACGCAAGGGCGCCCAGCGCAGTGCGGTACGCGCTTGGCGTCCTCAGCCCCGCGTTCGCCCCGGGCTGCCTGCTCACCCGCGTACAGCGCGTCCTGCTTGAAGACCTCGAAAAGAAGGGCGATGCCAACGGCGATTCCCACGACGCTGGGGAACAGGTCACCGAGCACCAGCGGGGGGCCGCCGGGACGAACAGGGTGCCGATGCCGACGAGGAGCGCGGCCAGCCCGTGATGTCCGTGCGCGTCTGCCGGAAAGCGCATCGAGGATCCCTGCCAGCGAAGTGAATCTCTCTGCCATCCAGTCCGCGCTGAGGGTCGCTCCGGCCAGGAAATTGGCGGCCACCGACAGGAAATAGAGCTGAAGCATTTCCCCCTCCCCTTTACAATTGTAGGGCCGCGGCCGTCTGAATCGTCAAGGAACGAGCCGCGGGACAGGCACGCGGGCTGCCAGAGCGTCACGTGCGCGCTCCCGATGCTGACTTCCGCCTGCACTTTTTCAGCCTTCCGGAGCCAGGGAAGCTCGCCCCGCAGCGTCATGGGAGATCTGCCGAGATCCCCGGCCACGAACACCTGCTCGCCCGTGCCGGGAAGGGAAATGCGCACCGCCGCCTCGGGCACGCCTGTGCCCGACGGGGATCCTTGCAGCGGTTCCTTCAGCGGAGAACGGGATACGAACGTCACGCCGACGATGAGCGTGTCCGTTGTAGGGCGTGACATGCAGGGTGACCTGCCACCCGGACAGCGTGGCCCGCATCACCGGAGTGCTGGGCACGATGCGAAACAGGATGAACAATCCCGACGGCGACGATCAGCAGCGGGAAATACGTGAAGCCTGCCGCTCCTCCGCTGTCTCGCCGGGAGACGCAGCGGGCCCGCTGCCCGGCAGTGGCGGCCGCGGCAGCTCGCTGGCCGCCACTGGCCGCGGTGTCATCGTAGACGATGGCGCCCTTCTTGACCCTGAGGACCGGCGGCTTCATGCCCAGAGAACGCGGGAAACCAGCGGGACGAGGTCCTCGGCAAGGAACCAACCACGCTGACGTGCCGCGACGGCGCCCACGTTGGCGTGGAGCGAGACTCCGAACAGGGCCGCTTCGAGGGGGGCAATTCCCCCAGCGATACCCGCAGCGATGAGCCCGGCCAGGACGTCCCCGGAGCCGCCCGTGGCGAGCGCCGGGTTTCCTCCGTCGAGGATCCAGAACCGGCCGTCGGGCGCGGCGACTGATCGTGGAATGGCCCTTCAGGACCACGATGGCGTTCAGCCGCTCACTGGCCGCAAGCGCGTTTCCCACCGGGTCGTCCAGCACCGCATCCTGGTCTGCACCGGTGAGCCGGGAAAACTCCCCCGGGTGAGGAGTGAGAACCCACCGTCCGCCGAGGTCCACTTTCTCGAGCCGGCAGCGTGCGTCCCAGGAGCGTGATTGCATCCGCGTCGATGACGCCCTGGACGGGGAGGGTCAGAAGTGATCCAGCCAGGCCGCCCTGTCGTCTCCGTGTCCCCACCCGGGACCGACGAGGACCCCGGAGATATGCGGCGGGATCCCAGTCTCCCTTGCCGCGCGCAGCAGCTGGGTCCCAGGGCCGGCACATGACCGACGTGAGCTTCGGCGCGAGGATGGGGTAAGTCTCCGGGTCCGCGAAAAGGGTCACCAGTCCGACGCGGGCGCGCGCGGCTGCCGTGGCGCACAGCCAGGCGGCACCCGTGGTGCCCCGCGCGCCGGCAAAGACGGCGAGGTGTCCGCGCCTGTTCTTGTAGGTGTCCGGCGGGATGGGCGGAGCCAGTTTTCTCCAGGCGCGGGGCGTCAGGAGCTCGCCGGCGATCCCCGGGTCTTCCACGAGCGCCGGTGGAAAGCCGACGGGGATCACGCAGATCCGTCCGCACAAGCGTGCGCGCGCGCGGCAGGTACAGGCAGAGCTTCGGCAGCCCCATTGTCAGGGTAGCGTCGGCACGGACGGCCGGAGAGCCCGGCTTGTACCCGTCCCCGACCCCGCTGGGCACATCAAGTGCGGCCTTTTTCCCCGGGCTCTGGTTCATGCACGCCACGATGTCCGACAAGCGGCGGGCGCAGGGCGCCGCGGATACCCGTCCCCGCGATGCCATCGATGATCCACGAGGCCTCCGCGATCCGGGTGGTCACCAGGTCGCGCTGCACCGGCCAGTCGATTATTTCCATGCCGAGTGCTTCACATGCGGCGAGGTTGCGTCCGGGGTCCGAATCCTTCTCGGGCCTGCCGCCGGCCAGCACGATGGTGAGGGGCTCCGAGCTTCTCCACGGCCGCCTGGCGGGCCATGACAAGGGCGTCACCGCCATTGTTGCCCCTGCCGGCGACGAAGACCAGCCGCCCCTGCGGCCGCCGCCCGGCCCAGGACCAGCCTGCCGGAATGCCGCCCAGGCCTTGACCCCCGCGTCTTCCATCAGGACCAGGGAGGGGAACGCGAACTCGGCCTGCGCGCGGCTGTCGATACGCGCCATGGCCTCCGAGCTCACGATTTTCACGGCTACTCTCCCTTCAGCAGGAGGTCCGAGCGCCACCAGGACACGTGCGCCCTGGCCTTGTCGGCAAGAAGCCCGTAGATGATGCCCGTGGAAGAGAGATGGATGTCGCGGAAGGCGAGCTCCGAATCCTCGATCACCATGCGCCTCTGCGCGCGCACTCTGCCCGACGGATCGACGATCTGCAGGGTGTAGAGGTTGGTGTCGGTGTAGGCAAGAAGGTAGAAAGAGCCGTTGGTGCTCACGCCCGAGGAGGTCGCTCGGCGGTGAGGGGATCTCGATCGTCTTCAGGCCCGTCTTGGTCCGGTGCGGGGGATTCGCCGGGAACTCGACGGCCGCGCGAATCGTACTGCTGCGTGCGCAGGTCCAGCTTGTACGCCCGCGTGGTGACCGCGTCCATGGCGGCGGATGCCGCGGCGGCGGGCGTCCCCGGCGTCCCTGTAGGAGGAAATGACCAGGTAAAGGAGCGGCGCCTGCAGGTCGGGAAGCACGTTCGACGAGCACCTGCGGTGGTTCCGCGCACGGGCTTTGCCGGCAGGTTGGCGTTGGAGATCTCCACCTGGTACAGCGGCGCGCCTTCCCGCGAGTACCAGAAGACCTCCCAGGACCCCGGGAGCCTGCAGACCACCACGAGCTGGTCATTCGAGGTCACGTAGAGGGCAGACACGAACGGGAATGGCGACCCGCCGATCCCTTCTTCGCCCGAGAGATCCCAGCTGCCGCCCCTTCCGATCGAAGCGCAGGATCACCCGGCTGCGGATCACTCCGCGGTCCGTGTCCTTCACTGCCTTTGCCTCGGAGACGGCGTCTTCCACGTACAGGGTGCGGTCGCTGGCAACGGCGATTTTCCCGATGTCCGAGAAGGGATAGGCCACGGACCCCCGCGTGCTCACCGCACCGCCGGAGGCGGATCGCGCACGCGCTGGCACGCGGCGTTGTGCACCGCGGACATCCGAGCTCGTGCGCACCGTTCGTGTCCACGGGTCCCAGGATTGTCGGCGCGGGATTTGTCTGCGGATTGTACAGGAGAAAGATCAGGTCTCCGTACGAGGAAAAGACCATGATCTTCCCGGCGCTGGCGTTGGCGACGTAGAACCAGCCGTCACGCATGGTCACGCTGTTCGTCCGCTCCACCATCGCGTTCTCGAACTGGAACAGGTCGATCTGGTCTTCCATCTTGCCCATGGACAGGGAGAACAGCTCCGTGCTCACGAGCTCTTCGATTCCTTTTCGCTGGCATCCGACGAAAGCGAGGGCCGCGACGCAGGCGGCCGCGGCGCACAACGGCAGGAATTCTGCGGGGAGTCTGCGACATCGAGCGGCTCATCGTAGCGGCCTTCCCTTGACCTGTCAATCTCCCGGACGGTACAATGTCGTCATGCTCGACAATATCCTCACCTTCTTCCTGGGCTCAAAGCACGAGCGTGACCTGAAAGAGCTCGTGCCGATCGTGCAGAAAATCAACGCCTGGGAGCCGGAGGTGATGACCTACGCTGAGGCGGACTTCTCCCGCAAGACCGAGGAGTTCCGTCGGCGGATTGCTGACGGGGAGCCGCTGGACAGCGTCCTGCCGGAGGCATACGCGCTGGTCCGGGAGGCCGCGCGGAGGATTCTCGGCGAGCGCATCTTCGACGTGCAGCTCATGGGAGCCGTGGTCCTCCACAAGGGACGGATCACGGAGATGAAAACCGGTGAGGGGAAGACTCTGGCCAGCGTCCCGGCCGCCTACCTCAACAGCCTCACCGGCAAAGGCGTGCACGTGATCACGGTGAACGACTATCTCGCCGAGCGCGACGCCGGGTGGATGGGACCGATCTTCAAGGTCCTCGGAGTGAGCGTGGGGGTCATCCTCAGCCAGATGGACAACGCGCTGAGAAAGGACTCCTACGCAAAGGACATCACCTACGGCACGAACAACGAGTTCGGGTTCGACTACCTGAGGGACAACATGTGCTGGAGCCCCGCGGAGAAGGTGCAGCGGGGGCACGCGTACGCCATCGTAGACGAGATCGACAACATCCTCATCGACGAGGCGCGAACGCCTCTCATCATCTCCGGCATGGCGGAGGATGACACATTCAAGTTCGCGGAGGTCAACAAGCTTGTCGAGCAGCTGGTGGAATGCGAAAAGGATCCGCTGACCGGCACATACCCCGAGGGGGACGCGCAGCCTGCCGGGGACTACAAGCTGGAGGAAAAGAACAAGAGGGTCACCTTCACCGACCAGGGCATGAACCACATCGAGGAGCTGCTCCAGAAGCGGGGCCTGATCCGCGGCTCGCTGTTCGTCGACGAGAACTTCGAGTTCATCCACTATTTCACCCAGGCCATGCGCGCCCACAAGCTGTACGCGCGGGACGTCGACTACGTCGTGCAGGACGGGAAAGTCCAGATCGTGGACGAGTTCACGGGCCGCATCCTGTACGGCCGCCGGTACTCCGAGGGGCTGCACCAGGCCATCGAGGCAAAGGAAAGGATCAAGATCGCGCAGCGGAACCGCACCCTCGCAACAATCACCTTCCAGAACTACTTCCGCATGTACGGCAAGCTCGCCGGCATGACGGGGACCGCGGATACCGAGGCGCAGGAGTTCGGCAAGATCTACAACCTGGACGTGGTCGTCATCCCGACCAACCGGCCGCTTGCCCGTGAGGACAAGGACGACGAGATCTACCTCACCGAAGAGGAGAAGCTGGACGCCATCTGCACCTCGATCGCGGAGCTGCACAAGAAGGGCCAGCCGGTGCTCGTCGGCACCATTTCCATCGAAAAGTCGGAGAAGCTTTCCCGAATGCTCGATCGCCCGCGGCGTGCGTCACGAGGTCTTGAACGCGAAGAACCACGCCCGCGAGGCCATGATCATCGCGGACGCCGGCGCCAACGGTTCCGTCACCATCGCCACGAACATGGCGGGCCGCGGGACCGACATCAAGCTCGGCGGGAACGCCGAGTTCCGAGCGCGCCGCAACGCGGGCACCCAGGCGTCCGAAGAGGAGTATCGCGCAGCGATCGCCGAGGAGTACGCGAAGTGGCTGGCCGACTACGACGAGGTGAAGACCCTCGGAGGGCTTCACGTGCTGGGCACGGAGCGCCACGAGGCCCGGCGCATCGACAACCAGCTGCGCGGACGGTCGGGCCGGCAGGGCGATCCCGGATCCTCCCGCTTCTACATTTCCCTCGAGGACGACCTGATGCGGCTGTTCGGCGGGGAGAACATCAAGGGACTGATGTCACGAATGGGCATGAAAAAGGGCGAGCCCATCGTCCACCCCTGGCTCAACCGCTCCATCGAGCGCGCACAGAAAAAGGTGGAGGAGCGCAACTTCGAGGTGCGCAAGCACCTCCTCGAATACGACGACGTGCTGAACGAGCAGAGGAAGTTCATCTATGCCCGCCGGGACGAGATCATCTCCGATCCGCACCTCAAGGACAGGGTCATCGCCACGGGAGACGAGCTGTTCAGCGAGATCTATCGAGCGCTTCCGCTCGTCAGGGGAGAATCCGCAGACCCGCGTGGCCGCCCTGCTTGCCGAGATGAAGGAGAGCCTGTTCCATGAGCCCGTGCAGAGCCCGCAGGAGCTTGCAGGCGCTTCCCGCGGAGGAGGTCGGCAGGCTGATCCGCGCCGAGCTGCGGGACAGCATCAACGAGAAGGCTGCCGAGATCGGGGAAGAGGTCCTGAACCGCTACATCCAGTTCGAGTACCTCCGGAACATCGATTCGCGGTGGCAGGATCACCTGGAGAATCTTGAGTCGCTCCGCGAGGCGGTCTACCTGCGCGCCTACAGCCAGAAGAACCCGCTCCTGGAGTACAAGCTCGAGGGTTTCCAGATCTTCGACGACATGCTCTACGAGATCAAGACGAACATCGCCCGCAAGATCTTCAGGGTCCGCATCCAGCATGCGCCAGAGAAAGCGCCGGTGGCGGCCCGCCCGGCGACGGCCCTGCAGGCGTCCCACAGCGCCATGGGCCAGTTCGCCGCCGGAGGCTCGGGCACAACAGCGGTCAGCGCGAAGGCCAGCCCTGCTTCGATGGGCGGGAACGGCGGAGCGTCGCAGCCGCAACAGGTCCAGGTGAAGCGGGCGGTGCCGAAGGTGGGACGAAACGACCTGTGCCCATGCGGGTCAGGGAAGAAATACAAGTACTGCCACGGGCAGTAAGCGCGGGAGCCGTCCGAGCCCGTCGCGGCTGGGTCGTCAGGCCTTGATCGCACGCTTCGCCGGCGTGAACGCGCGAGAGCCAGCGAGGCCCGAACCCGTAGATCATCCCGCGGAAACGGCCGCCAGGGTGATAACCTGCAGCATCTGCCCGACAAGCGTCGTGGCACCGGATCGCAGCAGCGTAAGGAATATCCCGACAAGGGCAGGCAGCTTCACGATGAAGAGTCCGAGGAGCCCCGACGTCAGCAGGGAGAGAGGCACGTTCCTGCTCTGCGTGAGGTCGAGTCGACGCAGCATGCCTCCGAGCCTCACGCATATCATGCAGGAATCCGTCCAGGGCAAGCAGGATGACGACGAACGCGAGCACGGGAATGAAGAAGATCCCGATCACCGAGACGATGAGAAGCAGCGTGACCACGGGTATGAGGACGAGGGCCACGGCAAGCGTGATGACTGACTCCCGCCAGGACGCCGGGATGGACTGGTACAGCATCCGGGCGTGCCCCTCGCGGTAGAAACAGGTCAGGAAAAGCGCAAAGCCGAACAGAAAGAACCCCAGGAGCTGCCGTCCGGTGGCCAGCACCTGGACGGAGAACTGCGTGCCCAGGATGCCGAGGAACGGGATCTTGATCTGGGGAACCTGGCTCACGCTTCCGCGCACGATGGCCCCCTGCGCCGCGACGACCTTCCCGCCGAGGGCAACCACATCTCCCGTCACGTCGGCGCGAGGAGACAGCTCGACATCGGCCCCGACGGCCCAGACGTCACCGTCCACGCGCGAGTTCACCGTGACTTTCCCGCCGATGCTGAGCACATCGCCGGTGTGGGGCGTGTCCACTCTGATCGGGCGCCCGACCGTCATGCCCCCGCGCAGGAGAAATGACAGCCCGTTCAGGCCGATAGTGACGTCCGTGTCACCGCTCTTGTAGACCAGTCGGAGGGGAAGGAGGCTCCACGTGCTGGGCTCCTCGCCGGATTTCTCCATGACGCCGAAGGCCATCCCGATGCTGGTCGATCCGTCGCCGATCTCGACGAGGCCGGGATGCAAGGCGATCCCGGAAGTCGCCGTGGATTCCGTGTAGGCGCGAAGCGCGGAGAAAAGGGCGATGAGTGCAAGGATGGTGAGGACGAGCTTTTTCATTCCTGCGGACCCCTCGAAGATTATCGGATTCCAGGCAGATAATTCCGCGGGTTTTGCGGCACGCCGTTCAGCCTGACCTCGAAGTGCAGGTGGGGGCCCGTGGCGTAACCGGTGTGCCCCACCAGCCCGAGGAGGCTGCCCGTGGCCACGCGTTCTCCGACGCGTGCGATGATATTGCTCATATGGCCGTAGACGTAGCTGTAGCCCAGCTGGGCGCGCACCTCCACGTAGTTGCCCAGCATTCCGTCGTAGGTGGCGGCAATAACCACGCCGTCGGTCGCGGACCGGATCGGGGAGCCCTCGGGGGCGGCGAGGTCGACCCCGGAATGGTGGCTGCGTTGCCCGGTGAAGGGATCTGCACGCCAGCCGAACGGCGAGGACTCCCAGCCGTGCAGCGGGAGCGAGACGCCGACACCCACGGCGAGGGAGCGCGCATAGCCGGTGTGCTGCACGCCCGGGAAGAACAGGCGCATCCCGGTCTGAGACCTGGGCGCGCGTGATCGAGTTGGCGGCCAGCACGTCCTCGGGGCTCACCCCGTACGGTTTGGCACTGCTGCGTCGAAGTCCGCCGCAACGGAGAGGGTGATCCCGTTCTGGCTGGGAATCTTGAGGATCTCCCCGACTGTGACGTTGTGCACGCCCCGTGCCTTCCACCCTGTTCATCGAGGAGATCGTGTCGATGTCCATCCCGAGCTTCGTGGCGATGCCGCTCATCGTGTCGCCCGGGCTGCGCCCGGTACAGGAGGAGGCCAGCGGCGGCTGCACGAACGTCGAGCCTCCCATGGAAGGGCCGGCCGCTGCCTTCATGTCCGGCCGTCCCGGGCAGGGGCGGATCCCTGTGGAAGAGCATGGACCAGTCGGTGGGATCGAGGAGGATGCTCTCCGCCGGTGAAGGGAAGGGCAGCCGCGCGTCAAGGACGAGGAGAACGGAGCTGACGACAAACAGCAGGGCGACGGCGGCCATGACGTGGCGGCGAATGGGGAAGAGCACCTCCCACAGGAGGCGCCGGACAGCGGAGAACAGGTGTTCGGTGCGCGAGCGCCCGCCGCGGTACGCCGCGACGGGCGCGGTACGCCGCGGATTCTTCATCGCCGCCTACTCTATTTGAGGAATCGCAGCGGGTCAACCGGCTGGCCGTTATGGAAGATCGAGAAATGCAGGTGCGGCCCCGTGCTGTATCCCGTGGTGCCCAGCTCCCCGATGCTTCCCCCTGCCGCAGCTTCTGGCCGCGGCCGACCAGGTAACGGGTGAGATGGCCATAGAGGGTCTGGTACTGCCCCGCGTGCTTCAGGATGACGTAGTTGCCGTAGTTGTAGTTGAAGCCGACCTCGGCCACCGTCCCGGCCATTGCGGCGAGAACCGGCGTGCCCGGCCTGTTCACGATGTCGATCCCGTTGTGGTAATTGGGTACGCCGGTGAACGGATCCGACCGTTCGCCGAAGTACGAGCTGATCCTCCCCTGGACGGGGTACATGAAGAGGTTTCCGAGGATCCTGTTCAGCTCGTTTGGATTCATCCGCGCGCCCGGGAGGAAGAGCTCCTGCCCGACGGAGATGACCGAGCTGGCGAGCCTGTTCCAGTCCAGGACGCCGTTGAGATCGACTCCCCAGGACCGGGCGATGCCCTGGAGCGTGTCTCCCCGGCGCACCACGTACTTCAGCCCGTCGGTATTGGGGAGGTCGAGGACGCGTCCCCGCGGCAATGCCCCGGCCGTCGCGGATGCCGTTCCAGCTCACCACGGTATCCAGGTTCAGCTTGAAGCGGGCAGCGATCCTCGAAAGCGTATCCCCCGACTGCGTCCTGTAGGGCGTCACCTGCAGGCGGGACAGGCTCGCCGGGTGCACTGTCCGGACCGGGCGCGGGGCCGGTGCGGGCACGACCAGCCCGTACAGGGCCGGATCCCCGTCCGCCGGAGCGGGAAGAACCGGTGCTCTCGTGCACGAGCGGCAACCCGGTGACCGTGCAGCCCGGAGATGGCGAATGCAACGGCCGCAGCGGCCGCGACGGCGACGAACAGCCATGGGCTTCGCAATACAGTGCGCGAGAAGCCCTGCGCCGTCGTGGCGCACGGCGGGAGCTTCCCGCACCTGCTGACGGAAAGTGCCGCGGTGGGCGGCAGCCTTCTGGATGATCCGGGCCCAGCGCCGCTCTCCTGCGCGTCGATCCGCGGTCATCGATTCGTGCCGATGCGCGCGCTTCTTCTGACCGCTGACAAACTGGCGTCGGAGGAAGCTGTGCTCCTGCCGGTCCGGCTGACGCTGCGCCGGCGCAAGCCGCGAGAGAAACCCCGAGCGAGGCCCGGCACGGCAACGCGGGACTGATGGGGCAGGCGGGGGAGGTCCCTGTTGCTCCAGCGCACCCCGTTCGAGCGCGCGCGGGCTGCAACAGGGGGAGACTGTGCGCTTGGTGACGGTCTGGCGCTGGAGGACGGTGATCATAGGCACTCTTACCACTCTATCGACATTTGGAGGCCGCCGTATTACTATGAAGCACCCGTGGGAGGGGAACGCTCACCCGTGTCAGATCGCGGCGGCGCCGCGCATGGCCGCAGGCGCCTCTTCATCTTCGCGTCTCTGCTGGGAATCATCGCCTGCGCCCTCATCGTGCAGCTTGTCCGCCTCACCGTCGTGCTTCCCGTCCCGGGAAGGCGGGGAATCGCTCGTGCTGCCCGAGGTGCAGAGGGGAAGCATCCTCGACCGGCAGGGACGGATCCTGGCCGTCACCACGCGCATGCAGCGCGTCTCCGTCTGGACGCCCTCGGTCACCAACGCCGAGGAAACGGCGTCGGAGCTTGCCCGGATCCTCGGGATGGAGCCCGCGGCGGTCCTGGACACGCATCCGCCGCAGGGACGGCTACGCGGTCATCAAGCGGCGGATCACTCCGGACGAATCGGCGGCCATCCAGAAGCTCAAGACGGACGGGAAGCTCGCCGGGGTCAGGCTGGAGAACGATTTCAGCAGGTTCTATCCCCAGGGCAGGCTCGCCTCGCACGTCGTCGGGTATGTCGGCGCCGACAACGTGCCTCTGGACGGCGTGGAGTACACGTTCAACGACGAGCTGGCCCCGCAGCCCGTGGGCACGGACGCGCAGACGGTGTACGGGGACCAGGTATTCCTCACCATCGACCTGGACATGCAGTACATCGTCAGACAAGGCGGCCCGGGCGGCCATGGAGGCAAACAAGCCCGATTCCATCACCATCCTCGTGATGGACGCGCGGACGGGCGAGATCCTCGCCTACACCGCCCTCCCCGATTTCGATCCGAACGAGTTCCAGAAGGACGCGCCCCAGATCGATCCCGCCTCGCTGGTGAACAGGCCGGTGACGGCCGCGTACGAGCCGGGGTCCGTGTTCAAGATCTTCTCCCTCTCCTCGATGCTGGACCAGCACGTCATCACGGCAACAGACCAGTTCGCCTGCCCCGGCTTCTACGAAAAGAAGCTGTCCAGCGGGGAGACGATCCGCATCCGCGACATCGCGGCGCACGGGGACCTCACCCCGCAGCAGATCATCGAGTTTTCCTGCAACGCCGGGGCCGCGTACGCCTCGGACCGCATCGACAGCGACAGCCTCTACCGCATGCTCACGCGGTTCGGGTTCGGCAAGCCGACCGGCGTGCCCCTGCAGGGGGAGACCGCCGGGCTGCTGCGCCCCGTCTCCCAGTGGTCGGCGCGGTCCAAGCCGACAATCGCCATGGGACAGGAGGTCTCCGTTTCGGCGCTGCAGGTCATGGCGGCGGCCACGGCGTTGACCAACGGCGGCGTGCTCCTGAAGCCGCTCCTGGTGAAGAAGATCGTTTCCCCGCAGGGCACCGTCGTCAAGGAGTTCGGCCGCGAGCCGCTGTGGGAAGTGATTTCAGCCGACTCGGCGCGCGCCATGCTCTCCTGGATGGAGACGGCCACCCTGCCCGCGGGCACAGCGCACCGCGCGGCGATCGACGGCGTGCGGATCTCGGCGAAGACCGGCACCGCGCAGGTGACGAGCTCCCGCACCGGCGCGTACTCCGACAGCGATTTCATCGCCTCGATGATCGGCATCTTTCCCACCGAGGACCCGCAGCTCATCGTCTACGTCGTGGTGCAGAACCCGCGGGGCCAGAGCTACTACGGGTCGCAGATCGCCGCGCCGATCTTCCGCGACGTCGCTGTCAGCCTCATGGACAAGCTGGGCATCCCCCGCGCAGGCACCATGAACGTCCCGACCCCGCAGGGTGTCAGCGTCCCGATGCGCCGCCGCACCGACTTCGCCGCAGCGTCCAGGGTCGGCGCCGCAGGCACCGGGCGGCAGAACCACCTCGCCCTCAGCGATGGAAATCGGCGCCGTGATGCCCGACCTTCGCGGCGCGTCCGAAGAAACTCCTGCTGCCCCTGCTCCTTCGACAGGACCTCGCGGTGACAATCAACGGGAGCGGGTACGTCGTGAGCCAGGATCCCCCGCCGGGTACCCGGATCCAGGACGGGATGAAGATCGACCTGGAGCTGCGGTGAGCTTCCGGGAGGGCAATCTCCAGGCGCTCGCGGTCCAGCACCCCCTGACGGCGCAGGCCCTCGGGAGCAGCCGCCGTCCGCGTCAACGGGCATTCGGATCATGGCCACGCCGTCCGGGGCCCCCACGGCGATGATCGACGGGGTGTTCCTCTACGGGAGACACGATCCTGCCCGCGACGCAGCCGCCCAGGTGCAGCGCGAAATCGAGGAAGCGTGCACGGCCATCATCGTCATGGGATTCGGCCTGGGCTACGGCGCAGAAGCGGCGCGCACGGCATTTCCGTCACGGCCCCTCCTGGTCGTGGAGCCTGACGGTGAGGTCTTCCGCGCGGCCATTTCCTCCCGCGATCTGCGGCAGCTCCTGTCGGACCCGCAGGTTCACCTGCACGTCGACGCGGAACCGGACGGGCTGCCGGCAATCCTGGAAACGCTGCCGCTGGCGCGGCCGGCCTTCCTCCGGCTGCGGCCGGCGTTGAACGCGCGCCGCGGCGTCTACCGAGCTTCGGAGGAGACGATACAGTCATGGCTCCTGCGCCGAGACATCAATGTCAACACGCTGAACCGGTTCGGGCGGCTGTGGGTGAGAAACCTCTGCCGCAACCTTGGCGAGCTGGTGCGCAGCCCGGGCGTGGCCGCACTGAGCGGGCTGTTCGACGGGCTGCCGGCCCTCGTAGTTGCCGGCGGACCTTCGCTGGACGACATCGCACCGAGCCTTCCAGCTCTGAGGGAGCGGATGCTGCTGGTGTCCGTGAACACTCCTCTCCGGGCCTGCCGCGAGCGCGGCATCGAGCCTGATTTCACGGTCGTCGTGGATCCCCAGTACTGGGCGTCGCGGTCCCTGGACTGGACGCTTGCGCGTGACGGCGTGCTGGTGGCCGAGCCATCCAGCCTGTCCGCGCGTCTTCCGCAGGCCGTCAGAGCGGTTCTTTCTCTGCAGCTCCCTCTTTCCACTCGGCGAAACCCTTGAAGCCGCGTTCGGAGAAAAGGGCCGCTCGGGGCCGGCGGCTCGGTCTCCACCTCCGCGTGGGACCTGGCCCGACTGCTGGGCGCGCGCCCATTGTACGCCGCGGGACTTGACCTGGGCTTCCCGGGCATGCGCACGCACTGCCGCGGCTCCTATCCCGAGGGGCTGTGGCTGTCCGGGGCGGACCGGTTCGCGCCGGTTGAAGGCAGCGGATTTCGCGCGCTCCGGGACATCGGGCTGTTCCCGGCCCGCTCGGCCGCGGGAGGCATGACCGCCACGGACCGAAGGATGCTGCTGTACAAGTGGTGGTTCGAGAACCAGCTGCGCATCCACCCCGACTGTGAGGCGCTGACACTGTCCCCGGACAGCGTGGCAATAGTCGGAATGCCGCTGGCAAGCCTCGCGGACGCCCTCGCCCTTCCGCGCGTGCGACCCGAGATCGACAGGAGGATGGAACAGGTCCGGCAGATTCACGAGTCGGAAGCGGGATCCGTCGGGACACCAGAGAAGCTCGTTGTCGTCCTCGGGCGAGCTGGCAGAACAACTGGCCGAGCTGGAGAAGCTGTCGATTCGCGGCCGCGCAAGAAGCCGCGAGCTGGGTGCTTTGCTGGAGTCTCACGGCGACGCGCGTGAATGCCTGAAGGACATGGACGAGGATCGACCAGGGCATCCTTGCGGTCTCCGCCCGAAACATCGCCGGGTTTCTCATCCAGTCGGTGATCCACGGCATCGTCGGGAGAAGCCGAAAGTCGAGCCGGACCCGAAGGCAATCGTGGACGCGCAGCGAGGCGATGTACGCGGGAATAGCAGAATCCGCCGCTTGGCAGAGGAGCCTGCTCATGCGCGCGGTGGAGTCGCTGACACGGGCCTCAGGGGAAGCGGCGTCCGCGGTGTCGGAGGGCTGACAGCGCCGGAGGCCCCGATGCACTTTCACTAAAGGTTCTGCGCGGTTGGCCGATCTTCTCTGGTGAGGATTCGTTCCTCTTTCCATAATACGGTATGCTCACTCGACGTCCAGGCATACCGTTTTTTTTTGTCCCGTCAGGTCTTCAGCGCCTTCTCGATTGCGGAAAGGATCCGCTCCGGCTTGAACGGCTTCACGATGAAATCCTTCACCCCGGCCTTGATGGCCTCCACGATGAGGTTCTGCTGGCCGAGGGCCGAGCACATGATGACCTTGGCCTCGGGTCTATGGAGAAGATTTTCCGCATGGCTTCCAGGCCGTTCATGTTCGGCATCGTGATGTCCAGGAGCACGAGGTCGGGATGGAGGCTCTTGAACTTCTCCACCGCCTCCAGGCCGTCCGCGGCTTCGCCCGCGACGGTATAGCCCCGCTCGGTGAGGATCTCCTTCTGAATCATGCGCATGAAGGAAAGATCGTCGGCAATGAGAATAGTGGCGCCCATGGGGCCTCCCGTCAGAAGTGTTCGCGCCGGAGGAACGACGTGTCAAGTATGAACACGAGCTTGCCGTTCTCCAGCACCGACACGCCCGAAAACATCTTCTGGGAGTTGAGCAGGTCGTCGACGGGCTTGATCACTACTTCGCGCTCCTCGATCAGCTCGTCCACCACGAGGTAGGCCTTGCGGTCGCCGTGGCGGAGGACGGCGGCGAAGTACTCGTCGGTCTTCGGCCGGCCGTTGCCGAACAGCGCCCCGAGGGAGAACACGGGGATCTCCTCGTCCATCCACAGCGCGCTCTCGCGGCCCTCTTCGCCCCGGATCTCGGCGCTCACGAGCTTTGCCGTGCTGTCCACGTCCGTGAGGGGCAGGGCGTAGAGCTGGGAGTCTCCGCGGACCAGCAGCGCGTTCACGATGGTGAGGGTCAGCGGGAGAAACAGGGTCACGCGCGTGCCCCGGTTGTTCTCCGTGCGCAGCATGACGTCGCCCTTCAGGTCGGCGCGGATCCGGGTGGCCACCACGTCCATGCCCACCCCGCGGCCCGAAAGGTCCGTCACGACATCCTTCGTGCTGAATCCGGGGAGGAAAACGAGGTCAAGGAGCTGTCGCCTCGGTGAACGTCTCCGCTTCGCTCATCCCCATGTCCAGCGCCTTGCGGCGGATCGTCTCCACGTCCATGCCCCGGCCGTCATCCTCCAGCTCGATGACGATGTTGCCGCCCTGCCGGCGGGCCGTGACGCTCACCGTTCCCTTCTCGCTCTTGCCCTGCCGCACGCGTTCCTCCGGGAACTCGATCCCGTGATCCAGTGAATTGCGGATGATGTGCGTGAGCGGATCGGAGAGGGCCTCCACGACGCTGCGGTCGATTTCCGTGTCCTCCCCCGCGAGCACGAGCTCTACCGGCTTGCCGAGCTTGCGGGAGAGATCGCGAACGAGCCGGGGAAACTTGCTGAAGATGACGGAGATGGGGATCATCCGCGTGTCCATCATCGCCTGCTGCATGCCGCTGGAGATCTTGTCCAGGGAATCGAAGGACTCCACCAGCTCCTCGCGGACGCTGTGCACGTCCTTGCCGCGGCCGATGTCCTCGGAGAGACGCGCGATGTGGGACTTGTGCAGCACGAGCTCCGCGATGAGGCTCCACAGGTCGTTGAGCTTCCGTGTGTCCACGCGGATTGTGGTCTTCTCCACGGGGCCTGCTCGATGGCCCTGCTCGTCCTGCCCGGCCGAGGCTGCGGCGGTTTCCCCTGTCTCTGCGCCTGGGTCTGCCCCGGTGTCGAGTCGTCCGCCGCAGCCCGGTTCAGCTGCCGCTGGCTGCACCCGGCGCCAGGAATGCCTCGAAGCGGCAGCGCTCGATCCTCACGTGCGCAATCTGGTCGACACCGGAAGCTGTGCGCATGACCTCATCCTCGCTGGATGAGGTCAGGAGGAGAGTCGTGTGGCCGTACAGCGACGTCCTCAACGGGCTCTCCTTCCATCGGCAGGGACCACGGTGACGACGTTCGACACGACCTCCAGGTTGGAAAAGACGAGGTAGGCGCGCGGAAACTTCATCGTCTTCGGCCTCGTCCACGCTCACGGTGACTTTCAGGAGCGATTCCCCCGGTCCCGCGCCTCGGCAAGCTGAAGCTTCTCGAACTCACCGAGCCTCAGCGGCACGTCGGCTGCGAACGCAGCGGCGTCTCCCGCAGGCTGCGACGTGACCCGGCTGCGTGGCCGCGGCCCCGCCCGGAGCCCGGGGCAGCGCCGGGGCCTTTGCCGCCGAACACCGAAAGCCCGCGGAGAACTCGCGCGGTCGCAGAATCCGCGTCGCTTCCTCCCTGGGCAATGGCCGCCATCATCTCGGCAATGAGGTCCGCACCGGCGAAGAGGCTGTCGATGACGGGCTTCTCCAGGGAGAGCGAGCCGTCGCGGGCAAGACCCAGCACGTCCTCCATCCGGTGGGCGAGCTCCGAGAGAGAGGCAAAACCCATGAGCGCGGACTCGGATTTCAGCGAATGCGTGAGACGAAACACTTCGTTGACGAGGCTGGGCATGGTCCGGTCGGACTCCAGCGGCCATCAGGGTCTCGCCGAGCTTCTGGCTGAGCTCTTCCGCTTCCTCGAGAAAGGCATGCCGCAGCCGGCTCTCGTCCATCCCGCTCATGGTGACTGTCCCGCCAGACCGCCGGGCAAGCTCCCTGCTGGTCCCTGAGGACGCGCGGGAGATCGAGAACCAGGTAGACTCCCTCCTCGCGGCGCGCGATGCCCAGGAGAAAGTCCGCGCGCACCCCGAACATGGTCGTGGCGTCGCGTCGTGATACCCTCCTCGTCGATCTCGACGATCTCGCGGACCTCGTCCACGTCCAGGCCGTACGGCTTGCCGTCCACGCGGATGATCACGACCCGCCGCTTGCGCGGCGTCCGGGACGCCCCGTCGGCGCCGCGATCGCCGCCGGTGATTTCCATCCGCGCGCGAAGGCTCACCACGGGAATGATGTCGCCGCGCAGGTTGATGACCCCCTCGACGAAGGGCGGTGGCTTCGGGATCTCGATGAGGTCCTCCAGGCGCAGGATCTGCAGGACCTGGTCGACCGGGATGCAGTAGCGGCCTCCGGCCAGGCTGAACGACACGTAGCGCTTTCGCATCCGCTTCAGGACCTCCGTCGTCCGCGGGTGAACGTCCGTTCCGCGCGCGCCGCCAGCCCTCGCACCCGCGCATCCGGATCGTCCCGCGCAAGGGCGAGGATCCCGTCGAAACGGACGAGTACCCGATGCGGTGCACGGCACGGAGGACGGCCCGCCGCATGCGCGGACCCGACCAGGCGTACACGGCGGCAAGCTCTCCTGCCGACTGGCCGACCGCCAGCGCCCCGATAGCCTCAACCACGCTCACGCGCACTCTCTCGTCCGGGTCCCACAGACGCGTGGCGCAGCTAGGCATATGCTGAAACAAAGCCCTGGCGGCCGAGTCTCCGTGCTGCCTCCGCGCGCTGCGGAGCATCGAGCCCCTGAGGAGGGCTGTGCCCAGGCGCCGGACATCGGCAAGGCCGGCGCACCGGCACACCGGCGGGCCGCTCTCGCCCGTATCCTGCGGCGCGCATCAGACACGGACCGGCGGTTTGGCCGTGGTGCGGCGCAGGCTCTCGATCTCGCCCGCTAGCGCGGCCAGCCCTGCTCCGCCGTCCATTTCCGCGGCGTCCATCATGAGTCGGCCTTCGTTCCTCAAGCCCGGGAGAATCCTCGAACTCCGGCCTCGCAAGCGCGGCGTTCACCCTCCGGGCGAGAGCCGACAGTGCGCGGGGCCGCGCCTCCGGGGCCAGGGCCCACAGTCCGGCAAACGCCGCTTCCTGCCTCGTGCCCGGTGGAGCGGTCCGCACCCCATGCGCGGATGATGCCTTCCCGGTCCAGGGAGATGCCGATGTCGATCCGCGCCTCGCCGCGCTTTCCGTTCCGCACACCGGGCACGAGAAAACGTCCAACGATTCCGGAAGGGCGCCCCGGGGCAGCTGCAGGCGTCAGCCCTCCCGCCGCGGGAAGGACGCGGGATCGGGTGGTGCCGCATCGAACCACCCGGACCTCGACGGCCCTCTGGCCGTCCGCCACGGTCGTGAACGTCATGGCGCGCGCAACCGGGATGCGCGATCCGGCAGGGATCAGGACGACAGCCCTCCCGCCGTGGACCTCGATTCCGATGCTGTGCGCAGTCCGCTCCTCATTCTGATTCACGCCTGTCCTTTCCGCTGCTCCAGGGAGATGATGAGCTCCACCTCCCCAAGGGGGGCCCCGACACGGCTGGCAATGAGGGAGGGCGAAAAACCCGCGCGCGAGAGCATCATGACTCTCTGGCGCACGTCGGCGCCGCCGCTGGCCCCGGCCGCGGCTGCCGCTCGCTCCGACAGCTCCACGGCAAGCTGCGGGCGCCGGACGCGTCGGACCGCTGCCGCAGCTGCTCCTCGCCGCGGTCCGCTCCGCGGATTCCGCGGGCCGCGCCGCTCTGATCGGACGGCTCCCGGTCTGCAGCGGAGAAACGACCGGCGCCCTCGGGGGCCTTCCCTCTGCCAGCCTGCTGTAGATCTGCGATCCCACGTCGTGTTTCTCGGTCTCCCGACGGAGCAGGCCTATCTTCTTATCGGCTGTGGAAATGGCCTCGTTGAGGACCGCGATCTTGTCTTCCATGAGCGCTATGTTGCGATCCGTTGCCTGGTTCAGCTCCACGAGGAGCCGGCTCACCTCATCGCGTATCTCCGCGATCCGGGACTCCGCTGAGGCTGCACGCCGCACCCGGTCCCGGAGGAGCGAGGTACACGAGCGAGGAGCCCGCCGAAGTCCACGACGAGCGTGATGAGGATCGTGTACCACATGGGTCAGCCCGTGATGTCGACGTTGCGGCCGAGGGCGGGATCCCGCACGACGTCGGATGCGGGAGGATGCGCCGCAGGGGGCTTTGCGCCTTTCTGCCTGGCGCTTGCGCCGCTCGGCACCGCGGCGCGCCTTGTCCTTCAGTTTTTCGGGACCTTCCTGCTGCTCCTGCGCCTCGTTGACCGACGCTGTCCCGATTCTCCGCCTGCTGCACGAGCTGCGCGCCCTGGAGCGATTGCGCCGCGGGCGGCGCATCCTTCTGGGCGGCCTGTTCCTTGCCTACCTGGGTTGCCTGGGTGAACAACGTCTGAAGGTCGATGGGAAGGAGCGCCATCTCAGCGCCTCCTCATCAGGTCTTCGTCGAAGGCCTCGTATTTCGTCACCTTCACTTCGCCGCTCTGCAGGAAGAAGGTGACGAACTTGAACTCGGTGCGCACCGCGAGGTTTGCGTTCTTGATGGCGAGCTTGACGCCGGGGTAGACGCGCTCCGAGGCCGAGATCTTGCCGATTGTGGTGAGCGAGGACAGGTGGGCATTGATCAGGCCGATTTCCCGGACACCGTCCTCCAGGCGGCCGAGGAGCTCGGAGCGTTTCTCGTTCTGCTCCTCGAGGTACTGCGCCTTCTCGGGGGGCAGCTTTTTCTGGACCTTCAGCAGATTCTCCAGGGTCTTGATGTTGAGGTCTACCTCTTCCAGCGACTTTTCGACGACCCGCTTTTCCTCCTCCAGCGCCACCAGGCGCTCCTTGCTCTCGGGGTCGTAGCCCACTTCCAGGAGCGTCTCTGTGCCGGCCCCGAGCCCAGGATCTTAGAGTTGATCTCCTCCGACGCCCGCAGGCGGCCGCCGACGATCTTCGCCCTCTTGCCCTGGCAGAGGATCATCCTGTTGGCATCCACGTGGGAATGAACGATCCCGTCCGTGACCACCACGTATTCGCCCGGCGTCCACGTGAGCGTGCTCGATGAACTTGGAGTACAGGCTCTTGCCGCAGCGGATTCTGCCCTCGGTCTTCGCGGCAATGCCCTGGTGCACGAATGATGTCGCCCTCGGCATCCACGAGGCACTTGCCGACGCTGCCGAATATCTCGATGTTGCCCGCGGCCTTCACCGAAAACCCGTCCTCAACGTTTCCCTTGACGATAACGGTGCCCAGGAAAAGGATGTTCCCGGTGCGGAGGTTCACATCGCCGGGGATCAGGTAGATCGGCTCCACGTTGATCTTGCCGCCCAGAAGCAGCACCTGGCCGTTGATGTCCGCAAGGGCGGAAAAGCCGTCTTCCGAGAGTTTTACGTTCTTCCCGACAAGCAGCTCGCAGTCCTTCCCCTTGGCGGCCGCTATGATTGTGCCGGTGACGGTCTGCCCGGGCTGCCGGCTTCGGCCGGGATCTTGCGGGCGAGCATCTGGCCGGCAACGACGTTCTCCACGCGGGAAATATCCTTGAAATCCACCCGCCCATCCTTCTCTCGAAGGGTGACAGCATCGCGCTCGAGCTTGAAGTTGTACTCCACCCTGGCGTTCGCGCCGTCATGCGCGCGCGTTCCCTCCGCCACGATGATGGGCCGGCCGTAGCGGGGTGAAAGCTCGAGCTCGGCCAGGACGTCTTCCTTCAGGCCATGGACGACGCCGTTGGAGGCGAGGAAGGACCGGATGTAGTTGGCGGAGACGTCCGCGCCGCCGAAGCCGGGCTCGATTGATGACGATGACGGCCTTCATGGCGCCGTCAGTGATGTCAACCGATAGCTGGCGTCGTGAGAGGGATTGTACTGGACATCCGACACGCGCACGTACTCGCCGTCGGCGTGCTTGATGATGCGCGAGACCAGGGAGGCGTCGAAGCTCATCACGCCCCGGAGGGACAGCTTCTCCCGCGCCATGATCTCGCTTGCCCGGGGGCCCCTGCCCTGCGGACGGGTTGCCCTCAGGTACGCGCCGTCGCTCGGTGATCCGCACGTGCACTTCGCCCGGCAGGTCCCTTGGCTTTGCGGCTGCTTCCGCCTGCGCGCGCTGCTTCGCGCGCTGCCTCTTCGGCGGCCTCCGAGCTCGTCTTGACCTGCCTCGACCGCTCGTAAACGTTGAGCTTCCAGGGTGTACGGCCAATGCCAAAGGTGCCCGAGCTCCCCCGGGCGAGGATTTCGTATTCAAGGGACGGAAGGGGAATCCCCAGCTCGATCGAGGCCTTTTTCAGTCCTTCCTGGACGTTCTCCGCCTCCACGGTGATGGTGCGGTTCTTCTTGTCCGCCTCGGACTGCTTTCGCATGTATTCCTGGATCTGCTCCAGGTTGATTCCACCGGGCATTTCGCAGCCTACACGATCCCTCTCTTGAAACTGGTGAGCTTTGCCCGCAGCCGCATCACCGCCTTGGTGTGCAGCTGCGAAACCCTGCTCTCGGTGACCTCGAGTACTTCGCCGATTTCCTTCAGCGTCAGGTCCTCGTAGTAGTAGAGGACAAGGACCTTCTTTTCCTTCTCGGGCAGCTCCTTGATGGCGTCCACGATGACGCGCTTGATCTCTTCCTTCTCCACGATGGTGTCGGGGTTCAGGCTGCCCGGGGCTCTCGATGCTCTCCGCGATGGAGATCTTGTCGTTGTCCTCGCCGGTGTACCAGATGTCGTGAAGTGACAGCATGGAGGTGCCGCTGATCTTCAGCATCATCTGCTGGAACTCCTTGACGTCCATCGCCATGCCGGAAGCGATCTCCTCGTCCGAGGCGGCATGGCCGAGGGAGGACTCCAGCCGCCGCACGGTTTCCTCCACTTCGCGCGCCTTCTGGCGGACGGAGCGGGGAACCCAGTCGATGGTTCGAAGCTCGTCGAAGATGGCGCCGCGGATGCGCGTGACGGCATACGTCTTGAACTTCACGTGCTTTCCCGGGGTCGAACTTGTCGATGGCGTCGAAGAGCCCGAAAACCCCGAATCCCACGAGGTCATCGAACTCGACGTTCTGCGGCATTCCCATTGCAATCTTTCCCGCAACGTACTTTACCAGCGGGGCGTACTGCCGCACGAAGAAATCACGCAGCTTCTGGTCCTTGCGTCCGCCGGAATAGTCTTCCAGTTTTCCTCTTCGGACTTTCCATCCCAAAGGCTCTCGGCCATATCCGCCCTATCCTTTTTCTGCATTTTTCAGGACCGTCCGAATGGCCCTGGCCAGCGTCGACGGATCCTGCCCGCTGAGGGCATCCCGAACCGCGTCCCCGGGCTTCTCGCCGGCCTGCGGCCGCGGCGTTCGCAGCGGTGCGCGCGCTGGTCTTTCCTCGGGAGGGGGCTCGAGCCCATCGATATCGGGGAGCGAGTCGACGCCGCCCGTGGCTCCGCGCATTGCGCGCGGAAGCTCGTCTCCCGATTCCGTGTCCTCCACCGCGTCCTCCTCAGAATGCGAGCCGGCGGCACCGACCGCCTCCGCGAGCTCCCGCGACGGTGGAAGCTCTTCAGCGAGCCTCTTCGGCAAGCTCCCCGAGCCCCGGGGCATCTCCCTGGGACATGAGGTCCCCGCCCAGCGAAGCTTCGAGCGCCTCGTCGCCCTCGTCTTCTGCGTTCCCGGCGCCGGGCTCTGCCGGCGCGAAGCCGGGGGACGACCGGATCCCGCCGTAAGCCTGCTGGCGCAGGTCCTCGTCGTCCTGCAGCACGATATCAATTGCGGCGCCGCGGTTGTCCGCGGATTCGGCTCCGCGATTTTCCGCGGATTTCCTGCGCGGTCCGATCGGCTCGTCATCGCCGCCCTTCCCTGCTTCTGCCGGCGAGGAGGATGAGGCGGTCAACTCGGGAAGGTACGCCTTGACGACGAACCGCAGGCCTGCGCCAAGGCCCGCGAAAAGAACGGCGAGAAGGAGCGCCCGGAAGAAGCACGACGCCGAACGGGTTGCCCGCGAAAAGGCCGATCACCAGGGAAAGGAAAAAAGCCCCGCAGGCGCACGCGGCGGCGATTTTCCAGACGTCCCTGACGAAGTCCTTCACCGGACCCATCCCCCCTGGGTAACAGTAGGGCATACGCCGCGCAGAGTCAACATTCGTAGTCGCGACCCGAAAAGCTTTTTCAGGAAGACGGGAATCCCCTTCCCGTCCCGGTACTCGTAATTCTCCAGCCTGCCGACGAGGTGCCGGATGCACAGGGCGGCGCGGGACTTCGGCTCCAGGATGAGAAACGGCTTCTGCCGCACAACCGAGGTGTGCACAACGGGGTCGTCGTAGACGAACCCAAGGTAGTCCACCTTGAGATTGAGGAACTGCCCGGCGATGTTGATCACCCTCTCGGCGACCCGCTTGCCCTCCACGACCGACTTCACCCTGTTGACGATCGAGCTTCAGGCCGAGGTCGAGGTTCTCGATCTCGGTGGCGATGATCTTGATGATTCCATAGGCGTCGGTGATCGCGGTTGGCTCGGGGGTTGTGACGATCAGGGCATCGTCCGCCGCGGCGATGAAGGAGATGACATTGTTGGACACGCCCGCGGCGCAGTCGATGATGAGCACGTCCGCGTTGGACAACGCGGCCAGCTCCGCGATGAAGTCCCGCCGCTCGTCCTCGTTGAGGTTGGCGATCTTGGAGAATCCCGAGGCGCCCGCGATGATCTGGATGCCGTAGCTGGTGTCCACGAGAATCTCGGAGAGAGTCTTCTGCTTGCGGATGAGGTGGTACAGGTTATAGCGCGGGATGACGCCGAGGACGACGTTCACATTTGCCAGTCCGAGGTCGGCGTCCATCACGATCACCTTCTTGCCCGTCTGCGCGTACGCAAGGGCAAGGTTGATGGCGATGTTCGTCTTGCCGACGCCGCCCTTGCCGCTGGAGACCGCGATGATGCGCGTGGCAGATCGCGGCCTTCCGGACGCTCTCGCGCCGCGGCCGCCTGCCGCTCGGCGCCGCGCGGCGACTCGGCGGCTTTGCGCCGACGTGCCCGCGCGGACTTGTCGCCAACGAGCTCCCTCAGCTTTTCAGCCTGGTCTGCCATTTCAGGTCACCCTCCTGCGCGCCGACGTCCGCTTCGCGCCGAGTACCCGCTGCGCCGACGCGGCGCCGCGCAGAATCCGCTTCGGCACTACCGTCCGTTTTCGCGAGCCGCGGCACTGCCCGCGGCCCGGTCCGCCGCAGCGCCGAAGCCGATCCGCCGGTCACCGCGGCGCTACTGAACCGCTTCTCCAGGGCCTCCCGGTCGATGCGGAATCCTTCCATGTTCATGAGCAGCCGAACCGGGCTTGCCTCCTCCAGGTCCTGCGGCACGCCCTGACCGTCGCAGATGTAAGCAACCGGCGTCTTCTGGCGCGCAAGGCAGGAAAGGACGTTGCCGATCCGCATCGTCTCGTCGAGCTTCGTGAGGATCACCGCGCGGTAACCGAACGGAGCGTATTGCCGAAGGATTTCCTCGGTGTCGCTGGCCTTTGTCGTGGCGGACAGCGCAAGATAGACGCATGCCTGGCTTCCGCAGGCCGCGAGGATTTCCTTCATCTCGGCAAGCTTCCCGAGGTCACGCGGGCTGCGGCCGATGGTATCCACGAGGATGAGGTCGGTGTCCTGGTAGAGGGCGATGTTCTTTCGCAGCTCCTCGGCGCTCTCCACGAGGCTCACCGGGATGCGCATGATCTCGGCGTACGTCTCGATCTGCTGCTTGGCGGCGATCCGGTAGTTGTCGATGGTGACGATCCGCACGCGCCGCGGCAGGCTCCGCCCGTCGCCGAGACCGTAGATCGCGGCAAGCTTCGCGATCGTCGTGGTCTTGCCCACTCCCGTCGGCCCGACGACAATCACGATCTTCGCCCCCGCGCGGTGAAAAGCTCAGTGGCGGATCGATGTCGATCCGTTCCCCGATCCATCCCACCGCGGCGGTCTGCAGGAGCGGGAAAGTTCTCCAGCGCCTCCAGGGAGAACTCCCGGCGCGCCCGCTCGCGGATGCCCGCGATGTAGTCGGCAGCGAACTCGTTGGCAGCGAGCAGCTCCTCCAGCTGGCGCAGGGACGGGTGCAGCTCGGGGGCATGCGCCGGGGCGGCAGGCGGGCGGTTGTCCAGCGATTCGCGAAGCCCCTGGATCTCCTGGAGCAGCGTCTGCAGCGTCTGCTCCTTCTTCACGCCCTCCAGTATCTTGCGCGTTTCTCTTCCTCCACTTCCGCCTTCCTTTTCCTGTTCCCGTCCTCGGAGAGATACCCGGTGACTTCCACGCCTTCGGCGGAAAACAATCCGAGGAAGCCCCCGAGGCGGACGCTGCGGTGCGTGAGGATCCGCGCGCTCTCCCCGTAGGTGCCCTTCATTTTTTCAATTGCCTCGCGATTGGACCGGGCCTGGATCGTAAAGTATTGCATGCCGTGGGCTCTCCTGCTCAACCTTCCAGCCGTATCTCACCGAGGGACTCCACGGTGATGTCCGTGGCCACCTCGAGGCTCGAGATGACCGCCAGGTGCGGGATTTCCCGCGCGGTGCCCGACTTGACAAGGGGACGCGCCGCCTCCGAGCAGAGCACCACCTCGTGGAAACCCTGCTCCTGAACGGCCTTGACGGCGTTCACCAGGGTGGTGATCCACTTGCGGTGCAGTGCCGGGTCCAGGCCCGGAGACGATGCCCCTGTTGGTCTCCAGCCGGGAGTCGATGATCTTCTTCTCCAGCGACGGCTCGATCGTGAGCACCCGCAGGACCTTCTTCTCGTCGCAGTACTGCAGGCAGATCTGGCGGCCGAGGGCCTGGCGCACCTTCTCGATGAGGAACCCGATGTCCTTCGTGACTCCGCCGTAGTCGGCCAGCGTCTCGAGGATGGCCACCATGTTGCGCACCGATACCCGCTCGGCCAGCAGCCCCTGGAGGACCTTCTGGATCTCCCCGATCCCCAGCGCCTTTCTCACCTCGTCCACTACCGCGGGGTAGTCGGTCTTCAGCGTATCCAGGATGGACTGCACCTCCTGCCGGCCCAGGATCTCCGCCGCGTACCGCTTGATGATCTCGGTGAGATGGGTGGCGACGATCGAGGGCGGGTCCACAACCGTGTAGCCAAGCCTTTCGGCGCGCTCCCGGTCCTCCTCGGTGATCCAAACAGCGGGGAGGCCGAACGCAGGGTCGCGCGTCGGCTCGCCCGGGATCTCCTCGGTGGTCTTGCTCGGCTGGATGGCGAGATAGTGGGCCATCTTGATCCGCCCTCTGCCCACCTCCACGCCCCTGATCTTGAAGGAGTACTCCGCCGGCTCCAGCCGCATGTTGTCAATGATGCGGATGCGGGGAACCACCAGGCCAAGCTCCAGCGCGGACTCGCGGCGGATCCTGGTGATGCGGTCCAGGAGCTCGGCGCCCTGCTCCTTGTCCACGAGCGGGATCAGGCCATAGCCGATCTCCAGGGAGAGCGGGTCCAGCGGCACCACGGGGGACATTTCGGCGGGAGCGGCCTTCTCCCTGTCGGCCACCTCGCGGCTCTTCGATTTGGCGTCCTCCGCGATCTGCCTGCGCGTCAGCGTGAGGCCCAGGGCGCCGATGAGCCCCGCAAGCGGGAGGAGCACGTACCAGGGGAATCCGGGAAGGAAGGAGAGCACCACGAGGAATGCGGCGGAAATGATGTACGGCCGCGACTGGCTGCTGAACTGCTTGGTGATGTCCTTGCCGAACGAGGAGTCCGAAATGGCACGGGTGACGATGATGCCCGTGGCCGTGGAGATGAGGAGCGCCGGCAGCTGGGTCACCAGGCCGTCCCCGATGGACAGGGAGATGTAGGTGTCCAGCGCCACGGTCCAGGACTCGCCGTGCAGGGTCATCCCGATGATCAGTCCCCCGACGATCTGGATCACGGTGATGAGGATGCCGATCCGCACGTTCCCGGAAATGAACTTCGAGGCGCCGTCCATGGAGCCGTAGAAATCCGCCTCGCGCTGCAGCTCGTTCTTCCGCCGGGTTGCCTCTTCCTCGGTGAGAAGGCCCGAGTTGTACTCCGCCTCGATGGCCATCTGCTTGCCCGGAAGAGCGTCCAGGGTGAACCGGGCCGCCACTTCGGCCACTCGCGTTGCGCCCTTGGTGATGACGATGAACTGCACGGCAATGATGATGATGAAGATGATGAACCCGATCACGTAGCCTTCGACGCCCTTCGTGCCGACGACGAAGGTGGCGAAAGCCCGCACGATGTGTCCGTTGAAATCGTGGCCCTTGGCGAGGATCAGGCGCGTCGAGGAGACGTTCAGAGCGAGTCCGAAAACCGTTGCAATCAGCAGCAGGGTCGGGAAGACGGAGAACTCCAGGGCATGCCGAGTGTACAGGACGGTGAGGATGATCAGCAGCGAGATCACAAGGTTCACCGCCATGAAAATGTCCAGGAGCACGGCGGGGAGCGGGATCAGGAGCATCATGATCACCACGACGACGCCGATGGCCACCAGGACATCGCTTCTCTGCGTCCAGAGGTTACCGACAACAGCGCGGGCATCAGCCATGGCGGTCCTCCGCGGCTTTCATGGTGGATCATCCTGTTGCCTCGGCGGCGGGGGACTTTCCGCTCAACTTGTAGACCTCGGCAAGGATGATGGACATCGCGTCGTAGAACTTCTCGGGTATCGTGTCGCCGATCTCCACCTCCCGGAAGAGCGCCTGCGCCAGGGGCTTGTTCTCCATGAGGGGCACGCCGTTCTCCGCGGCCACTTCCTTGATCTTCTGGGCAACGAGGTCCGCACCCTTGGCCACCACGGTCGGGGCTGCCATGAGCGCGCGGTTGTATTCAAGGGCAACGGCGTAGTGGGTCGGGTTGGTGATGACGACGTCCGCCTTCGGCACCGCCTTCAGCATTGTCCGCCGCATGATCTCCCGCATCCTCTCGCGCAGCCTGCTGCGGGTGAGGGGATCTCCCTCGTACATCTTGCGCTCCTCCTTGACCTCCTGCTTGGACATCTTGAGGGATTCCATGTGCTGGCGCCTCTGGAACCAGTAGTCGACGGCGGAGAAAACGAGGAAGGCAATGGCGGATTCAAGCACGATGCGGAACGCCAGCTGGGAGATCAGGCTCACCCCGGCGAAGAACCCCGAGAGGGCGAGCCGCGTCAGCCGCGGAACTTCGGCGGTGATGTTCATGTACGCAATGGCGGCGATGACCACGATCTTCACGATGGACTTGGCGAAATTGAACAGGGCCTCCCCGGAGGCGAAGGACCGCTGCAGCCACCGGCTGAACCGCGGGACGATTCGGTTGAAGTCCGGCGTGATGGGCTTCACGGTGAAAAGGAACCCCACCTGGATGACGTTGCCCAGGATGGCCACCACGAAAACCACCACCAGAACGGGAAGCGCGATCTTTGCCAGCCAGCCCATGAACGCGCTCATGAGACCGGCGTTGAAGGCGTTGGGGCTGGAGGCAATGGAAAGAAAATACGTGAGCATCTGCACCGAGGAGCGCAGGATGTACCCCCCGAGGAGCCCCAGCGCAGAGATGCCGGCAATCAGGACCAGGGACGAGCTGACGTCGCTGGAGCGCGCAACCTTGCCCTCTTCCCGTGCCTTGCGGATCTTGTGCTCGGACGGTTCCTCTGTCCGGCCTTCGTCCTCGGCGGCGAACCATTGCAGGTGCACGTCAAAGGCGTCGGCCGCAACCGGCGGGCTGCCGCGGAGCGTGGCAAACAGAACACCGCCGGGCACGATTCTGCTCATCTGTGCAACGCTCCCGCCATCGTGATGAAGCCGTTGAGGCTTTGGAAGCTGCCGTCGATCACCCTCTCCATGGCCGTCATCAGGAAGGGCATGGTGGCGAAAAGCAGGAGGAAGGACACACCGATCGAAACCGGGAAAGCCCATGGTCAGGATGTCCATCTGGGGTGCTGCGCGAGCAAGGAGCCCCATGGCCACGGAAACCAGGAGAAGAGTGCCCAGGATGGGGAAGGAGATCGTGAGGGCGCTCTGGAAGAGTCCCCCGAGCCCGTTGATGAGAATGCTGATGATGCCCTCCCGGTGAGTGACCAGGTCAATGGCCCGGAGGTACTCGAAGGAGCGCTGCACCCCGACCAGGAGGAACTTGCTCATTCCCGCGGTGGTGAGGAACACCAGCATGGCAATGAGATTGAGGAACTCGCCCATCAGCGGTATTTCCACCTGGGAAAGCGGGTCGAAGACTTCCGACGCGCTGAATCCCATCTGCAGGGAGAAGAACTGCCCCGCCAGCTGGAAAGCGGCGAAAATGAGGTTCAGCAGGAAACCGATGAGAAGGCCGATTCCCACCTCTCCGAGCACGAGGAGACCGTAGTTCAGCGCATCCGTGGGGATCGGGTAGTGTGATGCGAGCACGGAGGGGAACACTGCCGCGGTGATGAAAAACGACATGCCGATCTTCGCCAGCTGCGGAATGGAGGACGAGGAAATCAGGGGAGCGAGCTCCACCATCGCAATGATGCGGAAGAATACGAGGAGGAAAAGTCGGATGTTCGTTACCAGCGACTCGATCATATGGTGCTGATCATCGAGAACAGCCGATGGGTGTACCCCACGAGGCTGTCGAGGAGAAACCGTCCGAGGAGGATCAGGCCGATCAGGATCGCAGCCATCTTCGGCACGAAGCTGAGCGTCTGCTCCTGGATCGACGTGGTGGCCTGGAGGATGGCCACGATGAGCCCCACGCCCATGGCGATCAGGAGGATGGGTCCCGCGATCAGGAGCGTTTCCAGGACCCCTTCCCGGACGATCTGCAGCGCCATTCCTATTGTCATTTGAAGCTCCTGACGATCTGCTCCGTGAGCATGCCCCAGCCGTTCACCAGGACGAACAGGATGAGCTTGAACGGCGTGGAGATCATCACCGGAGGAAGCATGATCATGCCCATGGACATCAGCGTGGAGGCCACGACCATGTCGATGATGATGAACGGGATGAACAGCAGGATCCCGATCTTGAATGCAACGGTCATCTCGTGGATGACGAAGGCGGGAATGAGCACGAACGTCGGCACGTCCGCCCGCGTGTCCGGCTTCGGCAGGCCCCGCATGCTCATGAACAGCCTGATCGAATCAGCGTCATTGCCCATCTGGTTGAACATGAAGGTCCGCAGGGGCTTTTCCGCCCCGGTGAACATTTCCTGCACGCCGATCTTCCCGTCACCGAACGGCTTCAGCGAGCTCTGGTAAATCGTGTTCAGTGTGGGCCACATGATGAACAGCGTGAGGAAGAGAGCGAGCCCCATCATGACCTGGTTCGGGGGCGACGTATTCAGCGACAGTGCGCGCCGGATGAAGTCGAAGACGATGGCGATCCTCAGGAAGCAGGTCGTCAGGATCAGGATGGATGGGGCAATGGCGAGCACCGTGAGCAGAAGGAGAAGCTGCACGGACAGGACAACCTCCTGGTTGTTGCGGGCCGTGCGCACGTTGAAGTCAAGGAAAGGAACGGGGAGATTGCCCGCGTTCCGACCTGCGGCAGCTCCGCCCGCCGTGGCTCCGACGGCGGGAGCCGCGGGCGCACCGCCTGCGGCCTGGGCGAATGCGCCGACAGGCAGCAGGGAAAAGAGGAGTGACGGCAAGGAGGATCGCGGCAGGGGCTTTCTTCATAGCTTCTTCAGCCTTTCCCGCTGTCCTTTGAGAAACCCGATGCCGTCCCCGATCGTAAAGGGGGACTTTGCCGGCCGAAAGATCTCGGAGAGCGTCTGCTGGAACGTGCGGCGTCCTGCAGGAACCTGTTCCGCCGCCTTCAGGCGCACCGAATCCAGGCTCTCCTTCTCCGTGATCTCCGCAACCAGCTCCACTCCGCCGTCCGACGATCCGACCAGGTAGATGCTGGACCCGACCTCAACGAGATGCAGCGCCCTGTTTCCCGAGAGCCCGCGGGAGCCGAGGACACGGATGAGGTCGCTTTCCTGGATCCGCCGTCCCGTTCCCCTGCGCAGCAGCCAGAAAAGGACGTAAATGACGCCGATGACGCACGCAAGGATAAGGAGCATCCGCACGAAATCCCAGGTCGAAACCCCGGGCGTGGCGGCAGGTGCCGGCACTGCTCCCGCGGCACCGCCCGCAGTCGTGCTTCCCAGCGGTATCCTGGATTCGTCGGTTGCAGCCGATGGCGGCACCCCGGCGGCCGGTCTGTCCTGGAGCGGAGCCGGTAGCCGTCGAACTTGTCTGATTCGCCTGCGCCGCAAGCGGCTGCGCGGCGACCGCGAGCACCAGGGCGGTGCACGCTGCGCACACGATATGCTTTTTCAGATTCCCCCTCCCAGAAAAAATCTGAAATCTTCAAGCGCCGCACCGCGCGCGTATCCCGTCGGTAACGCCTCGTGTCGCTCTACCGCCTCGCTAGGTGAGCTCGTTCATCCTGTCGATCTGCGATACGATCTCCGTGACGCGAACGCCGAAGTTTTCGTCAATGACCACGACCTCTCCCTTGGCAATGAGCTTGTGGTTCACGAGGATGTCTACGGGCTCGCCGGCAAGCTTGTCCAGCTCGATGATCGTGCCCTCCCCGATCCCCAGGATGTCCTTGATCCGCTTCCTCGTCCGACCCAGCTCGACGGTCATCTCCATGTAGACGTCCATGAGCAGCCCGATGTTCCCCTGCTCCCCCCCATGGCGGCGGGCTGGAGGTTGGCGAACTGGACCGGCTGGACGTTCGGAGGCGCCATGGCCGGTCCCTGCCCGGCGGCCGCCGAAGGCCTGGCCGAAAGTCTGCTGGAACCCGCCCTGGCCGCCGAAAGCGGCCTGCGGCTGGGCCTGGGCACGCTGCGCGGCTGGACGCGCGGCCGCGGATGGCGGGCCCGAGGGAACGCCGGCCTGCGCAAAGGAACCTGCGGCGGCGGCCCCGCTGCCTGCGGCGAGCGAGAGGATCTCCTTGGCCAGGGAAAGGGAGAAGACCTCCGTCAGGGTTGCCGTGGGCGAACCCTCGATGGACAGCGGATAGTCCACGGTAACCGCAAAGTCTCCCTGCGGCACCCGGACCTGCTGCCTCTTTGACTGGCGGAGGTCCGGCGGCGCAGTCTTCACCATGCGGCCCACCTGGTTGCCGATTGCCGTGGCTGCGGTGCCGGTGATCTGCGACATGGCCTCGGCCACGGCGGAGAGGGAAGCCTCGTCCAGCTCACCCCCGGGCTGGCCCATCATGAGGCCGGCGATGTTCGCCGCGGCGCTTTCCGGGACGATGTAGGAATGCTCACCCTGGAGTCCGTCGGTGAGATCCACCCGGACATCCACGACGTCCTCGGGCTGCCCGCTGGTCAGCTCCGCGGCAGACCGTGCCTTGACGGAAGGGTCGCCGATGGTGACCGTCTTTCCCGTGAGGATGGAGAGGTTGGAGCCCTGGCTTTCGGTCACTCCCCGGAGCATCTCCTGGAAGGCGGCGCGCTCACCGTCGGAAAGGGGCGACGAGGCCGGGCCGCTGCCCGTGTCCATCTCTATCGCATCCGTCCCCTGCAACAGGGCGTCGATCTCGTCCTGCGAGAGTGATCCGTCACTCATGCTTCTTCTCCCTCATCCGCGACGAGCTCTTCGAACTCCGCCTGCTCGATGTCTTCCAGCTTCTTCAGCACCTGCACGGCGATCTTGTTCCCCACGACACCGGGGCGGCAGACGAACTTCCGCCGGTCCCCGATCTTCAGCATCATCGGGTCGTTCACGCGCACGTTCTGGAGGCGGATGATGTCTCCCGCGCGCAGGGTCAGCACGTCCCGCATCGTGATGTCGATGGAGCCCACTTCCGCCACCAGCGCGATCTCGATCCCCGCCAGGCGCTCGCGCAGCAGGCTCAGGTTTTCCGTCGTCGTGCCCCTCCGCATGGAGGAGTACACGTACTGCGCGGAAAGCTTGGGGATGATGGGCTCGATGGTGAGGTACGGGATGCAGAAGTTCATCATTCCTTCCACCTCGCCTACCTTGGTCTCCAGCGTGACAAGGACAACCATCTCGGAGGGCGGAACGATCTGGGCGAACTGGGGGTTGGTCTCGATCTGCCCGAGCCGGGGACGGAGGTCGATGACCGTCGCCCACGCCTCGCGCAGGTTGCCCAAAATGCGCACGATGATGCCCTCGATGACCGATGCCTCGATGTCGGTGAGCTCGCGCGTGAACTTCGCCCCTTCCCCCTGGCCGCCGAAGAGGCGGTCGATGATGGCGAACGTGATGGCGGGGTCGATCTCCAGGATGGCGGATCCCTTCAGCGGGTCCATGTTGATGACCGCGATAGTCGTGGGGTTGGGGATGGAGCGGATGAACTCCTCGTAGGTGAGCTGGTCCACCGAGGCCACGTGCACGTGCGCCAGGCTGCGCAGCTGGGACGACAACGCCGTGGTTGTCTGGCGCGCGAAGGTCTCGTGCATGATGGAGACGGTGCGGATCTGGTCCTTTGAGAACTTGTCGGGTCTCTTGAAGTCATAGATCTTGATCTTGCGCTGGTCCACCTGCGCAATGGGCTCTTCGGTGGACACCTCGCCGGACGAGATTGCCGTCAGGAGCTGGTCTATCTCATCCTGTGAGAGGACTTCCGTCATCCCGCCTGCACCCGCTACTTCTGCACCACGAACTGCCGGAACATCACGCTTCTTTACCTTCCCGTTCCTCATGAGCTGTTGATCATGTCCATGAGCTCCGCCTGGAGCTCCCCGTAGCGTCGCCGGGGCCAGGTCCGCTGCCTTCTTCTGCGAGATGTCCTTCAGGATCGAGGTCCTGGATCTCGCGCTGGCGGTTGCCGATCTCCGTGCTGACCTCCTTGTCCTTGGGATCGTACCCCAGGCTCACCTGCAGGAGGAAAATGGCGGGAGGATCGTCGGCGGTCTGGCCGCGGATCTGCTCGATGTCGTCGTAGGAAGCAAGGGGCGCGGCCTTTGCCGCGTATGCCGGGGAGATGGCGGCAAGGCCCTGCTGCTGGTTTCCCTTGCTCACGATCCGGACGGTGATGATGGTCGTGGTAACAACGATGATGACCGCCCCGATTCCGATGGCGGCCCACTTGAGGATGGTGAGGAGCATTCCGGAAAGGATGCCGCCGCTGCGGGGCCCGGCAACGTCTTCGGCGCCGGCGCCGACATCTTCCAGATTCAGGTCCTGTTGTTCGTCAGACATCCCCTCCCCCCCTCGCGATCATATCACAGGAATACATTTCAGCGCAACCGTTCCGCCCCCCGTGCACCGTGTCATTCATCGTTCTTGAAGGCCCCGATGAGCCTCCGGTATTCAACGATGCGGTCAAAAACAGTCTGGTAGTCCTCGCGGACTACCAGCTTCTTGCCCGACAGCATCGTGAGCGTCGTGTCAGGATTGCGCTCGATGTACTCGATCTGGTGCGGGTTGACGTAGTACGTCTTCCCGTCCAGTCGCGTCACCTCAACCATCAGTCCACGCCGCCGTATTTGGCGGATCTGCATGCGGCTCACGGCCTTACCTCTTCAGCTGCAGCAGCTCCTGCAGCATCTGGTCGGACGTCGTGATGGTTCGCGAGTTGGCCTGGAAGCCCCTCTCCGTCACGATCATGTCCGTGAACTGCTCGGCAAGGTCGACGTTGGACATTTCCAGCGTCCCCGCAATCACCTTGCCCTTGCCCGCCGTTCCCGACGCCCCGACGTTGGGCTGGCCCGAGTTGTTGGAGACCGACGTAGGTGTTGTCGCCGGCCTTTTCCAGGCCCCCGGGGTTGGTGAAGGAGGCCAGGGCGATCTGCCCGATCACGCGGTTGGAGCCGTTGGTATAGACGCCCGTGATGGTCGCCGCTCTGGTCGATCTTGAAGGTCTCCAGGTAGCCCATCCCGTAGCCGTTCTGACGGGTGGCCTTGGTGGAGCTGGCGTCCGCGAACTGGGTGATCGCGTCACGGTAGGCGCCGACGCTCCCGAGGTTGAGGTTGAACGTCTGCCGCACCGTCGCCGCCCCCGGCGGGCAGGGTGGCGTCCGGCACGTCGTAGGAAACCGCCGCCTGGAGGGCACCGGCGTTGATGACGTTGCCCGCGGCGTCCGCACGTCCGCCAGGGCGCCGAAATTGTCGAAATCCAGCTGGAACGTGTTCACCGTCGCTGCGCCGTTGCCGATCTGCACGCGCGGGTTCGTCCCGACCTGCGCGGCCGGATCCACCTGCACCTCGGCCTGCCAGCGGTTGGCCACGCCGGGCACCTTGGTGAAGTTCACCTGGAGCTTGTGGGACCTGCCGAACGAATCGAAGATGTCGAACGTCGTCTGCCAGGTGCCTTCCTGGATGGTCTGGGCCGTGGCGTTCGCCGGAATCTCGGGTGTCCGCTTGTCCAGGTTGCTCGCAAACCAGACGTCGGTCGTCGCCTTGCGCCGGGTCCTTGCTCCCCACAGGGATCACGAGGTCCTGGATGTCGGCGGCGTTGTTCACGAAGGTCTGTCCGCCGACGGTCTGCGCCATCCAGCCCTGCACGCGCTGGCCGTCCGCGGGATTGACCAGCCGGCCGTCCTGGTCCAGGCCGAAGGCGCCGTTGCGCGTGTAGTAGCGCTTGTCGCCGGCGTTCAGGATGAAGAAGCCGTTGCCCTGGAGGGCCACGTCGGTCATGACGCCCGTGGACTGCAGCGCTCCCTGCGTGTGGATGGTGTCGATCGTGGAGACCTGCATGCCCAGCCCGACCTGCTGGGGATTGACGCCGCCCACCTCGTCGGTGGGCTTCGCCGCGCCGGCCAGGGTCTGGGAGAGCATGTCCTGGAAGGTGACCCGCCCCTTCTTGAAGCCGTTGGTGTTCACGTTGGCGATGTTGTTGCCCAGGACGTCCATCCGCGTCTGGTGATTCGTCAGGCCGGAAACGCCGGCCCAGAGCGATCGCATCATGGCTGTTTACTCCTTCAGACTCGTCTTGATCTTCTGGACCTGGGAATAGTCGTAGTACTGGCCGTTGACCAGGATCTGCGGGAAATCCCCGCCGGTCACCGCCTCCACGACTCCCGAGACGGTCTCACCGCCGTTGGCGACGTCCACCGCGTTGCCCAGGAGGCCCACCGCCTGGCTCTTCGCCACGAGGGTGGCCACCTTCGCCAGGCCCTCGCTCATGTTCGTCATCTGCTCGAGGCTGGAGAACTGGGCCATCTGCGCGATGAACGCCTTGTCGTCCATGGGCTGGGTGGGGTCCTGGTGGCTGAGCTGCGTGATGAGGATCTTCAGGAAGTCGTTCTTGTCCAGCGCCGCGTTGGCCTTCGCGCCTTTGCCCTCGTTGAGGGTCTTGTTGAAGGCGTTGACCTGCTCGGAAACCCGCGCCTGGTCCTGCGGGCTCATCTGAAAGGAAATCTCCATACTGCTCCTCCTGCGCTCTCTATACGAACAGGTTCACGAAAAGGTCGCCCAGGCTCACGTTCTCCACGCCCGGCACGTTCCGCTCGAAACCCTGCGCCGCGATCTTTCTCACCGCCGGGCGCCTCTTCCTGCCGGCGCCGCTCGTCGGCGTCCGTGTTCTGGCCCCCCACGGAGACCTGCAGGGACCCCGTCTGGAAGCCTTCCGCGGTCAGGGCCCGGCGGAGGGCGTCCACGCTCCCGTCGAACACGTGCTTGACCGCCGCCGAATCCACGATGATGCGGCCCTCAATGGCATTATCGACAACATTCATGCGGATGCGAACACTTCCGAGGGACTCCGGTTTCAGCACCAGCCTGATCTCTCCGCCGCCGTCCTTCAGGACGAGGTTGCTCGCGCGGACGAGCTCGGAGCCCGCCATCTCGCGCAGCCTTTCCAGCGGCGTCTGCGCCACCGGCCGCGGCAGCCGGGACGGGCCGAGGCAGCGTCTCCACGAAGTTCTCGCGAGCCGCACCCGGCTTCAAAGCGATACCGGCCGCCGGGTCCCTGCTCGATGGCGCCGGCGCCTCCCCCCTGCGTGAGTCCGCGGTCTCAAACGATGCGCGGGGCTTGTCGGTCCGACGAAGGTCCAGGATGCGGATCAGCGGCTCCGCGCGCGACGCGGCTGTCCGGGCATCCACCACGGCAGCCTTTGAGGGCTCCGGGACAGCGCGCTTCTGCTCCTTGGCCGGGCCGAGTGCCTTTGGACTTGATTCGAGCTGCACAGGAAGCTGTCCGGCGAGTGCGTGGACGACCGGTGTCTTTGCGCGGGCCGGTTTCCGAATGATGTCCTGCTTCTCCTGCTCTGCCGCAACCGTGGCGGCGATCCCACCGGCGGGAAGCTCGAGGCGAATGCGGCCGATTGCCGCTGGCTGTTGCGAAATCTTCGGCAGGCGGACAGCCGCGGTGGATCCTTTCAGGCCTTCTGTCTCGGAGATGAGCCTGGACGCGGCATTCTTGCCGGCAGTGTCATTTTTCTGGGCGGCACGCGCGCTCATGAGCTGCTGGAAAAGGGCCGAGCCCTTGCCGGGACCGCGAACGAGCGCCATGGAGTGCCCGGGTCCCGCCGTCTTCCTGTTCTTGAGGGTCTTTTCAGGCCCGGAAACGGGCGCCTGCGGCGCCGCAGCCTTCACTATCAGCCTCCCGTCGCTGCGGTACTCCGCGGCATTTCTGCGCTTCCCGCCATTTTTCGCTGCAGGGTCGCTGCCCTGTCAGCCGGCATCAGCGAGAGCCAGATCGGAACCAGGGAATCCGCACCGATTTTCTTCGCCTGCGCCTCCACCGTACGGAACGTATCGATCACGTACTGGTCGTCCTGCTTCGCCAGAATGGCGATGGCGTTGGACGGCGGCATGCTCGTCAGATAGATGGCGTTCTGATCCAGGTTCACCCTTCTATCTTCGATCGCTTTTCGCGCGTCATTAAGCGCTTTTTGCTGGGCCTCGAGGGCGGCCTGCCGGTCGTTGAGATCCTGTCCGAGCTGGTTGAGCTGTTTTTCCCTGGTCGCAAGCGACGCCTCCCGCGAGTCCAGCTCCTGGCGCGTCAGCACGAGGGCATCCTGCTGCTTCGCCAGCCGCTCCTTGTCCAGGAGATTCGGGTCATCCGCCGACGCGATGGCGCTCCTCTTCCCGAGCCCCAGGAGCTGGTAAACGGGTGAAATCATGGATTTTGCGTCCACGACCCCGAGATAGTCGAACCAGATGATCCCGCCAAGGGCAAGCACGATGATGAGCAGCAACAGAATGAAGATCCGCACCCCTGGCCTTGCTCCGGTAAACTCCGCCACGACTCCCCTCCCCCGTCTCTACGTTCCGCGCACCTTCACGGCCGCAGCGGCGGCACGATCCGACCGGGTACGTCGGCGGCAGAAATGCCGCGGAGTACCGCGGCGGCCGAGTTCAAATCGTCCACTGCCTTGAACTCCTCGTCGCGCTGATGCTCGTAGTAGTCCCCCGCGCGGCGCTCCTTCAGCTTGTCCAGCACCTTGCGCTCCTTCGACGCCTCAAGGTACTTGGCGCGCACCTTCTCCATCTCCTTGCGCTTCTCTTCCAGCGTCGAACGGGCCCGCTCCCTCTCATGCAGAGCCGCTGCACGTACAGCTCGCGGCGTGCCATGGCCTCCACATCCACCCGGGCGCCGTCCGTGAAGACGGCCAGCCGGCTCGATCCGATTTCCGCGCCGATTTCGGTTATGCGGTTTTCGAGGAGCAGGCATTCACCGAGGATCTTCGAAAGGGCGATCTCCCACTCCCGCTCTTTCCAGCGGCGCAGGTCGAGGAATCGCTCAAGCCTGAACTGGAATCGCCGCATTCGGTGCCAGCTCCTCCCGGCGCGTCGTCGCGCGTATTTCTTCGTCTGGGATCTCGATTCCCGCAATCTGCCCCGCCCCTCGAAGGGTCTCCCCGAGCGGCGCCTTTTCCTCGATGCGCTGGATCAGGAATTTCTCGATGTCGGCATGCCGTCTCGATGGCGTCGTCGATCTCGGGGTTGCTTCCCTTGACGTATGCCCCGACGCTGATGAGGTCCTCCGCGCCCGCGTAGGTGGCCATCAGCCGGCGCAGCCGCCCGCAGGCCTCGCGCGTGCGCGGGCCGGTAACGGTGTTGGCAAGTCGGGAAATGCTCTGCAGCACGTCGACTGCAGGATAGTGGTTCATGCTGGCCAGCTTCCGCGTCAGGACGATGTGGCCGTCCAGGATGCCGCGCACGTTGTCGGAGACCGGGTCGTCGATGTCATCGCCCTCGACGAGGATCGTGTAGAAACCCGTGATGCTTCCCTTCTCCGAGGTGCCGCTGCGTTCCAGGAGCTTTGGAAGAAGGGAGAACACCGAAGGGGTGAAGCCCCTGTTCGCGGGAGGCTCCCCGATGGACAGGCCGATTTCCCGCTGGGCCCGGGCAAACCGCGTGACCGAATCGAAGAGGAGCATCACGTCCTTCCCCTTGTCGCGGAAGTACTCGGCAACCGCGGTGGCCACGTAGGCGCCGCGGATGCGGGCCAGCGGCGGCTTGTTGGACGAGGATACGACGATCACCGACCGCGCAAGCCCTTCGGGACCAAGGTCGTTCTCGATGAACTCGCGCACTTCCCTGCCCCGCTCGCCGATCAGGGCGATCACGTTCACGTCAGCGGAGGTGTTCCGCGCAATCATGCCCAGCAGGGTGGACTTGCCGATGCCGCTGCCCGCGAAGATGCCCATGCGCTGGCCCTTCCCCACCGTGAGGAGCGAGTCGATGGACCGAACCCCGGTGGCGAGGATCTCGCTGATACGTTTTCTTCGCAGCACATCAGGCGGCGTGGAAAACGCAGGGTACCAGACGTCAGACCCGATATCGCCCTTGCCGTCCATGGGCTTGCCCATCGAGTCGAGGGTCCGGCCCAGCAGCTTCTCGGATGCAGAGACGCGCAGCGTCTCGCCCATGCCGATGACGATGTTGCCGATCTCGATGCCCTCCATCTCGTCGTAGGGCATCAGCTGCACCGTCTTGCCGCGCAGGCCAACTACTTCCGCCCACACCATCCCCCGGCCCTTCGGCACGAGGATCTGGCAGAGCTCCCCCACACGGGCGGAAGGCCCGGTGCTCTCGATGAGGAGCCCCTGCACTCGCTCCACAACGCCGGTGAACTTGATGGGGTCCAGGTCTTCCAGCGCCGCCGCGTACTTGTCGAACACTCCCATATTTCCCGGCCCCCCCTACTCGCCCTTGGAGCGGATGGGCATGAGATCCAGGATGCGCTCCTCGATCTCATGCAGCTGCGAGGAAATGCGGGCGTCGATCTGCCCGAAGTCCGTCTCGATGATGCAGCCGCCGCGGTCCACGGAGGAATCCTCCAGGACCGTGACCGACTTCACGTTCTCCACCATCTTCATGAAGTCCTTGACGTGCTCCGAGGTCAGCTCCAGGTCGGCGAGGTTGACCCGGATGACCACGTCGCCGCGGCTCTTCAGCTTCCGCAGGGCCTGCACGACGTTGTTGATGACTACGTTCTTCTGGTTCTCCGAGATGACCTTGATGACCTTCTTCACGATGAGGAGCACCAGGTTGATGATCTGCGTCTCGGCTTCCTCGATGATCTCGTTGCGCTTCTCGATTGCCCTGGTGATGATCGAGTGCAGGCTTTCCACGAGGCGCTGCACCTCGGCGCGGCCCTCCTCGTAGCCCTTCGCGTGGCCTTCCTCGTGGCCCCGCTCGTAGGCCTCTCGCTCGGTCATGGTGACGCGCTGCTTGATGTCGGCTTCCAGGTCCGCCGCTTTCTGCTTTGCCTCGGCGATGATCACCTGGGCCTGGTCCTCCGCGTCCTGGCGGATCTTCTGGGCCTGGTTGTTCTTTCTCTTCACTTCGTCGAAGGCCACCCGCTCGGCGTCCTTGCGGATCTTCTCCGCGTCAGCCTCGGCGAGCACCATCAGCTTTTTCTTCTCGTCCTCCCAGCCTCGGCGGAAAAGCTCCGCCTCGCGGCGCAGGTCGTCGGCAGTCGGGCCGGCATATTCCCCGGTCTCATCCACCGGCGCCGCCTCGTCAACGGCTCCTCGGCAACGATCTTCGGGGGCTCGATGAAGACCTTGCGGGAGTTGTACATGATGTCCTGCGGCTTGAAAACGTTCTTCGCCACTGCGCGACTCCTCTACGTCATCCTATGCAACCAGGCTCTCACCGTCCCGCGTCCCCCATTGCGCCCCTTCGGGTCGCAGGGGTCGCTGGGCCGGCTGCCGCCCACCACGCATGAGGCGCCGCCCCGCGCGGTATCCCGCGCATTTGCTGCTCATACGACTAGTTCCTCTTCGCCGGCGCGTGCCACCACGATCTCGCCCTGCTCCTCGAGCTTGCGGATGATGGCCACGATCCTCTGCTGCGCCTCTTCCACGTCCTTGAGACGGATGGGGCCCATGTAGTCCATGTCTTCCTTGAGGAGGGTGGAGGCGCGCTTGGACATGTTGCGGTAGATCTTGTCCTGCACCTCCGAATCCACGCTCTTGAGGGCCTTGGCGAGCTCCGCCGTGTCCACTTCCCGCATGACCTTCTGGATTGCGCGGTCGTCCAGGAGGACGATGTCCTCGAAAACGAACATGCGCTTCTTGATCTCTTCCGCCAGCTCGGGGTCGTCCTCTTCCAGGGACTCCACGATGGTCTTTTCCGTGGATCGGTCCACCATGTTGAGGATTTCCACGATGCTCTCCACTCCGCCCGCCGCGGTGTAGTCCTCGGAGGAAAGCGTGGAAAGCTTCTTTTCCAGCACCCGCTCGACCTCGCGAAGAACTTCGGGTGAGGTGCGGTCCATCGTGGCAATCCGCTTGGCCACGTCGGACTGGATCTCGTGCGGCAGGCTGCCCAGGATGACCGAAGCCTTCTGCGGCTCCAGGTAGGCGAGGATCAGCGCGATGGTCTGCGGGTGCTCCTGCTGGATGAAGTTCAGCAGGTGCGAGGGATCGGTGCGCCGGATGAAGTCGAACGGCCTCACCTGCAGGGAGCTGGTGAGCCGGTTGATGATGTCCACCGCTTTCTGCGTGCCCAGGGACTTTTCCAGGAGCTCGCGGGCGTAGTCGATGCCGCCCGTGGAGATGAACTCCTGGGCCATCATCAGCTCGTGGAACTCCATGAGGACCTGGTCGCGTTCCTGCGGCTCGATGCTCTCCAGTCGCGCGATCTCGAAGGTGAGCTGCTCGATCTCGTCTTCGCGCAGGTGCTTGAAGATCTCCGAGGCGATCTCCGATCCGAGGGTGACCAGGAACACGGCCGCCTTCTGCCGGCCGGTGAGCGCCTTCTTGTGGCCGCTGCCTCCCTTGCCCTCCCGCTTGCCCTGCGCCGGGCCGCCGACGGTCCGATCCTTGTCTTCCGCTCCCGCCGCCGCTTTCGCGGGCGCCGCCGGCCTGCCTGCCTGCTTTGCCATGTCCTATTCCTCCACGAGCCAGGTGCGGATGAGCTGGGCGACGTCCTCGGGATGCTCGCGGGCCATGTTTGCCGCGTTTTCCTGCATCTCCAGTCTCGCCCTGTCCTCCACGGACAGCTCCACCTCCACCCCCTGCTCCTCCGCGGTCCTGAGGGCCGCCTCGCGCATTGCCTGGTGCTGCCGCGCCAGCTCTTCTTCCCGCAGCCGCCGCCGCCTCTCCAGCTCCTTTGCGATCAGGCGGTAGGCGAGTGCCAGGAGAAGGAGCGCGCCCAGCCCGATCAGGGCGCCATAGATGACCCGGCGCAGCTGCAGCGCCCGCCGGAAGACCCCGTCTTCCTTGGCGAACTGCGACGTGCGGTCGAAGGGAAGGGTCTGCACTTCAACGGCATCACCGCGGTCCCGGTTGAACCCGATGGCGGCCTGGATCAGGGATTTTGCCTTGGCCAGGTCGTCGTCGGAAACCGCGACGTACTCCCGCTGGATGCTGCCGTCAGGGTTCAGCAGAACGGTTCCCCCTTTATCATACTTCTGTTTCCAGACGCCGTCGATGGCAACACCGGTGCTGATCCCCCTGATCTCCCAGGGCTGCTTCTCCGAGGTGGTGACCTTCTTGTTGATCTCGTTGTTCGGTGGTCTGCGAGGTCTTGTCGTACTTGCCCACCAGGTTGGAAAGATCCTTGTAGGCCGGCGGTGTCTGGCCCTCGACACCGGCGGGGCCCTCGGGGTTGAACCCGGTGCCCTGGAAGTGCTCCTCCGTGTTCTGGGTGGAACGGGCAATGGAGGGCGCGTACTGCGCCGGGGCAAACCGCGTGGCAGGGACCACGGCAATCGGGGAGAACTCCTCCGCCGTGGAGTTCTCCTTGCTCATGTCCAGCTTGATGTCGATCTTGAGAATCCGCACGCGGTCGGGGCTGAAAATGTCGCTGAGGGCGGTGCGGATATCAGAGGTGTATTTCGCCTCGAGGTCCTGCTTCACCTTCAGCTCGCGCTTGGCCAGCTCCAGGCGGTCGATGTCGACGAGCCCCGTGAAGTCGTTGAGCTGCACGCCGGTGTTGTCCGTGATGACGATGTTCTCGTCCTTCAGTCCGGCCACTGCGAGCTTGATGAGGCGCTGGACGCCCTCGATCTTCTTCCGGTTCGTCGTGAAGTCGGATCCGGGCTTCGGGGTGATGCTGATGGAGGCGCTCACCGGCTTCTGGTCGGCTGCGAAGAGCTCGGTGCGCGGAATCTGCAGCACCACGCTCGCGTTGTCCACGTCATCCAGCGCGAGGATGTGCTGCTCGAGCTGGCGGGTGACGGCGCGCTGGAGGTTCACGTCACGCTCGAAGTCGGTGGTGGTCCAGCTCTGCGTGTCGAACAGCGCCCAGGGATCGGTGCCCTTGGGAATGAGGTTTTCCTGGTTGAGCACCATGCGGACGTGCCGGGCCACCAGCTCGTCGGCAACGTAGAACTCGTTGTCCCCCCGCAGCTGGTACTTGATCTGCAGCTCGTCCAGCTTGGCGGCGATCTGCAGCCGCGCGTCGGCATCCGTGATGGGGCTGGAGATGAGCGGCACGGCCGCCGGCGTTGCGCTCAGGGCGAACAGCAGGATGACCGCGAGAACGCTTGCCCCGATGATGGAGAACAGGATGATCTTCTGCGTCCTGTTCCACCGCGCCATCAGCCCCGTCAGCTGCTCACGGATCCTCTTCAACCAGTCGTTCATGTCCCCTCCCCGTCATGCCCATGGTCACTGATCGTACTACCTGATATTGATGATTTCCCGGTACGCCGCGAGCGCCCGGTCCACGATTGCCTTTGTCATCGAAAGGGCGAGATTGGCGTCCGCCAGCGCGATGGTCACGTCCTCCACGTTCACGGACGTCGGGTCCGTGACCATCTTCTGCGACAGGTTCATGGCCGTGAGCTGGCTGTCATTCACGCTGCCCAGCGCCCCCATGAGCAGGTCGCCGAATTTCTGTTCCGTCTGTCCCGCTGCGATCGCCCCGCGGGTGCCCCCAGCCGGATCGGCTGGAAAAGCCGCGCCGGCAGCGCCGGCCGGTTCACCGATGCCCGCGAGATGACGGGGGTTGGTCCGCGCGAGCTTCACGATGTCGCCGACCGCCTGGGTCGGATCAATGAATGCCATTCATTACCTCCCGATCTCGAGCGCCTTGAGGAACATGGCCTTCGTTCCGTTGATGACGGCGGAGTTCGCCTCGTAGGCCCGGTTGGCCTCGATCATGTCCACCATCTCGTTGACGATGTTCACGTTCGGGTATTCCACGTACCCGGTCTTTGGTCCCGTCTTGATGGCGTCCGGGTGGGTGGGGTCGTAGACCAGCCGCGGCTCGCTTGCCGTATCCTTCTGGATGGAGGTGACCCGCACGCCCTGCCCGACCCTGTCCTTGAGGAAGGTCGGGAGAAAGGGACTGCGCCAGTATGGCTCCTCCACGCGGGGGGCAAAGATGACCCGGCTGCGGCGGTAGGGTCCGCCCTCCGTGGTGCGCGTGGTGTTGACGTTGGCGATGTTGTCGGCGATGACGTCGAGACGCATCCGCTCCGCGGTGAGCCCCGAGCCTGCCGTCGTGATGCTTGTAAACATGCCCATTTTTCAGCTCCCTCCCCGCCGCTTACCTGAGCACGATGTTCACGCGCTGGAACTCGCTGGAGATCACCTGCGCGAGGGTGGTGTACACGAGCTGGTTGTTCAGGGAATCGATGCCTTCCTGCTCGATGTCCACGTTGTTGCCGTTGTTCTTCGCTTCGGTCAGGTAGTCCAGGACCCGCCGCGGGCGCACCTCCCGCCAGTCCATCGGCTTGTTGAAAGAGATGTGCCGCGGGTCAGTGACGAACTCGGTGAACGGCGGAGTCACCTTCTCCGAGTCCAGCGCGCGCTTGAGCTGGCTTTCGAAGTTCACGTCGCTTCGCTTGAAGTTCGGCGTGTCGGCGTTGGCGATATTGTTCGCGATCACGTTGCGCCGAAGGGTCGTGACCTCCATCTCCCGGGTGAGCATGTCCAGGTTCTTTCCAAATGCGCCGCCGAATGTCATCGTTCTCTCCCTCTGTTACTCATTCTCGGCCTGTTTCCCGCCCTCCTCAACATGGACTTCCTATAATATGTACCGGGTCAGGTCCTGGTCCTGGACGATGTTCTTCAGCTTTTCGTCCACGTACCCGGGTGTGATGGTAATGGTCTGACCGCTGATCTCGGGGGCGTGGAATGAAACTTCCTCCAGCAGGAGCTCCATGATGGTGTGCAGCCGCCGAGCGCCGATGTTCTCCGAACGCGAGTTGACCTCCGTGGCAAGCTCGGCAAGGCGGTCGATGGCGGGCGCCGTGAAATCGAGGGTCACCCCCTCCGTGCGCAGGAGCTCCGTGTACTGGGTGATCAGCGCGTTCTTCGGCTGCGTCAGGATCTTCACGAAATCTTCCTTTGTAAGGGCGGACAGCTCCACCCGCAGGGGGAACCGGCCCTGCAGCTCGGGGATCAGGTCCGAGGGCTTGCTCATGTGAAAGGCTCCCGCCGCGATGAAAAGGATGTGCCGCGTGTCCACGATCCCGTGCTTGGTCGTCACCTTGGATCCTTCCACGATGGGAAGGATGTCCCTCTGCACGCCCTCGCGGGACACGTCGATGCCGACCTTGTCTCCGCGGGAGGCGATCTTGTCGATCTCGTCGATGAAGATGATCCCCATGCCTTCCACGCGCTGACGGGCAAGGTCGGAGACCCGCTCCATGTCCACGAGCTTGTCCATCTCCTCGGCGAGAAGGATTTCGCGCGCCTGCTTCACGGTCACCTTTTTCCGCTTCTTCTTGCCGCCGAAAATGGAGCCCAGGTTTCCGAAGTTCAGCTCCATGTCTTCCATGGAAGTACCCGAGAAGATCTCCATCACGGGCATCGCCGACTTGGTCACGCTCACTTCGACCAGCTTCTCGTCCAGGGCGCCGCGGGAAATCATCTCGCGCATCTTGTCGCGCGTGCTCCGCACCGCGGGTTCCGCGCCGCCGGGGGGGATTCAGCGCCCGCGGCTTCCATGCCGGTGCCCGCTTCCAGGGCTTCCTCAGGCCCGACTTCGGCCGGCTGGCTGGGCTCGTCGGTCCCCGGCCTTCGGGCGCCTTTGCGGACGCCCGGCAGGAGCAGGTCAAGGAGAGCCTCCTCCGCCCGCCGTTCCGCCTCCACGCGCACCTCTTCGGAGAGCTCGGCCTTCACCATGGAGACGGCAACGGACACGAGGTCCCTTACCATGGACTCCACGTCCCTGCCCACGTAGCCGACCTCGGTGTACTTGGTGGCTTCCACTTTCAGGAACGGCGCGCCGCAGAGCTTGGACAGCCTGCGGGCAATCTCCGTTTTTCCTACACCCGGTCGGGCCGATCATGATGATGTTCTTTGGCGCCACCTCGTCGCGCAGCTCCTCCGGCAGCTTCAGGCGCCGGGACCTGTTGCGAAGCGCAATGGCCACCGCTTTCTTGGCCTTTTCCTGCCCGATGATGTACTTGTCCAGCTCGGCAACGATTTCCCGCGGAGTCATGTCCGCGCCTTTTGCCGTGCTGATGGGCACGCTCATGCCAGCTCCTCCACGTTGATCTCGGTGTTCGTGTAGATGCAGATTCCGGCGGCGATCCGCAGGGAGCGTTCCGCGATCTCCCGCGCGCCCAGCGCCGACGCGTCCAGGTATGCGCGCGCGGCGGCGTATGCGTAGCTTCCGCCTGAACCGATGGCAATGACCCCTTCATCCGGCTCGATCACGTCCCCCGTCCCGGAGATGAGGAATGTCGACTTTCTGTCCGCGACCAGCAGCAGCGCCTCCAGCCGCCGCAGGATCCGGTCCGTGCGCCAGTCCTTTGCCAGCTCCACGGCCGCGCGGGTGATGTCCCCGCCGTATTCCTTGACCTTGCCCTCGAACCGCTCGAACAGGGTGAAGGCGTCCGCCGTGGCCCCGGCAAAACCGACAAGGACCTTGCCGTCGAAGATCCGCCGGACTTTGCGCGCATTGGTCTTCATCACCGTATTGCCCATGGTGACCTGCCCGTCTCCGGCCATGGCGACAGCCGCGTCCCGGCGGACTGCAATGACGGTAGTGCTCCTGATCTCTTCAGCGTGCATGGGGGTGCGCCTTCCTGTAGACTTTCTTCAGCTTTTCCATCCCCACGTGCGTGTACACCTGGGTGGTGGAAAGACTGGCATGGCCGAGCAGCTCCTGCACGGCGCGGATGTCCGCGCCCCGGTCCAGGAGGTGCGTGGCGAAGGAATGCCGGAATGTGTGCGGCGTCACGCGCTTTCCGAGGTTGGCGCGCGAGAGGTATTCGCCGAGGATGAATCGGACCCCGCGGTCGGTGACCCGGCCGCCTCTCTGGTTGATGAAAAGCGCGCGCCCGGCATCGTCCCGCCGCCGGCCGCCGCGGGCCGCGCGTGGAATGCCCGAAGGCCCATGTAGCGCGCGAAGCGCTTCCACCGCCGCCGCCCCGAGGAACAGGTTGCGTTCCTTCTGCCCCTTCCCCATCACCCGGGCCGTCCGGTTCTTCAGGTCCACGTCGTGCAGGTCCAGAGACACGAGCTCGGAAATCCGGCAGCCGGTGGAGTACAGGGTTTCGAGGACCGCCCTGTCACGCAGCTTCCAGAACTCTTCCCCGTCCGGCGCAGGGTTCCCGGCTGGGCATCTCGACCAGGCGCGCCATTTCTTCCTCGAACAGGAACGAGGGAAGGCGCTTCTCCGTGCGCAGGCTGCGGATCTCGGCAAAGGGATTGACGGACATCTCGCCGCGCCGTTCCAGGAACCGGTACCAGCCCCGCACGCCCGACACCATGCGATTGATGGACCGCGGGGATAGTCCCTGACGGGAGAGCCACGCCACGAACCCGCGCGCGTCTGCGACACCGGCACGTTCCGCCCCGACGCCCTGCTCGCCGAGGTATGCCTCGTACTTCTCCAGGTCCTTCCCGTAGGACTCCAGGGTGTGTGGAGAGAGGTGGCGCACGGCGCCGAGGTACAGCAGGTATGCGTTCACGCACTCTGGTCGTCCGCCTCCTTGGTATGGAGGTAGTCGCATTCCGGGTTGATGCAGGACTTGTACGTTCCGCGCTGCCTGTCCTCCTTCTCCACCAGGAAGTACCCGCACTTGGGGCACGGGGAGTCCGTGGGCTTGAAGTAGGTCACGAACTCGCAGGTCGGGTAGTTGGTGCAGCCGTAGAACTCCCGCCCCCTGCCGCGCTTGCGCTTGCGCGCCACGATCTGCCCGCCGCACCCGGGCCGGGGGCAGGCGGCCAGGGGCACCGGCTTGGTGTTCTTGCACTCGGGGAAGCCCGTGCATGCAAGGAAGAAGCCGTAGCGGCCCAGCTTCTTCACCATCGGCCGGCCGCACACGTCGCAGACAACGTCGGTCTTCTCGTCCATGACGCCTTTCACCGACTCCAGCGTTTCCTGGACCGATGCCACCTTGCCCTGGAAGGGCCCGTAGAAGTCGCGGATCATGGTCTGCCAGTCAGACTTGCCCTCCTCCACCTCGTCCAGCTGCAGCTCCATGGCGGCGGTGAAGCTGGGGTCAAGCAGCTCGGGGAACGACTTGCTGAGCATGTCGTTGATGATCTTTCCCAGGATCGTCGGCATGAGCTGCCGTGCCTTGCGCACCACGTAGTAGCGGTCCAGCAGGACCGAGATGATGGGCGCGTAGGTGGACGGCCGCCCGATTCCCTTCTCCTCCAGGGTCTTCACGATGGTGGCATCCGTGAACCGCGGCGGCCCCATTGTGAAATGCTGCTCGGGGTGGAACTTCAGCCACTCCACCGCTTCGCCCGGCTCGAACACGGGCAGCGCCTTGGTCTGCTCCTTGGCTGCGAGGAGCGACAACGCCTTCTGGAAGCCCTTCTCCACGACCTTCGTGCTGGAAGCCCGGAAGGTGCAGCGCCCCGCGGAGAAGTCAACGGTGGTCGTGCTGGCCCTGGACGGATTCATCTGAGAGGAGACGAACCTCTCCCAGATGATCGAGTACAGGCGGAACTCCTCCGAGGTGAGGTGCTTCTTCAGGTCTGCCGGGGTGCGCGTGACATAAGTGGGCCGGATTGCTTCGTGCGCATCCTGCGCCCCCTTTCCCGCCGCGTAGACAATCGCCGCCTCGGGAAGCTCACCAGGGAACTCCTTTGCAATGAACTCGCGCGCCTCGGTGAGCGCGGTCTCCGAGATCCGCGTGGAATCCGTGCGCATGTAGGTGATGAGCCCCAGCCGCTGGGCGCCGATGTTCACCCCCTCGTACAGGCCCTGGGCGATCTGCATGGTCTTTCGCGCCGTGAAACCGAACCGGTTCGGCCGCGGTCTGCTGAAGCGTGGAAGTGGTGAAGGGCGCCCGCGGCCGTGACACCTTCTCCGTCACCCGGACCTCGGCCACTGTAAAGGCCGCGTCCTTGAGCTCGTCGATGACAGCCTGCGTCGCAGCCTCCGACCCCAGGACAGGCTTCTCTCCGGCCACGGCCACGAGCTGGGCCATGAATATGCTCTTGCCCTTGCGAAGCTCGGCGTCAAGGCTCCAGTATTCCTCGGGGAGGAATGCCTCGATCTCCGCCTCCCTCTCGCAGATCAGCCTCAGGGCAACAGACTGCACGCGTCCCGCTGAAAGCCCGTTCTTCACCTTTTTCCAGAGAAGGGGCGACAGGTAGTAGCCGACGATCCTGTCCAGGATCCGGCGCGCCTTCTGCGCGTTGACCTTGGACATGTCGATGGTTCCCGGGTGGGCAACGGCCTCCCGGATGGCCTTGGGGGTGATCTCATTGAAAGTGATCCTGCGGATGTCAGAGGTTGTCTTTCCGCCCTGCAGCGCGTTGCGCAGGTGGAACGATATGGCCTCTCCCTCACGGTCATTATCCGATGCGAGGAGGATGGTGTCCGCCTTTTTTGCTTTTTGTTTCAGGTCCTTGAGGATCTTCGCTTTCCCCCGCACCGTGATGTATTCGGGCTCGAAGGTGTTCCCCACGTCGATGGCAAGTCGCGACTTTGGAAGGTCGATGAGGTGCCCCATGGAGGCGGCCACCGTGTACCCCTTGCCGAGGTATTTCTCTATTGTCTTGCCCTTTGCCGGCGATTCCACGATCAGCAGCACCTGCTTCTTCTTTCGGGAAGAAGGCGCGGAGCCGCGGTACTGCCGCTTCCGCGGGATGTTCTGCCTGCTGCCGCGGAGCGTTTCGCGGCGCCTGGCTGTCCGTCCGCGGGCGCGGCGTCCACGTTGTCCTGTGAGGCGGTGCCGGGCGAATTCTGCGCCGCAGTACTTCCCGGATTTTGTGGCGCGGTACTCCGCGGATCTTCTTGTTCTTCTTCTTCCATCATGTTCTCCAGTACGTCTCACCGGCGCGCTGCGCGCAGGCCCCGTTGATTTCTTCCCTGAGAACCGCTGCCATCCGCTCGCCCTCGGGAAGCTGCAGCAATGCCTTTCGGGGCGCACGGGCCCGCGGGGCAATTTTCCATTCGTCAAGGATCTCCGTCGCGTCACGGATGACCCTGGCTCCGGACCGGGCGAGCTCACGGGTTCCATCTCCCGCTGTTCCCGCCATCCCCGCGGCGTGAACCCACAGGTCACGCCCCTGGTCAAGCGCATACTCCGCCGTGAAGAGCGCGCCCGAGCGCGCAGGCGCCTGCACGACGACTACCCCCCGGCACAGCCCGCTGATGATCCGGTTGCGTGCGGGGAAGTGCCACTTCAGCGGAGGGACACCCGGCGGGTACTCGCTCACGATTGCTCCGCCCCGGGCGAGCAGGGCCATGGCCGCCGCGCGGCTGGACGACGGGTACACAAGGTCGATCCCGTTTCCCAGGACGGCGACGGAAGCGCAGCCGGCCTCTTCGCACCCCTCGTGCGATTCCCTGTCAATCCCGCGCGCCAGCCCGGACACCACGCTGATCCCGTTGCGGCCGAGCTCGAACCCGAGCCGGAAAGCCGCTTGCGCGCGCCGCACCCGTCGGAAAGCGGGTGCCCACGATTGCCGCAAGGGTGGTGGCTGGTGCGGGAAGCGATCCGCGGAGGAAAAGAACGAGAGGCGGATCGTAGATCTCGTGGAGCAGCGGCGGGTATTCCGAATCCCAGTAGAAGATGCTTCTCATCCCCTCCCGGGTCAAGCGCGCGCTCGTCTCCTCGGCCGCCCGCAGGATTTCATCCGCTCTCCATTCGCGGGTGACGAGCTTCCGCCGGGTCAGCGCTGAAATATCGGCAAGAGAAAGCTCGAACAGACGGGAGGCGCCGCCGGGAATCTCGGCCAGGGCGAGCTTTTCCAGCGGCCGGAGGAACTCCACGTGGGAAAGGCCGAGAAGGCAGAGACGCTCATGTGCATCCATGACCCAGTTCAACGCCCGAATAGTCCTCGCGGCTTTCATCCCGGGTCCGCCTCAGGCTTGCCGTTCCCACCGCCCCCGGTGCTCTCTTTCGGTGCGCCGCGCGGGCTCCCGCCGTCCTGCGCGCCCCCCAATTGCGCCCCTTCGGGTCGCAGGGGGTCGCTGGGCCGAATGCCGCCAGGAGCGGCCGCGCTGCCGCCCCTCGGGTGAAATTCCTCGTGCGTCCTCTTGAGGACCTCCTGGCTCACGTGGGTGTAGATCTGCGTTGTCCCGATGTCCGCGTGACCCGAGCAGCTCCTGCACGGACCGCAGGTCGGCCCCGCCCTGGAGGAGGTGCGTCGCGAAGGAGTGCCGCAGCGAGTGAACCTTGCCTTCCAGCCCTGCGCTGGAGGGCCAGCCGCTTGAAGATCTTCCAGACCGTCTTGCGGGAGAGCATTCTCCCGCCGCGGCCCAGGAAAAGCACGCTGGATGGGCTGCGGCCGGCCAGGTGGGGGCGCGATTCGGCGAGGTACTTCTCCAGCTCGTGCTTCGCGCGGTCACCCAGGGGAACCAGCCGTTCGCGCGCTCCCTTCCCCAGGACGCGCACGACGCTCTCCGCCAGTGAGACCCGGTCCACCGTCAGCCGCACCGCTTCCGTCACGCGCAGACCGCACGAGTAGATGAGCTCAAACAGCGCCCGGTCGCGGATTCCCAGGGCCTGCGTCGGAATCGCAGGCATCGAGCAGCGCATCGATCTCTTCCGCCGGGAGGTAGCGCGGGATGCGCATGGCCACGCGCGGAGCATCAACCAGACGGGCCGGGTTGGAATCCACGCGGCCTTCGAGGACCAGGAACCGGAAAAACGCGCGGATGGCCGACGCCGCCTTCGCGAGGGTACGGGCGTCGATGTTCGCCACTTGTCGGCTGACGAGCCAGGCGCTCACGTCGTCAGCCTTCGCGGCCTCCACGCTCCTGCCCGCCCCTTTGAGGAAGGAAAGGAACGCTCGCGTCTCCGAAGTGTACGTGGCGACCGTTGTCTCGGACAGCCGCCGCTCTGCCGCCAGGTAGACGGAGAAGGGAGCCACATCATCTCTCCCCGCGCCCTCGGTCCGCATTTCCATCGGAACCTTTCAGTCTCTCTGCCCGGCGATGCGCTTTTCGCGCAGGACCGTGGGGACGCTCAAGTCCGCTTCTCGTGAGTTCCTCCCCAGGAGGAAGTCCTCCGGGCTCTTGCGGCCGCCGGTCTTCCCCATCGCGGCCCATTCCTCGTACGGGATGATCTCGGATTCCGTGCGCTCGGGCTCAGGGCCTGCTGGCCGAGGCTTTTCGGCCGAGAAGCCGGTCGCGATGACCGTCACCCGCAGCCGGTCGTTGAGCGCCTCGACGATGGAGGTGCCGGCAATGACCAGCGCATCGTCGTCCGCATTCGCCGTGATGATCTTCAGGACTTCCTCGTATTCCGAGAGGCAGAAATCGAACCCGCCGGTGACGTTCACCAGGATTCCCTTTGCGCCTTCAACCCGCGCATCCTCAAGGAGCGGGTTGTTGATCGCGTTGGTGGCGGCATCCGTGGCCCTGTTTTCCCCGGTCCCGATGCCGATGCCCATGAGGGCGTCGCCCTTGCCCTTCATGATCGTGCGAACATCGGCGAAATCGATATTGATCTCGCCGGGCTCGGTGATGAGGTCCGAGATACCCTGCACGCCCTGGCGCAGAACGTCGTCGGCCATGTAGAAGGCCTCGCGGATCGGCGTGCGTTTCTCGGCGATTTTCAGCAGGTGCTGGTTCGGGATGGTGATCAGCGTATCGACTTCTTCGCGGAGCCGCGCGATGCCCTCTTCAGCAAGCTGCATCTTGCGCTTGCCTTCGAAATCAAACGGCTTGGTCACCACGGCGACCGTGAGCGCGCCCATCTGGCGCGCCACGTGCGCCACGACCGGGGCAGCGCCCGTGCCCGTGCCGCCTCCCATGCCTGCCGTGATGAACACCATGTCGGCGCCCTTCAAGAGGTTCGACATGCTCTCCTGGTCCTCGAGGGCGGCCTTCTCCCCGATCTCCGGAATGCCGCCGGCCCCGAGACCGCTGGTGAGCTTGGTTCCGATTGCAAAACGGGTCTCAGCGTTGGAGCTGTGCAGGGCCTGCTGGTCGGTGTTGATCGCCACGAAAGAGACGTTTTTCAGCCCCATGGCGATCATGCGATTGACGGCGTTGCTTCCGCCGCCTCCCACCCCGACCACCTTGATGACCGTCGGGCTGGCCCCGTCATTGTTGAAAAGCTCGATGTTCATGTCCCCTCCCCTCCATGAATCCGAACAAAGGCGATGCCGCTTCCTCTTCTTGTCCCCGTGCCGCGTTCGCTGCCGCGGACTTCCCGGCTATGCTAAAAGAAATCTTTGAACCATGTCCTCATTCTCTCCCACACGCTGGTGAACGTGCTCTCGCTGGAGCTGGTATCGAACCCTTCGATCCCTTCCCGCGATGCGCCGTACATTACCAGCCCGACTCCCGTGGAAAACATCGGGTCGTGATATTCTTCCACGAGGCCGCCGAGCTTCATCGGGTAGCCCACCCGTGCCGGGCAGTCCGAAGATCTCCGATGCCAGCTCCCCGGCGCCAGAGAGCAGCGAGCCTCCGCCGGTGAGGACGAGCCCTCCGCCCAGCAGGTGCAGGTACCCCTTCTTTTCGATCTGCTCCTTGACCATGCCCAGGATTTCCGCCATGCGCGGCTGGATGATCTCCGCCATGCTGCGCCGCCCGATCTTCCGCGGGGGCCTGCCGCCCACGCCGGGGATGACAACCTCGTCATCCTCCAGGACGGCCGGCACGTAGCAGCAGCCATGTTCCTTCTTGATCTTCTCCGCCACTTCAAGGGGCGTCTTCAGCATGATCGAGACGTCGCTGGTCACTTGCTCGCCGCCAATGGAGAGCACCTCGGTGTGGTAGGGTGCGCCCTCCAGGTGCACAAGCACGTCGGTCGTCCCGCCACCGAGATCGATCAGGAGAACGCCCAGCTCCCTCTCGTCCGCGGTCAGCACCGCCTTGGAGGAGGCCAGGGGCTCGAGCACGATGTCGTTTACCTTGAAGCCGGCGCGGTTCACGCACTTCACGATATTCTGGGCCGAGGTGACTGCGCCGGTGATGATATGCGCCTCCGCCTCCAGCCGGACGCCGACCATGCCCACCGGATTCTTGATGCCGCCCTGCTGGTCGACGATGAACTCCTGGGGGATGACATGCAGGACCTCGCGGTCCATGGGGATCACGATGGCCTTCGCCGCGTCGATGACGCGGTCCACGTCTTCCTTGGTGATCTCGCGGTCCTTGCCCGTGACGGCGACAACTCCGCGCGAATTGATTCCTTCGATGTGTCCGCCGGCCACGCCGGTGTAGACGCCGTGCACCTCGCGCCCCGACATGAGCTCCGCGGACTCGACCGCGTTCTGGATGGACTTCACGGTGGATTCGATGTTGATGACAACGCCCCGGCGCAGCCCGCGCGAAGGCGTGGTGCCCACGCCGATGATCTCCAGCTGCCCGGTCTCGTTGAACTCGCCGATGATGGCGCAGACCTTCGTCGTGCCGATGTCCAACCCGACGATCAGTTCCGTTGGAGCCACCGACCTATCCCCCTTTCGCCGCGGCATGCCATGCCCGGGCCCGCTGTTGAGCTTGTACACCACGTCCCCGCCGCGGAAATCGAGTTCCTGAATATCCTTCAAAACGCCCTGGCGCGACAAGAGGTCCAGCGCCATGAGGGCGTACTTCACCAGGCCCTCGTCAACGGACCCCCGCGCGCGAACGGGCACCGGTGAGGAGGTGAGATACACGAGGAGCTCCAGGTCCTGCGGCGAGAGCCCCGACGTGGAATCCGGCGTCACGACTCTCACCTCGGAAACAGCGGCGTACATCGCCGGCGCCTTTTCCCTGAGCGCGCGAAGGTCGGCGAACAGGGCGCGGCAGCTGCGCGGCAGCTGGGCGCCCGAGGGCCATGTCGCCAACAGCAAGCCCGGAGACGACCGGCAGGTCCAGGTCCGCGCTGGTCGACCCCACTTTGAAGACGACCCCTTCCTCGTCCACAAGAACCGGGAAGCTGCGCCCGTCGGCCGTGGCAAGGACGAGCGCGGCCGGCTGCCGTCCCCAGAGCGTGAGACGGATCGTGTCGGGGAAGACCTTCTCCGCCTGCGCGCGGCGGACGAGGGGGCTTGCTTCAAGCCTCTTCTCGATTGCGGACGCCGATACCGTGTACCAGTGCTCGCCGCCCTGGATCCCGGAGAGGACGAGCACCTGGTCGTCGGCCAGGGGCACGTCACTGTGCACCGTGACATGCCGGATGGTCATGAGCGGCTCGGCGACGAACCTTGCCAGGAGGACGAGTCCGCACACGGCGGTGAGCGCGATGAGAACGGGCCGCGCCCAGTGCGCCGCTGAAAGCGGATTCGGCGCCGCTGAAAGCGGATTCGGCGCCGCTGAAAGCGGATTGCGCGCACCCTTGTGCGCGGCAGAATGCGGATTCCGCGGTGCAGCGCCGCCGTAGATGGATTCAGCGTTGGACATCGCTCACCCTCCGGGAAAGATTCACCAGGAGCCCGCACATGACCAGCGTGGTGAAAAGCGATGAGCCTCCTGCGGAAAAAAAGGGAAGCGTGACGCCCGTAGTGGGAACGAGGCCCGCCGCGACAGCCATGTTCAGGAGAGCCTGCAGGCACAGCGCGGAGGTCAGCCCGAATGCCACGTAGTAGGAGAAGTGGTCACGCGACTTCAGGGCAATGCGGTATCCCCGCCAGGCGAGGAGCGCGAAAAGGGCAAGGACGAAGAGGGCGCCGAGAAGGCCCGTCTCTTCGCCGACGATCGTGTAGATGAAATCCGAGTAGGACATCGGCAGGGGGCCGAGCTTCGCCGCGCTGCGGCCAAGGCCCTTGCCGAAGAGGCCGCCGGCCACGAGCGCTGCCTTGGCGGTGACGATCTGGTAGCCGGTTCCCGAGCTGTGCGAGGAAAGGTCGAAGAATGCAAGGAGCCGCTGGACCCTGTGCTCCCGCGTGAAGAGGAGCAGGAAGCCCAGCGGGAGCGTGAACAGGGTGACAAGGAAGAACTGCAGGAGCCGGACGCGCGCGATGTACATCATCGCGAGACCGGTGACCAGCACGAAGATCGACGTCGAGTAGTCGTTCTGCAGCAGCACGATGGCGGCAAACAGGCACGTGACGACGAACGGCGGAATGAGCGAGTTCATATCGCCGCGGTACGCCGCGGATTTCGAGCTCATATCGCCGCGGTACGCCGCGGATTTCGAGCCATATCGCCGCGGTACGCCGCGGATTCGCCTGCCTCCGCGGCAGCCGTGTCGCGCTCGTCTCGCCGCGCGAAGTACGAGGCGAGGTAGAGGACCAGCGTCAGCTTGACGAGCTCCGAAGGCTGGAACGAGAAACCGAACAGCGTGATCCACCGTCGCGAACCGAGCACGGATGAGCCCAGCTTGGGGAGGAACGGCAGAAGAACCGCAGCCAGCGTGCCGAAGACGATGAGCGGCATCCACGTGCGGAAGACCGAGAGCGGCGTCAGGGATACGATGAAGGCCGCCGCGCCGCCCGAGCGCGGCCCAGATCAGCTGCCGCTTCAGGAGGAAGAGAGGGTCGTTGTAGGCTCTGCCCGAAAAGGAAGAGGAGCTGGAGAACAGGAGCGCCATCCCGACACCGAGGATGACGACGAGGAGCATCACAAGGAACATGTCGCCGCGCTGCTTCTCGATCCGCTCCATTCCCCCGCCTACTGTATCTTCAGGGTCGAAAGACCCAGGATGGCGAACAGCCCGCCGAGAATCCACAGCCGCGCCACGACCTTGCTCTCCTGCCAGCCGCTGAGCTCGAAGTGATGATGCAGGGGCGCCATCTTGAAGACCCGTCTTCCGGTGAGCTTGAACGAGATCACCTGGATGGTCACCGAGAGGGTCTCCAGGACGAACACGCCGCCGAGGATCAGGATGAGGATCTCCTTCTTGAGGATGAGGGCCACCACGCCCAGCACGCCGCCCAGCGACAGGCTGCCCGTGTCTCCCATCCACACGTCTGCCGGGTGGGCGTTGAACCAGAGGAATCCGACCGCCGCTCCCGACCACCGCGAGGCAGAACACGGCGACCTCGCCGCCGCTCTTGATGAAAGGGATCTGCAGGTAATCGGCGAAATCCACGCGGCCGCTGACATAGGCCAGCACCGTCAGCGCGAGGCCCACCATGATGACCAGGCCGATCGCCAGGCCGTCCAGCCCGTCGGTGAGGTTCACCGCGTTGGAGTACCCGACCATGAGCACGACCGCGAACGGAATGTACAGCCAGGACAGGTCCACCACCGCGTGCTTGAAGAACGGAAGGTAGAGGAGCGTCGTCGTGTCGGTGCGCTGGAGGTACAGGACCATGACGATGATCGTGGAGACGAGGATCTGGCCGCCGAACTTCACGCCGGCGCTGATGCCCTTCTTCCGCGACGACATCTTCAGGTAGTCGTCGGCAAACCCGATGGCGCCGAATCCGAGGGTGGCAAAGAGGAGCAGCCAGGTGTGCACGCTCGTCGGGTCCTGCCAGAGGACGAGGGACACGCCGACGGAAATGATGATCAGCACGCCGCCCATCGTCGGGGTGCCTGCCTTTGCCTTGTGCGATGTCGGGGTGTCCTCCCGCGCCGACCATCCCGTCTTCAGCGCCCGCAGCTTCGCGATGACCCACGGCCCGAAGAGGAAGGAGATCAGCAGCGCCGTGATGGCCGCGTAGGCGGCGCGGAAGGTGATGTACTGGAAGATATTGAAGAAAGAGACATACTCACGCAGGGGGAACAGGTACTTCAGCACCTGTTCCCCCCGTCATGTTCGCGGCCGGTCAGCCGCGGCAGGAGCCGCTCGAGCTCCAGCCCGCGCGAACCCTTCAGGAGCACGATGTCCCCGGGGCGCACCATCGAGTCCAGCCGCCGGCCCAGGGGTCTCGAGGTCCGCTTCCCACGAGATGCGTTTCACGGACGCTCCTCCCTGCGCGGACTTCCAGGCATGCTCCATCTCGGCGCCGACGAGGAAGACCAGGTCGAGTCCGGTCGCCGCGCAGCCTGGTTCCCAGCTCCCTGTGTGCGGGCCCCGTCTGCTCGCCCAGCTCGCGCATGCCGCCGAGGACGGCGATGCGCCTCCCCTGCCATGGCAGCGATTCGAAAAACTCCAGCGCGCGCTCCATGGAATCGGGGTTGGCGTTGTAGCAGTCGGCGATCACCGTGACGTCGCCGGGGATGACCTGGGACCGCCCGAACAGCGGAGCGACGGCCTCGAGGCCGTCGCGGATCTCCGCGTTCGGGACGCCCAGCTCGCGCGCCACCGAGAGTGCCCCGAGGGCGTTCGCGAGGTTGTGCGGGCCGAAGAGCGGGAAGCGGATCCGGAACCCCTCCCAGTGGATGAGCGTTCCACCCAGTCCCATGCTCTCGCTTCTCTCGAAAGCCCGGGGTGCTCCCCGGCCCGAAAATGACCATCTTTCCCCGGACCCCTTCCGCGAGGAAGCCGCGGTAGCGCTCCCCCTCCGGAAGGAATCCGGTCTGCCGCCCGTCGAAGTGGGCGAAGATCTTCTTCTTCTCGGCCGCAATTGCGTCGCGCGAGCCGAGGAGCCCGATGTGCGCGGTGCCGATGTTCGTGATCAGGGCGAGGTCAGGGCGGACGATGTCCGCCAGGACGTCCATTTCGCCGGTGCGGTTCATCCCCATTTCGAGCACCGCGTAGCGATGCCCGGGGCCGACACCGAAACAGGCTATCGGCAGCCCGATTTCCGAGTTGAAGTTTCCCTCGTTGATGGCCGTCGGCGCATGACGCGCGAGGAGGCTGCCGATGATTTCCTTCGTCGTCGTCTTGCCGTTGGATCCGGTGACGCCGATCCGCGTCACCGACGGGAGGCTGCGCATGCGCAGCGCGGGCGAGATTCTGGAGGGCGGCAAGGGTATCCGGCAACCGACACGATGCCCAGCCCATGAGCCGCGGCCAGGGCGGCAAGCTCGTCCGCTGCGGCGCAGCGCCTGGGCGTCAGAAACGAGCAGCGCGGCCGCGCCGCTCTCGGCGGCCTGGCGGAGGAACTCGTGCCCGTCGGTGCGCTCGCCCGGGCAGCGCCACGAATAGGCTCCCCGGGACACCGCGCGCGAATCGGCCGCCACCGACATCGATGCCCGCGTCGTGCAGCGGCCGCGCAACTGCCGCGCCGCCGCTGCCGGCCACGAGGGCGGAGAAGGATTCGATTGCCTTTCGCTTCGACGCGTGGCCATCACCGGATGGGTCCTCCGGCCGGGCGCCTGCCCGGCCTGGAGCCTGGCCACGGCAGACGGGTCGGCGGGCACAAGGCCGAGGGCGGCGGCTTTCTGCCGCGACCCTGTCGGGCGAGGATTCGAAGGCGATCTGCCCGATGATGTCCCTGTTCGCCTCGAGCAGGTCCTTCTGCTGCTTCTCCAGCGCCGCCACCTGGTCGGAAAGTGCGTTGAACCGGTACCCCTGCCAGGCGTTCAGGAAAAGCAGGCCGGGAACGGCGAGGCAGAGGACCGCCGTGAGGATCTTCTTCATCGCATTCCCCCCTGGCCGGCTTCTGCGCAACGCGCAGCTTCGCGCTGCGGCTGGCCGGATTGAGGGACACCTCCTCGTCGGAGGCGGTCACGGGCTTCCGCGTGACGAGGCGGAGCGCCGCTTTCCCCCCACATTGACAGATCGGCCATTCCGGAGGGCACGTACAGTCCCTGCTCTGCGCGCGGAAGAACCTCTTCACGATCCTGTCTTCGAGGGAATGAAAGGTGATGACCCCGACGCGGCCCGCCGGGGCGAGCACCCGGACGGCTTCCGCGAGGCCCGTCTCAAGCTGCTCCAGCTCGCTGTTCACGGCGATTCTCAGCGCCTGGAACGTCCGCGTGGCCGGGTGGATCCTGCCCGTGGCGGTACTGCCCGGGGACCGCCGCGGCGACGACCGCCGCCAGGCGCGCGGCAGTGGTGATCGGCTCGCGCGAGCGCTCCCGGATGACCCGCGAGACGATGAGCCGGGCAAAGCGCTCCTCGCCGAACGTGAAGAGGATATCGGCGAGCTCCGCGGCATCCGAGGTGTTCACGATGTCGGCCGCCGTCGTGGCCAGGTCCGGCGACAGCCGCATGTCCAGCGCCTCGTCCCTGTCGAAGGAAAAGCCGCGCCCCGCCGCCTCGTAGTGGAACCGGGAGATGCCCAGGTCCATCAGCACGAGGTCGGGGGCCGGGCCCGCCGGCGTAGTCTCTTGAAGAACGTGCTGTACCAGGAATTGACGAACCGAATCCGTTCGGCGAACGGTCGAAGCCTTTCCCGCGCGGTCGCGAGGATGGCGGGATCGGCATCAACGCCGATCACGGACAGCCGGGGATAGCGCTCGAGGAACGCGAGGCTGTGCCCGCCCTCGCCAAGGGTGGCGTCGACGAACAGCCCGCCGTCGGACGGGCGGGACAAGCAGGGAAAGCACTTCTTTCAATAGTACAGACTGGTGGATGATCACAGCGTGATCCTTCCGCCCAGCTTTTCGGCCGCTTCCTTGAACTTGGCCTCGTTTTCGTCCAGGTAGGTCTGGTAGGAGCTCTCGGACCAGATTTCCATGTATTTCTTCAGGCCCGAGGATGATGCATTCCTTCTTGAGATCCGCATACTCACGGAGGGTCGGAGGGACGACGATCCGGCCGGCCTTGTCGATTTCCGTTTCCTGGGCAGGGGCGATCATGCGTCGCTGGATCAGGCGGGATTCTTCCTGGAAAAGGGAGGTGGAACCAATGAGCTTCTCGGAGAAGGATTTCCATTCCTCGGGAGGGAAGAACCACAGGCAGTTCTCGACTCCCCGAGTCAGGATGACAACATTTCCTGTCACTTCTGCCCTCATCCTGGCTGGAATGAGCAATCTCCCCTTTTCGTCGAGTGAACAGCGGAATTCGCCTGTGATCATGGCCTACTTCACCACTTTTCCCTAATCTCTCCCACTTTTTCCCACCTCCTGGCGTCATAATACCGCTGAAGATGGGGATGTCAACCATGGTGACGACAGAAAAGGCCATAGATTTCAGGTTTATTATCGGAACTATGTAACCTTTGTATAGTGAAAGGCATAATTTGACAGGAAACCATGATTCGGCTATGCTCGGTGCCGGAGATAAGCCAGCATGTCGCTCTATCGCGTTCACTTCAAATGGAAAGAGAAAGAAGTCGAGCTCACGGCAAAAAGCCTCGACCTTACGCACCCCTATTTCGTCTCAATCAAGAACCTCGTCTTTCCCACAGAGCCGAAGCTCGTCATCAATCCCTCCGAAGAGGAGATTCGCAGGACGTTCGGCGGATCGGATCACCTCATGATCCCGTTCCAGACCGTCATCCTCATCGAGGAGCTGCCCGATACTGCCGCCCGGAAAAGTGATGCCCTTCGAGCTCGTCGAAGGACCGGAGTAGGACACTGTTGATCAAGAACGCCGCGCCGGTTAGAATAATGCAGAAGTGGTGCGAACGATCACGATCGTCTACCCGGAGGGGGACAGCAGGGAAATCGAGCATGATCTGCGGGTCAACCAGCTCGTGGATCTGAACGGGAACCCTCTGCCGCATCCGTTGCCGAGCGCCCGGATGATCGTCTACCGCGTGTGGAAGGTTTCCACACAGGCGGAACGGCACGAAGAAAGCGTTTTCTACCACCTGGAGCTGGTCACGCGCCCCGAGCTTGAAAGCGCCGTCTCGAGAGGAGAATGAATTTGATGTTCGAAAGAAAAGACCTTTCCAAGGACGAAGTTCTCCTGACAGTGGTTGGATCCCTTTCAGGAGAAAATACAAACGAGTTCCACCGGCAGGTGGAGGAGCTCGCCAGTGCCTCTTATGTCACAATTTCCCTTGATCTCTCCCGCACGGACAGCATCAACTCCTCAGCGCTGGGCAAGATCCTCCTCTTCCGGAAAAAGCTCGCCGAACAGCAGAGAACGCTCCAGATCAAGGGATGCAGCGAGTCGCTTTTCAAGACTTTCCAGATGATCAAATTCGATACTTTGATATCCATCAAGAGATGAAGATATCCCGGCGGTTGATGCTCTATCCAAGAACCGCCTGACGTTTTGCCGCTAGAACCATAACAACGTCGCCAAATCCCCATCTTTTCGCCAGTCTGTCGACGGGCCGTTTGATCATGGAAGGTGCGGTACCAACGGCGAGCCCGCCCCAGGTCACGCTTTGCCGTAAATCGAATCCAGATTCCTGAACAAGGCGCGCCAGGGTCTTTTTCGAGAAGAGGACCAGGTGATCGGCTATCGCGGACCTCCAGCGCCTTCCCGAACAGTCGGGCCTGGAACCCGTCAACGTTCGGTGTCGTGATCACGGCGAATCCACCGGGAGCGAGGATCCGCCTGACCTCGACAAGGAATCCGCGCGGGTCCGGCACGTGTTCGATCAGGTGGGAAAAGTGCACGACACCGAACCTCCCGTCCGTCGAACCGCGCCTCCTCGAGGGTGCCCGGGAAGATGTCCACGCCGCGGTGGACCCTCCCGTAGTCGGCTGACTCGCGGCAGACATCCACGCCCCGCGCGTCCCATCCTTCCGTTTTCATGTGATTCGATCAAGCATGCCGGTAGCGCAGCCGATGTCCAGGAACGTCCGCGGTGCGCTGCTTTCGGCAGCTCGTTTCCTTGAAGCGGATGTCTTTCAGCCCAAGCTTCATCAGGCCAAAGAAGGTGCTCTCGTTGGTCAGCTCGTAGGCGAAGTAGTCAGCCCCGTAACGGCGGCGAAGGTCGTCGAACACCGGACGCGGGTTCTGGAAGACCACGGCACAGGCGCGGCACTGCACGAAGCCGAAGCCGTCGCACGCGAGGAACGGGCGCGACTCCCGACTCCCGCAGCAGGGACAGGGAACAGTTTCCTGCCGCTCGTGCCCGGGAACCGACGAATACGTCTTGGGCATCAGATCCTCCTACTCGTGAACGGAAAATGAGATGGTTTTCACGGCCTCGTTGCCGGCGATATCCCGCGCCGAAATGCGCAGCCGCGATTCGCCCGCCCGAAGCTCCACGGTTCCGCATCGGAGAAGTCCTGCGGAGTCGTAGACCTGACGCGCGTCAGCGGACCCCCGTCCAGCACGGCCTTCCCGTCGACAACCTGGAGGGAGTCGAACGAGATCCGCGAGATTTCCATGCCGTCCACCGACACGCTCACCGCGGCAGGGGCCAGGGGCCAGCTGAATGAAACGTCCTCGCGCAGGTCGTATGCCTCGACCAGGATTTCGACGCGCCCCGGTTTCAGGGTCACACCGTTTTCCAGCGGCAGCCTCTGCTCGCCGGCGGCGACAGAGACATGCCGAATCACGGGCGGCTGGTGATCGGTCAGAGCGGGTAGGAAAGCGAGCGGGTTCATGGCTGATCCGGCCTCCTGGTCGAAAACGGTGAAATGCAGGTGGGGGCCGTTCGCGTGGCCGGTCTCCCCGATAACCCCCAGCCTCTCGCCGGGCACGATAGGCGGTGCGCTCGGGTCCCAGGCTTCCATTCTGGAGGTGAGCGTACAGGGTGAGGATGTCCTGGTCATGGTGCAGCACGACGAAAGATCCGAGCCCCCGCGGGAGGGAGGAGTAGTCGGCTGCGTCGTCGTACCGGAAGACCAGCTCGCCGGGGAGAACGGGGTGCACGTCCTGGCTTCCTCCGCCGATGTCGATCCCGTTGTGGAAATGGTCACCACGGTCTTCGCCGAACGTGCCGGTGATGATCCGGGAAGACACGGGCCAGTCCAGGCCGCCGCTGCCGGCTGCGTCATGCGCACGCGCTAGCGCACACGCGGCAATCACGCATCGTCCACAGAATCGCAGCGCATCCTCACATCGGCTCCACGTCGACCCGCAGGAGCTGCCCGTCCCAGCCCAGGAGGAGCTGCCCGTCGATGGTGGCCAGGTACAGCTCGTGGGCGGGGAACTCCTCGCGGTAGACCACGACGCCCGACGGCGGCTCGATTGCCAGCTGCGCGCGCCCGCCGTCCCGGCAGGCCATTGCGGCAAGCCTGCCCTTGCCGAGCCACGCGGTGCCGGCAAGCGTTCCCCGAAGGCTCACCCAGCGGAGAACCCCTCGGGAAGGGTCGAAGAGTCCCGGGCCGGCCGTTCCCTCCAGCACAAGGCAGCGCGAGTCCGGGGAGAAAGCAATACGCACCTCGCGGCGATACTCCGAGGGAAGGATCACGACGGCGGTTGCGGTGTACCCCAGCGCCGCTTTGTTCCGCGGATTCACTGCGTTCTGCCGCCGCAGAACGGTGAGGTACTGCGGCCCGATCCCGGAAACGGCGGCAAGAAGCGAGCCATCGGGTGCAACAGCGTCCCCCACGATGACTGGAATCCTGCTTCCCTTCGGAGAGTACTCGAAAAGGGGCATCCCCTTCCTGTCCAGGAGCAGCAGGGAGCCGTTCAGCAGCCCCACGAGCAGCAGGTCTCCCTGGAGCGAAGCAGCGGTCATCAGCGTCGGGAAATCCCTCTCCCACAGGGCCCCGCCGTTGCGGTCCAGCTCGATGAGCCCGGAAAGGTCCGACTTCACGTTGAAGATCCGGTTTCCCTCGGGCCCGAGGAACGGATAGCCGCTGCCTGAGAAGGAGGACGCGGGGCGGCCCGATGTGTCCTGGAGGATCCAGTCTGTGCCCAGGCGGGTGTAGTTGACGAATCCCGTTGCCGAAAGGGCGACCCTGTATTGCGTCTTTCCGAAGTACAGGACGGAGCCATCGCCTTGCACGTAGCCGAACAGGTCCCCGAGCTGGAACGGCGCCGCGTGTCCCGCGGATTATCCTGCGCTGACGCAGCCGAGGGATTGTCCTTCACGATGGTCGGTGCAGCCGCCGATGGAACGGGGATGGCCCACTGCGGATGCACAACCAGCTCGCGGCCCAGGGGATAGGGGAAGAGCACGAAATAGAATACGATGAAGAGGAGTGCGGCGAAGAAGACGCGCGCTGGTCGTTTCTTTCTCACGGAAGAAGCCACTCTCGACGTTCCTTCGGCCAGCCCCATCCTGTCACGCGAGGGGGTGTCTGTCAATGCAGCAGCCTGATGCGCGCGCGCTGATCGCGCGGGCCCGCGAGGCGGCCCGGTTCAGCTACTCTCCCTACTCGGGTTTCCCGGTCGGCGCGGCGCTTCTCTGCGCTCGACGGGACGGTCATCACGGGCACGAACGTCGAGAACAGGTCATTCGGACTGGCCAACTGCGCCGAGAGAAGCGCGCTGTTCGCCGCGGTCTCCCAGGGAAAAACGGCGTTCGCGGCGATTGCAGTTGCCTGCCCCCGTTCGGAAGTGCCGGTCTCTCCCTGCGGCGCCTGCCGCCAGGCGCTGAGCGAGTTCTGTCCGCCCGCGATGCCGGTGTTCTTCGCCGGCAGGGAGGGGGAGCACGTAGAAACGACCATGGGCGCGCTGCTGCCGAATGACTCGCTGCACGATCTGAAAGAGCGCGGCTGAGGGCAGGCAATCCCCTGCCAGGCTTCCGCTCTCTCCGTCCGCTAGGCCCTGGGCTTCTCCTCCGCCTTCTTCAGGTCGTTCTCCATCTTGGTCCGCCAGATCTCGGCCTTCTTCTTGACGACGTCGGCCTGGTCGCTCTCTCCCAGCACGATATGCAGGCGGCGCACGGCAGCCAGGATAGTTGATGGCCGCCTTGATGTCATCTATCCGATGCGTTGAAAGCTCGTACTTCTCCCGGTACCTGTCGGCGGACTGCTGGAGAAGCTCCCGTGCCATGGCCAGCAGCGCAATGCGCGCGGAGTAGCCCTCCGACCGGGGGTCCATGCCGGAGATGAATGTCCTCAGGTTGAGAAGGTTCTTTGCCGCCGCGGCGAACCTTCCCTCCAGATCCACGAACGACCACTTCCACTTTGAATTGTCCCCGTATCCCTCCTCGAGAGAGTCGATAGTGAACCCCATCTTCCGCATGAGGTTGTACCTGCTCTCATCCGAGAAGTCGGTTATCGTCTCCAGTCCCGGCTCGTAGTCGGAGAAGGGAGCGTCGATGTACGCAGAGACGATCTCTTCCAGGTAGATGATGGACTTGTAGATGCACTTGCGCCCCTCGTTGAGGAACGCCTCGTTCTTCACCCCGAGAAAGGAGAGGGACAGCGAGCTCATGAGAAGGTAGTTCGCCACGATGTCGAGATTCGAATCCGCAAGCGAGAGCTTCTGGTAGCTGGCGCCGGAAGGATTGCGGGCGATGAGCTCCTTGACGGACTTCTCCTTGCTCAGCGCCAGCTCGATGCGGTTCTTGTAGCCCTGGATGTACTCCAGGTAGCGGCGGCGCGCCTCATCGCTGGGCTTCTTCATCACCCCTCGTCCCTTCGCGGGCCGTATTTCGCGAGCAGCTCTCCCGCGTGCTGCAGGGACAGCTCCCCGGTGCGGTCACCGGCGAGCATCCGCGCGATCTCCTCCTTGCGCGCCGCGCCCGTGACCTTCTCCACCCTGGTGACCGTGCGGCCCGCCTGGGTCACCTTCTCGATCCTGATATGATTATCGGCGCGGACGGCGATGGTGGCGAGATGCGTGATGCAGAGCACCTGCTTGTGCACGGAGAGCGCCGCCAGCCGCTCTCCGACGGACAGTGCGATCTCTCCGCCGATGCCCGCGTCCACCTCGTCGAAGATGAGCGTGCTGACATGGTCGCTCTCGGCCAGCACTCCCTTGATGGCGAGCATGACGCGCGAAAGCTCGCCGCCGGAGGCGATGGATCGCAGCCGCTTGAACGGCTCTCCCTGGTTCGGCGAGATGACGAACTCGATGGAGTCCTTGCCCCAGGGAGTGAGGACCGCCGTGCCGTCTGCACGGGCAGCGTCCGCGATCAGGACACGGAAGCTCACCTTGGGCATGCCCAGGGCGCGCAGCTCCTCTTCGATCTTCTTCTGCAGCCCCAGGCTGCCGGCTTTGCGTTTCTCGGAGAGATCCCGCGCCACCTCGGCAATCTGCTTTTCCGTTCGGGCGATCTCGGTTGCGAGGTTCTTTTTCTCTTCCTCCCAGTTCTCCATCCCGGCGAGTTCCTGCTCGCCCGCGACGCAATAAGAGAGCACCTCGTCGATGGTGTCACCGTACTTCTTCTCCAGCGTGCGGATGGCTGAAAGCCGTGACTGGACGTCGTCCAGGCGGCCGGGGCTGAAGTCCGCCTTGGACTTGTACTGGCGGACGTTTTCGGCGAAATCCTCGATCTCGTAGAAGGCATCCTCCAGCTGGTGGGCAGGCCGCGAAAGGGTGGAATCGATGCCGAGGATCTCATCCATGGCATGGCGCGTCTTGCGCAGAACGGCAAGAACGCCTCCGGCGCTCTCCGCCACCTGGCCGTGCACCTCCTCCAGCAGCGTGAACAGCTTCTCATGATGGACGAGGATGGCCAGCTCCTTCTCCAGCTCTTCCTCTTCTCCGGGCTTGAGCTTCAGGGCCTTGATCTCGGTGACCGCATAGGTGAGAAGGTCGGTCCGGCGGAGCCTTTCCCGCTCATCGCCGATGAGCTTGGACTGCCGCTCCCGCAGCGACGCAAGCGCCGCGTACATGCCGTGGAAACGCTCCGCGACGGGCTCCGTGCCGGCCCAGCGGTCCACGAGGGTGCGATGATTTTCGAGGTCCAGCAGCGACTGGTGCTCGTGCTGGCCGTGCATGTCGAAGAGGTGCATGCAGAAGTCGTGCAGGTCGGTGCGGGTCACCGGCGTGGACTGGATGAAGATGGATCCCCGCCCGCTTGACTTCAGCATCCGGCGGATGATGATCTCGCCGCGGTACCCCGCGGATTCTGCGTCGTCGTCAGGAGTAATCCCGTGCGCCGAGAGCCAGGAGGAAGCCTCCGCGTTGTCGCCAAGTGTGACAATGCAGGACACGGTTGTTTCCTCGGCGCCGGACCTGATGATTGAGGTATCCGTCTTGTCACCGAGCAGCAGGCCCAGGGCGCCGACAAGGATTGATTTCCCCGCCCCCGTCTCCCCGCTGAGGATGTTCAGGCCCGGCGCGAACTTCACCGACAGCTTGTCGATGATCGCAAAGTTGTGGACGTGCAGCTCCTCAAGCATTCGGCTCACCCGCCCAGTTGAGCTTTGTGCGCAGGATCTCGTAGAAGGACCGACGGTCCGTGTGCACGATGCGCGCCTTGTGCGGCGCCCGGCGGACGTAGATGCAGTCCCGCGGCTGCAGGAGAAAGGACTCCTGGCCGTCGATGGTGAGCACGGCCTCGACTTTCTGCGGCTCTTCCACCTCGATGCGGAGGATCTCGTTCGCCGGCACCACGGTGGGCCTGTTGGACAGCGTGAAAGGACAGATGGGCGTCAGGATGAAGGCTTCCATCTCGGGGTGGAGGATCGGGCCGCCGGCCGCCATGGAGTACGCGGTGGAGCCCGTGGGCGTGGCCACGATGACGCCGTCTGCCCGGTAGCGGCCCATGTAGGTGTCCGACATGAAGATCTTCAGCCTGATCATTCGCGAGATGCCCTTGATTCCGATGACCGCCTCGTTGAGCCCGAGGAAGGATTCCGTGCGCGCCCCTCCCCTCTGGACCTCGACGGAGAGCATGAGCCTTTCGCTCACGCCCAGTGAGCCCTTCAGGAGCTTTTCCCAGGTCTCCTTGAGCTCGCTCTTCGATACTTCGGTGATGAAGCCGAACTCGCCCATGTTGACCGCGAGGATGGGCACCTCGCGATGCGCGAGCATGCGGGCGCACGACAGGAGGGTGCCGTCTCCGCCGAGAGAGATTGCCAGATCCACGCCGCTCAAGTTTTCCGGCGAGGCATGGGTGGAGAAGTCCAGGGACACCGTCTCTATGCCGCGGCTCCGCGTAAGCTCCAGGATGGAGCCTACCACGTTCTGCACATCGTCCTTGTGTGAGTTGATAACCAGAAGTACTTTGCGAATGTCACGCTGCTTGACGGACATGTGGGCACTACTATAGTTGCGCCGCGCAGAGAAGGCAAGCCCGGGCTGTCGGCGGAGGAGATCCCCCCTGTTTCCGTGGCCGCGCTACGCATCCATGGCTACGGCAGCGTGGAAAGCACCCGGCACACCGCTTCGACGTCCCGCTTCCCCAGCATGGGGTAGAGGGGGAACAGCAGGCACCGCAGGACCAGCGAGCGCGCGTTGGGGCAGTGCGAAGCCAGGGGCGGATTGTCCGCGGCTGGAGGCAGATTCTCGTGCGCCGCCAAGGGCGGATTGTCCGCGGCCGCTGCATGCGCAATCCCGGGAGCCGCCAAAGAAGGCACATCAGGAGCTGCCGAGGTTTGCTCCAGGGCTGCAATGGTTTCTGCGAACGCCGGCACCGAGTCCACGTTCTTCTTCAAGGCATACTGGCGCACGTCCTTCATGCCGTTGTTGAGAGTCACGGGGAAAGAGGAGCAGCACATTCTCCGCTTCGACTTTCTGGACCAGCGACGTGTGGCGGGACTTCAAGAGCGCCTGCGCATAGGCTGCGGCAACTTCGCGGCGTACCGCAACGAAGCTCTCCAGGGCTGCAAGCTGCGCGATGCCCAGCGCCGCGTTCATGTCGGCAAGCGGAGAATACAGCGGCGAGCTTTCCTGGATCCGCTTCAGGGCCGACGCCGTCTGGCGGGAGCGGCCCAGCACGAGCGCCCCGCCTCCGCAGGTGATGATGCTTTCGGGGTCGAGGGACAGAAGGCAGATGTCGGCGGCGCCGCCGCACAGCGGCTTCCCCGACCTTCCCCCCCAGGGCCTGGGATGCGTCCTCCAGGATCGGCAGCCCGTGCACTTTCAGCGCCTCGATGTCCGCTGCGATCCCCAGTGTGTGGGGCACCAGGATGGCCTTCGCACCCTTCTGAACGAGGGAGGCAGCCTGCGCGGGATCGATCGAAGCGGTATCCGCTTCCACGTCGGCAACCAGCGGCACCAGGCCCTTGTCCTGGATGACGCGAAGCCACAGGGCGGGTGCGAGTGCAGACACGATCACGGCGTCCGAAGCTGCCAGGCCAAGCGCCTCCAGCGCCACGGAAATGGCAAGGTAGCTATTGGCCAGGGAGACGCCTCCGGAATGGCCAAGGAGGTGGCACGCACGCGACGCGAGATCGCGCGAGATCTCTCCGGGACCGATCTTGTCCGAGACGATGCAGGACAGCACGCTGCCCATGTCCTTGCGTTTCACCGTCGGCCTGAATACTGGTACTGCCATCTCTGCGGGGTATCCTTTGCGGTCAGCATTGGGCGCCGGACCGCCTGCTTTGTCAACGCCCCGCGTCCCGGAAACCGCCACTGCCCAGCAGCGGCACGAACCGGCAGCCGATGCTCACCCGCATGGAAAGATGCGCCCCGACCTTCCGGGCAATGACGAGCTCCTGTGTCCCCCTCATGTCGCCTACCGGAAGGACGATCAGCCCATTGTCTCCGACCTGGTCAGCAAGCGCGGCGGGAACCTCCGGCGCCGCGGCAGTTACCAGGATCCTGTCGAACGGCGCCTTCTCGGGCCACCCCGCGCTCCCGTCCCCCGTGCGCACCTGGACGTTTCCGTAGCCGAGCCCGCGCAACGCCTCGTGGGCCCGCTCGGCCAGCTCGGGGATGCGCTCCATGCTGAAGACGGATGCGCACAGCTCCGCCAGGATCGCGGTCTGGTAGCCGCTCCCCGTGCCGATTTCCAGCACGCGCTCATTGCCGCGAAGCTCCAGGAGCTCGGTCATGAACGCAACGATGTAGGGCTGGGAAATGGTCTGGCCATGGCCGATGGTCACAGGGTGGTCCTCGTATGCCGCACTGCGGCTGCCGGCGGGCACGAACAGGTGCCGGGGCACGTGCCGCAGCGCAGCGAGCACGCGCGGGTCCCGGACATCCCGGGATTCGACCTGCAGTCTCACCATTCGATCCGCAGCAGGGTTCTGCTCTCCGGAAATCGGCACGACGGCCCCCCGGGATCAGAATGCGACGAGGACCGGCAGCTCGCTCCTGCGGATGAGGTGGGAGGCGGTGGAGCCGAGCAGGTAGTCACGGATCTTGTGACGTCCGTGGGAGCCAACGAGGATAAGGTCGCTTGCCTCGCGCCTGGCCACCCGCGGAATCGTGTCCACTGGCTTGCCGGTTTCCATGAGCAGCCGGTACGGGATGCCGTGGGTGCCCAGGTAGCCCAGCTCAGTGTCGTACGGGAAGCTTTCTTCCATTTCCTCCGTGACGGTAAGAACAGCGATCTCGTCCCAGATGGCGCCGAATGCATTCACGCAGAACTGAAGCGCTCCCTCCGCGACGGTGCTCCCGTCATACGGGAAGAGCACGCGCGCGGGCTTGCGGAACGCCGCGGGACAGACAAGCACAGGGCGCGGGGACGAACGGACGACGTCTTCCGTGGTGGACCCGACGATGGCGCGCTCGATGTGGGCGTTCTCGCCTTTCTGGCCGATGACCAGCAGGTCTCCCGAACGCGCCTCCTCGGTGAGGATCCCCGAGGGCACCCCTTCCCTGATGACGGAGACGATCGGAACATGAGCCGCGTCCGCATCCCGCTTGCAGAGAACAAGGCAGTTTTCCGCGAAAGACCGGATATCCTGCCGCACCTTGTCGTAGAATCCCTTGAGTCCCGGCTCAGGCGGGATGTAGACGCGTTCGAAGCCGTAGTCGAAATGGCTGGCGGTATAAATGATGGGAAGGTCGGTCTTACGGGAGTCTACGACGAAAACAACCTTCACCTCGGCCTTCACCCGGTGGGCAAGGTCCAGCGCGTACTGGAACGCCGTCAGGGAATTGAGCGATCCGTCAATACCCGCAACGACCTGGCCGATCACCGCCCGCCGCTCTCCCCGCCCGCCGCCGCGGGCTTGCCCAGAAGGTCCGAATCCTTGGCGTGCAGCTTTGAAAGCTTGTACTGCTTCAACAGGAGGCGGATAGCGTCATTGATCCCCTCCGTTCTGCTTGCGTAATATCCTTCCCGGACCATTTCATCCAGCCCTTCGAGGAGCTCGGTCGAGGTTTCAACGTACGTCTTTGACACAGTCAACCCTCCCTCTCGCGTGCTGGGCAGATACTACCCCGGCATTCCGCATGAAATCAAGCTCGGCGGCCGGGGCTTCCCCGGCTTCGGCGCGCTACGCATCCCTGCACTCGCTCGCCCTCGCCCTCCATGGCTACGGCAGCACACGCTGCGGCAGTCGATCAACCAGGCCGTGCGGCGACTGCTTCCACTGTTCATACACCGCTCACGAACCACCCTGATTCAAGGCTGTCACCGATAAAGCGGTACAGGCCCTGGGAGCATCGGCGCGCGTTGCGGCGGAAATCCCGCAGGGCATCCTCGTCGCCCAGGTCGGAGACGACGCGGATGCTCAGGGGTGGAATGCGGGAACGCAGGGCGGCGACAAAGACCCCGGCGGTTTCCCAGCTGCAGGCAATGGCCCCGCTCACGGCGTGCAATGATTCGCGTACCTGGGCCGACTGGATGAAGAACTCGCCGCAGGCCTGGATCCCGGTGCGGACGTGCAGGCCATGGTCCTTGCCCTGCTCCAGAAGCGCGCGGGCGAGGTTCTGGCTTTCGCGGCGCGGAAAGAGGTCGAAGACCGACGGCAGCTTCATCTCGGGAATGACGCGGTTGGGAAGCCCGTACCCGGAAATGTCGTACTCGAGACAGGACATGCCGAGGACGATCGTGCTCACGATCATCTCGCCGTCGAGAGCTCCGCAGGTTCCCGTGTCCACGACGAGGTCAGGCTGGAACTGGCTGATCGCTGCCACGGTGGCGGCTGCTGCCCGCGCCTTCGCGGGCCCGGATTCCACGGCCATGACGTCCGCGTTTCCTGCAAAACCCCGCGCGACTCTGCACCCCAGCGCGGCCGGGGCGTCGCGCAGGGAGAGCGCGCTTCGGCAGCACGCATACTCCAGTGGTATCGGACACACGAGGAGGACGCGCACACGGACCCCCGGACAGTGGTCTGGAAAAAATGTGGGGACAGGTAACACCTGTCCCCCGGGCGAGACAAAGGGACAAGGAAAGGAGGTGAAACTTGCCCCAACGAATCTAGACTCCGTCTTGTCTCTATACACAAAACACCGGGGAGCCGGATTGGTTACAGGGCGGCAGTCACTTTCCCTGAGGCGAGGCTCGCGGGGCCCGTGGCAGCGGCGGCTCTCCGGGCACCGCGGTCCGCGCATTGGCTGCCGCCGCGATCACGATCCCCGCGAGAATGAAGAGGCCGCCGACGATGCGGGCGGCTGACGGGACCTGGGAGAGCAGCGGAATAGCAAGCAGAGTGGCCCCGATGGGCTCGGCCAGGAGCGTCACGGTCACGAAGAGTTGCCGACACGTACTTCAGCGCGTAGTTGTACGATGTGTGCCCGAGAAGCTGCGGGCCAAGCGCCAGGAGAAGGACCCAGAAGTATCCGCTCGGAGGGTATGCGGACAGCCGCAAGCCTGCAAAGCCGACAACGGAGAACAGAGCCGCCGCGGCGGTCACGTAGACAATGCCGACGTACAGAGGCAGGGACATCCGCGCCCTCAATCGTCGCCCCACGAGAAGGTACCCGGACGCGGAGAGGGCGCCGAGGAGCGCGAGGATGTCTCCCCGGGCCGAAGCGGCTCCCCCCTGTCCTGCATCCGCGAACCCGACAACGGCCCCGCCGATCATCGCAACTCCGATTCCAATCATGCCCGGCAAGCCGCAGCCTCTCGTGGAAGAGGAAAGCGGACGCCACGGCAACAAACAGCGGGTTGGTGCTCACGAATACAACTGAGCTCATCACGGACGTGGAGTCCAGGGAGCTCGTCCAGAATCCGAAATGGAGGGCGAGCAGCACGCCGGACGCGAGGCCGAGTGCAAGGTCTCCGGCCGAAAGCGCGCGGATCTCGACGCGGCAACGGACCAGCGCGACAGGCGCGACAACGACGGCGGCAATTCCCATTCGGAGGGCCGCTATGGAAAGCGCGGGAATGCCCCGCGCGCGGGCGAAGGAGATCAGAATCGCCGCCGAGGAAACCGCAGCCACGCCGAGTGCGAGGGCGAAACCAGGGCCTGTGGTTCGTCGGAGCGGGAAAGTCGTGTCGCGGCGCATGCATCGACATTTTTGACGATTGTCCACAGGAGGACAAGGGTGGCGATGCCTGAAATCGGTGGGCGCGACCCTTGCGTTCAACCTCGCGCTGAAGGGCGCGGTGACGGAAATAGCACTCATCGATTCGAATAAGGAGAAGGCGGAGGCAATTACGATTCAAACTCTTCGGAGGCGAGGAAATGATTGCATAGGAGCACGCAGGGCGTAGAGGGGGCCTGCGGGATCTGGATTCCGCAGGCCGCCGTTTCCACAATGGCGAATGTAGTCAATTTCTGACTACAAATTGTATGTCCGCCACTTACCTTTGTCTTAATGAACCATTGCAGCCGTCGCTGGGCTCCCTCTTATCTGGTGTCGGAACCAACGCCCACTCGCACCGAACCTTCGTCTGCCCACGTTCTGAGAAGCGACGGAATCCGCGCCCCTGTTCGATTTGGCCAAACACAGGTTCTACGATCACCTTGCGCCGAGAGCAGACAGTCTTTCCCTGGCCCCTGCTCAGCTTCTCTCGCATCGAAGCCCGCACGCTGTACTCCTAGAAGCCGAGTCTCTCCGTCAGGAGAAGCTGAGCACCGTCCCAGGAAAAAACAGCTACCGGTCCGCGCCTCCCCGACTCCAGCACCGCCCACGCCTGGTCGCCAACGGCGGCTGCGGGAGACCGCGTTGCCATCAGCAGGGCAGCTTCGATCCCAGGCTCCGATTCCCGCGCAAGGAGCTCCACGTCCTGTGCGAGCGTGCGCGCCGCTCCGGAGAGAAGGCCGGTTCCCTTGACCCGCAAACCGCCCTCACGCAGCAGGACCGTGTTGCCTTCCATCTCGTATTCCCCGTCCGGCAGGCCGGAGAGGTGCGCAAGGTCGCTCACGAGGATCGACCTGCGCCACGCCCTTTGTCCTGAGCCCGATCCGCAGGGTTGTCATAGGCACGTGGCGGCCGTCCGCAATGAAGCACGCGTACAGGGCGTCCTCGGAGAGCTGGGAGTAGACGACGTTCGAATGCCGGTCAAGAAGCCGCGTGCACCCGTTGAACAGGTGCGTGCTCATCCGCGCCCCCGCGCCAACGGCCGCCGCGATTTCCCCCGGTGTTGCGGCCGTGTGTCCCAGGGATACGACGGTCCCGGCCTCCGCTGCCTTCGCAATGAGATCAACGGCCCCAGGCCTCTCAGGTGCGAGAGTGAGCAGCCCGATTCTCCCGCCGGCCGCTGCGCGCAAGACGTCCCACTCGGAAAGCGAGACTTCCCTCACGTGTTCCCTGCGATGGATTCCGCGCGGGCCGTCCAGGTCGGAAATCCAGGGGCCTTCAAGATGGATTGCCCACGCGGCGGGCAGCCGGCCGGCCTTCCATTCGTTCCCGAAAGTCTCGAGCACGGCCCGCGCGGTTTCAAGGCTGGAGGTGATGATGGTCGGACAGTACGCGGCTCGTGCCGCTTGACCTGATGAAGGCATCAGCCCGCTCGATGAGCCCAGGAGTCAACGAAGGGTCGGTGAAATTGATCCCGGAGATTCCGTTGATCTGCAGGTCAAAGAGACCAGGGGTTATCCAGAGGCACCTTTCCGAGGAAAAGGACTCGTCGCGGCAGGCAACGCTTGTGATGAGGTCTCCGTCAAAGGACACCTCCCAGAGGCCCGTTCTCCCCGGGATCCGGCCGAGAAACTTCCCCTTGCGCGGAGCGGAGCTCATGCCGGAGACACCTGCGGGTCCGCGCCGTATTCGATCCGCGCGGGCCGCCCGTCGCTGAGGATCGAAAGCCGGCCCGCTTCCACGACCAGCTCGTTCAGGCTGCTGTTTGCCGGGGTGGCAAGGATCCCTGCTTCGTCGATGCCGCGCAGGACGCGCGTACGCGCATGCTGCGCCGCAGCGGGCGCCAGCCCCTCCGCCGCTGAATCCACGCGCCGCACCGCGCCGACGAGCGCCTCGATGGAATCGTAGCCGTACCCGACGGGTCGCAGCCCTTCCCCCTCCCAGGGGACGAGGCGGAAGAAGTCCGGGCTCACGTAATTGAAGTGAGAGCCCCCGGGGCCCGCTCCTTCGAGGTAGGAATGGCTCACTCCGCGGTCATGATCGTCATGACGGATCATCCCGGAACTCCCCGGCCCCCTCGCAGTACAGCACGAGTCCCTGGTCGTTGCTGCCGGCGGCCTGGTCGGGATATCCCAGGCCATTGGAGACGGAGAGCAGGGCGCCGTTTTCCCATCGCACCCTGCCCTGCGACCAGAGGAATCCCTCGTTGCCGTTGGGGAACCGTCGCCGCGACGCCGGCACAGGAGACCTCCACGGGTCGCAGCCCCGTGATGAATGCCACGAGGTCCACGTAGTGGCACCCGATGTAGGTGAACGGGTCCGTTGCCTCCGGCAGGAACCAGTTCTGGAAATTGGACGCGGCGGTAGGACCAGGGCTCGATCAGCCGCGCCTCGCCGAACGCGAGCTCGCCGAACCGCCCGGCCCGGTAGTCGCGCCGCGCGACGAGCGACCGCCGGTCGAATCTCTTGTGGTACTCCACGCCGACGAACAGGCCGCGGGCGGCTGCCTCCGGCGCGATCTCACGCGCCTGCTCGTGTCTCAGGACGAGCGGCTTGACGCACAGGACGTGCTGGTCGGCGCGCAGCGCGGCCATCACCACGTCGTGATGCAGCTGGTCCGGCACGGCCACGAAGACGACCTGGCGCGGCGGCAGCCGCGACACCAGCTGCGCGGAAGAGGTCCGGGAACCTCTGGTCGGGAGGCGCGGACAAGCGGGGGCTGCGGCGATGAACGAGCTGCCGGGAAACGCGGCGCGGATCTCGTGGTTCTCCGCCAGCGCCCGCAGCGGACCGGAGCCCAGCGCGCAGACGGTGATCTCCCCGAGCCGCCCCAGCCTCTGCAGGTGGTACAGGCTGGGAAGGATGAGGTCTGCCGTGATCATGCCGCCGCCGACGCAGCAGGCACCTGGCGGCGCGGCGCCTCACTGACGAGCACCTCGTCCATGGCCTCCCCGAGGGCGGAGATCCCTTCCTCCAGGGCTTCGCGGGAGATGTCCAGGGCCGGGGCGATCTTGATGCACTCCCCTGCCACGCCGACGGGCGCGAACATGAGAAGCCCCCTGTGGAAGCACGCCTCGTTGAGCGCGAGCGCCGTGCGCGGGTCCGGCGTCCGCGTCCCGGGCATCACGATCTGGATGCCCGCCACGAGGCCCCTGCTCTGCACGCACCCGCCCTGCCGCGGATGGCGTTTCTGGAGCGCCAGGAGCCCGGAGCGGAGAACGGGGTCCAGCGCCCGCGCGTTCTCCAGGTACCCGCCCTTCATCAGCTGCGCGGATATTGGCAACGGCCGCGGCCACGGGCAGAGGGGACCCCGAATGCGTGGAGGTCATCGAGCCCGGCGGGTACAGCTCCATCACGTCGGGCCGGCCGATCACCGCGGCACAGCGGCAGCGAGCTGGAGATCCCCTTGCCGCAGGCAATGAGGTCAGGGGTGATCCCGTAGTTCTCGAATGCAAACCACTTCCCGGTGCGGCCGAACCCCGCCTGCACTTCGTCCATGATGAGGAGCACGTCGTTGCTCCGCGCACCAGGCGGCGAGGCTGCTGCGCGTATTCCAGCGGGAAGAAATCCGGGCCCACGCCCTGGAAGCTCTCCGACATCACGCCGCATACCTGCCGCGCCGTGACGCCGCTGCGCGCCAGCGTCTCCAGGAAGAGCTCGAACCGCGTGTCAGGGTTCTTGTAGCCGTCGGGGAAGGGAACCTGGACGAAGCTGTCGTCCGGCCTGCCCAGCCACTTCTTCTGGGACGGGTTTCCCCCGGCAAGCTGGGCGCCCATGGTCCTCCCGTGGAAGGCGTTCTGGAAGCTCACGATGTACCGGCACTCCGGCCCGCGCTTCTGCATCCCCAGGTCTTCGCCAGCTTGATGCAGTTCTCCGTTGCCTCGGAGCCCGTGGTGAGGAGGAAGACCTTGTACCCGGCGGACGGGTGCCAGGCCGGCGAGCAGGCCGACCAGCTCTTCCCTCTTCTCGTGGGCGAACACGTAGGTGCTGAGGAGGGGCCGGTCCAGCATCTCGCGCAGCGCGGCGACGATGTGCGGGGTGGCCGTTGCCGAGGTTGGAGATCAGCACGCCGGAGGACCAGTCCAGCCACATGTTTCCCCACTTGTCGTGCACGTGCCATCCCTCGGCGCGGTCGATGACCACGGGAGGCTGGCCCTGCATGGAGGAGGGCTCGAAACGCTCCAGGCGCTCGAAGAAGGGCATGGACTCGGGCACGGGAAGAGGCGTGACGATCCTGCGATGCGCGCGTTTCCACGCGCGGCACGTCCCGGGGGTGAGCGAGTATTTCCTCTCGTGCGCGGTCATCCGGCCCTCCTTGCTCCGCTGAGGTAGCGTTCCTGCCCGGCGACGGCGCAGGACTGCGCATCTGCGCCTTGACGTCACCGTGGGCGGCGAGGTCTTCATGGACTCCATGAAGAGCCGGATGCTGCCGCCGCAGCGCTGGACGAACCAGTCCCGCAGCAGCGGCACGTCGTCCGTGTACAGGCTGTACAGGGAGAGGTACGCGTTGTTCAGCTGGAGCTTTTCAAGGTGCGCGTAGGCAGCGGTCCGAAAATGAGGCGCCTTCTCGCCCGGCAAGCCCCCGCTTGAACTCATCGATGACCTCTGCCTTCCGGGCGAGCTTTTCCTCCCGGGTGAGCGGCTGCGCATACACGGCTCGCAGCTTCTCCGACAGCCCGTGCAGCAGGGAGACGAAAAGGTCGGAGTCCGCCTGCGAATCCACCGCGTCGCGATATTCCGGGGAGTCCTCGCCGTACTTGTCCCGCAGCCATTCGAATGCTCCCTCGTCGCCGACGAAAGATGGCCATCTCCTCGTTGAACTCGGGCTGGCCTTTCAGGAAGAGCGTGGCGTGGGTCTGCTCGTGGATGATGAGGGAGGCGATCTGGAACGGGGAGTAGCCTTTCATGAACGAGTACACGGGGTCCTTCGTGAACCCGAGAGTGCTGAACGCGTCCACCGGGCGCACGATCACGTCGTAGCCGAGCTTTCTCAGGCGCGCCGCCTCCGCATCGGCGTCGGGGCGCTCGTAGAATCCCTGGTAGGGCAGCCGGCCGAGAAAGGGATAGCTCCACATGTACGGCGTCGAAGGAGGCCGCGTCGCATGCCTGGACCACGTCGACGAGGTGATCGCGGTCGATCTCCTTGTAGATCGTGTAGTTCCCGTTGTTCTTCAGCCCGACTTTCTCCACCGCGTAGCGCTTGATCTCCTGCACCTTCAGCAGGAAATCCCGCGTGTCTACGGGAGTGGCGGGGTCGGCGATCGACTTCCTGCACGGACCGCGCGCCCGCTGCTGTAGCGCAGGAGATAGCTTCCCTGCTTGGCGAGGTACCCCACCTGTGACGCGCAGCCGCGAAACGAACAGAACTGCCCATGGCGAGCAGCGGGCAGGACGGCTTTCATCATTCGAAAACTTCCATGAGCAACAAAGATAGGAGGAAGCAGTCTCCGAAGGGGAAGCCCGTGCCTCCTCGACTGCCCCATCACGGCCGCCGGGTTTCTGATAGGGTAGGAAGCATGGGAAGACCTCGCGGCAGACCGCTGTTCAGAACAGGGACTTTCGCGCCTTCCTGGCGGCCCGGGCACTGGCGTCCCTCTCGTCTCTCATGCTCGGCGTCGCCGTCGGCTGGCACGTCTACGCCCTGACCGGGAGCGCGTTCGCCCTGGGCATGGTCGGGCTGGCGCAGTTTCTGCCCGCGCTCCTGCTTCGCCCTGCCCGGCGGGCTGGCGGCGGACAGGATCGAGAGACGCACCATCCTGCTGGCCGGCACATGCCTGCAGATTGTTGTCGCGCTGCTTCTGCTCTCGATATCGCTGGTTCCGGGCGCCGGTGCGGCCTGGATCTTTCCCGTCGTGGCGCTCATCGGCGTCGGGCCAGGCGTTCCTCGGCCCGGCGAGCCAGTCCCTGCTGCCCTTCCTCGTGGCGCGGGAGGACTTCCCGCGCGCCGTTGCATGGAACTCCGGTACATTCCAGGTGGCCACGATCGCCGGGCCGGCCGTCGGCGGGCTGCTGTACGCTTTCGGTCCGGCCTGCGTGTACGGCGGTCTGCACGGATGCTACGCCTGCGCGGCGCTGCTGATGCTTCAGCATCCGCGCGCGGCTTCGGTTGCCGGCGCGGCGAAGCCCGGGTTCGAGGGCATGCTCACCGGCCTCGTTTCGTGTTCTCACGGCCCGCCATCCTGGGGGCCATCTCCATGGACCTTTTTGCCGTGCTCTTCGGCGGAGCCACGGCGCTGCTGCCGATCTACGCCCGCGACATCCTGCACGTCGGGCCATGGGGGCTTGGCCTCCTGCGGAGCGCGCCTGCTGTCGGCGCAGGGATCGTGGCGCTGGGCTTGCCCAGAAGACCACTGGCGCGCCGCGCGGGAGCGCGGATGTTCGCGTGCGTCGCGCTTTTCGGGTTCATGACGATCGTTTTCGGGCTGTCGCGGTCCTTCTTCCTGTCCCTGGGGGCACTGGCGGTGCTGGGCGCGGCGGACATGGTGAGCGTCGTCGTGCGCCAGACCCTCGTGCAGATCAACACGCCCGATGAGAACCGCGGCCGCGTGAGCGCGGTGAACTCCATTTTCATCGGCGCGTCCAACCAGCTCGGCGAGTTCGAGTCCGGGCATCACCGCTTCATGGTTCGGGGCCGTGCCCGCGGCGGTGCTCGGGGGGATCGGCACCCTTGTTGTCGTAGCGCTCTGGACCTGGCTGTTCCCGTCCCTGCGGAAGGCCGACAGGCTTGCAGCGGACAGCCCTTCGGAGACACAGGAGAGCGCGGCTCACGGCTGACCTTCCCGATCGACTTCGGTACGGACTGGCTGGCGGCCGGGTCAGACCTTCATGAGGCGATGCGCGGGATTGCGCTGGGGGACGCGGGATTGCCGGGCGGCGCGGATCCGGATACCCTCCCGGCCGGCAGTCATGAGGAAATACGAGCACAACGGCGTCAGCCGGGGTTTTGCGGTAAAGAGGACAACGCGCGGTCTCGGGCTTTTTGCAAGGAAGCCCATCCCGCGCGGAAAGCTTGTCATCGAGTACACGGGCCGGCTTCTTCCCGCCGAGGAGGCGTATCGCAAGGGGGGCAGGTATCTCTTCGAAGTGAACTCGAAGTGGATCATCGACGGCGCCGGCCGTGAAAACCTCAGCAGGTACATCAATCACTCCTGCAGGCCGAATTGCGAGCCGCGCACGCGGGGGATGAAAGTCCTCATCTACGCCCGCCGCAACATCAAGGCCGGCGAGGAGCTCTCCTACGACTACGGCAAGGAATACTTCGACGATCTCATCCGGCCCATGGGATGCAAGTGCGACCACTGTGCACGGGGAAGGACAGGGAAGAAATCATGATGACACCGCGGGAGAACCTGTCCCTGCTCGTTTCCGGCGGAACGCCCGAATGGGTCCCGTTCACAATGGACATCGGAGCCTCTGAGGGGTTCACCTCCGCTGTGCAGCGAAGGTTCGAGTCGGAAACAGGGGCGGCCGACCCGGCGGAATACTTCGACTACGACCTGCGCCTCACGTCCCTCGCCCGCCGGTTCGGCGGTGAAGATCCTCGGCGCTGGCACCCCGAGGCGCCCCACGACACCCAGTTCGACGAGTGGGGGATCGGCCACTGGGCCGGGGGTGCGAAAGATACCTACGAGCACATGTATCCCCCCTTTCGCCGCCCTGTCGCGATCCACGGATATCGAGCGCTATCCCGAGCCGTCGTTGGACCCGACGGGAGTGCCTGAAAAAGTCCGTGTCATTCATGACAGGGGATACCCCGTCATCGGCTACGCGGGAAGCATCTACGAGTGGTCGTGGTGGCTCCGCGGGATGGAACAGTTCATGGTCGACCTGCTGGAGTCCCCGTTGCTGGCCGGGGCAATCGTCGAGAAGGTGGCCGGCTTCACAGCCCGGCTGGCCGTTGAGACGGCCCGTGCCGGAATAGACGTGCTGGCATTCTACGACGACGCGGGAAGTCAATGGGGAATGCAGATCTCCCCCGCGGTCTGGCGGGCGCTGATCAAGCCGGCGTGGAAGTCCGTCCTGTCAGCGGTGCGGGCCCGGTTTCCCAACGCGACGTTCTTCCTTCACAGCTGCGGCAATATCACCGACATCGTTCCGGACATCGTGGAGCTGGGATTTCACATCCTCCACCCCATTCAGCCGGAGTGTATGGACCCTGCGGGCGTCAAGGGAAGGTGGGGCGGGCAGATCGTTCCGTGCGCTACACTGGGAGCCCAGCGAACACTGTCCATGGCCTCGCCCGCGGAGGTGCGGCGCGAAACGGCACGGCTCATGGACACCATCGGCGCGGATCGGCGCTGCATTGTGCTGCCCTTCGAACCGGGTTCAGCCCGAGACGCCGTGGGAAAACGTGCTCGCCTTTTCGTCCGCTGCGCGCTCCCACAGGTTCGGACGCAGGAACTCAGGACGCGGTGCTCCCCCCGGTTGTGACCCACCGTACGCCTGCCTGCCCTTCACGAAGGTCATGCTGACGTTGCATTGATCGTCCATGATTGCGATGTCGGCGAGCTTGCCCACGCTGATGCTGCCCGGTCTCCCGTTCGATTCCCAGGGTCGTCGCGGGGTTAAGGCTCACCCAGGGCAGAGCTTCCGCGAGGCTGAGGCCCGCATACTCGCGCAGCCTCCGCAGCCCGAGATTCAGCGTGACGGCGCTGCCGGTGAGGTTGCCGTTTACCTTCGGGTCTGCATCGATCATTCTCAGCACGCCCTTCTCCACGTAGACCTTGTGCCCGTCCTTGTAGGTGAGGACCGTTCCTTCCGGCATGTCGGTGCCCACGAGAGAGTCGGTGACGATGATCTTCCTGTCCGCAGGCTTCACCTTGTCGATGAAGCTGAAGAAGGGCCGGGGAACGTGAACGGGACAGCCAATGAGCTCGATGCTCACCTCGTCGTGATTGAGAACCGCGGTCTCCATTCCGGGCATCATCACGAGGGCCTCATTTGGATTTTCCCGGTACCCCAGCGTCGTATCGTACATGTGGGTGACGTGCCGCGCGCCCGCAAGGATGACGCGGTCCGCCTCCTCGAACGTTGCCTCCGTGTGACCGAGCACCGGCACGATTCCGCGCCGGGCCAGCTGCTCGGTCAGCCATACGCTGCCCGGGAGCTCAGGTGCGTAGGTCACGGTGCGGACAAGGTCCCCGACTTCGTCCAGGATCCTGCGGACGTCGGCACGCTCGGGTGCCCGGAGGTATCGCAGGTCATGACCGCCCCTGCAGCGCGGCGCCAGCCACGGTCCTTCCATGTGCGCGCCGTGGAGCATTGACCCGTGGACCGGGTCCTCCATCACCGCACCCATGCGTTTTATCTGGGCGATGATCGTCTCGTAGGGATTGGCCAGCGTGGACCCGACCACCCGCGTCACACCGTGCGCCGCGTAGTACGAGAGGCCGCGCACCATGGTCGGCACGTCGCTGTCCATGAATGAGACGTCCCGGATGCCGTGGGTGTGCATGTCGATGAGCCCGGGGCAGACCAAAAGGCCTTTTGCATCGATCCGCGCCGCGTGGTCTCCGGCGGCCGTTGCGGTCATTACTCCATGAAGCTCCGCCATGCTGCCGATGGAAGCTATGCGGTCGTCCTGCACGCGGACATACCCATCCTGAAGAACATGTGTCTCCGCAAAGACCGTCCCGTTCACGATGAGGAAGTCATGCGCCATGGCCGGCTCAGTTCACTTCAGGCTCCAGCGGCCCCGCCAACGGCTTGACGTAGAAGAGTTTGCCGGGGAGCTGGGGCATGACGGACGACGGTATCCACATGTCAGGTCCGTATTTCAGCGTCACCCACAGGGTCATGCCCTGGTAGATCATGTTGCGGACGGGAAGGAATCCGTCGACCCCGCCGATCGTGTAATCCGCCTTCATGAAGATGCCGGGGCCGATCGTGTTGGCCCGCGCGGGCACGAGGGTGATCCTGCTCTTGAAGCTGGTTATGGAGTTCTGGATGATCGTCAGCGGGTGCAGCTTCGCGCCGACGCGGTGCGTGGCCCCCAGCCACTCCTTCATGTCCTTGTAGTCCGCCGCGAAGTGCGGCTCCCAGAACGCCACGTGGAAGACCCAGCCGATCCCGTAGATGACGACGAACTTCGCGCCCCTGGCGCGGAGCTCACCGATCTTTTGTGCATAGGTCGGAAGCTCCTCCCGCGTGGCGAAATGCCGCTGGTTCTGCGGAACAGTGAGGCTGCCCAGCGGTCCGTAGAACGACGCCTCCATGGCGTTTCGAAAAGCGCCCGGGTTCGTCGCGGGAAGCGTGTTGCCCTCCGCGTCGCTCCACTCGTCCATGTTGAAACCGTGAAGGTGTCTACAGTCCACGTTCCACCGCTTCAGGAACTCCACTGCCCAGCGATACATGCCCATGGGGCCGACCGAGAAGATAAGCACGATATCGCGGCTCTCGTCCCGCGCGCCCTTGATCTGCAAAGCGATCTCGTGGCCCATCAGGGTGTTGAAGTCCTCCAGGGTCTCGCCGCAGACCGGGGCGAAATCCTTGTGCCACCACGGCTCACGCTTGTTGACGTCCTCCGGCTTCATGCCGCAGCACCTGTCGATCTTTGCAAGATCCCAGGCCGCCGGGTAGAAACTCTCGAACAATGAGCCCTTGATGGTGTTCAGCAGGTCGATGCGTTCCATTCCTATTCCCTTTCGCTTGTGAGTTGTCCGATCGTCACGGCGGCGATCGTGATGAGACCAATGACGACGTCCCGGAGGAAGGGGTTGACGCTCATGATGACCAGGGCGTTGCCGATCAGCCCGATCAGCACGCAGCCCAGAAAGATGCTGAGCGCGTTGCCGCGGCCGCCGGTGAGCGCCACCCCGCCGACGATGACCGATGCAAGGGAGTCCAGCGAATAGGAGTCACCGGTATTCGCCAGGGCGGACCCGATCCGGGAGAGCAGGATCAGCGTGGCAAGGGCATTGAGGAGGCCCACCATGATGTACGCGGTCATCGTGACGCGCATTGTGTTGATCCCCGAAACGAAGGCCGCTTTCTTGTTTCCGCCAATGGCGTACAGGAAGCGCCCGTACCTGGTGTATTTCAGTATCACCCAGGCAAGCATGATGGCACCCAGCGAAAAGAGGATGGAAATGGGGACGATGCCCAGTATCTTGCCTCTGCCCAGGAGCTCGAACTTGCCGAACAGCATGTACGAGGCGCCTCCGGTCACCAGCAGGGCCGCTCCCCGATATACCGAGGAGAAGCCGAGGGTGATGATGAAGGAGGCGGCACGCGACTTGATGACGGTGAAGCCGTTGATGGCCCCCATGAGAAAGCCGCATGCGAACGTGGCCACGATGGCCATGGGGATTGCCAGGGGCACCAGCCACGCCTGAGGGTGACCCGCCGGCAGCCCTCCCACCTTCTGGATGATGAGCGCGAGGATGGCGCCCATGAGGGAGACCTGGTTCCCCGCCGAGATGTCGATTTCTCCCGATATGAGGAGCATCCCGATCCCGCTGGCCACGATGCCGAGCACCGCGATCTGGGAGAAGATGTTGATGATGTTGTTGGGGTTCACGAAACGCGGGTTGACGATAGTGGCCACGACGCACAGGGCAATGATGAGCCCGATGAGCACCAGCGACTGCGTAACCCTCACCGGTCTCTTTCCCGCTTGCGCGACTGCTGCAGCCTTCATGTCCCTTCCTTTTCCTCGTCCATGCCCAGCGCGAAGCGCAGGACGTTCTCCTCCGTGATGCGCCTTCCCTCCAGGATCGTCACCAGGCGGCCATTGCGCATGACCCCTACCCTGTCGCTCACTGCCACCAGCTCCGGGGTATCCGAGGAGATCATGATGACCGCCTTCCCCTGGCGGGCCAGATCATCCATCATCCTGTAGATCTCGCTCTTTGCGCCGATATCAATGCCCACGGTGGGCTCGTCGAAGATCAGGACCTCGGAACCGGCATACAGCCATTTCCCGAGAACCACCTTCTGCTGGTTGCCGCCGCTGAGGTTGAGGACCTTCTGCGCGACCGAGGGCGTCTTGATGTCGAGCTTCCGGGAGAGCTCTTCCGTGTCGGACCGCTCACGGCCCAGGTTCATGAAAAGCCCGGCACTCCTGGCAAACCGGGCGTGCGTGATGTTTTCCGAGACCGGCCTTTTCAGTATCAGCCCCGTGGATTTGCGGTCCTCCGTGAGGAAGCCGACGCCCTTCTGGATGGCGTCGGAAGGCGAGCCAGGGGTAATGTCCATTCCGCGCAGAAACAGCCGTCCGCTGTTCCTCCTGTCCAGGCCGAAGATCATCCGCGCAAGCTCGGACCGTCCCGAGCCCACCAGCCCCCCGAGGCCGAAGATCTCGCCGGGCCGCACGTCGAAAGACACGTGCTCCACAACACCCTCGCGGTGGAAGTCCTGCACGGCAAGAAGGGCGTTCGCGCCACGGTTCTCTCCGACCGGGCGTCCTTCCCTCTTCTCGCGGGAGAACAGCGCCGCTGAAGAACGGCCGATCATGCGGTGCACCACGTCGTTCATCGAGACGTCTTTCACGGAGCTTGTGTCGACCTTCCTGCCGTCCACCATGACGGTGACCCGGTCGCACACCTCGAAGATCTCCCCCAGGTTGTGGGAGATGTAGATCACCGAAAGACCCTGCTTCGTGTGGCCGCGGATGATGTTGAAAAGGATCTTCCGCCCCCTCTCGTCCAGAGACGCCGTGGGCTCGTCCAGGATGAGGATACGCGCGCTCCGGGAAAAGGCCTTTGCAGTGCTCACGAGCTTGCGCTCGATGAAGGTGAGATCCTTCATCTTCTTCCGTGGCGAAACATCGATGCCCAGCTGTTGAAGCAGTTTTTCGGAAGCGGCGATGCTTTTGCTCTGGCTGACGAAGCCCGGCCCCGAACGGGGAAGGTTGTAGAGGTAGATGTTCTCCGCCACCGACAACTCGTCCACCAGCTGGTTGTCCTGGTGGACCGTCTGCACGCCCATCTCTATGGAACGCGCGGGGTCAAGGGCAGTGAACTCATGGCCACCGACGATGATCGTGCCCGAGTCCGGCCGAAGGACCCGGCAATGATCTCGATGAAGGTGGACTTCCCGGCGCCGTTCTGGCCTACAAGCGCCTGGACCTCGCCGAAGCGCAGGTCGAAATCCACATGATCAAGAGCCTGACGCCGGGGTAGCTCTTGCTGAGGCCACGCGTCTCGAGGATATTGACGGACTCCACCTGTACCCCCCGCCCCTGACGACCATGAAAGGGGCCCCGGGGGGCATCCTCCCAGGGCCTGACGATGAATGGCGAAACTCAACCGGCGGGAAACGACTACTTGCGGAGCCGGCCGGTACTTCCCGGTCTTCACGAACTCATTCACCACGGGCATCCAGCTGGTGTCCATGTCCCAGGGGATGAGGTCCTTTTTGGGTCTGGGCGTTGACCCAGATCACCGGGGAGAAGGTCTTTGTCTGGTAGGTCCTGCCCCTGAGATAGGCAATCAGGTTGGCTGCCGTGATCATGCCGTGGAGGCCAGGCGACTGGCTGAGGGCGAAGTCGAGGTTGCCCTTGGCAAAGTTGTCAACGTCCATGGGCCCGCCGTTGACGCTCACCACCTTCACCTTGTCGTGCATGTTCGCGTTCTTCAGCGCGGTGGAGATTCCGTCCGCCATTTCCTGGCTTCCGCCGATTGCCACGTTGAACTTTAACCGGACTGGATGATGGCGTTGGTGGTGTCCAGCGCCTTGTCCACGGCGTAGTTGGCGTACTGCACGTCGGTGGCAAGCTCGATCCCGTTCAGCTTCTGGATCTCGCTCTTGAAGCCGTCAATACC
>CAWJRT010000028.1:0-268568 GCA_963845325.1 uncultured Spirochaetota bacterium
AAGCTCCCGAGTATCGCCGGCGATACTTCCAGCAGGTGGAGCCCGTAGCGCAGGCGCAAAGATGCTTTTTGATTTTTCGTCCCACCGCTCTTAGCGAACTCGACGGCCTCCCGCGCTGTGAAGCCGTGGGAGATACCGCAGCGTATTTCTGAGGTTACTCCGAGAGGAGAAGAAAGGACGGGAGGAGAAGGACAAGATAAGGATTGTAAACAGAATCTCTTAAGTTTTTTCTGGATAACGAGTTAAGCTGTAAACGGTCCATCGATCTGTAAACAGCTCACTGGTAACTCCTTACGCAGCAAAGACTTTACGTGTAAACACTTCAAATATCTCCAAAGTTCAGAAGACTTGCTCCTATCGCAATGGCATTCATCGTTGGATCCCCTTTTTATCCGCTACCCCGCTACCCTTTGCTCAATCTAAAGGAATTCCCCTGAAAAGGGGCCCTTTTCCTCTTCTTCTCGGTAGCGCTTAAGTAGCGGTAGCGGCATTTATCCGCTACCGCTACCTTTCGGCTACCTCTCTGTTTTCATAATTTCACTGTATTTCACGGCCTTTTTCGTTGCAAGTAGCGGGTAGCGGCAAAAATCGCATCCAAGCATCGATGAATTTCTCTTGCTCGCAGCTCGACGACCGGCTGATCGGCGTGTCACCCGGAGTGTCACATTATTATTTGCAAGTCCCTTGCTTCATGTTGCAAGCCTCTACAAGTACCATTGACACAATTCTTAGCCGGAGATAGACTTATTACAAGTTGGTGCAAGCGCCCGCAAGAACCTGCAAGAGTCCGAAAATGACCTGAGCGGTCTTCCAAGCTGGAGCTACGAGTTCGACTCTCGTCGGGCGCTGTCCCACCCCCGCTTCCTTCGCCCAGCCGTCACCGTTCGGTGTTTGCATGCGCACGAGCGCTCTGCTACAATACGGGGTATGGGCAATGATTCGCCGGACAACCAGCCCGAGATGGACAAGCTCAAGGCACAGCTGAATGACATGAAGGTCATGTACGAGAACACGGTGGAGCACGCCACTCTCATCGACGACGAGCTGGAGGAAAAGAACAGCCGCATCAACAACCTCCTTGCCCTCATGAAGACCTATCTGCCCTCGCAGGTCTATGATTCCATTGCCACGGGGAAGCTCACCTCGAAGCTGACCTACAAGCGCCAGAAGCTCACTTTTTTCTTTTCCGACATTGTCGGCTTCACCGAGGTGACCGACACCCTGGAGCCCGAGACGCTTTCAGCCCTGTTGAACGAATACCTCACGGAGATGTCAGCGCTCGCGGGAATTTACGGCGGCACGGTGGACAAGTTCATCGGTGACGCCATCGTCGTGTTCTTCGGCGACCCCCAGTTCATTGACGACGAGACGCACGCGAAGCGCTGCGTTCGAATGGCGGTCGAGATGCTTGAGAAAGTGAAGCTCCTGAGTGGAAAATGGAGGGCGGCAGGGGCTTCAAACGGCCTGGCTGTGAGGATCGGGATCAACACCGGGTTCTGCACGGTTGGCAACTTCGGCTCCGAGGCGAGGATGGACTACACCATCATTGGGGGCCAGGTGAACATAGCGGCGAGGCTTGAGAAAATCGCCGACCGCAACTCGATCTTCATCAGCGAAACTACCTACACCCTCGTGCAGGACGTCGTGGAAGTGGAAGGGCCGCGCCTGATCGACGTGAAAGGGATCCATTTCCCCGTCAAGGTGTACAAGATCGTCGGAGTAAAGCGGGGCGCCGATGCGCGAGAGGCACAGTACATGGAGTTCGGGAACGGCTTTTTTCTGCGCCAGCTCTACTACGAGCCCGGTTCCGCGACTCCCCGCGAAAGGGCATCCCTCCTGGAGGACCTGAGAAAAGCAGTCAGGTTCATCGAAGAGAACTGAGGCGCGCCAAATCCACGGCGTACCGTGGCGCGATACCCCGCGGATTGGCTCAGGAGCGCGTAGGTAGTAGACAGGGCCTGCGGGATCTGGATTCCGCAGGCCGGCCTTTGCACAATGGCGAATGTAGTCAAGTTCTGACTACAAATTGAATGCCCGCCTCTCCGGCGATGACCTCAAGGACACATCTTCAACGGTGGCCCGTGCATCCCCTAATTCCGTTGGTGAGGGAGGCAGCAAATATGATTTGTCGGCGTCCACGGTCGGTAACTCTCCAAAACTTGAAATCTACGCCCTGCGCGTTCCTAGACCAGGTTCACAACCACCTTGTCGTAAAGGCGCCTGAAATTGCTGAGAGACTTGCTTTGCCATGCGCTGGCCTTGCTGCCGGTAATGGTTACATTCTTCTGGATCTCGCGCATCTCGATGATGAACAGGCTCAGCGTGGAGATCCCCGAGCTGTTGAGAAACAGCAGGTCCCGCAGGTCCACTTCGAGGCTGTCGCCTGATCGATCAGCGGCGTAGCGGAGCATCCGGTGGATCTTTTCGTAGTCCTGCCTTCCCTGCAGGCGCAGCGTTCCGACGAAAGAGATCCTCGAGAAGTCCTTGGTCACGCGAACCGAGTAGGCTCGTACGTTGTTATCGTCCATCCGGTCCTACCCCATCTTCACCGAACGCAAGCTCGGCAGTCGCCGTCACTCGGACGGTATTATCTTCGTCAAAACGGAACTCAAAACTGAGCTTGGAACTGTAATCCTTCCTGATCAGCAAAAGCCCGAGGCCCGAGGCATCCCGGTCCGTGGAGTCCTGCTTCAGGCGCTCGACGTACAGATCGTCGAGATCCTTCTCAAAGAGCTCCCGGCACACCGCCATGAACGGCTGGGCCCTGTGGATCGGCACCGTGTTCGCCGCCTGCAGGAGCATGCGGCCCATGGCCTTCTTGAGCGTCAGGTCCACCGGCAGCGAGTTGTTCGAGCTGAACTTCACCGCGTTCTCCACGAGCTCGTTGACAACGGTGGAGATGAGGCCAAACTGCTCTTCCGACGGAAAGTTATGACGGAAATAGTTCGCCGTGAAATCCGAAAGCACGCTTCCCCTCTGCCAGTTGTCGAACATGTCCAGCGGAAGGAAACGGACCGTGAAAGAACTGTCGACGCCCTCCGTGAAGTCGATCTTGTCCCCCAGGCGCACGGTGCCGCGGAGCTGCCCGTCCCACCCCCTGTCCTCAAGCTTTTTCACCACGACAATTGACAGGTCATCGAAGCGCCGGGCATCCCCGACGTGCTTCTGGCAGGCAGCCATGACGGCCGACTGGATTGCCTCCGCCGAGCCTCCCAGCACCGGGAGCGCCGCGTTGATGATGCCCTGGGCCGTGAACTGGTTTTCCTTCGCATCGACCGCCTCGGTGATCCCGTCAGTATACAGGAGCAGGACGTCGTTGACGTCAAGGTGGAAGGTGAAGAGCTTGAGATACGGAGAAACATTTTCGTCCAGCCCGGCATACATGCCATATTCCAGAGAATCGATGTTCTGGACGGTGCCATCCGCCCTGAAGATGAGGAGAGACTCGTGTTGACCCGTCATCACGAACTCGCCGTCTCCAAGGTACTTGAGGATGAGGAGCGACATGATGCGGTTGTCCAGAGTCTTCAGCCGGAAGTCGTACAAGAGCCTGTTGATCACGTTGTAGATGCGCTGGATGTCGTTGCGTTCCACCTTGGCGAGGGCCCGGAGGGCCGTGTGCACCATCATCATGATGAGGCCGGAATGCAGACCGTGGTCCGTCACATCGCCAATGGAGATAAACCCTTCGGGACCGAAATGTATCGTGTCATAGAAATCTCCACCGACCTCGGCGGCGGGAAGCATCTGGCAGGATATCTCCAGGTCACGGAAGGCCTGGTATTCGCTTTCCTGGGGAAGGACGACGCTCTGGATGTGAGCGGCCACCGCCAGCTCGTGGGACAGGCGCAGGTTCTCGTCCTTGAGCTTGTCGTTGAGCTGTGCAATTTCTTCATTGGCCCTTTCCAGGCCGACGCGGAAGAAGAACTCTCTTCGGCGGATCCTTTCTATCCCGATCTTGAACGCGAGGGTCAGGAAGCTGGCACTTCCCACGTTGATCAGGGCCTGGCGGAACGCATGGTCCGGTACGAACCCGCTGTGCACGAAGATGAAGATGTAGTACGTGAATGTGATGAGGACGACGATGAGAGAGTACAGCACGGGAAGCGGGTACACGCCGCAGAAGATGATGTTGACCAGCATCCAGGCGGTGACGTCCGAGTTGTCCGTGTTCATCACGCCGGTCAGGTGCGCCATCATGATCGAGGCGCCGAGGAATACGATGAAGGAAAGCGGGACGCCGAAGCGCCGTGCCGGGGGGATGAAAGAAAGAATCCCCACCAGGGCCCCGGCGAGAATCGCAAACATCCTCCCGGGGAACATGACGCTGAAGTACTTCGGGTAGGAGACGGGGTCGCTGAAGAAAGCGAGGTACGCGACGATCAGGATGCCGGCAAGGGTGCCGATGCGGTTGATGCGCGTGAGCGAATCGGCCTGCTGCCTGCGGTATTGGTCGCGCTGTTCCTGCGTCTGGGACAACTTATCGGTCAGCATCGTTTTCACCTTCGGAACAACTCCCTGTGGAGCTTCCCCAGCTCCGGGACCCTTTCCGTGCAGAGCATGTTCCACTTGCCCCCGAAGTTTCGGTACGTGAGCCTTTCGCCCACATCGTACATCAGAAATTTGCTCTTGTAATAATTGCCCGTGTATGGATCGTTGACGTCGTTTGTCGTCCAGATGCTGTCGGCGCACGCCACGTACGCGATGTACTGGGTGAGGAACTCCATCAGCCGCTTGAAGCCGACCACCCCGTCACGCCCTTCCTTGTAGATCGCCATCATCTCCCCGATCCTTCGGAATCGGTCCGGCACCGCGTAGTGTCTGCCGTCGTCCGTAGTCGCGTGCATGAACGGGCAATTGTACCCGGGAACCCGCATTGCGTTCCGCGCAAGTGCGACGATCTGGGCGGACTTATCGTACACCACGAACACGTCCGTGTGCAGGTCAAACTGACGGGCCACGTCAAGGTCGTACGTGAAGTCCTTGTAAAAATAGTATTCGCGGGCGAACTCGTGGGTCAGCGCAAGATCTTCAGGTGTCACAATCTCGCGCACGACCATCCCGAACTCCTGCTCTTCTGCCATCGCGGGGCGCTTTCGGGCCTCCACGACCAGGGGCGAACTATCTCCGACCGGAGCTATGTCCGCAAAGCCCGCGGCACGCAGCAGGAGCATCTGCAGCTCCTGGTACTCCAGGTCACCGGCGCCGGGATGCGGATTTGTCAACCGGAGCGATCCTCCCTCCCGGAGCACGTGGCGGCATTTTCTCAGCGGGAAAAGGTTCCCGGTATGGTATCGTTCCTCCCGGATCAGGTCGTCGAAAGTCTCGTTGGTCAGAGCAGACAGGGAGAGATCCCCCAGGTCCAGAGTTATCTCCAGGGCGTCGAGTGAATCGTATCGAAGCTCCTCAAGAGAGGTTTGCAGAATGTCCATCTGCTCCATTGCCAGCCCAATCTGCTCTCCAGTGCGGCCCGTGAGCGCAAGAACTCCTGGAGGTGTGTAGAAAGACTAACTGAGGCTTGCACATTCCTTCCAGGATGTCAACGAAATTACCGGATGTGGACGGCAGCACAGGATCGAAGTACAATGACCCATAGCCTGACTCATGGGAATATTCCGCACTATCAGACGCAATCGCATCCTGAAGGAAAACCTCCTTCCCGCCGACACGTGGACCTGGCTCATCCGCGACCATCCCATCCTGGCCGGGCTGAGCGACGCGGAGCTCGCGGCGCTCCGGCAGATGTCCACCGTTTTCGTCCATGAGAAGGTGTTCGAGGGAGCCGACGGCATGGAGCTCGACGAAGGAATGCGCCAGGTTATCGCGGTCCAAGCCTGCCTCCCCATCCTGCACCTCGGCCTTGAATGGTACAAGAACTGGAAGTCGATTGTCGTCGTGCCCGATGTGTTCGTGGAGGAGCACACCTCGTTCGACGCTGCCGGCGTTGTCCACGAGTGGGACGAGGACAGCAGCGGCGAGTCCTGGGACGAGGGGCCCGTCCTGCTTTCCTGGAAGGACGTTGAGGCGTCGGGCTGGGGTGAGGGTTACAACGTCATCATCCACGAGGCTGCGCACCGGCTTGACCTTCTTGACGGCGAAGTGAATGGCCGTCCCGCCCTGCACGAAGGTATGAACCCGGGGGAATGGCGGGAGGTTTTCACGACCGCGTTCCAGGACCTGAAGCGCAAGGCGGGCAGAAAGAAGCGGGGCCTGAAAATCGACCCCTACGCCGTGGAGGACGACGGGGAGTTCTTTGCAGTTACGAGCGAGTACTTTTTTGAACGCCCCGTGATGCTGGCCCGGGAATACCCTGACGTCTACGGCCTGTTGTCCGCTTTCTACAGGCAGGATCCGGGCCGCCGGATCCATGCACCGTGAGGCTGCGCCCCCCTGCAGGGAGGCGGCTGCTCGTGCTGATGGCCGCTGTTCTCCTTGCATCCTGCGCCACTTTGATCAACAGCAGGTTCGCCGGATCTCTGCTGGGAGCGGCCGAGAATGCCGAGGCGGACTCTGCCGGCGTCACGGGAACCCTCGTGAACAGGACCGGGGACCTCCTTGCGGTGGATGACGACAGGACCGAGACCATCTTCTGCGTGAGCTCCTCCCCTGCCCCCTCCTCACGCTTCCAGCCGGGCGTGCGCGTAAGGGCCGTGGGGACATTTCATGGAGGATTGCTCTCCGCCCGGTCCCTGGACGCAATCGGGGGCGCCCCCTGGGCGCCGGCCGCCGCCGGCACCGATGTCGGGACAGGCATAACGCACGTCCTCATACTCATGCAGGAGAACCACAGCTTCGACAACTACTTCGGCACGTACCCGGCGGCTGATGGTCTGCCGAAGGATACGATGGTGGAAGGGGTGGCGCCGTACCACCTGGCATCATCGGTCTCCAGCAACATGCCGCATTCCGCAGGCACAGTCCGCCAGGCCGTTCATGGCGGGCTCATGGATCGCTTCGTCTCCGCCGAAGGCTCATCGGAAACAATGGGCTACTACGATTCCACCGACATCCCCAACTACTGGGCCTATGCCCGACGATTCGCACTGGCGGACAGGTTCTTCAGCTCGTTCCCGGGGCCGACACTTCCCAACCACCTGTTCGCCGTGGCGGCCCAGTCAGCCGGTGTCGACCGCAACCTGACAAAGCCGCCGGGCGCGGGATTCGACTTCCCATCGCTTCCAGACGCGCTGGACTCCGCGGGCGTTTCCTGGAAATGCTACGTGGGGCAGAAGGATCCAAGCCGATTCGGCGCGCTGAACCCGCTTGCCGGATTTCCCTCGCTCACGCACGGCGGACACGGTTCCAGCCGGCTTGTTCCAAGCGGAACGCTCTTCACCGATCTGCAGTCAGGCGGCCTGCCCTCTGTCGCTTGGATCTTCCCCAGCGGTGAAGAAAGCGAGCATCCGCTCACCGACGTCGGGATCGGGATGTGGTATGTCACCGCGGTGGCGAATGCGCTCATGCAGAGCAGCTCGTGGGAGCATACGGTGCTCGTGATCACCTGGGACGAGTATGGCGGGTTCTACGACCACGTCGCGCCGCCCTCCAGGAACGGAGCCATGCTCGGGCCGCGGGTGCCGGCCCTGGTCGTATCGCCCTATGCGCGCACGGGCTACGTGGATCACGACGTGCATGATTTTTCCTCGATCCTCCGCTATGTCGAGGAACGGTTCGGCATCGCGCCCCTCACGGAGATGGACAGGGACGCGGCGTCGATTGCGGGAATGCTCGACTCCGTCCCGCACCCGGGTAGCCTGCTTCTCGGCGGCACGGGGAACCCTCACTGACCGGCGGGCGGCCCGAAACCGAAGAAGCGCGCCGCGGCACCGATCACGCCCAGACTCCAGACAATGAAGATGACGATGGTCAGACGCCTGCTCCGGTTCTCTCGAGGAAATAGCGCTGGACCGTTGTCAGGATCACGTACGCGCCGAGGAGCCAGAGCAGCAGGGCAAGCCCCCAGCCCCAACCGATCCAGCGGCGGAAAAGATCGAGCGCCGAACCTGATATTGCGGGCCCTGGGGGTGTCATACGTGAGTGATAGTATGGGGCGCCCGTACTGTCAACGCGAGTGCAGGCCGTGAAATTGACACGTCGCGCCGAGTGGCCCATGATGCGGTATCATGAGCACCGCAGCAAAGGTCCTCGTCATCGGAGCAGGCGCTACAGGACGCGGTCATGTTGCGCAGCTTGCGGTGGAATCCGGCTGCACCGTGACGTTTCTCGACAAGGACAAGGCGCTGTGCGCGCTGCTGAAGACCTCCGGCGAGTACGCCGTTCGGCTGGTCAGCGGACGCACGCGGACGGTCAGGATCAGCGGATACCGCGTCCTCCACACTTCTGACACGGAGAGCCTGTTCTCCGCCTTGAACGAATGTTCACTCATATTCACCGCCGTCTGCCCCGGCAACCTCCGCGAAGCCGCAGCGTGCCTGCGGGAGCCTTTCGCGCGGTGGCTCCGGGATGCGGGTCCAAACGACTTCAAGAACGTGCTGTGCTGCGAGAACATGAACCACAGCTCGACCACGTTCCGGGAGTACCTGCTGGAAGGCTTTCCCGGCGAGCTGCGGGAGAAGCTGGGGCGCCAGGTCGGTTTTGCCGACACGATGGTGGCCCGCGTCGTGGCAAAGCCTGCCGACCCTCTCTCTCTGCTCGGAGAGGAATACAGCGAATGGACCGCCGATCGAAAAGCGCTCCGCGGTCCTGTTCTGCCCCGGATCAGGACGCTCGAGCTCGTGGACAACCAGGCCCGGTTTCTCCAGCGGAAGCTGTACATCCACAACACGGGCCATGCCACCCTGGGGTACCTCGGTTTCCTCAAGGGCCATACCTTCATCCACGAGGCCGCACAGGACCCGCAGATCATGGCAGCCTGTGAAAAAGCCATAGAGGAATCGGGATGGGCCATCGAGAAAGAGTACGGCTTCACCGCGGAGGTGATACGCGCATACCGCTCTGCCCTTACTGAAAAGTGCGTCAGCCCGGAGCTGCCTGACGAAATCGTGCGCGTCGTACGCGAACCCATCCGAAAGCTGGGGCGGGATGAGCGATTTCTCGGGCCAATCCGCCTCATGCTGTCCCACGGGAGGCAGCCGCAATGGCTCCTGTACGGCCTGTGCGCGGCGCTTCTTTCACGGATCCCGGGAGACGCGCAATCGGCAGAGATCGAAAGACTGATGAAGGAGAAAGGCGTTTCGTGCCTGGACGAGCTCAGCGGCATGAGCGTGCCAACCGACGTGCTCTCCAGGATCGAGGCGCTCCTGCCCAGCGTTCGGGAAGAGTTCGCCGCACGGTCATGAGAATACGCCCCTTCAAGACCAGGCCGAGCTTTCATTCCAGCCCCTGGGGCGGGCGGGCAATGGCTGACAGTCTCGGCAAGAAGATCCCGGACGGACCGGTGGCCGAATCCTGGGAAGTCTCGGCCCATCCAAACGGTGTGTGCTTCGTTGACGGCGGGCCTCTTGACGGCATGAGTCTTCCTGACCTCGTCGGGAGAACGGGGCCGGACCTGCTGGGAGCAGAAATCCATCGGGCGTACGGCGGAGAGTTTCCGCTCCTGGTGAAGTTGATCGACGTGAACTCGCTGGCGTCCGTCCAGGTCCATCCCAATGACGAGCAGGCGCGGGCGCTCGAAGGCTATCCCCGGGGCAAGGCTGAGGCCTGGTACATCATAGGGCGCAGCGAGAAAGCGCAATTTTCGCTGGGGCTCGTTCCCGGCACGACGGAGGAATCTTTCCGTGAGGCATTGTCCCAGGACAGGGCCCAGGAGCTGCTCGGGTCTCCCGCGGTTTCCGCCGGCGACTGCCTGTTCGTCCCGCCCGGGACAGTGCACGCGGCTGGCAACGGCGTTCTCCTGCTGGAAGTGCAGCAGAGCTGCGACATCACCTACCGAGTCTACGACTGGGATCGCGTGGACTCCGAGGGCCGTCGGCGGGAGCTGCACATAGACAAGGCGATGCAGGTGATTGACTTCCCGGCCCGTCCCCGGGTGTTTCACGCGTCGCAGGCTGCCGATACGATGAATCCTCTCCTGGAGTGTGCCTTCTTCAAGATGTTCGAGCTCGTCCTTGAATCCGGGATGGGCTTGCCCTCGCGTCCCTCGTGTGCAACGGGGACGCTCGTGCAGGGATCATGTGTCCTGGAGTCCGACGCCGCGGCCGTCCAGCTTGCCTGCGGCGACAGTTTCATCATCCCCGCCCTGTCAGCGGCGCGGCTTCACAGGGGGAGGGCAAAAGTCGTCTACACTGTTCTCGGGTAAAAGGAGGCCGTCCCAATGAGCATTCTCGGTTCGGGAAACACGCTTCGCAGACGATCCACGCATCCCTACATCAAGCAGTTGCCCGTCAGTACGCCGGAGCAGTCCCGTGCCGCCGTGGAGGCGGTCAACAAGGGCAGACAGAATCTTCGGGGTCCCTCGGTGGAAGTCACGTACTGGTTCGAGGTGGTGCATGAGGGCGCGCCCATGGGCGGCCTCGTGACGGCCGCGCGGATGGTACTCGAGCACGGGACGCTCAAGCCATGGCACCAGGAAGGGGATGCTTCGGTTCAGAAGCCCGCGGGGTATGACGAGTTCATGAGTTGGGCGACCGACATCATCCTCCTTGCCCACAATGGCGCAGAGAAGGTGGAATCCGGCCTGGTGAAGATCGCCTATCCGCTTGCCTTCTTCGACAAGCGCTCGGATGGGAAGGTGCCGCTTGCCCAGCTGCTGATGGCGGTGGCAAGCGAGCCGTTCTCAGCTTTTTCGTTCTACCAGGGGGCGCGGATTGTCGACATGAACCTGCCTCCCCGGATTCTCGCCCGCTTTCCCGCCCGGCGCTGGCCCCATTCCAGGGTGAGAAGGTACCTGGGGCTCGACGTTGACGAGCCTATCATCGGCACGATCGTAAAGCCGAAAACAGGCCTCACGCCCGAGATCTTCGCCCGTTCCGTCGTCGAAGCTGCGCGCGCCGGGGCCCGGTTCACAAAGGCCGACGAGAACATGCACCTTCCCCTGGCTGATGTCCCGCGCTACGTCGGAAAAGTCGTGAAAGACCTGGAGGCGGCAGGATTCGACCTCGGAAGGTCTGATTCCCCGAAAGGCAGGAGATTCCTGTTCGCCCCGCATATAACCACTGACCAGGACTTGATGGACGAGTACGCTCGCGCCGCGGTGGAGGCCGGCGCGAACGCGCTCATGTTCTCACCGTACTACGGCGGGGGCTTTCCCCTCATGGCAGAGCTGAGCAGTCGTTTCGACGTCCCCGTGTATGCGCACACGGCTGGAATGAACGTGTGGACAGGGTGCCCGACGTGGGGATTCGACCCGCGGGTGATGTATCTCCTCGCCGGCCTGTTCGGCGCCGCATTCATGCAGCTCACCGCGACGGGCGGTTACCTGAAACCTGACGATTCCGAGAAAGGTCCGATTCTCGATACCCTTGCGACCCACGGTCTGCAAGGAGCCGACGGGATGACCCTGGCCATCGCCGGGGGCCTCGGTCCGGGCAACATCGGGAAGAACATGAGCACGCTCGGCAGCGAGGGACGGATGTTCCTTGCAGGAACGTCCGTGTACAGCCACCCGGACGGCCCCTCCGCGGGAGTACGCGCAATTATTGCCGCCTACCGGGCATATTCAGAGCAGGGAATCGTCGACACACCGGGGCTCCTGCGATTTGCAGCCTCCCTGGGCGCGGACGGTCAACCGCTGGCCCGTGCACTTTCGTAGCCGGGGCGTTCGTCGGGTCCGGGCGCCGCAGAGGCAGGCCCGGTGCGCAGATCCGCGGATCGACTTGATTTGACATTGCGGGGGGCTTTTTGCACCTTTGCCTCACAGCCAAGGAGGAAGTCCCGGAATGCCCCTTGTTTCCAATGCGCATCTCGCCAAGTACCGCAAAGATGGCTATTTCATTCTTGAAAGTGCCCTGGCGCCATCCATGCTCCGCAACGTGCAGGATGAGGCAATGCGCTTCAAGACTCTCTTCGACGACAAGATGCGGGAGGCCGGGGTTGAGGTATGGGACATCAATCATCTCAACAAGCGCTACTTCATCTCCCTCTATCACAACCACAGCAGGTTGCTGCAGGAGTATCTCTTCAGCGAGCAAATGGCCGAAATATGCCGCGCCACCATGGGACCGGAAGTCTTTCTCTTCCAGGAACAATTCGTGATCAAGGGCGCCGAGGTGGGCATGACCTTCTCCTGGCACCAGGACGGCGGCTGGTTTACCCCTGATTGTCCGCCGTACGTGTCGATATGGCTGGCGCTGGACGACATGACGGAGGAGAATGGCACAATCTATGTCCTGCCGCAGACCCGAATGGCGCGGCGGGGCTGGATCGAGCACCGGGTAGACCCGAAGACGAATGACCGCATAGGGTACGAAGGCACGGATCCCGGGAGCCGGTTTTCGTCCCCGCCGGGCAGCCTGGCTGTTTTTTCACACCAGACCTTGCACAGAAGCGGTGCCAACACGACGAAGAACATGCGGCGTGTATACCTTGCGCAGTACTCCTGCGCCCCGATTCTCAACCGGCACTACCTGTACTCCGACTACACGGAGAAAGGCGCTCTGCCCGGGGACGTCGCATTCTTTGCGCGTCGTTTCCTCAGGAATTGGAAAGTGGACAGAGAGGACGCTTACCCCGTTCGCGAGCCGAAGCGAATCGACCCGGCTCGGTCCGCGGCCGGCACGGCATGATCCAGGACGAAACGCCGCGCGCCCGTTGGACCTGGTCTGTCGTCAGGTGAAGGAACGGTTTGCCCGGCTACTGGACGAACAGGGAGTAGACCTCCGCGTCGTCATCGCTTCCGCCTTTCAGGTCCGTTCTCTTCACGCCGGTCCAATAGCAGGGGATCTCCCTGGTTCCGTTCGAGTAGAACCCCGCGGTATACACCGAACCACCCGCGACGAACACGGCGTAGGCGCTTCCCTTGTGCTTGCCGTCACCCGGGAGGTCGATCTTCCTGTTTCCGGTCCAATAGCAGGGCATGTAAACGGGGTCTGCATCCTGTCCTACCTGCTTTTGCGTGAGCCCCGCGGAGTACACCACTCCCGCTGAAACGAAAACAGAGTTGGCATACCCGTTGTAACTCTCGGATCCCGTCGGCCTGTCGCTGGGCAGGTCGGTTCTTTTCGTGTCCGTCCAGGAGCAGGCGGTATCTCTGTCGGCCGCGGCAACGTATCCCGAAGTATACACCGTGCCCTTCACGACGTGGACTGCGTTGGCAACGCCATTTCCCGGGAACAGCCGCATTCCGGGGCAGCTCGGTTCTCTTCACGCCCGCCCAGAAGCAGGGTGCCTTCCCCTGGGGACTTTCCGAATACCCGGCCACATAGACGGTTCCGCCGACAACCTGGATGGAGAGGGCCTCTCCGCCGCCGGCAGTCGCGACAGGCAGGTCAGTGCGGCCTTTCGCAGTCCAGTAGCAGGGCGTCTCCTTGCTGCCGTCGGAGAAATACCCGGCCGCGTACACCACGGTGCCGGCCACGAACAGAGAGGTCACCCGCGAGTTGTGATGACCGTCGCCGGCCAGGTCAGTTCTCTTTGTCCCGTCCCAGTAGCATGGTATCTCCCTGCTCCCGTCGGAATAGTACCCGGCCGTGAATACGGAGGTCCCGGAAACGAAGATGGATTGCGCGCTTGCGCTGTGCTTGCCGTCTCCTGGCAGGTCCACCCTCGCCGTTCCCTTCCAGTAACAGGCGTGCAGAACGCCGGCATTCAAATAGGAGCCGGCCGCGTAGACCGTTCGCGGGGCACCGGCGGCAGCCGTATTCACGGCTGCCCAGAGCGCGACGACGACGATGCCCGCACAAATTGATCGCTCCCTCATCTTCCCTCTCCAAATAAGCCGCGCGCGAGAGTTGTGAGCAGAAAAAGGCTCCCGGCCAGAATCGTCATACCCGCCGCGCGTCGATGTCACCAGGGTACGACAACGCCTCACCCCCGCGCTCGCCCGTCCTGATCCGCACCACATCTTCCACCGGGTAGATGAAAATGATCCCGTCACCTTCCTTGCCCGTCCGCGCAGCCTTCATGAGCGCTGCAACGGTCGGCTCGAGGTTGCGCTCGCTGAGGACGATGTTGAGCTGGATCTTGGGCAGCATGTCCTTGTGCAGGTAGGTGTACCGCCACGAATGTTCGTGGCTGCCCAGCCGGCCATGGCCGCGGATCTCGAACACATTCATTCCAACGATCCCGATGGCGGAAAGCGCTTCCCGAACGCCGTCCAGCGCCTCTTCGCGGATGATGGCCTCGATCTTTCGAAACACTTCGTTCTCCTTTCCTTCAGGGCGGGCCGCGTGCAGTCCGCCCTACACTAGGGAAGCTGCTGGACCGAAGTCAATACCCGCGCGGTTTTTGTCCGGCCTGTCGGACCGGTGAATGACGCCACCCCGATCACGGCCAGTCGCAGACCAGCGGCCTCCCGATCCCTTGCCATTCGCGGGATGATGGCATAGAAGGAAGTTGATGTCCGCCCTCATCTGGACCGAACCATTCACGGTACGAGTGTTTGAAATCGACTCGTGCGGGACCCTGGGAGTCCGCGGCCTCTGCGACTACCTGCAGGAGGCAGCAGGCAACCATGCGCGTGACCTGGGAGTCGGGGTGGATGCGCTGCGCGACAAGGGAATGACGTGGGTGTTGTCGCGCATCCGCCTGAGAATCGCCCGGCTTCCCGGTTCGGGAGAAAGATTGGAGATCCGCACGTGGCACTCGGGCTTCGACAGGCTGTTCTCCCTGAGGGATTTCTCCCTGGTCGATGCCGAAGATCATCAGATCGTCACCGCCGTCAGCGCATGGGTCCTGCTCGATCTGCGAGCCCGGCGCCCCGTGCGACCCGCGACCGTCTTCACCCCGCCTGAAACGAGCAGCGTACAGCGCGCCTTCGCGGCAGACCTTGAAAAGCTGCCGGGATGCGATGGCACGGGGGAGGAGACGGGCATTTCAGTTCGGCGGAGCGACCTTGACGTGAACCAGCACGTCAACAACAGCAGGTACGCAGACTGGGTGGCAGAGGGAGCCTCCACCGTGCGGCGCGTCGGGGAAACACTCGCCGTGCTGGACATCGACTATCTTGCAGAAACGCTTTTTCCTGATTCCGTGGCTGTACGCAGCAAGCGCCACCGGGGAGACGACAGGCGGGTGGACCATTCCATCGCTCGCGCCAGCGACGGCGTCGATGTAGTGCGCGCCAGGACGGAATGGAGGCGCGAGGCCATGGTGCATGGTCTGCCTCGGGGGTGATCAGAGCAACGAGCTGGAAGGTTGAATTTCGACAGGAGAGAATGGGCCAGGGTGTGCCCGTCGCGCGCAGGTACCCCTGTCTTTCTCCTCTGGCGCGCGGTTCCCCGAGAAGGTATACTCGGACCTGGCTTGAAGCGCGTCAGGCTCCGATGGTCTTCCATTGGAGGAGGCAGCGATCATGTACCTGCCGGACTGGTTGAACCTCGACTCTCTCTCCATCATACAGCTGGCCGCCCTGCTGCTCTCCTTTGTCATCTGCGTCTACCTGCTGCAGGTTCCGCGGAAATCCCTTGCCACGTTTTTCCTCGCCGGCGTTTTCCTGGGGGCGTTCCTGTTCAACACCGCCTCTTTCTTCGAGTTCGCCGGGCCATACTACTGGCAGCCACGCAGCCTCAGGATGGTCCTGGTGACACCTGTTCAACGACATTGGCCCGTCCCTCGCCATGGTGTGTCTGCTCCTTTTTGCTTATCACTTCCCCCGTTTCCGGCGGGCCGAGCGGAGAGAGTTCAGGATCGTTCTCGCCCTTTCCGTGGCCCTGAACGCCGGCGTGCTCGGTCTCAACGTGTACAATCATTTCATCCTGCAATGGCACTTCAGCGATCCGCGGCTCTGGGACATCTATTGGCTGGTGTTCTACTGCAGCCTGGCGCTGCAATTCCTCGGGGCCACACGTCCTCCTGTTCCGGAAGGCGGCGCGGCTCTCCGGGCGCGGCTCCCGGTCATTCCTCGACAGGATCCTCCGACCGAAGGGCCGCGATGCCGAATCAGCAAGGGCTCTGGGCACGATCCTGCTCCTTCCCACGCTGGCGGTCGTCGCGTCCCTGGCCATGACCTACGGCCTCCTCCCTCTCTCCCTGGCGAACTACCTCACGTGGCTCGGCCTCCTCCTTTTCTACCTGGGATTCGTCGTCACCTATCTCAACCACAGCGCCGATCCCCTGACCCTGCAGGTGAAGCTGCTGGGGGTCACCCTCGTCCTGATCCTGAGCACGATGGGGCTTGTCGCGCTTTTCGTGGGCGAGACCTCGGCCAGCGACTATCCTCCTCCCCTTGCTTCCGGCGAGCCATTCGACCATCCGCTTCACCCTCAACGGCTCGCACAGCTACGACATCCGCCGCATGGCGGATTCCTTCGATCCGGACCTGGGGCGGAAGGTGGACATGGCGTACGGACAGCCCTTTGTGGCGGGGCTGGACTTCGACTTCCCGTTCTTCTCCGGCCGCTACCGCACGATTCACGTCCTCAATGGCCCGATGATCTACCTCGGCGAGCACGTGCGGGAGAACGGGTGGGGAGGGTACAACCCGCAGCCGGCCATTGCGCCGCTCATCATGAACCTGGACCCGTCGAGGGGACGGGGAGTTCACATCAAGTCCCGTCACGGACTCGATGACCGTCACCTGGTTCCGCCTCCCCGAACTGGGAGCCGAGAACGCGAACACAATCCAGCTCGTCCTCCGAGCCGACGGCACCATCGACATGTCCTTCGAGGATCTCTCCCCCACCTGCGGGCCCTCGATCGAGCAGCAGTACAACTACGCGGCCGCGAGCACGACGGGGGGAGATCCTGCCCCGGGCGGCCGGCCGCGCCGCATTTCCACCCCGGCTGACGGGAATCCATCCGGGCGGCACGTCCGCCCCTCTGGAGCCGATCAGTTTCACGCGCGATCTCCCGTGGTCCGGCACCCGCCCGGCGGTGATCTTCGAGTCGCACGAGGCGGGTTTCGCGGGCTACCTGAACGCGCGGATCGGGGTGCTCGCCGCGCTCACAGTCGTGGCGAGCCTCCTCGTGCTCTTCCTCATCCCCCTGCTGCTGCGGGCGAGCCTCTTCACTCCCTCTGCGGGTGCTGTCCCGTGGAATGCGCCAGGTGGAGGCAGGGGACCTGGACGGCATCGGTCAGGGTGCAGTCTCGCGACGAGATCGGGTCCCTCGCGAGGTCGTTCAACCGGATGGTGGAATCGATCGGACGCGCCGAATCGAGCTTCCGGGCCCTGGCGGAGGACGCCCAGGACGGGATCATCGTTTTCAGCGATGACATCGCGGTCTACGCAAACCGGCGGGCCGCGGAGATGACGGGATATACTGACTGCGGACTTTACGCGATCAACGCTTCGGCATGCTTTTCCGGTCCGCCGCAGCTCCCCCCGTACGGCGTGCAGCCGGAGACACCCGCCGAGGTCATGGCAACGACCGCGTCGGGTGAAGAGCTTCCCGTGGAACTGGTCTATTCGCGCACCCTCTGGCACGGCAGGCCGGCCATCGCTGTTGCTCATCCGGGACATCACGCGGAGGAAACGGGAAGAGGAGAAGGCCCAGCTGCAGCAGCAGAGCTTGATGCGCATGGACAAGCTCACGTCCCTGGGCGTGCTCGCCGCGGGCCTGGCCCACGAGATCAACGTTCCCAACCAGGTGATCCTTTCCAACGCGTCCCTGCTGTCCAGGGGTTCGACCGCAGCTTGCCGTACTGCTGGAGGCCGCCAGCGCAGGCTCCGAGGGGCTTCTCATCGCCGGGATGGACGACGGCGGAGTTCCGCGGCCGCTGGCCCGAGATGCTTTCGGCCATCGTGAAAAGCTCGACCCTCATCGACGGGATCATCCGGAATCTTCGAGAGTTCAGCGCGGATACACCGAGCCGGGGCGCGGCCCTCTTCGACATCAACACCGCGATCCGCAACGCGGTCGATCTCCTGGCCGCATACATCCGGAGGGCGACGGACCGCTTTTCAGTGGAGCTGCAGCCCGACCTGCCCCGGACTCGCGGCAGCGCGCAGGGGCTCCAGCAGGTGTTCATCAACCTCATCCTGAACTCCTGCCAGTCCCTCGGCGGCAGGGACCGGGCGATCACCGTCTGCAGCCGCCCGGGTGACTCGACGGCCGACGCTGCAGGTCATCGTCCATGACGAGGGCGCGGGCATGGCCCCGGAGGTCCTGTCACGCGTGCGGGAGCCATTCTTCACCACCCGCAAGGCTGCCGGCGGCACCGGTCTCGGACTCTACGTGTCCCAGGCGATCGTCGCCGCGCACGGGGGGACCCTGGAGCTGTCCTCGCACCCGGGGCTCGGCACCGATGCGGTGGTAACCCTTCCCGCGGAGGCGCCGCAATGAGCCGCAGGACGAGTCCCCGAGAACCCGATCCTCCTCGTCGACGATGAGCAGGCGGTCATCGACAGCCTGATCCTCATGCTCAGGTCCAACGGGATCGACAACCTCGTCCCGTGCACCGACAGCCGCGAGGCCATGGCCATTCTCCGCGGCGGCGAGTTCGAGCTGGTGCTCCTGGACCTCACCATGCCCCACCTGCCCGGCGACAAGCTCCTTGCGGCCATCCACGAGGAGATGCCGCAGGTCCCGGTCATCGTCGTCACGGGATCGAACGAGGTGAGCTCCGCCGTGGAGTGCATGAAGGCCGGCGCGTTCGACTACATGGTGAAGGCGGTGGAGGAAAGCCGCCTGGTGAGCGGGGTCCGCCGCGCCATCGAGATCCGCAAGCTCTCCCGAGACTACCGGCGCCTGAAGGAGGGAATGCTGTGCCCGAGCCTGGCGCACCCGGACGCTTTCGCGCGCCTGGTCACCGGCAACGCCGTCATGATCTCGATCTTCAGAATCGTCGAATCAATTGCGAAATCCGACGAGCCGATCCTCATCACCGGCGAGACGGGCACCGGCAAGGGCCTCGTGGCCGCCGCCGTCCACGCGGCAAGCGGCCGAGAGGGGCCCCTGGTCGAGGTCGACGTCGCGGGGCTGGATGACGCGATGTTCTCCGACACGCTCTTCGGTCATCGAAAGGGGGCGTACACCGGCGCGGTGGATGCGCGCGCCGGCCTCGTGCAGCAGGCCGGGGCGGGGACCCTCTTTCTCGACGAGATCGGGGACCTGTCGATCCAGTCGCAGGTGAAGCTCCTTCGCCTGCTGGACACCGGCGAGTACTACCCCCTCGGATCCGACCTCCCCCGCCGCGCCGCGGCCCGGGTCCTGGTGGCAACCAACCGCAACCTCGTCCGGGCTCATCTCCGAAGGAAAGTTCCGCAAGGACCTGTACTACCGCCTCTCGACGCACGAGCTGCGGGTGCCGCCCCTGCGGGACAGGAAGGACGACCTGCCGCTCCTGCTCGACCATTTCCTCGAGGAGGCCTGCGCGAAGCTCGGAAAGAAGACAACCCGCCGTGCCGCCGCAGCTCCTGGGCCTGCTCGCAACGCACCACTTCCCCGGCAACGTGCGGGAGCTGCGCTCCATGGTGTACGACGCGGTCTCCCGACAGTCCTCCCCGACCCTCGCCCTCGCGGAGTTCAAGGCGGGCGTCCACCGCGAGACTCCCGTCGAGCCGGGCGAAGCCGCCCCTTCCCTTCTTGCATTCTCCGAGAAGCTGCCCACCCTTGACCAGGCCTCCGACCTGCTGGTCGACGAGGCCCTGAAGCGTGCAAACGGCAACCAGAGCATCGCCGCCGGGCATGCTGGGAATCTCCCACCAGGCGCTCAACAAGAGGCTGCAGCAGCGAAAGTGCGCCGAATGAAGAAATGAAAACAGGTCAGGGGGCTCCGCCTCCCGAGCCCCCTGACTCATGATGGAAATCAACGTTGCCCCCGCCGGCTGTCACTTCTGAGCGCCGGCTGCCGGGGTCTCCTGAGTTCCCTGCGGTTGTTGCGCCGTGTCGGGCTCCGCGGATTTCTGCGGCTTCTGGGCCCCCTGGGTCTTCTGGGAATCCTGGGAACCCGGCGACCGTTCGGGCTCCCTTCTGCTGATCTGGAAGTTGAACCCCGTCGTGAACGCGATTGAAGCGGGCTGTTCATTATTCGGGATGACCAGGCTCAGGTCAAAGGGAACGTACATGCCCCTGAAGGAAAAAGTGTAGCCAATTGCGACGACCACCCCGACTCCCCCCAGGTGAAGAATTGGTCCCGCTCCAAACTCAAAACCCGAATAATCCCGGTATCCGATCAGAAAGGCCCCCTCGGGAAGCGCAATGCCCTGTTCCAGTCCTCCAACAAGCACGACTTCCTGAAAGGCGAAATGACTCTTCGTCTGGCCGAGAAGGAGCCGCTGCTCAACGCTGATTCCGAACAGGCTCACGACGGGAACAAAGTCGCCGGGGTAGAGAGAGCTGACAGCGGCTTTGAAACCGTCGGGGGGCCAAAAGCCCGAGACGCCAAGTCGAGGTCCGAAGATCAGTGAAAAGGCCTCCGGACCTTCAAGATCATCGGCCAGAGCCGATACCGATAGAAGAACCAGCACACATGCCATGACAATGAACTTCTTGCTCGTCATCGGAGCCTCCTTTCAGACTTGCTCGCCACTTGAGCCACGTGGACAAGAAAGCAAGTTCTGTGCCGGAAGGGCTGATTATCTATTTCTTTACAAGGACAAGAATTGATTCCGTGGCAGAAGGACATTCGTCCTCCCTGCCCTGCAACAAAAGTTGCTCCGGGCAACCAAACCACATAAGGCCGGGTGCAGTTCCGCCCATCGGCAACCTGCGTTGCAGGGGCACACAAGGCTGACAGGCAGACATATGGCGTATGTCTTTCTGGCGTCAAGAAATAGTTCCACAGGCGATGAGGGCACGGATCTTGCTACGCTTAAGGGTGAGCCTTCACCAGAAGGCTCACCCGGGAGGCACCATGAAAAAGGTCCCAAGCCTCATGCTCTTCGTGGTATTGATCGCCAGCGCTTCGGCGGAGAGCGCCGTCGTGCCCGCTCCGGCAACGGTCTCAATGCTTTCCTTCTCCCTTGCACCGAATGTTGGTTTCCTATTCGGGCATAACGGAGAATTGGGCAACCTCGCCGCCACTCTGCCGTTCGGATCAGCAAACCTGGGTGGAACGATTTCCTGTCTGTATCGCCTGCCCGCCTCCCCCCTCTGCCTCGGAGCGGACATCGGCTGCTCGTATATGACTCTCTACGATATGGAAGAGAATTGGTCAGGCAATCTGTCAATGTTGCACGCAGAGTCTCAGCGCCGGCCTCCAGCTGAACATTCTGCCCACCCTGAGTTTGCGCTGCTTCGGGTCCGCAGGGTACTCGTATGACTTTGTCCAGCATGGACTGTCCGGCGACCCGTTTTATAACTTCTTCCGCCTGAACAACAGCACGGCCAGGGGCGGCACACCGTTTGTGGGCGCTGGAGCAGAGCTTTCCTGGTCCTTCATTCCTGCCCTCAGTCTCATAGCAGGTGCAAGGGTCCGCTATTTCCTTGATTTCTTTGCCGACATGGCCTTCTCGATCGGCACCTCGTACAACATGCACGTTGGAGGTCCCAAAGCCGTAGAGCCGCCCATGCAACGAGCCGCTGCCTTGAAGAAAACGGCGTATCCAGAACCATCGGTCAGACCCGAAGGGTCGATGATCGAAAAACTTTCACAGTTTCTCATGCCCGAGGAACCGACCCTGCTGACGCTGTCACACCAGATCAACTCCATTATCGGGCCAAACATGAGTCGGGTTGTCGATAGAAATCTCCAATCCGCTATCGGCTGTCACGAAGCGATTCAGCTGCTTGGCATCGCTTGCATTTCAGCCGGCACAGAAAGCGGCACGGCAGTGGATTCCGTGAAGTCTCCGCTGCAGACCTTCCGGGATCGCTCGGGTGACTGCAGGGACATTTCCATCCTGAATTGCTCGCTCCTTCAGTCGCTCCAGGTGGAGACTGCATTCATCACCATCCCCGGGCACGTATTCATGGCCTTTGCCCTTGCTTCAAGCGAAGAGGCAGCGCGGAGAACGTTCAATCATACGGATGAGCTCATTTTCCGAGATGGCAAGGCGTGGGTACCACTTGACGTCATGGAGAGTGAGGGGTCCTTCCTCGCTGAATGGCAGGCGGGGGCAACGGAATGGCGCAAGGCCGGGAAAAAAAAGCATTTCTACCCCGTTCGAGGCGTCGAAAACACTCAGCCGGCGGTGGGCTCGCCGGGGAGCAGCAACTCGCCTCTGCTACTGGACCAGCCGCAGGTGGTTTCCAGCTTCCAGCGGGAGCTGGCGCGGCTAGCGACAAGGGAGATTCATGACCGGGAGGCAGCGCTTCTGGCCGCGGTGGGCCAAAGCAACGGAAGCCCCCAGGCGCTGAACGCCCTGGGGGTGCTGTATGCTCGATGGGATGTTCTCGGGAAAGCGGAAGCTCAGTTCCAAGCAGCTGTGAAGAGGAACGAGTACGCCCCTGCACTGGTGAACCTGGGCAATCTACGCCTGCTCGGCGGGTTCCCCGAGGAGGCGGTGGGGTTCTACCAGCGGGCGGCCGCCGCGGCGCCGCATGACCCGGCGGTCTTGCTGGGGCTGGCCCGCACCAACCACGAGCTGCAGAACTGGGAATTGGCCAGGCAGGAGTACGATGAGCTCCAGACGCGAAGCCCGCAACTAGCTGCGCAGTTTTCATACCTGGGCATGCAGGAGGAGGCGGCGGCATGGGAGGCAAAGTCCAGCGAGGTGAGAGACATGATGGTGTGGGGGGAAGAGAAATGAAGGCGGCTGTTCGGGTTCTCGGGGCAGCTCTTCTCCTGATTGCTCTTCCAGCCTGCCAGGGGGCGTACTTGATGGAAATCATCCAGGCCCAAACGCCGCCTGCCGGCGCCACGTCCTGGGAGAGTCTGGGATATGTAAGTGCAGGATCCGCAGGGGAGTACTGGGAAACCTATTCCAGGACGGCCATCGCTTTCAGCGCGGTCGAGATGAAGCCTATAGTTGCTTTTCGCGAGGGCGGTGCGATCAAGGTCAAGAAATGGTCCAGCGGTACGAACTGGACAGATCTGGGTACCCTAGGCGAGGGATCGTACCCGTCGCTGACAATCGATCCGTCAGACGGCAAACCCTTCGTGGCGTTTTCCGGAAGCGCACGTGTAATGAAATGGTCCAGCGGGACGACCTGGGACGACTACGGATCCGCAGGGACCGGTATTCAAACGCTCTTCACCTGCATCGCTGCAGATCCGGTGGACAACAAGCCCATCGTGGCCTTCGTTGAGGGGCAAGGCGACGGGCGAGTGCGCGTGAAGAAATGGTCCGCCGGGACGGCATGGACTGACTTCGGATTTGCCAGCATGAGAGGTGCCTCGTTTCTCAGTGTGGCTGTTGGTGAGGCTGACGGCAAACCCGTGGTCGCCTACTCGGACGTCAACGGTGGGTACGTGACGCGTGTGATGAAATGGTCGAAAGGAACCAGCTGGGACGATCTGCGGTTTCCCGACTGGCTGGAAGGAACTGACACGGCCCTGGTGATCGATCATTCGGACAACAAGCCAGTAGTCATGAACAGGGGCGGTCACGTGCTCAAGTGGTCCAGCGGGAGCTCATGGACAGACATGGGAACTCCCATTCCAAATGGCCGCCTGATGCTTCCGTCAATTGTACTTGATCCTGCAGATCAAGCTCCGGTTGTCGCCTTCATAGATGAGCTGCACGGCTACAGGGCTTGTGTTCACAGGTGGCTGGGAGGCCTGGAGTGGAACGATCTGGGGCGCCCGGGAAGCGGAGAGATCGGGCATCCCTCCCTCACGATCGATCCTGCAGACGGCAATTTAGTCATCATCTTCACCGATGGCGCGGGAGAATGGCGCGCCCATGTCATGATGGCCAGGTACAAATGAGTCCATGAAGATCGTCCCCAGGTTGCAAAGCGCAACATGCGTTGCAGGGGTGAAGATGTCATATCGGTCCCTCTGGAAGCGGTAAGTCGTTTCTCTCTAAAGAAAAAGCACTCCCCGCTCTACTTGGCATCCTCTTTGCTTAATCCATGTGCGGAGTCATCGAGTTGCATGTGCAAACGAAAAGTGATGTCGGGCCCTCAGAGGGCCAATCTCGCAAGTTGCCTGGGCAGCAGTCCAGCCAGCAAAGGCCAACGTCTCAAAGGCGCCCGCTGGTGTCGGCCTCCGCCCTGCTCTTTGGAAGGACTCCAAGCAGGATGTCGAAAACATGTCGATCGGGCTTGAAAGTGGTTGCGAAAGCTCCAGGAGAAAAAAGGGTAAGAATATGAAACCAAATTCTATCTCCCATGCACTATTCGTCCTGATATCGTGTTCGATTTTGGCGTTGGTGACGGTCAATTGTCCAATGCCGATGCAAGGCGTATCTTCTTCCGCATCCGCTACGGGCAGCATTGCTGGAAAGATCATGGCCCCCGGACAGTCAGACAACAGCGGCGTCGTGGTCACAGCCGAGCCTACAGATGGGATAAAAAGCATTTCCGTGCAGAAAACGCTTTCGTCCCGGCAGGTGAGCAGCGTGGTGGTCGCCGCGCAAGCCACGACGAACGCCAGCGGCGCATACACGTTGAGCGGGTTGTCACCCGGAATCTACACCCTCAGCGCCATCGGCAAAGACGGCCTTCAGAAGGCCGTTACCACCTCGGTGACCGTAAGCGCCGGCTCCACCGCGCAAGCTCTGGTGATGATTCTCACCCAGACCGGCCAGATACAGGGTGTAGTGACCCTGGGTGACTTTTCAAACCCTTTGGGGGTCGTGGTCTTCATCGCCGGCACTTCCTATTCCGCCATGGCTGACGCCAAGGGGAACTACCTGATGAGCTACGTCCCGGCCGGCAAGAATTACACACTTGTAGCGAGCAAGGTGGGCTATGACTCGGCAATCACGGGTGTCGATGTCAATGTCAACAGCACGAGCACACCCAGGCAAAATCCCCTTGTTCTTGCGTTGCACAGCACCTCGCACGCCACCGGATCCGTATCGGGTGCTGCCACGCTGAAGGACGCCCCATCAAACGCAGGCATATTCGTGTACCTGCTGGGCACTTCCTCCATCTGCGTGACAGACACTGATGGCAAGTTCAGCCTCGCAGGGCTGGCTCCCGGCAGCTACACGATCATGGCCAGCAAGGAAGGCTACTCTGCTCAATCCGCTTCGGTGATCATCCCCAGTGGACCTGCTTCGCCGATCTCGTTCATCTTGACCATCCTGGGCCCATACTTTGTGACATATGACAGCAACGGAGGAACAGGGAACGTTCCCATCGACCCGACCAACTACATGGAAGGCTTTCGGGTGACGGTGCTTGGCAACAGTGGAAATCTCATGAACCCGGGCTTCAGCTTTGACGGGTGGAATACGCAGGCGGATGGGAAAGGCATATCCTACACCCAGGGCCAGACCTTCGTGATGGGAAGCTCCCACGTGGTCTTGTATGCCACGTGGGCGTTGGCGGCGACGGAATACTTCATTTCGTTCAAATACGATGGCACCCAAGTCAGGTTCACGCACGGCGTCCTTGAGTGGGGAGATGTTCCGCTGGCAGGAGTGGAAGTCGGATGGCAGCATGACGGCCACGTGTATGATAGAACGCATATTCTTGCAATCCCAGTCGGGCTGCCCATGACGAACTTCCCGGGAGATACCTCGATAGAGATTGTGCTTGCAGGTGAACCCGGTACGCAGCCGCCGCCTGCCGGGACGTACACCTTCTCGGACGGAGTCCACATGATTCATGACATCACCTACGCCGCGCCCGGCATTAGAAGCAACCTTTACTACCCCAGCGGGAGCACCGGGCAGCGCCACCGTTGTCCTGACTGCAGTCGGAACAGTCGGAGGCTTCATCGAAGGCTCATTCTCTGCCACCGTCCTCGATGAGAACACGCGTGCTCCGCATTACATCACCGAAGGGATGTTTCACGTAAGATTGCTCAGCCTGGGCACCTCAACCCTGACAGGCACCTTTGCAAGTCCTGACGCGGTAACCGTCCCGAACGGAGCCCATGGTTTTCTGAAACTGGTCAGCAGCGGGGGCTTGCCGACTGACACCTCTCCCTATTGGGCCCGGTCGGAGGGATTCAACGGCGGCAGTGCCAGCTATTCCATCCCCGGTATGCCCGACGGGACGTACACTGCCTACGCATTCATCGACATGAACGGAAATGCTCCCAACAGCGCGGCGGCGATGCCTGACTCGGCTGACTACTTCCTGCAAACGGGAATATCTGTGACGATCTCGGGCAACCAGGTGCTGAATCTCGGCCCGAGCGGGTGGACGACAGCGGGCACGGGGTTCAGCATAGTTGGATACTGGAACACCTGTCGAGCCTACGCAAAGTACACGGGGGTTTGGGAGTTCAGGGCAGACGGCACGTTCGCGACTTGGGAAGACTACGCAGGTACGATGCCGGATTCTGAGAGCAGGTGGTCTCTTTCCGGGAACACTTTGACTCTTACCGATCCTTCCGGCAATCCCTTCAACCTCACCATGACGTGGATCAACCTGAACGCGGGCCAGCTGTCGATGACGGGCGTGCCTGCCCCCGGGACCATGTACCGAAAAGGCTCCGAACCTGACGGATACCTGTTCTCCAATCCAAAGTACCCTCTCATGCCGCTTTCCAGAGACATATCGACCGGTGGTACCCTCGCAAGCGACGGGGCGATGATCTTCCGGTATGTCGCGGGACCGAATGCCCAGCAAACTGTCTTCTCGTGGAGCAACGGCGTCGAGGTCTGGGTGTATGCGGACGAACAGACGACGGCCGAGCCGGGCAATCCGAGATGGTTGAATTCCCCCCACGTCGTTGAGCTCAACCCCGGGAGCATTTATTCCGTTGTGGTGCGAAACAATTTTCTCAACGCAGGTGATTTCACCCTTGGTGTTACTGAATTGAGCCCTTAGAAGGTGCGGGCAATAGCAAGGCCCGTTATTACGGGCCTTGCTGACAACAACCACCATTCCCAAAACTGTCCCCAATACGTCCCAATTGTAAAGGAGGAGACTTGAACCATTACGGGACGAAGCCTCGGTCGGCTTTTCGCGAGGCCTCCGTCCGTGACCTGGCGATCGTGGATGAGACGGTTCAGGTCTTCGCTCCCATTCTCAAGCCGGTGAAGTTCTTGTGGCTCGCCGACCTACTCCATCTTCAGGGACACCCTCTTGCGGAACGAGTCCAGGAGGACCGCCACGATGATGATCGAGCCAGTGGCGAAGTCCTGCCAGAAGATGTTGATCTGGGAGAGGTTCAAGGCGTTTCTTATTATCCCGATGATGAAGATCCCGATGATGGTCTGGAGGATGCTCCCCTCCCCGCCCGAGAGGCTGGTTCCGCCGATAACCACCGCTGCAATCACGTCGAACTCGAGGCCGCGGGCAGTGTAGGGCTGAATGGCCCCCATGCGGGAGAGGAGGAGAACGCCGCCCAGGGCAGAGAGGAACCCCACCACGCAGAAGGAGATGATCTTCACTCTGTCGGCGCTTATCCCAGAAAGCATGGCGGCCTGACGGTTCGCTCCAACGGCGTAGATCTTCTTGCCGAAAGAAGTGCGGGTAAGCATGACGTAGCCCACAACATAGACCGCAACCACGAAGAACACGGTGTATGGAAGCCCGAAGAGTTCCTGCTGTCCTACGATCTTGAAGCGCTCCGGGATATCCGCGATGACCTTGCCGTCGCTTATGACAAAGGCGAGGCTGCGCGCGATCATGGAGGTGCCAAGGGTCGTGATGAAGGACGGGATTTTTCCCTTGGTCACGATGATCCCATGCAGCCACCCGAAGCCCACGCCGATTGCAAGGCCGAAGGCCACGGCTGGAACGGCTCCCCAGATGTTGATAAAACGGGCAACTACCACGGCGGAGAGGCAGACGACCGAACCGACCGATATATCGAACTCACCCGTCAGGATGATGATGGTCATCCCCGCCGCGACGATGAGATTCACAGCCAGCTGCTTCACGATATTCATCAGGTTCAAGCCAGTCATGAAGCTGGGAAGGAAAATGGACATGGCTGCGACCATCACGAGAAAGACTCCCAAGGTCTGCATCAGACTGTAACTTCCCTTGAGGAAAGCCTTCAGCCGGGAGGACGGCCCGCGTGCGTCTGCCTTTTCCATTTCAGCCCTCTCCCATCGACGCCTTGAGGATTGTCTCTTTCATGATCTCTCCCGCTCCGAGTGAGCGGACGATCCGCCCACGGAACAGGACAAGCACCCGGTTGCACAGTCTTTCAAGCTCTTCGATCTCCGAGGTGACGAGGAGAACGCTCACCCCGCGGTCCGCAATGCTTCGGATGAGCTTCCGAATCTCGAACTTGGTTCCCACATCAATGCCAACGGTCGGCTCGTCCAGCACCAGCACACGCGGTTCAGTGGCCAGCCACTTGGCCAGGAGCACCTTCTGCTGGTTTCCCCCGCTCAGGTTCTCCACCGGGGTGTTTGCTCCCGGGGTCTTGATGGCAAGGGCGTCGATATACTTCTTGCTGGCCAGGCCCATGCGAACACGATCCAGCAGGCCAAGCGCACCGGCGTAGTGGTCGATCGCCGGCATGCAGATGTTGTCCGCCACCGAGAACCTGCCGAACAGGCCCTCGGTCTTCCGGTCGTTGGGCACAAAGGCGATCCCGTGGCGCACGGCGGAGGCTGTCCCGGAGAGGGTAATCTTCCTTCCGAACATGCGGTACTCAGCGCTCTCCACGGCTACGTCCTCGGACCGGAACAGCGCTTTTGCGAGCTCCGCGGTCCCGGAGCCAATGAGCCCTGTAATCCCGAGCACTTCCCCCTCGTGCAGGGCAAGAGATACGTCAAAGAGTCGGCGCTTTACAGTCAGCCCGCGCACGGAGAATACCTCCTGCTCGCCCGGGGCGTGGCTGCGCGCGGCCTCCTCCTTGATGGTGCGGCCGATCATGGCACGGATCGTCTCCCCGAGGTCCGTCTCCTCCCTGGCCACGCTCTTCACCACGGCCCCTTCACGGAGGATGGTGATGTGGTCGCAAACGCGAAAAACCTCGGACAGGTAGTGAGAGATAAAAACAATCCCGACGCCCTTGTCGGCAAGGCTGCGTACGAAGGAGAGCAGCAGGTCCACTTCAGAGGCGGTGAGCGACGATGTCGGCTCGTCCATAAGAAGCACCCGGGCATCTTTCGAGACCGCCTTGATGATCTGCACCATTTTCTGCATGTCGGCGGGCAGATCGCGCACCAGGGCAGCGGGGTCGATGTCCAGACCGAAGCGCTCAAGAAGCGCGCAGGTCTGAGCCAGCAACTTTCGGCGGTTGATAAATGGAAACGCGCCGAAGTGAGGCTCCTGGTTCAAGTACACGTTCTCCGCCACCGTGAGGGTTGGGATAAGGTCGCTGTCCTGGTAGATCGTAACGATTCTGCGCGAAATAGCGTCCTGGGTCCCGGCGAGCTTTACCGGCAAGCCATCCACAAGGATCTGCCCCCCGTCGCTCGGGATGGCCCCGGAGATGATCTTCATCAGGGTGCTCTTGCCTGCGCCGTTCTCCCCGATCAAGCCGTGAACGGTGCCCGGCACTACCTCGAAGTCAACGCTGGTCAATGCCTTTACGCCCTTGAAGGATTTCGAGATGTGGGCGCAGGAGATGAGCGCTTTCATGTGCGTTCAGAATCGGAGGGCGGCGCGAGCCGCCCTCCGATTCTTCCCTTGATGGATTACTGCTTCACCTGTGGATTGTTGTCAAAGTCCTTCGCGTTCTTGGCCGAAGCCAGGAGCGGAGGAATGTTGACGCTGTCCTTGGTGCGGGCGCCCGTGAGGGCGGCCATCATCTGGTTCATTCCTTCGTAGCCGATGTTGAACGGATCCTGGACCGCGAGGCCAAGGATCTTCCCGTCCTTTACCATTTGCAGGGAGGGGGCGTCGATGTCAAAGCCGAGGGCCTTGCACGTCTTGTTGTTCATGGCGGTGAGTGCGGCCACTCCACCCTGGGCTGCAAGCTGGCTGGTATAGAAAATGGCCGCCAAGTCGGGGATGGATGTCAGCGTATCTTCGGTGAGCCTGCGTCCGTCCTCGAGAGTAAGGGAAAGGGTCTTCTCGGGAAGCACGGTAAGCCCGAGTTCCTTCGCTTTGCTTTCGAAACCCTTCACGCGGGCCTGCACATTCTCCGCTGCGGGGTTGACATCGAAAGTGACCACCTTTGCGCCCTTGGGAACGTTGGCCGCCACGAGCTCGGCGCACATTCTGCCGCCGAGGTTGTTGTCCGTGATGATGAAGCTCGCCCACTTCGCATTGGTCAGGCCGATGTCTGTGACGACGACAGGGATGTTGTTCTTGTTGTACATGTTGCGAATCGGGTCGGACATGAGCTTGCTTCCAGCAGCAGGGAAGATCAAAAGCCCGTCCACCTTCATGGCGAAGAGATCCTCGACGTCCGAAACCTGCTTCGACATGTCGGTGTCTCCTGCGTCGGTGACGACCATGTCAATCTTGTAGCCCTTCGCCTCCCATTCGCCGATAGCCTTCCTGGCGCCGTTGGTCATGGCGATCAAAAACGGGTTCTTTGCCAGGCACTGTGAATAGCCGATCTTGAAGACCATTTTCCCTGCCGCCACCAGGGGCATCGCGCCGATGGCAGTGAAGACTACCAGCGCGACCACGATCCTTGCGATTCTCCGTTTCATTCCTTTCTCCTCCAGAAAAACAATTTGCCGACAACTCCAAGCGCAAAGCCGCAGCACCTCGATTTCAGGCCGCTGCCGCCCGCCCCGTGGCGCCCATGCGGCCAAGAGTATCAATCACAACCGCCGAGATGAGCACAACGCCAACGACGAACTGCTGCCAATAGATGTCCACGCCCAGGAGCGTGAGCGCATTGGTGATCAACGCCATCAGGAAGACCCCCAGGAAGGTCCCCAGGACCGTTCCCGACCCGCCCTTCAGGCTGGCGCCGCCGAGGATGACTGCGGTTATCACGCGCAGCTCCCAGCCTGTTCCGGCCTGGCAGGAAGCGGAGCCCATGCGCCCCGTGAAGATGATGCCGGCAAATGCCGCAAGGAATGCCGTCAATACATAAGCGAAAATCGTCATCCTATCCACGTTTATTCCCGACAGCCGAGCGGCACGCTCATTGCCGCCGATGTAGTAGTACTGCCGGAAGAATCGCGAGTTCCGCAGGACAATCTCTCCGACGATCAGGAGGACGACCGCGTAGACGATTGGGAGCTGCACCCCGTACGGCCGAAGCTGTCCGATGGCCTGGAAGGCGTCGGGAAGACCCGAGATGTTCCGCCCCGAGGTAATGACGTAGGAAAGCCCCCGGAAGATCGAAAGCGACGAAAGGGTTGTCACGAACGGGTTTATCTTCAGCTTTGCGATGATGAAACCGTTCCACATACCGATCAGAACGCCCCCAAGGAGAGAAAGGACAACCGCGAGCACGACCGGAACTCCGCTTGTCAGGAGCTCAGCGATGATGATGCCCGTGAATCCCAGGACTGATCCTACGGACATGTCGAATCCGCCGCCGACCATGCAGACGACCATGCCCACAGCCATGACGCTCTCGATTGAGAGACTGAGCAGCACAGACAGGATGTTCGACGTGGTGAGGAAAACGTCGGAGGCGAAAGACATCCCGACGAACACAACGAGAACGATCAGGAAGATGACGAACTCACGCTGCCGCGTGAGGCGCTTCACGAGATTCATTCAGTGCACTCCTTGGATCTGCCTGCCTTCAGGCCGGTGGCCATCGCGATGATACTCTCCTCCGTTGCGCGGCCTCGTGGCAGCTCGCCGACGATTGCTCCCTCGCGCATGACGTAGACTCTGTCGCTGATCCCGATGATCTCGGAAAGGTCGGAGGAGATCAGCATGATGCCTATCCCGCGGGCTGCGAGGCTTCTCAGAAGCGCGTAAATGTCGCTCTTGGCCCCGACGTCCACGCCTCGCGTCGGCTCATCGACGATCAGGAACTTTGGCTTGATCCCGAACCATGTGCCGAGGAGCACCTTCTGCTGGTTCCCGCCTGAGAGGTTGTTCACCACCTGGGCGGGCCCCGGCGCCACGATGTGAAAATCACCGATGCTCTTTTTCGCGAACTCCTCCATCTTCCTGCGGTGGAGGAATCCGAGAAGAGATCCGGAGAAGTCGTTCAAGTGATTGGAAACCAGGTTTTCCTGGATGGAGAAGTCCAGAAAAAGGCCCTGGGTCTTTCGGTCTTCCGTCAGATAGCCGAGGCCAGCGCTCATGGCCTGTTTAGGCGAACGAGGAGCGACGGGGTGGCCTTTCAACCTCATGATGCCGAATTGCGGCGGCTCCGCGCCAAATATGGCTCGTCCCAGCTCTGTGCGCCCAGAACCGACGAGGCCCGCGAAGCCCACGATTTCTCCGCCGTCGACGTGGAAGCTGATGTCTCGGAACGAGGGCTCACGCATCAAACCCTCCGCCTCGAACACGCGGGACGGAAGCGCCGCCACGATCGAGCGGTTCGCCGTACATGTTGCTGATCTTGCGGCCCACCATATTCGTGATGAGAAAATCCTCGTCTATGTCGCAGACGCGGGCATCGCACACGTTCCGTCCGTCCCGAAGGATAGTGACCGTGTCGGCGATTTCGAAGATCTCGGAAAGATGGTGTGAGATGTAGATGACCGAGATTCGTCTTTCCTTGAGCTTGCGAATGTTGTCAAAGAGCTCACGTGTTTCCACTTCGGTGAGGGAGGAGGTAGGCTCGTCCAGGATGAGGATCTTCGGGTTGATCGACATCGCCTTGAGGATCTCCACGACCTGCCGTTTCGCGATGGAAAGCTCCCTCACGGGGATGCGCGGGTCGATATGCCCGGAACCGAAGAGCGTGAGCAGCTCGGTGGTCTTCGCGTGCAGCGCGTCCCAATCTATGAGGTTCGCGCCGCGCACCGGCTGTCGCCGGGCAAAAATGTTCTCCGCGACGCTGAGGTTGGGCACGAGACTCAGGTCCTGGTAGACAACGCTTATGCCGGCCTGATTGGCGTCGTGCGGAGATGAGAAGGACACGGGGACGCCTTCCAGAATGATCTCCCCACTGTCCGGGCGGTAAACCCCGCCAAGGGTGAGCATGAGAGTGCTCTTGCCCGCGCCATTCTCCCCGACAAGGGCATGGACCGCCCCTTCTTCCAGGGAGAACTCAACCTTGTCGAGCGCTTTCACCCCCGGAAATGTCTTGGAAATCCCGCGTGTCTGAAGGATTATATTCGCCACGCTTCCGCTCCATCATGTAAAAAATGGCCCGTTCTTCCCGAACGGGCCGCACTGTCATGCGCAGTTCTTCCTATTTCTTGCGGATGAAGCTCTTCGCCTGGTCCTTTTCCACGATCATGATCCCTGTATCGATGAAACCGGGAATGTTGTTGATCCCTGCAGCCTTGTCGTTTGACGTGAGTGCCACCTTCGAGTTGTACATCTGGAAAAGGATCATCACTGAGTAATAGGGCATCAGCGCCGTGCGCTGAACAACCGTGCCCTGCACAACGCCCTTGTCGATGAGCTCAAGAAGGGAGTTGTCCCTGTCCCAACCAGTGACGATGATCTTGCCGGCCTTGCCCGCTTCTCGTACCGCGGTCCCGATACCAAGGCCCGAGTGCGAGTCAACGCCGATCATTCCGCTCAAGTCGGGATACTTCTGGAGGATGGCAGTGGCAGTGCCGGCAGCCCCGACTGAGTCAGTCTTGCTGTCACCTATGGTGACGATCTGGATCTGTGAAGTGGCGAACACGTTCTTCATCCCCTCGATCCTGTCGCGGATGTTGGAGAGCGTGGGCATGCCCACCAGCGCGATCTTGCCCTTGCCGTTGAGCTTCTTGATCCACCACTTCGCAAGGTCCTGGCCCGCAGTGTAATTGGAGGTGCCGACAAATGCAACGCGAGCCGAGGTCGGCAGGTCTGCATCGCAGGTGACAACGGGAATGCCGGCGTCAACGGCCTTCTTTATGGCGCCGTTCAGGGACTCTTCCCAGCCCACCAGGACGATGCCGGCCGCTTTCTTGGCGATGGCATTGTCGATGGCGGCGGCGACTGCGTTCATATCGTAATCAGCAGGTCCAGTGTACTCGGTTTTCACGCCAAGATCTTCGCCGACGAGCCTCATGCCTTCCTTGTGATCGTAGAAATACTCGAGGCTGTTGAGCGCGCTCACCTCGACATAGAGCTGATCCGCGTGGGGCTTCGCCTGTGCCCCTGTTGTTACGGCGCAACTCAGGGCCACAAGGACCGCGAGCAGCAAAACGATACTTTTCTTCGCCATTTCCTTTTCCTCCTTATCCCTTGATTGGCGCTTGAGGTTTCCCCATGAAAGGTGGACTGCCCACAAGCCAAATGATTGTAACTCAGCCCTGGCGTGGTGTCAACTTTTTTCTTGGCTATTGTAATTGATTGTATTTTTTTACTAAATAAGGAAATATTCTCATAAAATGATAATTGACATGAGGGCAAACATCCGTTATTCTGCCAGTAAGGTGGTATGGTGATCATGCCAGAATACGTGACATGACTTCGCGGAAACTTGTACGAAACCCGCTTTACGTACAGCTGAAGCAGATTCTCAAAGAGTTGACGAAAAGCGACGAGTTTCGAGAGGGCGACAAGTTTCTCACGGAACGGCAGATTTCGGAACGCTTTGATGTCAGCCGCGTCACCGCCAACAAGGCGCTCTCCAACCTGGTCGCGGAAGGAGTGCTCTCATTCCGGAAGGGAATCGGGACTTTCGTAGAAGACACGACAAAGGACAGCAGTTTTTCGGGCGTTTCCACAAGCTTCACGAACAGGACCCTGGCAGCGGGAAAAAGACCGTCAACCCGGTTGCTCAGCTTTGTCCGGACGACGACCGACGACCTTCCGACACATGTCGCAGCCCGTTTTCCTGCCGCCGAAGGCGAGGAGATTGCCGTTGTCGAAAGACTCCGGCTGGCCGACGACGTTCCCATGATCCTCGAGCGCCATTTCTTCCGCCTCCAAATCCTTCCCGGCCTGTCGCCCGAGGACGTGAGGGTCTCAGTGTACGATATGCTCACAAAGAAATATCAGCAGAAGTTCTCTACGCTTGAAGAGACCATCCGCACGATCGTGGTCGGGGGCCAGAACGCGACCCTCCTTGGCGTGGCCCAGGGCACTCCCGGCTTTCTCATGTTTTTCATGGCACGAGGCGGAAACGACGAGCCCCTTTATTTCGCCGAGGTCATCTATCGAGGCGATGCATATGAGTTCCACAACCGGCTCGGTCCAATCCAGAAATCGCATACGTTGAAAGAAGGACCGGAGGAGTTCAGCCTGGGCTGAAGCCGCCGGCGGCCGCGTCCATGGAGGAAACGCATGAAGGAAAGCAGGGTCAGGGCGGGAGTCGTTGCCTTCTCTCATGCGCCGGTTTACGCTTCCACGGAGGAGCGCGAGCGGTTCGTCCGCCAGGAGCACGACGCTCTCCGCTCGACGCTGGAGGGCGCCGGCTTCGACGTGATCCACCCCCTGGACGAACTGCGTGCGAAAGGCACGCACGACCGTTACGGTATCAGCACGGCACGCGACTTGGAGTTCTGCGTCGATGCACTGCGCAATGCGAAGATCGACTGCCTTGTGATGAGCGTCGCACAATGGCCCCGAATCTCACTTATTTCGTCACTCGTGGCGGGGCTCGATGTTCCCTCTGCCCTGTATGCAAGCACGGATTCGCAAAGCGTCGGAGAAGTGACCGCGGGGGCGGCGGCAGCGAGCATAGTGGAGGACGCGCACACCAGGAATTGCCTGCTGATCGAACGCTTTCGCGACACGGAAAAAGACAGGCTCGCCCAGTGGGCCAGGGGTGCGGGAGCGCTGCGGAAGATGACTCGAGGAAGGCTCCTCATGTGGGGAGGCGCTTTCGGCGCCGACGTCCCCTGCACGAGGGACGACGAGGCGGCCCTGGAAAACCGCTTCATCAAGGAGATCCTGATCGAGCAGGAGATGGTCCTCGTGGAAGGCGCCCGTGCCCTCCTGCGCGACGACCCGGTGAGGATAAGCCGTTTCATCGACTGGCTGCGCCGGAACGGGGTGTCCATCCTGCCTGACGGGAAAATGCTCACGGAGGAGGTGCTGCGTTTCTCCGCAGGGCACTATCTCGCGGCCAGGGATCGCCTCTCCTCTCTGAAGGACGAGGACATCCTGGGCGTGTCAGTGAAGTGCCACTTCGAGGTCTCAACCGATTGTGTCGGGTGCACGCTCTGCCTGATTCCCGGCTTTCTCCCCTTCGGTGAAGACAACGAGGGGCCGCGCGATACACTTCCCGTGGCCTGCGAGGGGGACCTCAAGGCGCTCCTGACAATGGTCATGCTGCACCAGATCAACCCTTCCGTGCCCCCGCTCTTCGGCGACACGATCTGGTTCCGCAAGGACTCGATGCTCCTGTCCAATTGCGGATCTTCTTCGGTGTGGTGGGCAGGCCGGTCATCGGACCCGGCAACATCCCTCTCGAAGGTAAGCCTGATGCCTCAACTGCACGGCAAGTCGGGCAGCTCGGTTTCTTACGTGACTCCTGGCGGCAAGGTCACCTATGCGCGCCTTTTCAGGGTCAAGGGGCGATATTTCATGTACCTTGGCGCAGGCGAAGTGCCGCGCAATGCGCAGAGGATCGACCGCGCGCCGGGATGGCCCCAGACGCAGATCTCTTTCGGGACTGACCCCTACCTCCTGTACGCGACGTCACCCTCAAATCACGGGTGCCTGACCGGCGGCGACGCGACCCCTGAGATCGAGGCGTTCTGCAGAAGCGCAGGGATTTCCGTTGTGCGGTGCGACAGCAATGAGAGCATGCAGCGGTTCATTGATCAGCGCGCATCACTCTGAGAGGAAGGGGAATGGAAACAATCAGGCTTGGCCTCATCCCGGCGCATCGGGGAGTCATGGATCGCAACTTTTCTCTTGACCGCCGGGCACGGCTGCTGCGCGCGTTCTCGGGGCTGGCAGGGGTGCAGATTGTCGCACCGACGGAGGAGGTAGCCCCGGGCGGCCTCGTGTCCGGCGAGCAGGACGCCCGGGCAACAGTGGAGCTCTTCGAAAAGCATCGGCTGGACGGGATCGTGCTTGCCGTGCTCGGTTACGGTGACGAAAAATCTGCGCTTGCCATCGTGGAGCGCTTTGCGGAACTGCCCGTGCTTCTTCTGGCAATGAAGGAACCGGTGCCGCAGGGCGGGTTTCTCGAGGGGGCATCGGTTGGTGGGATGCTGCCGATTTCCTACGGGCTGCATAAACGGAACATCCCCTTCACTTTCGCAGGCGTATTCGATCCGGAAGATTCTCGGCTCCCCGGTGAGCTTTCCTCATTTGCCCGGGTTTGCAATGTCGTGCGAAGGTTCCATGGCGCCAGGGTCGGAATGATCGGTTTCCGGCCTTATGATTTCGAAGTCTGCATCTTCAACGAAGGGTTGCTGCTGGAGCGGTACGGAGCGAAGACGGTGCCGCTGAATCTGATCGACCTCGAGCACCACATCTCAGGCATCCCGGACACCGATCCAGGTGTAGGGAAGATCGTTCGGGAGATCCAGGCCGCCTTTTCACCCGGCTGCGCTGCTGCCGAGATAGCCAGGCTTGCCAAGCTTGAGATTGTCATGCTTCGCTGGGCCGAGGAGTACCGGCTTGACGCACTGACAATTCAGTGCTGGTCGGCCATCCAGGAGCGAATCGGACTCACGCCCTGCCTCACAAACGGGCGAGTGTCGACACTTGGTTTGCCGGTGGCCTGCGAAGGGGACACCCTCGGCGCTCTCTCGATGCTTTTCCAGAAGTGGCTCGCCGACGAAGGCCGGGTGCCCTGGCTGGCGGACATTCTCATGCTGCATCCGGAGGAAAAGGAACTCTTCCTCGCCTGGCACTGTGGAAACGCGCCGGCAGGGCTTGCCAGAGACGGCGCCCGGGCCTCGCTTCGAGGTCACTGCTCCTTTGAGGAGGGATTCGCGGGAGCACTTGCCACTTCCGAGCTTTCCGTCCGGCCGGGTCCGGTCTCCGCCAACAGGATTGTGGAACATCACGGCGAGTTCAAGCTGCTCCACGTCGACGGGCAAATGGTCGCACGCGACGACAGCATGCGCGGCTCGTGGGGCTGGGTAGCGGTGCCGGATCGGGAACGAATGCTGCGGACGGTCGTGGAGGAAGGCTTCGTTCATCACGTCAGCATCGTCCACGGGCAGCTGGCGCCCCGGGTGAGCGAGGCGTGCAGGTACCTCGGGATGAGACTCGTCGTCGGTTGACCGAACAGACAGAGAAGGAGGTTCTATGAAACGCATGGCGACCATCTGCGGCCAGCCCTGCTATTCGCTGGCCAGCGACATGGTGCGTGTTTTCGTGACCGTGCAGGGGGGGCATCTGACGGCCGAGTTCAAGGGAAAGGGGGAGACGCTCGCCCCCTTCTACACGGCGCCATGGTGGAAGGAACCGTACATGGAGGACGCCGACTGGATCATCCGCCTGCTCCGCGGGGACTTCTTCTGCCTTCCCTACGGGTCAAACGTCGAGCCGGTTGGTGGGACAAAATACCTCCTTCATGGCCGCACGGCCAACGACTGCTGGGAACCCGTCCGCGTGGACGAAAAGAAAGGCGAGACGGCCCTGGTGCTGAAGATGGATCTCGACGAACCTGGCAGCGAGGTCGAAAAGACCCTGCGCGTCATTGATGGCGAGCCGGTGATCTACCAGCGCCACCTCGTTCGCGGACTGACACTCAAGTCCCCCGTTGCCCATCATCCTACACTGCAGTGCCCCGAGACGCCAGGCTCGGCCATCATCGACCTTTCTCCCCCCCTTGAGGGGTTCACGCTCCCCGTTCCAGTCGATATTCCCGAGAACAAGGGCTACGGTCTGTTGGTTCCGAACGTCCTCGTTGCTGATCGGACCAGGGTACCGACCGTATATGGAGGATTCGCCGACCTGAGCCGCTATCCCCTGCGGCGGGGACACGAAGATGGGGTCATGTTCGTGAACGATCCGGCACGGGATTTCGCATTCACCTCCGTGACCATCCCGGAGAGGGGCCTGCTGTACTTTCAGCTGAAGAACCCTCGGGTGTTTTCGGAGACGATTTTCTGGATGTGCGACGGCGGCCGCTATTCGGCACCGTTCAACGGTCGCGCCACCGGCGTGCTCGGCGCGGAAGAGATGACCGGCTATTTCTGGATGGGGATCAAGCCGAGCATCGAGGCCAATCAACTATCAGAAAAAGGCTACAAGACCTTCGTCGATTTTCACAAAGACATCCCGAAGGACTTCAGGCTGATCATGGGAACGATCCCGGTTGCAAAGAGCTTCCAGGGGGTGAGCGACATCCTCCGCAAAGATGCGCGGACTGTTACGATCGTCGGCCGCAAGGGTGAGAGAATCGACGTGCCCTGCCGCGTCGACGAGCTGCAGGAGTAGCGGACAGTCACTCTGGCCGCAGCACCACCCTCATCCCGCGCCTCGCAGCCATTGTCGTGAAGGCCTCTTGGATGTCAGCGAGCCCCATGATTGGATTGGCGATTTTGTCGCCAGGGAAATCTGGTTGCGCAAGGAGCGTGACCGCCCTGGCGACGTGCGCCGGTGTTGAATCGCTGGCACCGCATACGCGCAGCTCGTTGTAGTGGATTTTCCGGCTGTCCAGTGACAGCATGCTCGCGCCCGCTGGAAGCGAGGCAAAGAGACAGACGCTCCCGCGCTTTCGGACCAGGTCGAGGGACTGCTCCTGCGCCGACGCCTCGGGAGCGGCAACGATCACCACATCCGCGCCGATCCCTTCCGTCGCAGACCGCACGACTGCCGTCAGGTCTTCCTCGCTGGTGTTGACCAATCGGTCGCATGGGAAAGCCGCGGCCTGGGCAAATCTGCTCCCAGCCCTCTGCGCAAGAATGAGCTTCGCGGCCCCGTATTTGCGCGCGACGTACATGTTGAGGATCCCCAGGGGTCCCGCTCCCACCACGACGACCGTTTCTCCCCCTTGGATCCCGCAGTTCTCGACGGCGTTCACTGCACAGCTCACGGGCTCGGCAAGGGCCGCATGTTCGGAAGCGATGCCTTTCGGAACCTTGACTACATGCCCGTTGCGGATTGCTGCGGCGGGAACGATCAGGAAGTCCGCCATGCCACCCGGGTACGAGAATCCCATTGGATCCAACTTTATGCAGAGGTTGGTCCACCCCCTCCTGCAGTACGCACACTCGCCGCAGGAAATAGAAGTAGCCATCACGATCCGATCTCCGATTGCGAAGCCCGACACGCCATCTCCAACAGTTTCGACCAACCCCGTGAACTCGTGGCCCATGACTATGGGTGGCTTCATCCGCGGATTGCCGTTGTTGAAAGTCTTGAAATCGGAGCCGCACACGGCGCACGCGTCGATTTTCACCCGCAACTCTCCAGGACCGCAGCAGGGAAGCGGTATTCTTTCGTAGCGCACATCACCTTTTGCGTAGTACATGACAGCATTCATCATTTCCATTCTTGTCTCCTTGAGCTGAATTCTGGCATATCCACCATACCACAAAGTCAAAGCCAGGTCCAATACAAGATGACTCCTATCTACCTTTGGGATAGATATTTATGTCCAATATTGCATTCCATCCATAAGATTGACATGACGACTTTGTAGAGTGTAGGATATCGTATTCTGTGGACAGTCCACAATATGTCTTGGCGGGATAAACGTGAGTGAACGATATCTTATCGCGATTGATGCAGGCGTCAGCTTCATCAAGGCAGGCGTCTATGACAAGGATGGCGGACGAAAGGCAGCGGCCGTTCGACACGCGCCCTCCGAACAACCCGCCCCTGGAGTATTCGTCCAGAACCCGGACGAGATGTACGACCTCGCACGCGATGCCCTTCGAGAAGCTGTTGCAGCATCTGGTGTGCAGAGGCGCTCCGTTGCAGCGATAGCTGTGTCCGGTGCCATGGGCGGTGCCATGGGTGTGGACGAACACTGGCGGCCCGTCACCGACTGGTCGATCGTTTCGGACAACCGGTTCATGCCCTACGCCATTTCCATGCAGAAAGTCGCCTGCGAAGCCATTCTATCGCTGTCGGGGACAAACCTTCCTGTGCTTGGCGCCAAAATAATCTGGTGGAAGGAAGCCTTTCCCGAGTTGTACGCAAGAGCGGCGAAGTTCGTCGTCATCGGCGGATACATTGCCGCGAAGTTGGGCGGGATCGAGATTGATGACGCCTTCATCGATCGTACCTACCTGAACTTCACAGGGATAGCTGACCTCAGGCGCGACTCCTGGTCGCATGATCTCTGCGGCCGGTTCGACATCGACATGGCGCGTCTTCCCCGGATCGTTGCTTCCAACGCGGTGATCGGAAGGCTCGCGCTCGAGACGGCGATTGAATGCGGCCTCCAGGCAGGAACGCCAATCGTCGCCGGGGCTGGAGACAAGCCCGCCGGGGCACTCGGCGCAGGGATTGTGAGCCCTGGTCTCGTCATCGACGAGTCCGCGTCATTCGGCGCACTCAGCCTGTGCATTGACCGCTACGTGCCAGATACAGCGCACCGGACACTGGAAAACCTGCCCTCGCCCGTCCCGGGCCTGTTTCTCCCGAGCGTATTCCTCAACGGGTCGGGGCTCACCCACGCATGGTTTGCCGACACATTCGGAGCGGAGGAAAAGAGGGAGGCTGCCGCGAAAGGCGGCAGCGCATTCGACATCCTTGCCGCCAAGGCCGAAGGCCTTGCCGCCGGGCTCCGAGGGGTTGATTGCGCTGGGGCTCTTCGGCGGCCGCAGCTATCCGAATGACCCCGCGATCCGCGGCATGTGGCTCGGCCAGTCCTGGTTTCACAGCAAGGAGCACTTCTACCGGGCTCTCCTGGAGGGCCTCGCGTACGAGTACGCCGCCGTGCTTGGCCGTCATGCGGGAGAACTACCCCGAGGTCTCTTTCGGCGAGATCAGGGTCATCGGGGGCGGCGCACGCTCCGACCTGTGGAACCAGATCAAGGCCGACGTCATGGGCGTCCGCTACGCCCGCCTCGTCGCGCGATGATTACGCAATGCTCGGGGACATCCTGCTGGCCGGCAGCGCCGTGGGAGTTTATCGACGATCCCGCGCGCGAAGCCGCTCGATTCTCAGCGGCAACCAGGACCTATGAGCCTGATGGAAGGAAAACCGCGCACTACGCGCGGTACGTTGACATCTATCGCGGTCTCTTTGACAGAGAGCGCGAGGTGTTCGAGGCCCTGCAGAAAATACCGCCCTACGGAGAGCAGAAACGACATGAACGGACACGAACGAATCATCGCCGCGCTGCAACGGCGGCAGCCGGACCGCGTGCCCACTTTCGAGTGGTTCATCGACAAGAAGGTGACGCTGAGAGCTCGCGGCAACGGAGGACATTCTCGAAGCCGTCGAAGTCCTCGACATCGACGGAGTGAATATCCGCGCTGACTACGCGCGGAGGTTCACTAACAAATACCGACTACATCGACGAATGGGGCACGACACGGCGGATCACCGGCGAGGCCCTCGCCGCAGCCAGTCGACTATCCCGTGCCCGACATCACGCGACAGGAGGAGTTCGCTCTTCCACCGCCTGACGCACCGGGACGATTCGCCTCACTGGAGAAGGCGTTGCGCAGATTCGAAGGTACGCGTGCGATCATCCTCAACCTGCGCGACGGGTTCTCCGACATGAGGGAGATCCTCGGCTATGAGAACTGCCTGATCAGCATGATGATCGAGGAAGGCCACTTTGCCGATCTCCTTGACCGGGTGGTGGATTTCAACCTCGAGCTGGCGCGGATCGCCCGCCAGCGCTATGGAATGCCGGTCGTCGCGATGACCGACGACATTGCCAACGAGTCCGGCCTCCTCCTCAGCCCCGAGGTCTACTTCCGGCTCATCGCGCCGCGGTTCCGGCGCGTCGTCCAGGGATACAAGTCCCTCGGCTATCTCACGATCAAGCACAGTGACGGTGACATCACGCCGGTCATCGACTGGTGGATAGACAGTGGCGTGGACTGCATCGACCCGGTCGACCCGGCCGCGGGGCTGGACCTGGGCGACTTTCAAGGCACGGTACGGAAGCCGCGTCTGTCTCAAGGGCAACGTGAACTGCACCGGCCCTCTTGCCAGCGGCCCCGAGGCAGAAATAATCCGCGAAGTGCGGGAGTGCATCCAGAACGGCGCGCCGGGAGGCGGTTACATCCTCTCCTCAAGCAACACAATTCATTCCGGTGTTCCGCCCATGAACTACAAGGTGATGTTGAGCACTCTCCAAAAATACGGCTGGTACCACTGAGTTGACCCGTCTATAGTGGGCTGGCGGCTGTCAGCCAGGGAGGCGAGTATGCGAATATCAATCACCGCTGCCACGCTCATGCTCATCCCAATCGTGGCATTTGCTCAATCAGCGCTAAAAGAGAAGCTGGCGCCGAATACGCCAAGAGGCAGCATCATCGCCATGGACCCTGGAAAGATTGACCCGAGCGATCTGCCTCTTGATCGTATCGACCAGCTTCAGGCCACCGGCACTCCGCAGAGGATCCCGGACATCTCTGCGTGGCGGCTTACGGTGACGGGAAAGGGGTTGGAACACGCCCTGTCTCTGGGCTATGCCGATCTTCTGGCGCTTCCAATGGTGAAGAAGAAGGTCCTCCTCATTTGCCCTGGGGTCTTTGAAGGCTACCTGGAATGGGAGGGTGTGCCGCTCTCGGTGCTGCTCAAGAACGCCAGGGTGCGGCCTGACTTCACCCATGTCTCTTTTGAATCCTACGATGGATACACCGAAAACTTCAGCCGTGAGGAAGCGACGAAACACCTCCTCTTTCTTGCAGTCAAGGTAAATGGTGAAACTCTCCCGGCGGACCACGGGTATCCCGTTCGTCTGGTCGCCGAGGATTTTTACGGAGGCCGCTGGGTGAAGTGGATCGCGAAGATCCGCGCAGAGTAGAGACAGCCAAGCATACGACGCCAATCATGAACGAAGGGAGAATGAAGCGATGATGAGTTACAACATGGAGGGCGCGCCCGCGGTGAGCTCCCGTTGGCAGCTCAATCCCGGTCATCGACAATGGCTGATCGCGGGAGCGCATCGGCTCATCGATTTCTACCAGCGCGCCGTCCTGGATCCCCGGGGTGGGTTCTTCGAGCTCGACGACGACGGTCATCCGTTTGACGATCCGGGACGCCACCTCGTCACAACGACCCGCATGACTCACACTTTCGCACTGGCTCACCTGCTGGGCCACCCGGGTGCGGCGCCCCTGGTCGATCACGGCATCCGTTCTCTGAGGTCCATTCACCTCGACCCGGTTCACGGGGGGTACTACTGGGTCGCCGGCCGGGGCGAGGGAAGCGATCACCGTAAGCAGGCCTATGGTCATGTTCACGTGCTCCTCGCGGCCTCCAGCGCCACGGTCGCGGAACGCCCCGGCGGCGAGGAATTGCTCCGCGACGCGTGGTCGATCCTGGAGAAGCGCTTCCGATCGGGCCCGGAAGGCTTGCTCGCAGACGAGTTCGCGGAAGACTGGGAAGGCCCCGCCCCGTACCGGGGACAGAACTCCAACATGCACTTCGTCGAGGCGCTCATGGCCGCGGCCGACGCGACCGGCGAACACGCCTACCTGGAACGCGCGGAAGGGATCGCGGCGCGGCTGATCCGCGACCTCACGGCCGCGAACGAATGGCGCCTTGCCGAGCACTACACCACCCGGTGGGAGATCGACCGCGAATTCGGCCGCGACGATCCCGAGAGCCACTTCTGGCCTTACGGGTCGATCGTGGGGCACTGGCTGGAGTGGGCACGGCTGCTCCTCCAGCTGCGAGCAGGGCTCGGACCGCAGGATAGCGAGGACTGGATGCTCCCGGCAGCACGCCGCCTGTTCTCGCTTGCCGTGCAAGAAGGTTGGGACACGCGGACCGGGGGGTTCGTCTATACCGTGGAATTCGATGGCCGCCCCTTCAACCGGGACCGCTACTGGTGGACCCATGCAGAGGCAATCGGCGCAGCGGCCGTCCTGACGGGAGTCACCGGTGATGCGCTGTACGAGCGGTGGTACAGGACCTTCTGGGACTTCGTCGACGGACATTTTATCGATCATCGGCGAGGCGGCTGGTACCCGCAGCTGGATCGTCACAATTCCCCTGTCAACAGGCCCTGGAAGGGGAAACCCGACCTGTACCACTCTCTGCAGGCCTACCTTGTCCCGCTCGTACCGCCGGCGCGAGGGCTGGCCGTCTCGCTGCGGAATGGAGGGCTGTGATGCTGAAGAGATCCCCGATTTTCTTCGGGGTCGCCGTTGCCCTTGCCGCCGCGGCGCTGCAGCTGGCTTTCCGGAACGACATTCCCCTCGCGTACGGCATCTGCACGGTCTGCCACGCACGCGACCTGTTCAGCTGGATCGTCAACCACCTGGGGAAATTCCAGATGGACTCCCCCGGTTTCGCGTCACAGGCCTTGGTCCTGACCCCGATCGGACTCGTCGCCGGATCGTTCGTCGCGTCGAAAAGCAACGCGGAGTTCAAGCTCAGCAGCCAGTCCAATCCCCTCCTCATGTTTCTCTGCGGGGCGCTTGTCTCGATCTTCGGCCTGGTGATCATGAGCTGCCCGACGCGAATCATCCTGCGGACCGCCTTCGGCGACACCCTCGGTTTTCTCGCCGCCGCCGGCCTGTTCGCGGGCATCGCGTTGGCGGTGCTCGTCATGAAGCGGAGGGCCTGACATGGCGGTCATCATCTCTCTGGCGTTTCTGGCCGTCGGCTTCCTTGCGGGATTTCTTGGCCAGAACTCCCGGATGTGCTTCGTTGGAGGGTTCCGTGACTTCCTTATCGTCCGTGACACGGCGCTTCTCGAAGGCTTGATGGCTTTTTTCGCGACCACCTGGCTGGTGGTTCTCGTCTTTCGACTGACCGGGGTCCTTGATCCCCGCTACCCCGCGCTCACCGACGCCGCGTTCAGCGCGTTCGGGGTCGCGTCAGTAGTGGGGGGCTTGCTGATCGGCTTCGTGTCCACGCTGTCCGGGGGGTGCCCGCTCCGCCACCACGTCCTTCTCGGGCAGGGGAGACTGGATTCGGGCACGTATTTCCTGGGATTCTACGCCGGCATATTCATCTACTTCCGGCTCGTCGCTTTCCTGCTCAAGGGCTTGTTCTGACGGCTTCAGCGAGCGTCCCTCAGAACCTGGTCGGCAGAAACCACTCCTCGTTGTGGACCAGGGAGTACACCTCGGGGGCGCCTCTCATGAGGATGATGTACGCGCCGTCCTTCTGGACGACCGGAACCGGCCTTTCCCATTCCACGATCGAGCACCGCCCCGTGTTGTGCCCTGCCATTTTCACCACGAACACGTGGTCGATGCTTTTCGATGGATCAACCTGGTCCAGGACCTGGTTCTCCCGTGCCAGGAGGGCACCGAACGCATTCCTGTCCACCACGGAGTACCCCACTGCCTCGAGGGTGACGAACCGGAGGCGCCAGGCCCCCACTCCAAGGTCGTCCTCCATCTGCCGCGCGAACTCCCCCCGATCCATCATCCCGCCCGGGACGAAGTTCCGCGCTTTGCCATTCCAGAGTCCCTCCACGACGCTGCCGGACAACTCCGTGTACTTCCCTTCGGCCAGGAGCCGGTACTGGCCTTTCACGAAGTCCACCACGTGATTTGCCTGGACTGAAACCGATTCTGTCCCGGGGTGCTGCAGGACAACGGCTCCGAGGCCGACGACGCACAGGGGAAGAAGAACGAGCCATTTGTTCCTGCTGATCACGCGAATGAGCTGGTTGTGCTTCATGTTTCCGGTCTCGTGCCGTTTTTCAGACCTGCCCTATTTCTTGGGCATGAGCTTGGCGTACTTGTCGTACCACTCCTGCGCGTTGGCTGCTGTGACAACAGGGGTGTCGATGAGGATCGTTCCTTCCTTGACGTAGTCAGCGAGCTTCGCCTTGCCCGTGATCAGCTTCACGGCTCTCTCCATCAGCATGTTCGCATAGAGGTAGGGCTGCTGCGCGATATCGCAGCGGAACATGCCGCCCTTCATGATTTCCTGGAAGCCCTTCAGGGCGCCGTCGAACCCGATGACGAGGTTTTCCGCGTCTTTCTTCCCCGCGGCCTGCATCGCGCTCATCCCCCCGAGGGCGGAATCGTCGTTGCAGCCAAACAGGACGTTGATGTCGGGGTGCGCCTGGAGGAGGTTCTCCATGGCGGTCAAACCGCCCTGGCGGGTGCCCGATCCCACGTCATCGTAGATCTCATAGGGGCGCTTCATGTTCGCTTTCAGATACTCGGCGAACCCCTTGTTCCTCTGCACGCAGTCGGTGAATGTCGGCAGTGTGAGGTGGGCAACAACGACCTTCTTGCCGGCCGGTATGTTCTTGTTGATCCAGTTCACCGCGAACTGCCCGGCTTTCTGGCCGCCGGAGTAGCTCTGCGTGCCGATGAACGCCACGTGATCCGGTCCTTCCGGCTGGGGCGATCCGTCGTTGAGGCAGTACACGTTGTGCTCTTTGCACATCGCCAGCACCGCTTTCCAGCTGGCCGGATCCCCGGGTGCGCAGATGATGGCCTGGGCGCCGCCGGCAATCAGGTTTTCCGCCGCCGTGACCGTCTTTTCGGGGCTCATCTCCGTGATGGAGAACGTTACCTCCGCCCCCATCTCCTTGGCCTTGTCGATGTACCCCTGGTGCAGAATGAGCTGGTATTCGTGTTCCAGCGTGATCTGGACGACTCCTACCTTCGGGGCGGCCGTCACGGAAAAGCTGATGGCAGCAATCAAGACGATGAAAATGACAAGAATCTTCTTCATTTCTCCTCCTCCAATTCCTCATTAAGATGCACGAGACCGGAAACATCAGGCACAACCAGTACCTGCTTTTATCATCAGCCCCTGACGTTCTTGGTCCAGCGGTCGATCAGGATGGCGAGGAAGATGATGATTCCCTTCGCCATGAGCTGGTAGTAGTACTCCACCCCGAGGATCGTCAGCCCGTTGTTGATCGCTCCGACCATGAACGCCCCGATCAGGGTGCCGATCATGCTGCCCAGCCCGCCGTTCATGCTCGTACCGCCGATGACGATGCTGGCAATGACGTCCAGCTCGAAGCCCTGCCCGGCAACCGGGCTGCCGGAGAACAGCCGCCCCGCCATCACGCAACCGGCCAGCCCCGTCAGGAAGCCCGATATCACGAACACGGATATCTTTATGCGGTCGACGTTGATCCCGGAGCTCCGTGCCGCCTCTTCGTTCCCGCCCACCGCGTAGGTGTACCTGCCGAACCGCGTCTTTCTCAGAACAAACTGGCCGATGATGAGGGCGCAAGCGGCGATGATCACCGGAATTGGGATTGGACCGAGGTAGCCGTTGCCGATCTGCATGAAGGCGTCGTTCTCGATGTACACGGGCTTCCCGCCGGACCAGCTGAGAGCGATACCGCGCGCGATGCTGAGCATTGCCAGGGTCACGATGAGGGAGGTCAGCCGCTGCTTTGCGATCGTCGTCCCCACCAGGAGCTGCAGCAGTCCGAGGGCCACCATGGTCAGGATGACGGCAATCCACCACGGCACCCCGAGCAGGATCATGTTGGCGAGGAAGATGCCGGAAAGGGCGAGATAGGACCCCACCGCCAGGTCGATGTTCCCGGTGATCATGATGAACGTGACACCGATCCCGACGATGACTGTGATGGAAACCTGTCGTGCCACCGTCAGGAGGTTCTCCGGGTGAGAGAACCTGCCTTTCGAGGCCACGGAAAAAACAACGCCGAGAACGATCAAGGCGACCAACACCCCCAATAGCTGCATGATCTGGGGATTCGCAATCCTGCGCCTCGTTGCCGTTTTCGGTGCAGCGTCCTGCATGTTCATTCCTCGCTCGTGTGGGATCAGACCGACATCGCCATGATGCGTTCTTCCGTGGCTGCTTCGTTCGAGAGTTCACCGACAACCGAACCCTTGTTCATTACGATGATCCTGTCGCACAGGGAAAGGATTTCCGGCAGCTCGGAGGAAACCAGGATGATCGCCTTTCCCTCGGCGGCCAGCGCCTTGATGATGGTGTAGACCTCTTCCTTCGCTCCCACGTCGATGCCTCGCGTCGGCTCGTCCATGATGAGGATCTCCGGTTCCGTGGAAAGGCTCTTGGCGATGACGACCTTCTGCTGGTTGCCTCCGCTCATCGTGAGCGCCGGAAACTCCGGATCATTCGGCCTGATGTTCAGGCGCTGCATGAAACGCGCAACGAAGCTTCTTTCCTTCCTGCCGCTGATGTATCCGCTGCGCGTCATTCGCGCGAGAAACGAGATCGTGACATTCTCACGAATGTTGAAGTTCAGGAACAGGCTCTTGTTCTTCCTGTCTTCGCTGGTCATCGCGAGCCCGTTCTGGATCGCCTCCCCGGCGGACCGTATGCGCGCGGGGGCGCCGTGTATCAAGATCTCGCCGCGATCGTGTCCCCGCAGCCCGAACACCGCTTCCATGAGCTCCGTTCTACCCGCTCCCACGATTCCCGAAAACCCGAGGATCTCGCCCGGGTACAGCTTGAACGAAATGTTTTTCAACAATTTCGCCACCGTGAAGTCCCTGACCTCCAGGAGGGGAGTTTCGTCGGGTTTCCTCTCCGCCCTGGTCCCGGTCTTGGCGTGCTTTTTCTCGATCTCGCGGCCCACCATCATTTTCACGATTTCCTCGTACGCGAGGTCCTGGACGCTTTTCGTGCCGATGTGGCGGCCGTCTCGAAGCACGGTCGCGGTGTCAGCAATCAAGAACACCTCTTCCAGCCGGTGGGAGATGAAGACGATCGACTTTCCCTGTTCCTTGAGCCGCCGGATGACCTCGAAAAGCTTCCCGGTTTCCTTCAGCGTCAGGGACGACGTCGGTTCGTCCATGACGATGACCTGGCTTTCGTACGAAAGAGCCTTGGCGATTTCGACGATCTGCCGTTCCGCGATTCCCAGGCGATCGACGAGCTGGGAAGGGTCTATGGCGCTGTCGAGCATCCGGAGGTACTTTTCCGCCTCTTCGTGGATGTGCCTCCTGTCAAGCACCCTGAGAGCGGTGCGGATCCTTTCTTTCCCGAGGAATATGTTTTCCGCCACGTCGAGATTCGGGCACAGGTTGAGCTCCTGGTAGATTGTGCTGATCCCGAGGTCCCGCATCTGACGCGGGCTCAGGTTCCTGAACTCCTTTCCACGGTAGAATATGTTCCCGGAATCCTGGTGATAGATTCCCGACAGGATCTTCATGAGAGTGGACTTCCCGGCCCCGTTTTCCCCGACGAGAGCGTGCACTTCGCCCTCGATGAGCTCGAAGGAAACGTTGTCGAGAGCAAGAACGCCGGGAAACTCCTTGCGAATGTTTTTCATCTCAACCACAGCGCTGCTCATTGGCTTCAGCTGACTATTCTGCGCCGGGCGATCACCGTCTCACCGCCTTGAACATGGCCTCGATGTTCCGCGCGGGCACATCGTCGAGGATGTTGTGCACCTGCTGGAAGACGAACCCGCCGCCGGTGCGAAGGATGTCGACGTTTCTCCGGACGTGCTCTTCGATCTGCTGGGGTGTCCCGGCGGCCAGGATCTCCCGTGTGTCGCAGCCGCCCCCCCAGAAAACCATGTCCTTCCCGAACTCCTTCTTCAGCCGCGGCAGCTCCATGTCGGTGCACGTGAATTGAACGGGATTGACCGCTTCCAGCCCCGCCTCGATCATGTCGGGAAGGAGAGGGTAGATTCCGCCGCAGCAGTGAAGACTGATCCTGATGTGCGGGCAGAGCTTTTTCGCGTGGTTCCACAGGACCTTGTGACGGGGCTTGAAGAACTCGCGGTACATCTGCGGCGAGAACTGCGGACCGGTCTGCATGCCGAGGTCGTCTCCGAAGCCCAGTATATCGATGAAGGGACCGACTGCCCCGAGGTACTTCTCCATGTTCGACAGGTGGTGCTCGACCAGCCTGTCGAGAAACGCATGCACCCTTTTCGGGTCTGCCGCAAGGAGAAAGAGAAAGTTGTCGATCCGAAAAGCGAACTCGCCGATTTCCACGAGGTTGCCGCCGAACGTGGCGTAAATAGCCCTGTCGGTCGATTCACGCAGGCTTTTCGCGTTCGCCCTCATCGTTTCGAGGCCGGCTTCGTCGAGACCCGCCGGGGCAGGTGGAATCCCCAGCCGGACCCACATGATCTGGTGAAGGTCATACGGCAGTCTCTCGAAAGTGTTGTCATTGCTTGCAGACAGGGGGAAACAGGTCTGCTCGAAGAAAAGGCACCCCGGTCTCTGCACGCAGATCACCTGCCCCTCGTCGCCCAGGACGACGTTTCCCTCCCCTGTCTTCCTCACATCGATGAAAGCGGGAATCTTGCAGGGCGTGCCGTCTTCAAGCTGCCAGTCTTTCCAATAGTCGTCGCGCCTGCTGTACGCGTGCCCGACTTCGACAACGTCGGCCCCCGCAAAATCAAGAACGTCATCTTCAACAAGGGCGAGTTGCTGAATGAAATCGTAAATGTAGAGGGGACGTACCGGCAGTCCAAGCAGGTCGCGCAGGCGCTTGTACGGGCGGACCATGATCCCGCTCGACCGGTGGCCGTTGAAATCGACGGGGACCGAATCAGTTTCTTTGTGATCGAATGCTGCAAGTATCTTTGCGCGCGAGTTCACCGTGCCTCTCCTTTTGCAGCGTGCCGTAACGATAGCACAACCCCCGGGGCCTGTCAACTTTTTTTGGGGTCTCGATCGTGTTCCGGCTGTTCAGGGTAGTGGTGGATCGCCTCGTACTGAACGGAGCCCTGCCGCAGAAGCGCTGCGGTCTCATCTTTCCGCTCGAGCGCGAAGCGGAGTGCGACACCGCAGTTCGGGCTGATTGCCCGCGGGCCGGGGACGAGTCGGACGGAATGGCCGGCCTTCTTGAGCACGCTCTCCGCCCTGAGGGCGTGGTAGGACCCGAAAAAGGTCAGAAGCCCGTCCAGCGTCTCCCGGGACGCTGCACGCCCGCGCACGATCACCTGCCCCCCGCGAGCGCGCGGATGGCTCGGGCCGCCCTCATCATGTCCGTCTCGCGCGTGAATGGCCCCCAGCCGAGCCGAACCGTCCCGTCAGGAAAGGTGCCGATTGTCCGGTGCGCCCTCGGAGCGCAGTGGAGGCCGATGCGCGTGAGGATGCCGAACCTGCTCTCGAGCTCTTCCCCCGCCTCCGATGGTGAGACACCGTCGATGCCAACCGAGACGACGCCGGTGTGGGGGATATCCTCCGTTCCACCGAACACTGTCACTCGCGGATCCCCGGCCAGGGCAGCAAGGAAAGCTTTTCGGAGGCACCGGTCATGCTCCGCCACCCTTTCCACGGTTTGCTTGAGCAGGTACGCCGCCCCCTCCCCAAGTCCGGCAATCCCGGGCACGTTGAGGGTGCCGCTTTCGAAACGGTCCGGAAGGAACTCGGGCTGGTCCTCACGGTCTGACAGGCTTCCTGTGCCGCCCCGGGTGAAAGGCGGGAGGTCCGATTCCTCCCTTACGAACAACCCGCCGGTTCCCTGGGGGCCGAGCAGACCCTTGTGCCCGCTGAAAGCGAGATAGTCCAGGGGCACCTCAGCAAGGTCGATGGGGATGCATCCGGCCGTCTGGGCCGCATCCACGAGAAGCCGCACCCCGCGCTCCCGGCAGGCGGCGCAGATGGCAGCCAGGTCATTCACGGTGCCGGTCACGTTGGACGCGTGGGTCACGACAGCCAGCCGCATGCCGGCGCGCAGCCGGTCCGCGACTTCCCGGGGGTTCACGAGACCGTCCCTTCCCGCTTCCACGAACTCCACTGCGACTCCCGAGCGGGCCAGGGCCGAGAGCGGCCGGAGCACGGAGTTATGCTCCATGCTTGTCGTGAGCACACGGTCCCCGGGCCTGAGAAGGCCGAAAAGCACGACATTCAGCGATTCCGTGGCGTTCTTCGTGAAAACAATGTGTGAGGGATCGGGCGCGTGGAAGAGCTCAGCCAGGAGCTCGCGCGTCCTGAGGACGGTCCTGCCCGCCTGGATGGATTTCACGTGGCCGGACCTGCCGGGATTGCCGCCCCCGGAACGGATGGCCTGGCTCATTGCCCGGGGGACTCCGGGCGGCTTTGGCCACGAGGTCGCCGCGTTGTCGAGGTACAGGAGCTTCACTGGCCCGGCTTCCTTTCTTGGGGGGGTAGCTTCACAGTCATTCCTCCTTCTTGCGCAACGGGGTTGGCGTTGGCACGCGTTGCAGAGTCCATGTCAAAATCTTCATCTATCCCTTGGACCTAGTGCAGCTTCGGCAAGCTTCATCGCCCGCTCCCATCGTTTCTTGGTGCGTCTTAGCGGGGGGCCGTTCTGCTCGTCATAGAGGGATTGCAGCGCTTTTCGCAGCGTCCTGAGAGATTGTCGAAGGCTCGAGATGGTGGCCTTATGTTCTTTCAAAGCAGTTTCATGCTTGATGAATACCATTTCGAGAGCATACTGAACTCCAGCGGGATCGCACCCCTTGCAGTACTCAGTAGTAATGGCTTGTGCCATTTCGAAAGAATTTGATTCGCTCAAGAAATCCTCCCTGAAGAAATGTGGAATCGGGCAGGCCCCCAACCGGCACCGGCGCTCCACGACTAACCTCTTGTATCACGGCTCAATTCAGCGGACAAGCAAAATCGCATTACGGCCCGCCTCGCGCGTCGTCGTGTGCCAACGCAAGAATGCGGAACTGGAAAACAGCTGGCACTACAAGGCAGAGCAGGCAGCCGGCATTGCGCAGGGTCAAACCGCAGACCAAGCGGTCGCCATGACGCGGCGGGGACAATCAACGATGGTGATGGGCGATGGAATGCTTCGATTGAGCAGTAAAATGGGCGGCGAGGGATTCGGACCCCCGACCTTCTGGGTGCAAAGCACCCAACACGTGTTCTACGGTACTCCACACGGCACTACACCAATGAAGGCGGCTCTGCACGGTAAACAACACCACTCAACGGCACTCTACACTGTCCCGCTACAAAACTGCTACACAGGCGGCGCGCTGTTCAACGAGTGTCAAGCCTTTTACGCGGGGGACGAAAAAACAACGCGCACAGCGGCTGAAAAGTGCACCAGAAGCCAGCCAGGCGCGCCAGGTGACATTCTACAGGCCCGCCGTGTTCCGCTCGCAGGCCCGGGTTTAGCTCCCCTTTCGGAAGAGAAAGAAACTCGCGGGAGAGCATGTCCTCTATTTCGGCCTTGAACTCGGCCTCTGCGGGGTCAAGGCGCAATTCCTCTCGCTTCCTCTTTCGTTCTCTGGCCGCCGCCGCTTTCTTCCAGGCGGCCTCTCTTGTGCCTTCGCAGCTGTGGATGGTGCCGTCCGTGTTCACACCGACCCGGCTCTGCCCCCTCGTACGCATGCCTCGCAGAGTCGCCTTGCAATAAAGACATGGAAATGGGCCCCGATACTTTTGCTTTGGTTTCTTCGGGGTAATCATGTGAAGAACATCAGGTTTCGTCACGGTAACCGGCGCTAAGCTCATAAGAAAAGCCCCCCGGGCGTCCGCAATCGCACCGAGGGGCAAGGAAGGCAACGCCGGTCCGCTTGAAAGCACCTCAAGAACGGACACGGCAAGCTGGGAGGGTCACCGCACGCGCCGGTACATCCCTGCCAACTCACCGCCGGGGGGCCACCGGGTGGGTTTGCCCCACGCGGTCGAAAGGCTCCCAGTGTATCCTTCGACGATCTCACCGAGGCTCTTGCCGGCCATCTCTCCGCCGACCACTGGCTCAGTCTGGGAAAGCTCAGCGGACCAGCCGTCAAGCTCCGTGAGGAGCCGCGCCGCGGCCTCCAGAGCCTCCGCTGACACGCGGGGATCAGTCAGCATCAGGCTCACCATGTCCCGCACCCCGGCTCGAAGGCCCTGGAGGGCGGAGGGGTCCATCTTCCCCGTGTCCCGTGCGTCGGCGAGCAGGGCCGCCATGTTCTGCGTGGCCGCGTCGAGCTCCGGATTCGGGGGCGTCGCAATCTGTGTGATTCCGCCCAGGTCGCTCATGGCTTGCCCCCGAACAGGGTACCGAGCAGTCCCTTCGCCACCTCATGCGCGGCCTCGCTGTCCATCGGCGTCCCGTTCGTCGCTCCGAAGTCTCCACGAGGAGCAAGCTCTTTCAGCACCGCCCGCAGTCGTACACCCGGTCCTGAAGGTCGAGCGTATGAGGGTCTCTGCTCTGATCCGTGGGTGTGCCCGTTCGCACGTTGTAGGGCCGCTCCGTTCTCGGGTCGCCGTCGTCGTCACGGCCCCAGCTTGTCCGGCTTCCCAGTGGGTGCTTCCTCGCGTCGAAGTCGAAGTCGGTTCTTATGGACTGGCTGCCCTTGCCCACGCCCACCTCGGGGAACAGATTGCCCCGCACCGCCGCGAGTAGCTCCCCGACAAGCGCCTCAACCCGGTCCAGCCTGTCACCCGTCCTCGTGTCGCCTTGGGAATCGGGAGGCTGGTTACCGTCTGCGGGAGGGCCTTCGTCGCGCTCGTTTGCCGCAGGCTCACCGATTCTCAAGCTCCGGTTCCCGCCCGGTGTTGTCCACGCCGTCGGTCTGTTCGTCATTCGGCCCCATAGGCACCTGCCGCCCTCGGTCGTCCTTCACCACCAGATGACCCGTGGCCGCCATGTCGGAAATGAGCCCGAGGATGTTGTCCAGACTCTTGCCCTGCTCTCCTGTGAGAGCCTTGCGGCATTTCTCGCTGGCTTCAAATCGCATTCAAACCCCCTGCCCGTCGCCTGGCTGTTCGTCGATGAATAGGTCCGGCAGATCGTCGACCGGTCGGGGTGGGGTGCACGGCAACAGAGGAGGGCCAGGCCATCACTGCCGGGGAAAGCTCCGCGTATTCGGCGAAGAGCCCGGCCACGGCCCGCACCGCGTCCTCGTCGCCAAGGATGGCCAGCAAGAGGAGCCGCCCGGCGCTGACAACCCCGCTCATGCCTTCACCCGCTCCCGCTCTCTTGCCAGAGCTTCACGGGCAAGCTCCGCCAGGGGAGCCACGGCCTCAGCCGCCGAGCTCCGGAAGGTCTCGCGGGCCTTTGCGATTTCGACGTAAAGCCGGGCGTGGTACTCATACCGGGCCATGAGCTTAGACAGCGCCGCGAACGGGTCCGTTTCCTTCCCGCTCCGAATCCGGTCCAGCACCTCCGACACCTCGGAAGCCGCCGCGAGCGAAGAGACGCCGATCCGTTGCATGACGTACTCGGTCACGGAAAGACCGGCCCCCTTGGCCGCCTTCGTGACGGTCGCCCACTCCCGCCCAGTGACCCGGAAGTTAACGAGCTTGTCTCTTTCTCTGGCACTCATTGAAAGCCAGAGTATAGCCGTTTTGCAGGAAATGTCAAGGGGGGGCCACGGCGCGATCCGTCGGGGTTGGACGTTTCCGGGAGAAGTCCCTCGGGCTACTTTTTCAGAATAGCCGCAAGCACACCGCCTACCGCTACCAGGAGGCCACCGGCCGCTATGATGAAAGACAGCCATTCCCTTTTTAAAATTCGCCGAGAATCGATTCGATCCAGTACACGCCCGATCTGCTCGATCCTTGACCGGGCGAACGCTACGGCAACGGCGTTAGTGGACTTCCTCGCGAGATATTCAAAAAGCCGGTCGAGCCTTGTTTCCAATTCCTTTTGGCCGCGCGGTAACCTGTTCGCGATCACCGCCGGTTGGCCTTTGAAGGCTTCAATCCGCTCTATCGTGTCCTCCGTCTCAGCGGATAACTCGGCAGTCCTCTTGAGATCCGCCTCCCAGGCTTTCTTTCTCGCAGTAGCCCTGGCTCGACGCACTATGGCTGGTGCAAGGAACTCGCGCTCCATTTTTTCATATTCAGTTTTCTCCCTCACCGGATCCCCTCCCGATCCAGCCGCGCGGACCAGAGTCATGGCCCCGATATTGCCTTGACCGCGGCCACGACCCCGCTTACGGCGGCAATGGCGGCCAGCGCCAGTGTACACCAGAACCGCCACGAGTCGCGCCGGCGGCCCAGTTCGGCGTCAATCAGGCCGATCCGACGCGTGCAGAGCGGCCGCGTGTAGCCTATATCCTGCGGCCCGGCGGTGTGCGCAAGCTTTTCCAGGCGATCCCGTTGAGAGCGAAGGTCTCGACGGCTACGAGGGAGCGGACAGGAATCCATGTCCTGCAGGAGTGGGATTCGATCGGCGCTACTCACCGGTAAAGCCTCGATCTTGCTGAGCAGGTTGGAGTCCTTCTTGAGATCAACCGGTGTCATACATCCTGACCCACTAAGACCCGTCGCTCCAGCCATCTCGCCACGCGCAGTGTTTGCCATCCCAGCAAGACGCCCACCAGGAGCGAAAGCACTAAGTAGGCCCAGAAACTGTAAGCCGGACTTCCTGGCAATGAACGAAATAAGCAGGGCGAGGCCTGCCCACACCAGGACACCTACGACGGCCATTGCAGCGCCCCCCTTTCCTTGCCCGCATTATCTCATTGCTCTGTCGCCGGGCGCTACTGAGCTTTCGCCTCCGCCGCCTCCCTCTCTCGTCGCTCCAGCTCGCTCGTATCATCATCCCACTTTCTTTTCCGTGCCGCGATGCGCTGTTCTCTTTCTTGCCTACTGGCAGCGCAGGAGGGGAACGGCTTTCTCTTCCGCTCGATTTCCCATTCGGTCTCAGACGAAGAAGCGGTATCGGTGGCGTCGCTTCCTCCCCCAACACACCGTCAGCACTGTCTCCCGTGATGTCTATATGCCCTGGGATGTTGCTTGATTGGTCGGTGCTTCTGTCACCTCAGAATCCTTTAGCGATTTCAAAAAGAACTTCTTGTTTCTCCTCTTTAGCCACCAGTACTTACCGGCCGCGTCCGTCACATATATGTCTGCTATTTTGTCCTTGAGCTTCAGGAGCGGCCGGGACCAGACGACCGTGTACTCACCAGAATCAAGCGTCTTGGGAATAGTACCCAGAGGAGGCGTAACGAATGCAAACTTTGCTTTTTTCCCCCTCTGCTTCGCCCCCCATGAGGTGATTGTGATCTTCCCCCTGGAAATGTTCGTAATAGTGACTACGATGTGATCCTCTTCCTTGACCTCTTCCTCCGTTGCGGGAGCGGGTCCGAGAAGAACGCCGATCATGGCGCTAACTTTGACCCTCTTTCTTTCTCGCCACATTGGCAAGAAGATTGCGGTGAAGACCGCGGCGAATGTCCCTATCACTGAGAAGAATTGCCAGTTCAACGGGAGAAGACTAAACACCGGCACCGGCGTCATACCGTGGCCGAAGGCCCGTGCAGTAATCGGGATGAGAACCACGACCGTCATCAACTTTTTCATGTCGTCCCCCCGGTGTACCAATTATGACGGAGACCGCGAACCTCTTTCATCCTACTCGCCGGCCGCGAGACACCGATATCCCGCGTCTTCCCGGTGAGCCTACGGCGTACTCGCTTGCCTGAGTAGTGGCTCTAAACGGTGATAGTCATCACGGAAAGCGCGTACCTGTTCGAGCCACAGGCTGAGGGTGAAATGCGAATTGCCGGGCCACGGCACCCCTCTTACGTCCACAGGGTACCGTACAAACTGGCCGGCAGGCTGTGCCGATATTCCTTTTATTGCCTCTTCCACCCTTCCCGAAAAAGCGTAGAGCTTTCCAGGATACAACTTGAGAAACCTCTCAAAAATCTGGGTCAGTTCATGTGTTCTCGGCACATTCATATCGCCAGCTTGCACCAGGCTGCCCTTGAGAAACAACTCTAAGGCCTGTTCGAATGCAGCCGTAGCCGCGAGGGCGTGATGGTAGGTCTCCGGGAGACGATTTTCTGCAATCCCTTCAAACAGAGCTACGGAAGCATCCGCGTAGGCGTGTGCCATCAAGAACCATGCATCCGCAGGGTGATCGTTCTCATAGTCCCAGGAAAATAGTGACATTCAATCCTGCGCTTCCTTGAGCCTCCAGTAGGCGTCGGTGCCTTTCAGATTGCGGTGCTCCTCTGCGTAGTCGAAAGCGGTCTTTCCGCCGGGGCCTCTCATCTTCGCATCTGCGCCAGCCTCCAGCAGCGCCATGGTCACCAGCGGGTTCGGGTTGTACGTGGCCGCGTACATCAATGCAGTCATGCCCCCGAATGTATCCCGCATGTTTACGTCCGCGCCGGCCTTCAGAAGCGCGGCGATCACCTTGGAGTTCTGGTTGCTCTGGGCGGCTATCATCAACGCGGTCCTACCCAGCGGGCCCTTGGCTTCCATGTCCGCGCCGGCCTGCAAGAGTGTGATGATCACTTCAGGATCAGAGTTGGACTGTGCCGCGTACATCAGAGCAGTCATGCCCAGTGAATCCCGAGCGTTCACGTCCGCGCCTTTGCTTATTGCGGCTTGTACATCCTGCGGCGTCCCGGTTCCCAGTTGTGCTGTCGCACAGGCCGAAATCAGCGCTATGAGAAATGCAAGGATCATAACAAAGACGAATCGTCTCACCACCATCTTTCCCATGCGGTTTTCCTTACCCTGAAACGTCTCCCATGGCGGCCCGTCCCTGCATTATAGGATCTGTGCATAGAGGCCGGGCGGTTCGGCCCGTGCCCGTGACGTCACGGCACCGCAGAGTACTGTCGAAACTTCTGCGCGGTACTCAGCGTCGAGTAGGCTCCCGGTATTGTCCGGGAGTGCCTCACACTTCACTTCTTGCGCGGCCATGCCCATTCGGCCCTGAAAACTTCGAGGACCATGATTGACGCAGGTTTATTCAAGTCCTTGGCATGTGCATCAAGATACTTTCCAACCACTGCCGTCACGCGGTCACCTGCTACCCCTTCCGGGATCAAAAGGCATGCCTATGGCACCTACCCCTTCAGCTATTCCGTACACGAAACCCATATAGAACCCGGCGTCTGATGCGTCCGCATCTTTACCGCCGCTTAGCTTTTGCCATTCGACCCAAGCATCACGAAGGTCTTGCCCGACTACCATTTCTCTTTCCCCCTTGTCCTACCGCCCATCCTTTTCTCCCTCTGGTATGTCGCGGGCACTGCTGAATGGGGGGGCGAGGTAGACGTGGCCCACTGACTCGTTTTTGATGCCGGAGCAACTCGAGGTTGTCCCGCAATAAAGCATGTTGCTCACGCCGTCTTCCCCGAAATCACATTTCCTCGCGCCTTGAATGTGCCGTAAAGAAGGCATCTTGGTTTTCCGGCATTACTTCACTCCCGCTTCATCGAAGGTGTCCTTGAGGCCCGCCATGCGGTATACATGAACCTTCTCAGAATCCAGAGTACCAAGCGACCACACGTATTTGATGGCAACCTTCTCTGCGTCTGCTAATTCCAAACCGCTGTCAGCACTGCAGAGTACGAAATTGTCATCGCTCTTCGACGCTGGAACCGTCTGAGGCGGGTCGTGATCGATCCTCAGCATCATGGTGAAATCATCTCCCATGAGCATCGAATAGGCGATGCCAACCTTCCACTTATTGGTTCCTTCGTTGTACTTCAAAACGAACCACGGATCACTTTCGTCGCCGGAGGAGGAAGCCTTCATGAAAGTGTAGACCATATCGTCCGTCATGGGATCTGGTTCTTTTGCATAGTACCAATCTTGGGAAGCAGGTGTCATCTTCGCTACTACCTGTTCCTTGATCCCATTGCTGAACGCCGCCGTTGTCACCACCAACGCCAGTACCATATTCACCAGAATTCTTTTCATGCCTCGTCCTCCCTGAGAATCCCGCGCTGGACAGAACATGTCAGCGAAAGAGTCAGAACCCCTTCTCCGTCCCTTGTCCTTTAAGCGATAGTCAGCCGATCCTTTCTCTGTAGCTGATTCATGCGGTCAGACCTTCCGCTCTTACCCGGCGAAGAAGTTGATTTCTTTCGTTCCGTCTCTTGACGACCTGACATATGAGTTCTCATTCGTCAGGACCCGCCCTTTATTACCACCTCCGGTTGTGGACTGCTGGGAATGGCAATTAGGGCAAAGGAGTCGAAGGTTTTCCGGGCGGTTATCAATGTTGACGCCGTTTATATGGTCAAGGCTCAAGTTGAGTGGTTTTCCGTTCCACACTGGATCGTCCTTATCGTGAAGGGGGCACTGAGTCTCATCGCACCGCGGAGGAAGCCCACGTTGCTGCCGCCATCGCAGATAGTGGCGTTTCACGACCGATCGATTTGCACGAGGGTTGAAGCTCAGTACCGACACCCCCTTCGGGGGGTTAAGCGTCAAGTATCCCGTTCCCGCTTCGAGGAGATAGTCCATTTTCTTCTACACCTCCAGGCCGAAGCTCGTCCGCATTCTAACTCATCAGATCACAGGTTTGCCGACGGGGAAAAGCCTTTACTTCTGCACCACGAACTGCCGGAAGGTCACCTGCTTCACCTTGCCCGTGTTCATCAGCATGTTGATCTGGGTCAGAAGGTCGGCGCGGATGGAGTCGTACATCCCGGGCGCAAGGTCCGCCGCCTTCTTCTGCGCGATGATCTTCAGGAGTAGGTCCTGGATCTCGCGCTTGCGGTTTCCGATCTCGGTGCTGATCTCCTTGTCCTTCGGGTCGTAGCCGAGGCTCACCGACATGAGGAAGATGGCCGGAGGGTCGTCAGCCGTCTGGCCGCGGATCTGCTCGATGTCGTCGTACCAGACAAGGGGGGTGGCGGAGACGGCGGCCAGGCCCTGTTGCTGGTTTGCGTTGCTCATGATGCGGACGGTGGTGACGGTGGCAGCTGTGATGGCGGCCACAAGAAGAATACCCAAAACAACATTGCCAACGAAGGTGCCTACAATTCCCAGAACCATTCCTGCCATCGTTAGGCCCTTCTGATCAGCAACGATTCTTCCTTCACGAATCTTCTTCAGGTCACGATTGCCCATTACCCAAGCAGGGATCCCAACGATGAGTCCCAAGAAAATCACGCTCAGAATGCCCAGCACGAGTATCCGCACCCCCCTGCCCGGTTCAATCCCCGTCGGTGGTGGGGTTATTGTGGGTGCAGGCCGGTCAGTATCTTGAAGCGCCTTTCCGCAATTGATGCAGAACTTTGCTTCCTGTTCGTTTTGATTTCCGCAATTCGGACAATACATTTGGACCTCCACACTTTAGCAACCAGGGCCCGGACTAATCATTTCATAATTTGCCTCTTTGCGCCACTCAGATTCAGCTTGCGGCTTTCTGCTTGCCCTATCCTCTGGACGTCACCACGTGCGGGAGCGTACCGTCGAAACCACGGCGCGGTAACGGCAATCAAGGTCTGTATGTGGACTCCTGTGCCGATACTGCAAGATCAAGAAGCCGTTCCACGCTCTTCGCCATGAAGAGCTTCCCCTTGCGCGTCCGTGCGCCATCGCGATTCAGTTGTCGTGCGATACGGCTCATGCTCCACCGGGCTTTCCAGTAAGGCAGTGCACGGGCGATGTTGTCCCGATGGAAGGCCAGGGCCGCCGCATGGTTGGTCCCCGCCGCCTTCCTGCGGCCAGCATCGGTGAGGTTGTTTCTTCCCAGCTTCAGCCTCCGGGTTCTCCTGCCTGTCAGTCCAGAAGGCCCATTTCCGTCGTTTTTCTATGAAGAAGCAGTATTGATTGTTCACGGCAGTCACGAGTGCTGTTGAATCACCCGGCCCCGCGATTTTTCTCTCTCTCCTGTAGTGCTGTAGTGTGTGTAACATCCGTAGTGCCGTAGTGGGTGTAGTGCTTTTCTCCAGAAACCACTACGTCCACTACACCACTACGGCCATTCCAGAGCTTATCAGAACCTTGAACGACGTATTTGGTGTCCCGAAGCCTCTGAAGAAGGGTCCGGACAGTGTTATCCGCCTTCCCCAGGCGCTTTGCGATCTCGGCCGCACGGAGGGGTCCGGTGTCGTCGAGGAGGTCGAGAATCTCCTTGCGTTCATCGGACATCTTTACGCCCTCCGCTGCGCCCTGGTACTGCCAGCCGCTGGCGCTATCGAACAGAAGCGCGCTCTCGCTATGCGGCACGTCACGGCCTCCGGCAATTTAAGAGCGCCGTCGTCGCTACCACGCTGCCGCCGGAGAACGAGGCGCGTGTCGCAGGCGCCTCCCAATCCCGTAGAGCCCAGAAGGTCGTCGAATGCATCGAGCTCGGCAACGCTCTTCTTACAGTGATGCGAGAAGATGCCCGCTACGTGGCGAGCATCCATGGCATCCTTGAGCGGTCCCAGCGCTCCGTATGCCCCGCCATAGTCGTTAAAGTCCACGAGGTCGAGGAACTTCACGATCGGGTCAACGATCACGCACCGTATTTCGGGCTTGCAGGCGAGAATGAGCCGAAGGTCCTCCAGGGCACCCTTACCTTTCGCCCAGCGATAGTGCATGATCAGCTTGTCGGTGCCGATGGCCCCGAGTTGGTTCAACCATGCATAGACGCGGCGCTCGGAATCCTCAAGAGCCATGAACAGTACGCTCTGGCGCCTTGTTTCCCGGCCCAGGAAGGGCGTGCCTGTCGATAGGGCTACGGTGAGTTGCACAAGGAAGAAGGACTTCCCCATCCCCATCTGGCTTCCTAGATGCCATGCTCTCCGTAGCGCACCAGGTCGGGCACAAGCCACGGCATCGGCGTGAACGTCTTTGACAAAAGCTCAGCAGAAGTCACGCCAGCCCGGGAGAAGCGCAGCCATGTGAAGATCGGCCTGCGTTGGCTCGTGGTTCTGTGCAATCGTGGCGGCCTTGTTCTTCTCGTGCCACTCGGCGGAAGAAAATGAGGGTTCGCTCATGCCGTGCCCTGAATCTCCGCGACTGCGGGCTGTTCGACGGGAACGACGCGCTTCAACCAGGAGTCTAGCTTCCGATGCCCTGAAAAGGAGCTTTCCCTGCGCCTTTAGGTGGGGTATCGATTTCAGGTGCTTGTAGACAAATCCCCGACTGCAGTCGAGATAGGCCGCAGCGGCTTTGATGCCGAGATACGGCTCAGTGACATGGTCCATCGACCACCTCCACGAAACAGAAGTGTGCGGACCCTGTCTACCGCGGGGCCGCCGCGGACCCTCTGACGGGGAGCCGCGCTGTTCTACCTCCATCCAGAACAGAAGCACACTACGCTCATGGAGAGGCCGTCACGGACGACCGCTCTTATGCCTTTACGATACAGTTTCGCCATGAACTGTCAATAGCCTACCGCGACACTAAATCCCGCTGTCTGCCTTTACCGCTGGAAGATCGCGTCCACCTTGTCGGACACGTCCTTCAACTGCTCTACAGCGAGGTGGAGATAGTTCTCCTGGATTCTCGCGCTTGCCCACCCCAGCGCCAGCCGAACCTTCATCGGGTCGGCACCGGCCGCGAGTAGAAGGCTGTTCAGCGTGTGGCGGAACGAATGCGGAGTGATATGCCTCGCCTTCACGTCTATCTCTGCTTTCTTCATCGCCGCGTTGAAACGGTGGAGCCACCACGTCTCACCAAGGCGTTCGCCGTTCAGATCAGCGAATATGAAGTCCTTGTCCGCCGTCCGTAACGAGTCCTTTTTCAACTCGGCCAGCTTAACGGCTGTGAACGCTGGTAGGGCAAACTCCCGCTTCCGTCCCCATTTCGGGGCGCCTATCTCGTCCCCGCCCTTCCACGCCTCACGGACGTAAATACGGGCCTTCTCGAAGTCCACGTTTCCCCACCGCAGGACGATGATTTCCCCGCGCCTCATGCCTGTTTCGGCAGCGAGAAGGAAGGCCGCATAGTCATACGTGTCCCTCCAAGGGCCGAGCCCTTCCGCACGGGAAGAGCGCTATCACCTCCTCCTGGGTAAATACGCCGGGCTCACGGCGATGCTCCTTCATGGTCCCCAGCTTGAAGGTCGGGTCACGGGTGACCTCTTCACGGAATAGCGCCTCCTTGAAGATCACCTTCACCACTCCCATGACCTTGTTGGCCGTGTTCCGTTTGTCGCCCAGCTTCTGGAGAAGCCGGGAACGAAAGTCAACAAGGTCAGCCCGGGTGATCTCTCCTAAGGGCTTCAGCGCGAAGGAGGCCGTTTCGATCTTCGGGTCTGCATGGGGATCGCCGATGACGTACTTTTCAAGCCATCCCCTCTGTTGCTCGCACCACCTCCGGGTGATCTCCTTGCCCTCGTCCACAAGACGGCGAACGTGAGGGCATTTCTCCCAGATGAAGAAGGGCGCGGCGTAGGTTACAAATGATGTTTCTGGGCTCGCGCCTTTCCGCTGCTTCTGCATGACCTTGCCCGCGTCAATTGCGTCCGCCCGTCCCCTGTCCTTCTGTTTCGGGTTACGTTCGATGTCCGTGGCGCGGACAATTCGCCTACCAGCTTCGTACCAAGTGGCGTACCAAAAGCGCCCCTTTTTGGTGGCCCGAAGGTAAGCCGTTACGTGCGTTTTTCGTGGCATTATTGCTCCTCCCGCTACACAGCCGCTACATAAAGGGTAGCGGGAGGAACCCAGAAACACAGTAGCTATATATTTACTTACATATAAAGCAATTACACATTTCTTGTATGGGCGGCGAGGGATTCGGACCCCCGACCTTCTGGGTGTAAACCAGACGCTCTAACCAGCTGAGCTAGCCGCCCGTGTCAAGTAAAAGCGCGCCGTATGAGCGCCGCGTGGGGTTTCAGCGCGTGATGGTGGGCGGCGCTTCCCCCTCAACGGCAATGATGCGATCAAGGCGAATTGCCATGATCGTCCTGCGCAGCTCATTGCTGCACTTCGAAATTATGAGCTCCATCCCCTCTTCGCGGGCTTTTTTCTGGAAGAGGAGAATCGTCCCGAGCGCCGCCGAGTTGATCATGCGCACTTTCTCGAGGTTCAGGCTGATACGGCGATGCGGCCTGTCCAGCTCGGCGTAGAGAGCAGTCCGGAACTCCCCGATGGTCTCGTCGGTGATGTCTGCGTGCACCTCAAGCTCGACAGACTGCGGACTCAGCTCGTTGCGATAGACGATGCCCATCTCGCCGCTCCTCGCGCCGCGGCACTCCGCCAATTCGACGCCGCGTGCCCCGCGAATTTACGACGGAGTATACCTTCGACGTTTCGAGGCTGTCCAGAGCCGCCACTCCATGGGTCATTCAGCATGCCGGGAAGCGGCCCAACATGAACACCGGCGGTCTCTCGGGCACGGCGAAGAGCCGGTGCCGCGAGGGCCTGCACCCCGCCCTCGTGCTCCGCTCCTGCAGGCTCTCCGGTCCTGCGCGACACCATCACCAGGTGCTCCACGCTGATGGCCACGGCCCCCATGTCGTCCTCCACTCGTCCGAAGATCAGGAAGGCCCAGCCGTCATCCAGCAGGGGATAGAAGCGGTTGAAAGAGTCCGGAAACAGCACGGTTTCAAAGATTGCCAGCTCGTCCTCGAAGCTCACGAAGATCATCGGCTCCCGCTTCTTCGTGGAAACCTCCTTGCCTGTCACGAGGATGCCCGCAGTCCACACCCTGCGGCCGCGGCAGCCCGGAAGGTCGAGCGCGGAAACGAGGGGCGGGAGTCCGTGCCGTGCCGCGATTCTCTCGAATGCGGGGCCGAAAGAGCACGAGGGGATGCCGGGTCACCACGATGCCGAGGGTCTGCACCTCGTCGGCGAGCTTGACCCGTGACGGGTAGTCCCCGATGACCGGCGGGGCGGGCGGCAGAAAGCCCAGTCCCTCCTCCTTCTGGATGTTCAGCCAGCGGAAGAAGAGCTGGGGCCGGGTGTACCCGTCCGACACCGAGTCCAGGGAGCCGGACCTGATGAGCAGGCGGATGTCCTCGAACCGGCAGGGGGTGCGCGCGCAGAAGTCACGGAAGCCGGTGTACGGCCCTCCCCTTCCGCGCTCGTCCACGATGGACTGCACGAGCTCCTGCCGCGCATCCTTGAGCTGGCCCAGGCCCACGCGGAGCCCCGCGGTCCCGCCGCCGGCCTTGCCCTCAGCCTCCACCGTGTATTCCCAGCGGCTGGCGTTCACGTCCGGCGGCAGGATGGGGAACCCCATGCGGCGGCACTCGTCCACGTAGGTCTGACGGCCGTAGAAGCCGCCCCCGTTGTTGATGACCGAGGCCATGAACTCCAGCGGGTAGAAGTGCTTCAGGTACGCCACCCGGTAGGAGACCTGCGCATAGGAGGCGCTGTGCGCCTTGCAGAAGGAATACCCGTCGAAGGAGAGGATCATGTCCCAGACCTTCACCACGGTTTCTTCCGGCACCCCGCGGGCCCGGGCGCCGCGGAAAAACCGCTCCCGCATGTCGGGGAGCTTCAGGTCGCGGTCCTTCTTGGAGAGGATCTTGCGCAGCCGGTCGGCCTCCTCGATGGGAAAACCGGCAAGGTCGATGGCCACCCGGGAGACGTCCTCCTGGTAGACCATGACGCCGAAGGTCTCGGCGAGGGTCTGCTCGATCAAGGGGTGCAGGGGTCGGTAGGCGGCGCCGTGCAGGCGCTTGACGAAGGTCTGGATGTACTTGTTGGCTGCTGGCCGGATGATGGAGCTGGCGATCACGAGGTTCTCGTAGTCCCCCTTCTGCATCTTGCTGAGGAGCTGCCGCGTGGCGGGAGACTCGACATAGAACACGCCCAGGGTCTTTCCCCCCGCGATCAGGTCCCGGGTGTCGGGGTCCGCGAGCGGGTCGAAGCTTTCCCATTCCAGGCGCACGCCGTGGTGCTTCTCCACCAGCGCAAGGGAGTCGCGCAGGACGGCGAGGGACCTGTTGCCCAGCAGGTCGATCTTCACCAGGCCCGCCTCTTCCGTGGCGTCCTTCTCCCAGGCGATGACGGGGTACCCCAGCGGTGAAATCTGCACGTGCGTGTAGTCGGTGATGGGGCCGGGCGTGATGACCACCCCGCCGCAGTGCGTGCCGAGGTTGCGCGGGGCGCCGCGGATGCGCGATGCTGCCTCGCGGACGTACGAAGGGATGTCGTCGAAGCGCCCCTGGCGGAAAGCGCGCACCAGCTCCGCGATCTCCTCCTCCGGCAGCCCCAGCGCCTTGGCGGGGTCGCGGATGGCCGAGCGCGGGCCGAAGGTCACGTGGTTGGCCACCATGGCGGCGTGGCCGGCGTACCTCTCGAACACGTATTTCAGCGTCTTGTCCCGCTCGTCCCAGGGGAAGTCGATGTCGATGTCGGGCGGATCCTTCCTGCCCCGGTTGAGGAAGCGCTCGAAGAACAGAGTGTAGCGCAGCGGGTCCACGTGCGTGAGCCCCAGGAGGTAGGAGACGATGCTGGAGGCGGCGCTGCCCCGCCCGCAGGTCCGGGGGCACTGCTGCACGATGTCGCGCACCACCAGGAAATAGGAGGCGAATCCCTTCTCGCGGATGAGGGTAAGCTCATAGTCCAGGCGCTCGCGGATGTCGGGCCGCATGCCCCCGTAGCGGCGCTGCACGCCTGCCTCGCACAGGCGGTGAAGCTCCCGGAAGGTCTCCTCCTCCGAGAGCCCGTTGAATGCCGGGAAGACGTAGTGCGGGCTGATGATGCCGCTGCAATCCGCCTCACGGGCGATCTGCTCCATGTTGGCAAGAGCCTCGGGCACCGCGGAGAAGAAGCTCGCCATGGCCTGTGGATCAGCATGGCGATGAGGGCGCGCCGCCGCCGGTTTCCAGTCAGCCCTTCCACGGGCACGTGCTCCACGGTCGTGTTCAGGTCCATGGCGCGCAGCAGGGGGTACAGCCTCTCATCGCCATCGTCGAGGAACACCGTGTCCTGCACGGCCGCGGCCTGCCAGGCCGCGGGTCCGCGCAAAGCCGGCCAGCGCGGAAAAGGGGCGGCCGTAGCTGAGCTGGACGTACAGCCCGCGCCTCTCGCGGGCCGCGAGGCGCTCGATCACGTCCGGATGCGTGCTGAGGATGGACAGCCCCTCCCATCCCCGGTCCTCAAGCGCCGCGACCGGATCGTATGCCTGCGACGTACCCGGCGCATTCGTTTCCTCCCCGTTCGGAGCGGTGTCGGCAAAAAGCTCCGTGAGCACGCGACAGATCACGCCGAAGCCCTTCCTGTTCATCACGTAGGCGGTGAAAAGGATGCGGCCGTCCTTCTCCACGGACACACCGGCCACGGGACGCAGCCCCTCCCGACCGGCCGCAAGCAGGAAGACGATGAGGCCGTAGAAGTTGTTGATGTCGGTCATGCCGACCGTGGAAATGCTTCGTTCCCTGGCAAAACGGCAGATCTCTTCAGGCGAGCGGCAGCCGCGCAGGAGCGAATAGTTGGACCGGAAGCTCAGGTAGGAAATACCCATATACTATACAAGTGTATAGTATATGGGCCGGGATTGCAACCACCCACATCAGCCCGATTCGATGCGTTCCGCGCGGCGCACATTTCACGAAACCGCGGTAAAGGACGTTTCCGCGGTTTCGCGTCTGTCGTTTCCGCGGGAGGGCCTGCCGAAAGGCAGTGAGCCGCCTTCCTACACCGCGTACTCCGTGTACGGCAGGCCGCAGCTCTTGGCAACCCCGGGGTGCACGCACTTGCCGTCAATCGTGTTGATGCCGCGCTTGAGCGCCTCACTGGCCCTGGCTGCCGCCGCAAGGCCCTGGTCGGCGATCATCAGGCCGTACTGCAGGGTCACGCTGGTCAGCGCGATGGTGGAGGAGCGTGCAACGGCGCCCGGCATGTTGGCCACGCAGTAGTGCACGACGTTGTCCACGATATAGATCGGGTCGCTGTGCGTGGTGGGCTGCGAAGTCTCCGCGCAGCCGCCCTGGTCAATGGCCACGTCAACGATCACCGCGCCGTGCTGCATGATGGACAGATGCTGACGCGTGATGAGCCGCGGCGCCGTTTCCCCCGCCACGAGGACCGCGCCGATGACGATGTCGGACTCGCGGAGCACCGATTCGATGTTCGCCTCGGTGGCGTAGAGAGTCGTGATGGAGCTGCCGAAGATGTCGTCCAGGTACGCAAGGCGCTTGGCATTGATGTCCAGGACGGTGACGTTGGCCCCGATGCCTACCGCGATCTTGCAGGCGTTCGTTCCCACTACCCCGCCGCCCAGGACTGCAACCTTGCCGCGCTGCACGCCGGGCACGCCGCCCAGGAGGATGCCGCGCCCGCCGAACTCCTTTTCAAGGTACTTCGCCCCTTCCTGCACGGAGAGCCTCCCGGCGATCTCGCTCATCGGTGTCAGGCAGGGCAGTGACCGGTCGGGAAGCTCGATGGTTTCATAGGCCACCCCCGTCACCTTCCGCTTGAGGAGCTCGTTGGCCAGCTCCCTGCTCGCCGCGAGGTGAAGGTAGGTGTAGAGGATGTGCCCCGGCTTGAAGAGCGGAAACTCCTCCTCCAGCGGTTCCTTGACCTTGACGATCATGTCCGAATCGCGGAAGAGCGCCGCCTTGTCGCCGACAATCGCGGCACCCGCTTCCTTGTATTCATTGTCCTCGTATCCCGAGCCGACTCCCGCGCCTTTCTCCATGAGCACGCTGTGACCATGCTTGACGTACGCCTTCACCGAGTGCGGGGTCATGCCGACCCTGTACTCGTGCGTCTTGATTTCCCTTGGAACGCCGATCTTCATGAGAGCCTCCAGGCCCGTACTCTACTCCAAGCCTTGACGCGAATCCATAGGAATGTTGATCTTCGAAGCGAGCACCGTGATGCGTCGGACCGCTGTCGTCCTTGCAATTGCATTCTCCCACCTCATTTTTATGCAGGCCATCTCGGCCCAATCCAGGACCGGAATCGTCCCCGTCACGGAGCTCACGCCCCTGCCCCTCAGCCAGCAGCTTTCCACGATGCGGGAGCCGATCCCCGTGGAAACGATCCTGGATGCTTCTCTCGGGTTCTCGGGAGCCTCGGAGGCGGCGGCCGGCTCGGCCAAGGACCGGCTTTCAGGCCTGCTGGTCAAGTTCCGCGGCGAAGTGGCGGACCTCAGCGACCAGGCCGTCCTGGCGGAACGCGCCCTCACCTTCCTCCACAAGAACCTTTTCACCTCGTACTCGGTTGTCCAGACGCGCGTTGATACCGCCCTGGAAACGGGAGTCTACAACTGCGTCTCCTCCGCGGTGCTGTACCTGATCCTGGCCCGATCGGTGGGGCTTTCGGTCGGGGGCGTGCGGACCAGCGATCACGCCTTCTGTTCCGTCCTTGTGAACGGCCAGCAGATCGACGTGGAGACCACCAACCCGTTCGGGTTCAACCCGGGGCGAAAAAGGATTTCACCGACTCGTTCGGCAGGCTCACCGGCTACACCTATATTCCTCCGGGCAACTACCGCGACAGGCGCACCATCGGAGAGAAGGAGCTCCTGAGCCTCATCCTGTACAACAGGGTTTCCGAGTACATGGACGGCCGCTCCTTCCGCGACGCGCTGCAGCCGGCGGTGAGTGCCTTCGTGCTGATGGGCACCGACGATACACGCCAGGTGATGACTATCGCCTTCACGAACTACATCACGTGGCTGGGAACGCGGCAGGACTTCTCCACGGCCGTCCAGTTCATGGACGCGGTGAAGGCCTCCTTCGGCGGAATCGTGAACATGGACGAGCCCCGGCGGGAGATGTACCACAACTGGATCGTCAGCCTCCTCGACTCGCGCGCGTTCTCGGATGCCGATGCGCTGCTCGCGCAGCCTTCCACAAGGGCCGCCCTTGACGATGCGGACTGGACCGCGCTTTCAGTGGCCGTCGTGCAGCGGCTGGCGCAGGCCGAGGGCGACAACGGCGGGAGCATCGCCGCGGCGGGCGTTGTTGCAGATGCACTGAAAAGGCTCGGGCGGCAGCCGGCGCTGCTGCAGACCTACGAGGCCTATGTCCACAATGCGTTCGCCATGTTGTTCAACGCGCGAAAGCCGGCGGATGCCAAGGCCCTGGTCGACCAGGGGCTCGCCGTCTATCCCGACAGCCGCATGCTTCAGCAGGATCTGGACCTCGCGCGCAAGGCCATGAGGGACAACCGCTCCTGACCGTCCGCAAGGCTTTCAACTTGACAGGGCCCCGGTGGAATTGTATGCCACACCTCATGTCTGAAAGCTCAGGTCAGCGCATCGGGATCCTCGGTGCCGGCGCATGGGGGACCGCAATCGGCAAGGTACTCGCCGAGAAGGGGCTCCGTGTCGACATCTGGAGCTTCGAAGAGCAGGTCTCCGAGGAGATCAACAGCCGCAATACCAGCGAGCGCTACCTGCCCGGGGTGAAACTGCCGCCCCTCCTGCGCGCGTCCACGGACATCCAGTCCGTGGCGGACAACCGGGAGCATCTCCTCATCGCCATCCCTTCTCTGTACCTGCTTCCCAGCATCAAGCAGATCCTCGGGTGCGGGAACATCAGGGAGGGCCGGACCATCATCTCCATCCTCACCAAGGGATTCATCGAGACCCCATCCGGTGTCCGGCTCATCACGGAGGCCATGGAGGACTACCTGCCCGGCATGTACCGGGGAAAGCTCGTTTATGTCTCGGGGCCGAGCCACGCAATCGAGGTGTCGCAGGGGAAGATCACGGGCCTCATCAGCGCGTCGCGCAGCGGGCGCAATTCCATCAAGGTGCGCGAGCTTCTCTCCGGCGGAAGCCTCGTGGTCTTCTCTTCACTGGACGTGCGGGGCGTTCAGATCAGCGCGGCGCTGAAAAACGTCATTGCCCTTGCCTTCGGGATGCTGGATGCGCTGAAGGAATCTTCCGACCATTTCGGAGACAACACCGAGTCGCTCCTCCTGGCAGCGGGTCTCAACGAGATCCAGGTGCTGGGCCGCGCCATGGGCGCCACTCACCCGGAAACGTTCACCTCAATCGCCGGAGTGGGGGACCTGGACGTCACGTGCCGCAGCGTGCACGGCCGCAACCGGCGCTTCGGACGGGAGATAATACTGAAAAAGCTGATCGATGGATGCCGGTCAATCGACGAGGTCATTGCCGGCCTCCCGACGTTCGGCTACATCGCCGAAGGCGTGGTGACCGCAAAGTGGGTCAACGCGCTTGCCGCGCAGCGGAAGCTCGTGCTCCCGATCATCGACGGCGTCTACAGGATCCTCAACAGGGAAGTCGAGCCGCTGGCAGAGCTGGGAACGATGCTGGACCGCATCATCAACCGTTCGAGGGCCGGGAGGCGCTGGCGCGGGCCTTCTGCCCTGCTGCGTGGTACCGCTGAATGGGCGTCACGCCTAACTCACCGCGGATGAGCGCGCGGATTCCCTGCACGGATGCGTCCGCGCCCGGCATGGTGGTCACAACGGGGATGCCGCGGCTGTTGGCCATGGCGCGGATGGATATCTCGTCCGTCCGCGGGCCCTTTCCCGTGGGCGTATTGATGATGAGCTGGATCCTGCCGGACCGGATCCTCTCCAGGAGGTCATTGCCGCCCTCGGAGACCCTCTTCACCACCTCGGCCTGAATCCCGTTGGTCCCCAGGAACGCAGCGGTCCCGGACGTGGAGATGAGTGAAAAACCCAGGTTCTGGAGCTGGTAGGCAACCGACACGGCAAGCTGCGTCTTGTCGTCGTCCTTCACGCTGATGAACACGGTGCCCTCCAGCGGCACCTGCTGCAGCGCGCCGAGCTGGCTCTTGCAGTACGCCCTGCCGAAGTCGGAATCGATTCCCATCACTTCGCCGGTGGATTTCATTTCCGGCCCGAGAATGATGTCCACCCCCGGGAAACCGGGCAAACGGCAGGACCGATTCCTTCACGCAGATATGACGCGGCGTGACCTCTTCCGTGAAGCCGATTTCCTTCAACGTCATTCCGACCATCGCCTTGGCCGCCACCTTGGCAAGGGGCACCCCGATGGCTTTTGACACGAAGGGGATGGTCCGCGACGCGCGAGGGTTGACCTCGATGATGTACAGCTCTTTTCCCCTCACCGCGTACTGGACGTTCATCAGCCCGACAACGTGCAGCTCTGCGGCAAGCCGCCGGGTGTACCGGCGGATCTCCTCCAGCATCCAATGGGGAAGGGTGTGCGGGGGCAGCACCATGGCGGCATCTCCTGAGTGCACGCCGGCCTCCTCGATGTGCTCCATGATCCCGCCGATGACAGAGGCGTGCCCGTCGGAAACCATGTCGACGTCAACCTCAATGGCGTCCTCGATGAAACGGTCAATCAGGACGGGCCTCTCCGGTGACGCCCATACCGCTCGCCGCATGTAGTGCTCGAGGCTGGCGTCATCATACACGATCTCCATGGCCCGTCCGCCGAGCACGTAGCTGGGCCGCACGAGAACCGGGTATCCTATGGCGTGGGCGGCCTCCCGGGCGCCTTGCTCATCTACCGCCGATCCATTCTCGGGCTGGCGGAGCCCGAGCTTCCTGACCAGCTCGCTGAAGCGCTTCCTGTCTTCCGCGCGATCAATCGAATCCGGGCTTGTCCCGATGATGGGCACGCCCGCCTTTTCCAGTCCGACGGCAAGGTTCAGCGGCGTCTGGCCGCCGAGCTGGACGATCACGCCGTCCGGCTTTTCGCGGTCCACGATGGCAAGGACATCTTCCCGGGTCAGGGGCTCGAAGTACAGCTTGTCCGACGTGTCGTAGTCCGTGGAGACCGTCTCGGGATTCGAGTTGACCATGATCGTCTCGTACCCGATCTCCCTGAGTGCAAACGCCGCATGCACGCAGCAATAGTCGAACTCGATGCCCTGCCCGATCCGGTTGGGACCGCCGCCGAGAATCATGATCTTCTTCCTGTTCGATGGCCGGGATTCGTCCTCCCCGTCATATGTCGAATAGTAGTACGGAGTATATGCCTCGAACTCCGCGGCGCACGTATCCACGAGCTTGTACCCGGGCGAGATCCCCTTCCGCGCCCTGAGCTGCCGTATGGATTCCTCTTCCACGCCCATCCGCGCGGCGATCTGGATATCGCTGAACCCCATCTTCTTGGCCGCCGGGATGGTCCCTTCCGCAATGGTTTCCTCGAACTCCAGGATCTCTTTCATATTGGACAGGAACCAGGGATCGATCCGCGTCAGCTCGTGAAGTCTTCTCGACGTTCCATCCCCGGCGAAGCGCCTCGGAGATGTAGAAAAGCCGCTCAGCGTTTGGGCGGATGAGCATTTCCTCGAGCACCTGCTCGGATGCCTCCGGCACACCTGTCAACCCGGGGCGCTTGATTTCCAGCCCGCGAATGCCTTTCTGCAGTGCCTCCTTGAAGGTTCTGCCGATGGCCATCACCTCGCCGACGGATTTCATCTGTATGGTGAGCGTGGGGTCGGCGGATGGAAATTTCTCGAACGCGAACCGGGGGATCTTCACCACGCAGTAGTCGATGGAGGGCTCATAGGAGGCCGGCGTGCTTCGCGTTATGTCGTTGGGAATCTCGTCCAGCGTGTAGCCCACGGCAAGCTTTGCCGCAATCCTGGCAATGGGAAACCCCGTGGCCTTCGACGCAAGTGCGGAGGAACGCGAAACGCGCGGGTTCATCTCGATGACGACCATCCGGCCGTTGCCCGGGTGAACGGCGAACTGGATGTTCGATCCGCCGGTCTCCACGCCGATCTCCCGGATGCAGGCAATGGCCGCATTCCGCATGCGCTGGTATTCCATGTCCGTCAGGGTCTGGGCCGGGGCCACGGTGATCGAATCCCCCGTGTGGATCCCCATCGGGTCGAAGTTTTCAATCGAACAGACAATGACGACGTTGTCCGCGCAATCTCTCATCACCTCCAGCTCGTACTCTTTCCAGCCGGCAATGGACTCCTCGACCAGGATCTCGGAGATCATGCTCGCATCCAGCCCGCGGGCCGCCATCTCGTCAAACCGGGCGGGCTCGGTGACCACCCCGCCGCCGGTGCCGCCGAGGGTAAACGAGGGCCGGATGATGAGCGGGAAGCCGAGCGTTTCCGCTGCGGCGCGCGCCTCCGCCAGGGAATGGGCAAGCCCGCTCCTCGGCAGGTCGATCCCTATCCGCTGCATTGCTTTCTTGAACAGCTTGCGGTCTTCCGCCTTGCGGATGGCCTCGCGGTTGGCGCCGATCATTCGCACGCCGTGGCGGTCCAGGATTCCATTCTCCGCAAGCTGGATCGCAATATTCAGCCCGGTCTGTCCTCCCAGGGTAGGGAGAAGCGCATCCGGGCGCTCCGCCTCGTATGATCTTTTCCAGAATGGGAACCGTGATGGGCTCGATGTACGTGGCGTCCGCCATCTCGGGATCCGTCATGATGGTCGCGGGATTCGAGTTGACGAGAATTACGCGCATCCCTTCTTCACGGAGTGCCTTGCAGGCCTGGGTCCCGGAATAGTCGAACTCGCACGCCTGGCCAATGACGATTGGTCCGGTGCCGATGATGAGAATGGAATGGATGTCAGTTCTTCTGGGCACGTTCCCTGCCGTCCATGAGGTCCGCAAAGCGGGAGAAGAGGTAGCCGGAGTCCTGCGGCCCGGGGCTCGCCTCGGGGTGATACTGCACGCTGAAAAGCCGCAGGTCGGTGTTCTCCAGGCCCTCGTCGGTGCCGTCATACAGGTTCACATGAGTGGTCCTTGTCCCGTGCCCGGGCAGCGACTTCATATCCACGTTGAACCCGTGATTCTGGGAGGTGATGGCGATCCGCCCGGTGTCCAGATCCTTGACAGGATGATTTGACCCGTGATGCCCGAACTTTAACTTGTATGTTTTTCCACCCAATGCAATGCCAAGCATCTGCTGCCCAAGGCAGATTCCAAACATCGGAACCCTTCCGATCAGTTTTTTGACCGTTTCGATCACGTAAGAGACAGGCTCGGGGTCTCCCGGACCATTCGAGATCACAATTCCATCCGGCGAGAGCCCCATGATGTGATCTGCCTGCGCGTGCGCAGGAACAACAGTGACCCGGTTGCCGGAGGAAACGAGGTGGCGCAGTATGTTTCTTTTGACTCCACAGTCCATGACAACGACGTGCCGGTGAGCCTCGACCGGGAAAGCTCCCGGAAGCCCCTCTGTCCATGGATACGGGGACCTGCACGTGACTTCTCTGACCAGGTCCACGCCGACGATCCGAGGCGCGTCGGCGAGCTTGCTCTTCAGCTTGGTGCGGTCAAGGTTGGCGGTTGCGATGACCCCGTGCCGGGCTCCCTCCTTGCGGAGATGCCGCGTCAGCGCCCTGGTGTCGATGCCCTGGATTCCAACGACGCCCTTCTCTTCCAGCCATTCAGCCAGGTCCCGCGTGGATCTCCAGTTCGACCTGAGCCGGCTGACTTCCCGAACAACGAAACCGGACAGCCACGCTCCCGATGATTCCCCATCCTCGGGAACAATTCCGTAGTTCCCGATCAGGGGGTATGTCATCGTGACGATCTGACCTCGATACGAGGGATCGGTGAGAACTTCCTGGTACCCGCTCATCGATGTGTTGAATACGACCTCTCCAAAGGCCTCTCCGCCGGCGCCGAAGCCCTCTCCTGTCAGCTCGAAACCGTCTTCAAGAAGCAGCACCGCTTTTCCCACGTCTCCAGTACCTTCCCGCTGGCGCATAAATATGCGCAAAATACCGGCCTCACCGTAGCGGTGGTGCACCCCACTGTCAAGACAACCGGCAATCAGGTATACATGGAGACCCGGCCTGACCATGAACAACCACGTTTCCATCCAGGCCCATCCCCGCTACCTTGTCGCCACGGACGCGGCCGCGCTCCTCGTGGCGGAGATCCTTCTCTTTGTCCTGAGCAGGATTCGCATCCTGATTTCGCCGCTCGCTTTCCTGCTGCTCGGGGTCGGTGTGCTCGCCGGATTCGCCGCCGATGTCGGCCTCTGGTTCTGGAAAGGCATCCGAGCGGCAGAGATCTCCGATGACAAGCTGACGATTTACCGGGGCGCGGCTCTCTTTCCGGAGGCGTTCATGCATCCGGTCGTCATGAGCGTGCGGATCTCCCGGCAGCCGGGCAGCCGGAGTGCCAGGCTGCGGACCATGTCGGGACGTCGCCTGCGCATCACGGAGAACGCGTTTCCCCGGGAGGACTTCACGAGGTTTCTCGCCGCGCTGCAGGGGTGGTCGCGGCACTGAGTTCCCGTTGATCGCGGAATCCACGCGGTATATAGTCCCCGCAAGGAAGCCAATCCAGAAAAGCCAAGCCGCTGTCTCGCGCGATCTTGATTCCGGAGATCGCCCGGGGAAAAGGTGACACACATGAGAGAAACGCCGATCGCCCCGCTGCGGATGAAAAAATCCATGGGCCTTGTCCCGCGGCTGTTCTACGGCTGGCGCCGCACCATGAAATGGTTCGGCATTTTCCTCGCCGTCTCGGGGCCGGGGATCATCGTCATGGTGGCTGACAATGACGCTGGCGGCATAACGACCTATGCGGCCACCGGCGCGCGCTACGGCTACAACCTCCTGTGGTTCCTCGTGATCCTCGGACCCGTGGCGTATTACGTCCAGGAAATGACCGTGCGCCTCGGGGCGGTGACAAAGCGTGGCCACGCCGAGGCAATCTTCGAAGCCTTCGGCCCTTTCTGGGGATGGTTTTCGCTCCTGGACCTCATCCTCACGGACTGGCTCACACTGATCACCGAGTTCATCGGGATGACGGCCGCCCTCAGCATTTTCCGCGTGCCGCCGTTTGCAACAGTCATCATCGTGTCCGTCGTGATGTTCCTCATGGTGCTCCAGGGCAGGTACTGGACCTGGGAGAAGATCGCAATGCTGTTCTGCGTGCTGAACCTCGTCTACATCCCCTGCGCCATCATTGTGCATCCGTCGGTTGCCGACATTGTTCATTCGGGCCTCATCCCGAACTTCGCCGGCGGATTCAACAACCAGCTCTTCTTCTTCCTGATGGCCAACATCGGCACGACCATCGCGCCCTGGATGATCTTCTTCCAGCAGAGCGCGGTTGTGGACAAGGGTGTGAAGGAAAAAGACGTCCCCTGGAGCAAGTTCGACACCGCGGTCGGATCCGCATTCACCGTGCTCGTGGCAGGCTTCGTGATCATCACCACCGCAACCGTGTTGAAGGGAGTGCCCGTGGACAGCGCCGCGCAGGCGGCCGTGCAACTCGGCGGGGCAAAAAGCTGGCTGGGGACGTTCCTGGCGGTGGGGCTCTTTGACGCGGGCTTTCTCGGGGCAATCTGCATATCACTTGCCAGCTCCTGGGCGTTCGGAGAGGTGTTCGGCTGGGCGCATTCACTGAACAACAAGATCAGGGAAGCGCCCTGGTTCTATGCGATGTACGCGCTCATGCTGGGCTCTGCGGGGGTGGTCGTGCTCATTCCCAATGCACCCCTCGTGCTCATCACCCTGTTCGTCCAGGTCATTGCGGTTACCCTGCTGCCGGCCGCCCTCGTGTTCCTCATCCTCCTCCTGAACGATGGGGAAAGGATGGGCGCGCTGAAGAATACCCGGTTTCAGAACATCGTCAGCATCACCGTGGTCTCGATCATCATCGTGATCTCCACGCTCTACGGCGTGAGCGCGCTTTTTCCCGAGATCTTCAAGTAGGAGGCCTGCCAATGGCACTCTTCGAGCGAATACGAGCGATCAACCGCAGGTTCGGCACACCGCACGTCAAGATGACGCCCGCCGTGCGGTTTGCGCTTTTCATGCTCCGCATCTATCTCCTGGTCCTCGTGGGAATCCTCTTTTTCAAATTCTTCACGCTGATCGCGCGTTAGGAGGCGGCGCATGACACCACGCGAAGTGGAGGGAAATCTCCCCCGGTTTTTCTTCATCACCCAGCTCATCAAGGACAAGGTCATCCAGCTCAAGGCAGACAAGCGCATCGAGCTGGGTCGGCTCACGGACCTGGAGATCAGGCTCGGCAGGGTGTTTCCGGAGGTGGTGAACCTGATCGTCGGCCGGTCCTTCGGCCGGCCCCCGCTGGAAGTGCCGTTCTCCTGGGTGACCTCCATCGACGCTCACCGGACCGTCGTGGAGGTTCCGCCGGGGGAGAAGCTCCGGGAGTTCGACCAGGAATCCTCCCGCATCCTGGTCAAGGACATGATCCTGGACAAGAAGATCATTGACACCGACGAATACGAGGTCGAGCTCGTCTACGACATCCACCTGCTGCACGCGGAGGGTCGGATGCTCGTCGTGCACGTGGACGTTACGAAGGCCGGGCATGCTGCGCCGCCTTCACTTCGGGTGGCTGGCCCGCCTGATCTGGGGAGAGGTGAAGAACATCGAGCTGCTTCCCGTGGAAGTACGTCCAGTCGCTGCCAACCGACATCGACCGCTTCAACGGCAACGTCAAGTTCACCGTCTCCCGGGAAAGGATCTCCGACATCCACCCGGCCGACCTCGCCGATATCCTGGAAGAGCTGAGCGGCGAGGAACGAATGGCCGTTTTCAATACCCTGGACACTGAAACGGCCGCGGACACCCTGGAGGAGGCCGAGCCTCGGGTCCAGAGAGAGCTGGTGGCCTCCCTGCGGCGGGACCGCCTTGCAGAGCTTTTCCACACAATGACACCTGCGCAGATCGCCGACATCCTGGAAATCCTGCCGCGCATCGATGCGGAGGCCCTGAAGAAGAGCCTCTCGCAGGAGGAAGGAGAAAAGGTCAGTGAGCTGCTGGATGAGCATGACGTGAAGCTGCCGTCGCTGGCAACCGACAGGTTCCTCGCGCTCCCCGATTCAGCGCTCGTGCGCCAGGCGTTGACTAAGTTCCGGAGCAAGACGAAGCGGTACGACGTGATCATGTACGTGTACGTGACCACGGCGGAAGGAACCCTGAAAGGCGTTGTCGACATTCGTGAGCTGATCCAGAACAGGTCGGATGAAAGCCTCCGCAACATCATGACGGAGCAGATCGTCACGCTTTCCCCGACGGATACCCTTGCGGATGCGGCAAGCGAGTTCTCGAAATACGGCTTTCGGGCGCTTCCCATCGTGGACGAAAACCGCAAGCTGATGGGCGTGGTGAGCTACAAGGACCTCCTGGCGGTGATGCAGTAGCCGGGGCCGAACGCCCCGCTCCACGCCTCCAGCGCCCCGGCTACACCTGCGCTGCGAGCCTCTTCCCTTCCTCGAATGCGCGCAGGTTGATCTCCCGGTACGCGGGCTTCACGCACTGGGCAATGGCTTCCGCCCAGCATTCCGGCGGCAGGGAAGAGCAGTAGACAACGCACCGAGCAGAATGACGTTTGCAACCCGGGAATCGCAGAGCCTTTCCGCCACGCCGATCGCATCAATGTACGCCAGCCTCCTGAACGATGCGCGGAGGCGTTCCTCGGCATCGGCGGGGTAGACGGCCTGTCCAGAAGACACGGTCACGGGAACGATTGCCTGGGAAGAGACCACGGCGAGCCCGTCCGGGGCAGAGGTAGCTCGCGAATCTCAGCGCCTCGATTCGCTCCAGGGAAGCAAGGACCTGCGCCGTTCCCTCGGGCACGAGCGGGCTGAAGACCCGCTCGCCGAAGCGGATCTGCGCAACAACGGACCCGCCCCTCTGCGCCATCCCGTGCACCTCGTTGGTCTTCACGTCGTGGCCGTTGGCAATGGCCGCTCGCGCGGTGATCTGGGCTGCCAGGAGAATTCCCTGCCCCCCGACTCCGACCATGACGATGCTCGTCGTCTCACTCACTGCAGGCTCCCTGCGCGATCTCGAAGGCGCCGTCCTTGCACACCTTCTCGCACAGCGCGCACCCGCCGCAGAGCATCTCGTTCACATGGATCTCGTCGTTGACGTACTCGATGGCCGGGCAGCCCAGCTTCAGGCACAGCTTGCACTTGCGGCACAGCTCCTGGTCCACGCGCCGGGCAGGGCCCACGTTCTTCTTCGTGGCAAGCGGGCACGGGGACCGCGAGACGATGAGCCATGGTTCGTTGGAGTCCAGCGCGGTGCGCAGGGTCTCGATGGTCGCCTGCAGGTCGTAGGGGTCCACGGTCGCGATGTTCTTCATCCCGCAGGCGCGTCCGAAGTCCTCCACCGAGCGCTGATCGTCGTCTCCCCCATGAGGGTGCGCCCCGTTCCCGGGTGCTCCTGGTGGCCCGTCATGGCGGTGGTGCGGTTGTCCACGACGATGATCACCGCGGCGCCCTTGTTGTAGGAGATGTCCAGCAGGCCGGTGATACCCGGAGTGGAAGAAGGTGGAATCGCCGACCATCCCGACGATCTTGCGCGTCCCGCTCTTCCGCTCCGCGCATGCTCTCCGCGATCTGCATGCCGTGCGCCATGGAAATACCCGCTCCCATGCAGAGAACGGTATCGATCCGCTTCAGCGGCGGGAACACGCCCAGGGAATAGCAGCCGATGTCGCCGGTGACGACGACGTCGAACTTGCCCAGCGCGAAGAAGATGCCGCGATGCGGGCAGGCCGGGCACAGCACGGGCGGCCGCGCCGGGAGATCCTTCCCGTTCATGGACGGACCGAGCGAAGGGGCCCCGGAAACGGTTCCGAGAATTGGTGCGAGGCGGTCGGAGGAAAGCTCTCCGATCCCCGGGACGGCCGGCCGCGGGCCCCACGGACCCGGTTTTCGACCTTCGCACGCAATGCCCAGGGCCCGAACGTGTTCTTCCAGGATGTCGTCGAGCTCTTCGACGATCAACAGTCTCTCGACGCCAGCGGCGAACTCGCGGAGCAGATCATCCGGGAACGGCCACACCCAGCCGATCTTCAGAACCGACGCCTCCGGGGCGAGCTCCCGGACGTACTGGTAGGCGATGCCCTCCGCGATTATCCCCAGGCCGCGGTCTCCCCATTCAATGCGGTTGGCCGCGGAGACGTTTGCCGCTGCCGCCAGCACCGAAGTCCGTTCTTCGACGCGTACGCGCATGGGCCGGGCGTACAGGGGAATGGGAACGAACCTTTGCGGGTTCTTCTGAAAGCCCGGGGACGACGGGAGAGACTTCCGCTGACCCAAGGTCACGGCGCCGCTGGAATGGCTCACGCGGGTCGTAGAGCGCATGATGACCGGGGTGGAATGCGCCTCGGAGATCTCCAGCCCAAGGGCCAGAAAGTCCTTTGCCTCCTGCGAATCCGAAGGCTCGAGAATGGGGATCTTCGCAAAGCGCGCGTAATGCCGGGTGTCCTGCTCATTCTGGGAGGAATGCATGCCGGGATCGTCGGCAACGCAGATGACAAGCCCGCCGACGGTGCCGATGTAAGACAGGGTCATGAGCGGGTCCGCGGCCACGTTCAGGCCCACGTGCTTCATCGTGACGATCACGCGCGCGCCGGCAAGGGAGGCCCCGGCAGCTACCTCGAGGGCGACCTTCTCATTGGGCGACCACTCGCAGTAGATGTCGTCCTTGTAAGCGCGCGCGGCTTCAAGGATTTCCGTTGACGGGGTCCCGGGGTAGCCGGTGGCAATGGTCACCCCCGCTTCCCAGGCGCCGCGGGCAATCGCCTCGTTTCCCGAGAGGAGGGTACGAGTCGCGGTAAGTTGTGACATGATGGGGATGTTGTACTCCCGGTCCCAGCAGTTGTCAACGCTGCGCAGGGTCCGGATTCAGCAGGGCAAGCCGGCTGCACACAGGACCATTCCTGCTGGCGGACGGAAAGTGGTCTGCCCGTCGACGCGTGTCCCAGCATTCCATTGAAGCCGTTCCGGGGCATGTGATATATATTGAGACATGGTGAAAAAAACGCGCTCGCTCGTCCTTGCCGTTCTTTTGCTCTGTGCCACAACAGGCGCTTTTGCCAAGGGAAGCGGATTCGCCATCGGCGGTGAAGGAGCCCTGTACATTGCCGGAGCCGGGGGGCTGCCCGTGTCAGCCATGCTCCTTTTTCACATCCCCCAGGTGCCCCTCATGTTTGGAGTCGGCATCAGCAGCCCGCTTGCCCTGGCGGTCACTGCGGACTACTGGGCGGCACACGGCAATCTGGGCAGCATATTCAGCTGGTATGCCGGAATAGGTGGCTATCTTGCCCTCGATCTCGCACCCGGAGGGACGATTGCGGCAGGAGGCAGGATCCCCATCGGCCTCCAGGCGTGGCCGGTCGGGCAGGTGCTGGAGGTGTTCGTCGAGATTGCCCCGGCCGTCGGCATCATCCTCGTGCCGACCGGATTCGACTGGCACCTGCAGGGTGCCGTCGGACTGCGCTTTTGGCTCTGAGCGAGGAGCCCGCCCCCGGCGTCGGAATCCTCGAGTTCAAGGACAACGAGTTCGGAAGAAGCATCGCGGCAGGGTCTGCCCGGGGTGCCGCTCGAGTATCTTCATCTTGGCCAGCTCCTGCACCCCTCCCCCCTCCTTTTCGCGTGATCATTGACCGGGTCAGTTTCTGTGACCCGTTCCTGCGTCACCTGATGCGGTACTGGTCCCTCGCCGGGGCGTATGTCCTGAATGATCCCTTCTTCACGCTTGTCTTCGACAAGCTTTCCGAGTCTCTCCTGTATGATGCGCTTTCAATACGGCACCCCCGCACGATTCTCCTCCCCGGACAGAACGGAACCGAAGACGTCTCGGAGATGGTGGCGAAACCGGATTGGAATGAGATCGAGGCCGCCATCGGCTTCCCCTGCATTCTCAAGCCTGTCGACGGGTATGCCTGGCAGGACGTGTTCAAGGCCGCCGATCCGGCGACCCTCCGGGGGCTCTTCGAGAGCCTCAAGGAACGGCGGACGTTGATCGTGCAGGAGCTGGTCTCCTACGTGGGCTATTACAGGGTCTTTTGCGTCGGCGCGAAAGACGTGTTCATCGTCCGGTGGACGCCGCAGCCATTTGACCGGGGAGAGTACGCCCTCCCCGCGCCCGGGAGAGCTCGGCGGCGCAGAGGAGCACATCCGGCAGAAAACCCTGGAGCTCAACGCGGCCCTCGGCCTGGACTTCAACGCAGTGGAGTGGTGCATCGCCTCGGACGGGACGCCGGTGATCATCGATTCCTACAACGACGTTCCTGACGTACGACAGGAGAAGCTCCCGCCGGCCGCATACGACTGGGTGGTGGAAAAGTTCTGCTCGAGCGTCCGCGACAAGCTGGCCAGCGGGGAGAAGAACAGGATCATGCGAGGTGTGCCCGCACCTTCAGATCCGGGCACGCTCCCGGGCTGAGGCCAGGATCCTCCCGATCAGCTGCTGGAAGCGTCACCCCCGCCATGGTGCAGATGATGGGCAGGTCGGAATGCTCAGGGTGCAGGCCGGCAAGCGGGTTCACTTCCATGAAGCTCGGGTTGCCCTTCGCGTCCATCCGGATGTCAACGCGGCCGGCGTCCCGGCCGCCGAGCGCACGCCACGCCTGGAGAGCGATCCTGGAGCATCCCTCGGCATCGGCCCCCCGTGCCAGCTCGTAGCGCACACGGTCCTCGCAGTACTCCTTGTTCACGTACGTGTAGGCATGTGATTCGGCGGCTTCCAGGAGGATCACCTCCATCGTGCCTACCGCTTCCGCCTTCGGGCCGGTCCCGACGATGGCCGTTGTGAACTCGCGGCCGGGAAGGTATTCCTCCACGATGACCGGCTGCCCGTAGGCAACAAGGAGCCTGCCGCAGACTTCCCGCAGCTCCTTTTCGGAGGTGATCCGGGAGTTGGGCGTGATGCCCTTTCCCGGTCCCTTCTGCGACAGGCTTTGCGAAAAGCGGATAGCGCAGACGCCACGCCGCGATGTCATCCGCGGTCTCGACGACAGCAAAGTCCGGCGTCGGGACCCCGGCATCTCGCACGACCCTTTTCGTCAGTCCCTTGTGCAGGGAAACCCCCAGCACCACGGGATCAGAGAACGTGTAGGGGATCCGCCATGCGTCCAGCAGCGCCGGGACAAGGGTTTCGCGGCCGAGGCCGAACATTCCCTCGCAGAAATTGAACACGAGGTCCCACCGCGATCCCGACGGCCAGGGCGGTTATCAGGCTGCGATGGTTCCCGATCCGTTCCGTTGCGCACCCCTCGGCGCGAAGGGCGGCATCCACGGCTGCAACCGTCTCTTCCCTGTCGAACTCGGCCGTTTCAAGCTCGGAGTAGCCTTGGCTGAGCCAGTCGGTGCGAAGATCGTAGGTGAGTCCGACGGTCATGCTCTGCTGGACTATTGAACCTGTGTCTGCGGCGGCTTGCGGCTGGATACCGCCACGAGGACAATTCCAAGGATGAGCAGGACACCGCACACGATCAACACCGGGATCCAGCGGTGCGGATGCGGGCGCATGTAGAACAGAATGTCCGCGATGCCTGCAAGAACAGCAACGACAACAGCGATGATACCCGCGACTCTTCTCCCGTTTCCGGCCATCTCACCCTCCTCTGCTCATCCTTCGCTCAACAGGACCCAGATCACCTGTTCTTGAACCTGTCCTTCAGGGAGTCCCGCAGCCCTTCCGCGGCCTTCCCCAGGGAGTCTCCGACGCTTTTCACTGCTTTTACGATCGGGTCATCACTCTGCTCGAGAGATGACTTGTAGTGCTCAAACCCCTCCCGGAAGTCGTCCGCTGCGCGGCCGGTTTCAGTTCCTCGCTTCACGTACGCCCCGTCAAGGATGGATTGGTACTGGCCGGACGCCGCCCAGGAGCGGAGCTCCTGGAGCCGGATCACGGGGAACGGGTGGGATTCGTCAACCGTATTGAGGAGCTTGTACACGCTGTCAAGCAGCGTCTTCTGGTTGTCGTACTCCCAGGCCTGGAGAAAGAAATCGTTCACGTTCATCTGTGACAGGTCCTCGCCGCCGGCCATCTTCATGAGGACGTTGTAGTTTTCCCGTTCGCTCTGGAGAGCCAGCAGGGCAGCGCGGTCTGCCGAGAGCTCGCTCTTCCTGTCCCACTCCCGGAGGGCCATGACGAGCGGCCGTACGAGGATACCCGCAATGGGAAGCGCGCTGAGGGAAAACTTCATCAGCATCCAGAGTGCCGTCTTGTACACGGCGTGGCCGCTCATGATGTGGCCCAGCTCGTGCGCAACCACGCAATACAGCTCGTCGTCGTCCAGCGCCCGCAGCAGCGAGCTGTTCAGTACGATGAAAGGTTCGCGCACCCCGAAGACACCGGCGTAGAAAAAAGGATTGTTTGAGACAAAAACGGCAGGCGCGGACGGCCAGTCCATGATGTCCACCACCCGGTCCACGACATGTTTGACCCGGGTAAACTGGTTCTCAGTGACCTTGACGGAGCTGGAGACGTGGAGCAGGCGGATTGCCCGCTCCGTGGTTCCCCCGACGAGCATCTTCACGATCTCGTCGAGTCCCCCTGTCCGCCTCAACACGCCCATGGCTGCCTTGTCTGCCGGGTGCTCCCACGACGAAGGACTGATACCGGGAAGCTTCCTGGCCCTGTGCATCAGCGCCATCCGCCGATCATAGCATCGCGGCCGCTGGGAGACAAGGAGCACGAAAAGAAGGACCTTGCACGGTCGAGCCGCGCGCAGATAGTATGCTCACATGTCAAAGCTCGAGATCCGCGGCAAAGACACGTGCCGCCTCGATTTTCTGGCTCTCGGATCTCTTGTTCAGCGATTCGACCCGGGCCTGGTCCCGCTGCACGAGGCGTCCCATTTCGAACGACATTGCTCGGGAGCCGAGTACAACCCCGCTGCGAACCTTGCCAAGTGTTTCCGCATGCGCACGGCCGTGGCCTCTGCAATCGTCCAGTACCCGCCGGGGTGGTGGATCGAGTCAGAAGTGCGGAAAGCCGGTGTCACCGGGTTCTACAAGTGGTTTTCCTACGACGGGGTGCGGGGACCGCGAATGGCAAACACGTATTCGGACCGGGGATTCGGCGTCAGGGCGCCCGAGGTCTGGTACGATCGGGCAAACGAAGCAGGCGCGCTGCTTGCGCCGGGCAACTTTGACTGGCAGGGGCTCTTCGGCGAGGGCGTGCGCTGGTTTCATTCAGGGGGAATCTTCGCGTCACTTTCCCCCTCAACCTCCGCCTTGATCCTCGAGGGGATGAAAGCGGCGCGGGCGGCCGGCGCCGTGGTCTCCTATGACCTGAACTATCGGAAGAAGCTCTGGGACGCCTCGGCCGGGGGCTCCGCGCGCGCCCTGGAAGTGAATCGCGGCATTGTTCGAGTGCACCGATGTCCTGATTGGCAACGAGGAGGACATCCAGCTCGGCCTGGGCATCGCCGGACCGGAAATCACTTCGGGGCATTCCAGCCTCGACGCCCGAGGATTCCAGGGCATGATCGAATCTGCCCGCAAAGCGCACCCGAACCTCAGAGCTGTGGCCACGACGCTGCGCGAGGTACGCTCCGCCTCGCGCCATGTATGGAAAGCCCTTCTGTGGTACGACGGCAAATTTCACGAAACCCCCGAGCTGGAGCTCGATGTGCATGACCGCATCGGCGGCGGGGACGGTTTTGCCGCAGGACTCATTTACGGTTTTCTTACCGGAGAAGCCCCGGAGCTCGCCCTGAGGCTGGGATGGGCACACGGGGCCCTCCTGACGACGTACCCGGGGGACATCACGATGGCCCGACTGGAGCAGGTGCGCGCCCTCGCCCTGGGAGGCAGCGCGCGGGTGGTACGCTGAGAGTTTCTCGGACGGGCACCCGCTCTGCGGCGAATTCTTTCAGGGTCGCGCCTTGACCGCTTTCCCGACCTCGCGGCCCAGTGCGACACATTTCTTGACATCCTCCGCGGAGGGAGCCCACAATGCCTTCACGCCGCTGGACACGAGCGGGATTCCGCATGACTCCAGGTGCTTCTCGATGATCGGAAGAGACTCGCCGCTCCATCCATAGCTGGCGAAGGCAGCGCCGATCTTGTTCTTGAATCGAAGACCCTTGAGCTCTTCCATGATCGGGCTGATGGTCGGGATCAGCCCCCGGTTGACCGTGGGAGATCCCACGATGACTGCCTTTGCTTCGAATATCCTGGTCACCACGTCGTTTCTGTCCGCGTTGCCCATGCGGCACAGGACGTACGGCACCCCTTCCTGAGTCAGCCCGTCCCCTACGGCATCTGCCATCCGCCGGGTGCCTTCCCACATCGTGTCAAACAGGATGACCGCGCTGTCACGCGGGACCTGGCGGGCCCACTCCTGGTAGGCCTTCACGATCTGCAGGGGGTCCTTGCGCCAGATGACACCGTGGCTGGGGCAGATCATGTCCACGGGCAGGTTGAGGGCGAGGAGCTCATCGATCTTCTTCAGCACCAAGTCACTGAACGGCGTGAGGATGTTGGCATAGTATTTCAGGGCCTCCTCCCACAGCTCTCTTTCATCGACCTGGTCGTTGAAACGGAGGCACGTGGCATAGTGCTGGCCGAAAGCGTCGTTGGGCATGAGCACCCCCTTGCCCGATACGTACGTGAACAGGCTGTCCGGCCAGTGCAGCATCGGCGCTTCGACAAAGACGAGCTCGCAGCCCCCGAGACTGATCTTGTCTCCCGTCTTTACCACGCGGTAGTTCCATGGCTTGTGGTAATGCCCGCTGATGCTCGCCGAGCCCCGAGGCGACGCAACAAGGATGGCGTTCGGACAGAGATCCATCAGGGCGGGCAGGCTGCCCGAGTGGTCAGGCTCGGCGTGCTGGGCGATGATGTAGTCGATCTTCGCCGGATCCATGACCTGGCGCACGTTCTCTACAAACTCGTTCGTGAAGCGGCCCCACACCGTGTCCACCAGCGCGATCTTCTCATCCACGACCAGGTAGGAGTTGTAGGAGCTTCCCCTGTGCGTGGAGAGCTCGAAGCCGTGGAAATGGCGCAGCCCCCAGTCCACGACCCCCACCCACCAGATGCCGCTTTTCAATTCCGTGACCATTTGCATGCCTCCATGGAAAGAGAGCCCACGTGAAACAGGGGCTTCGGGACGTCCAGAATACACGATGGGAGAATGCCCTGCCAGCTAGGAAACGATCGATCGATCCTTCGTCGTGGCGGTCCGCGGGGCCGCCATGCCCTCTTCAGGCTGACGAGGGGGCATCTGTTTCGAAAGGCAGTCCGGGCAGATGCCATGGCTGCATCGCAGATTGAAATGCCTGAGCATGAATGGCTCGAGGGGGCGCCAGGCGCGACCGCCGTCGAATTTTCCGGCAATAGGCGCAGACAACAAGCATGTCAGGAGAGTCTGAACGGGAGATCCTGCCGACGTTTTCCATGCTCTGATGTGCCGGTTGCAGGAGGCGGGACGCCACCCATGCCAGGAGAAGAAAAGTCGTCGTAAAGGCGGCCGCGAGGAGCGCGGGCAGAACGTTTGTATGGACCCGCAGCGCCAGGAGCAGCACTTCGCCACCAGTTGTCATCCCGGCAAGGAAGACTATCCCGGCCGGCACGATCCTCGGTTTGCTCCCCAGAGCGCTCACTGTGCACCATACCGCATGGGAGGACTGTACTCGCGGATGATGAATGGTGCACTCGGGGGAAGGCCCATTTGCCTGGGACTTTCTCCCGAATCCTTTACACTGCCCGGCCTTCAGCCCTTCCACGTCTCCACGTCGATCAAGCCGATGCGGGCCGCGTACTTGACGAGGTCCACCGTCGTCTTCAGCCCGAGCTTGTGAAGGATATTGGCGCGATGGTTTTCAACTGTCTTGACGCTGATGAACAGCCGCTCGCCGATGTCACGTGAGGGGATGCCTTCTGCGATCATTCGCAGCACCTCCTGCTCGCGGGAGGAGAGCTGCCCGTACTCGCTGTTGGTTTCCCTGTGGGCCGGGGTGACCCTTGTCTCCCAGGCGGCCGACCAGCTCCTGGGATACCGCGCCGTCCAGGTAAAACTGGCCGTCCGCCACCATGCGAATGCCGAGGAGCAGGGTCTCGGGTGACGACCCCTTGTTCACGTACCCTGACGCGCCGGCCTCGACGGCTTCGGCGACGAGCTCGGGCCGGGAGAAGGTCGCTGACCATGATGATGCGCACCCCCGGGAGCTTTGCGTGGATCTCCCGCGCCAGATCGATCCCGCTCCTGCCGGGCAGAGAAATATCGAGCAGCGCGATATCGGGCTTCACCCGGAACGCGGCCAGGAGCCCTTCTTCGGCATTCTTTGCCTCCGCCACGACAGTGAACCCGCTGTCGCGGCGGATGATCATCTTCAGACCTTCTCGGAAAAGGTTATGGTCATCGACGAGGAGAATGCTTTTCGGCTGTCCCATCACGTTCTCTCCTTGACCTCGAGCGGCATCATCAGCTTGACCTGCGTTCCCTTCCCTGCCCTGCTGGTGATGTTCAGGTTTGCTCCGAGGATGGCAGCCCGCTCACGCATGCCGATCAGGCCCATGCACCTTCGGTCTGCGGCCTCGGTGCATTTCCGCTCGACGTCGAACCCGACCCCGTCATCGGTGATCCGGAGGATCAGCTCGGGGTGTGAATGAACGAGAGTCACGTTCACGGAGCGCGCCTGCGCATGCCGCCATGCGTTGGCAAGGGACTCCTGGACGATGCGGTAGATGTTCACGGCATGCTCCGACGCAAGCGTGATTCCCTCCGCCCCGGCTGACTGGAATGTTACTCGCAGTGAGTGAGTCGAGCCGAAGGACTCGCACAGCCGGGACAACGAGGAAGCAAGGCCTTTGCCGGCCGCATCCAGGGGCCTCATGTCGTAGGCGATTCCGCGGATCGCCTGCAGAGACGCGGCGATCACCTCCGAAAGGCGGGCCGCGCGCTGCCGGAGGTTGCCCTCATTTCCGTCAACCCCATCGAACAGGGTTTCGCATGCAATGCGCGCCGCGGAGAGGTCCTGTGACACGTTGTCGTGAAGCTCCCGGGAAATGCGCAGGCGCTCGATCTCCTGCACCTCGACAAGAGCGCGCGCCTGTTCCTTGATCCGCTGCTCCCCCGCAACCCTCGCGGTGATGTCCTGCCCGATGAATATCGCTCCCGCGACCTTCCCATCGAAGTCCATGCCGCGGTGACCCGCTCACGAGGAGAGTTGAAAATGACCCGGAGTCCGTCTGGATCTTCAGCTCCACCGTCCGAAATCCGTTCCCCGGCGAGAACCTTCGCCGAGAAGATTCTCGAATTGTTCTCCGCCGCTTCCGCGGCTCGATCAGAGATGCGGCGGGAAAGCCGAAGCACGCGGCTCTTGTCCTGGCCCGTCAGCAGGGCAATTGCGTGATTCCATTCGTTGACAAGCCCGTCGTGATCGACACCCCAGATGGGGACGTTCGAGTGCTCGATAAGCTCCCTGTATTCGAACCCGAGGCGGTGCATTTCGCGCATCGCCCACTTCTTGGAAAGGAGCTCGATCACGAGGGTTGCAAGGATTCGCGGCATGGCCGTTTCCCGGTACACCCCAGCCGGGGTCGGCGGAGCGTGAAGCGAGGGCCATCGCGCCGGTCACCGTGCCGGCAAACCGCAGCGGGACAGCCGCTATCCAGGCAAGGGATTCCCGTGCGAGGAACTGCCGCGTCCTCCCCGCCGGCCGACTGGGCAGTCGCGGAAAACCGGCTCTCCGCCCGGCGCGACCTTCCTTATCCACTGCTCCATGCCGGCGGGTCATCCCGCCTCCGAACCCGTCATTGAGCTCGATCTGGCACCGGCGGCTCCTTCACCGTCCGCCGCGCCGAAAAGCAGGAGGGCGCGCATCTCGGCGCCGCACAGCGTGGCAGCATCATCGATGGCGCGCGTAACGGCATTGTCCACATCTTCAATCTGGAGGCTGACGAAAGTGGAGGCGATGGAGGCAACGAGCTTTTTCCACTCCGTGAGATCACGAACCAGGTACACGGAGCCGCGGATCCTGCCCGGAGGCCTCGCGGACGTCTTCCACTTTCAGCGAAACAGCGCGCCTCCGTCCAGCAGAGTCCGTCAGCAGGGCTTCGGTGCCAGCCGTAGAGATCTCCTGCCCGGGACGGCCCGGGTCAGCCGGCGGCGCGGCCTTCTCCAGTTGCTGCGTGAGCGAGAGACGCCGGCGAGCGGCTTCCCTTCCAGCGTGTCAGCGTTTGCGTTCAGGAGCTCGCAGGCGGCCGGGTTGACGTGAATGACGGTGTTGGCCGCGTCCGTGAGGATCAGGGCATCGCTCATGCTGTCGACCGCCGCGAGAAAGCGCGCCTCCTGGAGCCGCGCGAGGTTGCCGATGCCAAGCACGAGGACCGCTCCAAGCACCATGGAGGCTGCCAGGAGCACCAGAAGAACGCGGAACGCCCTGCATCTGATCCCCGCTGTAGTTCCCGACCCAGGAAAGAACGCTGTCAAGATCCTTGTTCAACGTCTTGTCGCATGGGCTGTCAAAAACGGCAGTCCGCCGGTCGGGCTGGGCCGCGAAATCAGAGACGGCCGCCCGGAGGGCCTCGGTGCGGATATCGAAGCTGGGGGTAGGCCTTGTTCAGCACAAGGAACCAGGGAAGATCGAGGATGCTGGAGAGTACGCGGCTGAAACGCGGTCAGCAGTCGCCTCGGCACAGCTGCGGAATCGGACGGGGACGCCTCCGCGATGGCGAGCTCGATCCCGAGCCAGCTCCGCGAAAGGCTGGCCAGGTCATTTTCTTCCTTCGAGATCTGGCCGATCACCTCGAGCATTGCGCGCAAAGTAGAGAACAACCGATGCGAAGATCACCGCGAGGAGAATTGCCCAGGGCACCGTTCGGCTTGTGACTTTCACCATGGTTGCTGGGCGCATTATATCACGGCGCGGACTTGTCATCCCGCCGCGCGAATCATGCATTTTCGGCGGAGAATGAAGCGGGCAGCCCTCGCTCTGCTGGCGCAGACCCGTACCTCTCTGGTTTGTCGCCGCCGCAGTTTTCCTTGCAGGCCTCCTCAACGCGCTGCTCGTCCTGGCGAACACGCGCCTGTTTCTGCCGTTCTTCCTCGATTCAATTTTCACCGCCTGCGCTGGGGCCCTTTTCGGGTGGCTGCCGGGGCTGGTCGTCGGATTCTGGACAAACCTTGCCTCCGAGATGATCCTGGGTTTCCCAATGACCATGCTGCCGTTTGCCATCTGCAACATGTCGACAGGACTCATCGTGGGGCTGATGGCCGGCAAGGGGCTCTTTCGGTCGGGAACGCACGCTTTGGCTGCGGTTCTGCTTGTGACCGCATCCAACTCCCTGTTGGGCGCCCTCATTGCCACGTTCCTCTACGGAGGGATCACCGGAACAGCGGCCGTTGACTACGTAGTCGTAGGTCTCCTGGCAGCAGGCCGGACAGTGTTGTCGGCCGCATTCTTGGCGCGCATACCCGCCAATCTTGTAGACAAGGGCATCGCCGTTTTTGCTGCGTTTGTCCTCCAGGGCTATCTCTCCCGCCGCTGGAACTGGCCAATCGCACTGCCGCAATCCAAAGCCCGCCATGAAGAGCCTCTTTAGCTGAGATATCTGCATCTTTGGGAAATTCCCCTACCAGACTTGGGAAGCTCCCCTATTGCAATAACGCTCAACCGGCGCCAGGGTAGGAGACAGCAAAAACCCGGTATTGAGAAAGTATGAAGGCGAGCGGGAAGAGCAGGTGCGAAAGTGCCGACCCTTCCCGCTCTCCGGTTGCATCCTTCATCAAGGGCGAAACACCATGTACAGCGGCTTCAGATTCTCATTCTCAGTGCATACGGCCCCCGCATAGCCGGGAGCAGCGCGAACGTCACGCATCCACCAGGCCCCGGTTGGCCGATCGGGATCCGGAAGCACGACTCTGAATCCCGATCCGGCGCGGTCCGGCGTTGGAAGCACGACACGTTGGAAGCAATCGAACAGGTCTATTCCGAGGGCTTTCGCGGCTGCTTCCCGTCGCGTCCAAAAAAGAAAAAACGCCCGCAACCGTCCTGTTCCCTTTTTCGATCGAATGCAGGCCGACTCCTGCAGGCTGAAAAAGCTCTCCAGGATCGATTCCATGTCCGGGACGTCCCGGATCCGCTCGATGTCTATGCCAACTCTGCACTCGCGAGTGATGGCTATCAGCGCAAGGTTCCCCGCGTGGGAGGCGTTGAATTGAACGGGAGGGTTCGACCCAGCCAGGCACGGTTTGCCGGATGACCCCTTGGTGAGCGGCAGCGAGCGAGGATCTTCGCCGATGTACTTCGCCAGGATGGCGCGCAAAGAGCCGCGTGAAGCCGCGCACCGCGTGCGGTCCGCGGCCCGCACGAATCGGGCGCATTGAAGCCTTTCTTCCGCTGAGAGAAAGATCTCCAGGCCTTTGTGCGCCTCTGCCGTCATCGCCAGGGATACGCGCCAGATGTGCAGGTTCCCCGGTTCAAGGGGAATCTGTTGAGACGAGAGTGCCCCCATGGTCCGGATGATAGCGGGCTCCGGCGTGCCTTGACAACATCCCCCGGTTTCGGTTTATGGATGCAGACTATGAGAAATCCGTCTGAAGTAAGAGTCGTCATAACCGGCATGGGCACGATCAACCCGATCGGGAGCAGCGTGGCGGAGTTCTGGGAAAACCTCATCAAGGGCACTTCGGGAGTCCGCCGCATCTCAAGCTTTCCCATCAACAACTATTCCGTCCAGATCGCCGGTGAAGTCGACCTTCCGGACCTCGCGCCATATTTCAAAAACCGGAAAATGGCCAGGCGTCTGGACCGCTTTGTCGTGCTGGCACACATTGCCGGAGCCCAGGCCATGCGGAACTCAGGGCTGGACGTCGAAAAAGCTCCCCACCGCTACGGGGTAATCATCGGAACCGGTGAAGGCGGCGCGGCCACTCGCTACTTCAACACGAAAAAGATCGTGGAGGACGGGATGCAGGCCGCGTCCCCATTCTTTGCCATGTGCATCCCCAGCACTGCCTCGGGGTTCTTCGCCATGGAATGGAACCTGCAGGGACCGTGCTTCTCGGTGAACTCGGCATGTGCCACCGGAAATCATGCCCTTGGGGTTGCGGCCTCGCTCATCAGGATGGGCATGGCGGACGCGATCTTTACAGGCGGCGCGGAGGCCGTCATCAACCCCACCGGCCTCGCTGCTTTCGGCAACATCATGGCCCTGTCCGAGCGCAACGATTCTCCGCAAACCGCATCGCGTCCATTTGACAAGGACAGGGACGGATTCGTGTTGAGCGAGGGCGCGGGCGTCCTGTGCCTGGAAGAGCTTGAGCATGCAAAGCGCAGGGGGGCTACCATCTACGCTGAGCTGACCGGGTACGGATTCACCAGCGATGCATACGATCTGGTGGCTCCACACCCCACCTCCCGCGGCTCTGCCCGGGCCATGCAGGATGCAATGGACGCCGCGCACCTGACCCGTGACCAGATCGACCTGGTCAACTGTCACGCCGCGTCCACGTCGCTGGGAGACCTCGCCGAGAGCAGGGCAATTGACACGGTGTTCAAGGAGCTTGCCACGAAGGTGCCGGCACACAGCACCAAGTCGATGACCGGTCACCCCCTAGGCGCGGCAAGCGCGCTGGAAGCCATCGCCGTAATCCTTGCCATCCAGCGCGGCGTGATCCACCCGACCATCAACCAGTTTGAGCAGGACCCGCGGATCACCCTCAACGTCGTGCGGGAACCCCGTGAGACCAAGGTCGATCACGCTGTTTCCAACGGTTTCGGATTCGGCGGCCAGAACGCCGCCGTGACGCTCTCACGCTTCACGGGCTGAGCGCGAACGGCGCGAATCCGCGGAATACCGCGGCGCGAATCCGCGGAATACCGCGGCGCGAATCCGCGGAATACCGCGGCGCCCTACAGGAAGCAGACCTCTCCGATAGCGGTGCAGGCAACCTTGCCGTCAGCAAGAACCTGCCCGATCATGGTGGCAAAATACTCGTCGTACTCGAGCTTTCTTGCGAGGAGCAGTACTTCGCGGCCGGGCAGGACCGGCTCGAGATAATGCGCGCCCAGGATCCGGGTGGCCCGCACGTTCATCGGCCGGTCCTCGGCGGGGACCTCCGTGCTGCGGCTCTCCAGGAAATAATGCAGGCAGAGGCCCAACTGGCCGATCATCTCCACTTCAAGGCAGCCCGGATACACGGGGTAGTCGGGAAAGTGTCCGGCAAACAGCGGATCGTCGGCAGAGATGAAGCGCGACCCGGCAATCGCCTCTCCGTCGAAGCTGACCCCCGTCAGGCGATCCACGAGCAGAAAAGGCTCCCGGTGGGGCACGATGCGCTTGATCTCGTCCCTTCCCCAGAGCAGCGGTGTGAGAAGATCGGCCGCGAAGATCGGCTTCTTTCGATTCAGCCGCAGAAGCGAGTCGTGGTCCACCCTATGCGCGCAGCCCTTTGGCGATCACGTCCTCGATGATATTGAGGGCCGTGTCCATTTGTTCCTTTGTGAACTGCGTGGATACCGAGATGCGGAACCTGCGGGAATCCGCCGGCACGGCGGGGAAATCAACTGGCTGGAGGAAAAGCCCACGCCTCTGTATCTCGTAGGCAAACTGGATGAGCTTCTCACCCGAGGAGCCGATGATGATCGGTATCACCTGGGACTCGCTCTTGCCAAGATCCAGCTTCAAGTCCTGGAGGCCCTTTTTCAAATACGCGACGTTCTTCCAGAGCAGGTCGCGCAGGCTTGAATCACGGGTGGCCACCTCCAGCGCTTTCATCATCCCCGCCACCACCGGCGGCGAAGGAGCGCAGGAAAAGTTCCAGGGAGAAGAATACCCCTTCAGGTAGGCGGTAATGCGGGCGTTGGAACAGACGAACCCGCCTACTCCGCCGAAAGACTTGCTCAAGGTCCCGAAGCTCACCCCGATCTCGTGCTCCAGGCCGAAGTGCTCGGCCACACCGCGGCCGTTGCGGACCGAACATGAGGGTGGAATGGGCCTCGTCGATGTACGTGGCAGCCTTGTAGTGGGCGCAAACCTTCAGAATTTCCGGCAGCCTGACAAGGTCTCCGTCCATGGAGTAGACGCCCTCGAATGGCCACCAGCACGCGCTTGCCCTTGCACTTTTCCAGCATTGCCTCCAGGGAGGCTGGATCGTTGTGGGAGAAAAACAGCATTTTCGCCCCGGAAAGCGTGCCGCCGTCTATCAGGCTCTTGTGGCACTTCTCGTCAAGGACGAACATGTCTCCCTTGCGCAGAAGCCCCTGGATGGCGCCGACATTCCCCCCCAACCCGCTGGAAAACAGGAGGCAGTCTTCCTTCTGCTTGAACTCCGCCAGCCTGCGCGCAAACTCCACGTGCAGGTCGAACGTTCCCGACAGGAGAGGGGCGCCGGAGGCGCCCAGCCCATAGCGATCCAATGCGTCCTTTGCCGCCTGGATGACCTCGGGATGCGTGGAGAGGCCCAGGTAGTTGTAGGAGGTCATGTTGATGACCTTGCGGCGAGCTCCATCGAAGCTGCTCAGGACTTCCGTACCCGCCCGGGGAGCGGCAAGGAGCTGCTGGCCGAACAGCCCCATGGCCGACTGGATCTTCGGGTTCTCGATCCACGACTGGAAATCGCTCGGGGGCGTCAGGACGTCCGGGCTGTCGTTGAAGAAGAAGTCCGCCAGGCTGAAACTGAGAGCCTTGTCAGCCATTGTCCTTGTTCACATATTCGAGAAACTTCAGCGGCCAGCTGTTCGATATTGTTGATGTCCGTCAGCTCCGAACGGGGAACCTTGATTTTCAGCTCCCGCATGGACGTGGATACAACTTCGATCATGTCCAGGCTGTTTGCCCCATAATCTTTCATGGACTTCTCGGGATCGATGCTGGCGGCGTCGATATCGTCGCTGTTGGCGGCGATGTTCTTCTTGATCACTTCGATCACCGCTTCTTTTGTCATCACGCACTCCTTCTGCTGTCAAGGCTGTTGGCCGGAGGCCTGCTCCGCGAGGTACCGGCCCATTGCATTATCCCGAAAGGGCAGCCCGTAGTCAACGCTGATAATCTGGCCGTTCACCGCGTCCAGCAGGCCGCTGCAGAGGGCCAGGACGGCCTTCCCGCACTCCTCTGGGGTGAGAATCATGCTGGCAGGAACGCCGTTGTCGATCCATGTACGCGAAAAACTCCTCTCCGAAGATCGCCTTGAAAGAATCCGTGTTCACCGTGCCGAACCGCAGCACGTTGACACGGGATCCCTCTGCCAGGAGCGGCACGGAAAGGTACCTGGAAAAGAACTCCAGAAGCGCCTTCGAAGCCGCCGACGAAGTCGTAACCGGGATAGAAATGGTCCGGGCCGTCGCTGGAGATGGCAAGGACGTACTTCGGATAGCTCCCGAACCGGTCCTTGATCCTCCGGGTATAGTCGACGAGGGGCCACGTGCTGTACTCCAGAGTCTTGAAAAGCGACCTCTTCTTGTAGTCCGCCAGGGTGAGGGTTCGCAGGGCAAAGCTGACGTTGCTGACGAAGATGTCGATCTTCCCCGTGACCGCCGCGAGCTCCTCCATCAGCCGGACGGTATCCTGCTCTTCTGCCGCATCGGCTTCGAACAATCCCGGGCGCAGGGCGCCGCGCGTCTCGAACTCTGCCGCAACTTCTTCCAGGTCGGCGCTTCCCCACTTGTATGTCAGGTACAGCTGGGCCCCTGCCTCGGCGAGCGCAAGCGCCGATGCGAGCCCGATCCCTTTCGTGCCCCCGGTAATGAGGGCTGTTTTCCCTTTCAGGTCCACGCCGAACATGACTGTCGCCCTCTTTCCTCACTCGGGGTAGAGCTCGTTGATCGTGCGTCGGGTCTCCGGGAACGAAAAGCTGATGCGGTGCATCAGGTCTTCCTGGAGCCGTGCATCGACAAGGAGCTTCATCTTCTTCACGCTCAGGGCGTGCTTCAGAAGCGATATGGATCGCCCGTCCTTCTCCGCGATCTGCTCGAGCGATATCCCGTGCCTTTGCCAGGACCTCCGCTCGAGGCAGGATGTAGTTGATGTGGGTGCCCCTGCCCTCCAGCTCGCTGCCCCGGAAGCGCTTGCCGGTGAACATCATCTCGCTGGCCAGGAACGGCCCGACCAGCTCGGCAAGAAGCGTGGTGGTCCCCATGCCGGGTGTGAAGCCCAGGCTCATGAAGACAGCCCCGTAGCGGCTCTCGCGCGCCGCGATCACGATGTCGCAGCAGAACCCGACAGCCAGCCCGCCGCCGATGGCATGACCTTCCATGGCGGCGATAACCGGAAACGGCGCTTCGAGGAGACGCTCGCAGATGACGAGGTCCCTGACCGCCGCCTTGCCGTCACAGAGATCGAGCAGGGCCTTTTTTTCCGCTCCCCCGCAGAATACGTCCTGCAGCCCGCAGAGAATCAGGACCTTGGGCCGGCTCTCCCGCTGCAGCTCTTCCAGCGCGTCCAGGAAATCCGTGACGAACTCCGCGGAGAAGATGTTGCGCCCCGTGCTGTCGTTCATCTTCAGCACCGCCACGCCGGAAGGCTCCGATGTCAGCATCATGCGCTTGTTCACCCCGGTCCGTCCAATCCTTCGCCGGCCTGCGGCCGGGCAAGAGGCCACGACGGGCGGAACCGGGCGAACCAGGCCGGCATGTGCCCTTCCTGGAACGCCTTCACTCCCTCGAGGGTGTGGGCGTCATGCATCATGTCCAGCAGCTTCCGGCGCGCAAGGACACTCCCCTCGGCAGGGGACTTGCCGATCAATTCCGCGGTGAACTCCTTGGCCGCCGAGAGCGCGCGCGGGGAGGAGCAGAGGAGGCGCTTGAAGATCTCCCGGACCCTGCGCTCGGCGCCGCCCTCGCCTACCAGCTCGTCCACGAGATTCAGTCGCAGCGCCTCGGATGCGGAGATCCGGTGAGAGCTCAGTCACGAGATAGCGGGCCTTCTGCGGCGGCACGCGCAGCGCCAGCATGTAGGGCAGCACGTTTGCGGGGATCAGCCCGAAGATCACTTCCCCGAGCTCGAAGGTGGCTTGCTCACCTGCCACAACGATGTCGCAAGCGCACGCAAGTCCCACTCCACCGGCTTTCACTTCGCCTTCCACGAGGCAGACCACGGGCAGACGCCGTGGAATAAATCGTCTGCAGCACCTCTGCAAACCGATCGACCGCCTTTTCCGCGTCAGCACGGGAATCAGGAGACGCATGTGAAGCCAATCGCGCCAGGTCCATGCCCAGGCAGAACGCCGGCCCGTTTGACCGAAGGAGAACGGCGCGCACCCGGGAATCAGCAAGGGACCGCTCCAGCGCCGCGGCAAGATCGTCCAGCCCCTCGGGGCCCAGAAGGTTGCCGTGCTGCCCGTCGTTCAGGGTGATGACCGCGACCTGCGAATCCACGTACTGCTCGATCAGCGCCATCCAGCTAGCTCCACTCGTAGGAGCGGTAGAAGTCCTTCACCTGGCGGAGAATGAGACGCTTCCTGCCCCTGTAGTGAAGGTCGTACCAGCCCTCAGGGAGCGAGAAATCGGGCGTGAAGCAGGGCTGTTCGATGGCCTGTTCGCGCATCGTCTCGATTGTCCTCGTATTCCGCTACGCTCACCTCGCGGCGCGCGTCCAGCTTCTCATCGATGTGCATGCCGGCAACGACCTCGCGGGCCTCGGGACAGAGCAATCCGCTGTAGAACTCCCCGATGGCCCCGGATCCGTAGGAGAAGAAGCTGATTCGGTCTCCGGCTTTCACCCCCGCGGCGCCCATGGCGATTCCGCAGATGCCGAGGAAGTTGCTTGCCCCATAGGTGGATCCGACCCGCCGGGCGTACTGGAGAGAGGGCTGCGTCTTTTGCGTGAAGCTTTCCCGGATCTCGAGCTTTTGTTCGCGGGCGGGCCAGGTTGCACATGGTCCGGTGCGCCTGGAAGGCCATTCCGGGGAAGGGAGTATGGTAGCAGTTCTGCGCAAAGTAGACGTCGAAATCCACCGCCTCGCCGGTTGCCTCCACGTAGTCGCGGTACGACCCCTCCAGGGCATCGAGGTAGGTGTACAGGCTCACCTCGTTGTTGCCCACCTCGTGTCGCGCGCTGGGTCGAAATGTGTCGAAGACATCCGAAGTCCAGGTGCCTCTCTTGGACAGCTCGTACTCCACCACGCGAGGTGTGTCGCTCACCAGCGCGGCTGCGGCGACGCCGCCAAGGACAAACTCTTCCTTCGTGTTCAGGTGCATGCGGGAGAAATCGGTCGAGATGACCAGCGCCTTTCGTCCCCGGTTCAGCCCGGAGGCGATCCAGTTGAGCGCCGTGTCCAGGGCCGCCACGCCGCTGTAGCAGGCATGCTTCGTCTCGAAGTTGCGGACGTTCGTGGGCAGGCCCAGGGCGCCGTGGATGTTCGTGCTGATGGGTTTGCCGAAGTCCACCGAGCTCTCGGTTCCGACGACGAGCATGCCGATGGACTGCCGGTCCTCGCCCTCCATCATCGGGTCGGCCGCGTTGACTCCCATGGTCACCGCATCCTCGTAGAGGGGATTCAGGGAACGCGTGTCGATCAGGAAATCCGCGACCACCTTCTGGGGGTCCATGCCCTCTCGCCTCTGCCAGCTTTTTCTGGTCCAGGATGAGGGAGCTGCCGTAGATGTTGATCTTTTCTATGCCGATGCGGCGCATATGTCTCCTTATGGGGCGTAGGTCAGCCCGCCGGCCACGCGGATCACCTCGCCGTTGATGAACCCGGCTTCTGCGCCGGCAAGGTAGTGCACAAGGCTGGCGATCTCCTCCGCGGTGCCGATCCGCTTGATCGGGCAGTACTCCAGCCAGATCTCGTGCAGCTTCGTGGCCATGTGCTGGTCCGTCATGTCCGTTTCCACGTAGCCCACGGTAACGATGTTGGAGGTGATGCCCCGCGAGCCGTATTCCCGCGCAAGGGTCTTGGTGAGGCCGATGAGCCCGGCCTTGGCCGCGGCATAGTTGACCTGCCCGCTGGAGCCCTCCTGCGCGAGGGAGGAGATGTTGATGATCCGGCCCCAGCGCTTTCCCATGAGGTGCGCGAGGAAGCTGCGGATCACGAAGAACGGACCGGAGAGGTCGGCGGCGATCACCTCCTGCCACTGCTCGTCGCTCATCATGGCGGCCGTATTGTTCCTGACGATACCCGCGTTGTTCACCACGATGCCCAGGTCGGGAAAGTCCTCCATGACCTGGTCCGCCACCCTTTCCACTTCGCCGCTGTCCGTGACGTTCATCCGGTAGGCCTTCAGGGCCGCGGCGCCGCCCGAGACCAGCGGCCAGCGCCTGGGTTTCCTTCATGGCAGCCTCGTTGCCGACGTAGGTGCATGCGGTCGGGATTCCCTCTTTCACGAGGCGAAGCACGATGGCGCGGCCGATGCCGCGGGAACCGCCTGTCACGAACGCTGCGGGTGAACCTTGTTCCATTCTCTACCCCTCGTACCGTCTGATCAGGCTGCAGGCGTTGATCCCGCCGAAACCGAACGAGTTCTTCAGCATGCAGCGGATCCTGTGGTCCACCGGGCCCGTTGCGCAGACGTCGAGGTCCACCTCCGGGTCCAGGCGGTCGATATTGATCGTGGGATGAAGGCGGCCGTGCTTCATCTGCAGGAGCCCGGCGATTGTCTCCACGATCGGAGAAGCCCAGCAGGTGTGCCCCAGCATGGACTTGGCCGCATTCAGCTTCATCCTGTAGGCGTGCGCGGCCGAAGGCCTCCTTGATGGCCCTGATCTCTTCCAGGTCTCCACCAGGAGTGCCCGTGGCATGACAGCTTGCAAAGTCGACTTCCGACGGGTCGGTTCCGGTGGCAGCGAGCAGCTCGCGGATCAGGCGTGCCTGGACTCCGGCAGCAGGCGCGGGCAGGTGGCAGGCATTCGCGTTGGCCTTCACGCCGAGCACCTCGCCGTGGATACGCGCCCCCCGGCTGCAGCGCGTGCCCCAGCTCCTCCAGCATCAGCGTCCCGGCGCCGTGAGAGTAGACGAACCCGGCGCGGTCCACATCGAACGGCCGTGAGGCTTTCCCGGGGTCATCCTGGTATTCCGGCTTGACGACGACAGCGTTGATGATCACCGAGGCCTGGATGTCACCGGGGGACATGTCGAAAAGCCCGCCGGCGATCACGGCCATGTCGCACTCCCCGCTCATGATGTCGCGAAAGCCCTCCCGCAGGGCAAGGTTGCCGCTTGCGCATGCCCCGCCGATCGTGAAACGCCGGGCCGTGGAGCCCCAGGATCTCGGTGATGACGGCCGGGACGTTGGGGTCGATGCCCTCGACCCCGCTCAGGGGATCCAGGTATTCCACGTCCTCGAGGAAACGTTTGGAGTTCTCGTGGATGTAGTTCGAGTTCAGATTGTGACCGCCCACGATGACGCTGGTGCGGAATGGATCGCGCTCCCGTGGAGAGAGCCCGGAAAGAGGCCGCGCGTCCTGCCAGGCTGAGAGAGTGCAGAGAACGGACATCTTGGCAGAGAAGGTCGTCGTACGGAAGATCTTCCTGGCTTTCTTGAAGGTGTCGGCTCCCAGCGCTTCCTTGAAGCGATCCAGGGCTCCCAGGCAGTCGTAATCGCCAAGGTCCCCCCCGATCTTGCACTCGATTTGACTCATGTCGAGGGTCTTCCAACGGCGGATCCCCGATTTCCCGGCTATGAGGTTCTGATAGTAGCCCTCGAGCGTGTCGCCCAGAGGGTTGATGGTTCCCATGCCCGTGATAACCGCGCGGCGTTTGGTCTCGAGCGCCATCCCGGTCACTCCTGAGCCTGGTGCGAAGCCATGATAGGGGGGAGTCTAATATTTTGGCACCCCTCGATTCAATACCTGCCTCGGGAGCCGATGCATGGTGCGAAAAGTGGTCTCCGGAGCAGACGAATGGGCGCTCCCGCCCCGCAGGCCATGGACAGGGCCCGCGAATCGTCGATAATCCAAATGTATGCCAGCAACCACAGCAAAGGCCTGGAGATGCAGCAATTGCGGGTACGTCCATCGCGGGCCTGTCCCACCCGACAGTTGCCCGGTATGCGGCGCACCTCCTGAAGATTTTGCTCCATTCGAGGACACTGTTCAGCCGCAGCCTGCAATTGCCGGTCAATGGCGATGCTTGAACTGCAACTATGTCCATTCTGCAGCCACGGCGCCGGCGAAATGCCCGGTTTGCGATGTGCGCGGGGACCAGTTCGAGCCGATCATCGCGTTGAACGTCGCTCCGTCAGGCGGCTCGGAGGCATTCAGAGCAGTGGTAGTCGGCGCAGGCATTGCGGGCATTTCGGCCGCGGAGGCGATCCGCAGCGCCTCCCCGCAGGCAGACATAACCCTGATCGCGGGCGAGGCTCCTCCCCCGTACTATCGGCTGAACCTTACCCGGTACCTCGCCGGGGAGATTTCCACCGACGGCCTGCCCATCCACCCGCTGGAATGGTATGCCGACAACCGCATCGATCTCCTCTCCGGGGTCCGCGTGGAGGAAATCGACCTCTCCGGCAGACGCATTTCCATAGCGGACCGGGACGACGTTTCGTTCGACCGGCTGGTTCTTGCAACGGGAGCCCATCCGTACATCCCGCCCATCCCGGGGGCCGACCGTGAAGGGGTCATCACCCTGCGCACCAGCGAGGACGCGGATCGCATCCTCAAGGGGGCCCTTCGGGGAGACCCGGTGGTAATAATCGGCGGAGGCGTGCTCGGGCTGGAAACCGCAGGCGCACTTGCTCGGCGCGGCGCCAAAGTCACCCTGCTCGAGGGACACGAGTGGCTCATGCCGCGCCAGCTCGACCGCGAGGCGGGCGAACGCCTTGGCCGGCACGTTGCAGGCATCGGCATTCATCTCGAAAGGCACGCGATCACCAGGGAGATCACAGGGGCTTCAGGCGTGGACGGCGTGGCCCTGGCTGACGGCAGGACGATCGCGGCCGGCATGGTGATCATGGCAACGGGTGTGCGTCCCAACAGTCACCTTGCCCGCAGGGCAGGGCTTGACGTGAACCAGGGCGTGCTGGTGAACAACCACATGACGACATCCAACCAGAGGGTGTTCGCGGCCGGAGATGTCGCCGAGCACAACGGAGTCCTCTACGGAACATGGGCCGCCTCGCAGTACCAGGGATCCATTGCAGGAATGAATGCGGCTGGGATGGTGGTTCTCTATGGCGGCCAGCCCCGGTCGAACTCGCTGAAGGTGCTCGGGCTGGACCTGATGAGCATTGGGACTTTCGAGCCCGCGGACGGAAGCTTCACGGTGATCGACGAGATGTCCGACGATCGGTATCTTCACTTCGTCCTGCGCGATGGTCGGCTGGTGGGGGCAATCCTGCTCGGCGACCTGTCAAGCAGCGCCGCGATCAAGGCTGCCGTCGAGTCACAGCGGGATTTCAGCGGGTTGCTGCTCGGCACCCCCGCGGCCGCTGACGTGGTCAGGCACGCCGAAGGAGCCCGGACGGTCACCTAGAACGCGGTGACCTGGTACCCGAGATACGTTCGGAACGCCTCCAGGAGCGGCGCCATCACTTTGCCCGGCGTGAGGCTTACGTGGTGGCGGTGACCCGAGCGACCGATCGAGTACAGCACATCCTGCAGATGCTGGATCTCCGCCACCCCGGCGCAGCCGAAGAAATCTCGTGAGAACATGTCCTCCGTGATATTCCCTTCTCCGAGGTAGAAGTTCATCTCGCCCTTTTCCGTCATCATGCCGCCGTACGTGAAGGACATCGGGCGAATGCGCCCGATGCTGCACCCGAAGCCGCGTCCCTTTCCAACCGTGCTCTGAAGAATGAGGTGATCCGAGATCGTGCCCTGCCCTGCCATCAGGCTCTTCGGCACGTTCCCGCAGTGGAACAGGATGCACTTGTTCTCATCGTCCCCGTAGTTGTTGTTCCAGTCCAGGATTGCCGCCGGCTGGCCGGACGCCCGCCCAATGGCGTACATGGTGACGGCATTCGCGACGTCAACCTCGCAGGCAACGGGGATGTCATGGTCCGCGAGCTCTCCGGTCACCACGCAGGGCGAAACGCCGTAGCGCTGCTGCAGCTCGGTCCAGCATCTGAGCGCCATTGCGTCAAGGCTGTACTCCTCCGTCAGCTGATCCAGGACGACGCCAAGGCGCGAGAGATTGAGAAGCGCCTCCTCCGGCGCGCTGGTCCAGTTCGCGGCCGCGCGCAGCTGGGCTGCCTTGTCCTTCACGCGGGAGCCGGAAGCGTCCAGCTTGTCCATGCGGGCGAACACGTCGGACATGTCCACGGTCTCCACGGTGATCCCTTTTACCTGGAGCGCCAGCTCGTCCACGCGCACGGTCTTGAATGGTGTCGTACGGGCTCCGATGGAGCCGACCACCATGTTCTTCATCCCCTGCACCACCCGGCAGACACGATCGAATTCGTCGATGTTACCCCTGAACACCGGACTGAGCGGATGGACAGTATGGGGCTTGAGAATGGTGAACGGAATACCGAACTGCTTGAGCACATCCATGATGGAAAGCTTGCCGCAGAAGGAATCCCGCCGCGAACGCGGTCCCAGCTTGTCCAGCTCATCGGGATAGGCCTGGATCAGGATGGGCACGCCAGCTTCCTTCAGCGCGACGGCGGCTCCGTTTTCGTCTCCGAAGTTCGGCAGGGAAAGAATGATCCCGCCGAAACGTCCGCGGTTGGCCTGCAGGAACCGCGCGTATGTCCGGCCCTGCTCTGCGGTTTCCACGGCGCCGTAGGGTGTGGCTGATTCCTCGAGAAGGAGGGTCTCATGGCCCATTTCTTTCAATACCCCGACGATCTCCTCGCGGGCGGACCTGATCAGAGATGAGGGGAAGAATCCCCTGTTGCCGAAGTACAGGGCAAATGTCGTTTTGGCTGTCATGGTTCCCTTCCTGGTTCAAGCAATTCAAGTAAATTCACGGTAATTCTATATCGACCGGATTCCAGATTGTCAAGAAAATCTGTAATTTTCTGCCCTTTCTCAAGGAAAACTTCTTGTTGACAACGATGCTCCACCATGGTAAAGCTGAAATTCACTTGAATTACAGTTAAGAATTGGGGAGCAGCGAGTGAATCCGATTGTCATGCGCCTGATCGGCATCACCAAGGGTCTCTACGACGCAAGCGGACTGACAATCAACAAGAGAACAATGGTCCTGGAGAACGTCAGCTTCGACATTCGCGAAGGTGAGGTTCACGTGCTCCTGGGAGAGAACGGCGCGGGAAAGTCGACGCTGATCAAGATACTCTGCGGTGCGGTGCCCGCAGACCATGGCCAGTTCGAGGTACGGGGGAATCCGACGACCGTGCGGAACACGCGCGAGGCGCAGAGACTCGGAATCGGTCTGGTCGCCCAGGAGCTCAGCCTGTGCCCGAACCTGACGGTCCTTCAAAACATCTCCCTCGGACGGGAGCCGCGGAGCGGCTGGCTCGGGAAAATCGACTCGAAAATGATGAAGGCGGAGGCCATCCGCCGGCTCGAGCGGCTTCAGACTGTGATAGATGTGGGTATCGAGGTGCAGCATCTCTCCATCGCCCAGCAGCAGATGGTGGAGATCGCAAAGGCGCTGTCCATGGAGGCGAAAATACTCATTCTCGACGAGCCCACCTCCGCGCTTGCTGACGACCAGGTCAGGAAGCTGTTCCAGGTGATCCGGGCTCTCGTGGCAGAAGGCGTCAGCATCATCTACATCACGCACAAGCTCGGTGAGGTATTCGAGATCGGGAACCGGGTCACCGTTCTACGGGACGGCATGACGGTGGGAACAAAGCAGGTCTCGGAGGTCGATGGAGTGGATGAGCTGGTCCGAATGATGCTGGGCCAGAAGCTCGACCACGTCATGAGAAGGACGCAGGCGGCAAAGGGCGAAATGGCGCTCGAGGTGCAGCACCTCGGCATCAACGGCGTCCTGAAGGACGTCTCCCTTTCACTGCGCTGCGGAGAGATTGTCGGCATTGCGGGGATCGTCGGGGCGGGCAGAACCGAGCTTGTGCGCGCCATTTTCGGCGCCGACCCGTTCGATTCCGGATCGATCACCGTTTTCGGGAAACCGGTCCGGCATGCAGGTCCAGCGGAGATGATCAAGCTCGGTGTCGGCCTCATCCCGGAAGACCGCAAGCGCCAGGGTGTTGTGCCTATGTGCACCGTGGCTGAAAATGTCAGCCATGTGGCCATGCCGACTCTCGCGCGGCACGGCTGGCTGTCCAGGAATGTGCGCCGGCAGGCCGCGCAACGGTACGTCACGCAGCTCGACATGGTGGTCAGCTCCGTTGACCAGGAGGTCCGCTATCTCAGCGGCGGCAACCAGCAGAAAGTCGTACTCTCCAAGTGGCTGGAGGCGCGCTCACGCATATTCATCTTCGACGAACCCACGCGGGGAATCGATATCGGCGCAAAGACGGCGATCTACGCCCTGATGGATGAACTGGCCCGCCACGGGGCTGCAATCCTGCTGATCTCCTCCGAGCTGCAGGAGGTCGTCGGGCTCAGTGACCGGATGTACGTCATGCGGGCCGGCAGGATCGTCCGGCAGATCGATCGGGAGGAAGCCAGCGGCGAAGAGATTCTCCACTACGCCATGGGTGCCGATACACTTGGTTCGTTGAACCAATGACTCGAGAAAGGTTCTGAGGAGGGAATTCCATGTCCGAGACGAAAAAGAAGGTCCTGACGGGCGCAGTAGTCGCATTGGCGGCGCTGTTGCTGGTCCCGCTTGCCTACGCGGGAGGGGCGAACGAGGCAGGAGCAAAGAAAGCCGGAAACCCAAGGTCGCCGTCGTGGTGAAGACTTTGACCGGCGACGTATTCCAGCTGAAGATGGCCGAGGCCGCACGGGATCGCGCGATCGAGCTCGGGGCGGATGCCACGATCTACCAGGCCGGCGGACAGACAGCGGTGCAGAAGCTGGTCTCGATTCTCGAGGATCTCATCGTGCAGAAGGTCGATATCATCGTCGTCAGCCCGCTGGACTCGAAAGCGGTCGTCCCCGCCTTTGCGGAGGCGAAAAAGGCCGGGATCGTCATCGTCTGCATGGATCAAACGGCCGAAGGAAATGATTTCGTCAGCTTTATCTCGACGGACAACTACAAGGCGGCTGCGCTCGGTGCGGAATATGCGAAGAAAGCGCTGAACGGCAAGGGAAACGTCCTTGTGGTCGAGGGCGCGCCGGGAAGCTCTGTCGGCGACCAGCGGCGGGACGGCTTCAAGGAAACCGTTGTCAAGGACTCGGACATCAAGATCGTCGGTTCGCAGTCGGGATTCTGGCAGAACGACAAGGCGCTGGAAGCCGCTCAGAACATGCTGCAGGCGAATCCAGACGTGGACCTGATCTTCTCCTGCTCGGACGTGATGGTCGGGGGCATCCTGGAAGCCATCAAGATGGCCGGGCAAGGAAGGCAAGATCAAAGTCATCAGCTTCGACGGCTCCAAGTTCGGCGTGAACCTGATCCTGGATGGGAAGATCATCGCCGATGTGGCGCAGTTCCCCGTGAAGATCGGCAAGACGGCGGCGGAGACGGGCATCGGCGTGTGGAACAAGTCGATTAACGTGGCAACGCTTCCGAGGTTCATCGACGTGGGGACGACGTCTGATCACGCCCGAGAACGCAAAAAGTCTCGTCGATTCGGCTTTCTAGAAAAAGGCAGAGTCGTGCCGCGGACGCGGGCGTATCCCGGGTCCGCGGCACATTCGGAGGAAGAGCCCACGGTGGGATCAAACAGCACGTTTTCGATGCGACGTCTCATGGAATCCGCCCGGCAGTATTTTTCCCAGTACGGGATCCTGGTGTGGATCGTGGTCGTGGGACTTGTATTCTCCCTTCTCTCCCGGCGGTTCCTGGACCTGCACAATCTCCTCAACATTGTCACCCAGTCTTCGATCATCGGGATACTTTCGGTCGGCATGACGCTGGTGATCATCACCGGGGGAGGCGGAATCGATCTCTCGGTGGGCAGCATTGTCGGCATCTCTTCCGTCTCGATGGCGATGCTGATCATCCCGCCCTCCTATTTCCGCGACACCGCCTCAATGCTGAGTCTATCAGTGACCGCGATCACCCTCGTGAAGGCCGTGGGAGTCGCGCTCCTGGTGGGTACCGCGTGCGGCGCGATCAACGGATTGTTCATTTCCCGTGTCGGCCTGCCTCCCTTCATCGCCACGCTGGGAATGATGATCACCGCCCGCGGCGTGGCAGCCTACGTCAGCGCGGGGATGCCGACCTACGGAATGCCCAAGCCCATTGTGTTTCTGGGGCAGGGGCACATCGGCGGGATCCCCCTGCCGATTCTCATCATGCTGGTCCTTGGCGTCATCGGGTATTTTGTCCTTACCCGGACGGTGTTCGGTGCAAGCATCGTCGCAATCGGCGGAAACAGGGAAACCGCGAAGCTGTCCGGCATCAGGGTCAAGCGAATCCTCCTGATCGTCTACGCCCTGAACGGGCTCCTTGCCGCCGTCGCGGGCATCGTTCTCACGGGCTATGGCAACCAGGCGCATCCCGAGGCAGGCGCGTTCTCCGAGCTGTATGCAATCGGTGCGGTTGTCGTCGGGGGAACCTCATTGATGGGCGGCAAGGGGGGCATCATCGGGTCCCTTCTTGGCGCCATCCTGATGGCGGAAGTGCAGAACGGCATCAACATCCTCAACATCCCCGTTGCCTACATGCAGCCCGCGCTCGGCACTCTCATCGTCCTGGCCGTCATGCTCGACCAATGGCAGAAGCGAAGAGTGGTCTCGGAGTAACCAATGGCACATCCTGCACATGAGCTCGGTCGTTTCACGGCAGGCATTCGCGGCACGGCCGCTTCCGCCAACAAGGCGCTGGGGATCTGGTTGTGGGTGATCGTTTTTGCCGTTGTCTTCAGCCTGATCTCACCGCATTTCATGAGCATCCTCAATCTTTCGAACGTCACGCGCCAGGCTTCGATTTTTGCACTCATGGCCACCGGCATGACATTCGTCATCATCTCCGGCGGCATCGACCTTTCGGTGGGGAGCATCATTTCGCTGACAAGCGCCGTTTTTGGCGTCATGTGGAAATTGACGAACAACCTGGCCCTTTCAATTGCCGCCGGGATGATGGTGGGTCTGCTGAGTGGAACGACAATCGGCCTCCTGGTCGGCTTTCTCGATATTCCTCCGTTCATTGCAACCTTCGGCATGATGGGCGTGGGTGCGGGACTTGCATTTGCGGTGACCCCATCCAGCATCTCCGGCTTTCCCGCGGGCTTTGAGTTTCTCGGGAATGGCCACATTTTCGGCGTGCCCTTTCCCGTGATCATCGCCGTCGCGGCAGGTGTGATCTTTCACTTCCTCCTGAGAAGCACCCGTCTCGGCGTCCATATCCTTGCAACCGGCGGCAGCGAAAGCTCCGCCCTTCTTGCCGGCATCAATGTGAGGGCGCGAAAGCTCACTGTGTACATCATCAATGGGGCTTTTGCCAGCCTTGCAGGCATCATCCTCTGTGCGCGCATTCGCTCCTCGTATCCGGGGATCGGCAAGGATCTGGAGCTGGACGTGATTGCCATGGCCGTGATCGGCGGCGCAAGTCTTGTCGGCGGCTACGGCAGCGTTGTCGGGGCGCTGGGCGGAGCGCTGTTTCTCACGATGATTCAGAATCTTTTCAACCTGGTCGGCCTCTATCCCTTCATGCAGAAAGTGATCACCGGCGGGCTGATTGTCGTGGCCGTGATGGCCAACCAATCGCGCCGCAGACGCCGGCTGCAATCCGCCGGTGACCTTATGCGGGCTTCGGAGTAACCCACCAGTGGCACCCAACCGGAAGCCTCGCAGGGTGACGATGAAGGATATTGCAGCGGCTCTCGGGGTTTCGGTCAACACCGTGTCGAAAGCTCTCGGCAACAGACCCGATATCAGCCTGTCCACCAAGGACCAGGTGTACAAGACGGCACGTCAGCTCGGCTACGAGTACAAGATCATCCCGAAGAGCTGGCACAGTCACCGGACAAACGTCGTGGGACTGGTGATTGCGGACAGCTCGAATCCCTTTTTCGCGAAGATCGTCAAGAGCGTTGAACGAACGCTCCAGGACAGCGGATACGCTCTGATCCTGTGCAACACCGACGAGGACTACGAACGCGAGCGGGGCATCATCGCCCTCCTGGTTGAGAGGAAAATTGACGGCATCATCCTCACGCCGACGCAGTCGAACGACGAGGATATCGCGTTCCTTCTCTCAAAAAAGACGCCCTTCGTGCTCCTCGGGCGGCACTTCTCCAGCTACAAGGTCCCCTGCGTCATCGGGGAGGATCGCGGTGGCGCCTATGAAGCGATCAATCACCTGGCGCGTCTCGGGCACAAGAGGATCCTCTTCATCAATGCCCCGAGCTATATCTCCAGCGCCACCGAACGGCTGGAGGGATACAGGGCGGCATTCAAGGACAACGGGATAGAGGTCGACGAATTGCTCATCCGCTCGTGTGAGCCAAAGATGGAAAATGCATACAACGAGATGAAGGGGATTCTGCTCGAGGAGCTGGATTTCAGCGCGGTCTTCACGTTCAGCGATCAGATGATGCTCGGGGTGGTACGGCTGTTTCACGAGAGAGGGATCCGCGTGCCCCAGGACTGTTCGCTGGTCGGTTTCGATGATATCGACTTTGCCTCGATCATGACACCGCCCTTGACCACGGTTGTCCAGGACATGGCCCGGCTGGGCATGGAAAGCGCCACGATGCTCCTCAGGATGATCAACGGGCAGGAGATCACCGAGGCGACGAAGATAATTCCGACAAAAGTCATCATCAGGGGATCAACTCAGAAATACGGCGCCACGGCCCCGGATACCCATTGACGTGCCTGGAATGACAAGGAGATGCAGTTCTCTGCGAAAACGCGCGCCGAACGCCCGCGCCTGCGGTTCGGCCGCGGAAGCAGTCCAGGCGCCGGGTGTTCTTGACGGGGCCGGCGTTGCAGTCTATAGAATCTTCACCAGTCCATTCGCAGGAGCCAACCGTGAGCAGTGATTCCCCTCGTGCAGTACCGCGCCTTCAGATGATGGACAACGATCAATGCGGGAAGATCCACCAGGCTTCACTTGAGATCTTGCGGAAGACCGGCGTGCGCGTGCACCATGAGGAGGCGCTGGCCCTGCTGCGGGACGCGGGGTGCACTGTCACCGGCGGCACCCTGGTGCGCATTCCCCCCGGGCTTGTAGAGTGGGCCCTGGCGCAGGCTCCCTCCACCATTGCGCTGTGCGACCGCGGCTCCTCGACGGCGAGCGTGCGGCTGGTTCCGGGGGAATCCTGGTTCGGTCCCGGGTCGGATTGCCCCAACTACCTCGACCCGAAGGACGGCACGCGGCGCCCCTTCACCCTGGCGGACCTGCAGGCCTGTGTCCGACTCGCGGATGCCCTCCCCCAGCTCTCGTTCCTCATGTCCATGGGCATCCCCCAGGATTTCCACGGGAACGCCTACCGGCGTCAGTATGCGACGCTCATCGAGGGAAGCCGAAAACCCGTCGTGTTCGTCTGCAACGACGGCGCCGACTGCCGAGCCATCGTCTCCGCGGCTGCGGCCGTGGCCGGCGGCATGCAGGAGCTTCGCCTCAACCCGACGCTGCTCCTCTACTCGGAGCCCACCACGCCCCTGCAGCACAGCGCCACGGCAACGGAGAAGCTCCTCTCCATGGCCTCCGAAGGGCTGCCGGTGGTCCACTCGCCGGCCCCGATGATGGGCAGCACTGCGCCCGTCACTCTGGCGGGCGGACTGGCTCTCGGCAACGCAGAGGTCCTGAGCAGCATCGTCATTCACCAGCGCAGACGGCCGGGGGCCCCGTTCCTGTATGGGAGCGGGCTCCATCACATGGACATGAAAACCTCGATCGCAGTCTATGGCGCACCCGAGTTTCAGCTGGCGCGTGCAGCGGTTGCCTGCATGGGCAGGTACTATGGGCTCCCCACGTGGGGCTACGCAGGCCATTCTGACAGTATCCTGTTTGACGAGCAGGCCGCCGCGGACTCTGTCTTTTCGGTTCAGACGGCCCTGCTGAGCGGGACAAACCTCATCCACGACGTGGGATACCTGGAGGCAGGGCTCATCACGTCTCCCGAGATGATGGTGTTCACCGCGGACATGATCGACATGATCCGCCACTTCACCGATGGCTTCGAGATGGGGTCCGACCAGCTGGCCACGGAGGTCATCCACATGGTGGGTCCGGGCGGCAACTACCTGGCGGAGGACCACACGCTTCACCACTACCGGGAGCAGTGGCAGCCGTCCCTTTTTGACCGCCAGCGATTCGAAAGCTGGCAGGCATCTGGCTCAAAAGGGCTGCGCGCGCGCCTTCAGGAGAAAACCGTGGACATGATGGCCAACCACCAGGGAACCCCGATGTCCCGGGAACTGGCGCAGGAAGTGGAGCGGATCCTGGAGCTGTGAAACCGGGGACCTCAGCGGCCGGCTTTTGCCACGTTGCAGAGGAGGGCTTTGTAGACCGGGAAGCCCGAGATGGGATCACGGTTCCCGGCATCCGTGAGCACGTTCACATTGCATTGCCGCCACGGGTCCGGAGCGGAAGGGTTGCCCCCATGGGCGTCCGCTTCTATGGTTCCCCTCATGATGTCCTCTGTGAGAAACGCCTGAAAGCGTGCCCGACCGCGGGGAGTCTCGACATCCACGGGATCACCATCCGCAATTCCCCGAACCTCGGCATCAAGCGCGTGGATCCATACCAGCGGTTGAGGCCTCTGGCGCGCAAGGTTGGGAATGTTCTGGTGCTGGGAGTTGAAGAACGCCTTGTTCCGCGCACCCGAGTTGAAGATGAGCGGAAAACGCGCCAGGAGATCCGGGCCTGCCGCGAGGCCCTCGACGGGCGGCACGAAGACCGGGAGCGGCTCATGGCCGAACTTCTCCAGCATGCTCGAGGCAATCTCGAGCTTCCCCGATGGTGTCGGGAATCCGGGCGCGCCATCCGGGCGCAGGAGGCCGGATTCCCACTTTCGGTAGCTCGGCGCGGCGGAGGGAACGGGAAGTCCGTCGGGGCTGTTCCGCAGAGCAGCCAGATCGATCCCCGTGCCTTCAAAGGCCCACTCCAGCATTTCGTCTGTTGACCGGGGAAACAGCTGTCCATAGCCAAGACGCCCGGCGATGCCGGCGACAATATCCCAGTCGCTGCGCGAATCACCGACGGGCTCGATGAGCTTGCGCCTCATCGTGACCACGTTGTCCACGATGAGGTAGGATTCGTACTCGAACGCAGTTGCCGCGGGAAGGACGATATCCGCGTACCCGGCGGTCTCTGTGGGAAACCGATCCACCACCAGGAGAAAGTCCAGGGCCGAGAAGGCCCGCCGCCACAATGCCGGGTCCGGGTACGCCGTTGTGATGGACGCGCCAAAGACAAGCAGCGCCCTCACCGGATAGGGATCGTTGTCCAGGATTGCCCGCGGAAGCTCCATGGCCTGGGCCTCGTGACGCAGAGAGTGATACAAGGGATACTTGTCGGCGCCGATAGGCAACGGGCCCGCCGGCGGAGAGAGGCGACGACGGGGGTTCACGGCAAAATCGGTACCGGGGGTCTTGAGGATATTGCCGCCGGGAACGTCAAGGTTGCCCGAAAGTGCCCATAGCACAAGGATTGCACGGAGGTTCTGCACTCCGCTGGTTGAATATTCCAGCCCGGAGTAACTGAGGAGCGAAGCGCCGCCTGACCGGGCAATGTCCCGGGCAGCCTGTCGGATCACGCCCGCTGGAACTCCCGTCACAGACTCCGCTGCCTCCGGCGTGTACCGTGCCACGTACGCACGCAGATCCTCGAATCCCACTGTCCACTGCTCGGCAAACGGGCTGTCATGAAGCCCCTCCTCGACCAGCGTGGCGATCATGGCGAGGGCAAGCGCACCGTCTGTCCCCGGCCTCACCGCAATCCACTGCGCGCCGGTTTTCTTTGCGGTTTCCGTTCGCCGATGGTCGATCACGATCACACGCGCTCCGCGCTCACAGGCTTTCGCTATCGCCGACATGTGACCGGGCGGAGAGGCGTTGGCCGGGTTGGTTCCCCACACGACGATGAGTCGAGCGTGCTCCAGGTCCGCAAACATGTCCGTTCCCCAGATCCCGAACGTCGCCGCAGGCGCCATCACAGCATGGCTGACGTAGCAGTTGGATCCAGCCCCCGTGGTATTGGGAGACCCGAAGGGAAAGAGCAGGCTCCAGGCACTGGTTTCCCGCACGCCGGCGGGGGAAAGCATTTCCCAAAGCGAGCGCTCGAATGTCCCGCGCCCCGTATAGAGGCAGGCCGCCTCGGGGCCGAAGCGCGCGGCTGTCCGGCGGAGCTTTTCAGCGACGACGTCCAGGGCTTCATCCCAGCCGACGTTCCTGAACTGGTTCTCCCCCCGTTGGCCCACGCGGGCCATGGGATGGAGGAGACGGTCAGGAGAGTAGAGAATATCGGGCGCCCGGCCGACCCTTCGGCAGCACACTCCGTTCGGGCGGTCGGGGTCAGGGGAGACGCGTTCGATGCGGTCTCGGTTCATGGTGACGCGGACAGCACAACCTGAAGGGCAAATGCCGCAATTGCCCGCGATCACACGTCGAGGAGATTGAGAAGAGCTCATCATGGGAGAAGTGCATCATAACCCTGAAACGCCGTCACGCGCAATGCCCGCTTCCCGCGCTGGCAAACACGAGCTCTTGCCGCGGCCGGGCGCCCAGGTCGCCGACGAAATAACGAGCGAAGCGGGTGGACGAGCTCAGCGCGCGGACGGATCCCTGCCGCACGACGCGATGTAATCGCGGTAGGTTATTAGGCCGAACTCAGCCGTGACAGCCGGGACGCTGATCCGCGGATCCCGGGACTCGAGCAGGAAGAGATGCTCTTCAGTCAACGTTCTAAGCCTGACCGCATCGCCATACTCGGCGTTTTGATGTCGAGGCCCCGGATGGTCTTTTCCGCCTGAATGACTTCGTGCGCGGGGGGAAGGATCCGCAGGAGCCGCAGATCGCGCGTGCGCTCTCGGACGGCGCCGTCGTACTCCTGCTGGACGAACGAAGTCCTGCATCCGTGGCTGCCGTCCTGTGGGTATCCTGCCGAGAAAACCAGCAGAACTCTCTTCATGACAGACCTCCTGTTCCAAGCCCTTGAAATCGGGATATCCTTCTTCATCGTAGCAGAGCCGCCGCGTTTTCTCTACTGCGTATCCTCCTCCCAAACCACCCGCGCCAGCGCGCCGGAAGTTCCCTTGACCGACATCGGCAGACAGTACAGCATGCCGCGGTCGGCCTTGGTGGAGGACAGATTCACCAAGGGGGCGGCGAGGAGCACGTTTTGGTTGAACAGCATCGCAAGCAATCCGCCCTTCTCTACCTTTTTGTCCTCGGACCAGGAACTCTCGATGCACGGCGCGTCGACCCCGAAGATGCTGATGTCCTTCTCGAGCGCCCACTCAACGGCGCTCCTGGACAGGTTGGGGCAATTGAGCACATACCCCCGGCTTGTTCCACATCACGCTCCAGCCCGTGTCGATGATCACGGCGTCCCCACGATTGATCTCCGGCGCGTGCTTCTCCAGGAGGGTCCGGGCCACGCGGGCCTTCACTTCTTGCGGCGGGAGGCGGACGATGACGGCGGGCTTGATGAAATCTGCTATGGAGTACGCGTCCAGATTGTTCGCGTCCTTAAGGATATGAGAACCCGCCTCCAGGTAGGTTCCCGTTATCGTAGAAAGGGAAATCCTGGACGCAAAGAATTCGTTTTCCGCGATCGTGGCGATGGTCTCGACGCTCGCTGAAGGTATGACCCTTTCTAAGCCGGGCAGGACTTCGTAGCCCCAAAGACCGTTTTCGACCTGGCCGCTCAGATCGACGTACCTCTTCATTCAGAGACCTCCATTTTGTGCCGAACTGCTGTTTTTCCTGTCACAACGAACAGGAGCCTGCGCATTACCTATAATTAAGCCACTTTCAGGGGGTGATCTTCACTACAGAAAAGACTTAAAAAACTGGAAAAAGCTCAGGTTACTTCCAGCCTCGCCTCCGCGTTTTTGTCGCAGGTACTCGCGAGAAGCTGGCTTTCTTCAGAAATTTCTGTAAAAAGTGAAGGAGGGTGTGGGCAGAATCATGGTACCATCGTACTTCCAATGATCAGCCACATCGACAGGGTGCGCAGGGCCATCGAGTTCGGCCGACCGGACATGGTGCCAATGGATCTCGTGGATGTCCCCTTCCTCTATGACGCATATGGCACTTGCCCCGCCAATGGCGTTCAGATACCTGCGGGCGCGGAGTCTTTCGACTCAGGCTGGTGCACCTATCATTGGACCCTACGGCCGGCAGGAACGAACCAAAAGGGGGAGATCCTGCGGGAGGACGAATGGGGCTGCAAACAGGTCGTTCCAGCAGACATGGGCTCTGCATATTCCGTAATCGAGCGGCCCGACTTGAGCTCAATGGATAAAATCCTGTCTCACCCGTGGCCGCGCCCTGAAATGACCGACGCGTTCTTCGATGCGCGGCAGGCAATCATCCAGAGTCACTACCCTGACAGGTTCATCAACGGATTCATTGACCCAGGCCCGCTCCTAGTGGGGTTCGAACTCCTCGGTTATGAAGGGCTCATGATCCGCCTCGTAGAAGAGCCACACGTGGTCAGTCAGGTGATTCGGCGTATTGTGGATTATCAAAAGGCACTGATCCCAAGGTTCAGACAGATGGGCGCGCACATGATCACAATAATAGATGAGATCGCAGGTGCGGCCGGGATGATGTTTTCTCCTGCGGTCTTTCGGAGGGATTTCATAAGCCTTTATGACGAACTCATAGCAGAAACCCACAGGAATGGCATGTTCGCGTCTCTCCTTCTGGACGGAGACATTTCGATGATCCTTCCCGATCTGCTAAAGCTCGACATCGACGTGCATCTGTTTGCCCAGCCCCACGCAACAGGACTCGACGTGCTCCAGGAGTGCTTCCAGGGCAGGCGGGCCGTCAAGCTTGCCGTCGACATGGTGGAAACAATGGTCACGGGCACGGAGGCTGACATCGCGGACGAAGTGGACGACTATGTGCGGAGGTTCCACACCAGCAGAGGCGGACTTATTTTCCAGGCTTTTCGCTGGCACCGTCCCGAGTATGATCCGCTGAGGGTCGAAGCCCAGATCGCCGCAATGAAGCGGCATCGACCCGGTTCCTGAGCCGGCTGCAGGGACGATGATGGCAGGCACGGATCGGCTACCGCCGAATCCGTTCACCCGGGTGGCAGTTTTTCCAGCAACTCTTTCGCTTCGAGGAATGCGCGGGATGGGATCAGGCGCACCGGCGGCCGCATGGTGGCCGCCGGGGAGCTCCGAGTCACTCTTGCCTGTCTTCCATTTCAGGAGGTGCCGCACAAGGACCGAGCAGGTTCTTCCCTGGCAGAGGCCCATTCCGGCGCGCGTCATCCTCTTAACCGCGTCCAGGTCTCGTGCTCCCTGTCTGATGGCTTGAAGTACTTCCCCGACGGTGATTTCCTCGCAGCGGCACACGATGGTATTCTCGTCATCCATTTTGATCAACCTCTATGCTTCTTGCATCATCGGAGAACTCTCGCTCCACACACACGGTCACAACACTTGTCCGATCAAACCTCTTTGCCTTTTGCACCCTGACTACCTCTGCCTGGCAAAGGAAAGTTCCTGCCCTGTCGAGGGCCCTTACAATCTGCCCTTCTTTCGGCAGGGGAAGCAGCTCGAAGGGCAAGGAAACGGCAGCGAATTCGTCACTATAGTTCTTCTCAACGACAAAGATCGCCAGGCCAGGACAAATTGCCACGCAAAGGTTACAGCCCGTGCATTTTTCTCCCAAGATGGTCGGCAGATTCGTGATGGGAGTTCCAATTGTAATGGCTCCGGTGGGACAAGCAACCTCGCAGGGGTTGCAGGGGATGTCCTCGACGCATTCCAACACCGCCACCCTTTTCTGATCCAGGCAGTCCTGTCCCGGCCAGCCGGGGCAGCTTTGCACCTCTTTTGTGTTCAGCGCACCATCCGCCCTGCTCATGTTCCCCCTCCCGGTCCCTCTCCCAGCTCGGCAACGATCTTCTCCTTGCTTCTCTGCCTCTCTTCTCCAAAAGACCCCAGCCGTAGTTCCTTCAGGCTCTCATGAATGTCCTCCGCCATTCTGCGGTAGGCCGCCTCGTCGATCTTGCCAAGCGCGCGAGCCACGGAGACGCCTGCCAGCTTGCCTTCTTCCATGGCGGTGGAAGCCTCTTCGATTCCGGTGAGATCGCCGGCTACATATACATGCTGGCAGGAGGTCTTCATAGCGCTGTCGTGCAGCGGGAGAAATCCGCCCAGCGGGCTGATGAAATCCATCCTGCAACCGGCCAGCTCTGCAAGCTCGGTCAAAGGGCGCAGCCCGACTGCTACGCAGACCAGGTCGACATCCAGAGTCTGCTTAGTCTTCTCGAGGAACTCGCAGTGCTCATCGATCTCCCCGATTACAGCCTGTTCGACACAGTCTGTTCCACGGGCTTCAACGATTGTGTGCGAAAGATAGATCGGAACGCCGAGGCGCCGCAGCTTGGCGGCGTGAACATGCCACCCGCTGATCTGCGGCAGGGCTTCAACAAGAGCGACCACCCTGGCACCCGCCTGCCTGAGCTGGTATGAGACGATCAGGCCTACGTTGCCGGAGCCGATCATGAGGACTCGCGTACCGGGGAGCACTCCATGCAGGTTCATCATTGTCTGAACCGCACCGGCTCCCATCACCCCGGGGAGAGTCCATCCCCCGAAACGCAACGGCTTCTCCGTGGCACCCGTGGCGAGTATGACCTTTTCCCCTCTCAGGTGAAAGACTTTCCCTCCCCCGAATGCTCCGATTGTGTTCTCTCCAAAAAAACCGAACCCCACAGTATCCAGAAGGACGCGCACGTCCAACTTTTGTATCTCGGACAGCAGCTGCTCCCCTATCCGGAAGCCTCTCACGCCGGCACTGTGCTGGTGGGAGCCGAAAAATTTGTGGATCTGCTTGAAAAGCTGCCCTCCCGGCCGGTGGTTCTCGTCCAGCACTGTGGTTCTGACACCCAAACGAGCCGCCGCCACGGCTGCAGAAAGCCCTGCCGGACCCGCCCCGACTATAACCAGCTCCGAATCGTAGCCGCTCATCTCAAAGCTCCTGGCTTTCGACAACCATGCCGTCCCGAGCCGCCGTGACGCAGGTGCGGACGCTCGGCGTTCCGTCCACACGCATGACGCAGTCTGTGCACCTCCCGATTGCGCAGTAAACTCCCCGTGGAGCGCGCAGCCGAGGCGTGCGCCGGAACACTTTCATACCGGCAGCGAGGATTGCCGCTGCCACGGGCTCCCCCTCACACGCCTCGATCTCCCGCCCGTTGACAGTGATTCGGATCCGTGGCCCGGTCGCGTCGAAATCCAGGACGGGATGTGCTTTGATGCGCATGTTCATAGACTGCTCCTACAGGCGGCCTAGAAAGTCTGCCAAGATGGTGTAGTTGTACGTCTCGGGAAGCGTGAAGGATCTTTCAATTGAACCGGTCGGGATCGAAAATGTCCAGGTCCATTTCCGGCTCCCGTCCTTCGACAACTTGGGAGAGGAGCATCGCGATGGAGGGTATGAAGGCCATGCCGTTCGGGAAACCCGCGATCACGAAAAGGCCCTCGGCGATGCTGCTTTTACCCACCAAGGGGAGACCGTCCGGCGTCGTGCCCATGGTCCCGGCCCAGCACCTCACGATGGGGATGTCTCCAAGCCGCGGGAAGATCCTTGCCACCAGGGACGCGTTTTTCAGGGTATCCACGAAACTCATCTTGTAGTCATACTGTTCCTCCCGCGTACGGGGCCTGTCCGGGCCTCCGCCCAACAGAAGATGCCCGTTCCCGAACTGCGTGGAACCATAGATGATCTCGTTGTCGACGACGACCTCGAAAGCAGGCGCGCTGATCTGCGGGATTGCATCCGACAACGCCGCATGAGACCGGAGCGGGATCACCTTGAGCTCCGGGAAAAGCTGACTGGTCCAAGCACTCGTGGCCAGCACGACCCGATCGGCGGAGAACTTCTCTCCCCTTGACTCCACCCCGCGGATCTTTCCGGATTCCACGACCACACGGTCCACGAGCCGCTGCGTGAACACCTTCGCACCAGACTTTCTGCTCCTCTCGAGGAGAGCGAAGACGAGCTTGAACGGGTACACGTTCCCATCACTCCATCGGAAACGGGCTCCGGGAAAGGACTCGTTGATGTGCGGTGAGACCTCGTGGAGGCGGCGGGAGTCCAGGAACTCGACCTCCCCGTCTCCGGCCGCATTCTGCAAGGCACACAACTCCGAAAGCTCAACGCACTCCTTCTCCGTCGCAGCAACGTCCAGGCTTCCGACCTGATGGAACTCGAAATCGGTGTCCAGCTCCTTTTGATACTCTTGCAGCAGGGAGACAGTTTTCCTGGAGTATCGAAGCCGCCTCAGCATCGGCCCCGTCTCCCGGTCCCGGCCGTCCAACTGGATGACCTGTCCACCATTCCTCCCCGAGGCCCCAGAAGCGATATTGCCACGCTCGAAAAGAGTGACCCGTGATCCGCTCCTGCTCAGGTTGAAAGCAGTGCTCGCTCCCGCAAGGCCGCCTCCCACCACGATGACGTCGCTGTTCTGCATCCCCGCCCCCCTTATTTCACTGCCCCCGCGATGATCCCTGCCTTGAAAAAGCGCTGGGCCAGCAGGTACAGGGCGACGACCGGTATCGTGGCGATGACGAGGGCGGCAAGCACGTGAGTCATGTTCGCCTGACCATACTGCCCCTGAAACTTGGCGATGGCCACCATGATCGTCACCCGCTGCTCATCCTGTAAGAAGATGAAGGCGAAAAGAAGATCGTTCCACGTCAGGGAGAAAGTAATGACCCCCAACACGATTACCCCGGCCTTGGAGAGGGGGAGTAGGATCCGTGTGAGGAGCCGCAGGTGGCCGCAGCCGTCCATGAAGGCCGCCTCCACTACTTCCACGGGGATGCTTCGCATATAGGTGGTCAGGAGATAGATGGAGTAGGCCAGGTTCAAGGCGACGTAAATAAGGATGACGCCGACATACGTGTTGGTGAGATGGAGCTGCCCGAACTGCATGAAGAGCGGGATGATTAGAGCCATGGGAGAGACATACATCGTTGACAGGATGAGGTAGCTCAAGATCCGCTTGCCGCCGAATCTCAGGAAGGTGAAGGCGTAGCCGGACAGCACAGAGATTACCATGGACACCAGGACGCTCGTGCAGCAGATGATTAAGCTGTTGCGGAAAGTGATGCCGATGCCTCCCTTGGTCCATACGTAGCAATAGTTGGACAGATCAAACCTTTGTGGGGGAGAAAACTGGCTGGCCTGGAACTCGGCGCCGCTTTTGATGGAATTGGAGATCAGGTAATAAAGGGAAAAGACGATAGTGAGAGAGATGAAGATGAACACTGCCTGTACCAGGATCCGGTACGGGAGCGAAGATTCGCTGCGCCTCACTAGAAGACCCCCTCCCCTTTCCTCCTGGAGAAGGTCCTCATGTACAGGAACACGAGCACCATCGTTATGAGGAACAGGAGTACTGCAACCGCTGTGCCCAGGCCGACCTTTCCAGCCCTGAAGGAAAGAAAATAGATGAAGTATTCCATTACTGTTGTCGCGAAGCCGGGCCCTCCGTGGGTGGAGACCAGCACCACACCGAACAGGTTATTAAGCACGTAGATTGTCATTGTCACGATGTACAGTTTTGCCATTCCGCGCAGATACGGGAAAGAGATATGGCGCATCAGCTGGAACTCGCTGGCTCCGTCAATAAGGCCCGCCTCGTAGGCGTCGACGTCTACTTTTCCCAGTTCCGCAAGGAAAATAGCGGTGGAGAACCCGATCTCCCTCCAGATAATGATCCAGCAGAGTGCAAAGATCGCGGACTTGCTGTTGCCGAACCAATCGAGAACTGGGAAATTCAGACCCAGAAACCGAAGCATATTATTTACGGGGCCGAAGCGGTTCAAGAGGAAGGTCCAGACGATGCTCGCCACGACAACCGGGATAATAGAGGTCAGGAAGAAAAGCCAGCGGTAAAAACGGAACCCCGGGATCTTTCGGTAGAGGTGGTGTGCGATGAATACTGCCTAGAAAAATCACAACCGGGATTACGACAACGATGACCAGGACGCTCCGCAGGAGGGGCGCACCCACGAACCCGCCGGCAAAAAGAAAGGTAAAGTGGCTGAAATAGTTGAATTGGTTTGTGTAGCGATACCCCTGCCACTGCACGAGGCTAAAAAAAAACAGGCGCACGATCTGGTACCCGAAGACGAAGATCAGGATGAGAAGAGTCGGCGCCAGGAACGCGTACGCCCTTATGTTTTGAGTAGATCTTCCACGTACGGATGCCATGAGTCGTGTCCTTTTGAAGAATGCGCGGGGAAAAAGCGGGAGGTCGCAGACATCCTCCCGCTACTATTCAAGCACGACCGGGTGCGAAACCCGTCACTTCTTGTTCGACTCCGCTACCTTCTTGGCAAACTCCTCGTAGGAGATCTCACCGTGGAAATAAGGTGTCACGTCCCTGATGGCCTCATCATACTGCAACCCGACCAAGACCTCGTAGGGGCATATGGTGACCTGGCCGTTATGGTCGACGTAATAGAACTTCATGTTTGGAGTGAAGGACGCTGCGTTCTTGACCTTCACTGTCATATTGGCCGGCACGACGCCATACTGCTCGAGCATCCGCGCCTGCCATTTGTCGCTCACGAAGTACTCGATCGCCTTTGCCGCCTGCTTGGGGTATTTCGTCCAGTTGGACACAACCAGGCAGTAGCCGAGGCCAGGGATCTTCTCGCTCAGCGTGCCCCCGCCGAACAGAATGTGCGGCATATAGCCTATCTTGTCCTGGCTGAGCAGTCCTTCCTTGATTACCGACTCGTACATGCTGTTGATGAACCAGATGAATCCGGCCTGGCCGCTGGAGAACTTGGAGTAGTAGTTGGAGGCGAAGTCCAGGGTCTCCCCAGCAGGGTCCAGATACCCCTTGTCATAGAGGTACCTGTATTTCGCCATCGCGTCCTTCATCTTCGGCTAATTGAAATTCGCGGCCACGAAATAGTCGGAGAGCTGCTTCTCGTTGTCGAAATACTGGTACATCATATCCAGGAGCCAGAACTCGTGGACTATTCCCTCTTTGTTTGCGAAGCTGATCGGCACAAACCCGGCATTCTTCACCTTCTCACAAGCGGCAATAAAGCTTTCCCAGGTGTTGTTCAAGCTCTTCAGATCGACCCCGGACTTCTGGAGAATGTCCTTGTTGTAGAGTACGAAGTTGATGTCATTGAAGACGGTCCACCCCACACAGCTTCCCCTTTTCGTCCGTGTTGGCGACGATCGTGCCCTGGTTGAGCTTTTTCAGCACCGAGTCCGGCACCAGGCCGTTGATCGGCTGATACACCCCGCCTTTTCCGCGCATCAGGGTTGACGCCGTCCCCGACCAGTCCCAGGAGATGTCGAACCCGCTCTGCGAAACTCCCGCCGCTGTGAGCTTGTCGATCACGTCTGCAATTGGATTTTCCACGAGCTTAACCTCGAAGTCCTCGTGGGCATTGATGTCCGCGATGACCTCCTTGTACCAGTCTGCCAGACCGCTGCCTGCCTCATTCTGCCAGAAAACCAGCGTAGTTTTCGGCCCGGCGGCGAAAGCCGAGGCGCTCAGGGTGAGTGCCAGCGCACAGACTCCAACGGCGATCCAGATTGCCTTTCTCTTCATTTCTCGTCCTCCTTACTCTTGATACATCTGATACATCCCTTTCCGAATCAAGTTCTCCTATGTCGTGATTTTTGGTTGGTGCTCATCGGCTCCCCTTGAACCGGTGAAACGCATTATAGGAGGCCAGGACATTCTCCATGGGCAGCCTGATGCGTTCCCACTTGAAGACCAGTCCGATAAACCCGCCGCCGCGCTCGAGTCCGAGCTTCTGTACCAGGGATTCTGCCTCCTCCCTGATCTCCTGCGGGCTCCGGGAGGGTAAGCTCAGCTGCATGTCATTAGACGCCTTGACGCACAGCCTGCCACGACCTGCCTTGGCAAGGTTTTCGATGCCCAGGAGCATCGGCTGGCGGTTATCCAGGATATCCAGACCTACCTCCTTCAGGTCATCCAGGATGGGAAGTATTGCGCCGTCAAGCCCCATTCCCACGTACATCCCCTGCTGATGGATGAAGTCGAAGACCCGCTCATAAAACCCCTTCATGTTCCGTCTCCACCATTCAGGAGACACGTACATCCCGGCCTGAGTCGCCCACTCCTCGTAGAGCGAAACCGCCTGGGCCCCCGCCTTCCTCCACCTTTTCACGATCTCTTTCTGATACTCCCAGATCCCATCAAAGAGGTAACGGACCCTGTCCATGTTTTGGTAGTAGTCGATGAGGAGCTCCTCGTAGCCTCTGATGTTGAGCGCAACAAGAGTGATCCCCGGGTCAATAAAGGCGTTAATGAACTTGTCCGGGTAGCGGCGCAAAGCTGTGGTGATCTCGGAAAACCAGCTGTCCGTGGCGGAAGGATCCGGGAATCGATAGGAGGACACATTCTCCCATTCCTTCAGCGGCTGTCCAATCACCAGGTATGTGTACTCGCCGTTTCTGGGGACCTTCTGCAGACAACCCCATTCATCCAAACGCAGTGTGTTTTCGTCCCGGTCCTTACCGTGATCCTGGAACACCCAGCTATAGATGGCCTGGATCGCATCGAAGTCGCAAAGAGGAGCGAAGTCGTCGGGGCACGCGGATCGTGGAAGAGTGCCATAATCATCCCAGATTCCGGGAACCTCCACGAGCTCTATCGGAATATATTGCGGGTTTTTGAAGTCGATTGCGTTTCTGACTACATCCCGGCTGGCTACTTGCATCGCCTGATAGTAACAGGGAAAATCATACCCTGCTCTGCACCAAACCGGGAAAGTTCTGGAGAAATCTTTGGTACATTCAGCCGTTACCGGAGACATCTATTTGCCCGCCATTCTCGTTGGAACGATACTTAGCGGGCGGAATCCCAGTAAAAGCGCGAAAAGTGCGATTGAAGTAGTTGTAGTCCTTGAATCCGGTTTGTTCTACAATCTCCTTGATCGGCATGTCGGTGCTGACAAGGAGCGCTTTTGCAGTTCGAATCCTCTCTCGTACCAGGAATGCGCGAAAAGTACAGCCCACGGTCTTGCGGAACAGGGAGCTTAAGTAGTTGGGAGACAGGAAGACCGCACGCGCCACGTCCTCCAGAACTATGTCCTTGCTAAAATTCTCCGCGATGAACGTACACGCTTTCTCCACCCCATGGTTACGGTGCTGGCCCTTTGGCTCGCCCGTGACTGAAGGGGAACGTGGCCCAGCCTCGTCTACGAGGACCGAGATGCTAAGGTCTTTCAGTTTCTTCTCCAGGCGTACCTTCTCGAGTTCCCTCCCGTGCAGCATTCTATCCTTGTTCGCGACGGCCATCTGAAGCTGGAGCTCGTTCTCCGCCCTCACAATATAGTTGGCAAATAGATCGAGAAGCTTCACGCTGAAATGGAGCCGGCTCGTCTCCACCACCTTGACGGTGGCCAGGGCGCATGCAAAAGCGTCGAAACTTCTGCATCCCAGTCCCTCGACCCGCTTGAACAGGGTACCCGCGTCTTTTAGGCGCAGGTTGCTCGAGGAGGACCTGGCCCGACATGAGGCAGCCAACATCAACCCCTTTGTAGTCCAGCGGAATGACGACATCCACGAGACCGGCATGGCAATGATAAATGTGGGAAGACCCCTTCCGACGAGCGAAGGTGAGTCCCTTGCGGTCGCTCTCCTCGCAGGCCGCGAGCCCTTCCGGCGTGTTCTGAATGAGCCTGCAGAAGGTGCTGCGTTCTCCCCGAGGGTAAAAACTGATTCGTTCCGCAGTCTGGGGCCGGTGCACAGACACGACCATCCCGGTGTTCTGGTAGTAGATCTCGAAGAGCTCGCTGAGTACTTTTGCATTCTTCAGTATTTCGAATACGGGTTTGATCATGGGTGGAGTCCGTGGAAATCTTACGGAAGCGCAGGTCTGGCTGTCAAGGTCTGAGTTTCAGGGTTTTTTCCAGAACTTTGGCGAGAAAGTGAAGTGATCGCGCCCGGGGCTGTGATAAAATTAATTCCGTAGTCGGATGCAGAGACGGCCATAGAACCTCAGGAGGAAACAAATGAAACCGGATTCCATCCCCGATATTGATCTCATCACGTTCCAGCCGGCCCCCTTCCTTCCCTTCCGGGATATGGAGGTCTGCAAGCGCGTGGCCCGGATACGAAAGGCAGATCTCTGCACCCTTCCGAGGGACACCCACCCTCAGTTCAAGGCGCGTATCGCTCCAGTAAAGGACTACCACTTTCAAATGGCATTGGACATGCTGGTGCGGATCAAGAAGGCGCTCGATGAGGGCAAGCCGTTCGTCGGCGTGTTCCCCACGGGGCCGATCTTCCAGTACCAGCTCCTGGCCGACATGGTGAACGCCCTGCGTCTCCCCCTCCACCATGTCCATTATTTCTCGATGGATGAGTACGCTGACGAAAACGGCAATGACATCGACCCGAACTGGCCCGGATCGTTTCACTACACAATAGAGAAACAATTCCTCTCCCGCCTGGATCCGAAGCTGCGGATCCCGCAGAATCAGGTATACTTTCCCTCCAAAAAGAACATCGACCACTACGATGAGATGATCGTCGAGGCGCGCAGAGAATCATCGGCCAGGGGGGCGAACGTCGTATACGGCGGCACGGGACTCTCCGGGCATTACTCCTTCTGGGATCCGCATCTCGCCAAGGAGTACGGGATGAGCCTCGAGCAATGGAAGCAGGCCACGCCCCGGCTGATCTCTTTCCATCCAATCTCGACGGTCCAGATGGCGGTCACGGACATGAGTGGTGCCTTACCGTTCGTCCCTCCGAAAGCGTACACAACTGCGTCAACCACTATGATGAACGCCGATTTTCGTTCATGGTGGAATGACGGGTGCGGGCTCACCGCGGATGGCTCTTATTCAGGTGGAATCGTATGGCAAAAGTTCATCACCCGGCTTGCCCTCCACGGACCGATCGTCCCCGAAATCCCGACTTCGCTCCTGCGTACAGGTCCGGGGGACTACGTGATCATCGACCCGGTCTCGGAGGACTTGAAGATCGAGTTGACCGCCTGAGATGGAGATCCTGGAAGAGGTCCTGGGCTGGGTAAAACGGAACCGCGAACGGATCCTGTCCACCATCTCTGAGCTCGTACGCATCCCCACGGTCAATGACCCTCCGGGAGGAAACGAGAAGCCGGGGCAGGAGTACCTCCGCAGCAAGGTCGCATCCTTCCTCCCGTCGGAGGACATCGACATGTTCGAAGTCCACAATGTGGCGGGTATCCGTGAGAATGCGCTCTTCTTTCCGACCATTGATGGGAAAGAAAGGATCTACGCACGGCGGCCGAATCTCGTGGCGCGGCTCCGTGGGACGGGGGTGGCAAGTCTCTCGTGTTCTCCGGCCACATGGACACAATGCCGACGTATGGCAAGACATGGACCGTCATCCCTGACCCTCTGAGTGGAGGAACCCGGGAAGGCCGGATGTACGGTCGCGGCGCGGCGGACATGAAAGCGGGCACGACCGCCGGGTTCATGGCCCTGCAATGCCTCCACGACCTTGGCGTCCACCTCCGGGGAGACGTGCTGGCTGAGAGCGTGGTTGATGAAGAAAACGGCGGCGCCAACGGGACTCTGGCGGCGCGACTACGGAATCCAGATATCGACTTCGCGATCCTCGCAGAGCCTTCAGGCCTCGTGGTCGGCGTGGAGACAATTGGAGGAACAGACTGGCGTGTCAGCTCTTCGGTCGCAGGCCCGGGCGGAATCGGGGCCGGCCTCGATCTCCCCAATCCCATTTATGCCCTCTCGCGCGTTGCCCTTGCACTTGAAAAGTATGATAAGAAGCTCTCGTCGATCACTCCCCCGGAAACGTACGACAGCGGTATGAAAACTAGACTCCTAACGTATCAGCTCTCCAGCGGGGGGTCTACGTATGCCGATTCCGGTGCGGTGCCTACATCCGGGCATCTCATATTCTGGCAGGAAGTCTATGCGGGCACGTCAGAGGAGCAGGCGCGAGCGTACCTTTTGGATTTCATTGCATCGGAATCCGGTGTTGATCTGAGGGACCCGGCAAGCGGCGTCAAGCTCGAGCCGCTGATCCGTTTTCTCGAAGGGCACAAGACCGACTGCAGGCACCCTGCCCTTTCCTCCATACGCGGCGCGTATCGGCAGCTCAGGATTCCGTACCGCGAAGGTGGCGTTCCCTTTGCGATGGATGCTTTCGTCTTTCGCAAGGCCTCCCGCACTGAGGTCGTCGCTCTTGGTCCGATAGGTCAGAACCTGCACGGGATAGACGAGTACGTGCAGGTAGAGAGCATCCTGCAACTCCTCGAAATAATGGTATTGACCGCCATCAATTTCTGTGCGTGACAATCGCCATATAGAGAGGGGTCGGCCAGGGAGACCGTAGTTGATTAGCTTCGCCAAGAGGCAACTCGCCGCCACTCTCGCCGTCCTCTCGAGCTTCCGAGGCAACGCGCGAGCAATTCTCATTACTGAGCCTTTCTGGGGCGTTCCCTATAACCTTTGCCTGACTTACACATCCGTCTACATGCTCGCTTTAGGCTGCACCGCTCAGCAGGTCGGGCTCATTGCGACAGTCGGGCTGGCGGCTCAAATGGTGGTTTCCCTGGGAAGCGGCTGGGTCACCGACAGGCTGGGCAGGAAGCGCACCACATTGCTGTTCGATCTCATCTCTTGGTCCTTCCCCACGCTCCTGTGGGCATTGTCCAGGAACTTTCGGTGGTTCCTCGCCGCCGCCATTGTGAACGGCATGGTGCGTATCGTGTCCAACTCGTGGTCGTGCCTGATAGTCGAAGACACGCCGCCCGAGCAACGCGTTCATATCTTTACGTGGATCTCTGTCGCCGGTATCGGTGCTGGCTTCATTTCACCTCTTGCCGGGTTATTTGTGAAGAGATTTTCGCTTGTTCCTGCGATGCGGGGCCTGTATCTATTCGCCTTTGCCTCGATGACAGTCATGTTCGTCTCTCGCAATTTCATCCTGCGTGAGACCGCGATCGGCCTGAAGAAAATGCGGGAGAGCCAGCGCGCAGAAGCGCTCGCGACGTTCGGGGAGTACGTTCGAATCGCGGGGAACCTGGCTCGCAGCCCCCTTGTCCTGGCGGCCTTTGCAATCTCTATCCTGGCCAATATCGTTTTCTTCATGAGAACTACATTTCTCCCAATCCTTCTCACTCGCGGACTCGCCTTCCCTGAAGCGAACATTGCCGTTTTCCCTGCGATAGCTTCGGCAGTCACACTCGTCGTGCTCATCTTCGTCATGCCCTCCCTTGCCCGGCGTAGAATCGCGCGATTGTTATTCGCCGGCTCCGCGTGCGCCGCATCGAGCGTTGCACTCCTGGCGATTAGCCCCTTGCGCAGCTACCCCGTTGTCATTGCCAGCACCATTATCTGGGGTGTCAGCTCTGCCGTCATCCTCCCGCTCTCTGACACTCTTATCGCCAACAGCCTGGTGGAGGCCGACAGGTCGAAGGCCATGTCGATCTACCTCGTGCTGCTGCTCGGCCTGACCTCGCTATTCGGGTGGATCGGCGGCATCCTTTCCGAGATCTCCCCGCGGTTGCCCTTCATCCTCATGGCGGTGGCAAGCACGACAGCGGCGGCAATCGCACTGGCAATCTCTCGCCTGGAAACCAAAAGCGCCGGAGCGGAGTCCACCGGTATTTGAGAAGGTAACTACAGCTTGACGGGAAATTCCTAACGTTTCGGGACCCGCCGCGCGTGGGTGCGCTTGGCTGGGGCGTTGCGCACTGGGGGCGGCAGTTCCTTGAGAAGGCGGTCGGTAGCGAGAAGCGACAATCGCTCCATTTCAGAGATTATTCTGTCCATTTCACGGCCGGTGGCAATCCAGCCGGCGAGAAGGTCGGCCTGTTCCGGGGTCAAGCGGACTGTGACAGTCTTGCCATCCACCTTGCTCGTCCACTGGTAGTACGGACGGTGGAGGCGAGGCGGGAAACCCTGACAGGCGCAGCCTGGTCTGCTGCAGGGCATAAAGCGTTTCAGCAGAGTGCCACGGCGAAAGTAGCCGACTTGGCTGAGGGCGCGCTGGAGGGCTTAGTAATTTTGCCGAAGATCTTCTGAGTTATATTACTATTTTCTGTGTTGGCCCTTCTCCTCGATCCTTGGAGTGATCTCCTTGCGCAACATTCTCTGCCTCAGCTTCTTCATCTTCTGCTGTGCCCCATCCATGGCATCCGACGATATGACAAGCAATCCCTGGGAGGTCACCGCCTATGAGCCCTACCAGTGCCAATCGCCAGCCCGATCTGCTGCCCAGGTCCAAGCGCCCGACCATCCCTATCGCTAAGGACCGCGCGTTGGTTCAGCTCACCGACACCTTGGACCGGAGCGAAATGGAGGACCAAGCTCAGCAGATACGAGCCTCGAAGCTCAAGAACGCCACGGGACGCCCTCCGCACCTGCGTGCCTCCCTGGGGGCCATGCTTCTGATGGCAACCAGAAGGCTCACCTATCGGGAGGCAGAAGACCTCATCCGTTACTACGCCCTGCGCGTTATTTGTGCGGGCTGACCGAGGCGGAGTGAACCCCGGACTTCACTACCATCCAAAACTTCACCGAGCTGATGGGCGAGAAGGGGATCAAACTTATCATTCAGCACGTGGTGCACATGGCGGCAAAACACAAGCTGGCCGACTCTACGACACTGGTGGCCGATACCACAGCGCAGGAGGCATCGATCCCCTATCCCAACGAGATGGGGCTCATGGCCGGCTTCCTGACCTCGGTGGCCAGTGCAGCCCGCAAGGTTGGCCGAGAGTTGAAGGGATTTGTGCCGCAGACGGCGAGTCAATTCAAAGCGGCCAGGCAGAAGCCCGAGAGTACCGCCTGTTTTGCCAAGACCAAGGAGAGATAGCCGCCATCATGGAGAAGTTGAACGAGCATCTGGGGGAAGCCTTGGGCGCACCTGCCACGCAGCATGCAAAACTACGCAAATATGGGACCGTGGCCAAGACCAAGATGGTACAATTGCAGGAAACGATGAGCAAACTGTTGCCGCAGATCCGCTACTGGATTCGCACGGGCTACGTGGCCAGCGGCAAGATTATCAACTTCAGAACTCTACCCGTTCGGCAGCATCACCGCCTTGATCACCGGCGAACTGCCGTCCACGATTCCTTCAAGTGTCTTCTTCGCGTCGGAAAACCCGAAGGTATGCGTGATAAGGATCCTGGCATCCACCAGGCCGTCCCGCAGCAGCTTGTTTGCGACGGGGAAGTTGATCGCAGGCTCGGCGAAGGTCGGGACCAGGCAGATCTTTCGGAAGATCAGATCGTTCACGTCGAGGTGATCGTGCTCTTCCCTCCGAAATGGAGCCCGAAGAACGTGATGATGCCGCCGAAGCGGATGACCTTGAACGCGTCGGCCATGCTTTCCGGCGGCGAGCTCACGATGACCCGATCCACGCCGCTCGGGAACCGCGTCTTGATCGTGTCCTCCACGCTCTCCTTCCCGAACTCGATGACCATGTCGCAACCCAGCTTCTCCGCGGCCTCCAACCTCGCGCGTTCGCGCGCGCTTGTCGGCGGGGAGTCCGGTGATGGCCACGAACCCCGCGCCGCGCAGCCGCGCAAGGCGAGCGGACATCAGTCCCAGCGGGCCGTTTCCCAGCACGACGACGCTGCCACCCAGCGGAATGTCGGCGTTCAGCACGGCCGTGAGGGAAACCGCCAGCGGCTCGGTCAGGCAGGCGGACACGAAGTCCAGCCCGTCGAACTTCACCAGGCTGTTGAAACGCACCGACATGTACTGGCCCATGCCGGGCTGGCCTTCGATGGAGTACATGTTGCGGCAGAGCTCGGGGTGGCCGGACTTGCAGTTGTCGCAGATGCCGCACATCGAGCAGTCCTCCACGATCACCCGGTCTCCCGGCCGCACGCTCTGTACGTTCCGTGCCGACCTCGACGACCTCTCGCGGCGATCTCGTGGCCCAGCGCCATGTGATCGCCGTTCCAGTCTCGCACGAAGTTGAGTCCGTCCCGCAGACGCCGCAGGCGTGGACCTTCACGATCACGCGACCTGGTCCTCGGCCGTGCGCCGATCTCCCGCTCGCGCTCCTGGATAGTCGAGAGTTCCTTGCCGAAGAGCCTCTGCTTTTCATCGCCGGCCTTCCCTTCGCGGGATCTCAGCCCGCGCCGTACAGCGCGCCGTCCGCCCCGGGGTAGATCGGGTCGTCGGCGTGGGCATCGCCGCGTCCAGATTGGCAAATACCTTGTGAAAGCCGCGATCATCTCGTCCATGGGCTCGCGCCGTTGGGCGCATGAATGCCATGGACGATGGTGTAGGTGTCGCAGAGCTCCCGCGCAACGGGGAACTGCGCGCGGATCGTAGTTGTAGCGCACGCCCTTTGCCTCGTTGATGGACCAGGGAAACCCCGTGCCGCCGTAGCCCAGCTTGCTCTGGAAGAGGTCCTGCGCGGGGACGGGCATGGTCTGCCACTGGCCGATGAGCAGGCCTTCCGCGTAGAGCGCCTTCTCCACGGCGATGCGGAAACTGCCGCGGCTCCGCGTTCGACTCCCGCCTTCGCCGGGTCGAAGCGCACGTTGTACATGAAGTACACGTGCGTTCCTCCGGCGGGCAGAACGGCGGGATGACGCCGGGGATCTTCGAAAGCGCTGCGCGTCAGGTAGTTGGCGTTGTCGATGCGCACGCGCGTTGTACTCATCCAGGTGAAGGAGCTGGCCGCGCGCGAGGGCGGCGGGAAGCTCCTGGTTGCGGTACATGTAGCCGAGGATCGACGCGTTGTAGACGCGGCGCTTGCTCACCTCATCGACCTCGTCGCCGAAACAGCGGATCAGGACGCCCTTGTCCAGGTACTCTTCGCTTGTCGGTGACGAACAGCCCGCCTTCCCCGCCGCAGAGGTTCTTGAAGTTGTTCAGGGAGAAGGTTCCGACGTCGCCCAGGGTCCCGACCTTCCGTCCCTTGTACAGCGCGCCGTGCGCCTGGCAGGCATCCTCGATGACGAAGAGCTTGTGCTTTTGGGCAATGGCAAGGATCGGGTCCATGTCGGCCGGACAGCCCTGGATGTGGACGGGGATGATCGCCTTCGTGCGCGGCGTGATGGCCGCCTCCAGCTTTGCGGGATCCATGCAGTAGGTGCGCGGGTCGATATCGACGAAGACCGGGATGGCGTTCTGGTGGATGGCGCAGGACGCCGATGCAAGGAACGTGAACGCGGAGGTGATCACCTCGTCGCCGGGTCCCACGCCGACGGCGGCCAGCGCCATGTGCAGGGCGGCCGTGCCGCTGCAGGTGGTCAGGCAGTGCTTCGAGCCGACGTAGCGCGGCCCATTCCTTCTCGAGCGCCTTCACCTGCGGCGCGGTCCCGCCCGCGACGATGCCGCGGTCAAGCACCTCGTTGACGAGCTTTCGTTCATCCGGCCCGATGATGGGCCAGTTCCTGAAATCCTGCCGCGTGAGAACCGGCTTGCCGCCGTCAATAGCCAGTTTGGTGCTCATGTTGGCATCCTTTGTTCTGCGGGTCAAATTAAGAGGAAAAAACCTATTAACAATCGCTTTTATATCATTTTTCCTTTTAATTGTCAAGTATTGATTAGAAAGGTTGAATTGACTATCCACAAGCTTCTATAATCACTGCCTCATGCTTGAAAAGAGCCGCGTGACCGAGAAGCGATTGAAGGCACTCACTCTTATTCGCAAGAAGGGCGAAATATCCCGGGGAGAACTGGCGGCCGAGTTGTCCATGGACAAGAAAACAGTTTCCAACCTCGTGGACAACCTGTTCGCGGAGTCTCTCATTACCTCAGGAGGATTCAGAGACTCCACGGCCGGGCGTCGACAGGAGCTTCTCACGCTCAACGGAAGCCACAGCGATTTCATCGGCATCGATCTCGGGGGAACGCATGTCATCGGGATCCTGGTCGATCTGAACGGACAATGCCTGGACCGGGTGTTCTTCGAGATACGCCCGGGCCTTGCCGTGGAAATCATCGTGGATCAGATGAAAACGATCTGCCGAAAACTCCTGGAGTCGAAAGAGGCAAATGCTCCTGTGCGGGCCATCGGCATCTGCGCCCCGGGTTCATTGATCGGCAACAGGGACGTCCATCATCGCGGAGAACATCCCCGGCTGGCGGGACGTCCACCTGCGCGAAATTTTCGAGAGGGAGTTTGACTGCCCGGTGCATACTGAAGACTCCTCGCGAGCGTACGCACTGGCGGAAAAATGGCTCGGCGATGGCAGGGGGAGGACGGACTTCATGCTGGCGGACCTCGGCTATGGCATCGGGATGGCGATCGTCGTGAACGGCCTTCTCCTGCGGGGGGCCGGAAACAAGTCGGGGGAGATCGGCCACACCATCGTCGCCCCCGGCGGCCCGTTGTGCAGCTGCGGCAACCGCGGCTGTCTCGAAGCGGTAGCGTCGGGCCGGGCCATTGCGCGGGATGCCGCTGCGGGGATCCAGGAGGGGCGCTCGGAGCTGCTGAAGGGGCTGACCCGCGGCAGGGCGGAGAGCGTCACCGCGCAGGATGTGGCCATTGCTTCCAGCATGGGGGACGGCTTCTGCACGGAGCTCCTGCGCTCCGCCGGGAAACTCGCGGGGCTCGCGTTTGCCAACGCAGTGAACATCATCAATCCATCGCTCCTCATCCTGGGAGGAGGGCTCATCGGGACGAACAGGACCATGGAGGAATGCCTGACCCAGGCCCTCGGTACGCACTGCATGCGGGGGATTTTCGAAGACCTGGAGCTTCGGGTCTCGAGGCTTGGCATCGACGGCTCGGCGCTGGGCTGCGGCATCCTGGCTGCGGCCGAGGTGCTGGGCCCGGGCATGAATACTGGAAAAGAAGGAGGAAGGGAATGCGCAGCAAAAGCAAGGTGGCAGCGGATTACTGGGACTACACGACACTTGACCCCGAAATACTGGCGGAGGCGGCGCGCCTCACCCCGGAGGGCATCCTGGCTCTCCAGCGGCCCGGTTTTATCGTGAAGTTCTACGATACGCGCGACTCATTCTTTACGGCTGAAGCGCTGGAATACGTCTGGGCCTGGCGCCAGGCCACGGCGTCCAGGCCTGCCGGCATCTGCGGCCCCATCGGGCCAACCGAACAGCTGCCCCTGGTGGCCCAGATCGTCAACGACCTCGGCATCGACGTGCGCCACGGGCATTTTTGGGCAATGGACGAGTGGTACGTGGGCGGCAGAGAGGTGCCCGTCACCCATCCGCTGAGCTTCGCCCGCGCCGACCTGGAAATGTGCTTCAACAGGATCGACAGGAAGCTGCGAATGCCGGATGAAAACCTGCACTTCCTGCGCGCCGAGAAGGTCAGGGAGTACACGGCTTCCTACGACGCGGCCAGATGCCTCATCATGCAGGGCGGCCAGGGGGAGGTGAAGCACTGGGCCTTCAACGACCCCGTGCGCCGTGAGGCGAAATACGCCGATGCGCCCCCGAGCCCCGCGGAGTACCGCGCACTGTCCGCGCGCGTCGTTGACCTGCATCCCATGACCATCATCCAGAACGCAAGGACCTCGGGAGGCGGCGTGGTCTCCGCGGTTCCCTCCCAGGCGTTGTCAGTGGGCCCCGTGGAAACATGGAAGACCGAGAAGGTCTCGATCTGGCACCCTGGATGGCACGACAATCCTTTCGGGATCCGGCTCACCGCGCTCATGATCTCACGGAAGATCCCGGACTCCGCGGTCCCGATGTCGCTCCTTGCCGATCATCCCAACGTCCAGTTCAACTATCTCAGGAGCGGGATCGGCACCTGCGAGGCCGAGATGCACTGAGAGAAGCGAAGTGCGGATGACAGAGTATCAGACGGCGTTGGCCTCATCAGTGCAGCCTCGTGCGCCGCGGCCGAATGGCCGCGTCGGCCCACGGTGCAGCCCTCCCCTTCCACCATTCGCGACCCCGCGCGTCAGGCGACTGCGCTCTTCCTCAACGCCCTGCGCTCAGCGCGGGTGGAGAGCAGCCGGTTGAACACGAGCACGAGGATCAACACACCGCCCCAGATCACGTCCCGGTAGAAGTTGGATACCTGGTTGAACATGTTGAGGCCGGACGAAAGGAACTGGAGGATCAGGATGGCGAGGGTGACGCCCGCGATCTTCCCGAAGCCGCCGTTCGGATCGATGCCCCCGAGCACGGCGATGAGCACGCACTGGAGCGTATAGGGGGCCCCGTACTCCGCCTTGGCCGAGTTGGCGCGCGCCATCATGATGAGGCCGGCGACGGAGGAGAGGAGCCCGGAGAGCATGTAGGTGCGCCGCAGGATCGAGGCGTTGTTAAGCCCAGCGTATCGGGCGGCCTTGGGGTTGGTCCCGTAGAGGTACATGTAGGTGCCGAAGCGGGAGCGGGAGAGGAGGAGGCCGACGCCGACCGCGATCACGAGGAAGAGGACAAAGGAGAGGGGGAAAAGGTTGAAGAATTCCGTGTTGCCGATCTTCGAGTAAAGGAGGGGCAGCCGGCTCTGGGGCCGGCCGTTCGTGATGCCGACCGCGATGCCGGTATAGAGCTGTTGGGTTCCGAGGGTGGCAAGGATGGCAGGGATGTTGAATCGCGAGATCAGGATCCCCGCGAAGTAGCCGCAGGCGAGCCCAGTAGCCAGCGAGATGAGGACCGCGGCCAGGATGTAGGGCAGGACCACCTGGGGCGTCGCGCCCGCGGGCACGACGCCAATGAGGAACTTCGCCGCGAGTATGGCCGAGAGATTTGCCGTGCCGACGACGCCGAGGTCGATGCCGCCGGTGATCATCGTCAAGCTGATGCCGATCGCCATGATGCCGTACTCGGGAAACTGGCGCATCATCGAGCCAAAATTGGCGAGAGTGGGGAACTGCCCCGGACGGACCGCCGTCATCAGCGCGAAGACGAGGAGAAGCATGACGAAGAGCCGCACGAGGTTCTGGTCGCGGCTCCTGCGAGCCTGGAGGGCGGGGACCGCCGTGCCGGTGGTCTTCATGGCGCCTCCTGGGCTCCCTTGGCGGGACCGCGCTCGCGCCGCCGCTTCGTGCCGATCTGGCGAGCGGTGACCCCCGTGCCGATGATGATGACCGCGCCGGTGAAGACGCGGGTCCAGTAAGTCGGTATGCCGATAAGGATGAGGCTGTTCGCGAGGATGATCATCAGCGCGACGCCGAGAGCCGTGCCCGTGAGGGTGCCGACGCCGCCCGTGACGCGGGTCCCGCCGAGCACGACCGCCGCGATGACCGTGAGCTCCATCCCGAGCATGGTCGAGGGATCGGCGTACGCCATCATCGAGATTCGCGAGATGCCCGTTATCCCGGCCAGAACGCCCACCAGGCAGTAGAGGAACATCTTGATGGCGCGCACGTTGAAGCCGGCCCGCTCCGCTGCCGCCTCGTCGCCGCCGATGGCGTAGATGCCGCGGCCGAGCATCGTGTAGCGCAGCAGGAGGAAGGCCAGGATGAAGACGCCGACGAGGATGAGGACCTGGGAGGGCATGTTCGAGGTGAGGCCGAGCTGTGAGTTGACGGCAGTGAAGAGCGTCTCCTTGCCATGGGCGACAATCGTCGGGGGAACGTCGGAAGCGCTCGCCGCAAAAGCGCCGAACATGAGCCCCGTGTAGAGACTCGCCGTTCCGAGGGTCACCACGAGTGTCGGCAGCCGGAGGAAGGCGATCAGGAACCCGTTGAGCGCCCCCATGGCAAGACCGAGGCCGGCCGACATGGCATAGGGGAGAAGAACGCTGCCCGAATACTGCGACGAGAGGAGGATGCGGTCCGTCACGTACATGGCGAGGGAGGCGACGGCCGTGAAGGAGACGTCGATTCCGCCCGACACGATGACCATCATGCAGCCGACGGAGAGGAGGCCGGGCACGATCATGGCCCGTGCGAGGTCTACGAGGTTGTTGCCGGTGAAGAACTGTCCCGACCTGGCCTGGATCAGGAGGCCGAGGACGATGATGGCCGCAAGAACCCAGGGTTCGGACCCTCGCAACAGCCGGCGCGGATTGATCACCTTCGCGACCTCCCTTCCTACGCCACGCCGGTGGACAGCTCGCCGAGCCTCGATTCCGTTGTCGTGGCCGGGTCGAGCTCCTGGACGAAGGCGCCTTCGCGCATCACGACGATCCGGCTCGCGCAGGCGAGCACTTCGGGCAGATCGTCCGAGACGACGATGATGGCGAGTCCCGAGGCTGCGAGCCTGCTCATCAGGGCGTGGATATCATACTTCGAGCCGATATCGACGCCCATCGTGGGCCCGTTCAGGATAAGGACCTTCAGGTCGTTGGCCAGCCAACGGGCGAGGACGACCTTCTGCTGGTTCCCTCCCGAAAGGGTCCTCACCGGGAGGGAGGGGTCCCTGGTTGCGATGGAAAGCTCGGAGATCCAGCGCGCCGTGGTTGCCGCGACGGCCTTCGTCCTGAGGAAGCCGAGACGGGAGGAGAGCCGCGCGAGCACCGCGACCACGATGTTGCGCTCGATGGTCTGGGGTTGGAAGAGACCCTCGGTGAGGCGGTCGGCGGGCACGTACCCGATGCCCCGGCGGATCGCAGCCTTGACGCTGCGGATCCGCGCCGGCCGGCCCTCGATCTCGATCATGCCCGCGTCGGGCCTCGAGATGCCGAAGATGGTCTCGACGAGCTCCGTCCGCCCCGATCCGAGGAGGCCTGTGATGCCGAGGATCTCGCCCGGCGAGAGGTCGAAGGAAACGTCGGCATAGCAGCCGCGCAGCGTGAGGCCCTTCACCGACAGCACAGGCTTCCCGACCGGGCCCGCAGGGCGATACGACTCGTCCGCGAACTGCCGACCGGTCATATGAAAGGCGAAGGTCTTCCGATCGAGGTCCCGCGTGCTGCCGGAGGCGGCGTTCTCCCCGCTCCTGATGATCGTGTAGCGCTCGGATATCTCGAAGACCTCGTCGAGCTTGTGGGAGACGAAGAGGATCGAGATCCCCCTGGACTGGAGATTCTTGATAACGGCGAAGAGGGCCTTCACCTCCTTCTTGGTCAGGGCGGAAGTGGGCTCGTCCATGATGATGAGCTTCGAGTTCTGGAGAAGGGCGCGGCAGATCGCGATGAGCTGGCGGTCCGCGACCGAAAGATTCTCGACGCGCTCGTCGAGGTCGATATCGAAGCCAATGAGGGAGACGGCGTGGGCAGCGATCGACCGGGCCCTGCGGTAGTTCATCAGCTTGCGGCTGTCCATGAGCTCCATGTTGAGGGCGAGGTTCTCCATCACGCTCAAGTTGGAAAAGACGGAGAAATCCTGGTAGATGACCTGCACGCCGAGGGCGATGGCCTCCATCGGGGTGAGTCGGGAGAAGGAATGTCCGCCGATCTCGATGCTGCCCGCGTCCGGTTCGTGGACGCCGGAGATCACCTTGATGAGGGTGGACTTGCCCGAGCCGTTCTCGCCGGCGAGGCAATGAATCTCACCCGCGCCGATCTCGAGGCCCACCCCCTTGAGCGCCTGCACCCCTCCGAAAGACTTGACGATCCCCTGGACCCTCAGAACGGAATCCGACATCTGGAGCCTCCGCGACTGCCGGACATTAGAAAAGACGCGGGCGGGAGCGTCGCGCCCCGCCCGCGCCCTGATGTGAAGATGAGAGACTAGAATCCGAACGTGTCAACGTTGCCCTTGGTGATCGTGATCCAGCCCTTGCCCTGGAGCACCTTCGTGGAACCGGGGGCGAACTGCATGCTGGTCCAGCCCGGAGCCTTCAGGTTGAGGCCGTTGGCGACCTTCTCGCCCTTGAGGACGGCGACGGCCATGGCGAGCTGCGCGTAGCCGGCGTCCTTGGGGTCCCAGAGGAGGACCGCGTCGACCGTGCCGTCCTTGAGGTACGGCTTGTTCTCGTTGGGCAGGCCGACCGACGTCACGAAGGCCTTGCCCTTCAGGCCGAGCTCCTCGATGGCACGGGCAGTGCCCGGGGTGGAGAGCGAGGAGGTTCCGAAGACACCCTTGAGGTTGGGATACTTCTTGAAGAGCTCCTTGGCCCGCTGGTAGGCGGTGTCGAGGTTGTCCATGATTTCGACCCGGGGCTCGGCCGCGAGGAGGGTCATGTTGGGGTAGTGCGCCTTCTGGTAGGCGACGCCAGCGTCGGCCCACTCGTTGTGCGAGGCATTGGTGACGTTACCGACCATCGTCGTGTAGACACCCTTGCTCCCCATCATCTTGGCCAGCTCCTGCATGATCGTCTCGCCGAGGCCCTGGTTCGAAAAGGCTTCGATGTCGAAGAGGCAGTTCTGCTGGGAGGCGCCTTCGTGGTCGATGACCACGATGCCCTTCGACAGCGCCTCGCCCAGGACGGGCTCGAGGGCCGAGGGATCGACCGGCACGACGCAGATGGCGTCGACGCCCTGCGCGATGAGGTCCTCGATGACCTGGGCCTGCATGGCAGCATCGGTCTTGGCGGGGCCCTTCTGGAAGGTGTTGATCCCGGTGTCCTTGGCGAACTGCTTGACGCCGACCTCCATCCGGACAAACCAGGCGTTCGTGGCGTCCTTGGGTACCAGGGCGATCTTCCAGGCCGATTGCGGCTTGGAAGACTTGAACTTCATGGGATCATAGTTCTGGGCGAAAAGCGGCACCGCGAGCATGACGACGAGAGCCAGCGATACGATGAGAACCAGTGTTCGTTTCACTTTACCTTCCTCCTTCGGATCAAAGATGGGTCAGTCTATCATTGACCTTCGTCCTGTCAAGCAAGAATCTGGAGATCGAGGCATCCTCTGTCGCTTTGCCAGGTATTCAGGTATCCTTGACGGCGCCGATCGCGCGTGAAAAGGAGAGAAGCGACATGAAATATTCCGTCATCCTCGGCAACCTGGGCAACACCTGCGACAGGTTCCTGTCCTCTGGCTACAAGGAACAGCTCCCCAAGGCGGAGATGATCCGGCAGGCCGCAGCCATCGAGGGTGTGAAGGGCGTCGAGCTCGTCGGCACCTGGGACGTGACGCGCGAGAACGTCGACGAGATCGGCGGGCTCCTTGCCAGGCACGGCCTCCAGTGCGTCTCGATCATCCCCGACCACTTTTCGCAGAAGCGTTGGGGGAAGGGCGCCTTCGTCTCAAAGGACCCCGCGATCCGAGCCCAGGCACTCGAGGAGACCCTTGCCGCCGCGGAGCTCGCGCGGAAGCTGAAATGCCCCCTCGTCAATCTGTGGCCAGGCCAGGACGGCTACGACTATATCTTCCAGTCCGACTACCGCGCGGAGCGGCGTTGGACGATCGACGCGGTGAAGACCGCGGCGAAGGCTTATCCGGACATCCGCTTCTCCCTCGAGTACAAGTCGAAGGAGCCCCGCACGCACTCCACGTGGGCACGCGCTGCGGATACCCTCCTCGTAGCGAGGGAAACGGGCCTCCCCAACGTGGGCGTCACCATCGACACGGGCCACTCGCTCGCCGGGGGTGAGAACATGGCCGAGGCAGCGGTCATCCTGTCGGACTACGGCCGGAAGCTCTTCCACCTCCACTTCAACGACAATTACCGTTCATGGGACGACGACATGATCGTGGGCGCGGTGCACTTCGCCGAGTTCCTCGAGCTGCTCTTCTGGCTGCGGGAGGTCGGCTACGACGGCTGGTACTCCATGGACCAGTACCCGTACCGCGAAGACGGACAGGCCGCCATCCGCTCGAGCGTCGAGTTCCTGCGGGGGCTGGAGACCATGCTGGACGGCTCCATAGACGAGTTGCGCGCCGTCATTGCCTCGGGCGACCCGATCAGGTACACGGCCTGGCTCAGGTCGAAGCTTTTCCGACGCTGACGACTCCGCGCGGACCAGGAAGGGAACGCGGACATTGAAAAAGCCCGCTTCATGCGGGCCCTTCTTAGAGCGAGCGAGGAGAATCGAACTCCCGACTCCAGCTTGGGAAGCTGGGGTAATGCCATTTTACGACGCTCGCTAGAACAGGCTGAATGTAGCAAGGCCGGGCAGGATCTGTCAAGATTTCTGCGAACCCGCCGCCTGGCTCGCGCAGCGCCGACTCTAAAACTGCATGGCGATGGCCTTCTCCCGCGCTACTTCCTGGTCCAGGACGGAGAGTACAAGCTCGCTTCCATCCGGCACGATGTAGGGCACGGACAGCGGACCCCCGGGGTGCTTCATGGAAAATATTTCCTTCGGCTCGGAGTCGGCCACCACCATGAGGCGTATGGTCACAGCGATGGCCTGCGGAGGGAGGGAGAACTTGAACAGGCCGAAAACATTGCCCTTCCCCACGCTGGAGGCCGTGGGAGCAGTCATGGTCAGCTGAATCACCTGGCCATAATCCGCCTGGGTGCCCTGGGCGGGGTTCTGTGCAATCACGGAACCAGGGTCAGACCCTTTGGACGAAGGCTTGACGGCGAAGGAGAACGGGATGTTGTTCCGTGTCAAGTCCTGGACTGCTTCCTGGAAGCTCTTGCCAATGTAGTCTCCCACGGTGACGGTCGACGTGGCGCCCTGTTCCTGGCTCACAACCAGCTCCAGGCTTGTGACACCCATGATCTTGGTGTTCGGCGCCGGGCTCTGGGCGAGCACCTGCCCCGACGGCACGCCGGGCTTGTACTGGTAGATGACCGGAGTCTTGATGACGATGTTCGGGGTGTGGGACGCGAACATGGTCTGGAGATGCACCTTCACATCCTCGAGGCTCATCCCGACGTAATTTTCGATCTTGTCGATGATCGGGCCCCTGCTAACCCTGAGAACGACGCGCTTGCCCGCCTTCACCAGCGTACCGGGCGCGGGTTTCTGCGACATGATGACGCCCTTGTCCAGGTCGGAGGAATACTGGATCTGCACGTCGGCGTAGAGCTCCTTGTTCTGCAGCTCCACCAGGGCATCCAGGACATCCTTGCCCTGCAGGTTCGGGACGAGCGTTTCCGGCTCGGCCTCTCACGGCAATACCGAAGGTGATCCCCCCGATGATCAGCATCAGCCCGATGATCCCGACGAAAAGGAATACGTACAGTTTCAGGCTGCGGAGCTCCGGCGAGTCCTCTTCGTGCGGCAGGACTTTCCTGATCAGCTCCCGCGTCCACTCGTACGCGGCCTCCAGCCATCCCCGCACCTTCCAGATGAAATCTTTCATACGTCCCCTGCTGCTGTTCCCAGGCGTGCCCCGACGATGTCGGGATGACCGTTCACGAAAGACCGCCAATCCAACGGTTTCTTGAACTGGAGTTGGAGGCGTTCGACGGCAAGGATGCCGCGCCCGGCCCGGACAAGGAGCCCATGCTGCTTGTCCGCGGCCAGCACATCGCCGGGCCGTCCCCGTTCTTCGCCGAGGGTATCCGGATACACGTGGGATTTCAAGAGCAGCAGCGATTCCGCGAGGAATCGAGTGGACACCCGGGGCCAGGGATCGAAGGCACGCACTTTTCGCTCGATGATTTCCGCCGGCTCGTCCCATTGGATGAGCCCGTCCCCTTTCCTGATGCTGAGGCAATAACTGGCCGCTTCTTCCTCCTGTGCGCGGCCCGCGGGGAGCGTGCCGGCTGCCATCTCGGCAAGGACGCCGGCCAGCAGCTCAGCTCCCATCACGCCAAGAGCTTCGGAGAGAGAAGCCGTGGTCTCATCGCCCTTCAGTGGCAGGCGCGCCTGGGCCAGGATGTCGCCCGTGTCGAACTTCCGGGCAACCCGCTGAATCGTGACTCCTGTCTCGGAGTCTCCCGCGAGGATTGCCGCGCTGATCGGAGACGGCCCCCTGTATCGTGGAAGGAGAGAGGGATGCACGTTGACCCCCCCGAGCGGAAAAAGCGCGAGAAATGACTGCCGAAAGATCTTTCCATACGCGGCAACCACGAGCACATCGGGTGAAAGAGCGCGCACCTGCTCCACCAGGGAGTCGTCCAGCTTCTCCGGCTGGAGCACTTCCAGGCCAAGCTCGTGCGGCGGCATCTTTCACAGCAGGGCGAGTGATACCGCGGCCCCGGCCGGAAGGCTGGTCCGGGCTGGTGAGCACGCCGAGGACCTCGTGCGCATGGGCCGCCCGCAGGAGAGACGGGACAGCCAGCGCCGGCGTTCCCGCGAACAGGATGCGCATCAGGCTTCTACTTTTGCCTCGTACTCGACGAGCAGGCGCTGCCTTTTTTTCTGGTCGATCCTGTCAAGGAATACGATGCCGTTGAGATGATCGAACTCGTGCTGGATCACGCGCGCAAGGTACCCGTCCACAGAGATGGTGAAGGGACGGGCCTTGAGGTTCCAGGCCTGGATGCGGACGGACGAGGGACGGATCACCTCCGTGTACACACCTGGGATGCTGAGGCAGCCTTCCTCGAACGGTTCCATCTCTATGGAGGTTTCCAGGATATCCGGGTTGATGAACACACGGGGAGAATCGCCGGGAACCCGCGTGACGAACAGGCGGTAGAGTTTCCCAACTTGCACTCCGGCAAGGCCCACTCCCTTGCCCTTGTCCATGGCTTCGAACATCCCGGACACGAGTGTCGTGATATCCCCGTTGATGTCGGGGACTACCACTGAGTGCTTTTTCAGCTGCGAATCCGGCCACCTGATGATATCCAGCATTTCCTTTGCCTGTCTGAACATAATAGTAGCAAAATAGCCGCAGGCCGCCAAGTCGAGCTCAAACCGCGCGAGTCTACAAGAGGGCCTGGGGGTCCACGTCAACCTCGATGTAGACGCCGGACGGAGGCCTGTACTCCTCCAGTGCGGCGCTCACGCGCGCGTGCGCCTCGGAGAACCTGGTTGTGCGAACGATGCAATTGTAGCGGTAATTGCCCGAGATCCGGACAAGCGGGGCCTCGGCCGGCCCCAGCACCTCGCCGGCCCCGGCCAGCCGTACTTCCACGGCGCGCGTGAGTGCCGCGCAGGCGGTCATCACCTTCTGCCTGTTCTTGCCGCGCACCACCAGCCGCACCAGCCTGCTGAACGGCGGAAAGCCGAGCTGGCGCCGCGTGTCGAGCTCCGCTGTGTAGAACTCTTCCAGCTTCCCTTCCCGCGCCATCATGATGGCCGGGGCGCCGGGCCGGAAGGTCTGGATGAGCACCTTGCCGTCGGGGATGGACCTGCCCGCGCGCCCCGACACCTGCACCAGGAGGCTGAAGGTCCGCTCCGCTGCCCGAAAGTCCGGAAGCTGGAAACCCGTGTCGGCATTCACAATGCCGACAAGCTTCACGCCCGGGAAGTTCAGGCCCTTTGCAACCATCTGTGTTCCGACCAGGACGTGCGTTCGCCCTTCCCGGAAATCCGCGAGCGCCTCCCGGAGGACCTTTTTCTTCTTTACCGCGTCGGTGTCGATCCGACGGACCACCAGGCGGGGAAAGTGCCGCTGCAGCTCTTCCTCGATTCCTTCCGTGCCGTATCCCGAATAGCCGACGTCAAGAGAACCGCACTCCGGGCACACCGTTATGGGCGCAGCGGAACGGCCGCAATAGTGGCAGATCATGCGCTCCCGCTCCTTGTGGTAGGTGAGCGCCACCGAGCAGTGCGTGCAGGCCATCTCGTACCCGCAGGAGCGGCAGTGAAAAAGGTACGAAAAGCCCCGTCGGTTCAGGAAGAGGATCGACTGCCGTCCCTCGGCATGCGTCTTTCCGATTTCGTCGATGAGCGGCCCTGACAATGGCCCCTGCTGGTGCCGCATGTCGATCACTTCCACGGAAGGCATTGCTCCCCCGCTGAGCCGGTCCGGCAGGCGGAGAGCCGTCAGGGTGCCTTCCCGCATGTGATGCCAGGCCTCCAAGGATGGCGTGGCGCTTCCCATGAGGAGCACGGCGCCCTCCTGGGACGCGCGGTACATGGCCACCTGCCGGGCGTGGTAGCGGGGGGTCGTACCGGACTTGTAGGAGCCTTCGTGCTCCTCGTCAATGGCGATCATGCCCAACCGGGGAACGGGGCGAAGATCGCGCTTCGCGCGCCAATCACAAGGTCCACTTTTCCGTCGAGCACCCTTCCCCACTCCGTGAGCCTCTGCGAGGGCGTGAGGGATGAGTGCAGCACGGCAAGCCGATCCTTGAAGAGCGTTCGGAAAACCCTGACCACCTGGTGGGTGAGGGAAATCTCGGGGACGAGGTAAATGACTCCCTTGCCACGGGAAACGACCTCCTGCGCCACTTTCATGAAGACGTCGGTCTTCCCGGACCCTGTCACTCCGAAAAGGTAAAAGGATCCGGAGCCCCGTTCGACGATGGCACGGATGGCATCACTTTGCTGCCCCGCCAGCTCGTAGTCGTGGGCCTCCGTGTCCAGCGGAAGCTCCTCGGGTTCCGTCTCCCGTCTGCCGCCCGGTATCATCGAGGAAAGGGCCTCACCAAGGGAGCACATGTACATCCGCGAAATCCAGCGGGCAAGGGACAGGACCTGCTCGTTGAAGACGGGACGCGAGTCGATGACGCGCCCCGCCTCCTTGATCACCGCCACTCCGTCCGGCGGCGAATCGCGCTCCGCCACGACGAGCCCCGTGAGCTTGCGCGCGCCGAACGGCGCCGATACCCGAAAGCCAACCGCCGCTGTGCTATCAGGAGTGAGGGAGTACGTAAAGGTCCCGCGGACGGGAAGGTTGAAGACCAGCTCCGCGTATCGGCTCATTGCCCGAGCAGCCGCTGGAGGAGCTTGAGATCCTCCCATACCGGCTTGCGAAGACCGGCCTTGTCCCTCAAAACGGCGCTGGGATGATAGGTGACGACCACAGGAATCCCGTGGCGGTCGTGCACTTTCCCGCGGAGTGCCCCGAGGCTCGACGACGTGCCGAGCAGCGTCTGGGCCGCGATTCGTCCCAGGCAGCAGATGACCTTCGGCCTGACCATCGCGATCTGTCGCTCCAGGTACGGCAGGCACGCGCTGATCTCATCCGGGTGCGGCTCCCGGTTCTGCGGGGGCCGGCATTTCACGCAGTTTGCAATGAAGCACTGTGAGCGCTCCAGCGCAATGGGCTTCAGCCACGTGTCGAGGTACTGCCCCGCGGCGCCTACGAAGGGTCTGCCGGTCCGGTCTTCCTCCGCGCCGGGACCTTCGCCGACGAACATCACGGGAGCATCAAGGGATCCCTCGCCCGGCACGGTGACCGTGCGGTTGGCGGACAACGTGCACTTCACACAGGGAGCGATCTGCGAGGCGATGAGGGCAAGCTCCGCCCCGCGGTCCTCCGGGACGGCACCTGCCGGCTCCTCGGCCGGCGCCGCGCTCATTGCCTGCTCGTCGATTTCCAGGTCAGGGTGCGTTCGGGAAAACCCCGTCGCCAGCCAATCCTCCAGGAGATTCATCGTTTTCCACAGGCTCTTCAGCGACCGCGCATCCGGCGTCATACACTACCCTTTCCAGGAACAGACCCTTGGCGGGGGCCGTGCCTCCCGCGTTCGACCTCGAGCCGGCATCCATCACGAGGCGCAGCTCCCGCGCGCCCAGGCCCTGCTCTTCCAGAGTGAAAAGCGTCCCGATGATCGTGCGCACCATTTTCCAGAGAAACGACGTGGCGGCGATCGTATAAACAAGCGTCTCGCCGTCGCGGTGAAAAGCGGAGACGCTCACTCGCCGCACCTTCGAGAGATTCGCGTCCCCTTCGGCGGAAAAACAGGTGAAGTCGTGCTCACCCACGAGGGCCGCTGCGAGCTGGTTCAAGCGGGCAAGGTCGGGGCCCCGACGGATCCAGTGCCGGAAATTGCGCAGATGCGGCAGGAGAACAGGGCCGCACACCGTGTAGTAGCGGTACACGCGCAGGCGGGCAGACCTGCGGGCGTGGAAGCTGCCGGCGACTTCCTCGCTGGAAAGGACACGGACATCCCAAGGCAGGTAAGAGTTGACCGCATCGCGAAAACGAGCCCCGGGGATCGAGTGTATGTCGGATCGGAAGTTCGCCACCTGCCCCGTCGCGTGCACTCCCGAATCCGTTCGTCCGGCGGCAAGGACATGGACCGGGTGGCCGTGCATCCGCGCCAGCCCGTCCTGCACCACTCCCTGGACGGTCCTGCCCTTCTTCTGAAGCTGCCACCCGAGGAAGTCCGTGCCGTCGTAGGCGAGTGTGAGCCGGATATTCCGATCGCCCTGCATGCTTTCAGCTGGCGTCTGCCGACTCCTCGGCCGCGTCAGGCTGAAGCTGCTGGATCTCCTGGCCGATCTGCTCGTAGACTTCCTTGGCGTTTTCAAGGATGGCGGTGGGCCGGTTCTTCGAGGACTTCCCAGCGCCGAAAATCTTTGCCATCATCCGTCGCGCATCCTGGAGGCTGGCGGCTCGCTTCGCGGGATCCGCCGTGCTGCCGTACTTGTAGTCCAGGTATGCCGCGAGATAGATAACGCCGTAGTAGCCATAGTTCTTGTCGATGTCCGGGCCGAAATGAAGCTTCTCATCGAACGCCTCCTGCCCTGCGCTTTCACGCTCCAGCGAGAGCCGGTAGTAGAAATGCGCCTTGCGGTAGAAAATCAGCTTGAGGTGGTCCCAGTTTTCTCCCGGCTCCTGGATGTCCAGGTCTTCGAACAGCCACGCCGCGCGCAGCGCCGCCAGCCCGGCCTTGAACGTCGGGTTGGATCTCTTGTCATAAAAATCATAGCACATGACGGCAAGATAATAGCTGGCAATTCCTTCGTGGAGAGTCCGCGGCGCCGTGAAATCCAGCTGCGGAAAAATGATGCCGATGCTTTCCCGGCGCTCATCTGCATTGACCTCCGCCTGCTTCAGGTGGGTTTCGGGAATTGACGCGAAATCCTGAGGGAATGCGGCGAAATAACAGACCGGGCAGACGCTTACCGGGTACAGGAGGGGATGGACTTCGCCGAACCTTCTTGATGGATCGTAATGACGGCGCAGCTCCCTTGTAAGGTTGCCGGCAATCAGGCGTCCCCCGCCGGAGAGCAGGTCTTCGTGAAAAAACTTCGCCGCACATACCGGGCAGGCGGACTGTTTCTTTTCGAAAAAGGTGAGTTTCTGTCCTTCGGCCATGGCAGCTACCCCTCTATTATCACCATTGCCAGCGCATTGTCACGCTCGTGCGAAAGCGAGCATACCAGCCGATGCCCGCCGCAATCCTTGAACGCCGCTTCCGCAGCGCCGGTGAGCATCATGAATGGCTTGCCGTGTGAGTCATTGAGCACCGCGATCTCCCGAAGTGCAAAATGTCGCAGGCCCGAGCCGATTGCCTTTCCGAAGGCTTCCTTGGCCGCAAAGCGCGCGGCAAGGGAAAGGATGCCCACCTCACCCCGCGGCAAGGCGCCGGCCAGCTCCTCGGGATGAAAAAAACGGTCATACAGCCCCTCGATGTGGCTCCACCTGCGGATGCGCTCCACGTGGACAACGTCGATTCCAACGCCAATGATCACTTCCCATGCCTCCTACTTTCCGGATGCCACGATTTCCACCGTGATTTCACGCGGCGACCAGTCCAGGACCAGCACGCCCGACACTGCCCCGGGACGCGTCTGCAGGGAGTACGTACCGGCGCGCCGGATTCCTCCGAGGTCGAGCTGCAGCTGCAGCTGCTCCGCATGGACGGCGTCCACGCCGAGCTGCGTGCCCTGCACCTTCAAGCTCCCCGAGGGAGCCGCTGCCTTGAGCGCAAGGTGCGGGGAAAGATCGAAAGGCGCCACAGCGACGCCCTCGAATGTCTGCTGGACGATGGATTCCTGGATCGTGGCATGGAAATCCGCCGCAGCATCTCCGGCGACCTTCAACAGGGGGTTCGGCAAAAGGATTTTCACCCGGGAAGCGAAGCTGCTTGTCCGTCCGGTGAGATCGATCTCCTCGGTAGTAAGGCCTTCGACGCTCTGGACGCGGCTTTTCGCGCCGCGAATGACGATGTTCTGCGGCGCTATCCCCGACTGCACGACCTCGTACCCGTACGCAGGGGTTCCCTTCAGGTCAGCCGTCAGGATGACCCGCTTCTCCATCAGCGGCTCCAGGGTGAACGTGATTGACTGCGGATCCACGCGGATCTCCAGCGGCTCGACTCCCTGGGCCGTGCCCTTGCGGTTCACTTTCACATCGGCGCGATACACGCCGGGGCTGTGGTGGCTGTCAAGGCTGATCGCTGCTTCGACGTCCTCCTCCAGGATCGGGAAGATCGCATCTCCCGCGCCGCGGAGAGTGATCCGCACGGTCTTGGGAAACGCCGAGGCCACCGCGAGCCCCGCGGGTGTGCTGACGTCCAGGGGAACACTGAAGAACCTCTCCGTGAGGGTTGTGACCCTGTGAAAGAGCAGCAGGATGACCGCCGCAGCGAGACAGATCACCTTTAGAGGCAGGTCTGCAAGGATGACGTCGGTGACACGCCGCGCCGCGGTATTCCGCGGATTCCTGGTCCGCAGACTTCATCGCGACCCCGTGTCGGGGCGCAGGAGGTTCCTCAAGCCTGCCTCGACGTCCGCCATGGAGATGTTGTACTGGATGTCCCCGTCATGGGCCAGGGAAACCGCCCCGTTCTCCTCGGAGACTACAACAACCAGGGCGTCCGTCTCCTCCACCATGCCAAGGGCCGCCCGGTGACGCGCCCCGAATGCGCTTTCAACCTCCTCACGGTCAGAGAGGGGCAGGAAACAGCCCGCGGCCATGATGCGGTCGCCTTCCACGATCATTGCGCCGTCGTGAAGCGCCGTTCCTTCGAAGAAGATCGTGCTGATCAGGTTCAGCGAAACCTCGGCGTTGATGCGGGTGCCGGTCTGCACGATGTTCCTGATCCCGACGCGCCGGGGAAAGACGATCAGTGCACCGCGCCTGCGGGCCGAGAGCTGCTGCACCGCGGTCATCAGGACATCAATCTGCGGCGCCGCGGCCCGGATTCCATTTCGCATGCCGACGTGGAACCACTCGCGGCTCCCGATCTGGGTGAAAATCTTGCGCAGCTCAGGCTGAAAGATGATGGCAATGGCGATGACAAGCCCGGGGACGAGGACATTCAAGATCCAGAGAAGGGTTGTCAACTGGAGGAAGAATGACACTGCGTAGATGACAACCATCAGAATGATGCCCTTGATGAGCTGCACGGCGCGAGTCTGCACAAGAATCTGCCAGCTCTTGTACAGGAGATACGCGAGCATCAGGACGTCGAGCACGGGGCGCACAACCTCGCGCACCGCCCAGGTAGAGAGGAGCTGTTCCACGCGGCTCAGGCCCCGAGCCGACGGACCGAATCAATGATCTTCACCATCTCCACCGCATCCGCCACGTCATGGACGCGGATGATGTTGGCCCCGTTGAGAATCGCGAGGGTGTTGGCAGTCACTGTGCCGACGAGCCTTTTCTCCACGGGACGATCGAGAATCTCCCCGATGAATCCCTTCCGGGAGAGGCCGACGAGAATGGGGAAGTTCAGCGACTTCAGCGAGGATAGCTCCTTGATGATGCGCAGGTTGTCCTGGATCCGCTTCCCGAAGCCGATGCCCGGGTCGATAATGATCATCTCGGGCCCGATTCCCGCGCCGATGGCCGCAGCGACTGACTGCTGCAGCTCCCGGAGAATCTCGCTGATCGCGTTCCTGTAGTACGGGTTCTTCTGCATTGTGCGGGGCGTTCCCCGCATGTGCATCAGGACGACGGGTACCTTGCGTCGCGCCACCAGCCGGGCGAGGTCTTCGTTGTGACGCATGCCGGAGATGTCGTTGATGATGTCGGCACCGGCGTCCAGCGCGCGTTCGGCCACGTCCTTCTTGCGGGTGTCAACGGAGACCACCACGTCGGATTCCGCGCGCAGGGCCTGGATCACGGGTATCACCCGGCGGATCTCCTCCTCCACGGGCACCGGCTCGGCGCCCGGCCGCGTGGACTCCCCGCCCACGTCCATGATATCCACGCCGGCGGCAATCATCTCGTGCGCGGATTTCATTGCATCCTTGATCGTGGCGGCCCTGCTGTTCGGGAAGAACGAGTCCGGAGTGCAGTTCAGGATCCCCATCACGTACGTCTTGTGCGTGAAATCCATGGTGCGGCTTCCCCATGAAATGACCCTCGTCCCGCTGGTCATGCACGCAATGATCTCAGCACCGACCGAGTCCAGGCCGTAGGGCTCGCCTTTCAAGCGCGCGGCCAGGAGCTGGATGGTGCGCCTGCTTCCAGTGATGACCACGTCGGTTTCCCGCACCGTGAACTCACTTGCACCCCGGCGCATCGCGATGCCGCCGCCAAGGGTCTCGAGGAAGCTCTTCATGAGGTTGGCAGCGCGCGTGTCCACGCCTTCGAGCTTGATGGTGCAGTAGAGAAAAGTGTCCGCCGCCCTTTCCATGTCCTCGGGGGACAGGTCGAACTCGCCGAGATGCCTCTGCACGTCGTTGACCGACGAAATGTCCAGCGGATGTGCGTTTGTCTGGGACGACCCCAGCAAGGTGGCTGCCACGGCCCGGATTCTAACAACTGCCTTCTCGTATGGTCAAGCATAGCCACGGATGGCGAGGGCGAGCGAGGCCATGGATGGCCGAGAGCGAGCCCAGAGCACGGTACTCCGTGCGAGAGGCGGCAGCTGGCTCGCGAAGCGAGACAGCGAGAGCCCGCAGCCGGGATTTTCCCGGAACGACTCACGCGAAAGCGCGGAAACGTCCTTTACCGCGGTTTCGCGCGACTTGTTCGCCGGGAAATGAAGGAGCGGGTGAGACCGCTGCCTGCTACTGGGAAAACACGATGTCGATGAGCCGGTTCAGGTACAGGAGCAGAAGCTCCTTTTTCCGCGCATCAGGGATTGAAAGCCCGGTTTGAGGGGCCTGCGCAGGCTGGGAGACCGCAGGAGCGGGTGCAGCGGCACCGGGCGCTGGAGCTGCGCCAGGCGTCGGAGCCCCACCGGGGGCCGGAGCCGCCGGGGCGGGAGTCAGCAGCCTCTGCAGGTCGGCGGGGCTGAGCACATCCTTGGTGGAGGCGAGGAACGTCGTGTAGGTGAGGCGCGCGTTGGCAAGCTTGGAGAAGTTGGTGATGCCCTTCTGGTCGAGCAAGGCGGGAGACAGCACGCCGGAAACAGTAATCGATTCGTTTTTGCCCTGGATGACGACTGTCCGCGAACCCTGCACCTGGGCCGTCCCGTCGGCATTGACCGCCGTCACAACGACCGGAATCTGGGTCTTGAGACTGAGGTTGTCCTTGCCCGCTGTAGTCTGGGTGCCGCCGGTCCGCACCTGAGGCAAAAAAGAGAAAATGTTCCCGGACTCTCCCCCCGAGAACTCGAGCGTGAGGTTTTTTGAATCATTGCTGGAGGACGAAAAAGAGAGGGAGGAGGAGGCATCGATCTGGACGACAAGAGAGTCGCCAACCGCAAGGCCCTTGCTGCCGGAAAGGTACCCTTTGAAATCGGGTGACCACAGGCTTTCCCCGCTCGCCGGCATGAGCACGGTCAGCAGCAGGAAAGGCATCATCCGTGCGACCTTCGCAGCTTTCACGTGCCGCTCCTCCTCGGAGGCCGCGTTACCGCAGCTTCTTCTTGTGCCGGTTGGCCCTCAGCTTCTTTTTCCTTTTGTGGGTGGCAATCTTGTGTCGCTTTCTTTTCCTACCGCAGGGCACAGCGCCTACTCCTTTCGATTATCATGATCGCGAGAGATGTGCTTTCGCCGAACCGTCACTATGCGGATTTTGCACACGGTGGTCAAGTGCTCCTCCCCGACGAATGCCTCCAGCCGTGCGCGGATTTCGTCCGGGCTGTCCGGGTTCACCCAGCAGACACCCGGCACGGCGCGGAAAAACGTCAGCTGCCGCTTTGCGTATCTTCGGGTGCTGCGGACGATCTTCCCGCGCACCTCCCGGAGCGTCTCGCAGCCGCAGCCGCATCTCGAGGAGCTCGCGGTACCCGATGCCTCTCATGCCGGGATCTTTCAGGCTGTACCCCCGGGCAGAGGAGCCCTTTGACCTCCTCCAGCAGGCCGGCGCCGAACATCGCATGCACGCGCGTCTCTATTCGCTTGTAGACCTCGTCCCGGGGCCGATCCAGTCCGATGAGGAGGAAACGCATGTCGCCGCGGGGCGCGCGGGGCCACTTGTAGGAGAACAGGGATCTGCCGGTTGCCTGGAAGACCTCCAGCGCCCGCATCACCCGGTAGCGGTCGTTGGGCTGGATCCGCGCCGCACCGTCCGGGTCGGACTGGAGCAACAGCCGGTAGAGGGCCGCACTGCCCTCATCGCGCTCCATCTCGCGAAGCCTTTCACGCACAGCGGGGTCCCCCGGGGGCGCCTCGGGCAAGCCGTACAGGAAGCTGGTGATGTAGAAAGCCGTGCCGCCGGCAACTACGGGAAACCTGGCCCGCTCCCTGATGGCGGGGATCAGCTTCTCCGTTTCCGTTACGAAACGCCCCGCGTTGAATTGCTCGGACGGATCCGCTACGTCGAGGAGATGGTGCGGAATCCGGGCACGTTCTTCCCGGGACGGCTTGGCAGTGCCGACATCCATGTGCCTGTAGACCTGCATGGAGTCGGCGTTGATGAGCTCAAAGCGGGAATCAAGAAGAGTCGAGAGAAGCTGCGACTTTCCTACAGCAGTCGGACCGAAAAGGACGACAACGGGGAGAACGCTCTCAGGCGTCCGGGTGGCGATACCTGACCTTCTGCGTGAGGATCTGCTTGAGCGCCGTGGAGACGATCTTCCCCCGGTTGGCCTCCAGCTCGTCATCGCCGGCGAGATTGATCTGGATGCTGCGCTTCATTGCCGCGCATGTCATTTCGTATACGTTTCCCTGGAAGCCTTCCAGGAGATCGAGAGGTATCACCATGGTCAGGAGAAGGTAGCTGTTTTCCGCCAGATGTTCAAGAGCGGGTATGCTTTGACGCATGTTCCACGATCTCCCGGGCCACCTCGTCCTGGCCGAGTGCCGCGGCGTCCACGACCAGCGCGGCAAACGCGTAGTCGTTCACGTCGTAGCCGTAGAGACGGGAGTACCGGTCATGGTCCCGCTTGTCGCGAGCTTCGGTCTCTCGCAGGGCCTTGGCAGGCTCTTTCCCTTCCCGCCGGGCAATCCTTCCCGCCCGGACGGACAGCGGCGCATGGAGGTAGACGGTGAACGCCTTGTCCCTGAGCAGCCAGATGGCCAGGCGCGAGCCGAGCACGCACGCGCCCTCCTCGGCAAGCTTCACCTGCATGCGGTCTATCGTCAGGTCGTACTGTGGATCGGTTTCCGCGAGAATGCAGATCTCTTCGAAGGTCACGCCGCGTTCCCGCGCCAGGTCCTTGAAGGTGTAGTTCACCACGCGAAGCCCGAGCTGCGCAGCAACGAGTCGTGAGACGGTTGAGTTGCCGCAACCGCTCTTGCCGGAAATGGCTATCCGAAGCCCACCGGCCGCCCGCGCTCCCTGCCCCTGCGCCTCCTCATTCGACATTTCGATCTGCTCCCTGATCTTTTCCAGGCTGTCCTTGATGGCGATCACCGCCTGGTCTATTTCCATCATCATGCTCTTCGACCCGATGGTGTTGATCTCCCGGCCGATTTCCTGGCAGACGAAATCCAGCTTCTTCCCCTGCGGTCCGCCGCCCCCACGGCCTCCTGCAGGCCCTCCAGGTGCCCCCGGGTGCGCTGAACTTCCTCGTTGATGTCGCCGCGCATGAGCTGAACGGCTGTCTCCGCCAGGATCCGGGATTCCTCCACCCCTTCCCCGAGGAGCTCGCGGAAGCGGTCGCGAAGGCCGGTCTTGATCTTGACCTCGATCTCGGGGACTTTCGTCTCGATGAGTGTCAGCTTCTCGCGGATATCGGCTGCGCATTTGCGGATGTCCTGCTCGGTCCTGCGGCCTTCAGCAATCCGGGATGCATTGAACTCGGTGAACACCTTTTCCAGAAGGGGAAGCACCAGCGCCCACAGCGCCTCGGGGTCCTTTCGGCTGACGGTCTTCAGTACGCCCTCGAGGCCTATCAGGTCGGCCAGGGAAGGACGCTCCCTGATCCCCGCCAGGCGGCGCAGCTCCTCGAGGGCAGCGGTGTACGTGCGCACGCGGGCGTGGTCCACCACGACATCGCTGGAATCCTCCAGCTCGGTCAGGGAGAGGTAGAACTCCACCTTGCCGCGCTGGACCCGCGCGGAGAGGTATTCCCGCACTCGGGGCTCCAGCTGCTTGATGCTGTACGGCAGGTTGATGGCAAGCTCGAGGAAGCGGTTGTTGTATGACCTCACCTCCAGGACCATCTGCACGCGGCTGTCGCGGTGCTCACCGTGGCCGAAACCCGTCATGCTGATCATTACCGGCCTCCGCGGAGCCGAAGCAGCTCCCGCCCGATTTTCCAGTTGTCCCCCGCGCCCATGGTAATGAAAAGATCTCCCGGCGCCAGCTCTCCTGCAAGGAGCGCAACGGCATCCGCCGGATCCTCGATGTACTTCACCAGGGGATGGTGCCGGGCAACTTCCCGGTACAGGTCATCACCCGTGATGCCGCCCTCGTTGGTCTCACGCGCGGAGGCATAGATCCGGTGCAGGTAGACGGAATCCGCCGGGGCGAAGCATTTCCCGAACTCGGGCAGCAGGGCCTGGGTACGCGAGTAGGTGTGGGACATGAAATCGACAATGAGCCGGCGCTCGGGGTAGAATTTGCGGATCCCGGCCAGCGTCTTTTCGAATGGCGGTCGGATGGTGGGCGTAATCGTCCATGAAAAGGACGCCGCCCGCCTCTCCCACCACCTCGCTCCTCCGCCTGCTTCCGGCGAAAGAGGCCAGCGCGCGCGCCGCGCGCGTCCAGTCCGGCTCCTGGCCGGGCCGCTCGGCCAGCCACAACTGGCGGCACAGCGCAAGCGCTGCGGCGGCGTTCAGCACGTTGTGCTCGCCCGGTACCTTCAGCTGGAATCCTGCTGTGGTTCCCGCGAGGCGGAACAGGGTGCTCCCGCTGCGCTGCTCTTCGCCGTCGATGCGGAAGGGGCCGTCCGCGGTCCTGCCGTAGGCGATGAGGGCAAGGTCCGGCCGATCCGCGTGGATGCGCCGCGCCGTTTCCCGGGCCCCTTCGTCATCCGCGCAGAAAATCAGCGTGCCGCCCGGCAACAGGCTCGTCCCGTATTCCACGGAAAGCCGCAAGGATGTCCTGCAGGTCCTTGAAATAGTCCAGGTGGTCGGGCTCGATGCTGGTGATGACGATCCTGCGAGCCCTGAAGTTCAGGAAGTGCCTTCGGTACTCGCAGGTCTCGGCCACGAGGTAGCGGTCACCCTGCACCAGCGTTGACCTGTTGCCGAATCCGGGGACCTCGGCGCCCACGAGCACTGTCGCAGGAAATCCCCACTCCTTGAGGATCATTCCGCACATCGCCGTGGTGGTCGACTTGCCGTGCACGCCGCTGACCCCGCTCGAATCGGACTGACCAGAGAGGGCGCCGAGAGCTTCCGGGTAGATCAGGTCACGGATGCCCCGCCGCGCGGCAGCGATGAGCTCGGGATTCTCATCCTTCCGGTAAGCGGCGGAATGGATGACGAGCTGGACGTCCGGCGGAAGGTTGTTTTCCGCGAATCCTTCAATATAGGGAATGGAGAGCCTATGGAGCACGGCGTCAGTGTAGAACTTCTCCGCGGTGTCGGAGCCCGTTATCCGTGCGCCCCGGGTGGAGAGGATTTCCGCGAGGGCCGCCATACCCGTGCCCTTGATGCCGACGAGATGGACCCGGTAGCCTCGGAGGGATTCCGGAAAATGGAACGGCTCAGACACCGAGGTTCTCCAGGCTATGACGCACGACGCAATGACAGTAGCACGGGCCTCAATTCGGAGGCAATCAGCTGACCAGTTTTCCGAACCTGTTCGCCACCGCAAGCGCGGGATCCAGCGGCACGTCGACTCCCTTCGTGCCCTTGGGAATGCCGACGGCGTGAACGGTGCGCGGCCTCTTCTTTCCGAATGTCGGGAGGAAGGGCTCCTCTGCGTCGAACATCTCAATGACCATGTCGCGGATTTCTTTCAGCGTGAGCACCGAGGAGGTGAGCGGGTCCATAGCAATGGCGGCCATTGCAAGCTCCGGGTCGCCCGTGAGCGCCGCCTCGACGCCGAGCTTCTGCACCGTGATGTTGCTCTGGTTCATGGCGGCCAATGCGGGCGGCAGGTCCCCCACGCGCACAGGATGCAGGCCGTTGGAGTCCGCAAAAACGGGAACTTCCACGCAGCAGTCATTGGGGAGATTGGTGATGAAGCCGTTGTTCATCACGTTGCCCTGGAAGCGGAAGTACTTTCCCGTGCTGAGCGCTTCCAGGATCCAGGAACAGTAGTCAACGCTGCGGGGCTCAAGCTTCCCGCTTTCGTTCTTCAGGTAGTCGGTAGCCCCGTATTTCTCTTCCATCATCTTCTGGAATGCGTAGGAGAATCCGGACTCGCCGCCCAGGCCGGGCTGGTCGCAGTAGGCGGCAAGGGCCGTGCCGTTCTTGCGGAACCAGGGCAGGTAGTCCGAAAGGTGGCCGCTTGATTCCGTCATGAAGTAGCCGAAATGCCGCGCCACCTCGCCGCGGACCTTTTCGTTGACGTAATACTCGGGCTTGTCCAGGAGGCCGCGGAAGACCGGGTAAAGGTCCGTGCCGTTTCTCTCGAGCTTGAGGAACCACGCCATGTGATTGATACCGGCGGCGAGGTAGTCGATTTCTTCCTTCTTCACGCCGACGTAGCCCGAGATGAGGTCCAGGGTCGTCTGAACGCCATGGCAGAGCCCGGCAAAGGAAAGGCTGCTCGACTTCCCGATTGCCATGCAGATCATGGCCATGGGATTGACGTAATTCAGCAGCACCGCCTGCGGGCAGATCTCCTGGATATCCCTGACGATTTCCACCATGACAGGTATTGTCCGCAGGGCCCTGAAGACGCCCCCGGGGCCGACACATTCACCCACGCAGACGTCGATGCCGTATTTCCTCGGCACCTCGTAGTCCACGCGAAACGCCGCGGCCCCGCCGATCTTGATGGTCGTGATCACGAAATCCGCATCTTTCAACGCATCGCGGCGGTCCGTTGTGGAGCGGATCGTTGCTTTCAACCCGTTCTGCGCAACGATCTTCCTCACGTAATTCTCCACCCGCTGCGCCTTGGCAATGGTCGGGTCCACGAGGACAATTGAAGAATCATTCAGCGCCTCGGTTGCCAGCAGGTCGTTTGTGACCGTGGTGCTGAAGATGATGCTTCCCGCGCCAATGACGACGATCTTCTTCATGTCTTCCTTCTTCCCGCGCGCCTTACTTGAAGGCTCCCTGCGCGATCCCTGAAATAAATGTCCTGCGGAAAACGAGGAATATGATGATGAGCGGCAGGGAGCTCATGAAACAAGCCGCCATGATCTGACCCCACTCCACTTCCCGCTGCGTGCCGAACAGCCGTGAAATATTGAGGGACACGGTGTACATCTCCAGCTTGCTCGTGACGATGAGCGGCCACATGAAGTCATTCCAGATGTCCATGAACACGATCATGCTCACCACCAGAAGACCGGCCTTGACCAGGGGCATCGCGATCTGCCAGTAGATGCGGAACTCCCGGCAGCCGTCCACCCGCCCGGAGTCCAGCAGGGCATCGGGAACGTAGCTCATGTACTGCCGCATGAGAAAGATCGTGAAGGCCAGCCCGAAACCCTGGAGGAGCCTGGGCAGCACGAGCGCCTGGTAGGTTGAGACCCATCCAAGCGCGGCCATGAGCATGTACAGCGGGATGTAGAGGACCTGCGGCGGAACCATGATGGAGGCCAGGAGGAGCACGAACAACCCGCTCCTGCCGGGAAACCGGTATTTCGCGAACGCGAATCCCGCCATGGAAGAGAGGAACAGGATGATCACGATGTAGGAGACGGAGACAATCGTGCTGTTCAGGAGCGACGTCCCGAACCTGGACTTCCCGAACAGCCCGACGTAATTGGTCAGGTGGAAACCGTTCTTCGGGAGACTCAGGATCTTCATGGAGAAAATCTCGCCGGTCGTCTTGAAGGATCCGATGAACATGAAATAGAACGGAAAGAGAAAGATCACCGCGCCCGCCAGCAGCAGGAGTGTGATCACGACCCTCGCCTTCATCGGGCTTTTCTGCATCATGTTGCCGTGTACGAGCGGTCTCGTTCCGCGTAGAGCCTCACCTGGATGGCCGAGGGGATGAGAATCAGGACAAACGTGAGGAAGGCGATGCCCGCGCCGTAGCCGAGCTTGAAGAACTTGAAGGCCGATCTGTAAAGGTACAGGACCGGGGTAAGGGATGAATACCCGGGGCCCCCGTCGGTGAGGATATAGGGTTCGGTGAACATGGTGAGTGTGCCGATGGTCGCCATGATGAGCTGGAAACCGATGACGGGTCGTATCAATGGGAGTGTGATGCGGAAGAAGGTCCGAAGGGTCCCGGCGCCGTCAATACGGGATGCGTCGTAGATCTGCGTGTCGATGCTCTGCAGGCCGGCCAGGGCAATGATCATGTTGTAGCCCAGCCATTTCCAGGTGACCAGGATGTCGATCGAAATCTTGGAGATCTTCTTGGACGTGAGCCAGTGCACCGGATCCAGGCCGATCCTCCCCAGGAGCAGGTTCACCAGGCCCCGCGAGTCGTCAAAAACGACGAAAAAGACGATTGAAATGGAAAGCACCGAGGTTACGTATGGAATGAGGTACGTGATACGGAAGAAGTCCTTGAACCGCTGATGCGGTGAGTTCAGCACAACGGCGATGATGACCGACAGCGCTATCATTGCGGGAACGTTGACAAGGTAGATATAGACAACGTTCCAGACCGAGGTCCAGAACACGGGGTCTTCAAAAAGCAGTCGACGGTAATTCGCGAAGGCCATGAATACCCATGGCTCGTTTGCATTCCATGTGAAGAAGCTGAGGACAAACGAATAGATTATCGGAAACAGTCCGAAAACCGCAAAAATGAGAAAGAACGGACCGATGAAAAAATAAGCGTGCCGGTTGCGCAGTATCTCGTGCGCCAGTCCCCGTCTCCTCATGCTGCGGTCATTCCCTGGGTTCCTCCATGTCCGGCAGAAAGCTCCCGGCGCCGCGGCTTGCGGCCAGGCGCCGGGACAAAGTTCCTAGCGCGCCGCTTCCTTCTGCGCGTCGGCGAGTCCCTGATCAACGCTCTTGTCCCCGACGAAGATGTCATTCATCGACGCCTGGAGGATCTTCTGGATCTCGGTATAGCGCGGCGGCTGTTTCCATGCCGGGACCAGGGGTTCGATCTCCGCGAAGATCTTGTTGAGCTTCTGGTCGCCCGTCATGGGCCACGTCATGTTGACGACGTCCGGGTTCGTCCAGGAGGGAATCCACGAGGGGAACTCCCCGTACTGGGCATGGACCTTGTTCCCTTCAAGGGTCGTGCAGGTGAAGTCGATGAAGGCCATCGCCAGGTCCGCCTTGGCCTTGGGGGTCTGCTTGAAGATGCACAACTCGGCTCCGCCGAGATTGGAGGCGCGGGAGCCTCCCTTGTCGAACGCGGGAAGCTTGGCAAAACGCCAGTTGCCGAACGCGGGTGAGCCTTCCTTGATGTAGTTCACCAGGACGTTGATGTACCACGCCGCGGACATGACGGTAGCGAGCTTGCTCTCGTCCATGAGCTGGTAGTAGGCGGGCGAGCCGTTTTCAACGTTGGCGGCCAGGCCTTCCTTCACCAGGGTGTACATGAGCGCCATTGCCCGCTTGGATTCCCTGCTGTCCAGCTGGGGCTTGCCGCCGGCGTCGAAGTAGCTGCCGGACTGCTGCTGGGTCAGGAAAGCGTGCAGGCCGACCTCGCCGTGGGTGGACCTGTCCATTGCCTGCGCGGCCACGGAGATCGAGTCGATGTACACGCCGTACTTCTTCAGCTGCCGCCCCGCGGCGAGGTACTCGTCGTACGTCTCGGGCAGCTTGATGTTGTACTTGTCGAAGATGTCCTTGCGGTACCACATGCCCACGGGTGCGCTGTTGAAGGGCACGCCGAAGACGTGGCCATTCTTGTCAGAGTTCATCTCCAGCTTGTACCTGGGGAACTCGCCCTTGTGCTTGTTGATGTAGTCCGTCATGTCCACGAGGCCGCCCTGGGCAATGAACTTCTGCACATAGTCGCTGACAATCGTGGCAAAGTCGGGCGCGCCCGACCCCGCCGCAATGGCGGCGAAAATCTTGTCATGCGTCTCGTCGAATGCCATGGGCACCGTGGTGACCTTGATGTTCGGATAGACCTTGTTGAACGCGGGCACGAGCCATTCGTCGATGCACTTGTTCGTCCAGGTCCAGTTGACGAGCTCGCCCTTCACGTTCTTGTCCAGCGCACCGGCGCCGAGTGAGATACTGCCCAGCACGACAATGGCGCACAGGCACAGTAGGATCCTGTTCCCTCTCATTTCCTTGCTCCTTTTCCAGACTCTGCCAGATTTGAAAAACGCACGTGACGGGCCTGCCTGCCCTCACACACCTCCTTTCCCGGATGCGGATTTCGCCTGCAGTTTTCGTGGGACTTTCTCAGATATCACAAGATATGAGATAATCGATATATCAAAGGTCGGAATCTGTCAACGGCCGGATCTGCGTCGATCCCCTGGCAGCGGGAGGGCCGGTTGGCTACTGTGACGCCTCTTCGAGCTCCGTGTAGGCCGGGGTCCCCTCCAGGTCGTTTTCCTGCGCATAGTCGAGGGCCATTTTCCCGTGGGAATCCACCGCCCTGGCCACTGCCCCGCGCCTCAAGAGGAAGGTAATCACTTCGGGATTGCGGTTGGTCCAGGCTGCCCACATCAGCGCGGTCATATCGCCCGAGTCCCTCGTGTAGAGGGTGTCGGCGCCTTTATGGCCGTAGTTGTCAACTGCGTTCAGCAGAGCGTAGAGGACGTCGGTATTCGGGTTGGACGCTGCTGCCCATATCAGGGCGGTCTTGCCGGTTCTGTCCCGAGCCGTGACATCCGCACCCGCCTGGAGGAGCACCCGTACCACGCGGACCTCCTCGTTGTGCATTGCGGCGGTCATCAGCGGGGTCATGTCGTCGAAATCCAGCACTTTCATGTCCGCGCCGTGATTGATTGCATCCTGCACCTGCTGTCCCGTGCCAAAAGCGACAAGGTCCAGGAAGTCATTTGTCTGCGCATTCGCCGAAGTCGCAGCGGCCAGGACGAGGACCGTGACAAAGAGCTTCCTCATTCTCCTTCCTCCCGGGGTACGTGCTGTGACAGAAAAGAAAAAGGAGCGCTCACGCGCTCCAGCTATCTCCTAGGGGATTCGAACCCCTGTTGCCGGGATGAAAACCCAGTGTCCTAACCCCTAGACGAAGGAGACACGGTCAGCACGGCGCGAGCACACGGGCAACCAGACGGCGCTGACCGATCACCTATAGCCTCCAGCGGCGTCATTTGTCAAGTCGACCTGCCGCGGAGGTCCGCTGGAGGGGATGACCCACAGGCTCAATCCGGTGTAGGGTACGCCTTCATTTCGAAGGAGGCCATATGGCGAAGGTGAGCTGGAACCGGACTTGGAGCATCAAGATGCGCAAGAAGAGCCGGGGCAAAAAGGGAAAGAACAGGACGAAAAAGAAGTAGTCGCGCGCCTCAGCGGCCGGCGGTCCCTCGCTATTTCCAGGCACCGCCGCGCGCCGCGCGTTTCAGGTACTTCCCCCGCCCCGCTTTCCCAAGGAACCTGTTCCCTTCAACAATCACTTCGCCCCGTGAGAGCACCATCCGGGCGTTTCCCTTCACCGTGAAGCCCTCGAACATGGAGTAGTCCACCTTCATGTGATGGGTTGCCGCGCTGATGGTGTAGGGAGCCTGGGGATCCCAGATCACGATGTCGGCGTCGCTGCCCGGGGCGATCTCTCCTTTCTGGGGATACATCCCGAATATCCGCGCGGGGGTCGTGGAGGTCAGCTCCACGAACCTGTTCAAGGACAGTCTGCCCTGGTTGACGCCATGATGATAGATAAGCTGCAGGCGATTCTCTATTCCCGGGCCGCCGTTGGGAATCTTGGTGAAATCGTCTTTCCCCAGGATCTTCTGGTCCTTGAAGCAGAAAGGACAGTGATCGGTGGAAACAACCTGCAGGTGGTCTTTCTTCAGCCCTTCCCAGAGCTTGGGCTGGTGCTCCTTTGACCGGAGCGGAGGGGTGAATACGTACTTGGCCCCTTCGAAGTTCGGCCGCTCCAGCTCGTCCACCGACAACAGGAGATACTGCGGGCAGGTTTCTGCAAAGGCCGGCAGCCCGCGGTCCCGCGCCTCCCTCACTTCGTTCAAGGCGTCCTCGGAGGAGAGGTGCACGATGTAGACGGGCACCTGGGCGATCTCCGCCATGGCAATTGCGCGGTGCACCGCCTCCGCTTCCGCGCGCGGCGGACGCGTGAGTGCATGATAGATCGGAGCGGTTTTCCCCTCGGCGAGGGCGCGGGCGACAATCACGTCGATCACGCTGCCGTTTTCCGCGTGCATGCAGACCAGCGCCCCGTTTTTCGAAGTCTGCGAGAGCGCCTTGAAAATGGTGGTATCGTCCACCATGAAGGCGTTGGGATACGCCATGAAGAGCTTGAAGCTCGCCACGCCTTCCCGCACCATGTCGTCCATGTCCTCGAGACCGGCAACGCCGAGGTCCGTGATGATCATGTGCAGCCCGTAGTCGATGGACGCCCGGCCCTCTGCCTTTTTCCACCACGTGTCCAGCGCCTGCCTCATCCGTGTGCCCCTGGCCTGGATGGCAAAGTCCACGATGGTCGTGGTTCCTCCAAAGGCGGCTGCGCGGGTGCCGCTTTCAAAGTCGTCCGCCGACCTGGTGCCGCCGAAGGGCATGTCCAGGTGCGTGTGGGCGTCGATCCCGCCGGGAATGACGTACAGCCCCTTTGCGTCGATCACTTTTTCCGCCGCGGAAATCGGGATCCCGCGCCGCACTTCCTTGATCCGCTCGCCGTCTATCAGGACGTCTGCCGGCGTGGTCCGCTCCGATGTGACGACTTTGCCGTTTCGAATCAGGGTTGTTCCCATCCGATGTCACTCCTGTCCCGGGCGCGCGTATTCCCGCCCGGATGTCCGCTGCTGCCAGCTCTCCTTCGGCTTGCCGGTTGCCACCTGCACCATGGTGATGCAGCTTTCGACGGGACAGACCAGCGAGCAGAGATTGCAGCCCACGCACTCCTCCTCGTCCACCTTCGGAGCGCGGAGGGCGTGCCCGTCCTTCCCGTTTGTGCGCGCAAAGTCAAGCTTCGCGATGGGGGTCACCGCGATGCTCGACCGGGTGCGGGCCTGGAGGACCGGCGGCGACTCCCGGGAGCCGTCGTGGTGGATGCACTGGTGGGCGCCGTCCCAGCAGGCGACGTAGCACAGGTCACAGCCGATGCACTTGGCCGGGTCTATGCGCGCGACGATCTTGAAGTTCAGGTCCAGGTGCTTCCACTCCGTCATGCGCGGGATGCTCAGGCCCCTGAAATCATCGAGTGTCCTGTATCCCTTCTCGTCCATCCAGTTTGAAAGACCGTCGATCATGTCCTCAACGATCCGGTAGCCGTAGTGCATGACAGCCGTGCACACCTGCACGGTGCCGCACCCCAGCAGGAAGTATTCCGCCGCATCACGCCAGGTCTGGATGCCGCCGATCCCCGAGACGGGCAGCTGCACATCCGGGTCAGAGGTGATCTGCTGGACGAGGTGCAGGGCAATCGGCTTCACCGCCGGTCCACAATACCCGCCGTGTGCGGACATGCCCCCGACGTCCGGCCGGGGAGTCAGCGTGTCGAGGTCTATCCCGGTGATGGAGTTGATGGTGTTGATGGCGGACAGCGCGTCCGCCCCGCCCTTTCGCGCCGCACGCGCGACGCTCCGAATGTCCGTGACGTTCGGGGTGAGCTTCACCATGACGGGCGTGCGCGCGGCCTCCTTGGCCCACTCGGTGATCATGCAGGAATACTCGGGCACCTGCCCCACCGCGGCGCCCATGCCGCGCTCGCTCATCCCGTGCGGGCAGCCGAAGTTCAACTCCAGCCCGTCCGCCCCGGCATCTTCGGAGCGCTTGACGATGTCGTGCCAGACCTCGCGCTTCGACTCCACCATGAGGGAGGCGATGACGGTGTGTCTCGGGTATTTCTTCTTTACCTCGGCGATCTCCCTCAGGTTGTCCTCCACAGAACGGTCGGAGATCAGCTCGATGTTGTTCAGTCCCATCATGCGCTGCCCGCTCCAGTCGACGGAGGAGTAGCGGGAGGCTGTGTTCACCACCGGTTCCCCGATGGTCTTCCACACTGCCCCGCCCCACCCCGCGTCGAAGGCGCGCACTGATCTGCTCGCCGGTATTCGTGGGCGGAGCGGAGGCAAGCCAGAACGGGTTGGGAGTGCGGATGCCCATGAATCGTGTCGACAGGTCAGCCATCGAACGCCCCCTTTTTCCTCAATCCTGGAATTGCGCAGCGATGGCCAGGGCCGCCCTCTTTCCGTCTGCAACGGCATCCACGATCTCGCGCCCGCCGTTCACGCAGTCTCCGCCGGCGAAGTACCGTGCGTTGGACGTCCGGCCCGAGGCGCGGTCCACCGTGATCGAGCCGCCGCTGAGCTCGATGCCGCGCGTGTTCTTCAGGAGGTCCACGAATTTCGTCTGGCCGAGGGCGGGGACAGCCATGTCGCACATGAAGTTGAAATCCGACCCGTGCACCGCCTCCGCGTTGCGCCGGCCGCTGTCATCCGGCAGGACCCAGGCGGGTCTGGACAAACTTCACCCCGGCGAGCCTGCCCTTGCTTTCGATGAGAGAAACGGGCTGGGCGAGCCAGTGGAAGACAACGCCTTCCAGCTTGGCGTGCTCATACTCGTTTGCGAAGGCAGGCATCTCGTTCTCCGTACGGCGATAGAAAAGGTGCACCTCTTCCGCGCCGAGCCTTCGCGCGGCGTTTGCGGCATCGATGGCGGTGTTGCCGCCGCCGATCACCGCAACGCGGCGGCCGACGGGAAAGTCCTTGTCCGTCTTGTACCGCTCGATGAAATGAAGCGCATCAATGACGCCCGGCGAGGTCCTCGCCCGGGAATTCCCATTCGCTGCATGGCCCCGAGCCCCATGCCCAGGAAAATCGCCGCAAACTGCTTCTCCAGCTCATCAAGGGAAATGTCCGAGCCCACCTCGGCACAGTGAAACTCCACACCCATGGCGCGGATCATCTCGACTTCGCGCAGGCTGTCGGAGGGCCGAGCTTGTATTCGGCAATCGCCGTACGTCGTAAGCCCGCCCGGGAAGAGGCCCGATTGTCGAAGACCGCCACAGGGTAGCCCGCGCTGCCGCAGCTCGGATGCACAGGCAAGAGACGCAGGGCCTCCGCCGATGCAGGCGACTTTCTGGGCAGCGTGTAGTGGCGCGAAGGGCTGATCCCCGCTGCCCCCGAGCCCTCGGCGCGCGAGAAGAAATCCTCCATGGCGAACCGCTGCAGGAGGCCGATCTGGATCGGCTTCCTGTTGAAGGTGTGCATCACGCACGCGCCTTCACACAGCACATCCACGGGGCATGCCCGCGAGCAGCTCATTCCCAGGACATTCGCCTCCAGGATCACGCGGGCAGAGCCGCGCACGTTGCCGGTGGCAATACGCTTGATGAAGCCGGGAACGTCGATGTGGGTGGGGCAGGCGCCCATGCAGGGCGCGTCAAAGCAGTTGAGGCACCTGTTGGCCTCGGTGACTGCCGAACGCGGGTCCAGCGCCGGGTGAAGGTCAGGGAAGAGCTCGAGGTTCCTGGGAAGAGGCAGCTCCGGCTCGGCTCATCGTGCATTCCCCCTGCACTAGTATAATAACGATCACGCCCGGGATTGCAAAATACAGAATGGCGGGAATGAAGCGGCGGGGGAGCAGGCAGGGCCCGTGCAGGCGGTGTAGACGTGCAGGAGCGTCACCGATACCTTTCGTTTCCAGAGGCACGGAATGAAACCGGGCAATACTCGTCACGGGAGTTTCCACCGGTATCGGCAACAGCATTGCGCGGCAGCTGATCAGCGCCGGGTACCGGTCTTCGGGAGCGTTCGGAAAAGAGCGGACGCGGAACGCCTTTCGAAGGAATTCGGCGATTCCTACAGCTCCGCTGATCTTCGACGTGACGGATCAGAAGGCCGTGGCAACGGGCCGTTCGCTGGTTGGAAAGGCGCTCGGAAAGGACAAGCTCTCGGGCCTCGTGAACAACGCGGGCGTTGCCGTGCCCGGCCCGCTCCTGGAGCTGCCCGTGTCCGAGTTCCGGCGGCAGATCGAGGTGAACCTCGTGAGCGTCCTTGCCGTGACGCAGGCGTTTTTCCCGCTGCTGCGCTCACGTTCAGAGGGCGGCGGAAGGCCTGCGCGCATCGTCAACATCAGCTCCGTTGCTGGAAAGTTCGGGCTGCCCTTTCCTCGGGCCGTATGCGGCATCAAAGCACGGGGTTGAAGGACTGTCCGACAGCCTCCGCCGGGAGTGCATGGTCCATGGAGTGGATGTGGTCATCGTGGAGCCCGCAACCATTTCAACGCCGATCTGGGACAAGTCGGAAGGCTTCGACCTTACGCCGTACTCGAGATCTCCCTACCTCGAATCCATGAAGCGAATGTTGAAGGCAGTGCCTGGATCCGGGCGAAAGGGAACGCCACCGGATCGGATCGGCAGCCTGGTCGTGAGAATATTCCGCGTGAAGCGGCCGCGCGCTCGCTACGTGATCGGCAAGGGCAAGACCAGGATCTGGATCGCGACGCATCTCCTCAGACCTCGCACGGGTAGACCGCATACTCGCAAAGGCGCTTGGGCTCAGGGGCAGTTGACACTCCGCCCCGTTCCTTTGTACCTTGATGACAGCATCAGTGCCCCGCATAGCAGGGCCTGAACAGCAACAGAGTGTAAAGGGCCTTTCAAGTCCTCGCGGCGGCCTCACCGGCGACTCCACCGAACATCCACTCCAACCTGCCGGGCATAGATCAAAGGATCAGAATGACATTTTCCGAGTTTTCACTCTCAAGGGAGCTGCATGCGTCCATACGCCGCATGGGCTTCGAACAGCCCACGCCCATCCAGCAGGCGGCGATTCCCGCCGCGCTCGACGGGACGGGACGTGCTGGCCAGCGCAGAAACGGGCAGCGGCAAGACCGCCGCCTTCCTGCTTCCCATCATGAACAAGCTTCTTCCCATGCAGCGGGGCGCAACACGGGCGCTCGTGCTTGCCCCCACGCGGGAGCTGGCCGCGCAGATCGCCGAGCACTTCCAGCGAGCTCGCAGCGGGCACGTCCCTCACCTGCGCCGCCGTCTACGGCGGCGTGGGCATGGGCAGCCAGGAGCGCGCGTTCCGCAAGGGCGTGGACATGATCGTCGCCTGCCCCGGCCGGCTTCTCGACCACATGCGGGGCCGCTACGCCGAGATGTCCGCACTTCAGTTCCTCGTCCTGGACGAGGCGGACCGGATGCTCGACATGGGCTTCCTGCCCGACATCAAGAGGTGCTGGCCGGCGATCCCGAAGAACCGCCAGACGCTGTTCTTCTCCGCCACCCTGCCCGCCGGCCATCGTCGAGCTTGCCCGGCATCTGCTGCGCAATCCCGCGCAGATCAACATCGACAGGATAGCCGCTCCCGTTGCAGGCCTCTCCCACGCCGTCTACCCGGTTGCCTCGGACCGCAAGTCGGGCCTGCTCCTGGAGCTCCTCGGGGAGCGCATCTCGGGAAGCGTCCTGGTGTTCACGCGAACGAAGCACCGCGCCAACCGGCTGGCGGAGTTCCTGGACAAGAACGGCGTGGCGTGCGAGCGGATTCACGGCAATCGCAGCCAGTCCCAGCGCACCGCGGCGCTGGCCGGCTTCAAGAAGGGCAGCTACAAGGTGCTCGTGGCCACCGACATCGCCGCGCGCGGCATCGACGTGGAGGCGCTGGGCTCGGTGGTGAACTTCGACGTTCCCCACCAGCCGGAAGACTACATCCACCGCGTCGGCCGCACCGCGCGCGCCCAGCTCACCGGGGACGCGTACACCCTGCTCGCCCCCGAGGAGGAGCGCGACTTCGGCGCAATCGAGAAGGCGCTCGGCAAAAGCGCCTGCCGCGGCACCGCGTGGAAGGCTTCGACTATACGCAGAAGCCGGCGGCACCTGTGCACGCGCCGCGCACGCAGAGGCCTTTTCGGAAGGTGACACGCCAGCGGTGATACGGTGTTGAACTGGTATTCATGAGGAATACCAGATGAAAGAGAAGAAGACAGGGGAGCTGACAGCCTCCAGCATTGCAAACGCCATCGGGATTGTGCTCTTCAACACGGTCCCGCTCTGGCGGCAGTACACGCAGGGGGTCGTTCTTGAGGATTTCGTCAGGATCCTGTGGGCGGCGAACCTCTCTTTCCTGATCCAGATCGCGGGCAATTTGTCCCTCCTGTTCTACCGGCCGCCGCGGTTTGCCGCCTTTGTGCAGATCTTCACCACGTCGGCGGCGCTCCTTTCACTCATCGTGTTCTCGGTCATCTTTCCGCTCGACTTCTCGCAGGTGGGGCTCCCGTGGGTGAACACGGCGCTGAGGATCGTGCTGATTGCCGGGATGGGCGGGACGGGTATCGCGCTGATCGTTCAGATCGTGCAGCTTGCCGCAACCTGGCGGCGCTTCGAATACGAGGCACGGTAAGCCCTTCGGGCGATGATCACGGGGCGACAGCTGCCTTGGGCACGGCCGCGCCGCGTGTTTGCCGCAACCTGTGCGGCCCGGCAGCCCGCTACTTCGCGGCGAGGTATCCTTCCGCCTTGAGAAGCTCTGCCGTCAGGACGGCGCCGCCGGCGGCGCCCCTGATCGTGTTGTGCGAAAGGCAGACGAAGCGGTAGTCCAGCAGGCGGTCATCGCGAAGCCGCCCGATGGTGATGCCCATGCCCGGCGGCGCGCGGGTTGTCCTTGCAGCCGCCTGCATCGCGGTCCAGCCTCGTCTGCGGACGGTTGTCTTCTGCAAAGTACTGGAGAAACGGTTTCGGCGCGCTGGGGAGCCCGAGCTTCTGCGGCCTGCCTTCGAAGCTCTTCCACAGCTCGAGGATCCGCTCCTTCGAAGGCTTGTTCTTGAATGAGACAAAGACCGCGGCCAGGTGGCCGTCGGTCACCGGGACGCGGATGCACTGGCTGCTGATGATCGGGTGAGCCGGTGTTCACGATACCGCCGTTCTCCACGGAACCCCAGACCTTCATCGGCTCGATCTCGCTCTTCTCTTCCTCGCCGCCGATGTACGGGATCACGTTGTCCACCATCTCGGGCCAATCCTTGAATGTCTTGCCCGCCCCCGAGATCGCCTGGTAGGTGCAGACGAACACCTTCTCTATTCCGAACTCCCGCAGCGGATGCAGCGCGGGAACGTAGCTCTGGATGGAGCAGTTGGGCTTCACGGTGATGAAGCCGCGCTTCACGCCCAGCCGCCTGCGCTGCGCCGCGATGACGTCCAGGTGATGGGGATTGACCTCGGGGAGCATCATGGGAACGTCCGGTGTCATGCGGTGGGCCGAGTTGTTGGACACCACGGGCGTCTCCGCCTTCGCGTACGCGTTCCTCCAGGGCGCGGGTCTCGTCCTTGGGCATGTCCACGGCGCAGAAGATCAGGTCCACGCTGCCGGCCACCTCGTCGATCTTCGATGCGTCTTTCACGATGAGCGCGGCGACGGCGGGCGGAACGGGAGTCGTCATGGCCCAGCGCCCGCCGACTGCCTCCGCGTAGGGCTTGCCCGCCGAGCGCGCGCTTGCCGCAACGGTCACGACCTGGAACCAGGGGTGGTCCGCCAGGAGCGACACGAAGCGCTGGCCCACCATCCCGGTGGCGCCGACGATTCCAGCCTTCAGTTTTTCTGCCATCACCGCCTCTCCTCCTCGTCGAGGTTCGAACACACTATCGAGAGACGCGGATTGCATCAAGATGAGAACCCCCGCCGCAGAGCCCCCGAGTGAATCAAGTGCAGAACGCCCGCGAGACGGGCGGCAGGGCTCCCGCCCTCTCAGCCGTCGAGCTTCCTTCCGAGATAGGTCGAATAGTCCCGGACCTTCGGCGCGTACTCCTCCTGCATGAGGTGGGAGGAGATCAGGAAATCCGCCGTGGACCTGTTGCAGGCGGTGGGAATGTTGTAGAGCACCGCGATGCGCAGAAGCGCCTTGACATCCACGTCGTGAGGCTGCGGCTCCATCGGGTCCCAGAAGAAGATGAGGATGTCCACACCCCCGTCCGCGATCATTGCGCCCAGCTGCTGGTCGCCGCCGAACGGGCCGGACTTGAGCTTGACGGGCTGATAGAGCAGCGGGTGCTCGTCGTCCACCTGGCGGGCAAGCGCTTCCTCGACAAGGCGGCCCGTGGTGCCCGTGCAGATCAGCTGGTGGTCCAGCAGGATATTCCAGTTCCAGTCCACCCACTCCACCATGTCCTTCTTGCAGTTGTCATGCGCAACGAGGGCAATGCGTTTGAGTACGTCCACGATTTTTCCTCCTACGGACTTTCTTCGAGCATCTCCTGGAGCTTCAAGATGGTTGACCAGTTCCGGCCCGTCACCTCTTCCCCCAGTACCTTGTTGACCGCTGCATTCGAGCCTGCTCGCGATCACCCCCTCGGCGCACCACAGGTAGGCCGCCCCGGGACCGACCGCCAGAGCATCCGGGTCCCAATCCAGCTTTTGCAGCGGCGCGAGCTTCGAGACATGCGACGGGTTTGCCAGCACGTCGACGATGAGCCGCGCCGGATTGCCCGCAATCGAGAGAAGGCGATTGCCGGCGATGATATCGGCGAGCTCCGCGGCGCTGAGCGCAATCACCCGGCAGGTGACACCGAGCTTGCTCCTTCAAAGCCCTCTCAATTCGCGCGGCGGACTCCCGCGGAGACCCTTTCGGGCTCGTGTAAACCACGTTCCCGCTGTTCAGCAGGGTGCTGACTTCCCGGTAGCCCATGGCGGAAACCAGCTCGCGAAGATCCGCCATGGCTACCCTTTTGGCGCTGCCAACGTTGACTCCGCGCAGGAGCGCAAGCTGCCGTTCGGTTTTGATAGCGCCTACATTGCCGCGAGCGCGAAGACGTGCACCTTGCCGCCCTGGGCGATGATGGGACAGCCCTTCACGAGCTTCGCCGCTGCTCCGACATCAGCGGCGTCGACCACGCTGTACCCGTTGGAGATGTTTCCGCTGGCTCCATCCTGGACTCCTGAGCTGGTGACCGTCCTGGATCCGGCAAAGGGCGCGCCTGCCTCCACGACCGCCTTGCCCAGGCTCTCGAACCATTTCATCCAGACCTTCATGGATGCCTCGCCCTCCTGGGGCGTCGTGGGGGCCTTGCCGCCGCTATACAGGACAATGAACTTCGCCATGATACCTCCCGGGCATGAACATACGATCATTTCAAATATGGCGCCGCGAAGGCCGGGAGGAAACTGAATTCCTCGGGTCAGGAGGAGGTTGACTCACGTATTCCGGCGGCCCGATACTCAGCCCATGCCGACATCGGCAGAACGCTTTCACAGCGCGCTTGCCCGGTGGTTCCTGCCCGGGGCGGTCTATACGTTCGTCGGGGCCGGCGGAAAAACCACAGCCCTGAAACGCGTGGCCTCTCACCTGGCAGGGACAGGAGTGAAGGCCCGGCTGACAACCACGACGAAGGTCGGCATCGACGAGTTCGTGGGTTTCCTGGTCTCCGAGGTTCGTGAGGCGGGCGAGCTCGAACGAGCCGTGGCAGACAGTGCGCAGACACGGCTTGTCGTGGCGGGAAGCGCTCCCGATAAGGGCAGGTACATCGGGGTGGACCCCGCGCTCATCGAGGGTGCCCGGATGATCTCCGACACGGTGCTCCTCGTGGAAGGGGACGGCTCGAGGAAGCGCCCCATGAAGGTACCGGCAAGCCATGAGCCGGTGATTCCCGCAAACACGTCGACCGTTTTTGCGGTCATGGGCGCCAGCGCATTCGACGAGCCCATGGACGAGCCGCATTGCTACAATTTTCAGAAGGCCCTCGCCCTGGTGGGCAGGACCGGCAGCTATTTCGAAGCCCGCGAAATTGCCCAGCTTGCCGGTGACCCCGAGGGCTGCTTCAAGGGAGTGAGGCCCGGGATGGGATTCGTGCTTCTCCTGAACCAGGGAGACCTCGAGGAAAAGCGGGACACGGCGTGCGAAGCGCTGTGGCTTGCCCGGAAGGAGCACGGGATCGAGGGGGCCGTGGTCTCTTTTGAAAAGGGGGAGCTGTACGAATCGACATCCTTCTGAGGGTCTTCTTGCGGTTGTGAAAGGTGCGGGAGACCTCGCCACCGGCGTTGCCCTTTCGTTCCGGGCGGCCGGCTTTCATGTCGTCATGACCGAGCTGCCGCAGCCTGTTGCCATCCGGCTCAGCGTCTCCTTTGCTGACGCGGTCTACAGGGGAAGCCACGTGGTGGAAGGAATCCGCGCAAGGCTTACCGACACTGAGGGCTGGCGCGAGGTAGTCGAATCGGGAGAGGTGGCGGTGCTTATCGATCCTCGTGCAACGATACTTCAGGACGCCGCCGCGGATGTCATCCTGGATGCGGTCATGGCAAAAACGAACACGGGAACCGTGCCCGCAGAAAACGCCGTGGTGATTGCTCTCGGGCCGGGCTTCGCCGCCGGCAGGGACGTGGATGCGGTGATTGAAACAATGAGGGGCCACGAGCTGGGCCGCATCATCAGGGCCGGGCCGCGCATGCGGACACCGGCATGCCGGGCGAAATCGGCGGGAAGTCAGCGCAGCGGGTGCTGAGGGCTCCGAGAGCCGGCCGCGTGGCCCTGCTGAAGCGCATCGGGGACATGGTTACGGGAGGCGAGGTTCTGATGCGCGTTGAAGACGCGGCGGTCAGCGCACCGTTTGACGGCTGCCTGCGCGGCCTGATCAATGAGAAGGTTGTCGTGTCCCGCGGAATGAAGATCGGCGACGTCGACCCCCGGGCGGACCCCGGCTTCATCCACCTCGTGTCCGACAAGGCGCGCGCCGTCGGCAGGGCGGCGCTGGAGGCGGCGCTGCTGGTAGGCAGGGAGCGAGGCCTGTTCGAGGTGTCCGCGGTGCGCCGCGGCCGCGCCAGCCTCAGGTGAGCTCGACCATGCCGGTTCCCGTCACCGTCTCGCCTATGATGGCTGCCGGGATGCCGGCTGAGCGCAGCGCTGCCAGGGCCTGATCTGCTGCAGGGGCATTCACCGCGGCAAGGAGACCGCCGGAAGTCTGGGGATCGAAGAGGATGTTCAGGAGATCATCGTCCTCGCGCTTCGCCCCGGTGACGAACTTCAGGCGAAAGGTTCGGTTCCTCTTGGTGCCTCCCGGTATGGTCTTCATCAGAGCGTATTCCCGCGCCGAGGGCAGGAGGGGCACGGCACTCGCACGAATCCTGACCGTGCAACCGGATCCGGATGCCATTTCGCACGCATGTCCCAGGAGGCCGAACCCGGTCACGTCCGTGCACGCGTGCACGGAAAATGAGCGCAGCACCTCGCTTGCCTTCCGGTTCAGGGCGCCCATGCTTTCGCAGGCCGCCTGGAGGGCCTGCGCCGATGCCTTGCCGGCTTTCGCCGCGGTGGTAATGAGACCGGTCCCGATGGGCTTGGTAAGGATGATCCGCTCTCCCCCCACTATCGTATTATTCATCCAGACCTTCGCCGGATGAACCAGCCCGGTGACCGCGTACCCGAGCTTGGGCTCGGTGTCGTCAATGCTGTGCCCGCCGACAAGCGGGCAGTCCGCGTCATCCAGGGCGGAGAGCCCGCCCTCCATCATCTTCACGAGGATGGACATGTCCAGCGTGTCTACCGGGAACCCGACCAGGCATACGGCAGTGCTCGGGTCCCCGCCCATGGCGTACACGTCGGACAGCGCGTTGGCCGCGGCAATGCGGCCGAAAGTGAACGGGTCATCCACGATCGGCGGAAAGAAGTCCACGGTGTGCACCAGCGCCCGCTCGTCGTCCAGGCGGAGCACCCCCGCATCCTCGCTGCGCCGAAAATCGGCGAGGAGCTGCGGAAAGTGCCGCTGCGAGAGTCCACAGAGCGCCTTGTCCAGCACGCCCGGGCCCAGCTTGGCGCCGCAGCCGGCAAAACGGGAATACGAGGTGAGTCCCATGGTCCTGCCTGATGTCATGGCATCCGCCCCGGCGCCGCGGCTCCGGCGTTCCTTCGCACGGCCACGATCTCCCCGAGGATCGAGACGGCAATCTCGGCCGGTGTCTCGGCCGCAATGTCCAGGCCAATGGGCGCCCGCAGGCCAGCCACCCGGGCCTGGTCGAACCCGTCACTGGCTGCCTGTGCCTTGAGAAGCTTCGCCTTTCGGGCGCTGCCTATGAACCCCGCGTACCGGTAGCTCCGCGCCAGCACGCCTCGTATGCACTCGAGGTCGAACAGGTGCCCTCGCGTGACGATGACCGCATATGTTGCCGAGTCGAACGGGAAAGACGCAATGGCATCAGCGTAGCCTGAACACATCGTCCTCACGGAGGAATGAAACCTTCCCGGAACGGCGAACTCGGGCCGATCGTCCACTACGGTAACCTCGAAGTCGAGCCCCGCCGCCATGTCCGCGAGGGCCTGCCCGACGTGCCCGCCGCCGAGGATGAGGAGCTTCTCCTGCGGCAGAATCGGGTCGTAGAAGACACCCTGCTCCTCCGAGAAGAGCGGCTTTCCGGTGGCCATGCACAGCGCGGCAGACCGGGGATCGTGATCGAAGCCGCCCGGCGGCGGGCCCGATTCCTCAAAGACCGCCACGGACACGGTCCCCGCGGCCCCTCCTGCCATCCCTTCCAGCTTTTTCACCAGCACGGTACGGCGCCCGGCTTCCAGCGCGCCCTGGGCCGCGCGGTATGCAGTGCCATCAGCGACATACTCGAGGAGCATTGTGCCGGTGCCGCCGCACACCATGTTCGGTCCCGTTGCCTCGACGCCCTGCATTTCAACGGTGATGGTCCGCGAGGAGCGCTCAGCGATGCAGCGCGACGCCGCCTCGACAGCCATTGCTTCTCCCTTGCCCCCGCCAACGGTGCCGACGATCTGCCTGTCCCCGCGAACGACCATCTTCGAGCCGGCATGGCGCGGGACGGAGCCCTGCGTGCCGATCACCGTGACGAGAACGATCCCGGCGCCGCTTTCGGCCGCCGCCCTGATCACCTCCACGCTCATGACGAGGCGCCGTTCCTCATCACGCCGCTCATGGGACCATACCTCATTCTGTCACCTCTCCGTCCCGCATTTCGTAGATCCTCGTCCCGAGCAGCTCGGCCTCGAAACGGTCGTGCGTCACCAGGATCACGCTCATGTCAAAGCTGCCTCGCAGGGCGCGGAACTCCCGGTAGGTTTCGTCGCGGCTCCTCCTGTCCAACGCGTTGAATGGCTCGTCCAGGAGGAGCACGCGCGGGCGGATGGCAAGCGCCCGGGCAAGGGCAAGCCTCTGCCGCTCTCCTCCCGAAAGCTCAGCCGGGCGCCTGTGCGCAAGAGGCGCAAGCCGAAACCGGTCCAGCAGCTCCCCCGCGGCTTTCCTCTCTCCGCGGGGCATGGCGAAAGCCACGTTCTCTTTGGCGGTCATGTGCGGAAACAAGGCGAAGCTCTGAAACACGAACCCCACCTTCCGTTGCTGCGGCGCAATGGTAACCTGTTTTTCCGCGGAGAACACTGTCTTGCCACCGACCTGGATCTCCCCGCGATCGGGGTCGGCAAGCCCCGCAATGCAATTCAGCACGGTGGTCTTTCCGGCACCCGAGGGACCCCAGAGGATGGCCGTCTCCCGCCCCTCGATCATGAAAGCGGCCCGGAGGAGAAATGCCGGCAGCTGTTTCTCGAAGTTGACAAGAATCATCGGCCGTTCTTCCCCGGCATGAAGACGCGCCGCTCGCTCCAGCCTACCACGGCCACCAGCCCGAATGAAAGCACGACGGTCACTGCCAGGAGGATGTTGGCTTCCGTTGTCCGGCCGCCTTCTACCGCGCTGTACAGTGCAAGGGGGATGGTCTGGGTTCTGCCGGGAATGTTGCCCGCCACCATCAGCGTGGCTCCAAACTCTCCGAGGGCCCGGGCAAAAGAGAGCGCTGTTCCGCTCAGGATGCCCGGCGCGGCGATCGGCAGGGTGATCCGCAGAAAGATCCTGCCCTCGGACACGCCCAGGGTCCTGGCCGCGCGGGCGTACTGCGGCTCCACGCCCAGCAGGGCCGCCTTGCAGGCCTGGTACATGAGAGGCAGGGAAACGACGAATGAGGCGATGACGGCAGCGGCCCAGGTGAATACCACCGGGATCCCGGCGTGGGCAAGGACTCCGCCGAGCAGTCCCCTCCGGCCGAAGAGCGTGAGGAGGAGGTACCCTGTGATCGTGGGCGGGAATACGAGCGGCAGGAGGAGAAAAGCCTCCCAGACGCGGCGCAGGGGTACCTGACGGGCGGAGAACAAGCGTGCAAGTGAAAGGCCGACGATAAATGTTACCGCCGTGGCCAGCGCGGCCACCTTCAACGACAGCACAATGGGAGAGAGGACGCTCACGGAGCCTCGCGGCACCCTCGTACGAGGGCTTGATTGTCCATTTGCGAGTCATAGTAACAAACCCGGACATGATTGTCTTTGGTCACCGGGCCTTCTATACTCTATCCGATGTCCACCCGGCGAGCCGCGCAGATCGTCGCACTCATGGCAGTAGTCTGCTCCCTGCTCCCCGCGGCCGCAGCCGCGCTGACTGCAGATTCCGCGTTCAGCGACATCGGCATCGCGCAGAAGCTCGGGTCCCGGGTGCCCCTGGACGCACGGTTCGTCGGTGAAAACGGAGAGCCTGTCACCCTGCGGCAACTGGTGACGGCGCCCACGATCCTTGCCCTTGTCTACTACAACTGCCCCAATGTGTGCGACTTGCTCCTCACCGGGCTCGCCGGGGTTCTGGGACCTCTGCAGGCCGAGCCGGGGGTTGATTACAACGTCGTGACGATAAGCATTGATCCCGACGAGACGCCGAAGGAAGCCCGCAAGGCAAAGAGAATCGGCCTGGAGACGATCCAGAAACCATTTCCGCCCGGTGCGTGGAGATTCCTGACGGGAGACGAGGAAAGCATTCATGCCGTTGCGGAATCCACAGGATTTCACTATAAGCGCAACGGGGACGGGTTCGACCACCCGGTGGCAATCGTAATCCTCTCCCCGGACGGGAAAATCGTGCGTTATATGTACGGCGCCGATTTCCTACCGGCGGATCTCAAGCTGTCGTTGATGGAAGCGCAAGCGGGCAGGATCGGTCCGACCATTGCAAGGCTCGTCCGGATCTGCTTTCGCGTGGACCCCAAGAGCCACGCAATGGTATTCATGACAACGAGAGTGGTTGCTTCCGTCACTCTCCTCGTGGCCGGCGCGCTGGCCGCCTACCTGGTGTTCAACGGACGGAGACGAAAGGGCGGCTCAGCCCCCCGCAAGAGCGCGCACGTTCGCCGGGACCTGGGGCAGTAGCACTTCATCGGGAGCTGCAGCGCCCCCGGCATGTGGTACACTTTGTGCATGGTGCCGCGCGGAGATGATGATTCGCTTCAGACCAGGATTAAAAGCATCTACAGGGCAAGCCCTGCCGGGATGGGCATCGTTGCTGATCGCGTTTTCGTAGAGGTCAATGGAAAGCTCTGCGAGATGACCGGCTATTCCTCCGCCGAGCTCCTGGGGCAGAGCCCGCGCGTCCTGTATCCGTCCGAGGAGGAGTTCCAAAAGGTCGACACGAGCGGATTTCATGACAGGGAGCGCCGGGGAGTCACAACCATCGAGACCCGGTGGAGAACGAAGGACGGCGCCATCATCGACATGCTGATCAGCTCGTCCCCGATCAGCCTCGGGAATGCCGGCGGAGGCGTCACCTTCGTCGCGATAGACACAACCGAGCGCACTCGCGCCGAGCCTGCACCGCAGAGCAGCGAGGAACGCTACCGCCTTCTCTTCAGCAGCATCAGCATCCGGGACATCAGCGAGCGGAAGAACGCCGAAAAGGCCATTCGGGAGCAGGAGGAGACGCTCAATGCGCTGCTGAACGCCACAACCGACATGGCATTTCTCGTGGCATCAGACGGCGCCCTCCTGGCATGCAATGACGCTTTCGCCAGGGCTGCCGGAGGGCTCAGGGCAGGCGATTTGAAGGGACGCACAGTCTGGGAAATGGAGGGCCTTCCCCTGGACGGCAGTGTCCACCAGCATACCCAGAGGGCAATCCAGACTGCAGCCCCGGTGAGAATCGAGGTGCGCCATGGAGCGTCGGTCCACGACGTGGGAATCTTCCCGATCGTCGATTCGTCCGGGCGGGTTGGCCGCCTTGCGTTTTTTGTCCGGGATATCACTGCCTCGCGGCTGACGGAGGAGCAGCTTCGACAGGCGCAGAAAATGGAGGCAGTAGGACGTCTGGCCGGCGGCATTGCCCACGATTTCAACAACCTGATCACGGTCATCAAGGGATTCAGCGATCTCGTTCTGAACGGGATTCCCAAAGGCAGCCGTCTGGCCGACGACATTGGCCAGGTCACGGGCGCTGCAGATCGCGCCGCCGAGCTGACTTCGCAGCTGCTCACCTTCAGCCGGAAGCAGGCGATGAAAGTGCGCGTCATGGATCCCGTTGCGCTCATCCGCGGGATCGAAAAAATGCTGAAGAGGGTCATCGGGGAAGACATCGAAGTTTCCGCCGATCTCCCGCTGGAAACGGGCAGGATCATGGCCGACCCCGGCCAGATCGAGCAGGTGCTGATGAACCTCGCCGTGAACGCAAGGGATGCAATGCCGCGGGGTGGAAAGCTGATGATCTCCACGTCCAACGAGGTGGTCCCCGGCGTGCCGGAAACGGAGTTCCCGGGCCTCGCGCGGGGAGAGTATGTCAGGCTCTGCGTCAGCGATACAGGGTCGGGCATGGACAAGGAAACCCTCGCGCGGATTTTCGAGCCTTTTTTCACCACCAAGGAGCCCGGAAGGGGCACTGGCATGGGGCTCTCGACGGTCTACGGAATCGTGACGCAGAGCGGCGGGAGCATCTTCTGTTCGAGCTCGCCCGGGCAGGGAACGACTTTCACGATATTCTTTTTGCGTCTCGCCGCATCGGCGGCAGCTGCGACCGCTGCAGGGAGCGCGGCTCCTGAACGCGGAGGGGATGAGAGGGTGCTGCTGGTCGAGGATGAGCCCGCCGTCCGGAACTATGCCCGGCGGGTCCTGGAAAGCCACGGATACGCGGTGCTGGAGGCGGGCAGCGGAGAGAAAGCCCTCGAGCTCATGGAGCATGACGCGGGGAAGATCCAGCTCCTCCTGACAGACGTCGTGATGACGGGCATGGCCGGTCCGGAGCTTTCCGCACGCCTTTTGCGCGTGCTTCCCTCTGTCCGCACACTTTTCATATCAGGCTACACCCAGCAGGCGCTGGAAAGCCGTGGATCCCTTGCAAGCGGCGCGCAGCTGCTCAGAAAACCCTTCGACGAGGGCAGCCTCCTGGCTGCCGTGCGCTCGGTCCTGGACGCCTGAGTGCTCACCCACCGGGCAGGCCGCGGCAGAACTCCGCGGTTGCCTCGACCGCCTGCGAGAAGTTCTGCCCGTACGTTCGGCCCGAGCTCTTTCGCGGCTTGAACGAATGGTCGCCGTCGTCCAGGAAGAGGAGCCTGATGGCGGGCGAAAGGGAGTACCCGGCAATGTCCTCCCTGCTTCCAAGGGTGTCCCGCGTCCCCTGGAGGATCAGGGTCCTGGTCTTCAGCTTCTCGAGGTGCGCCACCCGCAGTGAACCGGGCCTGCCTGCAGGGTGGAAGGGATAGCCAAGGCATACCAGGCCCATCACCCCTGCCCGGTCCGCCACCATGCTTGCAATCCGGCCTCCCATGGACTTGCCGCCGATCACCAGCCGGCGCCGGGCCCGCCTGCTCGATCACCTGGAACCATGTTTCTTCCAGGACACCGGCGGGGTCCGGCCGCGACCATTTCCGCGTCTTTCGAGAGGTCTGCATGTAGGGAAAGTCGAAGCGGACCACACGGAGGCCCGACGCCGCAAGTGATTCAGCCATCTGCTGCATGAACGCCGAGTCCATGCCGGCGCCCGCTCCATGCGCCAGGACGATGGACAGGCCCGGCGGTCGTCCCTTCGGCTCGTCAATTCGCAGGGGGATCTGCGTCATCTCGTGGCCCTCCGGTTCGCGCGTGGGTACATTAGGGAAATATGGCCACAGAGTCGTACAAGGCCAAGCGCGATTTCACTCGGACGCCGGAGCCTGTGCCACGGAAGAGGTCCCGGGACGGCGGGCACTCTTTTGTCGTGCATCGCCACGAGGCGCGCAACCTGCACTACGACCTGAGAATCCAGGCGGACGGCGTGCTGGCCTGCTGGGCGGTGCCCAAGGGCTTTTCCTACGCACCCGGCGACAAGAGGCTGGCTGTCCGCACAGAAGATCACCCAATGGAGTACGAGAGCTTCGAAGGAGCCATCCCGAAAGGCCAGTACGGCGCAGGCACCATGAAGATATGGGATTCGGGAGAGTATGCGCTCCTGAAAGCGCCCGATATCTCGAAGGCCCTGGAAAAGGGTGAGGTGAAGCTCGAGCTCAAGGGACATCGCCTGCGGGGCGAATGGCACCTCGTTCGAACGAAAGCGGGGGAGGGCAGGAACTGGCTCCTTTTCAAGGCGCGCGACCGCTACGCCGGCTCGGGGAGCGATCTGTTCGGGGGCGCAGACATGAGCAGGGCGATTGCAAAGCCGATGAGCCGCCGGATCTCCCGGATGGAGCCTGCCGAAGGCTTCGCGGCCTTCTCGGATCCTGACTGGCTCTTCGAGCCGGCACTCGTCGGCAAACGGGTGCTTGCATTCATCGAGGATGGAGGGGCGGCCCTTCGTGCCGGCGCCCGGGACCTGGCCCCGCGCCTTCCTTCCATCGTGGCCCACCTCGGAAAGCTCCGTGCCCGCAGAGCCGTCCTGGACGGGGTGGTTGTTGCGCTGGACGGAAAAGGCATTCCTTCCGAGAAGTGCCTGGAAGACCGGCTCGCCGCCGGCGGCGGGGAATGCGTCCTGTATCTCTTTGACGTGCTGTACGCCGAAGAATGGGACCTCCGCCGGCTTCCCCTCTCCGAGCGAAGGGCTGTGCTGCGCGGGCTGCTGCCGGAGTCCGGCAAGCTGCTGCTCGTGGACGCCGTGGTTGAGCGCGGCGAGGTGCTTGCCCGGGCGGCTGCGGAATCGGGTTTTCCTGCCGTCATCGCAAAGAGAGCTTCCAGCGTGTACCGTTCAGGAGTCTCGGATGACTGGTGGCGGATCCCCGTGCAGCAGGCCGCGTCGAAAAAGAAGCCGGTTCGCCGCTCCGGTCCGTCATCCCCGAAGGCCGCGTCCTCAACCTTGACGGCGGTCACAAACCCGCGGAAAGTCTACTGGCCCGAGCAGGGGTTTACCAAGCAGGACCTGGTCTCGTACTACGATCGGATGGCGCATTGGATCCTGCCGTACCTCAAGGAACGGCCTCTTCACCTGTACCGGTGGCCCGATGGAATCCGGGGCAAGTCCTTCTACCAAAAGCAGCTTCCCGAAGGCATACCGGACTGGATCGAAACCACGAACGTGGCGCGCGAGGGCGAGGAGCCCACGTTCTACGCTGTCTGCGGAGACAGGCGCACGCTGCTCACGCTGATCAACCTCGGCACAATCGACCTGCACCCGTGGCTTTCCCGGCGCGGCAGCCTCGACTCCCCTGACTGGTCGATTCTGGACCTCGACCCGAAGGAGGCCCCGTTCTCGAGCGTCGTCAAGGTCGCGCGCATCCTCGGAAAGCTCCTGGGAGGAATCGGCATCGAGCCGTACCTCAAGACCTCCGGATCGACGGGTCTTCACGTCTGCATCCCGTTGAAACCAGGCTACACGTACGACCAGAGCAGGATGTTCTGCGAGACGATAGCGCGTCTCGTCGTGCGAGAGCATCCGGACCTGGCCACGGTGGACAGGGCGGTCAGCAGGCGCGGTGGAAGAGTGTATGTCGACTTCCTGCAGAATCGGCGCGAGCAGACTATCGTCCCCGCGTACGTTGTGCGTCCCGTGGAGGCGGCTTCGGTCTCCATGCCCATTGCGTGGGACGAGCTTGAAGGGGAGCTGCGGATCAGCGACTTCACGCTTGCCACGGCCCCGGCACGGGTTGAAAAGACGGGAGACCTCTTCAGGACGTCGCTGCGCCGGCCCCAGGACCTTGGGAAGGCCATACGGGCGCTGAGCAAGGCGTTGTAGTCTCAGCCCTCGCCGTCGTCACCCGACCGTTCACGGAGAAGCCTCAGCCGCGCCTCGCTTGGAAAAGCCTTCAGGCACTCGGACCGATGCACCGCGGATTCGTCGTGCCGGCCCTGGCGTTCGAGCAGCGTGGCCAGATTGCAGTGCGCGTCCGGATAATGCGGCTCGAGCAGCAGCGCACGTCGATATGCCAGGATGGCATCTTCAGCTTTCCCTATGGCGACAAGCGAATTGCCGAGATTGTTCCAGGCCTCAGCGAACTCAGGGTCCAGCTCGAGGGCCTGCAGGTACCGCTGGGCAGCCTCACCCTCGCGGGCGAGCTGGTACAGATGCATTTCCAAGATTGAAAAAGGCCTCTGCCTCGGGGTGCTCCTGCAGGATCCTGGCATATCCTTCTGCCGCTTCAGCGAGATCCCCGCGTTCCTCTGCGTCCTCCGCTTCCGCGAGGGCCTTTCCGTCCACGTACGCCTGCCCGGGAAACGCCGACACCCTCGTCCCCGCGGCCACCCGGTCCTGCTCGAAGCCAATCAGGCGCTGGCCGCTCGGGTCTGCCCAGCCTCCGTCGGGAAGCTTGACGCGCAGCCGTTGTGCAAACGCGTCCAGCCTGCCCATGACCTGGTTGCCCTCCGGCAGCCAGCGGGCAATCTGCTCCAGGCTGGCGCGGATCCGCGATGCCGGAACGCCATGGGCGGTCAGGCGGCTCAAATTGCGCGCCTGCAGGATATCCGCTATCTCGAACCACGCCAGGCGGTTAGTTGTCCGCGCCGGTTGGAGAAGGCCGTTGCGAAGCCAGGAACGTACCACGGTGATCGGCGTCTCGATGATCCGGCTCGACCTGGACCAGCGTATACAGGCGCGAGAAATCGCTGAGCTCATCCCTGGCGCCGAGGAGCTTCAGAAACTCGATCTCATCAATGAGACGGATGGGAGAACCGTTCTGCTTGAGGTCCCTGAACCGCAGCAGGTTGCGCGTCACGCTTCCCGAGGGTGTAAGGTGCCCCGCCTGGCCGGCCACGAGGAGCGCCGTCGAGTTTCCGGGAATGTCCACGTGCAGTCCGCCCGCTTCGGTGATGCGACGGATGGCCTCCGCGCGCTTCATCGAGGCCAGGCGTCCCGTCAAGGAAACTTCCATTCCGCGCAGCGAGCTGTCCGAATCCATGGGTTATCCTTCGATCAGCCCTTCAAAAACCGGGGCGCGCAGCATTCCCGCCTGGGTCCAATCTGCAAAACTCACCATGCAATAGCATGCCGGTTCGACCCATCGGGCATGCTCCCCGCAGGCCACCAGGGGCGACGCTCGAGTCTTCTTCCTGAGAAGCGCGTTGAGCCGCTCGCGCTGCCCTTCGCTGAAGCCTCCACCCACCCTTCCCACGTAGACCAGCGCATCCTTCGGCCTGCCGGGAACGCCGTTGGCGGCAAGCAGGAGGCTCTGGAAGTCATTCCCCTTCTCGATGAAACCGATGATCACCGCCTGGATTCGGGACCGATGTTTCACCTTGACCCAGGCACCGTTTCTGCGGCCGGAAGCGTACGTGCTGGACAGGCGCTTCCCGACAACGCCCTCGAGACCCTGCTCGCCTGCGCGGTGGTACAGCGAGAGGCCTCCGCCGCTGATCCCCTCGGAAAGCCGCATTGCCCGGGCATTTCGAGCCGTCGACCACCGCCGCCAGCCGTTTGCGGCGTTCGGCAAAGCTCAGGTTCATCACGGCTGAATAGTCCTCGTAGAGAATGTCAAAAACAATGAAAGTGGCGGTCGAAGAGCCCTTCCCGCGCCTTGCTCCGAGCACTGCTTCGAAATCCGGCTTCCCGTTCCTGAACGCGACAAGCTCGCCGTCCAGCGCAAGCCCCCGGGGAAGCACGGAAAGGCTTCTCATTTCCGGGTATCGATCGCCGATGTCTATTCCGTTGCGGCTCATCAGCCGAACACCGTCAGTGTCGACGAGGGCCTGTGTACGAATCCCGTCCCACTTGAACTCGAAAAAATGCTCATCTGAGTCGAAAGGCTGGCCCAGCACCGCCAGCATGGGAGGAACGAATCGGGGCAGAGTCCTAGACAACCTTCTTCTTCCTGGCCGTGGAGCCGGCCGTCGAGCTCTTTCCAGGCTTGATGTCCTGGGTCTGCTTCAGCCCCGCCTTTGCCGCTTTTTTCTCGCCGCCGGCTGCGGCCTGCGCTTCTGCAACGCTTCTCTTCAGCGCGTCCATCAGGTTGATGATTTTCGGCTCCTCGGGATCGCGGACCTGCACGACTTCCTTTCCTTCGATTTTCAGCTGAATAAGCTTCGTCAGCTTCTCCTTGTACACGTCATGGTAACGGCCGAAGTCGAAATCCTTGATGATTGACGCCTTGATCAACGTATCCGCGAGAGAGGTTTCGGCCTCGGTGAGGGGTGTCTCAGTGACCTCGTCCATGAAGGCTGAGACTGGTTTTACCTCGTCTTTCCGCGAGAGCACGGTCATGGCAAGTAGTCCATCGACAGGACGCACGAACACGACCTGTTCCTTCTGGGAGATGACCACCTCGGCCATTGCGCCTACGCCATTGGACGCCATGCCCTTCATGAGAAGGTTGTACGGCTTCTGCCCGACCGGTCCGTCCGGCGTCAGGTAGTAGGTCCGCCCTCCGAAGTAGATGCTGCTCACGGCATCCGGTGTCACGAAGCCGTCAATCCGGATGGACTTGTCGCTTTCGGTGCGCAGCTTGTCGATCTCGTCGTCCTGGATGATGACGTACTGTCCCTTGTCATACTCGTAGCCCTTCACGATTTCTTCACTGGAGACTTCCCCCACCTCGGGTGCAAACTTCTTGTACTGGATCCGCGTCAGTGTCTTTGCGTGCAGCTGGTGAAGAGTGATATCGCTGCCGCTTGCGGTTGCCGTGTATGCCTTGACCGGAACGGAGACAAGGCTGAGCTTCAGAAACCCCTTCCACGAGGCGTGGGCTGCCATGACTACCCCCTGTCCAGCGCTGCCGGCACCGGGTAGGACTTCGGAGGGAGCCCGGCGGACAGCTGTCCCCTCCCCCAGCAAGTCTACGAATGCACCCGGCGGAAGTCAAGAAAAGTCGTCCCGGTCAGCCGCGCACTTCCATGGCTGCACGAAAAAGCGCTTCAACGTTTTTCCAGGGAAACCCCGGGTCGATCTCCACGTACAGCCAGGACCCGCCGTGGGCGGTGTCAAAAGTGTCCAGGAGACGCAGCACGGCGGCCCTGACCTCTTCCGGGGTGCCCCGCTGCATGAGCTCACCCCGATCAGGGTGGAGGAGAACCGCGATTCCGAGGTCCCGGCACCGTCGCGCAAGCTCGGGAAGCGCGAAGAGGGGAAGCTGGGGCCAGATCGCAGCGGCCCCGACGTCCTTCAGGTCCTCGAGAACCGCGCTGATCTGCCCGCAGGAATGGAAGAACAGCCGGCAGCCCGCCTTCAAGGCAGGCTCGAACAGCCGTTTGTACCGAGGCTTGAAGAATCTGCGGAACACCTCGGGAGACGTCATGAGCGCATTGGCGGTGCCCAGGTCATCCCCGAAGCTCACCGCGTCAGCCTGGAGCGCCAGCGCACGGCGGATGAGGGCCTCGTCGTGGCCGCAGATGATGTCCGCCAGTCGGTTGATTTCCGGGGTGTCGTCCTCCAGGTCCATGAGGACGGACTCAAAGCGCCGCACCCAGCGGAGGGTCTCGAAAAGCGCGCCGGCGTCCTCGACGAGGTACCATTCGCGCCGGTGCGCGAGGGCAGCCTCCCGAACGGCTGCATTCTCCGGCCCCTCGACCGACGGAGGCACGGGGGCGCGGTAGCTGTCGAGGCGGGACCAGTCGTTGAGAGGCCAGTCGATGGGATGGCCCCAGATTCCAAAGATCCGGTATTCCCACGTGGTCCCCCACCCGTCGGTCCTGACCGCGTGGTATCGTCCGTCCGCGTCGAAATCCGCCGGGCCCGGCTTCTCGGGAAGAGTGAAGAGCCGGGTGTCGCCAAAGTCACTCCCGCACTCCCGCATGAGCTGCAGGAGCTTTTCTCCGTGCTCATGAAGCCCTGCGGGGGAAGGATGCACCTGGAGAGGGATCCGGTCCGGGGCACGGAACGCCAAGGCTGCCTCGATGCGTTGACGTGAAGTCATTGACGAATTGTAAGAGAGCTGCCGCGGCGCGTCAATTGTGGGGTTCAGAATCGGGCGTTGTTCAGTTTTCAACAAGTTTTCCGTCTGCGCCCGCCTTGAGCAGCGCGAAGACGACCTCTGGATTCTCTTTATACCGGGCAGCGGACATCAGGGGCGTCCAAGGTAGTAGTTAATGAGCCGCGCTCCCCTGCGTCGAAAGAAATGCACAGCCATGGTAGCCTTCGTGTCGAAAGGAGCGGGAATGATCGTCGTGATCAGTCGGATCTTGATGACGGCCTGCGAGTGAAGATGTGCAGCACATGCACATCCTGACAGTCCTGATTCTGGCGCTTTCTTCCAACCTGGACAACCTCGGGGCAGGCCTGGCGTACGGGACCAGGAAGATCAAGCTTCCATTTTCATCCAACCTGCTGATTGCGGCTATTACCAGCTGCGGCACATTGATTTCAATGGCCCTTGGAAAGAAGATGGCCATCATGGCGAAAAACCAGCAGGCAGCCGGCGATGTTGGAGCTGGAACCCCTCGGACTGGCGCTGACACTGAACAACATCCCGAATGGTCTTGCAGCCGGATTGATCGGTCTCAGCCCCGCGCTGACCACGACCGCCGTTTTCATTCTCAGCCTGCTGACTCTGTGGCTCGGCGTTTGGTTCGGCGTGCGCTTCATCTCGCGGCTCCTGCGAGACTGGGCCGGACCGGCGGCAGGGGTCATGCTTGTCCTGATGGGTGTGTATGAGCTGTTCCGTTGACGAAAACGTGCCGAGATTGGTTGCAGAAGTGAAGTCCGGCACCGGGACCAGGCAGTAGGTCATTGCATGCAGCATCTCGTCCAAACGCTCCAGCCCTACATTCAGCATTACGGCTACATGGCTGTCTTTGCGGCGATTTTCCTGGAGGACTTCGGGGTCCCCGTCCCCGGGGAGACCATGCTTATTGTCGCCTCACTGCTTGCCGCAAGGGGCGAGCTGAGCATCCTACTCGTTGTCTTCATTGCCCTGGCGGCAGCAGTGCTGGGCGATAATGTCGGGTACCTGATCGGTCGATTCGGAGGCCGGTCGCTGGTTCTGCGGTTTGGACGCTATGTTTTCCTGACGCCCAGACGATTGTCGTATGCTGAAGAGTTTTTCCAGAGAAGAGGCGCGATCATCGTCGTGGCGGCACGCTTCATCGAAATCCTCCGCCAGATGAACGGGATCGTTGCCGGCATGACCCGCCTCGGGTGGAAGCGCTTTCTCATATACAACTCTGTCGGAGCTGCGCTCTGGGTTGGATTCTGGAGCATCCTTTTTTACCAGCTCGGCAGAAAAGCAGAGTTGTTCGGCAGTCTCTATGAGCGCTACAAGTTGCTCGGGTTCGCTGCTCTCGCGGCAGTCGCGGGAGCGGCGGTTGTGCATTTCGTCCTGCGAAGACGTCGCAAACGGCGAATATAGACGCAGCCGAACAGATTCTTCATGGAATGATCGGTTCAGAAATGGTGGCCCTGCTAATGGCCCCAATTCACAACCCCGTGCAACTGCCGCGAGGCGCCCGAAAGACGACTAACTCTGGGTCGCGCTGCCCAGGACCCCAGTTGAATAGTTCCCCGAGTAATCTACTGTCATTATCCTATAGTAGTAGGTGGTCCCGATTGCCGTGTCAGTGTCACAGTACATTGGTTCAAAGCCTTCATAGACTCTTTCCCCATCGTTCTTGTCTGCAGGAGGTGAGTTTGCCTTTCGGATGACAACAACTTCGTTGAAATCCGAGTCAGTCGGATTTACCCACTGCAGGGTGATGCAATTGGAGCCCGAATCCGAATAAACCCTTGGGAAGAGAGCTTCTCCTGGTGCAGTAACATCAGAGCCTGCTTTCGTACCCGGCGTTTGTCTTTCCCTCACTTCAATGGAAATGGGGAAAGGATTTGAAAGGTTCAACGTTACAATATCATTCTGCGGTGAAAGATTGCCAGCGTATACTTCCACCAGGTTGTTGACGTCCCAACTAAACACGATGTCGGGGTTGGCATAAGTGCCGAGGTCGATGTTCGGACCGTTCAGAAAAAGGGACGATGCGTTTCCAGTGGTTCTTCGAGTACTGAACTGCGGCAAGTCCCAGTATCCGGGCGGAGACAGGGGCATCGTGCCGTTGGGATTCTGGACCACCGGGCTGGCAATATCCGAACCGATCGCGAGAAACTGAAAGAACGGCGTCGCAAATGGCTGGAGGTCGCTCAGTTGAAACCAATGAAGCGTGGGATCGTTGCCCGGCATCACAATTTCGTTGGGTAGGTGAATACCATTATACTGGGAAGGCAGCCTTACGGAAATGACGCTCATATACGTGATGCCGTGTCCGGGGACTCCCCAGCTGCAACTGGGAATAAGCGAAAGGGCGAGACCGTTCCACTGCACACCGGGCACAGCGACGTTTCGAACGAAACCTGAACTGTTCTCGATGTCGATGTTCCGTGGAATGATTTGACCACTGGGCTGATATCGATAGGGAAGCAAACCGGTGGGGGAGTATGTCCCACCTTGGACTTGGTAGATATCCAGGGTCTCAAGATCGAGGATAAAATTCGTGGGTGTAAAGCGCCCGATCAGGGCGCCAAGACTCGCCAGACTCGGTTTGTAGTAGCTTGGATCAAGTGGCATGCCAATTATGCTGCGCCCCCCTGCCCTGCTGTGCGCCGACAGAGTCTTGGATCCGGCGGAGGCGTTGAAGGAAACTGAGATAGGGGTTCCGCCGCTGGGGAGCTTGCATCCGAGAGATACAGAAACAAGCAGCAGGCCTATTGCTGCAAAGCGCCGTTCTGTTTGCACGCTTTACCTCCGGGGACGGTTCCAAAATGGGCGTTGGATAGACAGTAGATGACAATAGCGCGAATCGAAATAGGGAAAACCCCCAATTTTGGAGCGCACCCTTGCTCGGGACCTAAGGGCGACAACCGCAACGAGTTGTTCCGGTTTATCGGGCGCTTACAGTTGTCCGGTGCCTCTCCGTTGTCTTGGCACGCTTGCTGAGGGGCCATCTACGGATGCAATCTTGCTGGATTGCACTGTCTTCTTGTCGCCATCCATAAGCGTGCCCCACTTTGTCCGGAAAACCAGCCTCACCAAGCGCAATTGGCTCATCTCGAAGCAGCTCCGCCAACTTCACCATGAGCCAATCAGCCAAGTCGAATGGAAATGGGACCTGAAGTTGGATTTGTGTACCGTAGTTTTTCAGCAGTTTTATCGTTGGCAATGAACCGCAAAAACTTGAAACTGAGCCGCGCCGGAGTCGAACCGGCGACCCACAGCTTAAAAGGCTGTTGCTCTACCAGCTGAGCTAGCGGCCCGGGTGCGGGGGAAATCTAACTACTTGGGTGCGCTTTGTCAATTCGACGACCTGTCTTCAGGCTGATCGTCCGCTGCCGGACTGGCCTGCGTGCACGCCGGAAGTCAGTACCGGAATGACGTGCTCACGATGAGATTGTAAGAAGGCCGGAGTCCCGGCTGGCCCGACAACTCCTTACCGAACATCGCGAGATCAAGGCGGAAAGCCGTGAGGTCGAGGCCCAGGCCCGCAGAGAAGTAGCCGTCTCCGAAACCCGCGCGGACCGCGAGAATGTCAAGCAGCGTCACTTCCGCACCGAGGCCGAAATGCAGCACGGGGTTCGACGCAGTATCGGGGTGCGTCCAGAAATCAATCATGTCGCCATAGTCGAGCATGATCTTGGGGTTGGACAGGTACGACTCCAGAAAGCCGAGCTGCGGCGTGTACAGGAGGCCGAGGGCAAGGTCGAGAGGAGCAATGCCGTAGGACAACGTGGATGCGGCACCCGAGGTGAACGCGCTCACCGAGGCGTACGAATTGCGTGCCACCGGTGAATACAGGTTGCGGGCAACCAGGCCAACCGAGAGCGTCTTGTTCCAGGCGTACAGCGCGCCTGCATCGATCCCGAATCCGACGTCCAGCGTGAAGGGCTGGTTCAGGAAGTCACCCGGTGAAGGCGACGTGAGGAGTGAAAAGAAACTCAGGATGGATTCCGACCACTCGATGCCTGCCCGCGTGAATGCCTTTACTGAAAAACCGAAATCGAGGGTGCTTCTTAGGCGATCCGCCAGGGGGACGCGGAAGCCGTATCCCGCGACGAACAGCAGGTCTTCCTTCACGGTAGTGGTCACCGTCGGGACGGTTCCCTCGGTGGCGAATGACATTCCTGTGGAGTTGAAGATGCCGAAACCCAGGCCCTCCCCGATGTAACCGAGGGCGAGGGGCCCGTTGATCGTCGCGCCGGCGTAGAGGCTCGTGAGCAGCTTCTGTACCTCCGGATCTGTCAGCAGAGACGTCGGACTGGTTCCGCCGGCAATCCGAAACACGACGTCCGCAATGCTGAAGATGGGTCCTGACAGGTTCGTCGTCAGCTCGGCAACCGAAATCTGGGGCGGGGCGGAACGGAAGCCCGCGGGATTGGACATCAGCACCGAGATATCGTCCGCAAGAGCCGCGTGCATTCCTCCCAGCGCGCCCATGCGCGCCGAGGGAAACTGCGTGGGCTCGAAGATGAAGGGCGATGCCGAAAGCGCAGCCGTCGAAGAGAGAGCGAGGATCAGGGCGAAGAAAAGGCGGATCGGTTTCATCATTCGGTTTTTCAAAGCGAAGCGTTGCTGAGGTATCCGTTCAGGTTGGTGATGAAATCCCCCATGGGGTCGCCGGATGGCAAGGATGCAACGTCCGCTACGGCCGGCTGAAGGAAGGTTGCTGGTGGCTTAAGGGCGCCGCCGAGCCCCAGCCCGGTGAGAGTCCAGTTGCCGTTCACGGGACCGTTTGTTTCCCCGAGAATGATTCCCATCGCACCCATTGCGTAGTCCATGTCGCTGAGGGTTGCACCGGCGGCTTTTGCGGCCTGAAGCTGCGCTGCGGCCGCCACCATGTAGCTCGGATCCAGGTTATTGGCCGTGATGAAAGCGTTGATGGTGTCCAATTGTGCAGTCACGGTGCTCGGGTCACTGGCCACCTTGACGAGAAGCGTGGGCACTCCCGACAGCTCGATCCCGAGCTGCGCGGTCGTGTACTGCGCGTCGGCACTGGTGTCGTTTTTTATCGCATCATACGCGGTCTTCATGGCGGCGGTGTCGCCGCTGGCAAGGGCATCCTTTGCATAGGTCAGCCGCTGGGCGGGCGTCATGTTGGACGGAGACTGCTGGAGTCCAGAAAGGGGCGAATAAGTGAAGATGGCCTGGCATCCGGAAGAAACCAGGACAGCAGCGGAGAGCAGAACGAGGAGGGTGTGGCGGGACCTCCAGGACCCGGCTTGTTTTCTCATGGCCGCGTTCCTCCTGACATTCTCAGGCACTATAGCATGAAAGTAGAGCGCGGGAAACGGGGCCTTACCAGCGGATGGCCGCGTTCATGGTCATTCCGGAGAGGGGCTTGTCCCCGATATGCGCGCCAAGCTCCCGTGTAAAGACGGCGAAGTTCAGATCAACCACGAGGAACTTCATCCCGCCTCCCATGGTGAGATAGCCCTGGTTGATCCCGGCGCGCAGCGTGAAGAACGAAAACAGGCGCGACTCGACGCCGAAATGCAGGAGTGTCCAGGGTGAGACCTGCCCGGCAAGGCCGCTGACAATATCGTCTATGTCGAGGCTGAGCGAGGTATCCAGGATATTATTGAAGGTGCCGAAATCGGGATGGAATGACACCCCCACGCCGATGTTCATCGGGATGGTGTACTGGTCCGCTGTGACGAGGCTCCCCGATGTGGGAAGCTGAAGCGATGACCCGAGCGAACTCTGCAGCATGCTGAAAGAAGCCTGGTTGTACCTGAACTGCGTTCCGGCGAGGTCCCTGATCGAAATGCCGACATTGAACCAGCCAAGCTCTGCGATGGCGCCCGCGTCCAGGCCGATGCCAACTCCATAAAGCGCCTGTCCGGAGCTCAGGGCACTGAGAACATCTCCGCCATTGGCGAGTGCATTCAGCATCCCCACAGCCGTCGCATTGTCCAGGAGCGCATGTACGCGGATCATCGGCCTGACGTCACCGCCCACGTGGACCTTGAAACCCGCAACATCGAAAGGCACCGAGAGCCCGCCAATGAAGCCGAAGGTCGCCGTGAGATCGCCGGTGACCCCGAGGAGACTGGGGCCGCCGAGAACCGAGTCCAGGATGAGCGAAGCGCCAAGCCCGAGGCCGCCGCCCACGTAGCCTATGCCCCAGGATGCCCCTGCCCCGATTCCGCCGTGCGTTATCTGGTTGTTGAGGAAGGTGAATATCGATGCCGGCCCCGCCGTTCCGCCCGCGAATTGTCCGACGAGTCCGATGAACTCATCCGGACGAGAATACACCCAGGCGCTGGTGGAACTGAGAGTGAAAGAGCTTGGGTCGCGGGAGAAGCCTGCCGGATTGAAGAAAAGGGAATCGAACCCGCGCGCATCAGCAATCGCCGACCCCCCGCGCCCGAGAACTTCCGGTCCCATGGGAGCAAAGGGAATCTCATTGAAGGTGTTTGCGAACGCCATGCCCGGCGGCCAGGAATAGCAACAGCGCAGCGATGAAACTTCTCATTGGGCGGCGCCTCGTCCTTTCGTCTCGATTTTCATGCGGGGTACGGCGCGCCAGCGGCGTCGAAGATGTTCTTCAGCCAACCCGGAAGCGGGTTCAGTGGATCTGCAATGATTACGCCCGAGATGTGATTCGGCTGGTTGTTCACGAGCTTCCACAATTCGGAAATGTCAGTGCCCGGCGGGACAGGGAAATCTATCACGGCCCGGTCCACAGCGTACATGAGAAGGGCGACAGCCGCTTTCTGTGCGGCATCACCCATGTTCATTCCGGGAGGCGCATCACCCGGATCGATTTTCCCGTTGCCGTTGACGTCCAAAATGCTGTTTCCAAGCTTCACATACATCGCCTCTGCGTTCAGAAGCCCATTCACCATGTTGGTGAAACTCGTTCCCGACTGGTCCGCCATCACGCCTGCCGGGATGATCGACTGGAGTATCGATTGGATATTCCCAGGCACGGAGGTCATCAAAGTGGCGACAACGTTGTTGACCAGCTGATCTCCCGATGTGCTTTGCAGTGCCAGGCTGGAGTAGAGGATTGCAGCGGTCTGCTGTGCCGGTGACCAGGGCGGGGAGCCGGTCAGCGGGTAGCTTGGATCGTTTTCGATCTGGTTGAGTATCTGTTGAGACAACGCGAAGTTGTTCTTGAGAGTATTGACTATCGACGGTGATCCCAAGTCTGTCTGCAAGTTGGTCAACCCGCTCAGACCCTGGTACCGGCTGGGGTCCGGGGCCGACGGCTTGTCCAGGGACGAGAACGCGTTGAAATCGAAAAAGGCCGAGCAGCCCGAGAGAGCGAGCAGCACGGCGACGAACAGGACAAAAGCTCTCGTCCTCGCCATGGGCAACCTCCGCCAATGGAACACCGCGCGAATGTCGTACCGTCCCAATGATCTTTTCAGATTATAGCCCAGAGAGGGGTCGAAAACCAGTTTTCAGCCCACGAAGCCGAGAAATCGGCCGGCACATGTCGGGCTTCCGACGGTGACTTCTGCCCGCACCATCCGGCCCGGCCCGGCCTCGACAGGCGCCCCGTTCACAGTGACCTTGAGATAGTTGCCGGAAACTCCATGCGGATGGGTTCCCGACTTCCGTTCCAGGAGCACGTCCACCTCCTTTCCCACCCATCGCCCGGCATATAAAGTAGAAAGCTCGAGAGAAAGAGCAGCGAGGTCTCGTGCCCGTTCGCGACGGACACGCTCAGGAACGACAGGACGCAGACCGACAGCGGCTGTCCCGGGTCTCGGTGAGAAAGGAAAAACGTGCAGCGCGGCCAGGCCGCAGCCAACTATCAGTTCCCGTGTTGCGGCAAAGTCTTCCTCGGTTTCCCCGGGAAACCCAGCCAGGATGTCCGCGGCAATGAAGGGATCCTCCCTTGCTTCACGGAGCATTCGTATGCCCTCGCGTACTTTTCCTGCGCGATAACGGCGGCGCATGCCGGCCAGGACCGGGTCCGAGCCCGACTGAACCGGGATATGAAAATGCGCACAGATGCGGGCATCCGCCAGGGCTTCCGCGAGCTCGGCCGTGATTGATTCCGGCTCGAGAGAGGTCAGGCGGAAGCGCGCTCGAGAGGTTTCCGCAAGGAGCCTTCGGAGGAGGACCGGCAGGCCTGCGCCCGCCGGCCCGCCACGCGGATATGTTCACGCCGGTCAGGACGATCTCGCGCCGGCCGCGGGACTCCAGGTCCACGGCGCGCCGCAGCGACTTCATCGAGATCGAGACTCACGCGATTGACCGCGGGCCAGCGGCACCCTGCAGTAGGCGCACCGGCAGTCGCAGCCGTCCTGGATTTTCAGGAACGCGCGCGTGTGGAAAGAAAAATCGGCGCCGTCCAGCGCGAAGGGGTCCCCGGGCGGACCTTCTTTCAGGGTGTCCCGAAGCCGCAGCGCCGGGTCATCGCCTGAATCGAGAATCTCCGCGATGTTCCGGGGAAGCATGAGCAGGCGTGACTTTTCCGACTGCGGAATCACCACAACGTTGGCGGCGAGCATGGAGAGCGCCTGGGCTTCCATCTGCGCCGAACAGCCCGTCACGAGCAGCGGAGCACGCGGATTCTGACGCGCAAGCCCGCGGATCAGGGACCGCGCCTTGTGGTCCGCGCGGGAGGTCACGGTGCAGGTATTGACCACATAGACGTCGGCTTCCTCGTCGGCCCGGACCACGACGAAACCCTGCGCCCGGAAGGACGATGCCAGTGCCTCTGTTTCGAACTGGTTGAGCTTGCACCCGAAAGTGTGGAATGCCACCCGCCGCACAGCGGGCCCCATGATAGCCTGCGCCTCAGCCTTTCAGCTTCTTGTCGACGCTGTCCTTGCCGCGCTGGGCGTCACCAAGGCCGGGGTCGAGCTTCAGCGCCCGGGCGTACGCATCCGACGCCCATTTCAGGGCGTTTGCCAGCTCCCGCGCGTAGCCGAGCCGAGCCCACCAGACGGCGTTGTTCTGCTCGTAGTACACGGCGGTGGAGATGGCGATGTCGGCGTTCTGAAACTCCTTCAGGCGGATGTAGCATTCGCCCATGAGCCAGTACACGCGCGCCGATCCGGTCCCCGCCCGGGCCGAACCACGACATACTGCTGGAGGTTCTTCAGCGCGTCATCGATCTTCCCGAGAAAAACGTCGGCTTCCCCGACGATCTGGATGACCCGCGGATCGTTCGGGTTGAGAGCAGCTGCCTTCTGGGCGGTGGCCAGGGCGTCCGGGTACTGCTGAAGCCGGAGGTAGCTCCAGCCCATGACCACGTACGAGTCGATGTTGTTGGGCGATACGGCCAGCTCCTGCTGGCAGACCTTGACCGCGTCCGCGAATCTGTTGGCGCGGTAGAGCTCCAGCGCATCCGGCTTGTCCTGGGCGGAGAGCTGTGCCGTCAAGAGTGCGGCGATGAGCACGAGCGGCGGCGGCGGCGCGAGAAGTCATTTCTGCGGACCTCCCGATCCCTGCGATGGAGCGGCCGGTTTCTGCTGGGGCTGATTCTGCTGCTGGCTTCTGCTGTTGTGACTGCTGCTGGTTCTGCTGGTTCTGTTGAGGGTTCTGCTGATTCTGCTGCTGGTTCTGCGGAAGCTGATTCTGCGGACCGCGACTGCTGGCGCTGGGGCTGCTGCGTGGCCGGCGTGCGCCGTCGAGGATGACGGCTGAGGCAGCCTGCTGTTGGTGTGCCTGGCGCGGCGCGTCCTTCTGCGCGACGCCGCCCATGTTGCAATAGCCGTTGAACTTGCAGCCGCTTTCCACGACGAAGTCCGGGGTAGTGATATCCCCGTCCACCTGCGCGGTGGAGAACAGCTCGACCCGGGAGTGGCCGACGATGTCGCCCTTGTGAGTGCCCTTGGAGGAAACGATGGCCGCCTCCGTTGTCGCCTCCACGAATGCTTTCTCCCCGATGTACAGGGAGCTGGTGGACTTGATCTCGCCTTTGAACTTTCCCTTGATCATCAGGGGCTTCTTGAAGGTCAGGTGGCCTTCGAAATCGATGTCTTCCGCGAGGATCGTGTCGATTTCGTGCTCGTCGATATCCTTGATCCGTACTTCCGCCATGAAAACAGCCTCTCCACGCCTGCCGGACATGTCAACACGGGCGGTCGCTCCTGGCGACATTCGCGTGTCGAACTCCGGATCGGCGACATTTCGGCTCACCCGTCGATGGCGGTCATGACCGCCTGGAGGGACTTCTCCAGCCGCGCCCGCATCTCGCGGGTGTGCGGGTTGAACCGCTGCAGGTCCAGGAAGAGCTGCAGGGATCGTTGCAGGTCTGCTCCACGATCTCCAGGAGCTTGTTGTAGCCCACCGTTCCGATGGGGGAACGCTGGATGCCCAGGTCGGAGAGCACGCGGCCGATGTAATGCGCGACGCCCTGGGTGAATGCTGCCTCCCGGTCGTGCGCGTCCGGTGTCATGACGGACACGGAGAGTCCCATGGAGGCAAAGAACGCACGCCATCTTTCCAGCTCGCGCGCGGTGATTCTCACCGGGCAGAGGATCATGGGCAGGTTTGCCACTCCGCCGCGGCCGGAATCCGGGCCGAACATCGGGTGCGTGCCGAGGATCGATGCCGTGGCGGGGAGCAGGCGTCTCCATCAGGCCCACGGGATAGGTTTTCACCGAGCAGGTATCCATGCACCAGAACCTCCCGGGAAAGCCTGCCTGCGGATGCGCGCCAGCACATCCTCCACCGCGGAAATGGCCACGCAGAGGAAGATCACCGGCTGGGCAAGGACCTCGTCCTCCCCCACCCTCCTGACGCCCGGAGGAGTCGGCCGGTCGGCGGAGCGGGAGTACGCGCACACGGGAACGGACCGCGCAAGCATCTCCGCCCAGAACGAGCCGAACCTTCCCAGGCCGTACACGCCGACGGTCATGAGCGCGATTATTGCAGTTTCCGGGGAAAAAGCTATACTGACGCCCGGCAATCTCCGTACCGTTCGTAAAAGGAGCCACGCTGATGAACTTCATAGAAGAAATGCGCGCAAAGGCGAAAGCCAATCCGCGGAAACTCGTCCTCCCCGAAGGCTACGAGGCGCGAACGCTGAAGGCGGCGCGGATCATCCTGGACGAGAGACTTGCGAGCGAGGTCACGCTGCTCGGGCAGAAAACCCAGATCGAGGCGGAAGCAAAGAAGCAGGGCGTCAGCCTTTCAGGCCTTCGCGTGGAGGAGCCGGGCACCTCGCCGCTGAAGAAGGAGTACGTGGACGACTATTTCGAGCTGCGCAAGAGCAAGGGCAGTCTCCCGCGAGGACGCGGAGAAGGTCTTCATGGGAGACACCCAGCACTGGGGCGCCATGATGATGCGCAAGGGCCGGGCGGACGCCATGGTCTCGGGGGCGGACAGCGAGACCGCAAAGGTGCTGCGCGCGGCGCTCACCATCGTGAAGACGGCACCCGGCATCAAGACGGCCTCGTCCTGCTTCGTCATGTACCTTCCCGGCACGAAATGGGGCGTGGACGGTCACATGATCTTCGCCGACTGCGCGGTGGTCCCCGACCCGACGCCGGAGCAGCTTGCCGACATCGCCCTTTCCTCCGCGGAATCCTGCCGCACGTTCCTGAAGGCGGAGCCGCTGGTGGCCATGCTTTCCTTCTCCACGAAGGGCAGCGCGAGCCACGCGCTGGTGGACAAGGTGGTGAGCGCGGTGAAGATGCGTCAAGGAGAGGAACCCGAAGCTCGTGGTGGACGGCGAGATGCAGGCGGACGCCGCGCTCGTGGCCTCCGTTGCGGCAAAGAAGGCGCCGGGTTCGGCGGTTGCGGGCAAGGCGAACACCCTGATCTTCCCCGACCTGCAGAGCGGCAACATCGGGTACAAGCTCGTGCAGCGCTTTGCCGGTGCCGAGGCCTACGGCCCGTTCCTCCAGGGCTTTGCCAAGCCGGTGAGCGACCTGTCCCGCGGGTGCTCGGTGGAGGACGTGGTGAACACGTCCGTGGTCACCCTGGTGCAGTCACTGGGGAAAGAGTAGTATGCACTCCGACCATGAAGGTGGCAATCATCGGCTACGGCGGCATGGGACGCGAGGTTGAGAAGGTCCTGCGTGGAACGGGGACACGAGGTCTCGGCGCGGATCGACCCGGCTCAGAAGGGCGCGGACGCGAAAGAGCTCACGGAGGAGATCGCCCGCGGCTCGGACATGGCCATCGAGTTCTCGCACGCCGAGGCCGTGCTGGAGAACGCGCGCACCTACGCGCGCCTCGGGCTGAGCGCGTCGTGGGAACCACCGGCTGGTACGGCAGGCTGGACGAGCTGAAGAAGATCCTGGAGTCCGTCGAAGATCGGCTACCTGTACGGCAGCAACTTCTCCATCGGCGCGCACCTCTTCTTCGCCCTGGCCGCCGCTGCGACGGAGCTTGCCAACCCCTGCCCCGAGTACGACATCATGGGCTGGGAGGTCCACCACAGGCGCAAAGAAGGACAGCCCTTCGGGCACCGCGCTGACCCTCGCCCGGATCGTCACGGGACAGGAGCGTCAGGAAGACACGGGTGGTCACCGAGCGGCTGGACCGGGCACCCGCGCCGGATGAGCTGCATTTCGCCTCCGTGCGCGGCGGCGAAGTGCCGGGCACCCACACCGCTCCTCCTCGACTCCTCCTTCGACACCATCGAGCTGACGCACCGCGCGCGAAGCCGGGGGGGGCTCGCCCTGGGCGCCGTGCGGGCGGCCGAGTGGCTCTCGGGAAGGAAGGGCCTTTTCGAGGTCAACGATTTCATCCAGGAAATTCTGCAGGGGGAACGAGGCGCATGAAGCTCGAAGGAGTATACACGGCGCTCGTCACGCCGATGACCGCGGACGGTGCGGTGGACGAGAAGGCGCTGCGACGGCTCGTGGACTTCCAGATCGAGGGCGGCGTGAGCGGCCTGGTGCCCGTGGGGACGACGGGAGAGAGCCCGACCCTGGACGGCGATGAATGCAAGCGCGTCATCCGAGATCGTGGTGGAACAGGCCCGGGGCCGGGTCCCCGTTGTCGCCGGGGCCGGCTCGAACTCCACCAGCGAGGCAATTCATTACGCGAAGGACGCGAAGGAAGCCGGCGCGGACGCGACCCTCCAGGTCATGCCCCGTATTACAACAAGCCGACCAACCAGGGAATCCTCGGCCACTTCCGCGCCATCGCGGATGCCGTGGACCTTCCCCTGGTCGTGTACAACATCGCGGGCCGCACGGGAAAGAACATCGACAACCCGACGATGCTGGAGCTTGCCCAGCACAGGAACATCGTGGCGGTGAAGGAGGCAAGCGGTGACATCGGCCAGATCATGGACCTCATCGCAAAGAAGCCGGCACGGTTCACGGTGCTCTCGGGTGACGACAACCTGGTGTTCCCCATCATGGCACTGGGCGGCCTGGGAGTGATCTCCGTGGCGAGCAACCTCGTCCCCGGCCCGATGTCGCGCTTTGTCGCGGCCGCGCTGAAGGGCGACTGGAACGAGGCGCGCGAGGATGCACTACGAGCTGCTCCCGCTCTTCAAGGCGATCTTCATCGAGACCAACCCCATCCCCATCAAGGCCGCGCTGGCCATGAAGGGCATGATCGCCGAATCCTACAGGCTGCCGATGTGCTGCATGGCCCCGAAAAACAGGGAGTCTCTGCAGGCCACGCTCAAGGAGATGAAGCTCCTGTAAGCCGGCGGGCCAGCCGCACGAAAACGGCGGGCGGCAGCTGCTCTGCCCGAAGGCCGGGGTCTATTCCTTCCTTTTCAAGGGCTTCCCGGACGGCCCCATCCGTCACATTGTTGCGGATGGTTTTTCTCCTGGAAGAGAAAAGCGAGCGCGCCAGGTCTGAAAGCTGCTTCAGCTCTTCACCGGACGGGCCGTCCGCAGCCGGGGTCATTTCCACTATGGAAGAAACCACGTCAGGCACCGGGTAGAAGCTGCCCGGCTGCAGATCTCCGCGGTCTGCAACGTTGAAACAGGACTGGCAAAGCACGGAAAACGAGGAAAAGCTCTTCTGACCCGGCGGTGATGCCATCCGGTCCGCAAGCTCCCTCTGAACGGTGAAAACCATCCGGGCCGGCCGCAGCCCCGCCTCAATGATGTCGGCGATCATGAGCGATGCTGAGCTGTACGGCAGGTTGCCGAGGATCCTGTCCGGCGCCCCGTGGAGCCGCATTGTGGCCTTCCAGGTTTCAAGAAAATCTCCCTGTACCAGCGTGAAGGACGGCAAGCCCTGGAGGCTCTCTTCCAGGAATCGGCACAGCCCTCGATCCACTTCAAAGGCAAAGACCCGCGCCAGCGAAACCTGCCAGCAATTCCGTCATGGACCCGAGCCCCGGCCCGATTTCCCATACCGTTTCGCGCGGAAGGGGCGCCAGGATCTCGACCAGGCGCTGCCGGGCTCCGCGATTGACCAGGAAGTTCTGGCCCCATCTCTTCTTCAAGGCCAGCCCGCGCTCCTTCAGGAGGGCACGGATCTCCGCGGGCGAGTCAAAGTTCATGAGCGACCTGCTTCAGCGGAAGCACCGTCGCAGCCGCCAGGACCAGCAGGCCGGTTGCCGCGGCCAGCCAGGGGACTGCAGAGGGTGGAAAAGAGAAGCCAGGCAGCCGGGCCAGGGTGACGACGCACGCCCTGATCACCTCGTAGAAAACCCCGAATATGCCGGCGCAAACGTCATGGAGCAAAGACCACGGAATGAGTGAAATCGGCAGCCACGCCAGGCCCGCCCAGAGGTAGGCCGTTGTCAGCGGCACGAGGACGATGCTGGCAACGAGCCCGGACGGGTACCAGGCCGCAAACCGGCCGATGACAAGGGGAATGGTCGCAGCCTGCGCACCCGCCGACATGGCGAAAGCAAGGAGGAGGAACCGGGGCAGACTCGAGGCCAGGGGCCTCTGCACGAGGGTTCCTATGACCAGGATCCCCGCCAGGGCGAGAAATGAAAGCTGGAAGGAAAGCGTGAATGCCTGCCACGGATCGATGAGCAGGAGCACGATCCCCGACAAGTGCGAGCACGTTGATGGGCTCCCTGTCCCTGTCCGCAAGAGCGGCAATGCCGCCAATCACGATCATGACAGTTGCTCGAAGGAGCGAAGGCATGAACCCCGCGAGAAACTGGAAGAAGAGGATCATGGCAGTGGCGGCCAGAAACTTCTGCCACCGCCTGCGGAGAAACCAGAGCAGACCGGCGGCCACTCCATAGAGAACAGTGACGTGAAGGCCGCTCAGCGCCAGAATATGAAGGCTTCCCGTCCGCTTGAAGCCGTCCTGCAAGTCCTGGGGCACGTCCTCACGGACGCCGATCAGCAGCGCCTCCAGTAATGCGGACGCGGGGTATCCTGTTCGGGTGATTGCGCGGTGCAGCCAGCTCCCGGGCATCCGCACGGAAAGACCAAAGAGCACTCTTGAATCCCCGTGCCCGGACATCAGATGGCAGCGCGTGGGCTGCCCACTGGTACGGTCCGAAGCCGACGGCCCGGGCGAGGCTTGCGCGCACGCGGATCTGCTGTCCCAGGGAAAACCTGCAGTCCCCGGGAAGAAACAGGAGCACGCTTCCCCTCGCCGCCGCGGCAATACCCCGGCGGGAAGACGCGGCGTCCGTCATCGCCAGCCTCAGGACGGTGTCGCCCTTCTGCGTGAGGCTGCTGTCCTGAACAACCACTCCCGTGAAGCTTGAAACGTCGGGCTCCGGCACGGGCAGGTAGGAGCGGGAAGCGTCGCTTGACATTCGCAGCTGTGAGCAGGCGCCAAGGAGCAAGCCCAGGGAGGCGCTGAGAAGAAGAATCCCGGCCCTGGAGAATGCATTCACTCCAAGGAGCGCAGAGGAAGCCGCTGCGAAGACAAGGGCTGCCGCGGCAGCAATCCACCACGATTGACCGACAATCGCGGCTCCGAGGCAGCTGAGAAGAAGCGCAGAAAAGGCAACGAGGGCAGGCGTGACGTGCCGGCGGATCATCCCGGGGACCGGGCAGGGCTGGCCCCTCCTCCGTGCATCCTGATCAGCAGGAGAGGCGCCGTGCCCCTACCACTTCACCTTGTCCAGCGCGGCACGCGCCGCTCTTTTCACTCCCGTGGAGTAGTTCAGGTACTGGGTGTACATCAGGTCGTCGAACGCCACCTTGTCGCCCAGCGCGCCGAGGTTCTGCAGCACGGCAAACACGATCTGGTCGTCGTATGCCTTGCCCTTTTCCGTGTAGGAATTGATGAGCACGAGGAACTGGGTCAGGCGCACGGCCGCTTCATGAGTGTTCATGGCACCCAGATCGCCGATGGCGTCCAGCAGGTGATTGCGGTCAATGAGGCCCTTGTCGAACTCCCCGATGCTCAAGTCCAGGTGCTCGATGAGCAGCCCTGTGGCGTGCGACCACTTGCGCGCGCCCAGCGCCGCGGCGGCCTGGAAGCGGATGTCGCGCAGCACGCCCTTGGTCGCTGACTCCGACGCGCCCGAATGCAGCCCGATATCGAGGGCGAGCTCGGCAAAATCCGCCTTCTGCTGGTCGTTGAGCTTGTCGCTGTCCAGGGCCATCTGCAGGGCGATCTTCTTCTCCGGCAAAGGGCGGGTCCTCATGACGCCCAGCAAGCATCTCCTTGAAATCCCCCTTGAGGGAAAGCAGGGCGTCCTTGGCGATTGCAGCCACCTGGTCGGGGTAGCCGAGGTTCATGGCGCTGAAGAGGACCGGGAAGGAGCTTGGAATCGCCGATTGCGCCCAGCGCCTTGAAGCAGGCGGCGACGACGGCGAGGTCAGGTGTCTTGCCGGAAGCAAAGAACGCAGTTCTGCGAGTCGACGTAGCGGTTGAGGTTGGTGACGGTGTCCGGGTCCCCCACTCCGACCACGCCCAGCGCCACTGCGGCCTTGACGAGGGTCACCGAATCCGGGGTCACCGTGAAGAGCTTCCAGACGGAGTCCTTGCCGGCCGTGTACCCCACGACGCCGATCTGTTCGGCGCCGATGGCGGCAAGCTGGTTGAACCGCGCATCCGTGGGGATGAGGCTGGCATTGTCGGTGACGAAATCCACCGCCTGCTGGAAGAGTGGCCCCATTGCGGAGGCGGTTTTCGCCGCCGCGGCATCCTGGAGGATCTGGATTTTCACATCAAGGCTCGCGATGGCGAAGTTCCGGCGGAACGTGTCCAGGATCTTCTGCGCATCCTGCGCGGGGAGCGCCGATGCCGCGGCAATGAAAATCAGACTGATACAGATGGCACGTTTCATTCCAATGTCCCTCCTGGGGGGGGTTCCTCGATACTTCATACTACCCGCGCGGCAACGCAATGGCAACCGCAGCAGGCTGACCGCAGCAGGCTGACCGCGGCTGCGCGCTCACGACCCGTTGGTGCCTGCTGCAGACCGCGGCGACGGGTCAGGCTCTGCTGCGAAAGTGGCGGGGTGGCCTTCAGCACGATGCCTTCCGAGCCGCGCTCGCGCGGCGGACCTTCCGGCTTCTTTCCGGCCCGACGGTCTCCCGCTCGCCGAACAGGTTGTAGACGTAGATGAGGATCCGGTTGCGCATGGACACGCTGGACGCTGTTGCCTGCATGTGCAGGAGCGAACGGTTCTTCTTCTGGTCAAAGGTGATGCCCTTCACCACGCCGGACATGACCACGAGAGTATCCCCGATGGTGTACTGGACCTTGATGGGAAGGCCGACCCGGGCCTTCCCGCCGATCAGGATGGCCGCGCCGCCTTCCGAGAGATCCGACGAGCCGGCAGCGCAGGCCCCGCGCCTCCTCGGGGGACCTCGCTGGAGCTGGTCGATGGATTTCAGCGGGAACAGCTCGGCGGGGATGTCCGTCTCCACGCGCAGGGAGTTGCGTTTCTGCGTGCGCACGAGGTTGTCCGAATGGGCGATGTGGAGGATGGGGTACTTCCGGTCGATGAAATCCTCCAGCACCTTCGTCTGGAAGAAATACCCGGCATCCTCCGCCCTCCACATGTACACGCCGATCTTCTGGTTCTTCCAGCTGAACCCATCAGGAAGCTTGGGCCCCTGGGGATGGGAAATGGCCATGTAGCGTGTCAGGTTCTCCACGACTATGGAGGAAAACGGGCCCGAGGCCGGGGAGCATGATGCGCAGCCCCTGCTTGGGCATGAGCTTTCGGGACGATCTTGATGCCCATCTTGTACTTGGGCTGGTCGAACTCCACTCGCTTGCGAAGCTCGAAAAGCTTTGAAAGCAGGTGGTTGTACTCCGGCGTCCTGCTCCTGCGACCGCGCCCGGTAGGTGATGATGGTCCCCTTGATGGCGCGGTCCAGCTGCTTTGATGGACCAGAACAGCGCCGTAGGGTTTTCCAGCTTCGCCTCTATGGAGACCCGCCGCAGGAGGTTGATTTCGTGGAAGATGAAACCCGATTCGCGGCCCTTCATGTAGAACTGGAGCCACGGGAACCTGCCTCCCCCGGCCCGTCGGAGAAGGATGGCCGCGAGGACGGCGAGAAAGGCAAGCGCAAGAAGAACCACCACAATTACCATATGGCGCTTGCAATTATCGTGAAAATTGACCTATATTTCCATACCCAGTTTGAAATGGCATGACGATGAAGCAATGCGCGCGCCCTGGCGGAGATGCTCCTCATTTTCGCCGCATTCTTCCTCCCCGGGTACGCCGCCCAGGGCATTCGTGACCGCGTCCGGGCCGCCGACAGACCTGCTCATGCTGCAGTCCATCATCACGGGGATCCCGCAGTTCCTGCTCATGGCCTACGTGGCCATCGCCGCCGGGACAACGTCCCCGGCGCGGTGGGGTTTTGTGCGGTTCGAGGCGCGCGATGCGCTGCGCATCGCTGGTGCTTCTTCTCTGCTGTTTTGCCGTGGTGGCGCCGTTCGTCGTCCTGGTGCTGGCCCTGCCCTCCAGACGATGTCGCGCACGCTGTCCCGCGGGTACCGCTGGGGGCTCCAGGGCGCAGCCCAGATCCCCCTGGCGATCCTCTTCGGGCTCACCGCGGGCTACCGGGAGGAGTTCTTCTTTCGCTCCTACCTCCTTGGCCGCATGGAGGAGATGGGCGTGCCAGGTTCCCCTTGCCGTGGCGGCCTCCACCGCCCTGTTCTGCACCGGCCACGTCTACGAGGGACTGCTGGCCGTTGCGGTCACCGCGGCCCTCGGCGTCCTCCTTTCCGCCGCGTGGCTGCGCCGGCGCAGCCTTCACGTTGTGGCAATTGCCCACGGCGCCTACAACACCGCTGGTGCTCTGCCTCGGCCTGGTCATGCCCCACGCGTTGCCCGGAAGCGGCGGCCATGCATATCTTCTTTCACAGGTGAAGGGGCCGCAGTCCTCATTGAGCAAGACGATCCTCGCTTGTCACGGCGCTTGCGGTCCTGCTGATATCCTCCTGCAGCCCGAAGAAGCCCGCCGCGGTCGCGGCACCGGTCTCCCCGGCGTGATCAGCGGCTCAGCTCAGGACGGCCGGGCTGGACATCCCCGCGACGAGATGTGATGTCGGAGGACTTCAGCCTGGAGGCGCTGGACGGCAAGAAGGTCAGCCTGTCCTCGTTCAAGGGAAAGGTCGTGCTCCTCAGCTTCTGGGCCACCTGGTGCGGCCCGTGCAAGCAGGAGATGCCGGCAATGGAGAAGCTGTACCAGAAACTGAAGGGCAGGGGCTTCGAGGTGGTGGCCGTGGACATGATGGAAGACAGGGCCACCGTTGCGGCGTTCGTGAAGACCAGCGGCTATACGTTCCCGGTGCTCCTGGACACGACGGGAGAGGTCGGAGGGAACGGCCTGTACGCGGCACGCGCCATCCCGACGAACTACATCGTTGACAAGGCCGGAAAGATCGTCGGGCGGAAGATCGGCATCGACGGTCCGGCCTGGACCAGCGACGAGAGGATCGCGCGTGTTCGAATCTCTCCTGGCGCAGTAGGTTCACGCCCCGTCTTCCCGCGACGGCCCGATTCTTGCGCTGCGCTGACTTCACCGCCTTCTTTACACGCCGGGCGTGCACAGTAGTATCACTATACGCGTTTCGCCACGATTGAGGAAATCCGCCTGCGCTGCGCGCAGTCGGCGCAGGAGGCCGGCTTGGACATCTTCGACAAGTGCTACACCTTCGATACCGCCAAGGAGGCCAAGGAGAAGGGGCTGTACCCCTACTTCATCCCCATCCAGGAAAGCCGCGGCACGCGAGTCGTCATCGAGGGCAAGGAGCTCATCATGGCGGGCTCGAACAATTACCTCGGGCTCTCGTGGGATCCCGCGGGTGAAGGAAGCCGCGATCGAGGCCACGAGGAAGTGGGGCACCAGCTGCTCGGGCTCGCGGTTCCTCAACGGCACCCTCGCCCTGCACGAGGAGCTGGAGGCGCGCCTGGCCCACTTCGTCGGCCGCCAGAGCGCCCTGTGCTTCACCACCGGGCTACCAGACCAACCTCGGCGCCATCTCCGCACTGCTCGGCAAGGACGAGCACGTCTTCTCGGACAAGCTCAACCACGCCTCGATCATGGACGGCATCTTCCTTGCCGCCGGCATGCGGGGACGGGTGCGCGTGCACCGCTACCTGCACAACAACATGGACAGCCTGGAGAAGTTCCTCGCCGAGGAGCCGAAGGACGCGCCCAAGCTGGTGGTCACCGACGGGGTGTTCAGCATGGAAGGGGACATCGTGAAGCTCCCCCGCATGAAGGAGCTGTGCACGCAGTACGGCGCCCGGCTGTACCTCGACGAGGCGCATGCGCTGGGGGTCCTGGGGAACACGGGCAGGGGCACGGAAGAGCACTACGGCGTCACGAACCACGCCGACATGATCATGTGCACGTTCTCGAAGTCCTTCGGCTCGCTGGGCGGGTTCGTCGCCGGAGACCACGACATCATCGACTTCATCAAGCACCAGGCCCGTTCGCTGATCTTCAGCGCATCCATGCCGCCGGCCACCATTGCGTCGGTCGGAGCGTGCCTGGAGATCATCGAGAAGGAACCGGAGCGTGTCCGGCGCCTCCAGGCAATCGGGCGCAAGATGGTTGCGCGGGTTCAAGTCTCTCGGGTTCAACATCGGCCTGGCGGAAACGCCGATCGTGCCGCTTCTCATCGGTGACATGGAGAAGACGATCCTCTTCTGGCGCGAGCTGTTCGACGGCGGGGTCTTCACGAATCCCGTGCTCAGCCCGGCGGTGCCGCCCGACAGCACGCTGATCCGCACCTCGTACATGGCCATCCACACCGACGAGGAGTGCGACCGGATCCTGGAGATCGCCGGCAAGGCGGGAAAGAAGTTCGGGATTCTGTAGCAGGAGCTGCCGCATGCGCCCGCCGTCTGCTTCGCAGAAGGCTGCCGCAGGGGCGCCCTGTCGCACGGCCTGCGAGCCGTGCTAGAAAAAGTCTCTCAGTCTCTGCAGCAGGCCCTTGCGGTGCGACTCTTCCTCGACGAAGACGCCCGAGGCTCAGGAACTTCTGGTTCCTCTGGGACAGCAGCGATTCCACGCTCCGCCGCGAGAGCACGTTCAGCGAAGCCAGGATGTCGGCCTTGAGCGCCGCCGCGGCGCCGTCCGGGTCCTTGTGCGCGCCTTCCGCAGGCTCTGACACGATCCTGTCCACCACCCTGAATCGCAGGAGGTCCTGCGGCGTGAGCTTCAGCAGCGCCGCGGCTTCCCGCGCCTTCGACGAGTCCCTGCAGGAGGATCGACGCGCACCCCTCGGGAGTGATCACCGAGTAGTACGCGTTCTCCATCATCAGCACGATATCGGCCACGCCGATCCCGATGGCACCTCCCGAGCCGCCTTCTCCGAGGATCGTTGCGATGATCGGCACCGGCAGGATGGCAAACTCTTTCATGTTCAGGGCGATTGCCTGGCTGATCCCCCGCTCCTCGCCGGAGACGCCGGGATACGCCCCCGGGGTGTCGATGAAGGAAATGATGGGCCGGCCGAACTTCGCCGCCTGGTGCGCGAGTCGCAGCGCTTTGCGGTACCCCTCGGGGTGAGCCATGCCGAAGTTGCGCTTCAGGTTTTCCTTCATGTTCTGGCCCTTCTGGTGGCCGAAGAACGTGACGGGCATGCCGTTGAGGAGCGCGATGCCGCCGACGAGGGCCATGTCGTCTCCGAAGGTCCTGTCGCCGTGCAGCTCGGTGAAATCGTCGAAGATCTTCTCCGCGTACTGAAGGGTGGTCGGTCTTTCAGGGTGGCGGGCCAGCTCCACCCTTCGCCACGCCCCGTTCTCGGGCGCGCTCGGCGTCGCCGGCATCTTCATTTCCAGGTCGGCGAGCTCCCTGCTGATGTCGACGTTGGCCTTTTCCGCCAGCCCTTTCAGCTCGGCGAGCATGTCCCGAAGAGGGTTTTCGCTCATACCCGCCCTCCCTGCGCCGGTGCGTGCGTCTTCAGAAGGAAGCTCAGGCGCTTTTTCAACTCCTGCCGGGGAACCATCATGTCGATGAATCCCCGCTCGTAGTGGTACTGGGACAGCGGAAAGTTCTCGGGCACCTTCTCGCGGATGGTGCCTGCCACCACGCGCGCCCCGGCAAACCGCATCAGAGCGCCGGGCTCTGCCAGCGTGACGTCCCCGAGCATCGCGAATGATGCCAGCACACCTGCCGTCGTGGGGTCCGTCAGAACGACAAAGTAGGGACACTGCGCCTTCTCCAGGGCCTGCGTGGCAACGGCCGTCTTTGCCATCTGCATCAGGGAAAGGATCCCCTCCTGCATGCGCGCTCCCCCGGAAGAGGTGAAGACGATCATGGGAAGCTTTTTTTCCGCGGCCACCAGCATGGCGCGCATGATCTTCTCCCCCACAACGGATCCCATGCTCCCGCCGATGAACCGGAAATCCATGACGGCCAGCACGACCTCGTACCCGTCCACCTTGCACAGGCCCGTGACCACCGCCTCGGTGATTCCCGTCTTCTGCGCCGCGGCCTCGAGCTTCTTCTCGTAGTCGGGAAACTCCAGCGGGTTGGCTGTCTCGATGTCGGCCGACAGCTCCTGGAAGACTCCCTCGTCGGCGGTGATGCGGATGCGCTCCCACGCCGTGAGACGGAAGTGATGCTCACAGTGCGGGCAGGTGTAGAACGTGGCCTCCAGCTCGTGGGCGGTCAGGCGCCGGTGGCAGGACGGACAGGAATTGGTTTCGTCCAGGACAGATCGCTCGTCGCGCTTCCGCTTCACCTGGTGCTCAATGAGGTCGCGGATCCAGCCCTGGATGCCCTTGGTGTCTTTCACAGGCTGCCCTCCTTCATGACCTCGCCGAGAAATCCGGTCCCGTAGGTGCCCGAGCAGGAAGACGGGATGCGCGATGATCTTCCTCTGCGACTCGATGTTCGTCGGAAATGCCCTCGATGACCAGCTCCGACAGCGCACGCTGCATGCGACGCAGGCCCTCCGCCCTGGTCTGCCCGGTGACGATGAGCTTTGCCACCAGGTGATCGTACCATGGCGGCACGCTGTAGCCGGCGTACAGGAAGGTGTCCATCCGCACGCCGAAGCCGCCGGGAACCATGAACCGGGTCACGCGTCCCGCCGAGCGGGCGTTGATCCGGCATTCCACCGCATAGGCGCCCAGACGCACCCCGTCCTGCCGTGATCTCCAGCGCCTCGTCGCTTGCCGCGATGAGCTGCTGGCGGATGATGTCCACGCCGGTGACCATCTCCGAGACGGGGTGCTCCACCTGCACGCGCGCGTTGACTTCCATGAAGTAGTGCCTGCCGTCCAAAACGAGGAACTCCACGGTCCCGGCGCCGGTGTAGCCCAGTCCGCGCAGAAGCCGCACCGCGTCTTCGCCCATCCGCGCGCGAAGGTCCGGGGTGACCACGGGAGATGGGCTCTCCTCGATCAGCTTCTGGTGATTCTGCTGGACCGTGCAGTCCCGCTCCCCCAGGTGGACCACGCCGCCCTTGCGATCCGCGATGATCTGGATTTCCACGTGGCGGGGATTCTCCAGGTACTTTTCCAGGTAGACCGTTCCGTCGGAAAACGCCTTCTCCGCTTCCTGGGAGGCGATGACCAGCACGTCACCGAGCTCGGCGCTGCTGCGCACGATCCTCATTCCCTTGCCGCCGCCGCCGGCCGCCGCCTTGACGATCACCGGGTAGCCTATCGACTCCGCCGCGGCAAGGGCATCCCGGGCGTTTTCCACGGAGCCGGAGCTGCCGGGAATGACGGGGATGCCCAGGTCCTTTGCGGAATGCTTGGCCCGGATCTTGTCGCCGAGCAGCTCGATGACCTCGGGATCCGGCCCCACGAAGATCAGGCCGGCCTCCCCCACGTCCCGGGCGAACCCGGCGTTCTCCGCCAGGAACCCGACCCCCGGGTGCAGGGCGTCGCAGCCGCTCAGGACGCCCGCCGTGACGAGATTCCTGACGTTGAGGTAGCTCTCCCGCGCCGGCGCTGGACCGACGCACACGTGTTCGTCGGCCATGTGGACGGGCAGGGAATCCGTGTCGGCCTGGGAGTGCGCCAGGACCGTCCTGATGCCCATCTCGCGGCAGGTGCGGATGATGCGGACGGCAATTTCCCCCCGGTTGGCAATCAGGAGACTCTGGATCATACCCGGCGGACCTCGAAGAGAGGCGCGCCGAACTCCACCATGTTGCCGTTGTCCGCCAGGATGGCAACGATCTCAAGGTCGAACTCAGCCTGGAATTCGTTCATCAGCTTCATGGCTTCGAGGATGCAGAGGGGCTTGCCTTTCTTGACCGTGTCGCCTTTTTCGACGAACGGCGGAGCATCCGGTGCGGGCGCCCGGTAGAAGGTCCCGACCAGCGGGGCACGGATGAACTCCGTGTCCGCCCCATGCCGCACGGGAGCGTCCGAGGGGTGAGCTTCATGTCCCTGCTGGGCCTGCGGGTAGGCAGGAGCCTGGCGGGGCATAGACAGGTGGCGCAAAGACGGGCGCCGGGGCAGCCTTCTTCAGGCAGACCTCTTCACCATCCTTTTTGAACACGATTTCCGACAGTCCGCTTTTCTCAAATCTCTCCATCAGCGCGTACAATTCTTTCAGTTCCATTTTTCAACCTCTTGTTCGGACCTGGAAAGGTCTGCCACTTCTGGTAGTTTCCATTACTAAATTAGTCGGAAATTAGCATTTGCCCCGCGGCAGTGTCAATTCGCACTGGATCGTGGTACTCTCCCCCGCATGACTGACATCAAGAGTCTCCTCCCTCACAGGGATCCGTTCCTGTTCGTGGACAGGATCGAGAAGGCGGATGCTGAAGAAGTGGTGGCGTACCGGCGCTTCACCAGCGCCGAGCCATTTTTCGCGGGACATTTTCCGCAATACCCGGTGGTCCCCGGCGTAATCTTGATTGAAACAATGGCACAGTGCGGGGGCGCAGGCATCAGAATGACGACGGGCGGGTCGGGAATGTTCTTCCTCGCGGCGGTTGAAAAGGCGAAGTTCAGGAGGCAGGTGAAGCCGGGCGAAGAGGTGCGCTGCGTCGTGAGAAACCTGCGCGTCAGCAAGTCGATGCTCCGCCAGGCAGGGAAAGCGTACGTGGGCGATGAACTGGCCGCGGAAGCCGAATGGCTGTGCCTGATCGGAGATGCACCTTCGGCGTAAGAGCCGACCACGCACCTGGTTCTTCCTTCACCCCTCACCCCTCCGAAGGGATCTCCTCCACGTCTGCCGCCTCGACCTGGCTGTCGGCACCGTCTGCCGGTGAGCGGGTGGGTCGGCAGGGCCCCGGCTGATTCTTCCTTCAGCTTCAGCGTTTCTCCGAACCAGGAGAACGCGGCGGCAAGGCGGTCGGTCATTTCCCGCATGTCATGCGACACCTCGAGAATGGACCGGATCAGGGAGTCAACACCGGCAAGGCCGTCCTGGATGCGCGTGTGGGCGCGGCTGACGTCCTCCAGGGCGCGTGAGTTCTCCGAGATCATGGTGCGGATTTCTTCGCTCCGCTTTACGATCTCCGAAAAGCCCGTGCCCAGTCCCTTGATCCTGTGGACGCCCTTTTCCACACCCCGGTTGGTGTCACGGATGGTCGCGCTCACCTGATCCGAGACGGTCCGGGTCAGGTCGGCGAGCTTTCGGATCTCCTGGGCGACGACGCTGAATCCCTTCCCCGCCGTGCCCGCCTTTGCCGCTTCGATGGAAGCATTGAGCGAGAGCATGTGGGTTTTCTCGGCGATCCCGATGATCTGGCTGACTGCCTTGCGGATGACGATGGAGCGCTGGTACAGCGCCTCCATCTCCGTGAGTGTCTCCTGGATCTGCGCATTGAAGCTCGTGATGAGCCCGTCAACCTGCTCGGTGTAGCCGAGGATGTCCTTCTCCTTGGCCACTACCCGGGATTCCCCTGTCCCCGCCTCGGCCAGCGACACGATGAGCCCCCCGATGGTGAAGGACTGCTTCTGCGCGCTCTCCAGCAGCTTGCCGGAGAGTTTCATGATGTCGATGTTGCGCTTCTCCAGCAGCTCTTTGCCTTCCCGGATGCGCTCGATCATCTCCCAGTCCGTTTCGATGCGCTCGATCAGCTCCTGGCTGGTCTGGCGGTACATTCCCTGCGTCCGGAGAAGGTCGCTGGTGACCAGCCAGCTCTGAACGAGGGCGATGACGGCTCCCGGAACGAATGCCAGGAGCTCTCTCCCGGGAAGGAAAACGTCGACGAGCACGACAGCGGTGAGGCCCAGGAAAAGTGAGAGGGACAGGAACATGGGCTGTACGGCGCCCTTGAACCCGGTACGCGCGCGGCTGATGCCGGCAAGCAGCCCGATGACCGCAAAAGATGCCGCCAGGAGGCACCGCATGGCAGTGTTCGCCGCGCTCAGCACCGCCAGGTCAGGAGCGAAGAGAAGAAGGCAGCCCGCAAGAGCCGGAGGAACGAGAAGGGGGATCGTGAACTGCGGCTTGCCGGATTTCAGCATGGAAAGTATCGAATAGCCAATGAGAAGCGATGCAAGGAGAAATGCTGCATCTGCAACCCGCGCCCCCAGGGCCAGGGGCATGAACGCCGTGAAAAAAGCGGGAACGAGCTCCGCGACGGCGTTCAGGAGCAGGGCAAACGCAAGGTACAGCGTTTCCCGCCCATGCTGCCGGAAGCAGGAGCGAGAAAAGCTGCACGGACAGCAGCAGCGAGAGAAGACCTGTGAAGACACGCACCGGTACGAGCGGCAGGTTCAGGATCGCCAGCCGCCCGGGCAGGTCGGACTCGGGCACAACGGAGAGAACTGGCGGCGGAGATTCGGGAACGGCGGAACGGAAGCGCACGGTGATGACGTGCGTGGATCGGCCCTCCTGCGCGGGGAGATGAAAACCCTGGTACTGCGGCACCCCGCCGGGGGAGGCGGGACGAGAGACTTCCGTCCCGTCAAGGGTCACCATTTCCACGGCGATCGACGGGCCGGCCAGCAGCGCCCACGCGCCGGCGTCCACGCTCCCTTCGCTCCGCAGCCACATTGCCCGTCCCTCCGGCACGACAGGTGTCCAGGCGGCACCGAGATCCGCCGCGCTGAGAAGGGCGCATCCGCTCCACAGGAGGAGAAGTGCAACGCGGATACTTTTCATGGGCTGCTCCTGACCCGATAGTATAGAGAGAATCCCGGCGAATTGACAGGTCTCGACGGAAAAGGCGGCTGTTTCCCTTCTCACGAATCCAAGAAAAACTGTCACCGAGGGGTTTCTCCTGCTATACTTGATGCGGGATGACCCAGACGATCGACATCACCCATATCCAGAAGGCAGCGCTGCGGTCGATTCCCCTCACCTTTCACCTCACGAGCCTGCCGCATGATGCCCACGCACTCCTGGACCGCATCCTGGAGGCGTACCTCGTCGAGCTCGGCCAGGAACGGCTCCTGGAACCCCTTTCGTACTGCGTGAAGGAGCTCATCATCAATGCGCAGAAGGCGAATACAAAACGCCTGTTCTTCGAGGAAAAAGGCCTCGACATCAACAGGCGAGCCGGACTACGACACGGGAATGGAGACGTTCCGCACCGAGTGCGCTGAACGCATTCGAGCACTGGCTGGACCTGCTCAAACAGCGCGGGCTGCACATCGGGGTAACCTTCCATGCTACGCGCGGGAGCCTTGCCATCTCTGTGCGAAATGGCGCAGCGCTCACCTCCCGCGAGCAGGTCCGCATCTATGACCGGATTATGCGGGCCCGTGCGTACAATTCCTTCGTTGAGGCACTCGCCCAGCCTATCGACACGACCGAGGGGGCGGGCCTGGGAATACTGATTCTCCTGCAGTTCCTCAAGCGCATAGGCCTGGGCGAGGAGGCGTTCAACATCGAAGCGCGCGGCGGGGAGACGGTAGCGCGGCTCACGATCCCGATGAACGAAGTGCAGCTGGAAAAGATAAGCGTTCTCACGCAGGCGATCGTCCGGGACGTGGAGACCCTGCCTCATTTCCCGGAAACGATCCTCGACCTGATCCGTCTCACGGAAGACCCCCGCGCCACCGCCTCCCGGATTGCGGGCCGGATTGCAACGGACCCCGCGCTCACGGCGGACCTCCTGAAGCTGGTGAACTCCGCACACTACATGCTGCCCCGGCGGGTGAACAACATCCTCCAGGGCGTGAAGATCGTCGGCATGAAGGGGCTCCGAAACCTCCTGTACACGTACGGTGCGCAGACAATCCTCGGGGAGAAATACTCGGAGATGAAGGCCCTGTGGGACCACTCCTATCGGACCGCGTACTACGCGTTCCTGCTCGCGCGCAGCTTCAAGTCGAAGGCCGACATCCTGGACGACGTGTACGTGGCCGGCATCCTTCACGACCTCGGCCAGATCATCGTGACCTACCTGCACCCGCAGGCCATGGAGCAGGTCGCGCTGTTCTGCAAGGAAAAGGACATATCGCCGCGCATCCTCGAGCGCTTCTCATTCGGGCTGAACCATGCGGACATCGGCGCCCTGATTGCGCGTAAATGGAACTTCCCCGAGCAGCTCGTTCACGGCATCAAGTGCCACCACGAGCCCCTGGTGGCCCCGGTGCAGTACAAGGACGTCGTGTTCTGCGTCTACCTGGCAAACGCATTCAGCGACCTCGAGCGCGGGTACCTCACATTCGAGCAGATCGAGACGCCGGTGCTCCTCGAGTTCGGCGTACACTCGGAAGAGCAGGGCCGCGGCATCCTTGAACGGCTGCACTCCTCCTTCGAAAAACGGGTGGCGGCATTCTGAGAATGGCCGCGAACGTCACTTGACAATCATTCTCCGGCTGAATATACATACCTTACTATGACCATGTGCTGCAGGACCGTATCCATTTCCGGGCTCGTCCTTATTCGCGTCCTCCTTGAGAGGAGACTCCGACGCCCGGGAGGGTAGCGCGCAGCCGTTGACGACGCACAGCGCGGGCCGTTCTCCTTCCGGGGGGAACGGCCTTTTTTTGTTGAAACCGTGAGGAGGGACCATGAAGACCGGGACTCAAACGCTGCGCAGCAACGCCATCCGTGAGGGGACGGCCCGCGCCCCCCACAGGAGCCTTCTCCATGCTCTGGGCTGGGACGGCGAGTCCCTGCGCAAGCCGGTGATCGGCATCGCCAATTCCTACAGCGAGCTCATCCCCGGGCACCAGGGGCTGCGCCAGCTCGCGCAAAGCGTCAGGGAAGGCATCTGGTCGGAGGGCGGCGTTGCCTGCGAGTTCGGCACGATCGGCGTGTGCGACGGCCTCGCGATGGGACACGCGGGTATGAAGTACTCCCTGCCCAGCAGGGACCTGATTGCCGATTCCATCGAGATCGTGGCGCAGGCGCATGCGCTTGACGGGCTCGTGCTGGTGGTCAATTGCGACAAGATCGTGCCCGGCATGCTGATGGCCGCGGCGCGCCTGGACATCCCCTCCGTCATCGTGTCCGGCGGGCCGATGCTCGCCGGGCAGTCACGACGGCAGGGACGTCGGCCTGGAGGCGGTATTCGAGGCGGTTGGCAGGCACACGGCGGGCAGGATGACGGATGCGGACCTGGCGCGCCTTGAATGCGGCGCGTGTCCGGGACCGGGCTCGTGCGCGGGGCTGTTCACCGCCAACACCATGAACTGCCTCTCCGAAGCACTCGGCCTGGCACTGCCCGGCAACGGGACCATTCCGGCGGTCCACGCAGATCGCACTATCCTTGCGCGCGAAGCGGGGCGTGCGGCGGTCCGCGCCGTCCGCGACGGGCTCACCCCCCGCTTGGTCATGACGCGCGAGGCCTTCCTGAACGCGGTCGCGCTGGACATGGCCCTCGGCGGATCGACGAACACCGCGCTGCACCTTCCCGCAATCGCATCCTCCGCCGGCGTGGCGCTCTCACTGGACGACTTCGATCTTCTCAGCTCGCGCGTACCCCATCTGTGCTCCCTTGCCCCCTCCGGCCCGTACTACATGCAGCACCTGCATGCAGCGGGCGGGGTCATGGCCGTCATGAAAGTGCTTGCGCGCCTGGGGCGGATCGACGGCAGCGCGCTGACGGTGACCGGCCGGCCCCTTGCGGAATCATATGCCCGCTCACCCGAGCCGGACGGAAAGTACATCGCGCAGCCGGACTCCCCCTATCATCCCGAGGGCGGGCTTGCCGTTCTGAAGGGCAACCTCGCCCCGGAGGGGAGCATCGTGAAGAAGGCGGCCGTGGATCCCTCAATGCTGGTTCACGAAGGCCCTGCCCGCGTCTTTGATTCGGAAGAGGATGCCCAGGAGGCAATCCTTGCCCGGAAGATAAAGCCGGGGGACGTTGTAGTGATCCGCTACGAGGGGCCCCGCGGCGGCCCCGGGATGCGGGAGATGCTGTCCCCGACGGCCACCATTGCGGGGATCGGGCTGGACAAGGAGGTGGCTCTCATCACGGACGGAAGGTTTTCCGGGGCAAGCCGGGGAGCCTCAATTGGTCACATCACCCCGGAGGCCGCCGCGGGCGGCCCCCTGGGCATCGTCAGGGAAGGCGACAGGATCCGGGTGGACATCCCCGGCAAGCGGCTGGACCTCCTCATCGACGAACGGCAATGGAAGGAGCGGATGGACGCCTTCCGACCCCGGCCCACGACGACGGGCAGCCGATTCCTGGACGCCTACGCGGCAAGTGTCGGACCGGCCTCGCGCGGCGCCGTTGCCGAGGTGAAAAGGAGCCCGGTATGACGCGCAGCGGAGCCCAGCTCGTTGTCGAGGCTCTGAAGGTGGAGAATGTGGAGATCGTCTTCGGGTTTCCCGGCGGAGTCGTCATTCCGCTGTTCGATGCACTCTTCGGGGAAAGGGGCCTGCGGCTGGTTCTTGCCCGGCACGAGCAGGGCGCTGTGCATGCGGCTGACGGGTATGCGCGGTCCACGGGCCGCGTCGGTGTCTGCCTTGTCACCAGCGGTCCCGGTGCGACCAACACGGTGACAGGTCTTGCAACAGCCAACTTCGATTCCGTTCCGCTTGTGGTGCTCACGGGACAGGTGACCCGCAACATGATCGGCAACGACGCCTTCCAGGAAGCCGACATCGTGGGCATCTCCCGCTCGGTGACAAAGCACAATTACCTTGTCACGAACAGGAAGGACCTGGGGCGCATCATCCGGGAGGCTTTCTTCATCGCCCGAAGCGGCAGGCCCGGACCGGTGCTGGTTGACATCCCCAAGGACGTCCTGATCGAGGCATCCTCCGAACCCCTGCCGGAGAGCGTGTCCATCCGGGGATACAATCCCGTGTACCGGGGCCACCCGCTGCAGATCCGCAAGGCGGCGCAGGCGCTCTCCCTGGCAAAGAAGCCCCTGTTCTACGTGGGAGGAGGCCTTCACATCGCCGGGGCCATCGAGGCCTTCCGCAAGGTCCAGGACGTGGTGGACGTCCCGACGGTCTCCTCGCTGATGGGCATTGGCGTCCTGCCAACGAATCACCCCCGCTTTCTCGGGATGGTCGGCATGCACGGCACGTTCGCGGCCAATACGGCCGTGCAGAACTGCGACCTCCTGTTTGCGGTCGGGACCCGGTTCGACGACCGTGCAACGGGTGACATCGCCAAGTTTGCGCCGCACGCCTCAGTGGTGCACGTGGACATTGACCCGGCCTCCATTTCTCGAAACGTGGCTGTGGAGATCCCGATCGTGGGTGACGCGCGCCTGGTTCTGGAGGACCTGCTGCCGTACGCGGTGAAGCCCTCTCACGAGCAGTGGGTGGCGGAAACAGATGAATGGATGAGGTCGCACCCGCTGGCGGAGGTCAGCGGCAACGGGAGGCTTTCACCCACGGCGGTTCTCCGCGCAATCGCCGCGGCGTTTCCGGATGCCATCGTCGCCACAGAGGTCGGCCAGCACCAGATGTGGACTGCGCTGTACTACTCATTCAGCCAGCCGCGGTCTTTTCTCACGTCCGGCGGGCTGGGCACAATGGGGTACGGCTTCCCTGCGGCCATCGGCGCGCAGCTCGGCAATCCCGGCCGCCGCGTCATCGACATTGCCGGAGACGGCTCGATCCAGATGAACATCCAGGAGCTCGCCACCGCGGTGAGCGAGGGCGTTGCGGTGATCGTCGCGATCCTGAACAACGGGTATCTTGGAATGGTGCGCCAGTGGCAGGAGGTCTTCTACAAACGCCGCTACTCCGGGGTCTGCCTCGAGCGCAACAGAAGCTGTCCGCCGGACTGCGCCGCGCCGGATGAAAACTGCCCTCCCCTCTCCCCGGATTTCGTGAAACTTGCGCAGGCGTACGGGGCCGTGGGCATTCGCGTCAGGCAGCCGGAGGAAATCCAACCGGCCCTCGAGGAGGCGCGAAAGATCACCAACCGCCCGATCTTCATAGACTTCCAGATCGATCGGGAAGCCAACGTGTGGCCAATGGTGCCGGCGGGTGCCGGCATCCACGAGATGATGAACGCATGACGGGAGGGACCGGATGACGCACATCATATGCCTGCACGTGGAAAACCAGCAGGGTGTCCTGGCCAGGATCTCGGGCCTTTTCTCGGGACGTGGATACAACCTGGAGAGCATCACCGCCGGGGTCACCACGGACCCCACGGTCACGCGCATAACGCTTGCCTGCACGGGCGATGACGCGGTGGTGGAGCAGATCAAGAAGCAGCTCAACCGCCTGATCGACGTGATCAAGGTGACTGAGCTCACGGGCGTCCCTTCGCTGAACCGCGAGCTGATGCTGGTGAAGGTGAACGCAAAAGGCCCCCAGCGGGGGGAGATCTTCCAGGTGGCGGACGTGTTCAAGGCCCAGATCATGGATGTCGGGCACGAGAGCATGACGGTGGAGCTCGCCGGCTCACCGGAGAAGATCGACGACCTCGTGGCCCTGCTGCAGCCCTACGGGATAGCGGAGATGGCGCGGAGCGGAATCGTGGCAATGGAAAGAAGCAGGAAAACGGTACTCTGAAAGGAGCGGCACATGGACAGGATCACAATTTTCGATACCACCCTGAGAGACGGCGAGCAATCGCCGGGCGCCTCCATGAGCGTGGAGCAGAAGCTGGAGATCGCGGTCCAGCTTGCGCGACTCGGCGTGGACGTGATCGAGGCGGGATTTCCGATCTCCTCGCCGCACCAGCTCGAGGGCTGCCGCCTCATTTCCCGCCAGGTGCGCGGGCCGACAATCGCGGCACTTGCCCGGGCCGTTGAAAAAGACATCGACTGCGCCGCGGATGCGCTGAAAGACGCTGAGCATTCCCGAATCCACACCTTCCTTGCCACCTCCCCCCTGCACATGGAGTACAAGCTCCGAAAGACTCCGGACGAAGTCCTCGAGATGGCGGTGCGTGCCGTCCGATATGCGAGAAACAAGTCCGCGGAAGTGGAGTTTTCCCCCGAGGATGGGACCCGGAGCGAGATACCTTTCCTGTGCCGGGTCATAGAGAAAGTCATCGAGGCAGGGGCGCGGATCATCAACGTTCCTGACACGGTGGGCTACACCATGCCGTCCGAGTTTTTCGACTTTCTGCAGGCGATCATCAATGGCACACCAAACATGGACAAGGCGGTTCTTTCCGTGCACTGCCACAATGACCTCGGCATGGCGGTGGCCAACTCGGTTGCCGCGGTCCGGGCAGGGGCGCGGCAGGTGGAGGTCACCGTGAACGGCATCGGCGAGCGCGCCGGCAACGCGTGCCTGGAGGAGTTCGTGATGGCCCTCTCGGTCCGCGCGGACGTCCTCCCCTACACCACCGGGATCAACACCCGCCAGATCTGGAACACCTCGCGCCTGCTGTCGAATACCATCGGTTTTCCCATTCCGCGAAACAAGCCGGTGATCGGGGAAAACGCATTCGCCCACGAATCCGGCATCCACCAGGACGGCATGCTGAAGAAACGCGAAACCTACGAGATCATGACCCCTGAATCGGTGGGCCGTGACGGCACGACGCTCGTGCTGGGCAGGCATTCCGGCCTCCATGGCTTCAAGAGCAGGCTGTCGGAGCTGGGTCTCTCGCTGACCGAGGACGAAACAAAGAAGGCTTACGCGCGATTCCTGGAGATCGCCGACCGCAAGAAGGAAGTCTACGACGACGACCTGTATGTCATCGTCTCCGACCAGCTCGGGCATGAAACGGAAACCTTCGGTCTGGACTACTTCAACATCCAGTCGGGCAATGTTGCCGTACCTACGGCAACCGTGAGGATCAGCATCGGCTCCGAGCGCCACGAGGAGGCGGCCACCGGTGACGGACCCGTGGACGCCATATTCAACGCCATTGACAGGGCCCTGGGAATCGAGACCAGGCTCCTCGAGTATATCGTCCAGGCAGTCACGCCGGGGCGGAAGGCAATCGGGGAGGTCAGCGTGTCGCTGGAAATCGCAGCCCGGAAGTTCGTGGGCCGGGGCGCTTCCACGGACATCCTCGAGGCAAGCGCAAAAGCGTACGTGAACGCCCTGAACAGATGGAAAGCGTACCAGTCGGTGCGGGGAGGAGACGATGAGTCCAGCGACGCCGTCTGAGACGATGCCGAAAAAGACCGTCATCTACGACACGACTCTCCGAGACGGGATGCAGGGGCAGGGAATCAGCTACACGCTGGAGGACAAGGTCCAGATAGCCCTTGCCATGGACGAGTTCGGCATCGACTACATCGAGGGCGGCTTCCCGCTCTCCAATCGCAAGGAGGCGGAGTTCTTCCAGCGGATGCGCAAGGAAAGCCTGCGTCACGCCAGGGTCGTGGCTTTCGGGTCCACGCGGAAGCCTCACGGGAAAGCCTCCTCCGATCCCCAGATTGCGGCGCTCCTGACCGCTGAAACACCCACGGTCATCGTCGTCGGAAAAACCTGGAAGGCGCACGTGCGCGAGGTCCTTCAAACCACCGAGAATGAGAACCTGGAGATGATCTCGGACTCCCTGGCAACCCTCAAGGCAGAGGGCCGCGAGGTGTTCTACGACCTCGAGCACTTTTTCGACGGGTACAAGGACGATCCCGCCTATGCCGTTGCCGCGCTTCGGTCCGCCCACGCTGCCGGGGCGGACTGCCTCGTGCTGTGCGACACGAACGGCGGAACACTCCCTGTCGAAGTTGCCCGGATCATGAGCGAGCTTCCCATTGCCGAGCTCGGTCCCGTGGGCGTGCACTTTCACGATGACACCGGCAACGCCGTGGCAAATGCGCTCACCGCGCTGTCACTCGGAGCAACGCACGTTCAGGGTACCATCAACGGGTGGGGAGAGCGGTGCGGGAACCTCAACCTCTGCACCCTGATTCCCACGCTGTGCCTCAAGATGGATGACGGGGCAGGGGTGTGCCGGGACCTGAAGCTCCTCACCGCGCTGTCGCGGTTCGTTGCCGAAAAGGCGAACATCATCCCCGACAAGCGGCAGCCCTACGTCGGGGAGGCCGCGTTCTCTCACAAGGCCGGCCAGCATGCGGACGTGATCAGCAAGGCCCCGCGCCTGATGGAGCACATCGACGGCGCCCTGGTGGGCAACGAGCGCCGCGTCCTGCTTTCCGAGCTTGCCGGCAAGTCCACCATCGTCAAGAAAATGGCGCGCTACGGCGACTTCGAAAAATCCTCCGACGTCGTCTCAAAGCTCCTCGATCAACTGAAGGGCCTCGAGGAAAAGGGCTACGAGTACGAGGCGGCGGAAGGCTCGTTCGACCTGGTCATCCGGCGCGCCCTCGGGCTGTACAAGCCGCTGCTGGAGCTGAGCAACTACCACCTTGAAAACTACAAGGCCGGCGATACGCCCACAAAAACCGTGGGGAGGCTTTTTGTCCGGGTCAACGGGGATCTTCTCATGGGCGCGGCGGTCGGGGACGGCCCCGTGGACACGTTGAGCGGGGCGCTGCGGGACGCGTTGGTCCCCCTCCACCCGTTCCTGGGGAAGCTGAAGCTGACAGACTACCGGGTGCGTGTTCTGAATCCCGAGAAGGCAACCGCGGCGCGCGTTCGGGTGTTCATCACCACCTCGGACGGCGAGCAGACCTGGGACACCGTGGGTGTTGATGAAAACATCATCGAAGCCTCGTGGCAGGCTTTGCTTGACGGTATAGAGTACTATTACAACAACTTCGCCGCCAATGGCGAAGGAAAATGAAAAAGGAGACCTTGCGTGAAATACAGGACACTGGGCAGGTCGGGGCTCATCGTCAGCGAGGTTGCCCTCGGAACCATGCAATTCGGGAAGAACAAGATGGGCAGCCTCGGCCAGGAGGCGACAACAAGGATGGTGAAGCTTGCCCTGGACAGGGGCATCAACTTCATTGACACCGCGGACGTCTACACGCGCGGGGAGAGCGAAAGCCTTCTCGGCAACGCCCTGAAGGGCATACGCAGCGAGGTGGTCCTTGCCACGAAGGTGCGCATGCCCATGAGCCAGAACTTCAACAGGAGCGGCGCCACCCGTGTGAACATCATGCGGGGAATCGAGTCCAGCCTCGAGCGCCTGCAGACCGACCATGTCGACCTCTACCAGGTCCACAGCTGGGATTCAAGCACACCGCTGGAGGAGACCCTGCGGACACTGGATGACCTGGTTCGGCAGGGCAAGGTCCGTTACGTCGGCTTCAGCAACTATCTTTCGTGGCAGGGAGCCAAGGCCATCGATCTGCAGGAGCGGCTCGGGCTGGATAAATTCGTCACAGCGCAGATGTATTACAGTCTTGTCGGCCGCGGACTAGAGCACGAGTTCCAGTCCTTTGCGGAGCATTACGGGATAGGGATCCTCGTATGGAGCCCCCTGGCAGGCGGCTTCCTTTCCGGGAAGTACGAACGGGACCAGAAGCCGAAAAGCGGGACGCGATTCGCCGAGGCGGGAGTCTTTGTTCCCCTTGAGCGGGAGTCGTCGTTCCGCGTTATCGAGGCGTTGAGGACGGTTGCAGGACGCCACAGCGCCACTTCCGCGCGCGTGGCGCTTGCCTGGCTCCTGGCCCGGCCCGCGGTGACCAGCGTCATCGTGGCCGCCCGGACCCTCGAGCACCTCGAGGACAACATCAAGGCCAGCGACCTGCGGCTGAGTGAAGACGACGTGAAGCTCCTGGACCAGGTCTCAGACCCCGGGGTCCCCTACCCGAAATGGATGGTCCTGCAGCATGACACGGTGGAGGATCCGCGGCTGAAGGTGCTGCACCCCGAGCTGTACGAGCACGGCGGGCCCTGGCAGGATCTCAACCGGGAATGGAGGGGATGAGCAGGATCAGGGGACGCGCGCGTAGAAGTCCTGCAGCACCCGGAACGCCATCTTGGTGGTGACGCGGTCCGCATCGACCAGGCCCTTTGCGGTTGAATCCTTCCTGGTGGCGGTTGATCCTCCGCGGAGATCGGAAATCGTAGAGGATCCACGGTGAGAGCCCTTTCACGTAGGGACAGCGCCGAAGGACTTCGAGCTGACGCTCATAGACGCGGGCCTGCATGTCTTCGGTGAAGAGCTCGTCGACGCTGCCCCGGAAACCCGCGCGGGCGTCGGCGCCGAACTCGCATATCACGACGGGCTTGCCCGGGCCGCGAGTTCTCCAGGACGCGCGGAAGCTTCTCGAAGTCCGGGTCATACCAGCCGTAGTACTCGTTGACCCCGATGATATCCAGAGCATCCGCAAGGCGGTCGTTGATCGGCCAGCCTCTGGTGGTCGACGAGGCAGGCGGCGGACACGGGCCGTGTCCCGTCGAGTGAGCGCGCCGCTGCAACCAGGCGGGACATGAAGGCAAGACGCTCGTCGCGAGTCGGGGTTCTCGTTGCCGACGGACCAGATCACCACGGAAGCGCGGTTTCGATCCCGCAGGACGAGCTCGGAGACCTGGTTCTCGGCGTCGGCCAGGACGGCGGGATTCGCAAAGTCCATGGCCCAGTAGACCGGCACCTCGGCCCAGAGGAAGATGCCTTCCTCGTCGGCAACGCGGGCAAAACGGGCGTCATGCGGGTAGTGCGCAAGGCGGATATAGTTGGCGTTGAGCTCTTTCGCGTGTGCGATCGTGGAGCGAATCGTCGCTTCGTCCGTCGTCTTTCCCTTCGTCGAGGTGGTCCTCGTGGACACATATGCCCTTGAGATACACGGGCTCGCCGTTGAGGATGATGTCCTGGCCTTCCACCCGGATTCCCCGGAAACCTATCCGGTCCCGCACGCGGTCCTCGCCGAACTCCAGGACACCGTCGTACAGCCGCGGTGACCGGGCGACCACAACTCAGGGCGGGCAGGGACGCGCACGCTTGCCGCCCGTCGATGACGGGTACAGAGAGCTCTACGCCGAGGTCAGGAATACGCAGCCGGGCCTCCTTCGGGCCGGCGCCCAGCACCCGAAGGTCGAAGGCTATGGACTTGAAGCTGCGGTCAGGCGAGAGCCGAAGGAACCAGTCGCGGATGAAGGCGGGGGGAGTCCTGAAAAGGAGCACGTCTCGATAGATCCCGCCGTAGTGGAACAAGTCAGTATTTTCCTCCGGCACGCGGTCGTGTCGGCGACGGGCATCCACGACGACAATGATCCGGTTGTCCTGGCGAACAACCCCCGTGATCTCTGTGCAGAAAGGCGTCGAGCCTCCGCTGTGTGTCCCGAGGCACACACCGTTCAGGAACACCGTGGTCCGGTACTGGGCGCCCTCAAAACGCAGAAAGGCTCGTTCCCCTTTTGAGCGCAGCCGGTAGGGGAATTCCCTCGTGTAGACGCCCGAGCCTTCGAAGTAGCGGAGCTCTTCGCGCTCCAGGTTCCAGCACGAAGGCACGGTCATTGTCCCCCAGGCTTCCCAGTCGTAATCCAGGGGGAGCGGGCGTCCCGATACGTCACGCTCACGTTCCAGGAACCACCGGGACCGGAGGCAGGTGTCGTACCAATCCGCGCCGAAGCTCCACTGGCCGTTGAGGGACTCGAAATCCCTGCCCGACGCATCGATCAGCCCACGGCTGTCCAGCGGCGTCGACAGGTAGGCGGCGGCGTAATCGTGGTCATGGATCTGCGGCTGGTAGTTTGAGCCAAGTCTTTCCATCTGCGGCTCCGCTCACCCCTCGAGAACCGCGCGGATCTTCGCGGCCAGGTCGGCCTGCGAGAACGGCTTCGTGATGAACGAAAATCCCTCGTCGAGCACCCGCTGGTGAACAATGACGTCAGCGGTGTATCCTGACTTGCGCGCGCTTGCCCCCTGCTTGTCAATTTTCAGGCGCAGGAAAGATCTTCCACGGCGTCCGCCGCCTCCTGGGTCTCTCCATAAGCTCCAGAGTAATGCCGAAGGTTTGCTCGGTGTCCAGGTAGGCGAAGTGTCCGTCCCCGTCGAGGCCGTAGCCGCTTCCCTCCATGGTAACGCTGAAGCCTGCCCGCCGGGCGATTTCCAGAGATTCCTGCATATTGTCAACAGCAAGCCCGAAGTGGTGGACCTTCCCATACCCGTTTTTCCTGACAAACTCATCGTATATTGTGTCACCGTGAATGGGCTGGATGAGCTCCAGCCTGGTCGTTCCCGCGTTCGCCACTGCGGTATCCATGGCATACTCAGCGTCATTACCGTTTCTCCGCATCATTGAGAGCGGAGAGCGGCCATAACGATAGAAATGCCAGGGCCCGATCCCGAAAAGGCGATGATGCATCTCCACGGCCTTATCCAGGTCCTCCACCACCCACGCCACCTGTGTGATGCCTTCTGGGCATTGGATGTAATGGCTTTCGCAATATCACTGCAAACGCAATCGCCCCGGGGATGATCCGCACCGACATGATCAAACCCTTCGAAGCAGACCCCGCAATCATCAACCATTCAATCAGCCTGGTTCCCCTCGGAAGGCTGGGCGAGCCGCGGGAGGTTGCCCTGCTTGCCCTCTTTCTCGCCTCGGAGGCTTCGGACTACATCTCGGGGCAGGTCTTCACGATTGATGGAGGAGCAAGGGGCTGGGGAACGGGAATTTCGAGCTTAAGGCCAAAGGGTGGTCCACACGTCGATTCGCCGAGATCGGAGCTATTCCGGCAATTGATTCTCAGGACGTCAAAATGAAACGCATCATCTCGATTGCGGCTTACACCACGTCCTCTGCGTGCAAATCCAGATAATCGGCATATCGCCGCAGGGCGTTGTCTTCGATGAAACCCAGGGAGAGCGCGATCGTGCCAAAAAGGCGCTTGTCCCCCGTGCGTTGTGCCACGAGAACCGACTCTACCTGGTCGGGATTCATGGCCCCTAAGGCAACCATGATTTCGCCAATGCGCTTTACCATGACTCGGAGATTATCAGGTTGACCAGCTCTGTCAAAGGTATGTGCGGCGCCGAGCCGACACTCGCTCCTGCTCCCGAAGACCTTTGTCATCCATCGCACCGGACGTGGGGGCTGGAAGCAGAGGCGTTGTACCTGCTGACCGCGCTTGTGGTATCTCTCATCGGAGCAGGGAAGTACCGCATCGGTCGGGGCGAGGGCATGGGGGGCTGAACAGACAGGTCTTTTCGCCCGACACCATCCTGCGCCACCTCAACAAGATAGGCAGGGCACCGCCAGGACTTTCATCATTCATTGCCAAACCCCGAAGAGATAGACGTTTGAATTGATCACGAAGGTGGCGGCTGGGGCATAGAAGGTGCCACCATTACCACCATCAAGGTTGTTGGCCACCGTTTGCATGGTGTTCCATCCCCTGAAAGTGAATCCCGCCCAAGTGAGGGGAGGAACTCCAACATTCCCAAGGACCGTGACCGTCTGGCCGGCGGCATACGAGTTGCTGTCGACGGGAGTGTTCCCGTAAGTGTCTACCGTGAAGTTAAAATAGGTCACCTTATAGGGCGGACCTCCGGCCGGAGGACTCGCGATACTATTGCTTCCTGAACCCGTGCCGCCGCTGGTATACATCGGGCTTGAACAAGAAACGGCCAGGAACCCGATGAGCAGAACTGCCAAGAATCCCAACCGCGGTGACCTTGTTCCCTCAATTCCGTTTAGCTTCATCTGTTGCCTCCGCCTGAGTATACGGTGGAGGTTATTCCACGGATTGGTGGAGCTGGAGTACTACCGCAACGGTGGGAACCTTCCCACGGTATTCAGGGGATTCGCGAAGTCACCCGCGCCCTAGCCGGCGAAAGAGGTCCCAGGCGGATCAGCTCTTCGCGGGCCCATCAAAGCTGATGAACGCAGCCTTCAGTGTCCCATTTGATTCGGCCGTTCCGCGCACGATGATCTGCATGCCTGCAGCAAGGGCAGCCGGTTTCATGCTCACGAGGCGGTGGATCCGGATCCCGTCAGGCACCGTGATCGTGGATGTTCCGTCGGCGTACTTCATGGTGAGCATGTGCCCGTTCACGTCTTGCACATACTCGCTCACCGTTGCGTTCGTCATCATGTCTCCTGTGGGCATCACCCATTGGCCCTTGCGCACCACGTTCCACATCTCCTTGGAAAAGATGTTGATGCTGGACGCGACCAGGTCCTTTCCTGATCTGTGTGACGTCACTGCCAGCGCGTCGTCGGTCTGGATCTGATTCAACTCCGCCGGATCCCGCTCCACGACGAGCGTGCTCGCTTGGAGCACGACGGTCTTTTGCGTATTGTCGGCAATAGTGAGGGTGACATTCGTCCCGTTGATCGACACGATCGTGCCGCTGATGGGGGCGGAAGGTGCCGCCTGGGCGAAGCCGGCGGTTGCTGTCACTCCGAGAAGAAGAACAATCGATCGACATAGGTTGACCCTCACGGGTTTTCCCTGTCACACCACCGTACATGCGGGTCCGCATACGGCGGTTCGGCAAGATTGAGCATTCATGTGACAAGTGGCCGGAGGCCGAGGGAGTTGAAGAAAGCATTCGGCAGCGCAACGTTCAGAGCAGGGCTGTTGCTCAGCCTCCATGGTCCGTGTGCGCTCCCCGCCGTCTTGGCAGCGAGGCTTTTGCCGACCCCGCGCGATCTCAGTTCCTTGAAGCGAACCTTTCCGCGCTTCCACTGTTTCCAGATCACACAGCGTAGACGCCTTCGGGTCCATCTTTCCAAGTCCGTGAGTATGCTGGGGGTTTGGCAGAATCCGAAGTAGCCCCGCCATCCGATCATGTAGCGGCGAAGTTCTTCGATCATCTGCTCGATGCTGATTCCGCGTGTCCGCCGTGTCAGCTCCCGAATTCGCTCCTTGAAACGCAGGATGGTCTTGGGCGCAATGCGCCTCTTTACCACCTCTCCGTTCGTGAAGCTGAACCCGAGAAACTTCCGATCCTTGGGTCGTGCCACCGCGCTCTTCGACTCGTTCACTTTGAGCCTGAGCTTACGTGTAAGGAAATGCTTCACGCCTTCCATCACTCGCTGGCCCGCTCGCTCGCTTTTCACGTAGATATTACTGTCATCTGCGTAGCGAACGAAGCGATGCCCACGTCGCTCCAACTCTCGGTCCAAATCGTCGAGCAGCAGATTGGAAAGAAGCGGCGAAAGAGGACCGCCTTGTGGCGTTCCTTCATCCGTCGGGCCCACAAGCCCGTTTTCCATCACTCCCGAGCTCAGAAACCCTCGGATCAGTTTTAGCATGCGCTTGTCGCTGATCCTTTTGGCTACGCGACTCATCAGTACGTCGTGGTTCACGCGGTCAAAGAACTTTTCCAAATCCAAGTCTACGACCCAGTCATAGCCTTGCTGGATATATTCTTGCGCTTTCGCCACCGCCTGATGTGCCGATCGCCCCGGCCTGAATCCGTAGCTGTTTTCGCTGAATGTGGGGTCCCAGCGCTTTTGTAGAACCTGCAGCACCGCCTGTTGCACGAATCGATCCACCGTCGTGGGAATGCCGAGCTTTCTCGTGCCTCCTCCCGCTTTCGGTATCTCTACCCGCCTCACAGGCTGTGGCCGATAGGTCCCTGACAAAAGCTGTTCTTTCAACCGCGGCCAATTCTCCCGCAGAAAATCCGGCAGTTCCTTCACCGTCATTCCGTCAACTCCCGCCGCCCCTGCGTTGGCTTTCACGCGCCTCAGCGCTTCCTTCAGGTTCTCCTTCTCACATACCTCCTCGATCAGCTTGTCCGTGTTCGCCTGACTTTCCGTACCGAGTTTCGCCGCCGTGGATTCGATCCCTTCCTCGGGCGCCCTGGAGGCTTCACCCCTTCCTTCGCCCGTGAAGGCCAGCTCGTACTGGATTTTCTGTCGCTTCTCCACTTCGAGTTGCTCCCCGTACTCGTCTCTCTTGCCGTTCGGGCCTTCAGGTCAACGACCCTACTATGCCCTCTGCTGACTTCTGGCAGACGATCAGGAATCCTCGCGAATCCCTCAGTCCTGATTCCAGGACATCTGCCAGACCTCCTGGGGTAAGTTCACCCGCCTTCAGCGCACAACCGCTGGATCTACAACCCGAATCTTTGATGGATATGGGCTTTACGGTCATTTGCCCGCTCGCCCGACTCGGTATGCCTTGTATCCAGTTTCTGTTCGTCGGCTCGCGCCTTTGTTCCACGCTTCTTTCGGACACGCTCTCACGAGATAAGTGCCCTTGCGTTTCGCTACGCCTTCACCTCCATCAGGTTGGCGAGGGGACTTTCACCCCGAAGCTAGTGAACATGCCCAGCACACAAAAAAGAAGGGCCGTTCGGCCCTGCACGGGCTTCCTGCTCATACGAGATCTCCTTTGCGCATCCGTTGGGGACGCAGCCAATAGGATAAGGTACGGCCGAAAATCCCTGACGGCCATATCCCGCCAGCCCCTTCCTCGCCGTTTCCGGCCTGCCGGGGTTCGACCGCCGTGCAATCACTGACCTCATCACCGTTAAATGTACCGGGTTTTCGGCGCCCGGATTCGACATGCGCCTGTCCGCACATGTCGCGCGGCTCATCGACCAGAATATTCGGTCGATAATCGATGACCTGCTCAGCACTTCGGACGCAGCATTCGCCGATATCGATATCTGGGCCGTTCGCCCGGGCGGCCGCGCAATACTCGACCGAACAGTGGCCGCGCTGGACATCCCCGAGTCTGCGCTGTCGCATTCGTACGAAGTCCTGCGCGAATACGGGAAAGCTGATTTTCGACCAAGACCCATCCAAACTACAGCCGTCCGCGTATCTGGTGGCGGAGGTCATCGAATGAAACGAAACATTTTCTTCGTAGTTGCGCTTCTGGCCGCTAGCACGGTTTTCGCGGCGGGAACAAGCGGCGGTGGTGGCGGCGGAACGGCAAGCAAGTCGACAGGCCCGAGCAGCGCCTCGGACTGGTACAGCGTGGGCTACTCTGCCTCGAGCGCCGGCAAGTACCAGGAGGCAGCCGCCGATTTTCAGAATGCCATCTCGCTGAAAAGCGATTACGCGGAGGCCTACAACATGCTGGGGTTCTGCACGCGGAAGATGGGAAACGTGAACGGGGCATTCTCCTACTATGAGACGGCCCTGAAGCTGAAACCGAACTTCCCCGAAGCGCGTGAGTACTACGGGGAGGCCTACCTTCAGCTGGGCAACCTTGCGAAGGCAGTCCAGCAGTACATCATCCTGGAAAAGGCCGGCAACAAGAACGCCCGTGAGCTTCTGGAGAAGATCGCGGACTTCGTGAACCAACAATCGTAAGGGGAGGGCCCCGCCGGGTCCACCCCGGCGGGTCGATCCGAACACGCGAGTCACGCGCGCAGGAGGAACTTTCATGTGGAAGGTCTGGAAGAATTACTACATCAGCGTTGAGCTTTCCAAGAGCGGGAATGCGGGCAAGGAAGTCGATGCGCAGGCTGACACGCTGGCTCAGCGGGTCTCTCGTGAGCTTGGTGACGCAGACGAGAGCCTGGTTGGCACCATCATCCAGGCGTTCAGGGGAGGCCGCGAGGTCTCCCGCCGGTGGCCCGCGGTATACCAGCCGCACGCCCTACGGTAGAATCGGGGACCATGCAGGCAGGAGAGCAGAGCGATCACGATCTCATCGACTCGATCGCCCGCGGGGACCAGCAGGCGGTCGGCCACCTGTACCGCCGATACGGAAAGCTAGCGTACGGAATGGCGCTCAGGGTTCTGGGTGATGCGTCGGCAGCCGAGGAGGTCACCCAGGATGTGTTCCAGCGGGTGTGGGAGAAAGCGGCAAGCTATCGCGCAGATAAGGCCCGGGTGTCGACGTGGCTGAAGCGCATCGCGCGCAACAGAGCCATCGACGTCTCACGGCAGCGAGGGTCGGCCGGCAGCCGTGCTACGGCGGATTGGGACGATCTTGAATCCACCGTGGACACCTCATCGTCCGATCCCACGGACGACCTTGCGCGCAGCCACTGCCGCGACGAATTGAGGACCGCTCTCGCCACACTGCCCGACGAGCAACGGCGGGCGCTCGCACTTGCCTTTTTCCAGGGGCTCACCCACTCAAGGATCGCGGAATTGCTGGACGAGCCTCTGGGAACCGTGAAGACCCGGATCCGCGACGCCATGCGCAAATTGCGCGGCAGAATCGGGGAGGAGTGCTCACCATGACAATCCCGGTACTGCCCTTCCTTGGTGTATATACCAGGCGCGAGTGCGCATCGAAGGAACATGCCAATGAGTGACGAACATGCCATCCGCGATCTCTTGGCCGGCTACGCATTGGGATGCCTCGATCCCGAGGAGGAAGGCGTCGTCAGAACGCATCTGCCGCGCTGTGCTGCGTGCCGCGCCGAGCTGGAGTCCTACGGCATGGTCGTCGATCTGCTGGCAGCCGCCGCACCAGCGGCCGAACCGCCCGCGGGACTGGAGCTCAGGATCCTGCGCGGCCTGAGGACCCCGCGACCCTCCCGGTCCAGGGCCTGGCGCCCGGCGCTGTCTGCCATGGCCGCAGTGTTCGTGGCCGCGCTCGTCACGGGAAATCTTCTCCAGTGGACAGGCGTCATACAGCGTCCCGGCCCGGCCGGGGCAACCCCGCTGCTGACCTCGACCCTCGCGGGCACAGGGGACGCGCGCGGTGCTTATGGCACCGTCGTCCTCGACATGGGCGACCGCGAGGGGGTGCTCGCCGTCACCGGCCTGCCCTGGCTCGACGCCGCGCACCGCTACCAGGTATGGCTCATCCGCGGCGCAGAACGCAGGCGCGCAGGTCTGTTCAGCGTGGACGCCCAGGGGTACGGCTCAGTACTGCTCTCCGTGCCCGTGGATTTTCGCGACTTTCACGGCTTGGGCGTTTCCGTCGAGCCGGCAGGCGGAAGCCCCGTACCCACCGGCGCCTGGCTGATGTTCGGCGCGCTTTGAGCGCACCATTCCCGTCGACGCCATGATGAAAAAGGAGTCCCGCTTGAGGACGCCCTCGTAGTTCGTTAGCCCCCAGGGGAGGAAAACCCCAAACCGGCCGGCCGTTCGTGATCCGGATAGCCTACAGCCTGATGCCCTGTTACGGGGGGATAAACGGAGAGCATGCCGTGATCGGATTGGGGTGCCAGGAGTCCACGGCGCCTGGAATTGGTACAGGGAACGGTCAGGTGTTCCCGTAGGCGGCGACGAAGTCCTCACGAGAGATGCGACTCTGGCGGCAAATTATTCGGAGAGTTGATCCTTTTATGGTCGGTTGGTTGGGAAGCGTAAGGGGAGTCTTGCTGCCGTCCGGATTGCTTCGGACCATCGCGATGTGCTCTCGCTCCCTAACCATCACGAACCCAAGAGCCTCCAACGCCCTGACGACACGTCTCTTGGGAGCGTCAACCGGGAACTTCGGCACTACACCGCGGCCTCGGCTACGAAGGCCTCCAGCACCGGTGTCTCGGTCCCCAGCGACTCGGGTCCAAAGGTCTCGATGTGAAATCGGATGGCCGACCGTACATCCGCCAGAGCCTCTTCGTAACTCTCGCCCTGCCCGACGATGACCCCGTCGATTCCCAGAGGATAGGCCACGTACCCTTCGGGATGCTTTTCCACAACGATCTTGACGGTGACCATGCCACCTCCGCACTTCCACTATACTGGTATTCTCTTCTCCCCGCCAGCAGGCTGATCCAGAGCGCTCAGGGAAAAAAGCAAAGGGCGGCCATCTCTCGACAACCGCCCTCGTAGTTCGTTAGCCCCTAGGGGAATCGAACCCCTCTTTTAAGATTGAGAATCTCATGTCCTAACCGATAGACGAAGGGGCCGCTCTCCCGTGCGGGATGTTTTCCCGCGTGTTGTCCTTTCCCGGGGAGGATTCGAACCCCCACAAAAAGATCCAGAGTCTTTTGTGCTACCGTTACACTACCGGGAATCGCGTACGGCTGATATGTAATCGAGGGAGGCCGAAATGTCAAGAGCCGGGGGTTTTCCAAGGCGTTTCCTGCCGTTCGATTCCTGCCCCCGCGGATAAAGCGCTTCCCTGCGGCCTACTTCCTGTTGTACAGCCCCTGGATGACGTCGGGGGTGTTCTCGATCTGCACGTGGCTGATCGTGCAGCGCCCCTCAAGGATCACGCCGTCCTGGATGATGAGCTCCGGCGTCTTGATGTCGCCCAGGACGCGGGCTGTTGACAAGGAGCAGGATGCGCCGCGACGAGGTGATGTTCCCGATGATCAGCCCTTCCACGACGACGCTCGTCGCGATGATGTTGGTTTTCACCCTGCCCTTGGGTCCGATCTGCAGCTGGTCCACGAGGAGCGCCTGGCCTTCGAACCGCCCGTCGATGCGAAGGCTCCCGCGGATTGCGAACCGGCCCTCGAAGAACGATTCTTCGCCGATGGTGGTGTTCGCCTCAATGTCGATCTGCACGGTCGCTCTCCTGGCCTTCGATCTCGGGGATGTTCAGATAGGCAACCGCCTCCGCAGCGAACAACTGCAGGTCGCCGAGGGCGCCGCCCACGGTACGCCCCTGCAGGACGCGGACGCCTTCTATCGAGTCGAAGGAGACCACACCGTTGCAGTTGAGGCACTTCACCATGTCACCGTGCGCGTCTTCGATCAGCTCGGCGCAGAATCGCCCGATTGCGCGGAAGAAACGGGCCGCCTCTGCCTGGATGAGCCGGGTGAGCATGGAGGTCCGCTTGCGGACCTCCAGCGCCATGTCGCGGCCCACCATTCCTTCCTGCAAGCCGCCTGTTCTCGTCGCGATAGGCGTCGATCTTTCTCTGAAGCGCCTGAAAGTGTTGTAGAAACGGTCGCGGTCGAATGAAAGCCCGAAATCCAGCTTCATCTGCTTCTCTGTGAGAAACGGGAGGAACTCCTTTTCGTAGTACCGCATGTACAGGGCGAGGTGGAACATTTCGAGCTGGATCCTCGTCGGCTCTGCCTCTGCCGGACTGAACGGGAGCACTGCCTCGGCGCGGGAACCGGTGCTGTTCTTCGCGAGCAGCGCCATGAGAATGCGGGGCGGACTCCAGAGGATCGTCCCCGTCCTCCTTTTCCTCGACGAGGTCCCGCTCGTTGATGACATGGATCGCCAGGAACTTCTCCCGGTAGCTCTGCAGGTCCTTCAACTGCCGCTGCGCCCTGACCTTCTGGTCCGGGTCCGGAGTGGTGCGGTACACCGTCTCATACTGCCGGATGAGCTTGTTGAGGCCTCTCACCTCCTCTTCAGGAGTCATGGAACAAGTCTACCATTCGGGTTGGACAAAGAAAAGCCCTCGTGGTCCTCCGAGAAGAAAACCACAAGGGCGGCGTGTGCCGGGAAGGGTCGGGCCTCACCAGCCGTCGGACATGTCGTCCGAGTCCCGCTTTGATTCTCCGAAGAGGTCGGTCACGGCGCGCAGGTCGTCGAAGTATACGTAGTAGGTGCCGAAGGAATCCAGCGGGTCGGTTTCAATCTTCAGGCCGGTGATCCGGATGCCGCTGCGGTACGTGTAGTGGTACTCGGTCTGAAGGATGCTCGGCGGGATGGCCACGGTGAGCTTTTTCCATCCGATGAAGTTCAGCGTGCCGATGGTGAGCTCCTGCGGCTGACCGCGATAGTCGGTGAACTGGATCTTCAGCACGTGGTTGAAGTTCCGGCCGACCACCCAGACGGAGAGGGTCTTCACGATTCCTTCGACGGGGATCGGGTTCTGCGGGTGAACGCTGAACTCGGCCACGCCGCGGTGGAAGAAGCTCACCTTCACGCCCAGCACGTACTTGTCGTCTTCCTTGATCCCGATGGTGCCTTCAGTCCGGGATGGGCTGCTTCCCGGCGGGCGACCCGAGGAGGCGCTTCGCCTGCGCGATTCCCATGTCCAGGGCCATGGACGGGTACCAGATAGGCCGCGTCCTCGAACTTGTCCACCGATACTTCCTTCAGCAGCTGCTGGGCCTGGTCCTTGCCGATGTCGGCAGGCGTTGGGCTCCCCGGCAGCGACGTTCTGCGCGAACGCGGGAGAGCCAAGGAGAACCGCGAAGGCAAGCAGGGCGATCGTCAATCGTGTCTTCATCTTCCCGTCTCCTACTTGGTTCCCTGCTGCCAGAGATTGTTCAGCGTGTCAGGTTCTGCAAGATCCTCCCCGTCGAACCGCGTCTCGAAGAGGTCGGTAATGCACGTTGATCTCGTCGACGAAGAAATAGTAGTCGTCCACCTTCTCGTCCGGGGCCGTCCAGATCACGAGCTTGGTGAGCTCGAGGCCCGCGTACCGCGGGATGTACGAGCGCGACTGGGGAATGGCCCCCGAAATCGTGTGCGTACAGGTCCTTCCACCCGGCGAACTGGAGGGACCCGAGGTGAAGGACATGGTCGATTCCCTGGTAATCACGCAGGTGCGCGTCCAGGGTGTAGTTGTAGTTCGCGCCCCAGACCCACATGTCGATGGACCTCACGCGCCCCGGGATGGGGATGGCTTTCGGCTGGAGCTTCCCCGAGCTGTCCTTTTCCGCCGGGATGATCTCGATGTAGTTGTACGACTTGCGGTCGAACTTCGCATGGACGCCCAGTGCGAACAGGTTCTTGTTGTCCTTGTTCTTGCCGTACAGCGCCTCGGGCCACGCGCGCACCAGCTGCATCTGGGGGAAGCCATGGGTGTGCATATTTGCTTCCCTGCACGATCCAGTTGCCGGCCGTTGCCGGATCGTCGAAAGTAGGCGAGATTTCTCGAGGTGATGGTCTGCGTGAACTCGTCCCCCATGACGAGCGCAGCGGCGAAAAAGAGTGCCATGCCAAGCACCATGCCGAGGAACGATCTCAATCCTGGCCTCATGCCCGTCTCCTTCTGTTCACGCGAGAAATACTCCATGACGATTCAACGGAAATTATATTTCCCGCCATACCCGTTGTCAAATCTTTTTCCCGTTGACCAGCCTGACAGGCCCGTCACGCGCGTCACCTGCCCGCGCGAAGCGCGTCCCACGCGCGCGTTATGCCGCCGGGAACATCTTCTTCCACGGACGCGAGAACCTGCGCCGGGAAACGCGCCTGAAGCTTCCCAGTCGGCGACCACCGCGGAGCCGCCGGCGTCACGAAGCGCTTCCAGCGCCAGGGGGTCATGCTCTCCGAGTCCGAGGAGGAAGACTTCGACGCCCGGCGCGTCTCATCTGCTCGATCGCCGCCCTGATGGCGTTCCTGTCCGCCGTGGCTGGAAGGGTCTGTCGTCACCGGTAAGCCTCCGTCCAGGGAACCGGCCACGCCGCGAGAGAAGGCTGCAGTCTCGGCGGCGGAGAGCCCCGTGTCATCGCTCGTGAGGACTCCGACACGCGCGCCCGGCGCGGAACGGGGCTCTGCGGCATCCGGCGCGCCCGGCCTGCCCCGGACCGACTCGGCCGCGACGCGCCCCGCGTCCCGGAATGCCGCTGTCCTGTCGAAGGAGAGGAACACGGCATTCGAGGGAGAATCCCGTGGCGGAACCGGGGCATCGATCAGGACGAACCGGTGCGCGGAAACTTTGGCACGTAACCCGCCCACTCGAATGACAGGAGCGGCCCGACGACAACCACGTCGCATCGGCCCGTTGAGACGGCGCTGACCAGGGCCGACAACGGATCCGGGGCTCCCCGGCCGATGTCGATGCGCGGCAAATACCCCTGCCTGGCCGCCTCAGCGGCCAGCGAGGCCTTCAGCCCGGGAGCGTCACCGAGGGACGACCAGAAGGGCTGCTCAAAGGAGAACACGCACGCGGCCGTTCCAGCAGCCCGCCGAGCAGGAAAACGGATGAAACCAGGAGAATTGGCTGCGGCATTTCATCACGCGGAGGTCCGGTACGTCACGCTCTTGACAGTGTATGCCGATCCCCGGATAGTAGTCCAGTTCCCCCAATAGAAGTAGATTTCCTGGCAACGAAGCGGTGACCATGGTCAGCTACAAGCAGCTCGGTCTCGTGAACACGCGCGAAATGTTCAAGAAGGCGATGGCAGGCAAGTACGCGATCCCCGCCTACAATTTCAACAACATGGAACAGCTCCAGGCGATCATCCAGGGCTGCATCAACAGCCGCTCGCCGGTGATCCTCCAGGTCTCCAAGGGCGCGCGCAAATACGCCAACCAGGTCCTCCTGCAGTACATGGCCCAGGGCGCCATGGAGATGATCAAGGCTTCCGGCGTGCCGGTCCCCGTCGCCCTCCACCTCGACCACGGTGATTCCTACGAGCTGTGCGTGTCCTGCATCGAGAGCGGTTTCTCCTCCGTCATGATCGACGGCTCCGCGCATCCCTACGAGAAGAACGTGGAGCTCACGAAGAAGGTCGTGGACTACGCCCACGCCCACGACGTGACCGTGGAAGGCGAGCTGGGCGTCCTGGCCGGCATCGAGGACGAGGTCCACGCGGAGACCTCGCACTACACCAACCCCGATGACGTCGAGGACTTCGTCAAGAAGACCGGCGTGGACAGCCTGGCGATCTCCATCGGGACATCCCACGGCGCGTTCAAGTTCAAGGTCAAGCCGGGCGAGCCCCTGCCCACCCTGCGGTTCGACATCCTGGAGGAAGTCGAACGGCGCATCCCCGGGTTCCCCATCGTCCTCCACGGCGCCTCGTCGGTGCGTCAAGGAATACGTGGACATGATCAACAAGTACGGCGGGAAGATGGAAGGCGCGGCGGGGATCCCCGAGGACCAGCTGCGCAAGGCAGCGTGCTCGGCGGTGTGCAAGATCAACATCGACTCGGACGGCCGGCTGGTCATCACCGCAATGATCCGCAAGGTCGTTCGCGGAAGACCCCAAGGGATTCGACCCCCGCAACTACCTGGGCCCCGCGCGGGAAGAGCTCACGAAGCTCATCGAACGGAAGAACAAGGACGTCCTGGGCAGCGCCGGCAAAGTCTGACAGCCGGCGCCGCGCTCTATGGGGCGGCGTCTAGCCCCTCACGCGCGCGAGGAAACGCGCAGCGCCAACGCGGCCACGCCGGCAACGGCGAGGGCAACGCAGAGGACGATGGACCAGCCCGACCCTGCTCACGGTGAAGAGAAAGCTGCAGACGGCGGGAGCCAGGGCGCACGCCGCTGCAGCTCCGCAGAACAGCCACCCGTCACGCCCTTCCCACCTGTAGAAGCGCTGCGCTGACAGCGCGACGAAGCAGCGCCGAGGCAATGCGCAGAGCCCGGCAGCAGGAACAGCACGTACCCGTCCCAGCTCCCCCACGTCCGCAGACCATCCGCAATGTTCATCATCGAAAGAAAACCCGTCACGCAGGCGAAGACAGTGAGAAAAATGCCCTCATCCGTTGCCGAGAACGCAAGGGATTTCTGCAGCAGGAGGAATCCCCCGACCGCCGCCAGGAGCGGGAACAGGTGATCGCGCTGCAGGAGCGACAGGTAGAGCAGAAAACCGTCGTAGGAGAATCCGAAGATCCTCCGCACAATGAGCAGGCCGAGGTACCCCGGGAAAAAAGAGGAGGACGCCCTTCAGGAACGTGGAAACAAGGGACAGGGTAGGCGGCGCCTGGCGCGGGCCCCAGGGCAGGAGGACCACCAGGCAGAAGAAAAGCGGCAGGGAGGCAACGAGGAAAAGAAACATCTACCCCCCAGCACCGTGTGCTCGATCTTGCGCACCTGCTCCCGGTACAGGGAGACGATATGCGTCCCGTAGTCGGCGATGAGCTGGATGATGTTGCGCGGGCCGGGAGCCGTCGTCCCGTCCGTTGATCCGGTCCCCCGCGTCACCGAGCCCGGGCAGGATGTACGCCTTCGTGTTCAGCACGGGATCCATCCACAGCGTGTAGATCTCCGCCTTTTCCAGGGCACGCACGATCCGCAGCGCACCTTTCAGAACCGAAATGGAGTTGAAGAACTTGATGGAGCGGGGCCTGACGCCCTGATCGAGGAGATACTTCACAACCGTGACGAGGCTGCCGCCGGTCGCGTTCATGGGATCGGCGAAGAACAGGTCCTTGCCGTCCAGGCCGGCGGGATCGAAGTACGAGCGGTCCAGGTCCAGCACGTACTCCATGTTGCTTTCTTCCTTCGTGTCGTCCCGCGATATCTTGAACAGGGCGAACGGGGTGACGTAGCCGTGGGAGGAGTATTCCTGGATCTCCTTTGACATGATCATCGACGGCAGGAGCGCGCCGCGCAGCATGACGCACATCACGGCATCCTCGATGCGCTCGTCCACGTCGGGGATCTTGTGCACGGCGAAGTTCTGCACGGGAAGCGTCACCGGCGTGCGCACGATGAAATGGTTCTTCTTCGTCCGGGGCGGCCGAGCCGAAGGCGAAATTGAAGAGCAGCTCGTAGGCGCGCTGGGTGTAGTACACGAACTCGGGGTGCTCCGTGCGGGCGTCCCGCAGCTTTGCGATGAGACGGGACACTTCCCCGTGCACCTCGCGCGGCGTGGAGAAGGAGTACACGTGCACCCGCTCTTCCCGCGCCACGATCTTCTGCATCGCGTGGCCCATCTCGTTGAACAGCGTGATGAGGTCCCCAGTAGCCGTGTCGTGCCGCGCCGCGCGGGAGGCGTCGGACAGCACACTGAACAGCTCCAGCGCCCGCGCAAACGTGGCGTTCATGCCGTCGAGCGTGGCCTTGTCTTCAGACTTCAGGTAGCCGTCCAGATCCTGCGCCTTCAGAATTACCTTTGCCATGCCGGTACACTACACCCCGATCCGGGGAGTGGTCAATGCGAAGGCGGCCCGGAGTACTTTGCCCGCAGTGATTCGAAAACGCTTCACGTTCCGCGGAACCGTTCAGGGCGTCGGGTTCCGGCCGTCGGTGTTCCGTCTCGCCGTCTCCCTGGACCTGTCGGGCTTCGTGCAGAACAGGCGCTCCGAGGTCGTGGTGGAGGTCCAGGGCGATGCGGACAGTGTTTCCCGGTTCGCGGCGGAGGTCGCCGCCTCCATGCCGCCCGCGGCCCGGATCCAGGCAATGACGGAAACCGGTGCGGCTCTGCTGGCGGGGGAGACCGGGTTTCGGATCATCGAGAGCGGGCTCGATTCCTTTGCGTTTCCTCCCATCCCGCCGGACCTGCCCGCTCTGCGCTGACTGCGCAAGAGAGCTCCTTTCGCCGGGCAACCGGCGGTACCTGTACCCGTTCATCACCTGCACGCAGTGCGGGCCGCGATATTCGATCGTCGATCGCACCCCGTTCGACCGCGTGAACACGACGATGCGGCCGTTCACGCCATGCCCATCATGCGAGGCGGAATACGCGGATCCGTCGGACAGGCGTTTCCATTCCCAGACGAACTCCTGCGCCGCCTGCGGACCTTCGCTTTCGTGCTTCGACGCGGCAGGACGCCGCCTGACGGGGGACCCGCTGGTGGCGGCCATCACCGCGCTGGGGCAGGGGAAGGTGGTCGCCATTCACGGGATCGGCGGTTTTCACCTGGCCGCGGACCCGCGGGCAGCGGGGGCGGTAAGGAAGCTGAGGCGGGACAAGGATCGCGAGCGCAAGCCGTTTGCACTGATGGTCAGGGACCTCGAAGAGGCCCGTGCACTCTGCATGCTCTCAGAACGAGAGGCACAGCTCCTGGCCTCCATGGAGGCACCGATCGTGATTGCCCCGCGCCGCCGGGAGTCCGAGTCGTGGACACGGAGCGTATCCGACACGGAAACGCTGGGCCTCATGCTCCCGTACACCCCGCTGCACCTGCTGTTGTTCACTCACCCGGGCCTGGCCCTCCCCTGGCGGGCCCTTATTATGACCTCGGGCAACCGTGCCGATGAGCCCATCATCACCGACCCTGCGGAGGCGCAGCAAAAGCTCGCCGGCACGGCGGACGTCTTTCTCTGCCACGACCGGCGCATTGCATTCCGAACGGACGATTCCGTCATCCGGACCGGGCCGGCATCGACGCCGTTCCTTTTGCGGCGTTCGCGGGGCTACGTGCCCCGGCTGATCCCGCTTGTGCGGGAGGTGCGGGGCGTTGTGCTTGCCCTGGGCGGCGACCTGAAGAATGCCCCTGCCCTCGCGCGGGGCCGCGACCTGCACCTGTGTGCGCACAATGGCGACCTGGATTCAAGTGAAAACCTTGCGCAGTTTTCCGAGCAGGTCCGCCAGGTGCTCGACCTGTACGGTGCAGCGCCGGACGTCGTGGTGCACGATCTGCACCCCTTGTACCATTCTTCGCTGTGGGTTGCTCCCGGCGGTGCAGTCCGGAGGGGTGTCCAGCACCATTTCGGCCACGCCCTCTCCGTCATGGCCGAGCACGGGCTGGAAGAGTCGCTTGCGCTGTGCTTCGACGGGACGGGATATGGAACAGACGGCAGCATCTGGGGCGGCGAGTTCCTGCACGCAACGCGGACCGGATTCACCCGCCTGGGCAGCTTTGCGCCTTTTCCGCTGCCCGGCGGGGACGCCGCGGTCCTCCATCCGCCGCGGACAGCCTTCGCCCTTCTGGGCGACAGCGCCGCCGGAAGGCTCCACGGTCTGAATGATTCCGAGGAATCCATTCTCCGGGCGATGATCACGGCTGACGTGAACTGCCCGGTGACTACCTCCCTGGGCCGGGTCTTCGACGCCGCGGCAGCAATCCTTGGACTCGTGGACCATGCCAGCTATGAAGGCGAAGGGCCAATCCGGCTGGAAGGCAAAGGGCTGCAGGCGTACCGGGACGGCGCCTCCGGAGTCCTGCCGCTGCCGCGCAGCCGAAGAGTCAGCGAGCTGGTCCGCATGCTTCCCGGCCCGGCTGATGGCAGGCTTTTTCTCCTGGACCCGCGTCCCCTGCTGGCGGCACTTCTCGAGGGCGGCACGGAGGAGCGTGTCCCGGCCCTCTCCCTGCTCTTCCACCGAGGCGATTGCGCTGGCGTGTGTCGAAGGCGCCCTGCAAATGCGGCGCCACACGGGGCTTTCCGTGCTGGCGCTCTCCGGGGGCGTGTTCCAGAACCTGCTGCTCCGCGAGCTCCTGGTTCCCCTCTTGATCAAGAAACGATTTGAGGTTTTCCTGAATGTCCGGGCTCCGGCAGGTGACGGCGGGTTGTCTGTCGGCCAGGCGTGGTTCGAATGGTAATCCGGGGAGGTGCGCCATGTGTCTCGCGACGCCCATGAAGATAGAAAGAATCGTTGATGCACGCCGGGCCGTCGTGTCCGAAGGAAACGTCCAGGTGGAGATCGACATTTCCCTGCTGAAGAATCCCCAGCCGGGTGATCACGTGATTGTTCATGCCGGCTACGCCATCGAGACGCTTACCCTTGCCGATGCCGAGGAGCGGTTGGAGCTGTTCAGGAAGCTCGCCGAGCTTTCAGGAGAAACCGGCTCGGTGCGATGAGCGACGAGAGCCGGCTTGCCCGAAGCCTCGTCTCGGAAATACACGACGTCACGGCACGGATCGGCCGAACGGTCAGGCTCATGGAGGTATGCGGCACGCATACCGTCGAGCTTCGAAAGCAGGGGATCCCGTCCCTCCTGCCGTCCGACGTCACCCTGGTTTCCGGGCCGGGCTGCCCGGTCTGCGTCACGCCGTCCGGCTATATCGACAACGCGATCAACCTTGTCGCGGAAGAACGCGCTGATGTTGCGACCTTCGGCGACCTGATGAAAGTGCCGGGCGCATCAGGACGGACCTTGTCCTCCCTGGCGGGCTCGGGCCGGGTGAAGCTTGTCTACTCCCCGCACGAGCTGGTGGAGATGGCGAAAGGCCAAAGCCGCCCCGTAGTCTTCCTTGCCGTGGGATTCGAGACCACCGTGCCGACCATCATCTCCGCGCTCCTGGAGGCGCGGGAGCAGGGAGTGGACAATCTCTTCCTCTACACTGCTTTCAAGACCGTTCCTCCGGCCCTGCGTTTTCTCCTTGGGAACCCTGACCACGGGATTGACGGCTTCATCCTGCCCGGTCACGTGTCGATCATCATCGGCTCCGACGCGTATGCTTTTCTTGAAGGCAGCGGCGGCAGGCCCGGGGTCATCACCGGATTCGAGGGCATGGACATGCTCCTCGGCATCCTGCAGGTCTTACGGCAGATCCTGAGAGGGGAAAGCCGTGTTCAGAATGCTTACACGCGCGCGGTTTCGGCTGGAGGAAATCCCCGTGCACTGGAACTGGTCGCGCGCGCACTGGAGCCGCGCACGGAGACGTGGCGCGGACTCGGCCCGATTCCCGGCGCGGCACTGGGCCTGCAGGCGTGGCTTTCGGGGGCAGACGCGGAAAGGAACCTGGGCATTCCCCCTGCCGAAGACCACGAGCCGCCCGGCTGCCTTTGTTCGCGAGTGATCGCGGGCATGTCCACTCCTCCCGAGTGCGCGCTTTTCGGCACCCGGTGCACGCCGGACGATCCGGTCGGGCCCTGCATGGTGTCCTCCGAGGGCACCTGCGCCGCGTATTTCCGCTACGGGAGCTCCCGGTGAGAAGCACCGGCGAAGTGCGGCTGGAGCATGGCAGCGGCGGAGCCCTCTCCCGCGACCTGGTGGAACGGGTGATTCACCCGCTGTTCAAAAGTGAATCATTCACGGAGCTCCTTGACGCCGGTCCCGTAGAGAGTGGCTCCGACATTCTCATGACCACCGACGGATACGTCGTGGATCCGCCGTTTTTCCCTGGCGGCGACATCGGAAGGCTTTCCATCTTCGGGACGTGCAACGACCTGTCAGTGAGCGGAGCCAGGCCGCTGGCCATCGCCCTCGCCCTTGTGATCGAGGAAGGTTTCCAGCTCGAGGATCTCAGCCGCGCCCTGGGCTCCGCTGCCCTGGCAGCGCGGGAAGCAGGCGTCCGCGTCGTCACCGGTGACACGAAGGTAGTGCCGCGGGGGAAGGGTGGAGGCTTGTACGTCACGTCGACGGGAGTCGGCAGAAAGGTGTTCCCCCTCCCCCTATCACCCCGGCGAGTCGAGCCGGGGGATGCCGTGATCGTCTCTGCACCCATCGGCTCGCACGGACTCACCGTTCTCGCGGCACGTGAATCCCTTCCCGTTGCCGCGTCGCTGCACTCGGACATGGCATGCCTGTTCCCGGCGGTCAGCGGGCTTTTTCCGCTTGGCGACGGGCTTCGGTTCATGCGCGACGCCACCCGCGGGGGGATTGCATCCGTGGTGAACGAGATCGTGCAGGGATCCCCGTGGGGAATCTTCCTGGAAGACGCCGCGATGCCGGTCAGCGACGAGGTGCGGACCGTGGCGAGCCTGCTCGGCTTGAACCCCCTGGAGGTCGCCAACGAGGGGGTGTTCGTGGCTGTGGTGGCAGGCGGCAGCGAATCTGCCGCCCTTGATATCCTTCATGCCCAGCCGCTCGGGAGAGAGGCGCGAAGTGTCGGCAGGGTGTCAGCCGACAACCCGGGCGTTGTGCTTACAAGGACGCGCGTGGGCGGCACGAGAGTCGTGGATTTTCCACGAGGTCTGCTGCTTCCTCGGATTTGCTGAGAGTACCGCTACTCGCTGGAATACTGGATGAGCGTTTTCACCGGATAGCTGGCCAGTACCTTCTCATAATGGAGAAAAGGCAGTCCGACCACACCGAAAATGCCGATGATCCGCGCGCCGCCCAGTGTCAGAAGCTGCGCGGCGGCGTTCAGGGTGCCACCGGTCGCGATCAGGTCGTCAACCAGCAGGATTCTCTGGCCCTTGCCCACATCGCTGCGATGCACTTCGAGAACATCCTGCCCATATTCGAGGGTGAACTTGATTCCGAACGTCTCCCCCGGCAGCTTCCCCTTCTTTCGAAGCAGGATGAGAGGGAGCTTCCTGCGCACGGCAAAGGGCGCGGCAAAAATGAACCCCCGCGATTCAATTGCCGCAACGGCATCCACGTCGGAGGAGCCGTACTCCTCGTCCATGCAGTCAATGCAGTAAGAAAAGGCCTTTGGGTTTACCAGGATTCCGGTGATGTCGTAGAAAAGAACTCCCGGCTTGGGAAAGTCCGCAACTTTTCGAATGGCCTGCTCGATGATTTCATGCCCGGGCATTCTGCCTCTCCTGGTGAACGGCGATGAGCTTCTGCGACCACTCCTGGACCGACAACGGGATACCCTGCTTCTGGTCGGCGAACAAAGGGTCCTCCTCGGACTGCGAGATCTCCGTATCCTTCAAGGCCTTGCGCAGCCGGGCCGTGGCTTTTTCGGCTCCCATGGAAAAGAAACCGGCCGTCCTCCCCGCCAGTGTGATGCCTTTGAAAATCCTGAGGAACTCGGAAAACTCCCCAGGAACGTCGCTCGAGTTGATCTTTTGCGTCCCGAAAATAATGATGTCCGCGGCGTTCACGTCCGCGATGGTCGCATCCGCGGCCCCCTTCACGAGAAGCGATACTTTGGTCTGCTCAAGCGCCCGCGCAACTGCGTCAACAAGCTTTCGGTTTTCGGCGGTATCGGGCGCCCAGAGAATGAGCACGTTGTACATTCGCCTCTCCTGACCAGAAGTCTAATATCCGGGGTTTGCCTTGTCAAATTGAAAAAGCGGCGTAACGGTGAGTGGGTCGGGCTCGACTTCCATGTCTACGGATACGATCTTTTGAACATTGGCACCCGGGCTTCGGCGTTCAGCGAAAAGTCAGACACTTTCCCATCCACAAGAGCCTTGAAGCCGAAGCCGGCCACCATGGCGGCGTTGTCCCCGCAGAGCTTCAAGGAAGGAAAGATCACTTCAAGGCCTTTTTCGGCGGCCATTCTCTCCCGGAGGTAGCTGTTCGCCGCAACCCCGCCGCCGGCGACTATCGTCCGCAGGCCCGTGTCCGCTGCTGCAGCAAGGGTCCGATCCACCAGGATATCGACGGCCGTCCTCTGAAATGAAGCGGCGATGTTGGCCACGCTCTTTTCCGAGACGCCGTCCCAGAACTGCGCGCTCTGATGGATCACGGCAGTCTTCAGACCCGAATAGGACACGTCATAGAACGCTTCTCCCTTGTGCAGGGAAGGCTTCGGGAAACGGTATGCCCGTGAGTTACCGGTTCGGGAGAGCCGGTCAATGGCCACGCCGCCGGGGAAACCGATGTCATAGAACTTGGCCACCTTGTCAAAGGCTTCACCGCAGGCATCATCGATTGTCGTCCCCATGACCTCGATCCGGTCATGCCGCTCCACCCTGGCAATCATCGTGTGCCCCCCCGAAACGAGCAGGCCGATATAGGGATAGCTCGATTTCGCGCTCGAGGTGGGGCGCGTAGAGATGCGCCAGGATGTGGTCCACGCCAATCAGGGGCTTTCCGAGGGCCCAGGCAAGGCCCTTGGCATAAGAGAGTCCGACCAGCAGGGAGCCGATGAGGCCCGGGCGGAACGTGACTGCCACCGCGTCGATGTCCTTCTCGGATGTGCCCGCCTCTTTCAGGGAGTCCTCGACTACCAGGCGGATCCATTCGACATGTTTCCTCGACGCAATCTCGGGAACGACTCCGTAGTACGGTCGGTGAAAATCCACCTGGCTCAGGATGATGTTGCTGAGAATCCTTCTGCCGTCCTCGACGACAGATGCCGAGCACTCGTCACACGAGCTTTCTATTCCCAGAACCCTCACGGGGCGGTCTTCCTTTCGCGCGCGGCAAGGATTTCCGGAAGGCGGGCAATGCGCACGCCCTGCGCCTCCATCGTCCGCTCCGCGGCGCGCAGTATATCGGCCACGGCCCTGTTCTGTACATGACCGATAACAACGGCGGATCCCCCGCTTCCGGCTTCCCCGATCCCCTTGTTCAGCCGGTCTGAGATCTCGCTCTCCCTCGTGTCGTCGTCCAGGAATACGTCTCGCTGCAGGATGGGCAGCCCCAGTGACTCGGCAACCCGCGGGCCCGCCGTTTCCGCCGTAGTGCGGCTGTCCACGAAGAGCTTGCCCCTGTCTTTCAGGTACCCGAGGACAACCGTCATGACGGCCTCATCAGCAGTTGCCCTGGAGCCCATGTGGTTGTTCATCCCCAGGGCGCCTGGCACGGAGGCGAAATCCTCGTCCAGGAGGCGCCGGATCACTTCGGGGCTCTGGCCGGTGAAGATCGCGCCCGGGCCCGGATTCTCCCCGCCGTCAGGTTCCATGGGACAATGCAGGATCAGGTCCTTGCCCGCCGCGAGCACCCGCCGTGCAGACTCTGTGCTGTGCGGAAGGTTGGGAAGGACCGCCACGGTCAGCGGCATGGGGAGGTCGAGGAAAGCCTGCAGCTCCTCCAGGCTGTACCCGGCGTCATCGACGATGAGGGCAAGCATCCCTCGCTGCTCAGGATGCGGCCGCTCCGGCGGCAGTGTCCCGGCGACAGGACGGCCCGCAACGGACACCTTGTCGGGCAGCGGCACTCGCGGCAAGGCCTGTTCCCCCGGCAACGTCTGTTCCTGGGCGGCGGGAGGCTCCCGAACCTGCCCCCGACCCGCTCGCGGGCAGGCGGACAGGCAACGAGGAACGCCACGACCGCAGCGACGACTGCCAGCGCGACAATGGCGACAAAGCGAGTCCGGGGAAGTTGGCGTGAACGGGAGCGGCGCATTCGCTACTCCGATGCGTCAGGTGTAGACATACTCCTTCAGCTCATCGGAGAAGGTCCTGAGTTTCTTGAGAGCGCGCAGCTCGATCTGGCGCACCGTTTCCGGGGAAATCCCGAGCTCGTCGCCGATCTTCTTCAGGGTGTACCGCTTGCCGCTGACGAATGAGAAACGGTACAGGAGGATCTGGCGTTCCTTCTCCTGGAGATCGCCAAGGAACCGCATTGTGTCTTCCTGGAGGGTCTTTCGCATGAGGGTTCGGCCCGGGTCGAAAGAGTTGTCCTCCACCACGTCGTGCAGGCTCCCGGAATCCGCAGAGAGAGTGGCATCAAGGGAAGCCACCGCGCCGCTGGAATTGATGATTGCAGCCACCTCTTCCTCCTGCAGCCCGATCTCGTCCGCGATCTCCTGGAGGGAAGGCTCGCGCATCAGCACCTGCGAAAGGTTGTTGTAGATCTTGTTGATCCTGCGAAGCTTCTCTTCCTGCCGGTGCGGCAGCCGGATCACGCGCTTCTTGTTTGAAAGCGAACGCACGATGGCCTGCTTGATCCACCACGAGGCATAAGTGCTGAAGCGCACCTGTTTCCTGAAATCGTATTTCGAAACTGCTTTCATGAGTCCGAGGTTCCCTTCCTGGATGAGATCGAGAATTGAAACTTCCGGTGTGAGGTAGTTCTTGGCGATGCGGACAACGAGCCTGAGGTTCGACTCGATGAGGCGGGTCCGTGCCGCCTCGTCGCCGGCCTGGATCCTTCGGGACAGTTCCAGCTCTTCCTCGAAGGTCAGAAGCCGTGCCTTCTTGATCTGTTCGAAGTAGGCCTTGAGGTTATCATCAGGAGAACTCGATAACTCTCTCTTCCTGCTCATCTCCGGCTCCACCCACTCCTTAGCAAGATGCATGCCAGGTGGCACATTGCTTGCAGTCTCACGTAAATCGTTGATCTGTAAATACATAAACCTTTGCAGGAGAGGCGCACTTTTTCAGTCAGGAATATGTATGTTTTTGAATACACAACTCGTACGTATCATTTCGATGACATCTGCCGATAAATCATGTCCGCAAGCCCGAATTGCGCCGTTGCAGCCATCTTTTTCGCGTACTGATCATAAAGCATGTCCTCATAGACATCCTGACCGAGCCCTCCGCCAAGCAGGTCGTCTTCCTTATGAAGGGTTTTGCGCATGACATCGAGCATCTGCTTGATGAAAAGAGCCTCGAAGTCCTGGCTTACCTTGTAGAGCTCGCTTTTCCTGTCCACGGCAGGCTTGTGAGACTGGGGGCCTGCAAGGGGATATGAGTAGTTGCGGCTGCCGTAAACGGTGGCATTCTGGTTCACGATTGCAGGAACATTCATCTGCTTCCTTTCTCTACATGATCACCAGGCTGCCGAAAAGGGCGCCGGCTTTTTCAATTGCCTGCAGCACGCCAATGATGACGTCTGCCTTCAAGCCGACGGCCTTCAAGGCTGCCACAAAATCGTCGACCGTAGTCGTGTCCCCAATGACAAATACATCAGGCGTGGATGAGCCGGATGTGCCGGATGAGGAACCGGTGGAACCCACCGTCACTCGCGCGGTCCGGTAGGAAACGGCGACCTTGCCGATCCTCACCTTCTCTCCCATGACGATCACGCCGTTGGCGGCGTTGATCACAACCCGCCCGTCAGAATCCGGAGTGACCGTCAGCGCTTCCAGCTGGGCAAGGAACGCCACGGGATTGGCCCTGCTTGCCTCGGGGAGCTGTACGTCGATGAGTGATGCGTCCCGGCTGGTCACCGAGATGCCCGCAAAGGCGGCTTCGATGGCCTTCTGCACCGCGCTCGCCGTCACGAAGTCCGGGTTGCGCAGGATGATCGAAACGACGTTGTTGGCCAGGTACTGGGATACGACCTCTTTCTCGACGATGGCGCCCTGGGAAATCGTCCCGACTGTCTTTGCGCCGTTGGGATCCTGCGTGGTCATCACGCGCCCCTGGGCAACCGCATAGGACTGCCCGTTGGCAGCCTGCAGGTTCGCCTGGAGAAGGATGCCGCCGTCAAGGTCCCGCGCGTCGCCGATGCTGGAGACCGTCACGTCAATCCGGTCACCCGCGCGCGCGAACGGGGGGAGCTCGGCGCTCACCATGACAACCGCCGCGTTCTTGCTGCGGATGTCCTGGGGAGCAACGGACACGCCGAAACTCGAAACCAGGGAAGAGAGGGAGGAACGGAGGAGGGACGAGGAGGAGGAGTCGCCCTTGCCGTTGAGCCCGGTCACCAGCCCGAGGCCGAGGACCTGGTTCCCCCGGATCCCGCGAACGGCGGCGATATCCTTGATGCGCACCACGGGTGCGGCGAAGGCTCCGATGGATGCCCCCAGGAGACAAAGGGCGATGAGTCTACGGGAGGTCAACCTGCACCGCCTTTCCATCAATCACGCGCCCCGTGAAAGTCTTCTGGCTTTCGGCGAATGGAGACCCTCACGCTTCCTCCCATCGATGCGGCGCCCAGGGTTTTGCCCGGCATCTCCACCGTGATGGGACCCTTGCGGAAAAGGACCCGGACCGGCGAGCTGGATCTCACTTCGGTTTGCGCGCCCGACGCATCGACCGGCCGGAAGCGTCACTCTCCCGCTCACTGACCCTCCGCCGGAACTGGCCAGAAGGAACGTTACCTCGGCTCCCCGCGCTGACTTCATCACCTGGTACGACGGTGTTCCGTCCTGCGGAGGCGCGCCCGTGATGCTGCCGAGGGTGAAGGTCATCTCGACCTTGCCGTCATTCACCAGGTTCTGCGCGACAAGGTAGTCTGCCAGCCGGTCCAGCAGGTATGCTGGCCCTCCGCGGAGGTGCCCTTCGGAATGAGAATTGTTCGGGAGCCGACGATGATGGCATCGGGGCCGAACGCGGCCTCGATCCATTCCTGGTACGCGGCTGCCGGCACGAATTGCACGGTGTCTCCCAGCACGGTCACACTCCGAGACAGGGCCTCCTGCTCCGCCCCGGAGAGCGGGCCGGATGCGCGGACCAGCGTGCCGAGGCTCACGGCGCCCTGCGGCGCTGCAACAACCCGGTTCACGTACAGCGTGGCATCTGTTCCGCCGCCCCGTGCGCCCTGAGCGTGCAGGCCCGCCGTGAGAAGGACAGCGGCCAGCAGGATGATGGCGTCGCGGATGCCGGGCTTCATGTCGAGGCGCCTACCTCTTCAGCGACGTCGCGGTGGCAAGCATCGAGTCGGAGGTCTGGATGGCCCGGGAGTTCAGCTCGTATGCCCTCTGGGCCACGATCATGTTCACCATCTCCTTGACGACGGAGACGTTGGACATTTCGAGGAACTTCTGCTGGACCTTGCCCATGCCGTCGAATCCGGGCCGTCCCGGGATGGGGTCTCCGGTTGCGTTGGTCACTTTCAGCAGGTTCTGGCCGATGGCTTCGAGGCCCGCGGGGTTGACGAACCGGTAGATCTCCAGCTGCCCGACCTCGATGGGGTCATCGCTTCCGGCCACCTTTACCGTGATCCGTCCGTCCTGCGAGATGGTAAGGCTGTCGTTGATGAATCCCTCGGGGAGAATCACCTCGGGGGAGAGCTTGTATCCGTCCGAGGTGACGAGCTGGCCGTTGGAGTCGATCTTGAACGACCCATCCCGCGTGTACCCGTAGGTGCCGTCGAACTGCACGACGCGGAAGAACCCTTCGCCCTCGATGGCCATGTCGGCGGGGTTGCCCGTTGCCTGCAGCGCGCCCTGCGTGAAGATCTGCTGCGTGGCACCCGGCTTCACGCCATGGCCGACCTGCACGCCCGTCGGCACGACGGTGGCCTCGGTGGCGGGGGTGCCGGCGAGCTTCTGCGTCTGGTACAGGAGGTCTTCGAAGTCGGCCCGCATCTGCTTGAAGCCCGTCGTGTTCACGTTGGCCAGGTTGTTGGAGATCGTGTCGATGTTGAACTGCTGGCCCGTCATGCCGGACGCGGCCGTCCACAGTGATCGCATCATACTTTCACCACCTCATTCCACAGCTTTCCGATCAGCGCATCTTCGGTCTGGATCGTTTTCTGGTTCGCGTCGTAGGCCCGGTTGACCTCGATCATTTCCACCATTTCCTGGACGGCGTTCACGTTCGCCCCTTCCAGGAAGCCCTGGCGCACCTTCGGCCGCGTGTCGGGGCCGATGATCGGCGGCGTCACCCGATTCGTCGGTCGTCAGCCAGTAGGAGTTGCCCTGCTTCTGCAGGTAGCGTTCGCGCTTCACGTCGACGAGCTTCAGCCGGTCGACCCGCTCGATGTTCTCCCACTGGTTTTCCGCCTGGGACACCAGCCGCTTGTCGTCCGCGGCGAAGGTGGAGTTCTGCCAGACGGTGCCGTCCTCGTCGATGACGAAGTTGTTCTTCTTCAGCTTGATGGGACCGGTCTCGCCCAGCACGAAGTCCCCGGACTTGGTCACCAGGTAGCCGTCGCTGTTCACGAGGAAGGCGCCGTTGCGCGTGAGCCGCTCGCCCTGCGGGGTCTGCACGGTGAGGAAACCCCTGCCCTCCAGCGCGACGTCGAAGTCGTTTTCCGTCTGCTTCATGGCGCCCTGGGTGAAGTTCGTGAAGACCTCGTTGGTCTCCACGCCCGTGCCCACCGTGCCGACGATCGGCGACGTGTCCACCGAGCCGAAGGGGAAGCGATAGACCCCGTCGTCGTTCATCCGGCGCATGAGCATCTCGGGAAACGCCTTCTGGATGGCCGTGTCCTTCTTGTAGCCGTTCAGGTCGACGTTGGCGAGGTTATTGGCGATCTCGTCCAGCCGGTTCTGCTGGACATTCATTCCGCTCGCCGCGGTAAACAGCCCTCGAACCACGATTGCCTCCTCATGCCACGGTACCCCGTGGATTTCGTGCGCCACGGTACCCCGTGGATGTCACTTGCACTCCCGGCACGGGAGCTTCCGGCCCCTCTCTCATTATCGGTAGGGGGAAATCTTCCTTGACGAAAGAAGCCGCAGGACCGAGGCACGCGAATGTCGGCCCTGCCATTGCCGCCGGCGGAGACAACCGGGTTGTCATTCCTGCCGCTTTTCTGTATTCTCGTCTGCGGTTATTCCCCGCCAAGATAGCTCAGCTGGTAGAGCAGCGCATTCGTAATGCGCAGGTCCTGGGTTCGAGTCCCAGTCTTGGCTCAAGTCCGCGCCGCGAGGAGCGCGGCAGACAGCAACGCTGCCGACTGTGCCAGGTGCACCCATGACGGTTGCCAATTGGGATGCCGCGCGAGCACAGGGATGTGCGGAAGCGCGGCTCAAGCCCGCCCAGCGACCGCTGCGGCCCGAAAGGGCCCAAAGGAGGCACAAGCTCCGCAAACGCACAAATTCTTCTCGACACGCCCGTTTTTTCTATGATAGTGTGGGTTCATGCGCAAGATCCTCAGCATGCGGGGAATGATCCCTGTGCGTCATGTGCTTCCAGGTCGTCCCGCTCCTCGTCTTTCCCGCCGTCGTCGTACTCGGTCAAGTCGCAGGAGTGGTGGCTTCCGGTGCTGCTCACGTTCCTCGTCGTCATCGCCCTCGTGCAGATCCTGATCCGCAAGACGCAGGCGGCGTGGCCCTGGTACCTGGTCTCCTTCGCCCAAGGCATCAACATCATCAGCAGGATCATGATGCTCCTGCCGCACACCACGGTGAACAATCGAGGGCGCCCAGCGTGTTCAACGCGCTGTACTTCATCATTGCGATGGTGGCGATGCTCCTCTCGGCCTTCGAGATCTGGTACAACGAGCTGCCCGGAGGTGCGCCGGAAGCTGCTGTCTGCCTGATTCCGATGCCCGCGCGGGCCGGGCGCGTATTGACATATTATGCGTCTGTTGTATAGTTTTTCGGATTTCGTTTCGTGCTCTATGAACGCTCTCAGAACAACTTTATAAGGAGGTTTGAATGAAGCGTTTTCTGTCTCTCACTGCCATTGTCCTGGTCCTCATGGTGGCCGTCATCGGCTGCCAGCAGGCACCCAAGGTGCTGAAGGTCGCGGTGCTCGCGCCGCTTTCCGGCCCGGTGCCGACTTTCGGCGTTTCCACGCGCGACGGCGCCCTGCTCGCCATCAACGAGTGGAACGCGAAGGGCGGCGTTCTCGGCATGAAGATCACCCCGATCGTCGAAGACAGCCAGTGCACCCCTGACCCCGCGGTCAACGCGGCCAACAAGGTCATCAACCAGGACAAGGTGCACTACATCATCGGCGAGGTGTGCTCCAAGGCATCGATCCCCATCTCCGAGATCGCCAACGCGGCCAAGGTCATCCAGATCAGCCCGACCTCCACCAACACCGCGGTGACGGTGGACAAGAACGGCGCCACAAAGGCCTACATCTTCCGGGCCTGCTTCATCGACCCCTTCCAGGGCAAGGTGGGCGCCACGTTCGCGTTCAACAACCTGAAGGCCAAGAAGGCATTCGTCATGTTCGACCAGTCCAACGACTACGTGAAGGGCCTCGCCGAGGCGTTCGAAGCCACCTTCACCCAGCTCGGCGGCAAGATCGTCGGCAAGGAAAGCTACGACGGCGCGAAGGACACGGACTTCTCCGCCATCCTGACGAAGGTGAAGGCCGCGAAGCCGGACTTCGTGTACCTGCCCGGACTACTACAACGTGGTCAACCTGGCCACCAAGCAGGCCAAGGCAAAGGGCATCAACGCCCCGTTCATGGGCGGCGATGGATGGGATTCCTCGGACCTCGACGTCAAGGCAGCCGACGGCGGCTACTACACCAACCACTACGACGCCTCCGACCCGCGCCCCGAGGTGCAGAACTTCCTGAAGGCCTACGGCGCGAAGTACAAGGACGACAAGAGCAACGCGAAGGTTCCTGACGCCCTCGCGGCTCTTGCCTACGACGCGACCAACCTCCTCCTCACCGGCGATCAAGAACGCGGGCGCGGACAACACCGACAAGGTGAAGGCCGCCCTGGAGGGGATCTCCTTCGCCGCGGTTTCCGGCAAGATCACCTATGATGCGCAGCACAACCCCATCAAGGGCGCTGTCATCATCCACGTCAAGGGCGGGAAGAAGGTCTTCGATTCCTTCGTTTCGCCCTGACCATTCCTAGCACGATTCGATGACGAGAGGGCAGCCGGCCGGCTGCCCTCTCTACTTTGAACCGAATCGCACGAGCGGAGAACACATGCCCGACAAAAGCGACCTCCCTGCAGCCATGAGCGGGATCCCCCGCAGGCGGCAGCCCCCCTTCGCGTGGGTGGGGAACGGGTTCCTCATCATCCTGGCCGTGCTCGCCGCATACGTCCTTGTCAGCAACCTGGCAAAGAACCCCATCGAGTTCCTCCAGAACGTCCTGGACGGGCTGAAGCTCGGGTGCGTCTACGCGCTCATCGCCCTGGGCTACACGATGGTCTACGGCATCGTGAAGCTCATCAACTTCGCCCACGGCGACGTGTTCATGGTGGGCGCTTTCACCAGCTTCTACGCGGTGAGCCAGTTCAACCTGCACCAGTGGCCGCAGATGCTCTTCCCCGCCATCCCGCCGGGCCTGTCGCTGGTCGTCGGCTCCCTGACGGTCATCCTTCTCTCCATGGTGGTCTGCACGCTGCTGGCAGTCACCATCGAGAGGGTGGCCTACAAGCCGCTTGCGGGATGCGCCGCGAATCGCCGCGCTCATCACGGCCATCGGCGTTTCGTTCTTCCTGGAGTTCTTCGGCGCGCTGCAGTTCGTGTTCTCCCCGCGGTTCATCCCGTACAAGAGCCCGTTCGACACTACCGCCTGGTACATCCAGGACGGGATCCATCCCATCGTGGCGGGCCAGACAGTCCCCGACAACACGATCAGCTTCTCCAACATCTTCCTGATCATCCTCGTGGCCTCGGTCGTCGTGCAGATCTTCCTGCAGTTCCTCGTCCGCCGGACGAAGATCGGCGTGGCCATGCGGGCCGCCTCCTTCGACAAGCCCACGGCGCGGCTCATGGGGATCAACGTGGACCGGGTGATCTCCTTCACCTTCGCCATCGGTGCGGCCTTCGCGGGGCTGGGCGGCGTGCTGTACGCCATCGCCTACGCGTCCATCTGGACGCAGCTGGGAATCCTTCCCGGCTTGAAGGCCTTCGTCGCCGCGGTTCTCGGGGGCATCGGCAGCCTGCCCGGCGCGTTCGTCGGCGCGCTCATCATGGGTCAGGCGGAGTCCCTCACGATGGCCTACATCTCCACGCCCATGCGTGACGCGGTTGCCTTCACGATCCTCATCATCGTGCTGCTGGTCAAGCCGACGGGCATCTTCGGCGAGCCCGGCGGGCGAGAAGGCGTAGGGGGCGGCCATGGAACTCGGGTACCTTTTCACCACCGATCCTCAAGATGGTGCTCCTCGTCGCCTGGATCTACGGCCTGCTCTGGGGGCTGAACAGAAAGCCGATCTGGCAGAAGGCGCTCACCATCCTCCTGGCCTTCGGCGTCATCCAGGGCGCGTTCCTCCTGCAGTTCGGCGACTTCGCGGTGTTCTCCGCGTTCGACCAGGGCCTGCTCTACCAGGCCGTCACCATGACGATGGTCGCGCTTGGGCCTGAACCTCATCTACGGGTTCAACGGGCAGTTCAGCCTTGCCCAGTGGGGTTTCTACGGTATCGGCGCCTACTGCGCGGCTGACATCACCTACCGCTGGGCCAACGGAGATGCGTCCGGCCTTTTCGTCGCGGGAATCGGCGTGGTCCTCGCGGCAATGGCCCTGGTCGGCGTCGGACGGCTGCTGCGGCTGAAGCGCGGGCATCCCGGTGCTTTCGGCGTTCACCTTCTACCTCGTGGCAATCGTGATCGTCGGGTTCATCGCGGTGTTCGCCGGCAAGGCCCTCGCTGCGTCCGTGGCCCCCGGATTCGGCGCTCACGGCGCGGGTGCCCTTGCCTCCCCGGCCGCGGTGCAGGTCGTGTTCTTCCTCTCGGTCCTGATTGCGGGTGCCTTCGCCGCGGAGGTGAGCTTCCTCTTCGGCCTGCCGGTGCTCACGCTGGGCAGCGACTATTTCGGAATCGCCACCCTGGGCTTCGCCATCGTGGTGCAGACCTTCATGGTCAACTCCGACACCATCCTGCCCTTCCCCGAAATGAAGGGCGGCCGCGGGATGATCGGCATCCCGAAGCTCACCTCGTGGGTCGCGGCTTTCGCCTTCCTGCTCATGGTAGTGGTCATCGTGCGGAACTTCATCCGGTCCAGCACGGGACGGGCAACGATGTCGGTGAGGGAGGATGAAATCGCCGCAAAAGCAATGGGAATCGACGTCGCGGGCTCGAAGCTGATGGCATTCGTCCTGGGCAGCTTCATCGCCGGCATCGGCGGCGGAGTGTACGCCCACTACATCGGCTTCCTCAGCCCCAGCACGTTCAGCTTCATCGCGGGGTTCAACCCGCTCATCATCGTCGTGTTCGGCGGGCTGGGGAGCATGACGGGCTCCATTGCCGCCTCTTTCGTATGGATCTTCTTCCTGGAAGGCGTTCTCAGGGTCCTCCTTGCCCAGATGGGTACCGAGGCCCCGACATGGCGGTTCGTCCTGTACCCGATCACCCTCCTTCTCCTGATGCTGATCAGGCCCCAGGGCCTGCTGGGCTCGGTCGAATGGGGATTCCTGCGGCCGGATCGGATTATCCGGCGGCTGACGGGAAACGGCGCATCAACGCCGGGCTCGTCAGCGGCGCAGAAAGGCCAGGCCTGACATGGCGAGACACGAGCCACCACAAGCGAAGACAGTCCTGGAAATTCGGGAGCTCACCAAGTTCTTCGGCGGCCTGTGCGCCGTGAAGAACTTCAGCCTCTCCCTTCCCCAGGGCGCCCTGTGGGGCCTCATCGGGCCCAACGGGGCCGGCAAGACCACGGTGTTCAACCTCGTCACCGGCCTTATCCCGCCCTCCTCGGGGGAGGTGACTCTTCGGAGCCGAGCGGATCGACGGGCTGGAGCCTTACGAGATCACCCGGCTGGGCATCGCCCGGACGTTCCAGAACATCCGCTTGTTCTCCAACCTCTCCGTCCTGGACAACGTGCGCATTGCCTACCACCCCCACGCCGGCTACGGCCTGTCCGACAGCCTCCTGCGCACGCACAAGTTCACCGTGCGGGAAAAGGAGCTCACCGAGCAGGCCCTCGAGTTCCTCTCCATCTTCAAGCTGGAGGGCATCGCGGAGGAGACGGCACGCAACCTTCCGTACGGCGAGCAGCGCCGGGTGGAGATCGCGCGTGCCCTGGCGTGCAAGCCCCAGCTTCTGCTCCTTGACGAGCCGGCGGCGGGCATGAACCCCCGGGAGATCATCGAGCTGATGGAGCTGATCCACTTCATCCGGGACAGGTTCAAGCTCACGATCCTTCTCATCGAGCACCAGATGCGGGTCGTCATGAGCATCTGCGAAAGAATCACCGTGATGGACTTCGGCGAGGTGATTGCCCGCGGCACGCCGAAGGAGATCCAGGGCAACCAGACCGTCGTCGAAGCTTATCTCGGCAAAGGAGCCGCAGGCAGTGCTGCAGGTTGAGAACCTCAACGTCTATTACGGCGCCATCCACGCGCTGCAGGGCATCTCCTTCAACGTGAACGAAGGGGAGATCGTCACGCTCATCGGGGCCAACGGGGCCGGCAAGTCCACCACGCTGCGCACGCTTTCCGGGCTGCTGCGCTCGCGGACCGGCTCGATCACGTTCAAGGGCAGGGACATCGCCACCATGCCCGCGGAGAAGATCGTGGAAGCGGGAATCAGCCACGTTCCCGAGGGCCGCAAGATCTTCGCGCCGCTGTCCGTGAGGGAAAACCTCATGATGGGCGCCTACTCCCGCAGCGACCCGGCGGAGATCCAGGAGACACTCGAGCGTGCCTACAAGAGCTTCCCGCGCCTGAAGGAACGGGCGGGGCAGTACGGCGGCACGCTGTCCGGCGGGGAGCAGCAGATGCTGGCCACCGCGCGCGGCCTCATGAGCAAGCCGACCCTGATGCTCCTTGACGAGCCGTCCATGGGACTGTCCCCCATCCTCGTGGAGGAGATCTTCCGCATCATCGTGGAAATCAACAAGCAGGGAACCAGCATTCTCCTGGTGGAGCAGAACGCGCAGATGGCGCTGTCCGTTGCGCACCGTGCCTACGTCCTGGAGACGGGGCGGATCGTTCTTTCGGGAGCGGCGAAGGAAATCGCCGACAACCCGCAGGTGAAGACCGCATACCTGGGAGTGTAGACGAGAGCTGGCGCCCGCGGGCGCCTTTTTCATGTCCGTGGTCTTCTCGTCTTCTCCTGCAACCGGGTCTGCACTCCTGCAACAGGGATTGCAGAAATGCTCAGCTGACAACAACTATGACAAGTGGACGCGCCGGCCCCTGACTTGCCGGCAGCTCGTTCTTGTGCTGGAGCCGGTTCCCGGTACGGCCGGGACCGCTCCAGCGCGGCCTGATGAGGCTATTTCTCCTGGTGCTTTCGGCGTGAATTGACGAACCGCGCGAAGTCGTTGATGTTCTTCACCACGATGCGGTCCGGGTACAGCTCGATGCGCCTCTGGGCAACGAAGTGATTGAGCACTTCGCGGCATTGCCCTGAAGGGATTCCCGCCCAGTGCGAGAGGTCGTCCACGGTATTCTTGAACTCGATCGCGTCCACCGAGGTCGTGTCTATGGACTGGTTCTCCGCGAGCATGAGGAAGACGTCGGCGACCTTGGCCTCCACGTCGTCCAGCGTGAGGATCATGAAGGTCCGTTTCTGGGCGTAGATCCGCTGGACGAAACCCTTGAGGAGCTTCAAGGCGATCTGCGGGTTGCCCAGCGTGAGAACCTCGAAGTTCTCCCGGCTGAACTCCAGGGCCTTGACGTCGTCCAGGGCGATGGTCGTTGCGGAGCGCGGCACGTTCTCCAGGATGGACATCTCGCCGAAATAGTCGCCGGGGTTCAGGATGGCGATGTTCTTTTCCAGCTCGCCGATGATGCGCACCACCTGGACCCTGCCCGACTGGATGAGGTAGAAGGTGTCCCCGGGCTCGTATTCGCAGAAGATGATGTCGCCCTTGCGGAAAGTCTTGGAGAAACGATTGAACATGGAGAGATCAGGGCCGGCGGCCGGGCTCATGCCTTCTCTCCCTCCAGGGCGCGCAGGGCCTTCTTCACCTTGCGGATCACCGGGTCATCCTCGGGGCCCATGCTGATGATCTTCTTGTACAGGCCGCCCGCCCGCGCCTTGTCCCCCTTCTCTTCGTACGAGCGGCCGACGAACAAAAGCGCGTCTTTCAGCTCGGGGTGCTTGGGGAACTTCTGCGCGATTGCGGTGAAGCTCTTGATGCAGTTGTCGTACTGCTTCAGGTAGAAGAGGCACTTGGCCATCTCGAACTCCGCCTTGGCGGTGTACTCCGGGTCCGGCCCCCCATCAAGGATCTTCTTGAACGCCTTGAACGCTTCCAGGTACTTCTCCTGGCTCACGAGGCTGACGGCGTTGTAGTACTGCTGGGCGAGCTCCGAGTTCTCCGCGGGCGCCGCGGCGGCTGGTGCGGGGGCGGCGCGCGGGGCGGGCCCGGGCGACGCGGGGGCGGGACCCGGCGGGGGCGCCGGGGGCGCTCCCGAACCGTACCGCGACAGGAACTCCTCGGACTGCACGATCTTCGCGGTGACGTCGGTGGCGTAGGCTCCCGTCGGATAGTACACCAGGTACCTCTTGTACGCGTACAGCGCCTGTCCGAAGCGCTTGTTCTTCAGGTAGTATTCACCGATCTTGTACAGGCCCGTCTCGGGATTCACCTGCTCGTCGCTGACCATGAGGTTCTGGACCTGGCGATGGATGCGGCGCAGCTGGTTGGAAAAGACCGTGAGCATCTTCGTGATGATGCGCGTGTTCTTGGAGGCCACCTGCTCGAACTCCGGGACCGAGAAGACCATGACGGCGGAATCCTGCATGACGATGGCCGTCTCCTCCCGCATGTACCGGCCCAGAGCCGACTTCACGCCGAAGAACTCGCCCATCTTGATCATGTCCCGCACTTCCTGCCCCGTCTCGATGTCCACGGAGCTGAGGCTCACCTTTCCCGAGTTCAGGAGGAAGATGCGGTCACTCTGATCGCCCTTGAAGTAGATGATCGAGTTGGCCCTGTACTGCACAGCCTTGGGAGACACTTTCCGTACGCTCCTGATTGAACCCTAGGTATCCAGGGGCATGAAGTCAAGGACCTTGCGGAACCCGACCGCCTTGCGCACCCTCTCCATGAGGCCTGCCGGGTCGCCTTTCACCAGCATCTGCCGCCCGCGGATGGTCACCTTTGCGTACGGCACTCCCCGGCCCGCGAAAAGCTCCTCGTAAGCGGCGCCCCCCAGGATGGGTGAGCCGTCCTGCACGAGAAGCTCGATGTCCTGCGTGTTTGCGGCCACCAGCGACTCCCAGGGGTCGTCCTTCTGCTGGCGCACGATGAGAACATCCGCCAGTCGACCCTCGGAGATGCTGCCTGTTTCCTTCTGGATGCGGAACGCCCGCGCCGGGTTCACCGTCACCATGTTGACGATGGTCCGGGCCGGGAGGTCTTCCCCGTACATCCTGCGGTAGACATCCCGGTCGTACCGCATTTCTTCCAGGAGGTTGACGGAGCCCGTTGCCGTTGAATCCGTCCCGATGGCGACGTTGATCCCCGCGTCCAGCATTTTCTTGATCTTGCAGGTGACGTTGAACATGAAAATGTTGGAATTGGCGCACCACGAGACATGCGCGCCCGAGCGGCGGACCTTCTGGATGTCCTCGTCGGAGAACCCGATGCAGTGGATCATGACCGTGTGATCGTCCAGGCAGCCGGCGGTCTCCAGCGTCTCGATGCCGGCCTGCGTCTCGGGGTCAAACCCCTCTTCGAGGTGCGTGATGAAGGGGAAGCCATTCTTGACCGCGCGCGCGTGCTCGACCTCGAAGCCGTCACCCCATTTCAGGTCGAAGGAGGAGCAGGCGTGCGAGAGGGTGTAGTTGCGGATGAGCCGCATGGGCAGGCGCGGGATGAATGGCTCGTTCCACTCGTGCGGGAAATGGTCGTTCGCCGTCACGACGCCCGAGAAGATATTCTTGTACGCGCTCAGGAAATACCGTTCCTCCACGCTCGTGCGTGCCCGCTCCACCTTCACAACGTCGGAGTTCTTCAGGTCCCGATCCCAGTAGGACCAGTTGATGTAGAACTCTCCCGGGGGAGGCCCGACCTTGGGGAGGTAGTTGCCGTTGAAATGATCGTGGATGTTGATCAGCGCCGGGAAAGCGGCGAAACCGTCACCGAAGCGGAGGTCGAACTTGCTCTTCCCCCCAAGGCGGCCCAGCTTCTTCTGGTCAACCTGGATGCTGCTGCCGGGAGTCGCGGCGTCCGGCGTGACCACGGCGAGACCGCTCAACGAATAGGTGGTGAGCATGCATCTTCCTTCGTCAAAGCTGGGGTATTGTAGAAGTCGTCCTTCCCCCTGTCAAGGTTGAGGCGGCGCCGTTCGACGGGCATTGGTATCAGCTCTGCATGAACGTCTCGAGCTCGCTCGAGACCCTCAGCTGCTTCAGCTTCACCAGGGCTCTCTCCTGGATCTGGCGCACCCGCTCCCGCGTGATTCCCAGGATCTTCCCCGTTTCCTCCAGGGTGAACGGGCCTTCCCCGTCCAGCCCGAAACGCAGCTTGATGATCCGCATCTCGCGCTCGCTCAGCTTTTCCAGCACCATGGCCAGCGTGTCCTGGAGGGCAAGGGCAAATGCAGACTCGAACGGCTTCGCGGACACGTCGTCGCGGATGAGGTCGGCGAGGCGCGTGGGATTTTCCCCGGCCACCGGCGTGTCAAGCGACGTCGGGTCCCACGAGAGGCTGATCAGCTCCTCGACGCGTCGCCTTGGAAATGTGCAGGTACTCGGCGATCTCGGCGTTGGTCGGTTCCCGTCCGAGCTCCTGGGTCAGCTGCCGGGCAATCGAGAAGCACTTCTTGATGGTGTTCAGGAGATGGATGGGGATCTTGATGGCCTTGCCGTTCTCGGCAAGAGCCTTGATGACCGCCTGCTTGATCCACCACGTTCCGTACGTGGAGAACCGGCACCCCTTGCGGTAGTCAAAGCGCTCTACCGCCTCGATGAGGCCGATGTTGCCCTCGTCCACGAGGTCCAGGAGGGAGACGCCGCGATGCTGGTACTTCTTGGCCACTGAAACAACCAGGCGGAGATTGCCCAGGATCAGGCGGTTCTTCTGGTGCGCCATCTCGTGCTCGAGCTCGGCCTTGCGGCGGAGGTACGAGCGGCGCGGCACCTTGCACTTTGCCGCCTTCTCTTCCAGCCCGCACAGCTCTATTCGCGCCGTCTGGATGGCGCTTCCGATCGCCTGCTCGTCGGGACCGGTCAGGAGCGGGTAGTGCGCAATCTGCCTGATATAGAGCGCAAGGAGATCCTTCTCCTCGGGCGCCTCGGCCGCGCGTGGTATTTCCAGGACGGCGGCGGCGGTTCTGGAAAGCTGCTGGCGCCCGGCCGGCGCGCGGCCGCGGGATTCGGATGCGCTCTGGCGGTCACCGTCCGCCGTGACGCTCGAGCTCCCGGCGCGATCGGCGGCTTCCCGGCCGTCTGCGGATGCATTCTTGCCGCGGATATACTCGGCGGCTTTTTTTCCGCCGACGTACTCTGCAGCTCCCTTTCCTTCACCGGAGCGCGGTTGCACGCCCGGGGCCGCGCGGTGTCCTATTCCCGCTCCCGGGCGGGAGGAACTCCCTGCCCTTTCAAGGTGCCTTCCCATATACACCCTTTCATGACTAGCTTTTCGCGGAGAAGTATTTCTCCGGATCCACGACGTGCCCACTGCCGTCGCTGATGCTGAAGTACAGCTTTGCTCCCCCTCCCTGGGGACTCTCGCCCAGCTTCGCAATATCCATTCCCGGACTGACACGATCTCCCACGTTCACCAGGAGCTCCGCGTTTCCGCCGTACGTGCAGAGAGTTCCGTCGACGGACTTGATGATGACGACTTTCCCGCGGGTCCAGTAGGTCGCGGCCCACTTCACCTCGCCCGCGGTGGCGGATCTCACGACATCTCCTGCGGCGCCGTAAAAAACGAGGCCGGGCATCTTGCCGTTGTCCAGCTCGTGACGGCCTGCCAGAGGCCACACCACCACGGCGCCCGGCCCGCGGCGGCGCCGCGTCTGTGGCCAGGGGAGCATCGGTACGGGGCGGTTTCTGCAAGACGTCGACGCTCCGGATGACCAGCTGCTCCGAGTCCTGGGGAATGAAGAGGCGTTCCCCGACTTTCAACCGCGTAGTCGGGGCAAGCTTGTTCAGCTCCAGCAGCCTTGCCATCGGGACTCCGAAAGCGCGCGCGATGCCGTAAAGGGTGTCCCCTTTCTTCACGGTGTACGCCGTGGGAATCCTGCAGCACGGTCCCCGACCTTCACCTTGCCGGCGTCGGCAACGCTGTTGTACCCGCTGAGCACGTCAACCGGCACCTGCGCCCGCCGAGCCACCGAAAAAAGCGTTTCGCCTTCCTTGAGCGTGTACCGGCTGTCGGCCGCAGGCAGGGCCGTTGCCAGCAGGATGAGAACGAGGAGCGACGGTAGCCGTACAACGCGAGCCGACATCGAGATTTTCCTCAGTCCATGATCGGCGTTCATCTGGATTGTCTTGACTCGACGGGTGGCGAAACGGTACGATTTTTTGCGACAGACGGCATGACCGTGTGAGCTGGAAGACCTGCTCAATCGGCTCCGGGCATCGTCATTCCCCGGGCTCTCTTGCTGCCGTTGGTGCTTTACGCCCCGGGGCCCGGCCGGAGTGGTGGAACTGGCAGACACAGGGGACTTAAAATCCCCTGATCCGCAAGGATCATGCGGGTTCGAGACCCGCCTCCGGCATTTAAGTTCTTTTATATTAAAGAATTATCTAATTGTTGACAATGGACCTTAAGTGGTTCATCTTCTCATTATGCAAAATACTGAGA
>CAWJRT010000029.1:0-4837 GCA_963845325.1 uncultured Spirochaetota bacterium
ACTCCTGGTACGAGCTTCAGCGCGTCTTCCATTTTCCGCGGATCAAAGGCATTGCGAAACATCACATCCAGAAGAAGGTTGCCGAGGTCCGTCACAACGGGACCTGCCTTTCTCACTGCCATGCGCAGGCTCACCTCTCCGCCCAGCTCACGGAGACGCTTGCTCACGGGCGCAACCGCGTCCGCGACGACCTCCACGGGAACGGCAAAACGTTCGCACAGCCGGGGAGTCAACTTGGTATGATCGACGATGATGACAACTTCCGTCGAGGCATAAGCGATGATTTTCTCCATGAGGAGGGCGCCGCCGCCGCCCTTGATCATGTTCCCGGCCGGGTCTACCTCATCCGCGCCGTCAATGACGAGGTCGAGCGACGAGTCCAGCACTGCGTCGTTCAGCGTCAACACGGCAATGCCGAGTGCCCGCGCCTCCAGCTCAGTCCAGGCTCGTGACAACCGCGCGAATGGAGTGAAGGCTGCCTTCCTTCAGCCTCTCCGCCACGCGCCGAGCCGCCCAGATGGCCGTGGACCCGGTTCCGAGCCCGAGCTTCATGCCGTCCTGCACGAACCGATCCGCCGCGTACGTGCCGAGCGCCTTTTTCACATCGTTCAATTCGGACATCTTCCGCCTTCCACGCGCAAAGAATGCCACTGGGTACAGTGGCCGCGAATGCCACTGGGTACAGTGGCCGCGAATGCCACTGGGTACAGTGGCCGCGAATGCCACTGGGTACAGTGGCCGCGAATGCCACTGGGTACAGTGGCCGCGAATGCCACTGGGTACAGTGGCCGCGAATGCCACTGGGTACAGTGGCCGCGAATGCCACTGGGTACAGTGGCCGCGGCCGGGTTTGTCAAGCCGCAATGCAACGTATACAATGAAGGCGGACGATCGTACAGTGAGACAGAATTCAATCCTTTCGCAGATTTCGTTCCCCGGGTTTCTCGACGAGGTGCAGGACGGGCTGTACATCGTTGATGACCGGCGCACCATCGTGTTCTGGAACAAGGCCGCAGAGGAGCTTACCGGGTTTGCCTCGGGCACGGCGGTCGGCAGGAGCTGCATGGACCGCGACCTGCTGGATCACCGAACCGTGCTGGGCGAAAGCCTCTGCACCGAGGAAGCCAGCCCCCTGGTCCGCTGCATGGCCGGCGGGACAGGCGGAACGGTTCCCCACATCATCCTGGCCAATACTGCATCGGGCAGGCCCCTGCCCATTTCTCTCAGCGTTGGTCCGCTTCACGGCAGGGACGGGAAGATCGGCGGAGCCATCGCGCTTTTCCGAGGGATGCGCGACGAGTACCAGCAGCGGAAGCTCGCCGTGGAGATCCAGAAGCGCACCATCACGCCGGTCGGGTTCACCCGCAACGGCGCCCGGGTGGACACGCTTTTCGTGCCGGTGGACGAGATCGGCGGTGATTTCGTTGAGGCGTTTTTCCTGGACGACCACACCCTCATCGCCACCCTCGCCGATGCCACAGGTCATGGCATCTCGGCATCGCTCTTCACCATGGTTTACAAGACTCTCCTGCACGGCTCCTTTGGCCGGCACCGGGAGCCTGCGCGGGTGCTGGAGCAGGTGAACAAGGGGTTCCTCGAAAGCGCGGGGATCGACGGGTACTACATCGGCGCCTGCCTCGTGAGCTTCGACACCGCGGCACGCACAGGCCGCTACTCGGCGGCCGGGCACCCCCACGGGCTGATCTTTCAGCAGGAGGGCGTGGGATACCGGCTGCGGGAGCAGCTGGACGTGAAGTCGCTCATGCTGGGAATGAACGAGGCGGCCCGGTTCGGAGAGGTGGGTTTCCGGCTGGACGCCCGCGAGTTCCTCCTCCTTACCTCGGATGGGATGGTCGAATCGCCGTGCCGGGATGGAACGCAATTCGGGGTCGACGGGATCAGCCGTTTTTTCGAGGGGTACGCGGGTGACACCCCTCTGGCCGACCTCCTGTCCGAGGTGCGAAGGCAAAGCTTCTCGGCACGGCTGGAAGACGACGTGAGCGCCGTGCTGGTGGCGCCGGCTTGATCGAATGTTGCCTGGTCTCCCTTGCCGGCCCAGCGCTCATTCGCCTATAGTGGGCGGGTTATGCTCAATTCGCCGATATTCAAGGGGATGAAAAGGTTCGTCCCCATCGTCCTCCTGCTTGCCGCCGCTGCCCTGGCTGCGGACCCGGAGCTGGACGGGGTGGCCTCGTGGTACGGTGGAAAGTTCCATGGGCGTCTCACGTCAAGCGGTGAGGTATTCGACACAAACGAGATGACGGCCGCGCACCGCACTCTTCCGTTCGGCACACTGGTCAAGGTGACCAACCTGGACAATGGAAAGTCCGCCATGGTGAAGATTAATGACCGGGGACCCTTTGTGGACGGGCGGATCATCGACCTGTCTCGGGCCGCCGCTGAACAGATCGACATGCTGGAGACGGGCATTGCGCGCGTTTCCCTGGGCATCATGGGATTCGCAACGGAGAAGGACATGTACGCCATCCAGGTCGGCGCTTACGGGATCGAGAAGAACGCGGAAAAAGCACGCCTCGCCCTCGAGTCCGCAGGATTTGTCGTCACCATCGAGATGACCGGGCTGAGCATCGCGCGCGTCCTGGTGCGGGGGATCCCCGCGCCCTCCCTTGTCGATACCCGAAAGAAAGTGGAGGAGCTGGGCTTTTCCCAGTACCTGGTGAAAAAAGAGCACACGGAGGCGCCGCGGTATGCCGCGGATTCGGCGCCGCGCATCTCGGGGAGAAACGCGGTTCTGCCGGTTGCCCAGCCGGCAACCGCCGTGCAGTGACCAGCGGAGAAATGCGGTGACCCGCGTGGCACGGCCGCGATGAAGCTGACTCAGCGCGTCATTGGGTGGGCATTGGTAGCATTCGGCGCGGTAAGCATCTTTGCCGGAGCAAGCCCGGTATTCGAAGCCATTCACCTGGAAGGCGTCCTCATAGGACTGGCCTCTTTCGGCGCCGGCGCGTGGGTCCTCGCGGGGAAGGAATTGCGCGGCACCATCAGGCGGGGGCTTCAAGCGTGGCAGGATTCTCGGCGCTCCGCGCGCCGCGTCTCACAGAGGGGGCCCGGCGCAGCCGCCCTCATGGACCGGCTGCTGCCGGTCCGGATCCTGAAGCTTGCGCGGGAACTGGGCGGAGTGCTGACGGTTGCCCAGGTGGCCATGGAGCTGAACGTCCCGCTGGACCAGGCCCAGGCAGGGCTTGACGAGTGCGTGCGCGCGGGAAATGCCTTCCTTGATTACGACATGGCGCGCGGTCACGCGCTGTACAGGTTTCCTGAGTTTGTCGGTCCCGATCGGGGCCTCCTCTCCAATTGACACCTCACTTCCCCACCGCTAAGATCGTTCCCTCTGGTTCCCGCCCCAGTAGCTCAGCTGGATAGAGCGACGGTTTCCTAAACCGTAGGTCAGATGTTCGAGTCATCCCTGGGGCAAACGTAACTCCATAATATAAAAGGAGTTACGCCAGATCGCTACCAGAAAACTGGCGCGTTCTCAACTCACTGTGAGATGGATTGTGAGATAAATCCATCGGAAGGGAGTGGGATGCGCCAGGATCAGTTCTCTCTCCATCGCCGCGGCGGAATTTGGTATGTGCAATTCTACAATCCACACACGCACCGATATCTCACGGCACGCTCCACCGGAGAGTCCAACCGGAACGCTGCCCTTCTGAAGGTCGCAGCTTGGATACGAGATGGGTTGCCCGATCCATCCCGCGGCTCCCGGCAGCTGCGGGAGCTGCTGGATCTCGACTTGGCAATTTCCATCATCCGAAGCGCACCGCTCACCCTTGACGACGCCGGCCGGATCGTTCAGGCCTTGAAGGATCGCGACTTGATACGAGACGCAACTGTCGGCGCTGGCCCTGTGTCGGAACCTCTCATCACTTTTCTTGAGCGCTTTTGGGACTATGAACAATCGCCGTATGTGCGCGAAAGAGTTGCTCATGGCCAGCGAATCAGCCGCCGCCATTGCCGTGAAGCAAGCAACCGGCTCGAATACTATTGGAAACCATACTTCGGGGAAGACAAGGCGCTTTCGGAAATCCGCAAGTCTGACATCAACACCTTTTCGCTGTGGCTAAAGCAAGACAAGGGCCTTATGGCAAATACCGTGAACAATGTCCTCTCGGCAGGGACAGTCGCCTTCCGCTGGGCGGCAAGAAACGATGTTATCTCAAAGAACCCAGCGGAGGGACTCATGGGCTTCTCGGGCAAGCACATGAAGCGGGGTGTCCTCACTGATTCAGAGGTCGAGCAACTCTTCGCACTCGCTTGGCCCGACAAGCACTCAAAGGTTGCCAACATGCTGGCAATGAGCACGGGGCTCCGAGCGGGAGAAATACTCGCACTGCAAGTGCGAGACATTGGAGATGATCGCCTCAACATCCGCCATTCTTGGAACAAATGGGACGCGCTGAAAGGGACCAAGACAGACAAGGAACGGACCGTGCCGATCATCCCGTCCATCAGGACTTCCCTCCTCGACCTTGCACGGAGTAATCCCAACGAGGCAGGTCCAAGCACTTTCATCTTCTGGTCCGCCTCCAACCCTCAGCGGCCTATGGAGCCTGATCGACTTATCGACGGCCTTCGTGCAGCTCTGCTGCGCCTGAAGCTGAGCGAGAGCGAGATGAAGGATAAGTCAAAGGTCAACGCCGCGAAGGAGTACTGGAAGCGCCGTCTTATCGTGTTTCATTCCTGGCGTCACTACTTCGCAGCGCGTATGGCGGACCGCCTCGAGAAAAGAAAGGTCATGCTCGCGACGGGTCATTCCGACGGAGCTGTCTTCGATGCCTATGCAGACCACAGCAACGAACAGGTCTTTCACGAA
>CAWJRT010000030.1:0-35110 GCA_963845325.1 uncultured Spirochaetota bacterium
ACCGGGAGTGGACATATCAGCGCAAATGATCTGAGCAAGAGTGTGATTTTTGCCATCGGGGAGAAAGTCAAGAGCGATCACTTCAATGGAACGGTGTGGCTCAATATGCTTACGCCTACCGGCACAGCTTGTCCAGTCGGAAATGTGACTTTTCGACCCGGGATGTCGCAACAACTGGCACAAACACCCCGGTGGTCAGATCCTACTCGTGACAGGAGGCAGGGGATATTACCAGGAATGGGAAAAGCCGGCCCGAGTCCTTCATCCTGGCGATGTGGTCAATATCCCTCCCGACGTCAAACATCGGCATGGTGCGGCCAGCGATAGCTGGTTTATCCATCTCGCCATTGAGGTTGATCCCGAAAAGGGCCCTGCATCATGGCTGGAGCCGGTATCCGACGAAGATTACGGTAAATTGAGATAGGAATGGCGAAAATGCAAACGCGTACATTGGGAAAGGCCGGAGTCGCACTGGAGGTCTCCGCCGTGGCACTCGGCTGCATGGGGCTGGTCCCGAGCAGCAGTTCTCCCACCGGGAAGCAGGAAATGATCTCTCTGCTCCGAACTGCTGTGGAAAGTGGCGTCACTTTCTTCGACACGGCGGAGCTCTATGGCGCGTTCGTCAACGAAGAACTGGTGGGTGAAGCTCTCTATCCGTTCCGTGGGCGGGTGGTCATCGGCACAAAGTTCGGATTCAAGTACGATCCCAGCGGCAGGCCACGAATGCCCGAGTTGGACAGCCGTCCGGAACACATCAAGCAGGCTGCCGAGGGCTCCCTCCGGCGGCTCAGGATCGACGCAATCGACCTGTACTATCAACATCGGGTTGACCCGGACGTGCCCATCGAAGACGTTCCGGGGCCGTGAAGGACCTGATTCGGGAAGGCAAGGTCAAGCGGCTCGGTCTTTCCGAGGCAGGAGTGCAGACCATTCGCCGCGCGCACGCTGTTCAGCCCGTGACGGCGGTCGAGAGCGAGTATTCGCTGTGGTGGAGACACCCCGAAGCGGAGTTGTTGCCGGCGCTGGAGGACCTTGGCATAGGGCTCGTACCTTACAGTCCTCTCGGGAAGGGCTTCCTCACAGGGACGATCAACGAAGACACGACATTCGAAAGCTCTGACTTCCGCAACATCCTGCCCCGATTCCGCCCGGAGGCGCGCAAGGCGAACCTGGCCCTGGTTGATCTCCTTCGCTCCATCGCGGAACGGAAGAAAGCAACTCCCGCTCAGATCGCCCTCGCGTGGCTGCTTGCCCAGAAGCCCTGGATTGTCCCGATCCCAGGCACGCGGAAGCGGGAGCGCATGGAGGAGAACCTCGGAGCTGCAGCGGTCGAGCTCACGTCCGACGATGTCCGCGAGATCGATCGCGTCGCATCAGGAATCACGGTGCAGGGAAACCGATATCCTGAGGATCTGGAACGATTGACCGGTCGCTGAGCTGATCGAGAATGGCCGGACAGACAGCAGGCAGATGACAAGGAGAACCGCGATGGCTCCCAACGAGCATGCACAAAGAAACCACGGCGAACTTTTTCCCGGACATGTATCCACATTGGCGGCGACCGATCCCGAGTTGATCGAGGTCCTCGACAATTTCGCTTTCGACGAGGTGCTCCGTCACGGCAGTCTGGACATCCGAACCCGGCTGATGGTCCAGCTCGCGTGGATCATTGCCTGCCAAGCGTTGGGCGAGTATCGAGCCATGCTCGGCGCGGCGCTCACCGTCGGGGTCACTCCGGTCCAGGTCAAGGAGATCGTGTACCAGACGGTGCCGTACCTGGGGATCGCCAGGGTTTTCGAGTTCATCCACGCAACCAACGATGTGCTCGCCGAGCGAGGCATCGAGTTGCCCTTGCCGGGACAGTCAACGACGACGCCGGAGAACCGCGCGGAAAAAGGCCTCGCCGTTCAGAAGCAGATCATCGGCGGCGGTGTCGTCGAGAAGCTTTACAGCTCCTCACCCGCGGACCAGATGCACATTCAGCGCTTTCTGTCGGCAAACTGCTTCGGTGACACCTACACTCGCGCCGGTGTCGATCTGCCGATGCGCGAGCTCCTCACGCTGAGCATGCTCGTCTCGCTGGGCGGGTGCGAAGCGCAGGTCAAGGCGCATGTCGCCGCGAACATCAACCTCGGCAACGACCGCGCGCGGCTGATCGAGGTGTTGACCCAGTTGCTTCCGTTTGTCGGATATCCCCGCACGCTCAACGCGCTGCGCGCCGTTGATGAGGTCACCGGGTCGTGAGCACAGCGGGAGCTTCACCCAAGGAGATGTCATGACCAACCCAAGAATGACAGTACTGGTCGTCGGCGCGACCGGAAGCATCGGACGCCTCGTGGTCGAAGAGGCGTTGCGGCACGGCCATGCAGTGCGCGCCCTGGTGCGCACCCCTGACAAGGCACGTGAGCTTCCCCGCGGCGCGCAGGTGGTCCTCGGTGATGTCACAAGACCCGATACACTTTCCAGCGCGGTGGAGGGTATCGACGCCATCGTGTTCACACTTGGCTCGGACGGCGCAGGAAAGGCGGGGGCTGAAAGCGTCGACTACGGTGGGGTGCGCAACGTCCTTGCTGCGTTGGGTTCGCGGACAGCGCGCATCGCGTTGATGACTTCCATCGGAGTTACCAACCGTACCAGCTCCTACAACCGCACCACCGAGGCACACGACTGGAAGCGGCGCTCTGAAAGGCTGGTTCGTGCCAGCGGATTGCCATACACAATCGTGCGTCCCGGATGGTTCGACAACAACGGTCCCGACGAGCACCGGCTTGTCCTCCTGCAAGGCGATGCACGCCAGGCCGGCAATTCCAGCGACGGCGTCATTGCGCGACGCCAGATCGCCGAGGTCCTGGTGCGCAGCCTCAGCACGGATCGCGCGTTGCGCAAAACCTTCGAGCTCATCGCGACCAAAGGACCTGCGTCGGACGACTTCGATGCACTGCTCGCTCCTCTCGATGCAGACCCGCAAGGCTCCCTGGACGGCGTGCGCGACAAGGCAAACCAACCGCTGGAAGACGAGCCGGAACGGGTACGCCATGATCTGGATGCAGTGTCGGGCAACCGACGGTAGACAGGAGAGTTCACGATGTCACAACGCACATGGTTGATCACCGGTGTGAGCAGCGGCTTTGGCCGGCAGCTTGCCGATCAACTCCTTCAACGAGGCGACCTCGTCGTTGGAACGGTCCGCGACAGAAGCAAGGTTACCGACCAGCTCGAGCGCTATCCAACGTCGTTCCACGCTGAAGTGCTCGATATGACCGATACGGCGACGATCAGCGTGGTTGTCGATCACTCGTTCGCTCGGCTGGGACGAATCGACGTCATCGTCAGCAACGCCGGCTATGGCCTGTTCGGCGCCGCGGAGGAGCTCACCAACAAGCAGGTCGAGCACATTGTCGCGACCAACCTGGTCGGGCCGATCCAGCTCATCCGGGCCGCGTTGCCGCACCTTCGCAGCCAGGGCGGCGGACGCATCATCCAGATCTCTTCCTATGGAGGGCAGGTCGCCTTCCCGGGGAACTCGATGTACCACGCCACGAAATGGGGCATCGAGGGTTTCGTGGAATCGGTCGCTCAGGAGGTCGCATCGTTTGGGATAGGAATGACAATCGTCGAGCCAGGCGGCGCGCGTACCGAGTTCCGCTATGGCAGCGCGCAGGTGGCGGAGCCGATGCCCGTCTACGATGAAACCCCGGCGCACGGATTTCTTCGGATGCTCGATCCCAAGAACGGCCTTGCGCCCGGCGACCCCGCCCGCATGGCCGCGCGCATCATCGAAAGTGTCGACGTGAGTCCCGCGCCGCTGCGAATTGTGTTCGGCTCGCAGGCGCTGCAGGGCACTCTGTCGACCCTGCGCAAGAGGATTGCCGACTTCGAAGGGCAGACGGCGCTCGCCGCTTCCACGGACTTCCCGCCCGGGGAGTAGCCATTCCAGGGCCCGGGTGCGTCGTGCGGAGCGAGCCATCGCCGGGGACGTTGCTTTGTGAGATATTTGTCAGGGAGGTGCCATACTTTGAAAGCTTCCGATCGCAGGCCGACCGCTCCAGGTGACATCCTGGAACCAAGCGTGCCGAATGTGGTCAGATTGGCCAGCTTTATCAAAGCTTACGCGCCGCACGATGGCAGCTTCGAGCTGCGCGTCCAGGGGGTGCACGCGATTCGCCGTTCACGAACGTACACCGAGTTGATGCATGGAGTACAGCAGTCCGCCGTGTGCATCGTCGCCCAGGGCGAGAAGAGCGTCATGGTGGGACGGGAGGTCTATGCGTACAGCCCTTCGCGAATGATCGTATTCGCAGTCGATGTACCGGTGGCCTCCCAGGTGACGCGGGCCAGCATCTCCGAGCCTTTCCTCTGTCTCAAGCTGGATCTCAATCCGCAAAAGCTCGCCCACCTCGTATTGAAGGTGTTCCCGCATGGGCTGCCGCCCGTTCACGGGAGTGGCAGCGTAAGCGTCGGTCTGGCTGACACGAGTATCATCAACGCGGCGATAAGGCTGATCGAATTGATGGCCCAACCCGGGGACGCAGAGCTGCTTGCCCCGCTTGTCGTGGACGAGATCATGATCCGCCTGCTGCGCAGTCCAATTGGCGTCCGGGTGGCCCAGGTAGGAATTGCGGAATCCGGCGTGTGGGGGGTTGCCAAGGCCGCGTCCTGGCTGCGCGCCAATTTCTCCCAGCCAATGAGAGTCGAGGAGCTGGCCAAGCTGGCAAACATGAGCGTTTCCTCTTTTCATCAGCACTTCAAGTCCGTCACATCGATGAGCCCCTTGCAGTATCAGAAGGTGCTGCGTCTTCAAGAAGCGAGGCGCTTGATGTTGTCTCCGATGATGGACGCAGGTTCGGCCAGTCGGCACGTGGGATATCTCAGCGCTTCGCAGTTCAGCAGGGAATATGGTCGCTTCTTCGGGAGCACACCAACCAAGGACATTGCGAAGCTGCGTGACCAAGTGGGGGCCGCCGCCGGTGAGTAGGGAAAGTGGCCCTCGTGCGTGGTGAAGTGCTGGGCTGCGGGCGTGCCTTTTAAAGCAGAAGGGCTGCGTCGAAACGAACGACTTCAGTTTCTATCCTGTTGCCGCCTGAACCCATACCAGAATCCATACCTATTCGATGCGCCGCCATCAGCCGGAGTAGCGGGAATAGCACCAAAGGACCTTGAAACTTCGCAAAATGTGGCCCTATAGTCGCTATAGGAAGAGCGGACGCGCCTCAAAATCTGGTGGGTGGCAACGCCCGTGTCGGTTCAAGTCCGACCGCCGGCAGAAGGAAACTGCTTGTCCCGATGGCAGTTGGAGTGAAAACGCCGCCGCTTGGCTCCCCATTCAAAACGGGCTGATCCGCCCCATGGATACCCAAATGGATACCAGGTAGCCCGAAGGGGAGCAAAGAGAGCCGCGAATGCGTAAGAAGGCAAGCCGCAAGGGGACGGGAATACGGCCCTCGATACTTGGAAGCCAACAAGTCCTTGGTTTGCCTTAGCCTCATGCTCGCCGAAGCCGAGCGCAAGGGAATGTTTGGCCGGGGAACATACCCGCCTGCGGAATAAACCTCTTGGCGCTCGACTCGGCGAGTGTGAAGCGCTCCAAATCCAGCACACCCACCGCTTGCTATCCAGAGGTCTCTCTTCAAGGATGATCCCGAGACCCTTGTTGTTCACAACAAGATGCCCGTTGATCTGCTTCAAAACAACACACTACAGTTAGGAAGCAAGTTTCGCAGGCGAGGAAGCGTTCGTCATGGACGGAATTCAAACGAGGAACTTCATCGAGATGGCGATGAGCGGAACACCTCATCAGGTACAGGACGCGATAATGGCAGGCGTAGACCTTAATGCTAATGGCGTCGACGAAGACATTCCACTGGGTATCGAACCCGACTTAATGTTCCCCCATCCTTGGACAAAGTGTTCCGGACAACCTTGGCTTTGCTGCGCTGATGGCTGCCGCCAAATAGAACCAGGACCCCGAGATGATCACCGCACTCTTGAAGTATGGCGCCAAGCCGGTAAATCCGTCCTTTTGGAGCCGATTTTTTGGAGGCAGGAAAAATCAGAACAAGGTTTGTCAGCATTATCTTGAACATGCGAGACACAAATGGCTTCTATCCCTTGGTTTAGATTTTGATGCCTTACACAAGCAAGGGATTGATCTGGTAGTCGTGCGCATAGAGATTGACTACAGGTTTCCCTTGAGAAGTCGTGATCGGTTTGTAGTGCGTTCTTATTTCCAGAGAGAGGGTCGCTTGCGGATTATCTGCAACCAAGACATATACAAAATGCCGGACGATAGACTTGTAGCGCAGGCAAAGCTGGTGGCAACTGGAATACAAAACGGTAGACCGGCAGTTCCGCCAGAAATAGGTGACAAAATAGATAACCTTTTGGAGCAGAGGCAAATGCCTGATTGCCGTGAAGCGCCTGGGATGCGTCCCACTGGTGCGCACCGCTATTGGGCACGCCCTCGATTTCGATACCTGGCGCTCGCTCGTCCGGCGCCAGGGCCTCTCCGATGAGCAGGCGGTTGAAGTCATGGTGTTCTTCACCTCTCACCTCGCTGGCTTGGGCTATCGTATGGCTTCCCCCTGACGGGTGCCACACGCCCTCTGCTTTCAGGAGCGATTTCAGCAAGCAGGCAATCTCATGCCGCGCGAACTGGCCTGGCCATCCATCACATCATGGGTCAGATGTCTACGGCAGGCTCGTGATCGATGACCTGCTCCCCATGGAGGCGCGAGTCCAACGAAGCGGTTTCGACCTGGAGTCGCGCGAAACAATTCCCTTTGCTTCAAGGTCAAGCTGAACGCATTTTGCCCACCAGCCGATTTTCCCACTTCCGGGGAAGACCGTCTGCGGCAGGAAGGGCAGGACTGCGTTTCGTATCTCCTGCTGCGTGAAACCCGGTGGCTACTTCGGGAGGACCTTGAGCAAGGCCTTCTTCATGGCTTCGTACTTGGCCTCGTCAAGGGAACGAAAGCATTCCAGAGGAAGCGGAGGAGAACATATGAAGAAGGTTCCTCAACGCCCAGAGGCAGGCGTGCTAACCGCGATCACCTGCAACTGCTGGTGGCGGCTGGACTGACGCCTACTGAGGCACTCCGAGCGGCCACCGCCACTCCCGCGCGTCGGTTCGGACTTGCTGACCGAGGCCGAATAGCACCCGGAGCACGCGCGCCGACCTGCTACTGGTCGAAGGCGACCCGTTGACCAACATCGCCGATACGTTGTCCATTCGTGGAATATGGCGCCGCGGTGTCCGACACTCCACAGAGGCTGGGAATGCAGAGCCATGAAATCTTCGCTTCAAGAGCCGCAGGGTGAGTGTGGCCTTCGACAACTCTTCTGGAGTCAATGGATTGGCGCTGTTGGTTTGGGTTGCCAAGTTCAGCCATGAAAACCGGTTTTGCTGACAGCATTCCGGTCATGGTCAGCAGCATGAAGCCAATCCTCAACTCAATCGCTTTGAGCCACATTTTCTGGTGGACATGTGCGATCGACTTGGTTTCCGCCGGAGGGAAGCCTTTTCGTTCTGCCACCATGATCCAGACAGACGTGGACGCGGATGAACTGCGCGAGTAGATTTACTCAGGGATGGTTGATACCCACATGAAGTCAGTCAAGCGCCGCATAGTCTCGGTTCTTTTCTGTTGCGCGTTCCTGCCGGCCTTTGCGATGGGCAATCAGGAACAGCCCGTTACAGGCGTTGTGGGCAATATTCTCCAGCATTCGTCTCCCGCGCCGGACTTCACGCTTACTGACCAGAACAACGCGCCATTTCATATGGCGGCCATGAAGGGCAAGGTGGTCCTGTTGTCCTTCATCTACACCCATTGCACGGATATCTGCCCCTATGTTTCGCTGAAGGTAAAAGAGGTGCACAACCTCCTTGGCGCTGACGCCGACAAGGTTGTTCTCGTGGCGGTTACGACTGACCCGAAGAGGGACGTTCCAGAGGTGACGGCGGCGTACAGCAGGGAGATCGGGCTGCTTGACGCCTGGCACTTCCTGGGCGGCACGCCCAAAGCGGTGCAGAGTGTCTGGTTCAGCTATGGCATAGGAGTAACGGTTGATCCGGACACGGCCGCCGTGGCGCCGCCCAAGGATGAGAAGATGAGCGCCATGTCGTCGAAGAAGGACAAAGCGGACGAAATGAACGCCCTGTCAGTGCCCGATTCCGACGCTCCTGTCCAGGGTCTCTCAGAAACGGACCTCGCGCTGGCCAGTACGATAGTCAAGCAGTTTGGCGGCGGTTACGACGTGGGCCACTCGGCTCCCTTTTGGATAGTAGACAAAAAGGGCCTGATTCGGGTCGGCATGGATGCAGATGCAACCCCCGCGGAAGTGGTGACAAATATCAGGGCGCTGCTGGCTCTCAGGTAATACCAGCAATCGCAGGAGTGGCCGAACGCTGCTCAAGCGGCTTCCGGCGAACGCCGCTTGAGGCGATACCAGGCAGTGAACGTATATGAGTCCGCAAGCGAATCGGGTATTTCTCGATCAGTCAACGCCGCTCATCTCGGCGCCCGTCCGCGCATGGAGTCCACCCCGGTTACCTGCCGGCCATGAGCCTGCGGGCCTTCAATGACATCGCGCAACACGGCGGGCACGGGCGTCTCCGGGGTATCCCATGGAGTAAAGCCGATCCTGTACATCACCTGATAAAGAAAATGCATCCTGGTCTGTCTCTCAGTCCCTGACGCTCTCGTACACCCCGCTCGATTTGAGAGGAGACAGGACGATCTGCCAGAGCTGGTTGCGACGGGCGCGGAAGGAGCCGGCGCTGCTCAGCAGGTAGAATCGCCACATCCGGAAAAACCTCTGGCTGTACCGTTCCTTGATCCTGTCCCATCCCGCCGTGAAGTTGCGGTTCCATGCCAGGAGAGTCGGGTCATAGTAATGGCCGAAGCTGTGCAAGTCCTCGATCTTGAAGAGTCCCTCAGCGGCGCTGCTCAACTGGCGCATCGAGGGCAGCATGCCGTCAGGAAAGATGTACTTGTCCGACCAGGGGTCTCCAACGCGCCCGGAGAGATTGGTGCCGATCGTGTGCAGGAGAAACATGCCCTCGGGACGCAGGCAGCGAGCGGCGGTCCGCATGTAGAGGCGGTAGTTTTTCACCCCGACGTGCTCGATCATTCCAATGGAGACGATGCGGTCGAATTGTTCGTTGAGCTCACGGTAGTCCTGCAGCCGGATCTCAACCGGCAGTCCCGTGCAGCGCTCCTGGGCGAGCTGTGCCTGCTCGCGCGAAACGGTTATGCCGACAACCGAGGCCCCGTATCGTTCGGCCGCGTGCTGGGCGAATCCGCCCCACCCGCACCCGATGTCGAGGACCCTCATCCCTTTCAGAAGGCCGATCTTGCGGCAGACAAGGTCGAGCTTGTCCACCTGCGCGTCGTCGAGGTTCTTTGCGCGTTTCCAGTAGCCGCAGCTGTAGTTCATGCCCTTGTCGAGCATCAGGCGGTACAAGTCGTTGCCCAGGTCGTAATGACGCTCTCCGATATTATAAGCCCTGCTCCTGCTCTGCCGGTTGACCAGCGACGCCCGCAGCCAGAGCAGGAAGACCTTCAGGGACGGCCTGACCTTCTGCTGCAGGTCATTCGAAAGGATCCTTCGAACCAGCTCGTCCAGCGCGTCGCAGTCCCACCACCCGTCCATGTACGACTCGCCCAGCGCGAGCGAACCCCCGGCAAGGACGCGGCCAAAGAACCTGTCGTCCCGGACCTGCAGGTCCCAGGCCCTGTCCCCGTTGACAACGATGTCGGCAGACTCGAGAACTTCCAGGGCTATTCGCTGCGCCTGGTCCGGGTGGTTGGCGTTCTCAACAACAACCTTGGAAGCAGCGTCGTTTTTCGTCATGCCATGAAGATATACATTCAGGCGCGAGGCCGCCGCAGGGCGCCCACCCCGGCACTCACCCCTTCACGGAGCGTCCCGCGCTCTCCATCAATCGCGCCCGCGCCAGAAGTCCCTTCGGCTCCCTGTCCAGCAATGATTCAAGGTCATTCCGCATGGCGTCAAGCGACTTCTGATGGATTTCGTCGTTGACACTGAAAAGGTGACAGCCCAGCTCGTCATCGAAAAAACCCACCAGCCTCTTGTGCGGCCGCGACCCCGGCCTGAGACGGATCAGCTCCTCCTTCGCCAGTGCCTCCGATCCCGTCATCAGGTACAGGAGACCCAGTGCAACTGCTGGAGACCTCGAGATGCCCTGCCAGCAATGAACCGTGTACCCCGAGGCATCGGCACGTGTTTTCCGAAAGAACTCTATGACTCCCCGTATATCTCTGCGCTCCGGAATTCGCTTGATTGTCTGCTCCGGACCGAGCTGCTCCGCATCCTCGACATCGTAGAACTTCAGCTCCAGAAGACTTTGGAAGGAGGCTTTGATCACTTCCGGCATCTGCTGATCAGGGTTGCGGATGGAGATACAGTGACTGAAGTGGCTGCGACCGGCCGCCAGGTGCTCGACAAGCTCGGGCTCTCCGAAGACTTCAACAGGGATTCGTCTCACCTCCCCATTGTATCAACTCCGTCCGGGATCAACCAACCGCAAATTCAGAATTGCCGGAATTGCGGGAGCCTTTGCAAAAAGCCCTTGAACTGCCGAAGATATGCGACCTACAGTGATCACCGGAACGCCATGACCCCGAAGCAGAGAGTCCATGCCGCCCTTCGCCGCGAACCTGCGGACCGGGTGCCCGTCTTCATGTGGTTTCACCCCGTCACGGCCCGGCACCTCGCCGAGGTGCTGGAGATCCCCGCATCCGACGTCGGTGCCGCCATGGGCGACGACGTGCGCATGACCTGGGTGAACAACAACTGGGCCATGGAAGGCATCGTGCACGACAACGAAGGTGAAGGTCATGTCGATCCCTGGGGCGTGCGCTGGGTGAAGGAGGGCGCGTTCAACCAGCCGGTCGGCTTCCCCCTCTCGGGCGCATCACGCGACGAGATGCTCGCCTACCGGTTTCCCGAGGACAAGCTGGATTTCCTCCTCCACCTGATGGATCCCGTGCTTGCGCAGAAGGACGAGTACTTCATCGGGTGCGACGTATCCCCATGCGTCTTCGAGATGTACTGGCGGCTCCGCGGGCTGGAAAACGCCGTCATGGACATCGCGGGTGATCCGGAGCTCACGCGCACAATGTTCCGCAGGTGCGCGGAGTTCGCCCTTACGCTTTCGCGGCGGGTGTGCGCGGAGCTTCCCATCGACTGGCTGTGGTGCGGAGACGACGTTGCCGGGCAGACGTCAATGGTCATGAGCCCTGCCGCGTGGAGAGATCTCATCAAGCCCCTGATGGCGGAGATCTTCGCCGTGGGAAAATCGCACGGCCTGTGGGTGGCCAATCACTGCTGCGGAGCGCTTCGGCCCATCATTCCCGACCTCGTGGAGATCGGGCTTGACGTGCTGAACCCGGTCCAGGCCGGCTGCCCGGGGATGGATCCGCTGGAGCTGAAAAGGGAGTTCGGGAAGACGCTCTCGTTCATGGGCGGCGTGGACACCCAGAACCTGCTGCCGTTCGGGAGCGCAAGCGACGTGCGGCGGGAAACGGAGAAGCTCATCACGGGAATGACGACAGGCGGCGGAGGCTACATCCTCGCCGCATCGCACACTATTCCTCCCGAGACGCCTGACGAGAACATTTTTGCCCTCTACGAGACCGCCGGTATCAGCCGTGAGGAGATCATGGACCGGGCCGCCGACCTTCGAGCCGCCGCCGCACGCTGAAGCTGCCACCGGGCCCGTACATCGCCTTCAGGCGTTGTACGTCCGGGACGAGACGTCCATCCCCTGGCCGGTCCAGTTGGTGTGGAAGAACTGGCCGCGCGGCTTGTCCAGGCGCTCGTACGTGTGGGCGCCGAAATAGTCGCGCTGCGCCTGCAGCAGGTTGGCCGGGAGCCGCGCAGTCCTGTACCCGTCGTAGAAGCTCAACGCGGTGGAGAAGGCCGGGAATCGGGATGCCGTGCAGGAATGAGGCGGCCACGGTCCGCCGCCAGGAGTCCTGGCATCGGGCGATCACCTCCATGAAGTAGGGGTCCAGCAGGAGGTTCGTAAGGGCGGGATTCCTGTCGAAGGCCTCCTTGATCCTGCCCAGGAAGACGCTGCGGATGATGCACCCGCCGCGCCACATCAGCGCGATCCCTCCGTAGTTCAGGTTCCAGTGGTACTCGCCGCGCCGCCTCCCGAAGGAGCATGTAGCCCTGCGCGTAGGAGACGATCTTCGATGCGAGGAGCGCCTGCCGGAGATCCTCGATGGCAGGCGCCGTGTTCCCCCGGGAGACGTGCCGCCGGTCCCTTGAGGACCCGGGAAGCGTTGACCCGTTCGTCCTTCATCGCGGAGAGACACCGGGCAAACACGGCCTCGCCGATCAGGGTGACGGGCATCCCCAGGTCCAGCGCCGAGACGCTCGTCCACTTTCCCGTTCCCTTCTGGCCCGCGGTGTCGAGGATCTTCTCCACGAGGGGCGCCCCGTCATCGTCCTTGTGGGAAAGGATGTCTGCGGTGATCTGGATGAGGTAGCTGTCCAGCTCGCCCTTGTTCCAGTCCGCAAACACGTCATGCATTGCGGACGCGCTCATCCCCAGCCCGTCCCTCATGAACTGGTAGGCCTCGCAGATGAGCTGCATGTCGCCGTACTCGATGCCGTTGTGCACCATCTTCACGAAGTGCCCGGCCCCGTCCTCCCCGACCCAGTCGCAGCAGGGCACCCCGTCTGTCTTCGCCGCGATGGCCTGGAAGATCTCCTTCACCAGCGGCCACGCCTGCGGATCTCCCCCCGGCATGATGGAGGGGCCGTGCCGCGCGCCCTCTTCTCCCCCCGAAACCCCGGTGCCGATGAAGAGCAGCCCCTGCGCCTCGAGGGACTTCGCCCTGCCGGATCGTGTCGGGAAAATGCGAGTTGCCCCCGTCGATGATGCAGTCCCCGGGCTCGAGGTGGGGAGCAGGAGCTGCTCGATAGTCTGGTCGACGGCCTCCCCCGCCTTCACGAGGAGCATGATCTTTCGCGGCCGCTTCAGGCCCGCTGCGAGCTCCGCCGACGGTGTGCGCCCCCCGGATGGTGGAGCGGCCGCGCGCCGCGTCGCGGAGGAACTGGTCCACGACCGCAACGGTGCGGTTGAACACGATCACCGAGTAGCCGTGATCGTTGATGTTGAGGACCAGGTTCTGTCCCATGACGGCAAGCCCGACCAGGCCGAAATCCGCGAGTTGATCCATCACGACTGCTCCTTGTCAGCTGAAAACGCGCGCGCGACGCCCACAGGCCGGTCGCCGGGATTGGAGATGAAGAAAATGCGCTCCCCGCCCGGCAGCTCGTTCCAGCCGTCGCGGAGAACGCGCGGGTCGTAGCGCGCGCTCATTGCCGCAAGGTCCCCGTAGCGGAACCCCGCCTTCTCCACCTGGTCCCGGGTGAGGCCCGCGCGGGCAGTAGGTGATGGTGAATCGCTCTTCCGATGAGCCGTGGATCAGGTGTGCCGCGACGCTCAGGTTCTCCTGCAGATCGCGGTTTTCCTCCACCAGCCGCAGGATCCGGGGCGTCGTGAAATAGCCGTACTTGCGCGATCAGGGCGTCGATCCCGGGGTCTTCGCCGAACTGCCGCACCCCCGGGGCCAGCACGATGAGCTCCCCGCCGTCCGCGATGGCCATGCGCGTGCGGTAGATGGACTTGTTGCCCAGCCACGTGCTCTTGAACTCCCCGGGATCGAGGATAGACGCGACCCTTTGCAGCGGCTCGTCGAGGAGCTGCACGTTGACCTCCCGGGCCAGCGCCGCGGCCTGCGTGAACACCTCGCGGTCATCGCCGACGAACAGTCCCTTCAGGGCGAGGCTCCCGTCGGGCTCCCTGCCAACGACGGTGAGAACGTGCACGATGGGCAGGTGGGAGGCGAAGCGCGCGGCAGCGTGGTCCAGGACCGCGCGCACCGGGGTCTCCGCGCGCCCCATCATTCTTTCCATGCCGTACACGGCGCCGAGGTAGTGGCTCTTGTTGATGGCCTCCGCGCCGCCGGCCCCGATGAAGATGTTCTTCATGTGGCCCGCCATCCCGACGACCTCGTGCGGGACCACCTGGCCGATGGAGAGGATGAGGTCGTGGCCGCCGCGCGCGATCAGCCTGTCCACCTGGGCCGGCCAGTCAAAGGAGAGTGCGCCCTCGGAGACCGTCGCGGATGAAGTCTGCGGGCACCCGCCCGAGGGTCTCCAGGTCCTCCTTCCAGCGGTGGACGCGGAACAGCTCCTGCGGCACGCTGTCCGAACATGACGCCGCTTCTCCTCGGCGCTGACCTCGAAGTGGGTCCCGGTGGCGGGAAGCACGTCGGTGAGCGACGTCCCGTAGTACTCCCAGGCCAGCTCCGTGATCCGTCCTGCACGGGAATGGAAACGGGTGAAATCCGGCGGCACGGCCAGAACCCGGCGGCGGGGGCCCAGTGACCGCGAGCGCCTGGAAGAGCCCGTCCCGGAGGTCGTTGTCAGAGATCGTTTCGGGTTTCGATCCGCGCGCGTAGTAGATCACGTCGGGGGAAGGATAGACAACTTCACGCGTCCGGGCAAGGAGCGCAGCTGGCGCGGCGGTGGACACCTGGCGGCGCCTCACCCGAGATCGACATCCTTCTATCGATGCAATAGTATCCGAGCCCATGAGCTACGCGGAGGAAATGTTCGGGCTTGCGGGGAAGACCATTGCCATCACGGGCGCCGGCGGGGTGATCGCGGGAGCCATGGCAGAGGCCCTTCTCAAGGCGGGGGGCAGCGTGAGCCTCTGGGCGCATCGGAAGGAGAGTGCCGATGCGGCGTTCGACGCCTCGACCGGCGGCCGGGGACGCGTGCAGACCGCCTGCTCGCGCTGGAGGCGGACGCGGCGGACCGGTCCTCGGTGCGCGCTGCGCTTGGAAAAGACCGAACAGAGGTTCGGCGCGGTGGACGTTCTCATCAACTGCGCCGGGGGCAACAGGGGCATGTCCCCGTTCCTCGAGATGGACGTCGAAGCAGTTCGAGGAGGTGCTGCAGCCTCAACCTCGTCGCCGGGCCTCGTGGTCCCGACGCAGGTGCTTGCCGCGCGCTGGATCGAGAAGAAAGCGCGGGGCTGCATCATCAACCTCGCCTCGATGTCCTCCTTCATCCCGCTGTCCGGAGTCTGGGCATACGATGCGGCCAAGGCGGCCGTCCGCAACCTCACCATGGCAACCGCGAAGGAGTTCGCCTCCTACGGGATCCGCGTGAATGCCCTTGCCCCGGGCTTCTTCCTCGGAAACCAGAACAGGGCGCTGCTCATCGACCAGGCCACGGGAGAGCTCACCGAGCGGGGGCGCAAGATCATTGCCCACACGCCATTCGGCCGGTTCGGGGAGGTGTCCGAGCTGGCCGGGGCCCTGCTGTTCCTCGCCAGCGAAGCAGCCGCCGGGTTCGTGACCGGCGTGACGCTTCCCGTCGACGGGGGGTACCTCGTGGACAACATCTGAGGGAGATGACATGGAGCAGATTGCCCGGCTGGTTGCAGCGCAGGCCTGGCGGACGCGGATGCAGCGGACCCTCGTCCGCCGCTGAAGCATCCACCGGACCCCGTGATCATCGGCGAGGGACGGAAAATCTATCGCCGATCGCTTCGACTGCGGGACGGGAACCTGTATTTCATCGGCTTCGACGGCACGAACAAGCACCTGTACCTCGGCGGCCGTCCCCATCTCCGGACGGATTGCACGGGCACCTCCGCGACAGATCGGCGGCCTGCATCTTTTCCAGGCGGAGCTCTCGGCGGAGAACGCGCGGGTGCTGCACGACCTCTTCCCCTTCACGGCGCCGGTTTCGCTGCGACAGAGCGCGCACGACCATCGGCTGCGGCGACCGGCTTGGGCTGGCCACGCCCGGTCACATCCGCGCCCTGCGAGGGTACGAGGCGGCGCCGGTGCTCGCGCAGCAGTCGGTCCGCGAGCTGACCCTGACTCACCGCGATTTTCCCGGAGTCGTCGCGGACGCCTCGTTCCTCGTCTTCCAGGAGGGATTCGAGGGCGGCTACGGCGCCGACGGTGATCACCTGAAGAACATCCGGGACATCGACACGGCGCTGGACGCCGGGATGCCGATGATCACCCTCGACCTGACCGAGGTCATGGACACCGCGCCCGCCGGGTGGACGCGAGCCAGGGTGGATGCGGCGCTTCCCGGCCCTGGATGCGGCGCTGAGGAGCACGTGCGTTCGAGCTACGAGGGCCGGCAGTTCGAACTGCCCGGCTGTCGGGTCGGGCTTCAGCGCCGTGGAGGCGCGGCGGTGCGCGCTCATGTACGGGCGGGCTCTGGATTTTGCCGTGGAGGTGGATCGGCACCTCAGGCAGAGGCGCGGCGCGGCGTACGACCTGGAGGTGAGCATCGACGAGACCACCACGCCGACGCTGCCCTCGCATCACCTTTTCATCGCCGCGGAGCTCCAGCGGCGCGGCGTGGCGGTGACCTCGATGGCCCCGCGCTTCGTCGGGGAGTTCCAGAAGGGAATCGATTACATCGGTGACCTGGACGAGTTCGAGAGCGCAGTTCACGGTGCACTGCGCCATAGCGCGGGCGCGGGGGGACTACAAGATCTCGATCCACTCGGGCAGCGACAAGTTCTCGGTCTACCCGGCAATCGGGCGGCACACGGGATGACGGCTCCACCTGAAAACGGCGGGCACGAGCTGGCTCCAGGCCGTGCGCGTCATCGCCCGGGCCAAGCCGGCCCTGTTCCGCCGGATGCTCGCCCGCGCGATCGCCTGGTTCCCGGAAGCGGCGAAGCTGTACCACGTGACGGCCAACCCGTCGGCCATTCCCGACGCGGACCGGCTCCCCGACGGGGAGCTGGAAGGCTCCTGGACGCGGCGGACTCCCGCCAGGTTCTCCACATCACCTACGGCGGCCTCCTGGATGATCCCGCAATTCGGAGCGGTTTCTTTTCGGCGCTCGCCACGTTCGAGGAGAATCACTACGCGGCTGTTGAGGAGCACATGGAAAAGCACGTCTCCCTGCTCGGTGTCGCGCGCGCCGATCAAAATTCTTGACGCCGCCGGAAGGTGGTGGTATGCTGTACCCTGTAGAGAGGACGCGTTCCTCCTACAACAATTGAATCCGTGATCGACACTGCGAACGCAGTTCTCTCGACCGGATTCCTTAAAAGCCGGCAGCCCGCCGGCTTTTATTTTGTCGGCGCGCATGGTCAGGAGAAAGCAGTGAGGAATTACCGGAGCGAAATCGAATCGGCGCTGAGCGGGGATGCCCCGCGATTCGTGCCTTTCTCCTTCTACGATGTTCTCCTGCCCCGGGGGCTTGATGTCACCGAGCTCCAGGCCAGGGGAATGTCGATCTGTGCCCGTCGGCCCGTGGTGAAAAGCGTAATGCCGGATGTCACGGTAAAGCACGTGGACGAAGGCCGGGGCCGCCGAAGCACCGTCTACGTCACTCCAGTCGGTACGCTCACGGAGACATGGCAGGAAGCCGGCTACGGGTCGCTCAGCCCCGTGGAGCACCTCATCAAGCGCAGAGATGACTACCGTCCGGCGGAGTTCATGGTAAAGAACACCCGCTACGTGCCTCTGTACGATGAGTTTCTCCTTGAGCGACAGAAGATCGGCGATGGTGGATATACCATGGCCCATTCGGGGTACTCGCCCCTTGAAGGCATCCAGATCACGTGGCTCGGGCAGGAACAGTTCTGCTACGAGATCATGGACAATGAGGATGCCGTCATGGGCCTCTACGAGACGCTGGTGTCGAGCCACAGGGCGATGTATGAGCTGATCGCTGCAAGCCCCGCAGAGGTCTGCCTCTATGCAGGCAATATCGTTCCTTCGATGCTGGGCCCCGATAGAATCAGGGACTTCGTGCTGCCTTGTCTGCGGGAGTTCGCGGGCCTTATGGAGGAAGAAGGCAAGCAGCTGGGCAGCCACATGGACGCGGACAACCGGCTGATCATGGGCATCCTCGCCGAGAGCAATCTGCACCTGGTCGAAGCGTTCACTCCACCTCCCGACTGCAGCGTTTCCGTTGCGGAAGCAAGACGGGTGTGGCCGGAAAAACTGCTGTGGGTGAATTTTCCAGCAAGCGTTCTTGTCGGCTCGGAGAAGATGATCCGCCAGGTCACGGGTGAGATCCTGGAACAGGCAGGTGACCGGAGGGGTTTCCTCATGGGAATCACGGAAGACGTGCCGCGCTGGTCATCTGCAGAGAAGCTTGTCAGTCGTGCTCGATGTCATGAACGAACATGCCGGGCGCCGGAACTGAGGCAGCATCGGCGTGAATTGGCCGGCCTCATACGGAATTTTGTTGCAAACGAAGCAGCGGCATGATTTACTGTTCAAGCTTACCGGTTACCTACCGGTAAAGTCAGCTGGGGGACAAGGATGGCGAACAAGGAAAAGACGGGCCAGAGGGCGCACCACCTCATCGACACGAAGTTCGCGGCACGGGAGCTGCGCAGCCTGGGGGAAAAAGAGCTCGGATACCTGGCTGAGGTGATGAGGGGGGAGACGCTTTCGAACTACATCAGCGAGTCGAGCATGACGCGGCGGTTCGAGGACGCCTTCGCGAAGCGGGTGGGTGCTAAAAGGGCCATGGCCAAGAACTCTGCGATGAGCGGGCTCGCTGAGGCGGTGAGCGTCTCGGGAGCGGGTCCCGGGTTCGAAGTGATCTGCGACCCGATCGTGCACTTCGGAGGGCTGGCAGCCATCTTCTTCAATGCCGTACCGCGTTTCGCGGACGTGAAGCGTGACACGTACAACATGGACCCCGGATTCCCTGCTGGCCAATATCACCCCGCTGACCAGGGCGGTGATCGTGACGCACATGTGGGGGCAGAGCGCAGAGATCGAGACGATCCGCGATATCTGCCGGGAGAAGGGGCTGTTTCTCATCGAGGACTGCGCGCACTGCGTAGGCAGCACGTGGAACGGAAGGCACGTGGGAACCTTCGGGCAGCTGGGTGTATTCAGCTTCCAGGAGTTCAAGCAGCTGTCCACGGGTGACGGCGGCATGACGGTGACCAACGACGAGAAGCTCTTCGAGCAGATGCGGGGCGCGTGGTGGTTCTCGGGGGAGTCGCCGAAGTTCGTCTACCTCAACTACCGCATGAACGAGGTGACTGCGGCGGTGGGACTGGCGCAGCTGGAGAAGGTGGACCGCATCGTGGAAGGGACCTATAACAGGACCCTCGCGATCCTGGACAAGGCCATCCAGGGCTGCTCCTGGATCAGGCCGAGAACGGTTCCCCGGCAGGCGAAGATGGCCGGCTACTGGTGGGCGTGCACATGGGAAGGGGACAAGGAAGGGCTGTCCTACGAGAAGTTCAAAGCTCTGGAGGAGGAGCTGAACGTCGGGCTTCGTTTCGGGTTCAACTTTTACCCCGCCTACGAGTTCCCCTTTTTCCGCGAGTCCACGGCCTACAGGACACACCCGGACTGCCCGACGAGGTGCCCGCTGTACACCGCCAAGAGCGACTACCGCTACACGTGGGGATTGACCCCGGTGACGGAAGACCTGATGCAGAGGCTGGTCACCGTGAACCTGATCTTTCTGTCGATCCCGGCGGCAGAGAAGATGGCCGAGGGGATCCGGCAGCTCATCAGGCGAATGGAGGAATAGGATCCGTAAGCTGAAAGGAAAGGAGGTAGGAGCCTCGATTTCCCGCGTTTTCATGATCACACAGTTCAAAGAGGAGGAGCTTAGATGAGGAAAATCACCGTATTGTTCATGGCTCTCTTTCTGGTGCTCGGGATCGGGATGATCTCGGCTGAGAAGGTCACCCTGACCGTGGCACTCATGTCGTCGGACATACCGGAGGCCACCCAGGCGTTCCTCGATGCCTTTGCGGCGGAAAATCCTGACATCCAGATCGATTTCACGTCCCTGCCGGATGATGTGGAAGGCTTCCTGCAGCCGAAAGCGGCATCAGGCGAGCTGCCGGACTACATGTCCATCAACGGGGGATCCTTCGGCGCGGGCCTGGTGGAGAAAGGTCTCATCCTTGACCTGAGGGGCACATTCGCGGAAAAGAACACCGTCGACTCGGTGAAACCGCAGTTTACTTCGGCCTCGGGCAAGCTCTTCGGAATCGCCGGGGGCGTGTCGACCTCCGTCATTTATTACCAGGTGAAGACGTTCAAGGACCTGGGTATCACCCCGCCAGAGAACTGGGAAGATTTCCTTGTCGCGTGCGAAAAAATCAAGAAATCGGGCAAGACCCCCATCATCATCACCCCGGCGGACGGAACGATAGCAAACACCCTGTGGAGCTGGGGCTTCGCGAACAACATCGTGGCGAAATATCCGGACTACGCCAGGCGCTTCCGCGAGGGGACGATGCCGCTGGATACGCCCGAGTTCGCCGACGTGTTTGCCAAGGCGAAGATCCTGTATGACAAGGGCTACACCCAGCAGGGAGCGGTCAGCACCCTCTACATGGACGGCAACCAGATGTACATCCAGGGCAAGGCTGCCCAGCAGTTCGCCGGGTCCTGGCTCGCCGGATCGCTCCTGAAGACCGACTTCGAAACAGGCATCTACATGCCGCCGTGGAACGCCAAGGGCCAAACGAAGGTGCCGATCGTTGCCACGGAAACGGGATGGGCGGTTGCAGAAGGGCCGCACAAGGCGCAGGCTCTCCGGCTCCTGGACTGGATGAACGGCAAGGGCTTTCACTACTACCAGAACGCGCGCGGAAACATCCCCCACTTGAAGGACCCCATGGGGGAAGTCAAGCTCGACCAGAGAATGAAGAACTACCTGGACAAGCTGTACTCCTACAAGCAGACGTCCGGGCTGTGGTTCGAGTTCATTCCTGCCGCAACCATGCAGCTGATCCCCAAGCTCTACCAGGAGGTCCTCCTGGGGCAGAAGACGCCGAGAGAGGCCGCGGCTGCGTTCGACAAGGCGGCGAAAGACGCGGTCAAGAAATAGGGCATATCGCTGATCGGGCAAAGGGCGCCGTGCGCGCCCTTTGCCATTCGCGCGGTGAGGAGGGGGCTGAATGGAACGGAGGGGATTGACCGAATCGCAGAAGCGGCAAATCACCTGCTTTCTCTTCACCGTGCCTGCCCTGGCCGTCGTCTTCGTTTTCTTCTTTTTCCCCATGCTCCGCTCGCTGATGTACAGCTTCACCAACTGGGACGGCATCGGGCACGAGTTCCTGTGGGTCGGGCTGAAGAACTTCGCGGCGGTCGTGACGGACAGCTCATTCAGGCAGGTCGTCGTCAACACCGTGTACCTGGTCGTCATCTACGTGCCCGTTCTGAACGTGATCGCCCTCCTCCTCGCCGTGGCGGTCTACAACGCGGGCCGGCCGGGAAGTGTCTACAAGTCGATGCTTTTCTTCCCGAACCTTCTCTCGATGACCGTCATCGGACTGATCTGGAAGATCATCTACAACCAGAACGGAATTCTCAACCAGTTCCTCACTGCAGCAGGCCTCAAGGTCCTGGTCCGTGACTGGCTGGGCCTGCCGCAGACGGTCCTCCCGGCCATGAGCTTCACCATCATCTGGTTTGCCGTCGGCTACTACCTCCTGATCTACCTGGCCGGTCTGAACACCGTGCCGGTGGAGCTGTACGAGTCCGCGGAGGTGGAGGGGGTGACCCGCACGCAGAAACTTTTCCGGATCACCATCCCCCTGATCGCGCCGTCGATCACCATCAACGTCGTGCTTTCCACCATCGGGATCATCACCCTGTTCGACCTGCCGTTCGTACTGACCAGGGGAGGCCCCGGCTACCTGTCGGAGACGGTGGCGCTGCACGTGTATTTCTACGCCTTCGTGCAGCTGCAGACAACGTACGCCCTTGCACTGGCGGTCCTTCTCGGAGTGTTCGCCATCGTCATCACTTCCATCCTGCTGCGCCTGCTGCGGCGGCGTGAGGAGGCTGCCCAGTGAAAGCCCCGCGGCTGGTCAGGCATCGATTGCGCTCGCGCCTCGGGGTGAACGTCGTGATGACGGTCATTTCGCTCCTGCTCGTGCTGCCCCTGTGGTACGTGCTCAACAACGCGTTCAAGGTCGAACAGGAGATCCTCAGGCAGCCGCTCGTCCTGCTGCCGTCCACGGCAACCCTCGCGAACGTCGTCCGTGCTTTCACGGCAATGAACTACCCGCTGCGTTTCATGAACTCCGTCGTCATCCTCGTGCTTTCCTGCGCGTTCCTTGTTTCCCTCGGCACGCTTGCCGCATTCGGCATCGCAATGGCGCGCAGCAGGTTCCTGGACAGGGTGTACACGGTCCTGGTTGCAATGATCACCCTGCCCTTCCAACTCGCCATGGTACCCCTCATCTTCACGCTGAAAGGCTTGGGGCTGATGAATACGTACTGGGGGACCGCCCTGGTCTACAGCGGCTGGTTTCTCCCCTTCGTCATCTTCATCTACACGGGATTCATCCGAACGATTCCGAAGGAGCTCGAAGAGGCTGGCCGGGTGGACGGATGCGGGCTGTTCCGCAGCCTCCTGTCCATCTACATCCCCCTGCTGAAGTCGGTGACAGGGACCGTCCTGATCCTGAGGGGAGTGCCGATCTGGAACGACCTGCTGGTGTCGATCATCACGCTGTCACGATCGACAATGAGCACCCTCCCCCTGAAGCTGTATTCATTCATCGGCACGTACGGGGCCGCCGGGACACGCTGGACTCTCGTCTTCGGCAGCACGGTTCTCGTGAGCGCACCCATCGTGCTCGCCTTCCTTTTCCTGCAACGGTATTTCGTCAGGGGCGCCGTTGCCGGCGCGGTCAAGGGGTAGAACACATGAACATCGTGCACGTTGCGGCGCACCAGGACGACGAGGCGCACACCCTCGGTACTCTGCTCAAGTACAGGAAGCAGGGAGGGCACACGATACACCTGATCTGCGCAACCAACGGGGACAAGGGCATGAGCTTCAGCCCGGAAATCCCCCTTGCGGAAGCGGCAAAGACCCGCGATCGGGAGATGCGGGAGGTCGCAGCGGCTCTGGGGGCCCGCTACACCTGCCTCGGCGCCCCCGACGAGTTCCTCTACGACACGCCGGAGATGCGCATGAAGCTGATCGATGCCCTGCGGGAGTGCGAAGCGGACCTCATCTTCACGCATTGGCCCTGCGAGTACAACCTGGACCACAACACGACCAGCACCCTGGTGTTCCAGTGTTCGATGAACTCGATCATCGCATCCATGCGGAGCGACCACCCCGCGCTGAAGGTCACCCCCAAGGTCTTCTACTGGGACGAGGGGGGCAGGCTTGGCTTCGAGGGGACCCACTTCGTAGCCCTGGACGAGGAGATCATCCGGGAGAAGGAGCGCATCATCCGCCTGCACAGGAGCCAGATGGAGGTGATGAAGAAGATCGGCCCTGATTTCGCGGACGTCGCCGTGGAACGGGCTCGCCGTGCCGGCGAGTGGGTCGGGGTACCTTATGCGGAGGCGTTCCGCCCGTGCCTGGCCAGCCGCCGCACGCCCCTGGCGAACATGCTGCCCTGAAGGGAGTGAGAAATGGCGCGGAGGCTGCTGGTGTTCGGCGGAGGCGGTTTCGTAGGGGGCAACTTGTGCAGCCTCGCGCTCACAAGGGGTTGGGAGGTGCATGGAGCGGATGCAAGAGTCAGGGACGCTCAGCCGGGCGCTTCCTGGCACGCGTTGGATGTCACTCATGGGGAGGAAGTGCGCGCGCTGGTGAAATCGGTGCGCCCGGATGCCGTGGTGGACCTCGCCGCGGTTGCCGACGTGGACCGCGCGGAGCGCGAGAGGGATCTCGCACGGGCGGTCAACGTTGATGCCGCGGGCGTCATCGCCCGGGCATGCTCGGAAGCCGGCGCGCGCTGCGTCTACTTTTCCAGCGACGCTGTCTTTGCGGGCACCGCGGAGCGCTACGCGGAAGACGACGCACAGGACCCCGTGAACTGGTACGGCAGGACAAAGGCCGACGGCGAACGGGCAGTGCGCAGCGCGTGCCCCGGCGCGGTGGTCGTCCGCATCTCCCTCGTGCTCGGGTTCCCTGTAACGGACGGCAATTCTTTCCTCGCGGGGCTGGAGATGAAGCTCGACGCCGGTACGATGGTGCCCTGCCCGGCGGAGGAAATCCGAACGCCCATAGACGTGCTGACCCTCTGCTCGTGCGTGCTGGAGCTTTGCGGACCCGTGCTGGAAGGCGCAATCCAGATCGGCGCGACAAGCAGCGTGGACCGTTTCACCCTGACGCGCAGGGCCGCATCCATCATGGGGGCGAGAGAGTCACTGGTCACCCTGCAGCCGCCCTCCCAGCCGCAGCCGGGCAGGGCAGCGCGGCATCAGCGGGGGGTCATCAGCGTGGACAAAGCGCAGCGGCTTCTGGCCACGCCGCTGCTGGACTGGGAACGGACATTGCAGAAGGCATTCGACGATCGACCGAAAAAGGGGAAATAGGATGGAAACACCGAAGGTCAAGTACGAGCTGGAAATTGCCTATGGCACGAAGTACGGCTTCGAAGAGGCGGCAGCTCTCATGGACGTGCTGCGCGCCAACGGCCCTTCTTGCGGGAAAAAGGTCAAGCAGTTCGAGGACGCATTTGCCTCCTACTGCGGCGTGAAGCACGCCCTCACGGTGACTTCTGCGACGACGGGCCTGACCCTGGCGGGCATTGCGGCAGGGGTCGGTCCGGACACCGAGGTGATCACCACGCCGGTCACCTGGGTCGCCTCTGCGTTCGCCTTTTCCACCCTGGGCGCCAGAATGGTCTTCTGCGACGTGGATCCCCGCACCCTCAACCTGGACGCTGAAAAGCTGGAAGCGCTCATCACGCCCCGCACCCGGGCCATCGTGCCCGTGCACCTGGCGGGCCAATGCTGCGCCATGGACCGGATCATGGAGGTGGCGCGTCGAGCAGGTGTGCCGGTGATCGAAGACTGCGCGCACAATCCGGGCGGCACCTACCTGGGCAGGAAGTCCGGAAGCCTGGCTGACATGGGCGTGTTCAGCTTCCATCAACAGAAGAACATGGCCACCCTCGGCGAGGGCGGCATGGTCACCATGGACGACCGGGCGCTGTACGAAAAGGTGCTTTCCTATCGCTCCCTGTGCTGCAGGATCTACGGCGGCAGCGACAAGTACCTGGCCATCGACGAAACACGGCACCCCATGGGCAAGGAGTATTGGCGCCTCTCGTTCGACGATGCGGGCTACAATTTCCGCATGACCGATGCGCAGGCGGCGGTGGGAATCGAGCAGCTGAAAAAACTGGACGGCTTCAACGCGCGGCGAATGGCAATTGGCAAGACGCTCTCCGAGGGGCTGGCGGGGATCACGGGCCTGGAACCGCCGTGGATCGACCCGAAGGGCGTGCACGTCTTCCACTTCTACGTGCTTCAAATCCGGGACGGGTTCCCCCTTTCCAAGACGGACTTCATGTGGGAGCTGTACACGGGGAAAGGGATCAAGGCGTGGTCGCACTACATGCCCGGTGCACCTCACCGAGCCGTATCTGCGGCAGGGACACAGCGCGGGCGAGTGCCCGGTTGCCGAGGCGGCCTTCAAGCGCTACGTGTCCCTGCCGGTCCACCCGAGGCTGACCGATGAAGCGGTGCACTACATGGTGCAGAGCGTCAGGGAGTTGGGGCACGCGCACCGTCGAGAGGGCACGGGATGATCCGGGAGGCGGCGCGCAGGGACGCCATCAGGCAGAAGTTCACGTCCTTGTACGGGGCCGAGCCCGCTGCCTGGGTCCGTGCGCCCGGCCGGGCCGAGCTTCTGGGAACGGACACCGACGACCATCTCGGGTACGTGATGACCATGGGAATCCACCTGGACACGTGGATTGCTTTCAGACAAACCGGCTCCGCGCGCGCCCGGGTCCACTCCATGAACGTGGACAAGAGCATGGAGTTCACGATAGGGGACGAACCCGCGGAGCCCTCCGCCACCTGGGACCGCTACGTGAACGGAATCTCGCGCGTCCTGGGGCTCCGGGGCTTTCGCCCCGGGGGCGTGGACGCTGTCTTGCACAGCACGGTGCCCATCGGCGGAGGGCTTTCCTCATCCGCGTCGCTGGAAGTGGCGTCCGCCCTCATGTTCCAGGCTGCCGGCGGATTTTCCCTTTCCCCCAGGGAAACAGCGGAGATCTGTCAACAGGCGGAGAACCAGTGCGTCGGGGTCATGTGCGGAATCCTTGACCAGTATTCCTCCGTCTTCGCGAAGGAAGGCACGGCGCTTCTCCTGGACTGCCGCAGCCTCACCCACGTGGAAGTGCGCATCCCCTCAGACATCCGCATCGTGATCTGCGACACGAACTTCCCGCGGACACTCGCGGGCTCCGAATACGCCCGGCGCCGGCAGGAGTGCGACGAGGGAACGCGCCTCCTGAGGGAGAAGGACCCTGAGATCCGGACGCTGCGCGATGTGAACACCCCGCTTTTCAACCGCCTGAAGGGCAGCCTGCCGGAGGTCCTGCGCAAACGCTGCCAGTTCGTCTTCGAGGAGAACCAGCGCGTGGTGGCTTTCATGGCCGCGGTGGTCAGGAACGACCGCGCAGCCATGAAAAAGCTGTGCGCCCAGTCCTTCTTCGGCGAGCGCGACCTGTACGAGAAGACCGTTCCCGCCATGGAGCGCATGTACGAGGCCATGGAAGCCGGGCCCGGCGTCGTGGCCGCTCGTCAGTCCGGCGGCGGCTTCGGCGGCTGCATGATAGCGTACGTGCAGGACGACATGGTTGACGCGTTCGCGGCGCACGTCAGCTCTGCATACAAAAGAAAGACCGGTATCGAACCGGCCATCCACGTCACTGCCCCGTCGGCTGGGGCCGGGCCGCTCGAGCCGTAGCGGCGGCATTGCAGATGCAGTTCTCCGCGCGAACAGAACGGGACCCGGATTTCACGTATGCCGTTCTCTCCCATGACGGCGGCGGGAAGGCCGCGCGGGCAATGGAAGCGCGGATCATCCCCGCTTTCGGGGCAAACCTGTGCCGCTTCTCCGTCGGCGGCAGGAACGTGATCGACTTCGACCGCGGGCTCCTGCTGGCGCAGGATTTCACCGGCACCCCCGTGCTGTACCCGACGCCCAACCGCGTGCGAAACGGCATGTTCAGGTGGGAAGGAAAGGACTACCGGCAGCGCCGTCGCGGGAAGCCGGTCCTCGAGCACGGCCTGGTTCGCACCGAGGCCTGGGACGCGGAAGAGCCCGTTGCGGACGGCAACGGCGCCCGGCTGGAGGCCTGGCTCGATTTCACCGAAGACGGGGCGCTCGGAGAGTCCTTCCCCTTTCCTCATCGCTTGGGCCTTACTTTCCTCCTGACTGCCCGGGGAATCACCATCACCTACACCATCACCAACAAAGGGAACCAGCCGCTGCCTTTCGGTTTCGGCCTGCACCCTTACTTCATGAAGCTCTCCGGGGATGACGGGACCCGGGTCACCCTCCCGGCGGACGCAGTGATGGAAGCGACCCCCGACCTTTTCCCCACGGGCAGGCTGGAAAGTGTCGAGGGCACCGTCTTTGACCTGCGCACCCCTGTGCCCCTGAACGTACTGGACATGGACCACGTTTTCACGCGGCTCTGCTCCGGGAAGCACGCCGTCATACGGCATCGCGACCTCCTCGAAATCGAGCTGGAGGCCACCGCGGATTTCACGCACCTCGTCCTGTACATACCGCCGGGCAAGAAGTACTTCTGCCTTGAAAACCAGACCTGCTCCACCGACGCGCACAACCTCTCGGACCGCGGGTTCGTCGTGGAGTCAGGCCTGAAGACCGTGAAGCCGGGTGCGGTGCACAGCGGCTCGGTCACGTACGCCATTCGTTTCTAAGGAGGATCCCATGCTCGTCGACTTCCACTACCATCTCGCCGATACCCCCGGGGCCCTGGAGGAACTGCTCAAGGACATGGACTCATCCGGCGTCGAATGGACGCTCCTGATGGGCCTCATGAACGGCGGCTGGTGGGAGTACAAGAAGTGCGGATTCGCGTCCAACGAGGCAGTGGCGAAGGCTGTGAAGGCCCACCCCGACAGGCTCATCGGGAATGTGTACAGCGACCCCCGGGAGAAGGACGCACTGGGCACCCTGAAGAGGTATCTCGACGCAGGCTTCCGTGCGGTGAAGATGTTCCCGCCGGTCGGTTTCTTCCCCGACGACGAGCGCTGCATGCCGCTGTATGAAGAGATCGAGAAGCGGGGAGCTCCGGTCCTGGTGCACACGGGCCAGACGAACATCCAGATCAGGAGCGCGGACCCGGCAAAGAGGCTGGCCACCGACTCCCGCTTCGCGCACCCTTTCCACCTGGACAAGCTGTCACGCCTGTTCCCCGGAATTTCCTTCGTCATGGCCCATAGCGGCTACCCCCACTACGTGGAGGCATGGAGCGTCGCCCATGCCAACCAGAACGTCTACCTTGACATCGCCGGCTCCGGCCCGTGGACAGACGGGATCCCCCTCGTCTACAACGCGATCGGCGGGCAGAACTTCATCCCGATCGATTTCAGCCGGGTCCTGTGGGGGAGCGACAACTGCATGCCGCAGGCCGAGCATATGGCCCAGATGTCCGCCGCGGTGCGCCAGATGGGCGCCGGGAAAAAGGACCGCGCCCTCATATTCGGCGACAACGCGAAGCGGCTCCTGAAGATCGGCTGAGAGGGCGGGGAGGCGGCAATTGACGTCGCGGGAGAGAGTCCTGACAGCTGTCGACTTCCGGGAGCCGGACCGGGTTCCAATCGATCTCGGCGGCATGAAGGCCTCCGGGATCGCGGCGGGCACGTACAACCGCCTCAGGACACTGCTCGGCATTACAGCCCCGACCCGGATCCTCGACCCCCGCTTCATGATCGCCGAGGTCGGGGAGGAAATGCGCAGGCGGTTCCGCGTGGACGTGCTTCCCGTGGACCTCACCTGCATCCCCGCGGCCGTGCGACCGGACAACGAATGGGTTTCCCGCCGGATCTTTGACGGCTCCTCCGTGCTCTTCCCTCCCGGCACGCGGATGCGGGAAGAGAGGGACGGCGGCTGGACCCTCCTGGCGGCCGACGGCTCGCCGACCACCTTCCGCATGCCCAAAGGGGGCTACTACTTCGACGACACCTCCTTCAACAGGGGGGAAGGCATCGACCCGTCGCAGTTCAGGCCCCAGTCCGACATTCCAGAAGAGTCCCTGCGGCTGCTGGCGGACTACGCCGGCAGCCTGTACCGCTCAACGGATTGCGCGCTCCTCGGATGGGGCTTTGGCGTGTGCTTCATGGGGCTGTCCCTCATCACGGACCGGTCGAACAATGTGACCCAGGGCATGCCCGACGAGTGGATGATGATGCTCATGACGGAGAAGGAAACCTGCCACGAGCTCATGGACCGCTCGGTTGACGCGACCATCAGCTGCCTGAAGCTCGTGCAGCAGGCCGTGGGGGACTTCTGTTTTGCCTGGGGGATCGCTTCCGACGACAGCGGGACGCAGCGCTGCGAGTTCATCTCCCCGGACCTCTGGTCGGAGATGATCAAGCCCCACTACACCCGGCTGTGCGGATGGATCCACGCACACACGCCGTTCAAGACCTTCCTTCACAGCTGCGGCTCGATCCCGAAGCTCATCCCCCACTGGATCGAGGCGGGCGTGGACATCCTGAACCCTGTCCAGACCTCAGCGGCCGGCATGGACCCGCAGACCCTGAAGGATCTCTACGGCCGCAAGCTCGTGTTCTGGGGGGGCGGCTGCGACACGCAGACCGTGCTCCCCACCGGCACCCCGAAGGAGGTCCGGGAGCACGTGAAGGAACGCATGCGGATGTTCGCTCCCGGCGGGGGCTTCGTGTTCACCCAGGTGCACAACATCCAGGCCGGAGTTCCGCCGGAAAACGTGGAGGCCATGCTGGATGCCGCATATGAGTTCGGGAAGTACGGACGGGCGGGCAGTGCCGAAAGAGGGGGCACGGCGTGACGCGGAGCGCCGGAGTTTCCTCGGTGCCGAAGCACCAGCTCGTTGCAGACTACATCAAGGGGCGTATCAGCGAGGGGAAATACCGGATCGGGGAGATGCTCCCCGGGGAGAGGGTCATCGCAGACGAGCTGACCGTGAGCAGGCCGTCGGTGAAGCGCGCCATTGAAACCCTCGAAGCTGAAGGGATCATCGAGTGCAACCCGTCCATCGGGTCCATCGTCCGCCGGTTGGTCAAGCAATCGCTCCTGGTAGGCTACCTGGTGCCGGACCTGCAGGACCCGTTTCACCTGGAGCTGATCCGCGAGCTGGACAGCCTCCTCCACCGCCACCACGGGAGCCTCCTGGTGCAGCAGGGCATGGACGACGCACGCCTGACAGGGACCGGCCTCACTCACCTCGTGAAGCACCACATGCTCTACAACCGCGCGCGCCCGGACCGGATCCCGACAGTGTACACCGGGCCTGTCAAAGGCCCTGTCTCGTCAATCGTCTCCGACGTGGAGGAAGGAATGAGGCGGATCTGCGAACACCTCACGGGCCTTGGCCACGCCCGCATCGGTTATGCCAGCCCATTCGCGGCGGCGCAGGATTCCCAGTACAAGGGCCTGGTGGCTGCCCTGCGGCGTGGTGGTTGCCAGCTCCCTCCGGAATGGCACTACCGTGTGGATCCCCTGGACCGCCGCGGCTGCGAGGCTCTGGTGAGGCGGATCAAGGACGCCCCCGCCCCGCCCACGGCCCTCGTCTGTTACAACGACTGGCTGGCCATCGCGATCATCAAGGCTGCCCGCGAGCTCGGGCTGGACATCCCCGGCAGGTTGTCCATTACCGGGTACGACGACCTGTACGTGTCCAGCCTGCTGCACTGCCCGCTCACCACCGTGCGGTTCTCCCGGAAAGAGTCGGCGCGCAGGATCGTGGACATGCTGATGCGGGGCAGCCTCACTGAGCCATTGACCGAGGTCGTGGAGACACGTCTGATTGTCAGGGAATCGACGCGGGAAGCCCACGCGTGACACTGGAGGAGGAGGTTGACATGGCAGGGGAAGAGAAGGTGAAGGTTGGGCTCGTCGGGGCTGGCTGGATCGGCCAGCATCACGCGGCGAATGTGGCGAAAAACCCCCATGCGGAGCTCGCGGCCATCTGCGATCCCGACGCGGCCAAGGCCGGGGCTTTCGCGGAGAAGCTGGGTGGAAAGCCTCGCATCTACGGGAAGCTGGACGAGATGCTGAAACAGGATGACATCCGGACAGTCGTCATTGCCTCCCCCAACGCGGCCCATGCGGAGCAGGCGGTGGCAGCGGCCCAGGCCGGTCGCAACTTCTACGTGGAGAAGCCGCTTGCCATTTCATTGGAGGACTGCAGGAAGGTCGCATCGGCGGCCAGGACGGCGGGCGTGAAGAGCTCAATGGGCTACCACAGGAGATTCAACCCCCTGGTGCTTCACGCCAGGTCCCTCATGGCGGAGGGGAAGCTGGGTGATCTCGTCCTGGCCGAATCGGACTATTTCCATTTCGTGCCGGGAAACCTGGACATCTGGAACTGGCTGGGGGACGAGAAGGTTGCCGGGTCCCTGATCCACGCTGGAACGGGGCACAACATCGACCTGCTGCGTTTTTTTGCCGGCGAAGTCGCGGAGGTCAGCTGTTTCAAGGACGTGCGCATGCCGCGCAAGATCCAGGTCAGGACCGAGGACATCGCCATCATCAACCTGCGCTTCGAGAACGGGGTGATGGGCCGGGCGGGCCTGTTCCTTGGCCCCATCCTGCCGTTCACATTCACCCTGCGGCTCTACGGCACAAAGGGCAGCCTGGACAACAACAAGCTTTGGCTTGACAGCATCCCCGATTTTGCAGAGACAGGGCGGGAGGATGACTTCATCCAGCTTCCGCGCTCCTGGGTGCCGGACAACATCCAGGGGGGAATCTCGGAGACGTGGAAAGCGTGCATGGATAGCTTCATCGATGACGTGCGGCTTGGCCGCCCGTCTTCCAACGACGCATCCAGCGGCTTTCGTACGGCGGCAGTGTGCTTCGCGGCACTCCAGTCCGCCGCATCGGGAAAGACTGTGAAGCCGGAGAAGCTTTAGTGGAAAACTCATGAACACCTTCGCACAGATCCTCGAACAGGCAAAAAAGGCAGGCCCGGCCCGCTTCGTCGTGGCCCAGGCAGCGGATGGCACCATCCTTGAAGCGCTCGCGGAGGCCCGTGCGGCAGGTTTTGCCAGCCCCGTCCTGGTGGGCCGACGGGAGGAGATCGAGGCCGCGGCCCGGGAACGGGCGGTTGACCTGACGGGCTGGGAGATCGTAGAGACTCCAACCCCGATCGAGGCCGCGGGCGAAGCGGTGCGCCGCGTTGCCCGGGGCGACGGTGACATCCTGGTAAAGGGGCTCATGCAGAGCGCCGATCTCCTGCGCGCCGTGCTCTCCAAGCCCAATGGCTTCACCATGGGCCGCACGCTCTCGCACGTCGGGGTGTTCAAGTTCGCCGAATCGGACAGGTTCTATTTTGTGACGGACGCAGCACTCAGCATCGCCCCGGACTACCAGCAGAAGATCGACATCGTCCAGAACGCCGTGGACCTGGCGCACAAGCTGGGAATCGCGCTGCCCATCGTGGCCATCCTCTGCGCCATTGAAACGGTGAATCCCGAGATGCCTGCAACGGTGGACGCGGCCTCCCTGTCCAAGATGGCCGAACGGGGCGCCATCAAGGGTGCGCGGGTGGAGGGACCCCTGGCGCTGGACAACGCGGTGAGCGTGGAGGCGGCACGGCACAAGGGGATCACCTCCGAGCTGGCCGGCCGCGCCGACATCCTCGTGGCCCCGAACATCGAAGCGGCAAACATCCTGTACAAAGCGCTGATCTTTTTTGCCAAGGCGGAGGAAGCGGGAATCGTTATGGGCGCGCGGGCACCCTTCGTGCTGGCTTCGCGCAGCGACTCTGTGCGCAACAAGCTGTACTCGATGGCGCTGGGAGCTCTGGCGAGGTGAGGAGGGCAGGCAAAATGGAGATGGGCTACTGCTTGTACTCCTTGAACAACACAACCGAGTTGTGTCCGCCGAAGCCGAGGGCGTTGGAAACAGCCGTCCGGATCCTGCCCTCGTATCCCATATGTGGCACGTAGTCCAGGTCACACTCCGGGTCGGGCTCGTCCAGGTTGCGGGTCGGCGGGAAGAACTGGTCCCGGATCGCCTTCACTGACAGGATGGCCTCGATGCCGCCCGCCGCGCCGAGGAGGTGTCCGGTCATCGACTTCGTCGAGGACACTTTCAGCTTGCGCGCATGCTCGCCGAAAACGGCCTTGATGGCCAGGGTCTCGATGGGGTCATTGATCGGCGTCGAGGTGCCGTGCGCATTCACGTAGTCGATATCCGTCGGCGTGAGCCCCGCCGTTTCAATTGCAATCTGCAGCGCGCGGATGGCTCCCCGGCCCTGGGGATGCGGGGCGGTCAGGTGGTTGGCATCGCAGGTGGCCCCGTAGCCGCCCATTTCCGCGAGGATGTGCGCGCCGCGGCGCTTCGCATGCTCCAGCTCTTCGAGGACAAGAACGCCGGATCCCTCAGACATCACGAACCCGTCACGGTCCTTGTCGAACGGCCGGTTGGCGTGCGCGGGGTCGTCGTTGCGCGTGCTCACAGCCTGAAGCTGGCAGAAGCCCCCCAGGCCGAGCGGGGTGAGGGGCGCCTCGGTGCCGCCAGCCAGCATCACATCCATGGACCCGTCCTTGATCAGCCGCCATGCCTGTCCCAGGGCGTCGTTCGACGAGGCGCAGGCGGTGACCACCACCGAGCATGGACCGAAGGCGTGGAACTTGATTGCCACGTTTCCGGCAGCCTCGTTGGAGATCATCATGGGCACGAAGAGGGGATGCATAGACTTGACCCCCTTTTCGTACACCCGCTTGAACTGGGCTTCCAGGGTCTCGATCCCGCCGATGCCGTTGCCCAGGATCACGCCGAACCTCTCCGGCGTGGCTGTGTCCGGCGCGAGCCCTGCCTGCGCCATTGCCTCAACGGAGGCAATCATCGCGAACTGCGTGAAGCGGTCCATGCGGCGCGCTTCCTTGGTCCCAAGAATGGCCTCGGGAGAGAAATCACCCACCTGCCCGGCGATCTTGGCGGTGAAGTCGGTCGTATCGAACCGGTCCAGAACGCCAATGCCGTTCTCTCCAGCCCTGATGGCACGCCAGGTCTCTTCCACATTCTTCCCGAGGGGATTGATTGTCCCCATACCGGTTACTACCACTCTTCGCGTCATTCCCACTCCTTGGATACAGCCCCCGGCTTCGCGGCCTGGGGCACCGCGGCATGAGGGCACCGCGCCCCGCAGGGCGCGCGTTGCCGCGTTTCCTGCAGCCTACATGGACAGCCCGCCGTCGACGGAAATCACCTGGCCGGTGATGTACGCCGCAGCGTCGGATGCCAGAAAAGCGGCCAGGGCCGCCACGTCGGCGGCGGCTCCCGCCCGGCCCAGGGGGATCATGGCCATGAGCCCATCGCGGGCCTTCGGGCCGAGGGCCGCGGTCATATCCGTCTCGATGAACCCGGGAGCGATCACGTTCACCCGCACCCCGCGGGATGCCACCTCGTGGGCAAGGCTCTTGGAAAATCCGATGAGGCCCGCCTTGGAGGCGGCGTAATTGACCTGCCCGGGATTCCCCATGATTCCGCTCACCGAGGAAATGCTGATGATGCAGCCCGACCTCTGCCTGATCATGGCCCGGGCCACGGCCCGGGAGGCGACGAATGCCGAGGTGAGGTTGGCCCTCAGCACCTCTTCAAAGTCAGCCGTGGACATTCGGAATATAAGGCCGTCGCGCGTGATACCGGCGTTGTTCACCAGGACGTCCATTTCGTCCGGCTTCGGCAATGATCCCGTCTACTGCCTTTGCAAGCTCCGCTTCCCTGCTGACGTCCGATTCGCGCCAGAAAAAGCCCCCGCCTGCGCCGCAGGCGGCTGCCTCCAGCTCGGCCTGGTTTCCCGCCGGCGTGCGCGAGATGCAGTACACGGTTGCTCCGCCGGCCAGAAACTCGCGGACGATCTCGTTCCCGATCCCCCGGGAGCCACCCGTGACGATGGCCTTTTTCCCTTTCAGGATCACGCCGTTTCCTCCAGCGCCTTGCGGATGGACTCCACGGTCCCCGCGGGCGAACAACGCGCCTCGGGACGGAGCGCGCGGAGAAGACCGTGAGCACGGGCCGGGGCCGGCCCCTTGAGGAACCTGTCGCACCCGTCCCGAAAGAGGCTCTCCTGCAC
>CAWJRT010000031.1:0-17017 GCA_963845325.1 uncultured Spirochaetota bacterium
TCCCCAAAAGCATATATATGGTAGGATTTGCGACACGGGCTGAAGAATGAATAGTACCGGTGACAAGAACATAATCGAAGTGGAATACGTCCTTAACGTCAACTCCTCAAGTACTTCACCCTTGGCGTTTCGCATTCGCGAACTCGCGCGATCCTTCAATGCGGCCGGTTTCACGGCTCGGGAGCGTGATGTGGCTCTCCTCCTGTGCGAAAGGCTCAGCGTCAGTGAGATCGCAGAACAATTGTTCATCAGTCGCAAGACCGTGGCCAAGCATCTTGAGCATATTTACCTGAAAACTGGATCTAACGGCAAGCGTCACGTGTATGAACAACTCCTCGGGAAGAGCGATCCTCCGAGTTCCCGGTAGGCTCAACTATTGTGCGTATTCACCGCCTGTTGCTTCTGGATTCCGATTTCCGTCTTCGATGGTATGGCCCTGAAGACAGCGTCGCCCACAGGTGAGTGAGCCTCCGCCCACTGCACGACTTCCCGCAACTGATCCGGCGTCGCGTCAGAAGCGCCTATGCGCACCAGAGTTCGCATGCTGAGCGGACCCGCGGAGATAGTGCCGTCCATGCCCAGCAGGCCTCGGTCATCGGACACGCTATCGACCTTCACTTCCAGCGTTGTAAGGCTGATGCCCAGTTGTGCGGCGCGCATTGCAATGACTGTTGCGGCGCAGTTTGCATAGCTGGCGCGGAAATACCAGCCTGGTGAGGGGGCAGAACCCGCGCCTCCCACGGATTTCGGCATATCGGTGATAAGTTTCGCACCATCCGGCCCTTCAGCGCGACAGCGAAGTCCTGCTTCCACAATCGCCGTGGCTGCGGTATCCGTATACCGGCACTCGTCGGGATGGGTTGCCAAGTACTGAATTGCGCCTTCGATCGATTTCTGAATGTGAGCTACAGACACGGATACCTCCTCAAGGGTTATGGGATCGTATTCAAAGAGACCGCCCGTCGCCGGGGAAACCATGATGAGCCTTGACCCTGTCGATCTGCGCGATATGCCGCTTCATGTGGTATCGAAGGAACTGCAGCCTCTGCTCAGCATCGAGAGGTCCTGAAATGAAGTGAGGAAAGACAATCTCATGAAGCGGCTGCGCTTCGAGGCATGCGCCGAGATCAGCGAGCACGGGAGTCAATGATTGGAGGGCCGATCGCCAGAAACTGATCGGGCCTCCAATATGAGGAGTGGCAATCGGAGGCGCTGTTTCCGTTGGTTTCCAAGTTTCTTCGACTATCTGCTCAATGCTTTTCCCCCGATGTGGACTTTCGCCGGTCCAGCCTTTTCCTGCTCGCAAAGCATCTGACGCCGACCAGATCTTTGCGACTCCCGAGAGTTCCGCCAGGTAGAGATGCTCAACGATCTCGGTACACGACCAGACATCCGGGGAAATCTTGAACGCCGCCTGGTATTCAGCAAGACTCGCCACCGATTGGAGCACGAGGGTTCGTGCTGTTTCAACGTCAGACACAAGTCTCTGAAGATCATTTTTCACAATACACCTCCGTAGGCCTACCTGAATAATTCCACTCGCATGCATTTCCTTGCATCAGCAAGAATAATGTATTCAAAACCGGTAACCAAGAAGCGCGTAGAGCGAGTCTATGCCCTGATTGGGAGGGAAAAGTCCGGCATTCGAATGGTGCAGCCATCTCATGAAGACGGTGAGTCCGGCAGAAGATACCCCGAACTTCAATCCTGCGCCCGCCGTCGGGCTAAAGAAGAAAGTGCTGCCGAAGGTGTCGTTCAACAGGGAATCCCTCGTGCCAAGACTTGCACCCACGCCGGCTTCGAGGAAGGGATTCACAAGGCGTCCGTGGATGCCGATTCGAAGGATGGGGCTCACACCCCCAGTGAACATCGATTGGCCGAATCTCGCTGCAATGACCTCCACGTTTGGCTCGATCCTGAGATCGAGCAGTGGTGACAGGTCCAGTACCCATGCCCCGAGCAGGATTCCTTGGGTTGTTCCCAAATGGTTTAGATTCGTTCCGCCACCGGCCGCAAGCTCGAAGCGATTCTCGGCCGCCCTGCAGCACAACGGAAAAGCGATTGCGAAGAGGCCCAGGGCCAGCACAACGGCTGGGCGGAGACGTTGGAAGATTGGCAAGCCGCGGTATCTGACCGCGGCCTGCCTTGCGATACTCATGCGCCCTGCGTCAAGGCCCAATTGTCAGTGCCACGACTGTGCCTAGCCACACATACATTCCCGAACCGCTTGCAGCGCCGGAAAAGGTTACCGGGGACGACAAGCTCCACATGCCAACCTCCGCCGTGAACGGTCCTGTCAGTGTAGCGAAGTAAGAAGCAGTGACTGCGGGAACATTCAAAGGGCTGGTTGCGGGTGCTGAATTGAGGTACTGGTTCGAAGAACCGTCTGCCACGTAAGCCCACCAAACGAATCCTGTGGGCGGTGACGCGGTCGCGCTCCAGCTTATTATTCCTGGACTTGAGTATGACCAATTTGTCGTTTGAACGTTGTTCTGAAAGGTAGTAACGGTTATTGTCGAGCTCGGCATCTGTGCGCTCGCACTGTAGGTAGTTCCACCGTAAACAACGCTGATGGTGATATTGGCTCCCTGGACCAAACCTTGGGCACCAGTGAGATTCGATGCATAGGTCCCGTCGACTTCGCCTTGACTCGTAAGAGTGCCGGAGGAGCCTCCTGCAATCAAGTAGGTGACATTCGCGCCGGTGATCGGCGTGCCCATGACCGTGCTAAGCCGCACGGTGAAGTTGGTGAGTAAGAGTGTCCCCCCGCCATTCGGGTACGTGTCGCTTATATAGGCTTGGATCACTGGCCCTGATGACGAGCCTTTCGTCGTGATGGAGGTCTGCGATTCAACTCCAACGACGAACAGAGAACCCAATGCTGGTACCCCGGAAGCTCCGGATGTGAAGGGAGTCCCGCCAGCAGCAGCGGCTGTTCCATCAGATGTTATGTTTCCGTCAAGAGCAGCCGCCAGAACTGTGTAGACGCTTCCAGCCGACAGGGTGCCTCCTGGAACGTTGAAACTCATGGGTCCCGAGGCCGGGACGTTAAACTGCCCGATTCCGCCGGTACTCGCCCCATACACAAAGTGGCCGTTGCTGTCCAAGATGCCACCGGCGCCAACTGTGCCAACCGTGCTTGAGAATGCAGGTCCAATGGTGATACCGATGCTATTGCCAGCCGAGGAATCCCAGCTCGCACCCTGCAAGGGACTGTTGATAACAGGAGCGCTTGTAGCCTGGATTGCAGACGCCGTGTACGTCAATCCGTTCGCAGTGACCGTCAGCGTGACTTTCGCGCCAAGCGGTATTGAAACATTCCCGGCGTAGACATTTGGCTTCATCCCGGCCGGTGGGTTGGAACCCGTGTACGAGAAGGAAACGGGCGAACCGTTGTTGACCGCGACCTGGACAAGTGCATTAGAAATGGCAGTTGTCATGCTGCTGTCCGTTGCCACTTCAACAGCTTCATAGAGAGAAGTCGTGTCTGCCGCCTTGGTGACAAGCAATGCGTTGATGTAGGGAGCTGTGACAGCGGGAACCCACACGGCGGTGAGGGTGACGATGCCGTTGGGAACGACAATGCCGCTGTTGGGGGTGGGCATCGTGAAGGAGGTTTGGCCGGTTGCAGTGAAAATCTGGTTCGCTATGCTCGCCGGTCCTTGCCACCCGGAGAAGACGTAGCCTGCCTTTGACAGGCCGCCGGTGTTGCCCAATACGGTTACTGTCGCTCCAGGCGCATAGAGTTTCAGGTCAATTGGGACATTTCCCGTTGTGCCGTTGGCGTTGTACGACACCGCATAGAGTGGAGACCATACTGCCATGAGCGTGACGTTGGAGCTTGGCATCGTGAAGGAGGTTTGGCCGGTTGCAGTGAAAATCTGGTTCGCTATGCTCGCCGGTCCTTGCCACCCGGAGAAGACGTAGCCTGGCGCTGCGGAGTCTCCAGCCTTTGACAGACCGCCGGTGTTGCCGGAAACGGTCACTGTCGCTCCGGGCGCATAGAGTTTCGAGTCAATTGGGACATTTCCCGTTGTGCCGGGGGCGCTGTACGACACCGCATAGAGGGGAGACCACACTGTTGTGAGGGTGACGATACCGCTGGGCACGACGTTGCCGTTGTTGGGGGTGGGCATCACGAAGGAGGTTTGGCCGGTTGCAGTGAAAATCTGGTTCGCTATGCTCGCCGGTCCTTGCCACCCGGAGAAGGCGTAGCCTGGCGCTGCGGCGTCTCCAGCCTTTGACAAGGGGGGATTGCCGCTGTTGCCTAAGACGGTGACTGTCGCTCCAGGCGCATAGAGTTTCGAGTCAAGTGGGACATTTCCCGTTGTGCCGGGGGCGCTGTACTTCACCGCATAGAGGGGAGACCACATAGCGGTGAGGGTGACGTTGGAGCTCGGCATCGTGAAGGAGGTTTGGCCGGTTGCAGTGAAAATCTGGTACGCGACACTCGCCGGTCCTTGCCACCCGGAGAAGACGTAGCCTGGCGCTGCGGCATCTCCAGCCTTTGACAAGGGGGGATTGCCCGGTGTTGCCCAATACGTAGACTTTCGCTCCCGGCGCATAGAGCTGCAAGTCCACCGGGGGGGTGCCGCCCGATGCATCGGGAGCGCCATAAGTCACTTTGTAGGCGGTAGAGGGGACAGCCCACTGGGCATAGAGCTTGACCTTGTAGTTGCCCATGAGGAAGGTACTCCCTGCGGCATAGGCTGAGCCGGTACCGTCACGTGATGTATTCCAACCGGAAAACACAAAGCCGCTCTTGTACAAGCCGCTGGTGTTGTCGAGCACGGTGACCGTGGCGTTCGACAGGTACTCCTGGCCGTCAACGGGGACATTCCCCCCAGAAGCTCCGTTTTTCATATATATCACGTCATAGGCATGAGCCCACTGGGCGTGGAGCTTGACATCGGCCGTTCCCATAAGAAATGTATTCCCCGCGACATAAGCTGAGCCCATGCCGTCGCCTGCCGTATTCCAGCCGGCGAATACAAAGTCTCCCGGGACATCCTGATCCGGACTCTTTACAAGGCCGCCGGTGTTGTCAAGAACTGTGACATTGTCCCCGGGCAGGTAGTTATTGGGATCAACCGGGACCATCCCTCCAGTAGCGCCATGGGGCATGTATGACACTTTGTAAGTAGGCTTCTGGGTCCATCGCGCATAGAGGGTGATGGAGTTGCCTATGTGGAAAGAGACGCCGACTGCATAAGTTGTGCCGGAGCCGTCGGCTTGTGTGTTCCATCCAGCAAATGTGTTGCCTGTCCTGGAGAGAGTGCTCTGGCCCAAAACGGTGACCATCGTTCCCGGCGGATAAAGGTTCGAGTCAGTCGGTACACTCCCATTTCCACCGTTGGCGTCGTAGGTCACCGTGTATGTCTGAGCAGGCCCAATACCGCGGGCACCTGCTTGAGTGGGAGCCGGCCCGGGTCCGCCAAGCGGCGACGGACAGCCCGCGAGCAGGAAAGCAATTGAAGCAACCGTAATAAGCGCTGCTGATAGGAATATTTTTCTCATCACGAATCTCCTTTCGTCGTTTCGACCATTCCGCCTATCCCCTTTTCGTTTCTGCCTCCTCCCTTTCGAGGAAAGAGGGAGGCCACCTTTAAGGGCGGCCTCCGAAAAACAGCACTGAAGAACGAGGGAATTTAATTCACGGTGATTGGCACGATGCTTGCCGCGCCCACAACCAGAACAGAGCCGGGGAGTGCTGTCGGGATGGAGATTGTGCCCTCGATTCCCGCCACGACGTTCCACGACCCCGCCGGAATTGTATTTCCGGGCACAATTGCCGGTGTATTGTTTGGATAGCTGTTCGGACCGTTCCCATTCCCAAAAGGCCAGGAAGAGAAAGTATTGTTCGTTACTCCCGCTACGTACTGGGTGGAACCGGTGACAGGTGCGCCGACCGTCCAGGCGATTTGGTTATTGCTGTTTGCCAGCCATGTCGCATTCGCTGCCGGCGTGATGATGGTAGGGTACGTCGTGAATTGGTTCGTCGTCACCGTGTACGTGACAGGATCGCCGGGAATCGTGACACTGAGGGTCACCGAGGCGCCGGCAGCAATCACTGCGCCACCGACATAGCTCGACGTGCCGGAATTGTATGGTGCGCTGGTTCCGTTGATCGTGACTGTCGCATTCGTGATAGGTGAAGGACTGCCGGCCACGAGTACCTGTTCACTCAGCGCTGCGCCAGTGGATGCGTTGACGAAGATGCTTGCGCCGATGGCCGGGGCCGGCGTTGCGCTGGCCTGGTTCGATACCAGCGCTGACTCACCGCTGCCATTCACCGAGGTTGCTTTGTAATAGTAAGTCGTACCAAGGGTCAGCCCGGAGTCAGGGTAGCTCGTTGCACCTGTATTGCCAATCCACGTTGCCGGACTGATCGTAAAACCGGGTGTTGTGGAGCGGTAGATATTGTACCCGTATGCACCAGACACCGTCGACCATGAGATATTGATGCTGGCCGTGCTTGTCGGCGCGGCCGAAATCACTGGGGCCGCAAGTGCAGTCCACTGTGCATAGAGAATGACATTCGACGTGATGTTGAAGGATCCGATGAGAGCAGCGTAGGATGTGCCGCTGCCGTCAGCCTTGGTGTTCCAGTTGACAAATGTGTAGCCGGTCTTCGTGAGAGTTCCTTGGTCAGACACGAGCACGCTTGAACCTGAAGGGTAGCTCGTAGGATCAACCGGAGCGCTCCCTCCCGTGTTGCCGTTGCCGTTGTAGGTCACGGTGTAGGTCGGACTGCTCTGGCCGCTGATGGTGATTCCTAGAGAACCGAAGACTCCGGAAGTGTCTTGCGCCGTAGCTTTCACCGTCACCGTGCCGTTTGCTACCGCCGTCAGGAGCCCTCCTGATGAGATCGTTGCCTGTCCGGTTCCATTCACCACACTCCAGGTAACCGCCTGATTGGTGGCATTTGCAGGAAGCACTGCCGCAGACATCTGCAAAGTTCCGCCATTGATAGTTATCGCAGTTGCGTTCCCTGCTCGTGTGACGGTTATGCTCGATACGAAAACGGGTTGGCCGCTGATGGTGATGCCGAGTGAGCCGGAAACTCCGGAGCCGTCTTGGGCAGCAGCTTTCACCGTAGCCGTGCCGTTTGCCACAGCGGTAAGAAGACCACCGGTAGTGATGGTCGCCTGTCCGGTCACGTTCGTCACACTCCATGTGACGTTCTTGTTGGTGGCATTTGCAGGAAGCACTGCCGCAGACATCTGCAAAGTTCCGCCATTGGTAATTATCGTAGTGGCATTCCCTGCTCCTGTAACCGTAATGTTTGCAACAGGGACGGAGCCTGCGTTACCGCTAATAGTGATTGTCAGGGTACCGACAACTCCAGAGCCATCCTGGGCAGTTGCTTTGGCCAGTACGACCCCGTTCACCAAGGCGGTCAGAAGCCCACTTGCCGAAATGGTTGCACCTCCCGAAACGCTTGCTACACTCCAAGTGACAGCGGGATTCGTTGCATTTGACGGGAGCACTGTTGCAGACAATTGCAGGGTGCCAGCATTGGTGGTGATTGTGGTCGCATTGCCTGCTCCTGTGACAGTTATTCCTGTGACAGGAACTGTCGTGGGCGCCGGGGGTGTTGTCGGCCCCGCACCCGTGGCTCCTTGGGGACAACCTGTCAGCGCCGCCACTGCCGTGCCGACGATCGCGAGGAACGCAAGACGTGAGACCAGCTTGCGTGCTCTCGCGCTGGAAGTGAAAACTCTTTGTTTCATATTTAAGACCTCCCTCTATGAGTCGATGCGCTGCGTCGAATGCAGTGCCCTGAGTGTTCGCGCCTGAGATTCCTCACGAACCGGAATATGCGCTACAACCGAATTTCGTGAATCAGTCAAAATGACGTATTTGATGCACATGATCTTTCCTTTGCCCTTGCGGGCGTAATCAATGAAGAGTTGGACCTTGGCCGCGCTGGGTGAACCGGCGGCCGCTGAGATATCACCCGTTGTCGTGAAAATCGAGAAGGGACTACCAAATCTCTAAAAGTAGTGGAGCTATGCCGAGCGCAGAGACCAATGCCGGATTGCGGGTCCCGATCAGTTTGATACTGTCTCCCTTGGGCACGACCACATCCGTTCCCGTCACGCTTATCCAGGCGGTGCCGGACAGTACTCGCAGGAAACGGCTTTCGCGCGGGATCCGCAGCAATTCCCCAACGAAAAGCGTGGGCCGGAGAATCCGCCGGCAATCCTCCTCCGGTGCTTGACTCAGGCAACTTTGTATATTCAATGCAATATCTGCGGATTTCATGGCGACAAACTCCTTTCATCGTCGATACAGAATTCGACGAATTGCGCGTGCCTTTGCGAAAATGCGAAGCAGAACCTGCTCCAGAGGAAAGGAACGCGCATTCATGATCCATCGGGATCTGGATCCTGGGAGTGCCGCTGCGTTCCATCCGCGCTTTTCGATCATGCATGCTTCTGCACCTCCTCTCGCTGGTGCCAAGGTTCGCATGTTTGCCATGACCCCATCGCTACGGAAGTGGGAGCTGTACGTTACGGCGGCGTTACGGTGGGAGGAAAATGTGGCTTTTTTCGTCGAACAGCGGGTAAACTAGTATATTTGGGGCCAAGGGAAGGGTGATGGGAAAAGTTCGCCTTTCGTTCCTGGGCCCACCGTCCATCGAGCGCGACGGGGCTCCCGTGCATTTTGACACTCGCAAAGCCATCGCCCTCATGGCCTACCTCTGCGTGATCGGAAAGCCAGTCAGCCGCGACGCGCTGGTGACCCTGCTATGGTCGCGCTACGGCCGCACCGAGGGACAGGCCGCCCTCCGCCGTACCCTTTCAACGCTGCGCAGCGCCCTTGGTCCTGAATACATCGAGGCGGAGCGGGACACGGTCTGCCTGGCTCAACGGGCGGGCATCTGGATCGACCTGGCGCGGTTTCGCGAGCTGCTGACTCTTCTGGCCGGCCACCCTCACGGGGCGACGTCCGTCTGCCGGAAGTGCTTTCCTGTGCTCACCGAAGCCGCGAAGCTGTACCGAGGGCAGTTTCTGCTGGGCTTCACGCTGAAGGACAGCGTGGATTTCGATGACTGGCAGTTCTTCACGACGGAGAAATGCCGCCTGGAGGCGGTGCAGGTGCTGGATCGGCTGGCTGTGTGCAACGCGGCGGGGGGAGACTTTCGCTCGGCGGTGGGCTACGCACATGAGCGGTTGGAACTGGATCGGCTGGACGAATCAGCCCATGTTCTGCTGATGCAGCTGTTTGCCTGGGAAGGCAACCGGGCGGCAGCGAAACACCAGTTCGACGAGTGTCGGCGGCTGATGGAGAAGGAGCTGCAGAGCCCTCCGCAGGCGGCGACGGTGCGTCTTGCAGAGTCGATCGCCCAAGGGCAGACGCCGGACCTGCCCGGTGTTCGCTGAGGAACCCCGGGAGGAAGCCAAGCAGCCTCGGCGTGCAAAACGGAGTGTGGAGACAGCCTCTACGGCGGCCGCCTACGCCATCATCCCGACCGCGGCCGCAGCGCCCCTTGCGGAGAAACGATCGACGATAAAGCGCATCGCTGTGCTGCCGTTCACCAATATCAGTCCGGACCCTAATGACGAGTACTTTGCCGACGGGCTGACCGAGGAGCTGATATCCGCGGTGTCCAAGATCGGGGGTCTGAGGACGATCTCGCGGTCATCGGCGATGAGATTCAAGTCGAGCGGCAAGACGCTGAGCGAGATTGCCGCAGAGCTCCAGGTGGGAGCGGTAGTGGAGGGCAGCGTTCGGAAGGCGGGCACCCGCGTCCGCATCAGCCTTCAGCTGGTCGATGTGAAAAGTGACGAGCATCTGTGGTCGCAGGACTACGACCGGGAGCTTGAGGACATATTCGCCATCCAGAGTGATATCGCCAGCAAGGTTGCCCTGGCGCTGCAGGTCCACATCCAGGCTCGGGAGAAGGAAGGGATCGACAAGAGGGCAACGGGAAGCATCGAGTCCTATGACGAGTACTTGAAAGGCGTGTATTACAGCCGCCGGAAAACCCGGGCCGATCTCGAGTTGGCGTGCGCCCACCTCCAGCGGGCTCTTGAGATTGACCCGAGCTTCGTCGCCGCGCATTCCGCCTTGGCCTTTGCGGCCAGGTTTCTGCATTCCTTCGCCCTGGACCGGGCGCCGGCGATATTGGAAACGGCCCGCCAGCACGCCGAAGAAGCCCTCCGGCTCGATCCGCACTCAGCAGACGCCCTGCTGATGCGGGCGCTGTTTCAGCGCGACCGGGGAGAATTGGGGGACGCGATTGCGACGCTGAGGAACGTTGTCGAAGCAAGTCCTTCCCACGCCCAAGCCAACTTCTACCTTGGAAACGCTTATCGCGACACGGGAGAGATCGGCCAGGCGCTCGACTACCACGCCCGAGCGTTCCGGCTCGATCCCAAGGACTTCTTTTTCGCCCACATCGTTGTTTCGGACAGCCTTGCCGCCGGCGCGAAGCAGGATCTTGCTCCTCTGGTGGAGAGGCTGGAGTCGCTCAATCCGGGCCACTTCCTCACGCTCCTCATGCAAGGCGAGGTCGCCGCCGCGGCTGGTGACGAAGAGTCAGCGTTCCGCTTCATCGAGAAAGGAATCAGCGCTGATTCCGATCATGTCGATTCCTACGTCGTGCAGGCCCTGTATTCGTTGTACTTCGGCCGTTTGGAGAATGCCTACACCAGCATCCGGCACGTGATCGATCATTCCGACCTGAGGCCATTCTCCGTGCGGCACGGCCTGTCTATCCTGTTCTCCCTTCGGCAATTCGACGAGGTGCTGTCGCTGGCGGAGGCAACCTTCCCAGGCGCTGCCACGACCATATTTCACGGGACGGACCTGAGAGCCCTGGGATTCCTCTACCGTGGGATCATTCTCCGCGCGCGTGGCGCCGAGAAAGACGCCCTGGTCTGCCTGGAGGCGGCGGAGGCTGCATCGGCGGCGGCTTTGGAGCGATTCCCCCAGAGCCCGAGCCTGCTCTCGTTTCACGCTCACGTCCTTTCGCTGCGTGGAGACCACGAGAGGGCAACACGCGAGATCGAATTGGCCGTTCGCGAGCGCTCGGAGTACAACGCCTGCTGGTACGATCGAGCGCGCATCTGTGCTATTCGGGGCGACCGCGGGGGACTCATCGAGAGCCTGCACAAAGCCGTCGAGCACGCCGCGGGCGAGCAGGGCGCCCTCCGTAGCGAGATCACGTTCGACGCCTTCCGGCATGACCCGGAGTTCCTTGCGCTCACAGATCCCCGACGCCTTAGGGTCGTGCCGGTCCGTGGAGGTGGCGTGAATGGCTGACGCCGGCCTTGCTTCTCGTGTCGAAGCGAATCGCCGCACGGGACATTTCACTAGCTTTTCAGGCTAGTGGCGACCGAATGGAGTCACAAGAACTTGTAAGTATTCGCCGTGGCAAGTAATAACTATCCCGATTGAGCGGTCGGTTCGAGGAATAATGTTACAGTTGAGGTCACAGCATAAAGTCCCCGAAAACCTCGAAGCAGCAATTCTTTTCAAGATAGGTAATTATCTTTGCTGCGGACTGGACTTGAACCAGCACACCCTTTCGGGCACTAGCCCCTCAAACTGGCACTAGCCATCTTTGGAGCTTGCAAGGGCTTGCAGCAAGACGCATCTATTTGCAGCAACTATCGCAGGCGCAAAGAAATCGGTCAAGTGGACGTGCAATTACTTGCAACGATTTGTAGGGACTACGAAAAGAATAATGTCACAGATAGTGTAACAGCAGTTCGGCGGTGGCGTTGATCCTGGAGATTCAGCGGGGCATAGATGACCTTCGGCCTCAGAGCGCCAATCCGCCTCGATCACGATTTGCTCCGCGGTTGATACCGTGCTGGATCGAAGGACTACTAATGTCGGCTTCAACCGCGCCAGGATTCCTTGAAACTGCATGACGTGTGAGCCGAAAACCCGCAGGCACATGATCAAGCTTCACGCGGAAGTCCACCTCGTCTTCGTCGCAGCGACTATCTATGCGCCGAGTTTCCTGAAATCCGCAACGAAGGCGCGCACTTTCTCACGAATCGCGTCGCGGACGGAGCGCACTTCCATCATGATCTCGTCATCTGTGCCGGTGAAGGTCGAAGGATCGCGAAACGGCCAGAAGAGCTTCTCGGAACGACCGGGAAAGATGGGACACCGCTCTGCAGCCTCCCGCGAACAGACGGTAATGACGTAGCGATAGGTCTTTCCAGCCTTGAAGAGCTCGAAAACGTCTCGGGTCTTTTTCCCGGAAATGTCTATGCCTTTCTCCTGCAGTGCCCGTACTACAAAGGGGTTGAGTCTTCCCGGTTCAAGGCCGGCGCTCTCTACTTCAAAAATGTCTCCGCCGAATCGGTGGAAATATGCTTCCGCCATCTGGCTTCGTGCGGAATTGTGAACGCACAGGCAAAGAACGCTGATCATTGGGCCTCCCCACTGCCAGTGTAGGGCTGAAGTGTTAGGATTCTATGAACCTCGCTTCTGTCCCGACACGGCGGAAACTTCTTTTCTTCTTGACAAGGGAAGGCCATTTGGCTAAACTGCCAATTAACCATGGATACAAAGACAGCCAGAAAATACGAAAGGCGAGCGGACGTCATCAAGGCGCTCGCCCATCCCAGCCGCCTGTACATCGTCGACAGGCTTGCTGAGCACGAACACTGCGTCAACGAGCTGACCGCGCTGATCGGAAGCGACATGTCCACCGTCTCAAAGCATCTGAGCGTGCTCAAGAATGCCGGGGTTGTTCAAGATGAGAAGCGTGGAGCCTCAGTGTACTACTCGCTTCGGATTCCCTGCATCCTCAACTTTTTCAAATGTGCAGATGCTGTCATCGAAGCCTTGCACAAGGAACAGATGGCAACGGCCGAATAGATCTCATTCTTCACGTTCGGGGAGGCAGAGATGAAGACGCACACGATTGGCAGGCTCTCGTTCCTGGACCGCTTTCTTACGCTGTGGATTTTCCTGGCGATGGCGGTCGGGGTCGCCCTTGGCTACCTGATCCCCGGGGTTGAGGGTTTCATCAATCGATTCCAAGCGGGCACCACGAATATTCCCATCGCCATTGGGCTCATCCTGATGATGTATCCCCCTCTGGCGAAAGTGCGCTACGAGGAACTGGGGGATGTGTTCAAGAACTGGAAAGTGCTCGGGCTCTCCCTGGTTCAGAACTGGGTAATTGGGCCGATTCTCATGTTTGCCCTGGCCCTTGTCTTCCTGAGGGGTTACCCCGCCTACATGACCGGGCTCATCATGATCGGCCTGGCGCGCTGTATCGCCATGGTGATCGTCTGGAACGAGCTCGCCAAAGGCGACTCCGAATACGCGGCAGGGCTGGTTGCGTTCAACAGCATCTTCCAGGTGCTCCTGTACAGCGTGTACGCATGGGTGTTCATCACCGTCCTTCCGCCCGTGTTTGGTCTGAAGGGCACCGCTGTGAACGTTACGATCGCCCAGATTGCAAAGAGCGTTTTCATCTATCTTGGGATCCCCTTTCTCGCGGGATTTGTCACGCGGTTCATTCTCATCCGGGTGAAGGACAAGGAGTGGTATCACACGCGCTTCATCCCGAGGATCAGCCCGATCACTTTGGTTGCGCTGCTGTTCACGATCATCGTGATGTTCAGCCTGAAGGGGAACCTCATCGTGCAGATTCCCCTGGACGTGGTGCGGATCGCCATCCCTCTGCTGATCTACTTCCTTGTGATGTTCTTTGCAAGCTTCCTCCTCAGTCGCGCGGTGGGCGCTGACTACCCGAAGTCCGCCACCCTCTCCTTCACGGCCGCAAGCAACAATTTCGAGCTTGCCATCGCGGTGGCCGTGGCGGTGTTCGGGATCGGCTCGGGGGCTGCCTTCGCCGCGGTGATCGGACCCCTCGTGGAGGTGCCGGTGCTCATCGGCCTCGTGAATGTCGCTCTATGGTTCCGTAAGAAACTGTTTGCCACGGACTCGAACGGCGGTCGTTTGAAGGAAAAAGCATGAGCGGCGAAGTCCAGCGGTCTGTCGCGAGGAGGACCACAAAGCTCCCCCGCGCAGGCCGTTGGCTGGCGTGGATTCTCGTTGCCCTTGCCGCGATTGCAGCATGGTGGCTCGTGTACAGCAACCTCGAGCGCTTTGCCAACTGGCTGGTCTACGGGGCGCTCGGAATGTCCAGCGGCAGCAGGCTTGCCTCCGCCATCGCGTTCTTCGTCTTCGAGGCCCCCAAGGTCCTGATGCTCCTGCTGGTGGTGGTCTTCGGCGTGGGGATCGTGCGCTCCTTCTTCACCCCGGAGCGAACCCGGCGGATGCTCGCCGGGCGGCGGCAGACCGCGGGAAACGTGCTGGCCTCCCTGCTGGGAGTGGTGACTCCCTTCTGCTCCTGCTCGGCGGTGCCGCTGTTCATCGGCTTCGTCACGACGGGGGTCCCCCTCGGGGTCACCTTCTCCTTCCTCATCGCCGCTCCCATGATCAACGAGGTCGCGCTCGTCCTCCTGTTCGGTCTTTTCGGCTGGAAGGTGGCGGCGCTCTACCTCGGAACGGGCCTTGTCATCGCCATGGTCGCGGGCTGGGTGATCGGCAAGCTGCGCCTGGAGCGCTGGGTGGAAGGCTGGGTGTACGCCACTGCGCCGGGATCCTCCGCCGGCCGGGACAGAGGAGAGGATGAGCTGGGCCCAGCGCGCTGCCACCTGGCCGTGACGCGGTGAAGGACATCGTGGGCAAGGTCTGGCCGTACGTGCTGGCGGGAATCGCGGTCGGCGCCGGCATCCATGGCTACGTCCCCGAGCAGCTCATGGCCTCGATCATGGGAAAGGGAGCCTGGTGGTCGGTGCCGCTCGCGGTTGTGATCGGGATCCCCATGTATTCCAATGCGGCCGGAATCATCCCCGTCGTGCAGGCGCTTCTGGAAAAAGGCGCCGCGCTGGGGACCGTGCTTGCATTCATGATGTCGGTGATCGGGCTGTCGCTGCCCGGAGGTGGTCATTCTACGCAAGGTTCTCAGGCTGCCGCTCATCGCCACGTTCGTCGGCGTTGTCGGGTTCGGCATCCTGATCGTCGGATACCTGTTCAACATCGTGCTGTAAGACGCGGACCCCGAGTCCGCAACCAGGAGGAGGCATCGAAATGAAGATCGAAGTACTGGGAACGGGCTGCCCGAAGTGCATGAGCATGGAGCAGAACGTGAGGAAGGCCCTCACGGAGCTTGCCGTGCAGGCGGAGGTGGAGAAGGTGACCGACATCCAGCAGATCATCCAGAAGGGTGTCATGTCGACCCCGGCCCTGGTGATCGACGGCACGGTGGTTCTCCAGGGGAAGAACCCCACCGTGGAACAGCTCAAAGAGCTGATCAGAGCACGGTGACCGCGGCCATGAAGAAGAGCTCCATACTCGCCGTCCTCGGCCTGTCTGGATTCGTGGTCATGGCGGACAATTGGGTCGTTTCCCCGATCCTGCCTTCGATCGCGGCGGGAATCGGCATTGATCCCGTCAGGGCCGGGCTGCTGATCACCGCGTACATGATTCCCTTCGGAGTGTTCCAGCTGGTCTTCGGTCCGCTGGCGGATCGGTTTGGAAAGCGGCAGGTCATCACCGTCGCCATGATCGCGTTCACCGTGGGAACGGGATTGTCCGCGCTGGGGGCAACGCTGACCGGCCTGGCGCTCTACAGGGCTTTGACGGGAGTCTTTGCCGCGTCGGTCATGCCGATCTCTCTGGCACTGATCGGGGACCTGTTCCCCATGGAGGAAAGGCAGAGCGCGATCGGGACTTTCATGGGCGTGTCGTTCCTCGGCCAGGGGCTGAGCATGGCCATCGGCGGCACCATCGCCTACCTTGTGAGCTGGCGAGGGGTCTTCGCCACCTATGCGGGCCTTTCGGTCATCGCCACCGCCCTGCTTCTGAGCATTGGCAGCCGCATACCTTCCCAGCGAAATCCCCAGAGCAGGATGCTCGCGCCATTCGCCGGGCTGCTGAACAAGCCGGCGAGCGTCTTGACCTATCTCGTCGTCCTTCTGGAGGGAATCCTGATTGTCGGGAGCTTTTCCTACCTGGGCGCCTACATCGCCCGCACCTACCGCTTCGACAACCTGATCATCGGGCTCATCATGACGGCGTTCGGGGTCATGGCGGTCCTTGGCCGGGAGGATCAGCGGCCGCCTTGCCGCCCGGTTTGGAAGACGATCCGTCCTTGCGGTCGGCTTGATTCTCGGCGTGCGCCGCGGATGCCATCGTGTTCTGGGCCGGCGGCGTGCTTCCCGCGCTGATTGTCGCGGGGTCGGATTGCTGGGGCTGGGATTCATGCTTGCGCATTCGACCCTGCTGACCATCGCAACCGAGTTCGCATCCAAAGCGCGGGGGATGGCGATGTCCCTGGTGGCATTCGCCTTCATGGGCGGGGGAGGAATCGGCACGGCCATCGGGGGACGCCTGATCAGCCGCGGGAGGCTTCCCCCTGTTCTACGGAGCATACTCCCTGGCACTGGCGGTATTGGTGGTTCTGGCCCTCATCGTGGTGCGCGATGTCGGCTCGTCGAACGCGAGAGGCTCGTCTCGTCTCGCGCAGAATAGGAGAATGAAGATGGAACGGTACGGAACGTGGAAAGGAACGCCGCGGGAACAGATCCCCTGGTATCCGACGGTGGACTCCGCCAAGTGCGTGGGCTGCCGGAAATGCTTCGAGTTCTGCAGCCACGGGGTATACGCCTGGGATGAGGCGGCGAGCACCCCGAAGGTGCAGGAGCCTTTTCAGTGCGTCGTGGGGTGCAGCAGCTGCGCCACCAGTGCGAGGAGGGGGCGATCGCGTTTCCTCCCCTGACGATCCTGAAAGAGTTTGTGAGGACACATGATTCGCACAACGATCAACGCAGGAGTGTGCGGCTTTCATACCACGGTCATCGCCCGTTCTGACGACATGCAGATGGTGACGCTGGAGATCGCAAGCGAGTGCGAGAAAATCCGCGGGCTTGCGGAAGCGCTGAAGGATCCCGATCGACGCCTACCAGGAGATCGGCGACGGATCCGATGGCGTCGTCCTGAAGGCGGCCCGCGCGCACCTGAAGGGCTG
>CAWJRT010000032.1:0-170005 GCA_963845325.1 uncultured Spirochaetota bacterium
ACATCGCCGTGGCCACCCCGGACATGATGAAAGACGTCGGCAAGCTCGGCCAGATCCTCGGCAGGCGCGGGTTGATGCCCAACCCGAAGACCCAGACCGTCACCTTCAACATCAAGGAAGCCCTCGACGAGCTGAAGAAGGGCCGCGTGGAATACCGGGCCGACAAGGGCGGCGTGGTGCACCTTGCGGTGGCGAAGCTTTCCATGGGCAAGGAGCAGATCACGGCCAACGCGGCCGCTTTCATCCAGGAAGTGGTGCGCAAGAGGCCGGCGGACCTGAAAGGGGACTACGTGCAGTCCATCGTTCTGTCGTCCACGATGGGACCCGGCGTCCGCCTCTCGCCGAAAGACAAGGCCTTCGTCGCCTAAGGAGCGCACACACAATGGCACAGACTACGAAGAAGATTCAGCAGTACAAGACGGACGCGGTGAACAAGCTGAAGGAGCAGTTCGGCGCGGCCCCTGACCTGATTTTCTCCGACTTTCGCGGGCTGAGCTTCCCGCAGATGATCGAGCTTCGCGCGAAGCTCACGGAGAAGGGAACCGCCTACCGTGTGGTGCGCAACACGTTTGCCCGCATCGCCATGAAGGAAGCCGGTCTCCCTGACGCCTCGTCATGGCTCGAGGGGCCCACGGCGCTGGCATTCCTGGGAACGGATCCGAGTCCCGCGGCGAAGGTCATGCTGGATTTCACCAGGGCCGCGCCCCTGAAGATCAAGGGCGGGGTGATCAGCGGAAAGCTCTTCTCGGCGCAGGACGTCGAGGCGCTGTCCCGGCTTCCCGGGCGCCTGGATCTCCTGGCCTCCCTCATGGGCACGATCAACGCGCCCCTGAGGAACATGATGTACGCGATGAACGGCGTCGCCACCAAGCTCGTACGGACGCTTGCGGCGGTTGCCGATCAGAAATCCAAGGCCGCCCCGGCGGCGTAACACAACTGCGGCGCCAGTCTTCACGCGAAGCCAGCTGGTGCCGTCAGACAAGGAAGGAGAAGATAAATGGCAGCTCTCACACAGGAACAGGTTCTGGACGCGATCGCCTCGATGACGGTTCTCGAGGTTTCCGAGCTGGTCAAGGCGATGGAAGAGAAGTTCGGCGTCACGGCGGCAGCGCCGATGGCCATGATGGCAGGCCCGGCGGCCGCGGCGGCAGGCCCGGCGGCGGAAGAGAAGACGGAGTTCACGGTCGTCCTGAAGAGCTTCGACGACACGAAGAAGATCCCGGTGATCAAGGAAGTGCGCGTGATCACGGGTCTCGGTCTGAAGGAAGCCAAGGACCTGGTGGAAGCAGGCAACAAGACACTCAAGGAGAACGTCTCCAAGGAGGAAGCCGCGAAAATCAAGACGCAGATCGAGGCGGCCGGCGGCGTTGTCGAGGTCCAGTAACGCCCGAGCGCACCTTGCCGCGGTACTCCGCGGCCTGGGCAACGCCGAGGTGACCCGGCGGTTGCCGTGCACAGTTGTATCGACTCACGAACAAGCCACCGGAGACTGGTTTCTCCGGTGGTCTATTCATTGGCAGGGGGTCTGAATGAACCTGGACAAGACCAAGAAGATCAAGCGGATTCTTTTTGGCAGAGGCTTCGACGATGTCATGGAGATCCCGAATCTCGTCGACATCCAGCTTGCCTCCTACGAGCGTTTCCTCCAGAGGAAGACCCTGCTGAAGGGCGAACCTCCACTGAAGCAGGGGCTGGAGGAGGTTTTCCAGTCCACGTTCCCCATCGAAAGCCCCAACGGCGACATGCTCCTGGAATACTGCGGCTTCACCCTGGACGAACAGAACATCAAGTTCGGCGAGCAGGAGTGCAAGCAGAAGGGGCTCACCTATGCCATTCCCCTCAAGGCGAAGATCAATCTCATCTTCCTGAACACGGGCGAGATCAGGCAGAAAGAGATCTACATGGGCGACATCCCCATCATGACGGACAAGGGGACCTTCGTCGTCAACGGCGCCGAGCGGGTGGTCGTCAGCCAGATCCACCGTTCACCCGGCGTCATCTTCTCCCACGAGAAGGGCGTGTTCTCCTCCCGCATCATTCCCTACCGCGGCTCCTGGCTGGAGTTCGAGATCGACCAGAAGAAGGAGCTGATCTACGCCAAGATAGACCGCAAGAAGCGGATCCTCGCCACGATCTTCCTGCGCGCCCTCGGCTACGAGACGCGGGAATCGATCATCGAGCTTTTCTACCGGGTGCAGAAGGTGAAGGTCACCGACACCCGCGACGACAAGGAGAAGCTGGTCGGCCGCAACTTTGCGCGCGGGGTCAGCGTGAAGGACGGCGGCGCGGAGAAGAAGCTCTACCGGGCCGGCGACAAGATCCATCCGCACGACGTGGAAGAGCTCGTGCACGCCGGGGTGAAGGAGATATTCCTCATCGATTTCGAGCACGAGAGCTCGCTGCACTCCCCGATCATCCTCAACTGCTTCGAGCGGGAAGAGATGAAGTTCACCAAGGAGGCCCCCGAGCAGGACGAGATCTCCAAGGACGACGCCATCCTGCGCGTGTACTCGGTGATCAAGCCGGGCGAGCCCATCACCATAGAAAATGCCGAGAAGGACCTGCACTCGATGTTCTTCTCCAGCCGGCGCTACGACCTGGGGCGGGTGGGCCGCTACAAGCTGAACAAGAAGTTCGACTACAAGGAGCTGGTGAAGACGCACACCCTGATCAAGGAGGACATCATCAACACGATGACCTGGCTGATCCGGGTGTACATCGGGGAGATGAATGTCGACGACATCGACCACCTCGGCAACCGGCGCGTGCGGTCGGTCGGGGAGCTCCTCACCAACCAGCTGAAGGTCGCCTTCACGCGGATGGAGCGCATCGCCAAGGAGCGCATGTCCCTGAAGGAAGCGGACACCATCAAGCCGCAGGACCTGATCTCCATCAAGCCCATCGTGGCCACGATCAAGGAGTTCTTCGGCTCCAGCCAGCTCTCCCAGTTCATGGACCAGGTCAATCCCCTGGCCGAGCTCACGCACAAGCGCCGCCTGAACGCCCTCGGGCCCGGCGGTCTCTCGCGGGACCGTGCCGGTTTCGAGGTCCGCGACGTGCACTACACGCACTACGGCAGGATGTGCCCGATCGAGACGCCCGAAGGCCCGAACATCGGCTTGATCGTGTCCCTGGCCAACTACACCCGCGTGAACGAATACGGCTTCCTCGAGACGCCGTACCGCAAGGTGAAGAACGGTCGCGTGACAACCGAGATCGAATACCTCTCCGCCATGGACGAGGAGCGCTACCACATCGCGCAGGCCAACGCGCCCCTTTCCCCGAAGGGAGAGTTCCAGGAGAAGCAGATCTCGGTGCGCAAGGGCGGGGACTACATCACCCGCGGCCCCGAGGACATCCAGTACATGGACGTCTCGCCGAAGCAGATCATCTCCGTGTCCGCGTCCCTCATCCCGTTCCTCGAGCACGACGACGCCAACCGCGCGCTCATGGGTTCCAACATGCAGCGGCAGGCGGTGCCCCTCATCTCCCCCGAGCCGCCGCGGGTCGGAACGGGCATGGAGGGCAGGACCGCGTACGATTCCGGGGTCGTGGTCATTGCGCGCGGACGGGCGTGGTGAGCTACGTCACCTCGGTGGAAATCCGCATCAAGCCGGATGAGGCAAAGCGGGAAGAGGACATCTATCCCCTTCTGAAGTACCAGAGGACGAACCAGGACACCTGCTACACGCAGAAGCCCATCGTGCTGCCCGGGCAGAAGATCACCGCGGGAGACGTCATTGCGGACGGTCCTGCCACCTTCCAGGGCGAGCTGGCCCTGGGCAGGAACCTCCTGTGCGCTTTCATGCCCTGGAACGGGTACAACTACGAGGACGCCATCCTCATCTCGGAAAAGGTCATCCAGGACGATGCGTTCAGCTCCATCCACATCAAGGAGTTCTCCGTGGAGGTGCGGGAGACGAAGCTCGGGCCGGAGAAGATCACCCGCGACATCCCCAACACCAACGAGCACGCATTCGAGCAGCTGGACGAGGAGGGGATCATCCGCGTCGGCGCCTCGGTGAAGGCCGGCTCCATCCTCGTGGGCAAGGTGACTCCGAAGTCCGAGACGGACTCGACTCCCGAGTTCAAGCTCCTGAACTCGATCTTCGGCGAGAAGGCGAAGGAGGTCCGCGACACCTCCCTGCGCGTCCCGCACGGCGTGGAAGGCACGATCATCGACGTGCAGCGCCTGAAGAGGACGAACGGCGACGAGCTTGACCCCGGCGTGGAAGAGGTGGTCAAGGTCCTCATCGCCGCGAAGCGCAAGCTCCAGGAAGGCGACAAGATGGCGGGCCGTCACGGCAACAAGGGCGTCGTCGCCCGCGTCCTTCCGATGGAAGAGATGCCTTACATGGAGGACGGGACCCCGATCGACATCGTCCTCAACCCGCTGGGCGTGCCCTCGCGCATGAACCTCGGGCAGATCATGGAGACGGAGCTGGGCTGGGCGGCCACGGCGCTGGACGAGTGGTACTCGACGCCCGTGTTCCAGTCCGCGTCCAACGAGATGATCGAGTCGAAGCTCAAGGAGGCCAACCTCCCCACGTCGTCCAAGGTGACGCTGCACGACGGGCACAGCGGCGAGCCGTTCGAGAACCAGATCACCGTGGGCACGATCTACATCCTGAAGCTCCATCACCTGGTGGACGACAAGATGCACGCGCGCTCCACGGGCCCCTACTCGCTGGTCACGCAGCAGCCCCTCGGCGGCAAGGCGCAGTTCGGCGGCCAGAGGCTCGGAGAGATGGAGGTCTGGGCGCTGGAGGCCTACGGGGCTTCGAACACGCTGCAGGAGCTGCTCACCATCAAGAGCGACGACATGATGGGACGCGCCAAGATCTACGAGAGCATCGTGAAGGGCGAGGTGTCCACGGCGCCGGACATCCCCGAGTCGTTCAACGTGCTCGTGCAGGAGATGCGCGGGCTTGCGCTGGACGTGAGCATCTTCGACCTGAAGAACAAGCAGATCGCCCTCACCGAGCGCGACGAAGAGCTGATCGACCGCCAGATGTCGAGGTTCTGAACAAGCTGGCGCGGCAGCCGTAGCGCGGCGATAGCCGCGCGAAGCCGACGCCGAGCGCGGTACTCGCGCGCCGAGGGGCGGTGCCGCCAACGGAGGAAACATGAGAGATCTGCAGGATTTCGATCATATACTCATCAAGCTCGCCTCGCCGGACCAGATCCGCGCATGGTCCTACGGCGAGGTGAAGAAGCCCGAGACGATCAACTACCGGACCCTTCGGCCCGAGAAGGACGGGCTCTTCTGCGAGCGGATCTTCGGCACGACCAAGGAATGGGAGTGCTACTGCGGCAAGTTCAAGTCCATCCGCTACAAGGGCGTGATCTGCGACCGCTGCGGCGTCGAGGTCACGCACTTCAAGGTCCGGCGCGAGCGCATGGGCCACATCGAGCTGGCCGCGCCCGTGGCGCACATCTGGTACTACCGCTCCGTCCCGTCCCGCATCGGGCTGTTCCTGGACCTGCAGATCGCCGCGCTCCGCTCGATTCTCTTCTATGAAAAGTACATCGTGATCGACCCGGGCGACACCGAGCTGAAGCGCATGCAGATCCTCACGGAGGAGGAGTTCATCGAGGCCCGGGAGCGCTACGGCATGTCCTTCACCGCGGGAATGGGCGCCGAGGCAATCCGCACGCTGCTGGAGTCAATTGACATCGACACCCTGGCGGAGGAGCTGCGCCGCAAGATGATCGACAAGGGCGCCAAGGCGGACAAGCGCCTGCTGAAGCGCATCGAGCTCATCGAGAAGTTCCGCGGCTCGACCAACAAGCCCGAGTGGATGATCCTCGAGGTCATCCCCGTGATCCCGCCCGAGCTTCGTCCCATGGTCCAGCTCGACGGCGGGCGGTTTGCCACCTCGGACCTCAACGACCTGTACCGCCGGGTGATCAACAGGAACAACCGCCTGAAGAGGCTCCTTGCCCTGAACGCGCCGGACATCATCATCCGCAACGAGAAGAGGATGCTCCAGGAGGCGGTGGACGCCCTGTTCGACAACTCCAAGAAGAAGAGGGTCGTGAAGGGCGCCGCCAACCGGCCGCTGAAGTCCCTCTCCGACATGCTGAAGGGCAAGCAGGGGCGGTTCCGCCAGAACCTCCTCGGCAAGCGCGTGGACTACTCGGGCCGCTCCGTCATCGTTGTCGGACCCGAGCTGAAGCTGCACCAGTGCGGGCTGCCTTCCAAGATGGCACTCGAGCTGTTCAAGCCGTTCATCATGCGCAAGCTCGTGCAGAAGGACGTTGTCTACAACATCAAGAAGGCCAAGACCCTCGTGGAGCAGGAAAGCCCGGAGGTATGGGCAGTCCTGGAAGAAGTGGTGCAGGAGCACCCCGTGATGCTCAACCGGGCACCGACCCTTCACCGTCTGGGCATCCAGGCCTTCGAGCCCATCCTCGTGGAAGGCAAGGCCATCAAGCTTCACCCGCTGGTCTGCCACGCTTTCAACGCCGACTTCGACGGGGACCAGATGGCGGTGCACGTTCCGCTCACCCCCGAGGCGCAGACGGAATGCTGGACCCTCCTGCTCTCCTCAAAGAACCTCCTGAACCCTGCCAGCGGCCACCCCATTGCCGTGCCCACGCAGGACATGGTGCTCGGGATCAACTACCTCACCCGCGAGCGCAAGGGCGCGCACGGAGAGGGCCTGCACTTCTCGTCCCCCGACGAGTGCATCCTGTCCGTCGACGCGCGCGGTGTGGACTACCAGGCGCTGGTCAAGGTGAAGATGAACGGCGAGTGGGTGGAGACCACCCCGGGGCGGGTCATCATGAACGACAACATCCCGCGGGATCTCGGCTACCTCAACTACTCCATGGGGGAGAAAGAGCTGCTGAACCTCATCGCGAAGTGCTACAAGGACAAGGGCCCTGCCATCACCGTGCTCATGCTGGACGCGGTGAAGGACCTCGGCTTCAAGTACGCCACGCGGTTCGGCGCAACCATCGGCATGGACGACATCGTCATCCCCGGGGCCAAGAAGGCCCTCGTGAAGGAAGCCAACTCACAGGTGGACGAGATCCAGCGCCAGTATCTCCAGGGTCACATCACCAACGAGGAACGCTACAATCGCGTCATCGAGGTGTGGAGCTCGACGAACGAGCTGATCACCAACGAGCTCATGGAGGAGCTGAAGAAGGACCACGACGGCTTCAACCCCGTGTACATGATGGCGCACTCCGGCGCGCGCGGAAGCCGCAGCCAGATCCGCCAGCTGGCCGGGATGCGCGGCCTCATGGCCAAGCCCTCGGGAGACATCATCGAGCTTCCCATCCGCTCGAACTTCAAGGAGGGACTCTCGGTCATCGAGTTCTTCATCTCCACCAACGGCGCCCGCAAGGGGCTTGCCGACACGGCATTGAAAACCGCCGATGCCGGCTACCTCACGCGGCGCCTGGTGGACATTGCGCAGGACGTGGTGATCTCCGAGGAAGACTGCGGCACCATCAACGGCATTGAGCGGCGCGCAATCAAGGACGGCGAGGATATCGTCGAGCACCTCCACGACCGCATCTCGGGCCGCCATTCGCTTGAAAAGGTGAAGCACCCTATCACGGGCGAGGTGATCGTGGACGTGAACCAGGAGATCACCGACGAGATATCCCAGGCCATCGAGGACGCGGGCATCGAGGGTGTGCGGATCAGGTCCGTGCTCACCTGCGACTCGAAGTACGGCGTGTGCGGCTTCTGCTACGGCCGCAACCTCGCCACGTACAAGGCCATCGAGATCGGCGAGGCGGTGGGGATCATTGCCGCGCAGTCCATCGGGCAGCCGGGAACCCAGTTGACGATGAGGACGTTCCACATCGGTGGAGCGGCCACCAAGATATCGGAAGAGAACAGGATCTACCTGAAGTACCCCGTGCTCGTGGAGAAGGTCCAGGGCAGCATGGTGACCGTGGACAACGGAAACATGCTTTTCACGCGCAAGGGCACCATCACCGTTCGCAGGATACTTGCCAATTACGAGCTGCAGAAAGGCGACAAGGTCCTGGTGAAGGACGGCCAGAGGCTTCTCAAGCACGCACCCGAGCCGGTGATCCAGCGCAAAGGCGAAACAATCAGCTCATCGGAGATCTGCTACGTGCGCCTGCTGCAGGATCGGATGCTCCTCATTGCGCAGCCCCAGGTGATCGACATCAGGAACGGCGCGGAAATCATCAACAAGGAGGGCGACGTTGTTCCGGCGGAGGAAACCATCGCGTTCTTCGACCCGTTCAGCGAGCCCATCATCGCCGAGGCATCCGGCATCCTGGCGTTCCACGACATCGTGCTCGGCACAACGCTGAAGGAAGAGGTCAACGAGGACACCGGGAAGATCGAGAAGAAGATCACCGAGTACTCCCTGGAGACCCTCCAGCCCCGGATCACGATCGAAGACGACAAGGGAAACGACCTCGCCACCTATTTCCTCCCCGGCAGCGCCTACCTGAACGTGGACGAGGGGGAGAAGGTGAAGGCGGGGCGGATCATCGCCAAGCTGCTGCGAGAGAGCGTGAAGACCAGCGACATCACCGGCGGTCTGCCGCGGGTCGGCGAGCTGTTCGAGGCGAGGAAGCCGAAGAACCCGTCGGTCCTGGCCAAGGTGGGCGGCCGCGTCTCCTTCAAGGGAATCGTGAAGGGCAAGCGCGTCATCGTGGTCACAGATCCCTTTGCGCGCGAGTTCAAGCACCTTGTGCCCATGGGCAAGCACCTCCTGGTCCGCGAGGCCGACGAGGTGAATGCGGGGGACATGCTCTGCGACGGTCCGAAGGACCCGCATGACATCCTGCAGATCCTCGGTGAGACGGAGCTGCACAGCTACCTTCTCAATGAGATCCAGGAGGTCTACCGGCTCCAGGGCGTGCGGATCAACGACAAGCACATCGGCGTCATTATCCGCCAGATGATGAAGAAGGTTGAGATCGTCGACGTTGGCGACACGCCCTTCATCTTCGGGCAGCAGGTGGACCGGTTCAAGTTCCACGACGAGAACAGGAAGACCCTGCGCGAAGGCGGTCAGCCCGCAATTGCGCGGCCCATCCTGCTGGGCATCACTCGGGTTTCGCTGAACATCGATTCATGGCTGTCCGCCGCCTCCTTCCAGGAGACGACGCGCGTGCTGACCAACGCCTCCATCTCGGGGAGCGTCGATCACCTGCGCGGCCTCAAGGAGAACGTCATCATTGGGCACTTGATTCCCGCGGGAACCGGAATGAAGAAGTACCGCGAGATCAAGCTCTACGATGAGAACATGGAGGATCTCGACATCTCCATCAACCGTATTATCGAAGAAAAGCGCAAGGAACGGGAACTGAAGGCGCTTCTCGAGGCGGAGAAGGCCCAGTTGCCCACGGCGGAAAGTCTCCTGGCGGCGGACTGAGCCAGCACGGAGTACCGTGCTGAGGGCAGCGCGCAGGGCGCCGTGAAGCCCTGGGGAGCCCGGGAAATATCGCCGTTGGCTGTAGACACGAAGGGGTAAAACCCCTATAGTGGCAAAGTTCTGTGCCAGGGAGGGGATCCGATCAGGCGAGCCCGCCACCCAAGGTGGATTGACCGGGTGGTGCGGGTGAGGCCGGCGGAGCGGCGGACGAAACATCCGCCGCAGACAGGGTGAGGGGATACGGCAACACGCATTCTCATGCAAGCCCCGAAACAGGGATTTCCGAGGGGTTGACTTTTTTTTTGCTGAAGATTATCGTCTAAATTCGCGTGTCTTGTGTACGCAACGGGCGGTTTTTCAGCACAACAAGAGCGGGACAAAGGGAGCAGAAACGGTCTATGCCGACGATCAATCAGCTGGTGCGAATGGGACGGAAGGCTATCCACAAGAAAACGAAAGCCCCGGCCCTGCAGAACTGCCCCCAGAAGCGGGGTGTGTGTACGCGCGTCATGACGGTCACGCCGAAGAAGCCGAACTCGGCGCTCCGCAAGGTTGCCCGCGTGCGGCTCACAAACGGCATTGACGTCACGGCCTATATTCCCGGCATCGGCCACAACCTTCAGGAGCACTCGGTCGTTCTCATCAGGGGCGGCAGGGTAAAGGACCTTCCGGGCGTTCGCTATCACATCATCCGTGGAGCCAAGGACACCCTGGGCGTCGAGGACCGCAAAAAGGCGCGGTCGAAGTACGGCACGAAACGGCCGAAGGCGTAAGGGAGAGAAGGAAGAAAGATGCCGCGTGGGCAGTTGATTCGGAAAAAGAGGATCATTCTCGATCCCAAGTACAAAAACCCCGTGATCGGGAAGTTTGTAGCCCGCATGATGGAGCAGGGCAAGAAGAGCATCTCGTACGGGAGCATCTACGACGCGCTGGACATCATCTCGCAGAAGGTTGCGGGCAAGGAGCCGGTCGAGGTGTTCCAGAAGGCGCTGGAAAACGTGAAGCCCGTCGTCGAGGTGAAGTCGCGCAGGGTGGGCGGCGCGACCCTCCAGGTTCCGGTCGAAATCCGGGAGGAGACGGCGTGACGCGCTGGCCATGCGCTGGGTCATAGGATTTTCGCGAAGCCGCCACGGGCGCACCATGGGCGAGAAACTCGCGGCAGAGCTGATCGACGCGTTCAATAACACGGGATCCGCAATTAAAAAGAAGGAAGACACCCATAAGATGGCGGAGGCGAACAAGGCTTTTGCCCACTACCGCTGGTAAAGCGGTTCAAGGGCTCGTCTTATGGAATCGCGTTTTCCCCTGTCGTCGATACGCAATATTGGGATCATGGCCCATATTGATGCCGGCAAGACGACGACGACAGAAAGGATCCTGTATTACACCGGCAGGACCCACAAGATGGGTGAGGTCCATGATGGCGAGTCCAAGATGGACTGGATGGACCTCGAGAAGGAACGCGGCATAACCATTACGGCGGCCGCCACCTTCTGCGAATGGCGCGGCGTGCAGATCAATATCATCGACACGCCGGGACACGTCGACTTCACAGTCGAAGTGGAACGTTCTTTGAGAGTGTTAGACGGAGCAATCGGGGTGTTCTCCGCTGTCGAAGGCGTGGAACCCCAGAGCGAGACGGTCTGGAAACAGGCCAACCGCTACAACGTGCCCCGGGTCGCGTTCATCAACAAGATGGACAGGGTGGGGGCCCGCTTCGACGAGGTCGTGCAGGAAATGCACGGGAAGCTCGGCGCGAACGCGGTGCCCATCCAGATCCCGATCGGCAAGGAGGCAGAGTTCTCCGGGCTGGTGGACCTCGTCACCATGAAAGGGCTGATCTGGGACGAGGACGTTCTCGGAGCACAGTTTCGCGAGGTCGAGATCCCCGCCGCGGTGGCAGAGGCTGCCAGGGCTGCGCGGGTGCACCTGATTGAGAAGCTGGCCGAGACGGATGACGCGCATCATGCAGGCCTACCTTGACGGCGCCCAGGTCGGGGAATCCGTGGTGCGCGCGGCAATTCGCGCGGCAACGGTGCAGGGGAAGATCTTCCCCGTCGTATGCGGCACCGCTTTCAAGAACAAGGGGATCCAGAGCCTGCTCGACTCGGTGGTGGATTACCTGCCGTCGCCGGCGGATATCCCGCCGACAACGGGAACGGTGCCCAGCACGGGTGACTACATCAAGCGTGCGCCGAGAGACGACGAGCCCTTCGCGGCGCTCGCGTTCAAGATCATGACGGACCCCTTCGTGGGCAAGCTGACGTTTTTCCGTGTCTATTCCGGGACGCTGGGGTCCGGGTCGTACATCTACAACTCGACCGCTGACCGGCGGGAGCGCGTGACGCGGATCCTCAGGATGCACGCGAACGAGCGGGAAGAGATCAAGACGGTCTACTCGGGGGACATCGCAGCCGCCGTGGGTCTGAAGAAGACCACGACGGGGGACACGCTCTGCGACGAGGAAGACCAGGTGATTCTCGAATCCATGGTCTTTCCCGACCCGGTTGTTTCCGTCTCCATCGAGCCGAAGACCAGGGACGACGAGGAGAAGCTCTCCTCGGCCCTGCACAAGCTCTCCGAGGAGGACCCGACCTTCAAGGTCAAGTTCGACAAGGAGACCGGCCAGACCATCATCCGGGGCATGGGTGAGCTGCACCTCGAAGTCCTCGTGGAACGGATGTTCCGCGAGTTCAACGTGGCGGCAAACGTCGGGAGGCCCGAGGTAGCCTACCGCGAGACGATCAAGGGCTCCGCAGAGGCGGAGGGCAAGTTCATCAAGCAGACCGGCGGTCACGGGGCGTACGGCCACGTGATCATGAGCTTCGAGTCGCTGCCGCCGGGAACGGGTTTCGTCTTTGAAAACAAGGTCATCGGCGGCCGCGTGCCGCGGGAATATTTCCCCGCGGTGGAGAAGGGAATCCGCGAGGCCATGGAGAACGGCGTTCTCGCCGGGTACCCCATGGTGGACTTCCGCGCATCCCTGCTGGACGGGTCCTCGCACGACGTGGACTCCAGCGAAATGGCGTTCAAGGTCGCGGCATCGATGGCATACAAGTCGGGCTGTGCAAAAGCCAAACCGACTATCCTTGAACCGATCATGGCCGTGGAGTGCGCGACTCCCGAGGAACACCTCGGGGACGTCATCTCGGACTTCAGCGCACGCATGGGCCACGTGGAGGGAATCGAAGATCGGCCTGGGAGTAAGGTGGTGAAAGCCCTCGTACCCTTGCGTTCCATGTTCGGGTACGTGACGTCGCTGCGCTCAATGACGAAGGGGCGCGCTTCACACACCATGCAATTCTCCCACTATCAAGAAACCCCCCGATCGATCCAGGAAGAGCTGGTCGAGAAGGTCCGCGGGCAGAAGAAGTAGGCCGCGCGCTCCCGGAGAATACCGGTCGCGCAGACGCTGAAACGGCTGCGGTGTGAGAAATCCACGGCAGGTCCGTGGCGGGAATCCACGGGTTACCGTGGTGCGAAGAGGCGCGCGTCAGGAAACCGAGTCCGCGGAGTACCGCGGCGCGACCAAATCCGCGGAGTACCGCGGCGTGACCAAATCCGCGGCAAACCGCGGCGAATACCGCGGTGCAGTACCGCGGCGTGCAAGGAGGAGTTTTATGGCGAAGGAGAAGTTTGTCAGGTCGAAGCCCCACATCAACGTGGGCACCATCGGTCACATCGACCATGGCAAGACGACGCTCACGGCGGCGATCACGATGTACTGCGCGAAGAAGTACGGCGACAAGCTGATGAAGTACGAGGACATCGACAACGCCCCCGAAGAGAAGGCGCGGGGCATCACGATCAACACCCGGCACGTGGAGTACCAGTCGGAGAAGCGGCACTACGCCCACATCGACTGCCCGGGACACGCGGACTACATCAAGAACATGATCACCGGCGCGGCCCAGATGGACGGCGCGGTGCTCGTCGTCTCCGCCCCCGACTCCGTCATGCCCCAGACCCGCGAGCACATCCTCCTCGCCCGGCAGGTCGGCGTGCCCGCCATCATCGTGTTCCTGAACAAGGTCGACATGGTGGACGACAAGGAGCTCCTGGAGCTCGTCGAGGTGGAAATCCGCGACGTGCTGAAGTTCTACAACTTCCCCGGCGACAAGATCCCCATCGTCAAGGGCTCGGCTCTCAAGGCCATGGAGCACCCCGAGGTACCCGAGAACGCAAAGTGCATCCAGGAGCTCCTGGACACGATGGACGAGTACTTCCCCATTCCTCCCCGGCCGGTGGACAAGCCGTTCCTGATGCCCATCGAGGACGTGTTCTCCATCTCGGGCCGCGGCACCGTGGTCACGGGCCGCGTGGCCACCGGCATCGTGCACGTCGGAGACGAGTGCGAAATCGTCGGCATCAAGGACACGCGCAAGACCGTCGTGACAGGCGTGGAAATGTTCAACAAGCTTCTGGACGAGGGGCAGGCGGGGGACAACATCGGAACGCTGCTGCGCGGAATTGAGAAGGACGACGTCGAGCGCGGGCAGGTTCTTGTCGAAGCCCGGCAGCATCACCCCGCACAAGAAGTTCAAGTGCACCGTCGTGGCTCTTACCAAGGAAGAAGGCGGACGCCATTCGCCGTTCTTCACGGGCTACCGGCCGCAGTTCTACTTCCGCACCACCGACGTCACGGCATCCGTGACGCTTCCGGAAGGCAAGCAGATGGTCATGCCCGGCGACCACGTCACCGACCTGGCTGTCGAGCTGATCTACCCCATTGCCATGGACAAGGGGCTTCAGTTCGCCATCAGGGAAGGCGGCAAGACAGTCGGTGCAGGACAGGTCACGGATATCATTGAGTAGCAGGGCGACTCGCCGGCGGCGCGGGAATCCGCACACCGTACGGCGAGGACGACCAACAGGTACGGAGTAAGGGATGGCCAGGGAAAGGATTCGAGTTCGCCTGCGGGGTTTCGACATCGAGCTCATCGATCAGAGCGCGAAGTCCATCGTGCAGACGGTGCTGAAGGCGGGGTCGAGGGTCTCGGGCCCCATCCCGCTGCCGATGAAGATCAACAAGTTCACGGTCCTGCGGTCTCCGCACGTGCACAAGAAGTCGCGCGAGCAGTTCGAAATGCGGACCCACAAGAGGCTCATCGATATCCTCGAGCCCACCCCCGCGGTCATGGACGCTCTGATGCGTCTTGAGCTGCCCGCCGGCGTGGACGTCGAAATCAAGCAGTAGAGGCGGACCATGCTCGCACTTATCGGCCGAAAGATCGGCATGACGCAGCTGTTCAACGACGAGGGGATGAGAATCCCCCTGAGCGTGATCAAGGTGGAGCCGAACATCGTCGTGCGGGAACGCACGAAGGAAAAGCACGGCTACAGCGCGATGGTGCTCGGAGCCGACACCCTGAAGAAGTCCCGCGTGAAGAAGCCGTACGGCGGCCAGTTCCCGCAGGGCGTGGACCCGAAGCGTTTCCTCCTGGAGTTCAAGGACTTCGAGAAGCAGTGCGCTGTGGGGGAAGCCCTCGGCGTCGAGATCTTCGAAGGCGTGCGCTGGGTGGACGTCCGCGGCACCACCAAGGGAAAGGGGTTCCAGGGCGTGGTCCGACGGCACAAGTTCGCCGGCGGCCCCGGCGCCCACGGTTCAAAGTTCCACCGAGAGATGGGCTCCGTCGGTACGGGGGCGTTCCGCAAGATCGTCAAGGGCTCAAAGATGCCCGGGCGCATGGGCAACGAACGTCTGACGGTTCAGAACATGCGGCTGTTCCGCGTTGACAAGGAAAAGGGCCTGCTGCTGATCAACGGCGCCGTGCCCGGCCCGCGCGGCAGCATGGTGGTCGTGCTCAAGGCCTCGAAGAAGTAGGGACGGAGATGAAGACACAGGTCTACGGATTGGACGGGAACGCCGTGCGGGAGATCGAGCTCTCCGACCAGGTTTTCGGCCGCGAGGTGAGCGAAGGCTCCATCTACCACGCCATCAGGAATGAGCTTGCCAACAAGCGCCTGGGAACGGCGAAGATCAAGGACCGCGGCGAGGTGCACAGCAGCAACAAGAAGCCCTGGAAACAGAAGGGCACCGGCCGCGCCCGCTCGGGGCAGAGAAGCTCCCCGGTCTGGGTGGGCGGCGGAAAGATCTTCGGACCCCGGCCGCGCGACTACAGCTACGTGCTGCCGCGCAAGGTGAAGAGGCTGGCGCTGATCTCCCTGCTGTCGCTGAAGGCAAAGGAAGACAAGCTGCGGGTCGTCACGGATTTCACCGTGGAAAGCGGCAAGACGAAGGACCTCGTCACCATGCTTGCCAACCTCGCCGCGGACCAGCGGACGGTCGTCATCCTGAAGGACGACGACGCCATGGTGCGCCGGGCGGGCAGGAACGTGCCGTGGCTGAGCCTCCTCAGCTTCAACCGGCTGCAGGCGCACGACCTTTTCTACTGCCAGAAGCTCCTTCTCCTGGAGACGGCCGCGTCCAAGCTGAACGAGTTCTACGGCGAGACCCAGGCCCGCACGCACGCGGCCAACAAAGGGGCGAAGTCATGACGATGGAGAGGATCATCATCGAGCCGGTCGTCACCGAGAAGACGAACATCATGCGGGAGACCCACAAGTACGTCTTCAAGGTGGACAGCCGCGCGAACAAGTACCAGATCATGGACGCCGTGCAGAAGCTGTACAACGTGCACCCGCTGAAGTGCAACGTGCTGCGGACCGCCACCAAGCCCAAGAGGGTGCGGTTCAAGCTCGGCTACACCGCGTCGTGGAAGAAGGCGATCATCACCATCGCCCCCGAGGAAAAGATCGCCATTTTCGAGGGCGTGTATAGGAAAGGCAGGGAGCATCGCATGGCAATCAAGAAATACAGACCGCTTACCCCGGGGCTCCGCTTCAAGACGGGTCTCACCTACGAGGAGATCACGAAGAAGTCACCCCGAGAAGGCCCTCACGAAGGGAAAGTCGAAGCACGCGGGCCGCGGCGCCGGCGGCAGGATCAGCGTCCGCCGCAAGGGCGGCGGCCACAAGCGCGCCTACCGCCAGATCGATTTCCGCCGCGACAAGATCGGCATTCCCGGGCGCGTGCTGGCCGATCGAGTACGACCCGAACCGCAGCTCCTTCATCGCCCTCATCGTGTACAAGGACGGTGAGAAGCGCTACATCCTGGCGCCGGAAGGACTGGCTGTCGGAAAGACCGTCGTGAGCGGACCGGACGCGGCTTTCGAAGTCGGAAACGCGCTTCCCCTCGCGAAGATCCCCCTGGGAATCCAGATCCACAACATCGAGCTCAACCTCGGACGGGGGGGGCAGATGGCCCGCTCCGCGGGAACGAGCGCCACGGTCGTGGCCAAGGAAGGGGACTACGTCACCCTGCGGCTGCCTTCCGGCGAAATGCGGCTGGTGAACGCGCCGCTGCTACGCAACCATGGGCGAGCTGGGCAACAAGGACCACATGAACGTGTCCCTCGGCAAGGCAGGGCGCAGCCGCTGGCTGGGCAGGCGGCCGAAGGTCCGTGGAACTGCGATGAACCCCGTTGACCATCCGCACGGCGGCGGCGAGGGAAAGACAAAGGGCGGACGCCACCCGGTGACTCCCTGGGGCCAGCCCACGAAGGGCTACAAGACGCGCAAGAAGCGCAACACGACCAGCCGCTTCATCGTGAAGGACAGAAGGAAATAGGGGGAACGGGCGTGTCACGATCGATCAAGAAGGGACCGTTCATCGCGAAGAGCCTGTACAAGCAGGTCGTCGACATGAACAAGAGCGGCGAGAAGCGCATGATGAAGACATTCTCGCGGACTTCAACGATCATCCCCGAGATGGTCGGCTACACGATCTCCGTGTACAACGGCAAGACCTGGGTCCCCGTGTACGTCACGGAGAACCTCGTGGGCCACAAGCTCGGTGAGTTCGCCCCGACGCGCATCTTCCGCGGGCATTCGGGCTCCGACAAGAAGGTGGTGAAGAAATGAGCGATACGGACAAGGCCAAGGCAGCACGCGGCCGCGGCTCCGTGCGAGCAAAGCCAGCCCGCGCGAAGGAGCGCTCTCCGCGGATCATCACCACGCGGCTACCGGGCGAACGTGCCTTTCCAGCGCGTGTCCGCCACCAAGGTCCGGCGGATCGCGGACAACGTCCGGCGCAAGCCGTACGTGGAGGCCATCGCGCTCCTCGACGTGCTCCCCCACAAGGGCGCCCGTCTCCTGAGGAAGCTCATCCAGTCCGCGGCGGCCAACGCGCTGGCGCAGAACAAGAACCTCGACGAGGGAATGCTGTACGTGAAGGAGCTGCTCATCGACGTGGGGCCGAGCATGAAGAGGATGTGGGCGCGCGGCCGCGGCCGCGCTGACCGCCTCATCAAGCGGTCCTGCCACATTTCGGTCGTCGTCGACGAGATCGGCGCAAAGGAGCCGGCCAGCGGCAGGTGCGGTGAAGAAAGCAGCTGGCGACAAGAGAAGAGGCTGACGCGAAGAAAGGGGTGGGGAATGGGTCAGAAGGTTAACCCGATCGGGCTGCGGCTGGGGATCAACAAGACCTGGTCCTCCCGCTGGTTCGTGGATCCCAAGCTGTACGCGGCAACACTGCACGAGGACCTGCGGCTGCGAAAGACCATCCTGGACGCCGAGGAGACCAAGGGAGCCGACATCGCGGAGGTGGAGATCATCCGCCATCCCCAGCGGGTCACCGTGATCATCCACACCGGCCGGCCCGGCGTTCTCATCGGGGCGAAGGGCGCCAACATCGAGAAGCTTGGCGGTGCGCTGCAGAAGAGCATCGGCAAGAAGATCCAGCTGCGCATCAAGGAGATCAAGCGGCCCGAGACGAACGCGAAGCTCGTGGCGGAGAACATCGGGCGGCAGATCAAGGCCCGCGCCTCCTACCGCCGCGCCTGCAAGATGGCCATCGTGAACTCCATGAAGACCGGTGTGCAGGGAATCAAGGTGAAGATCTGCGGGACGCCTTTCGGGCGCGGAAATGGCGCGCCGGGAGGAGTTCAAGGAAGGGCGCATCCCGCTGCACACCTTCCGCGCCGACATCGACTACGGGACGGCCACGGCAATCACCACCTTCGGGTGCGTCGGCATCAAGGTCTGGATCTTCAACGGCGAGGTCTACGGCCAGGCGAAGAAGGACGACGCCGGCCTCCTGGTGCGGCGGGGCCGCGAAGGCCGCGACGACCGTGATGGCCGTGACGGCCGCGAGGTCCGCGACGGGCGAGACCGCGGCCGCGACCGAGGCCAGGAGTAATAGAGCATGCTGAGCCCCAAGAGAACGAAGTACAGGAAGCAGCAGCGCGGGAAGATGAAGGGCCGGGCCACCCGCTGCACTGACATCTCCTTCGGCGACTACGGCCTGGTGGCGCTGGAGAAGGAATGGATCACCAACCGCCAGATCGAGGCGTGCCGAATCGCCATCACGCGCCACGTGAAGCGCGGCGGCAAGGTCTGGATCCGCATCTTCCCGGACAAGCCGTTCACCAAGAAGCCCGCTGAAACCCGCATGGGAAAGGGAAAGGGCGCCCCGGAGTACTGGGTGGCACCCGTGAAGCCGGGAACCGTGATGTTCGAGCTGGGCGGCGTGGACAGGAAGATGGCGGAAGAGGCCATGAAGCGCGCCGGCAGCAAGCTGCCGATCAAGACCAAGTTCCTGGTCCGCGAGAGCGTGGAGTAGGCGAGATGAAGGATTCATTCAAGGAGCTGACGTTCCCCGAGCTGCTGGCAAAGCGCGAGGAGCTGCGCAAGCAGTACAACGACATCTGCGCGAACAAGATCATCGGCCATGTCGACAACCCGCTGTCCAAGCGGACCGCGCGGCGGAAGCTCGGACGGGTGAACGGCGATCATCCGCGAGTTCGAGCTCGGGATCAGGAAGCGCTAGGAATGTCAGGGAATACCGTGACCGAGGAGCGGCACGTGGAAGAGCAGAAGAAGGTTCAGAAGGTCCTCCAGGGCCGCGTGGTGAGCAACAAGATGCAGAAGACGATCGTCGTCGAGATCCATCAGCGCAAGCTCCACCGGTTGTACAAGAAGTACCTGACCCGGTCGAAGAAGATCAAGGCGCACGACGAGAAGAACGAGTGCGGGATCGGCGACACGGTGCGGGTGGTGGAATCCCGTCCGCTCAGCAGGGACAAGCGCTGGCGGCTGGTGGAGATCGTCGAGAAGGCGAAGTAGGCGAGGCAGCCATGATACAGATGAAGACGCTTCTGAACGTCGCTGACAACAGCGGCGCGAAGCAGGTGCAGTGCATCAAGGTCCTCGGCGGGACGCGGCGCAAGTACGCGCGGATCGGCGACATCATCGTCGTCGCCGTGAAGGACGCGCTTCCGAATGCCGCCATCAAGAAGGGCGGGATCGAGAAGGCCGTCGTGGTGCGCACGCGCAAGGAGTTCCACCGTCCGGATGGCACGTTCATCCGCTTCGACGACAACGCCTGCGTGGTCATCGACGCGAACAACAACCCGAAGGGCAAGCGCATCTTCGGCCCGGTGGCACGGGAGCTCCGCGAGAGGGATTTCATGAAAATCGTCTCCCTGGCCCCGGAAGTGCTGTAGGAGGATGCCTGGGATGGACACAGCAGGGAAGAATCAAGCTTCGCAAGAACGACACCGTGAAGGTGATCGCGGGGCGGGAGAAGGGAAAGACCGGCCGCATCATCCGCATCGACCGTGAGAAGATGCGAGCGGTGGTCGAAGGCCTCAACATGGTGAAGAAGGCCGTCAAGCAGAAGAAGCAGAACCAGAAGGCCGGGATCACCTCGGTGGAGGCGCCCCTGTCCGTGGGAAAGCTCATGATCATGTGCAAGAAGTGCGGACCCACCCGGATCGGCTACTCGATGGAAGCCAACGGGAAGAAGCGGGTATGCCGCAAGTGCGGAGGGGACCTGTGAGCAAGGAGACTCAGGGCGCGGAAAAGGCTGCCGAGGCCGCCGCGAAAGGGCTCCGAAGGAGCCGCCAGGACGGACGAGGCTCCCGCGAAGCAGCGCCAGCCGAAGGCCGAGAAGACGTCCAGCCAAAAGGGCGCTGAAGGCGCCTCAAAAGGTTCGAAGGGCCAGAAGGGCGCCGAGGCGCCTCAAGGAGTCAGAAGGGCGGAGACGGCGGGGAGAGCAAGCCCAAGGCCGCGCCTGTTCCGGATCCTCCCGGCTACAAGCCCCGGCTGAAGGTGCTGTACCTGGAAAGCGTCGCAAAGGATCTCAAGGAAGAGTTCTGCGTACAAGAGCGTCATGCAGATCCCGCAGGCTGTCCAAGATCGTCGTGAGCACGGGTCTCGGTGAGGCCATCGTGAACAAGAAGCTCCTGGACTCCGCGTCCCAGGAAATGTCGCAGATCACGGGCCGCAAGCCGGTGCGCACGAAGGCGAAGAAGTCCATCGCGAACTTCAAGGTGCGCAAGGACATGGACCTCGGCGTCATGGTCACCCTGCGGGGAAACGTCATGTACGAGTTCCTGGACAGGCTCATCAACGTTGCCATGCCGCGGATCAAGGACTTCCGCGGCGCCAACCCGAACGCGTTCGACGGTCACGGCAACTATTCACTGGGAGTCACCGAGCAGATCATCTTTCCCGAGATCGACTATGACAAGATCGAACGGGTGAGCGGAATGAATATCGCGGTGGTCACATCGGCCAGGACCGACCAGGAGGCCCGGAGCCTCCTCGCCCGCCTTGGCATGCCATTCCGCAAGTAGGAGATCGGAGAGAATATGGCGAGAAAAGCGGCAATCGAGAAGTCAAATCGCAAGCAGAAATACAGCACGCGCCGGACAAACAGGTGCAAGGTCTGCGGCAGGCAGAGGGGCTACTTGAGGAAGTTCAAGCTCTGCCGCATCTGCTTCCGCAATCTGGCCAGCCAGCGGAATGCTCCCTGGCGTCACGAAGTCGAGCTGGTAGGGAGTTGAGACAATGAGTCTGACAGACCCCGTTGCGGATATGCTGACGAAGATCAGGAATGCGAGCAGTGCACGTTTCGAAAGCGTCGACATTCCCACCTCGAAGCTGAAGCTGGAGATCACAAAGATCCTGAAGAACGAGGGCTACGTGAAGACCTTCAAGAAGGTGACCCAGGACAGCCGCAATCTCATCAGGATCTTCCTCAAGTACGACGGGCAGAACGAGCCGGTGATCCACGGGCTGAAGAGGATCTCCACGCCGGGCCGCCGCATGTACGCCGGATACAGGACGCTTCCCAGGGTCCTCAACGGCTTCGGGACGATCATCGTCACCACCTCCCTCGGCGTCACCACGGGCAAGAAAGCCCTGGAAAAGAAGGCCGGCGGCGAGCTGCTCTGCAGCATCTGGTAGGCAAGGAGAAGGCAGTGTCGCGAATCGGTCGTTTGCCGGTCAAGATTCCCAAGGGAGTCAAAGTTTTGCTCCAGCCGGGCCTCGTCCTCCTTGAAGGCCCCAAGGGGAAGGTGAGCCAGGGTTACGCACCCGAGGTGACGGTGAAGGTTGAGGGAGACTCGGTGGTGGTCACGCGCGCCGACGATTCGCAAAAGGCGAAAAGCCTCCACGGCCTGTACCGGAACCTGCTGAAGAACGCCCTCATCGGCCTCTCGGTCGGGTTTTCCAAGACCCTCGTCATCTCCGGGGTCGGCTACAAGGCTGAAGTGAAGGGGAAGTCGCTTGTGCTGACCCTCGGATATTCGACGCCGATCGAATACCCGATCCCTGAAGGCATCACCATCGAGGTGGAGCAGAACGTGAAAGTCACGGTGAAGGGCTCCGACATCCAGAGCGTTGGGCAGATCTGCTCCGAGATCCGCTCCTTCCGCGTGGTGGAGCCGTACAAGGGAAAAGGGATCAAGTACGACACCGAGTACGTGCGCCGCAAGGTCGGCAAGTCGGGGATCAAGTAGGAGTAAATGTCACGGAGTACCGTGACTGCGTAGCACCGTGACCGGGGATGTCACGGAGTGCCGTGACCGGGGTGAGGAACAACATGAAGAAGATCATCGACAAGACGCGAAAGCGACTGAAGAGAAAGGCAAGCATCCGCAAGAGGATCCATGGGACGCCCGAGCGTCCGCGGATGACCGTCTATAAGTCGAACAGGCACACCTACGTGCAGGCCATCGACGACCTGGCGGGAGCCACCATTGCCGCGGCATCGAACCTGGAGAAGGAACAGCGCGGCATAGTGAACAAGACTGCGGCGCTGGAAAAGCTGGGGCAGCTCATCGGGGAGCGGCTCAAAGCAAAAAACGTTACGGCAGTCGTGTTCGACAGGAACGGCTACCGCTACCACGGTAAGGTGAAGGCGATCGCAGACGGTGCCCGCAAGGCCGGCATCAGCCTCTAGAGAATAAGAGGGAATGCACGGGGATACCGTGCAGAGAGAAGTGCACGGGGATACCGTGCAGAGAGAAGTGCACGGGGTACCGTGCATGGGGAGAAGCGCAAGTGGCAATGGACCAGAGCAGGGACAGGGATCGTGACCGAGGCCAGGGCGAGTTTCTTGAGAAGCTCGTCAAGCTGAACAGGGTCGCCAAGGTCGTCAAGGGAGGCCGCCGGTTCTCGTTCTCCGCCCTCACCGTGGTCGGCGATCGTGCCGGCAGGGTCGGGTATGGATTCGGGAAGGCCAACGATGTCTCGGACGCTATCCGCAAGAGTATCGAGAAAGCAAAGCGGAGCATGGTCCGGGTCCCCATCAAGAAAGCCACCCTTCCGCACCAGGTGATAGGACGCTTCAAGAGCGCGCAGGTGCTGCTCAAGCCCGCGGCGCCGGGAACCGGTGTCATTGCAGGCGGGCCGGTGCGCGCGGTAATGGAGGCGGCGGGAATCCACGACATCCTCTCAAAGTCGCTGGGGTCCTCGAACGCAATCAACACGGTGAAAGCGGTGTTCCAGGGCCTGGGTTCGCTCATGGATCCGCGCGTGATCGCGGCAAACCGCGGCAGGACCCTGAAGGACATGTGGGGGTGAGCAAGATGACAGAAACGCGCGGCGCAGCGCAGGCTCCAGGAAAGAAGCTGCGCATTACGCTGACAGGCAGCCCAATCAGCTGCGTGCCCGCACACCGGGCTACCGTGAAGGCCCTCGGTCTTCGGAAGCTCAATGCCGTCGTCGAGCACAATGCCACGCCGTCCATCCTCGGGATGGTTCGAATGGTGTCGTACCTGCTCGATGTGGAGGAGATCAGCTGACATGGAAGGCTTTGACATCCGCGCGCCGAAAGGCTCGACCAAGAAGAACAAGAGACTCGGCCGCGGCGTCGGCTCGGGACACGGGAAGACGGCGGGCAAGGGAAACAAGGGGCAGAAGGCCCGGGCCGGGGGCGGTGTTCGCCTCGGGTTCGAGGGAGGCCAGATGCCGCTGTTCCGGCGCATTGCGCGCCGCGGCTTTTCCAACTACCCGTTCAAGAAAGAGTTCCAGGTAGTCAACGTGTCGGACCTCAACAGGTTCGCCGACGGTGAGGTGGTCAATCCGCAGAGCCTCGCTTCGCACGGGCTTGCCCGGAAGAAGGGCGTCGATGTGAAGATCCTTGCATCGGGCGAGCTCACGAAGAAGGTCACGGTGGAAGGCGCGCGCGTCTCCACGTCCGCGCGGCAGAAGATCGTGGCCGTGGGCGGCACGGTGAAGGACGTCGTTGCCGAACCTCCCAAGGGCAAGAACGAGGCGAAATAATGGCGAATCCGCTTGTAGATATTTTCAGGGTCAAGGAGCTCCGCGACCGGATCCTGTTCACCATCGGCATCCTGGTGATCTACCGGATGGGGACCATTCTCCCCGTGCCCGGTATCAACATCGCGGCGCTGAAGCTCCATTTCGCCGCACAGGGGACCTCGGGCGCTCTGGGCATTGAGGACTTCCTGGACTTCTTCGCGGGGGGAGCGTTCAAGAACTTCTCTATCTTCATGCTCACCATCATGCCCTACATCTCGATGTCGATCATCATGCAGCTCCTCACGATCGTCTTTCCGAAGCTGAAGAAGATCCAGGAAGAGGACGGGGGCAAGAAGAAGATCAGCCGCTGGACGCGGTACGGCACCGTGGTGGTCGCCCTGATCCAGTCTTACACCGTCACGGTGTACGCGAACAGCATTCCGGACGCAATTGCCATCGGGCGGCTGCCGTTTGCGCTCCTGGCCATGCTGTCCATCACGACGGGGACGATGTTCCTCATGTGGCTGGGCGATCAGATCACGCGGCGGGGCATCGGGAACGGCATCTCCATGATCATCTTTGCGGGTATCGTTGCCCGCATCCCCGGCGCTCTGTGGACCCTTGTGGCCCAGATCCAGCAGAGGACGCTGAACCCGGTGTTCGTCCTGCTCGTCCTGGCGCTGTGGGTCGTGGTCATCGGGCTGGTCATCATGGAGCAGCAGGGGCAGCGGAAAATCCCGGTGCACTATGCAAAGCGCGTCATCGGGCGCAGGATGTACGGCTCGCAGAACACCTACCTTCCGTTCAAGGTCAACCCCTCGGGTGTCATCCCGGTCATCTTCGCCTCGTCCATCCTGCTCTTCCCCGTGCAGATTGCGCAGAATCTCGGTGCGCGCATCGAGTGGCTGTCGCGTTTCGCCGCCTGGCTTCGGCCGAACGGCCTTGCCTACGACATCGCCTACGCGCTTCTCATCATTTTCTTCGCGTACTTCTACACGCAGGTGACTCTGAACCCGGTGGAGATTTCCAAGCACATCAGGGAGAACGGCGGCTCGATTCCCGGGATCCGCAGCGAGAAGATGGAAGAGTATCTCTCGCGCATCCTGTACAGGATCATCCTTCCCGGGTCCCTGTTCCTGGCCTTCATCGCCATCATCCCTTCCCTGGTGCAGAGCTTTTTCAACTTTCCCTCGGCGGTTGCCTACCTGATGGGAGGCACATCGCTGCTGATTCTCGTCGGCGTGGACCTGGATACCATGTCCCAGATCGAAGGTTATCTGAGGATGCATCACCACGACGGCATCGTGAAGCGGGGCAAGATTCGCGCCCGCAACCTGTAGGGTCCACATGAGCGCGGAACCGGGAACGGAGGCCAATGTATGAAGGTGCGCGTCAGCGTGAAACCGATCTGTGACAAATGCAAGGTGATCAGGCGCCGGGGCGTCGTGCGCATCATCTGCACGAACCCCAAGCACAAGCAGCGCCAGAGGTAAGCCGGTGATCGAAGGCCGGATTGTCAGGCGCACTTCAGGAGGAGTCTGAATGGCACGTATTGCGGGCGTGGATCTTCCCAACAAGCATGTGAACGTCGCCCTGACGTACATTTTCGGCATAGGCGTCACGTCGGCGCGGAGGATCTGCGCTGCAACAGGCGTTGACCCCGAGAAGCGGACCAACGACCTGACCGCCGACGAGGTGAACAAGCTTCGCACGGTGATCGAGAACGAGTACCGCGTGGAAGGGCGCCTTCGCACCGAGGTGTCACTCAACATCAAGAGGCTCATGGACATCGGGTGCTACCGCGGCATCCGCCACCGCCGCGGACTGCCTGTGAGGGGCCAGAGGACGAAGACGAATGCCCGCACCCGAAAGGGCAAGCGGAAGACCGTTGCAGGGAAGAGGAAGAAGTAGTTCTATCCGCACCCGGCTGCGATACAACGCGGGTTTCCGCGTGAGGCAGCCAGGGGCAGTCAGCGCGCCGGCCGAAGCCGTGCGCGCGCGGTTCCGCTGCGGCGGCCGCTGAGGAGGATCTCACTTTGGCAAAGACAAAGCGGGAGAAGAAGAAGAATATTGCGGAAGGGAAGGCCTTCATCCAGGCCACCTTCAACAACACGATCGTGACCATCACCGACCTCATGGGGAACACCATCTCCTGGGCGTCGGCAGGGGCCCTGGGATTCAAGGGGGCCAAGAAGTCGACCCCGTTCGCCGCGCAGACGACGGCGGAGTCCGCCGCGTCGAAAGCGCTGGAGCAGGGCCTGCACGAGCTGGTCGTGTTCGTGAAGGGGCCCGGGGTCGGCAGCGAGGCGGCGATCCGCGCCTTCGGTGTCCTGGGCATCCGCGTGCGCTCGATCAAGGACATCACCCCGATTCCCCATAACGGGTGCCGGCCGCCGAAAAAGCGGCGCGTGTAGGGAGGACAGACAGTGGGAAGGAATATCGGTCCCCAGTGCCGGCTTTGCAGGGCCCAGGGATACAAGCTCTATCTCAAGGGAGACAGGTGCAAGGGGCCCAAGTGCCCCGTCACACGGAAAAAGGGCGCTCCCGGCAAAGGGCCGCGCAGCAGGACCAAGAAGATCTCCGATTACGGCGTGCAGCTGCACGAGAAGCAGAAGCTGAAGAGGATGTACGGCATGCTGGAAGGGCAGTTCCGCCTGTTCTTCGGCAAGGCGGTGCGCCACAAGGGCATCACGGGTGAGAACCTCATCCAGATGCTGGAACGGCGCCTGGACAACATCGTCTACCGGCTCCACCTGGCCCCGTCCCGCAAGGCGGCACGGCAGCTGGTCCTTCACGGGCACATCGCCATCAATGGCCGGCGCGCTTCCGTCCCCTCGCAGCTCGTGCGGGAGAACGACGAGATCGCGGTACGGGAACCCAGCACAAAGCTCACCGCCATCAAGGAAAGCCTGAAGGAGTACTCCAGGTCGGGGATCGTTCCCTGGCTGGAGATCGATCCGGACAGGATGGTGGGGAAGGTCCGCGCCATACCCCGGCGAAGCGAGATCTCGGATCTTGCGGACGTCAAAGAGCAGCTGATCGTCGAGCTTTATTCAAAGTGAGGTGTCCCGCATGGTGCGCAAGAACCTCTTAAGGGGCTTCAAGAAGCCCAAGGGTATCACGTTCGAGCACAGCGAAGTGGAGGCCAACTACGGCCGCTTCGTCGCCTATCCTTTCGAGCGCGGCTACGGTGTGACCATCGGAAACACGCTGCGGAGGATCCTTCTGTCCTCCATCCAGGGGTATGCCATTACCGCCGTCAAGATCACGACGTACAAGGACGACGGCGCCCCGCACACGATTGCCAGCGAGTACGAGCCGATTCCCGAGGTGGTGGAAGACACGCCGGACTTCATCAACAACCTCAAGCAGGTGCAGGTGAGACTGGTGGGAGACCTGGAAGAGAAGACACTCGTCGTGGAGTCAAAGGGGGGCGGGAAGCTTTCTGCGCGCGACCTCGCCGTGGACAACGACGTGGAGATCATAAATGGGGGATTCCACATCGCCACGCTGATGGAGAAGGCAAACATCGAATTCGAGATCCAGATCAACCTGGGCCGCGGATACGTGCCGGCAGAGCGCAACGAGAAATACATCGAGGTGATCGGGACCATCCCCATCGACTCGATCTTCTCCCCCATCCAGAAGGTGAAGTACAGCGTTGAGAACACGCGTGTCGGACAGCGCACGGACTATGACAAGCTGATCCTGGAAATCTGGACGGACGGGACGATCACTCCGGACGACGCCCTTGCGGAAGCGGCCAAGATTGCCAAGGACCACTTCACGATTTTCATCAATTTCGACGAGGCAGAAGCGGGCAGCGACGACGAGGTGGACGAGGACGAGGAGCGCATCCGCGCCCTCCTGGACACGCCGGTGGAAGAGCTGGAGCTGTCCGTGCGCTCCAGCAACTGCCTGCGCAACGCGAACATCCGCACGATCGGGGACCTGACAAAGAAGACCGAGGAAGAGATCACCAAGACGCGGAACTTCGGCAAGAAGAGCCTGCAGGAGATCCGCGACAAGCTGCAGGCGCGCGGCCTGGACCTCGGGATGAAGGACTATTCCGCTCTGAAGAAGCAGCTGAAGAAGCTGGTGGCTGGCGAGACGGCGGCCGTGGCGGCCGGTTCCGCGGAGGAGCCGAGAAGGGAAGGACGAGAATGGATCATCGGAGTAGCATCAACAAGCTCGGGAGAAACTCGGCACATCGCAAGGCCCTCCTGAAGGCGCAGGCGAAGGCCCTGTTCCGCTACGAACGGATCCGCACGACCGTCGCCAAGGCAAAGGTGGCGCGCAGGCTCGCGGAGAAGCTCATTACCCGCGCCAAGGTTGATTCCGTGCACAACCGGCGGATCGCCGCGCGCGCCATCGACGACGGCCGGATCCTGGACAAGCTGTTCAAGGACATTGCCCCCCGCTACGCGCAGCGTCCGGGCGGATACACCCGGATCCTGAAAATGGGGAGACGATTTCGGCGATGCCTCCGAGATGGTGATCCTGGAGCTTCTGGACCGCAAGGAGCGCGAACGCAAGCGCAAGAAGAAGGAAGCCCAGGAAGCCGCCAAGGCAGGCTGATTGCCGCGAAGGGGCCGAAAGCCGAGGCGGGAGTCAACCGCGGGTCGACAACCGCAGCGGGGTTGACAAACACAGGCGCTGAGGCCCTCAATCTATCAGGCGCCGTAGAGGCAGTTCCTACGGCGGATGCCCTTTTTCGCCGATACTGGGGAAGAAGGTAAATCGTTCTCCCATGCGACAGAGCCTGAAGATTGCTATTAGTCTCCTCGCTGCTTTGCTCCTGTTCGCGGGCTTTGCAATTGTTGCGTTTTCGGGGCTCTTCAATGTCCTGCAGGCGAGCTTTTTCCTCCCCAGCATCGAGCGGGTATACCAGTCGGACATGGCCTCCCTGGCCGCCGTTGTTGATCATTTTCATGCCGCCAACATGGAGGCCTATCGCCTCGTTGCACGCAAGGATTTCGTCTCCGCCTCGTTTGCCCCGGCCGTGAGCGACGCAACCCTGAAGGCATGGTCCGACACCACCGCGCAGCTGGGCCTGTTCGGCCTGCGGCTGCTCGGGTCCGACGGCCGGAGGATCATCTACAGCAGCTTCCTCGACCTCGACGTGAAGCAGCGCACGGCGGGGAGCCTTGCCTTCAAGAACTACAACGAGGACGGCACCGCGCTGCCCGGCGGACCAGCTGCTCGTCGGGCCCGCCGAATCGCCCCGGGTCCTCATCGACGGCGCGCGCGGGTTGTTCGTCTATTGCCTGCCCGTTTCATCGGGAACGGCGGGGACCCGAGACCGGGACTCTTGCCTTTTACGTTTCCGTCAAGGACCTCCTCTCCCAGCTTGCCTTCTCGGCGGGGTTCCCGGTCGACCAGGTGTCCCTTGTCGGCAACCAGGGGATCCTGATCAACGGTCCCGCCGGCTACGAAGACGGTGACGGACGCCCTCCTCTCGATCTGGCAGCGAAATGCTGGATCTTCCTCGTTCGCCGGCTCCTTGTCGCTGACCGCCCCGGACGGGACCACGGCGGGCTACCGCGCCTTCAGCGCACGGCTCTCGCAGCGGAGGCGTGGTGAGCATGCTCGTGCCCGGCGCGCGCTTCGAGATGACGGATCTCATGAAGGGGCTGCTCCTGGCAACCTTTTTCTTCACCGTCTTCCTCCTCCTGTACCTGCTTTTCAACCTGCGTTCGGATCCCCTGGAGGTCCTGCGCCAGCGCGTGAAGCGCTTCCAGATCCAGCTCATCACCGAGCTCGTGGAGAGCCCGGGCGGCGCCGACTGGGGAAAATGGCGCCGCGAGCTGGAGGCGCGCAAGGACGAGATCACCTGGCAGATCCAGCGCGGCATCGGCCGCGTGTCGCGCAGCAAGAAGCCCATCATCGACGAGTACATGACGAAGAGCTGGGGAGAGATCCTTGACCTGATCTCGCGCAGGGTGGAGGCTCCCCCCGCTCCCGCGGTTGCTGCAATGGATTTCACCCGCCTGGAGGCCCTGATCAAGACTGCGCTGCAGAACGCGAACTTCGCGCTTCCGGCGGCCAGGCCGGCGCCCTCACGGGGTCCTCGCGCGCCGGAAATCGGTGCCGCTGGGATCCTGCAGCAGCCCGGCAAACCTGGTTTGGGGGCCCAGGAGGGAGCCGCTGAAGCGGCAGTCCCGTCGCGTCCCGTGCAGGTGCAATCTTTCGAAGCCGCGGCAGGGGAAGCAGAGGAGCTCGAAGAGGCGGAGGCGGTCGAGGAAGCCGAAGAGCAGTTGAGGACGCCGAGGCCGTTGAAGAGGCGGAAGCTGCAGAAGGAAGTTGAGGCGTGAGTAGAAGCAGCGGAGGCCGTCGAGGAAGCCGAAGGAGTTGAGGAAGCCGAGGCCGTTGAAGAGGCTGAAGCTGCAGAAGACGTTGAGGGGGTAGAAGCAGCGGAGGCCGTCGAGGAAGCCGAGGCGGTTGGCGAGGCTGCTGCGGAAGAGCTGCAAACGGTGGACCAGGCCGAATCGGCCGCGGAAGCTGAGCCGGCTGGAGGCCGAACCCGCCGAGGAGGCAATCCCGGAAGCCGAGGCCGCAGAAGAAGCCGAACCCGTGGAAGAAGCCGCTTCCGAGGAAGAAACTTTCATAGAAGCCTCGGCAATCGAAGACGACTTTCCTGAAACGCTGGTCGAAACCAGGCAGCCGGCTGCTGAGGGCGCCGCCGTGGAGATTCCTGAAGCAGAGGTCTTCGCCGAAGCGGAGCCCGCCGCCCAGCCGGCACGATCGAGAAGTCCGAAGCCATCGAAGACGCCGAGCTTGTCGAGGATGCCGAGCTCATCGAGGATGCGGAGTTTATCGACGGTGCCGACCTGATTGAAGACGCAGAGTCTGCCGAAGACGCTGACGCTGAACTCATGCCGATCGCGGAAGAAAGCGAATCGGGACCACGCTCGCTGCCGGGTGTCATCGAGGAGCTCGAAAGAGGGGAGTACCCGGTCCGTGCCGGCTCCGCCGCACAACCTTCCTCTCCGCGGACCTCGCGGCAGCGGGAAGGGCATGGCCGGGGGCTCCTGAAAACAGCTATTACGGACTTCGTGGAGGTTCACATCTCCCACGGAGGGGCTGCTCGACCTGATGCGCTTGCATCGATAGGAGTTTCGGCGCTCGAGGAACGCTCCGCCATGGAGAATGTGGAAGAGCTGGTTCCGCTGTACGAAATACAGCCGCTGCCGCCGCTGCCGGTCGAAGAGGGCCTTGAAATGCTTCCCGCTGCCGACGAGGCGAGAAGAGGAGATGAGACTGCCCCTTTGACCGCAAGTGATGACTATCGCAGCCCCATTCCACGAGGAGACTACGAGCCGGAGGAGCCTGATTCTTCGCAGGGTTCCGGCGGCGGCATGATTTTTGCCCGCACGACGGACCTCGCAGAGCTCGAAGAGCTGGAGGCGCTTGACGAAGAAGCGGGGGCGCCGGACGCGGCACCAATCCCAGCGGGCTCCGACAATGTGCAGGAATCCGAGCTGGCCTTACTGGTAAGCTCGGGCAAGATCGCGGCTTTGACGATGGAGGAGCTGGGCGCGCTCGTCGAGGAGGGCGCTTCAAGCGTCGTCATGGAGAACGGCGTATTCAGGATCAAGGAAGAGGTGTACACGGGAGGTGACCAGGCGCCCGGGAACCGGGCGGACAACCAGCTGAGGGAGCTCGCACAGGAAGTTGTAGAGCACGCGGAGAGGGAATCCACCGACGCCGGCGCGCCTTTGGAAGCAACAGGCATGGGGGGAATCGGGGAATTGCTCCGTGACGAGGACACCCTCGACCTCTCCCAGGATGTCTCTTCGGAGAAGGGACTGTCCATGGAATCCAGCCTTTCGATTGACCGCGAGAAATCCAACCCTATACGGCTGAAACGCAACGGTCTTGACTATGACGAGTTTCTCTCCAGCTATCCCCGCTCGTTCACGCACACGACCCAGATGAAGTCACTCGTGGAAGTTTCGCGCCGGGTTTCCGCGGTGAGCGCGGGACTTTTCATGAAGAAATCGGACGGCTTTGTTCCTGACCTCACAATCGGCTTGAGCGAGAAGTCAGTGAGCGCCTGCACATTTGCTCCTTCTGATCCTCTTTACTCAGGGTATTTTCTGTCACGAAAGGCTGTTGCCATAAACAGGAATCCGGCGGAAATTCGTTTCCTGAACATCCGCTTCGACCAGGAAGATATCCGCTACATGAAAAGGATGCTGTTTATTCCCAGTGTCTTCAGAAACCAGGAAGCGTACCTTCTTCTTTCATTTTCTGGCGAAACTGATATCTCAATCAATTCAGTATTGTCTATGCTCATCGTCCGTTAGCAGGTCCGTAGCAGGATTTTCCTGAATTCATTCAAGAAACGGCAAACCGTTACCCTTGACAAAGCATGTATTCTCAATTATGCTGTAAATGATTATTCAAGTCTAGTGGAGGAAGGAAATGAGCACAGCATTGTACTTCATTCTTCCTCTCGCTGGTGTTTTTCTAGGTTGGCTAATTCGATGGATTTTTGCACGATTTCAGCTTTCATCGGCCGAACAGAAGGCCTCCCGGATCCTGGGGGAGGCCCTCCGAGATGCGGAAGCGAAGAAGAAAGAGGCGATACTTGAGAGCAAGGACCAGTTGTTGCGGGAACGCAACCAGCTGGAAAAGGAGACACGCGAGCGCCGGATCGAGCTCCAGCGCATCGAAAGACGCCTCCTTCAGAAGGAAGAAAACCTAGAGAAACGTGTTGAATCGCTTGAGAAGCAGGAAAGAGCGGTCAGCAACAGGGAGAGGACAGCTGCCGAGACCGAGGCGGCACTGCAGCACGAGGGCGAGCGGATAGCCGCGGAACTGGAAAGAGTCTCAGGTCTCAGCAGGGCGGAGGCGAAGAAACTCCTCGTTCAGAGTCTCGAAAACGAGGCGCGGCATGACGCCCAGGTGACGATCAATCTCATCGAGCAGGAAGCGCGGCTTGCCGCGGACAAGAAGGCGCGCGACATCCTGATCACGACCATCCAGCGGCTGGCCACCGATGTCGCCTCCGAGGTGACCGTGACCACCGTGAGCCTGCCCAATGACGAGATGAAGGGGCGGATCATCGGCCGTGAAGGCCGCAACATCAGGACCTTCGAGACGCTCACCGGCGTAGACATCATCATCGACGACACACCGGAGGCGGTGGTCATTTCGTGCTTTGATCCGATCCGGCGCGAAATTGCCAAGACTGCGCTCAGCCGCCTGATCTCTGACGGGCGCATCCACCCGGCGCGGATCGAGGAGATCGTCCAGAAGGTCAGCAAGGAAATCACGCAGACCATCTACGAGGAAGGCGAGCGTGTTCTCTTCGAAGTCGGGATCCACACGATGAGCCCCGAAGCCATCCGGACGCTGGGACGGCTGCACTTCCGCACGAGCTACGGGCAGAACGTGCTTGCGCACTCGAAGGAGGTCGCCCTCCTGGCGGGGATGATCGCTTCGGAGGTGGGAGCAAACGTCGAGCTTGCCAAGCGTGCCGCCCTTTTGCATGACATCGGCAAGGGAGTGGAAGCGGACGGCGACGGGAACCACATCGAGGTCGGCATGGACCTGGCCCGGCGCCTCGGCGAGGATCCCAAGGTTCTCAACGCCATCGGCTCGCACCACGGCGACGTCGAGCCCGAAACGGTGGAGGCCGTGATCGTGCAGATCGCGGACGCCATTTCCGCGGCTCGTCCCGGTGCGCGCAAGGAAACCCTGGATAACTACCTCAAGCGGCTGGAGAACCTGGAGTCGATTGCCGAGGATTTCGACGGCGTTGACAAGGCCTACGCCATCCAGGCGGGACGCGAGCTGCGCATCCTGGTGAACAATGAAAAGATCACCGACGAGGCGGCAAAGGAGCTTGCCAAGAGCGTCGCCAAGCGGATTGAAAGCGAGCTGAAATACCCCGGGAGGATCAAGGTGACGATCATCCGGGAGATGCGCGTCATTGAGTACGCCCGCTAGGGCAGCGGCGGGGTCCGTGTGACGCACACCCTGAAGGCCCTCATCCTCGGCGACATCGTCGGACAGCCGGGATGCAGGGCCCTTTTTGTCGGGCTTCCCGAGCTGGCGCGCCGCCTGGAGGCGGACCTGGTCATTGCCAATGGAGAGAACGCCGCGGACGGCTTCGGCCTGACGCCCGACATCGCCGAACGGATGCGCGCAAGCGGCGTGCATGTCATAACCTCGGGCAACCACATCTGGCAGAAGAAGGATATCTACCCCGCCTTGCAGACAACGGACACGCTGCTGCGGCCCGAGAACTACCCGGTGATCGCGGGCGCCGGCGCCATACCGGGGAAGGGACACTGCATTGTCACGGTACGGGACAACGCCGTGCTTGTCATCAACCTCGAGGGACGCGTCAACCTCTCTCCGCTGCGGGATCCCATCCAGGTGGCCAAGGCACTCCTGAAGCAATTCCGCTCACGGGTAAAGGCCGCGATCGTCGACTTTCACGCCGAATCGGTGGATGAGAAGGAGGCACTTGCCCTGTCTCTGGATGGGGAGGTGTCCGCGGTGGTGGGGACGCACACCCATGTGCAGACGGCGGACGAACGAATCCTCCCCGGTGGGACGGCATACATCACCGACATCGGCATGACCGGGCCGGTGGACAGCGTCATCGGCATGAAAAAGGAAACCGCCGTATCCCGCAGCCTCACGCAGATGCCGCTGAAGATGGAGGTGCAGAACTCCCCGGCGGAAATACAGGGCGTGCTCCTTGAGATCAACCTGTCCACGGGCAAAGCGGTGATGATCGAAAGGATACGGCAGCTGTCGTCCGTGTGACATGCCCGGCCCCAAGGTTGCACTGATCGAGCTTCTGAAAACCCTCCATCCCGAGCACGACGAGCACGAGCTTCGGGCGCGGATCATCCGGGGACACGTTTCCGTGAGCGGAGTGAAGATGGTCAAGCCGGGAACCCCGGTGGCGGCCGACGCGGCAGTGGACCTGCGTCCCGCGCCGGCATTCGTTTCCCGGGGCGGAGAGAAGCTCGCGGCCGCGATAGATGCCTGGCATGTCGACTGCCGCGGCACGGGCTGGATTGACGCCGGCAGCTCCACCGGCGGATTCACCGATTGCCTTCTCCAGCGCGGCGCGGACCTCGTCTACGCGGTGGACGTCGGGGAAGGGCAGCTGGACTGGAGCCTGCGCGGGGACCCGCGCGTCAGGCCCATGGAACGGACGAACATCATGAGCCTGCAACCCGCGGGTCTCCATCCGCAGCCCGGCCGCGCGGTTGCCGACCTTTCGTTCCGTTCCCTGCAGGGAGCGGCGAGGCACATTCTCGGCCTGACCACCGAGGGCTGGGGGATATTCCTGGTCAAGCCGCAGTTCGAGCTCCGCCATCCGGCCGACACCTTTCACGGGGTCGTGCGCGATCCCGGGACGCTGCGCGCGATTCTTCTGGATCTCGTCGGCCGGCTGGCGGCCGAAGGAGTGCAGGTGGACAAGGGCATTCCATCTCCCCTGGCCGGCCGCAAGGGAAACAGGGAGTTCCTGTTCCTCCTGCGCCGGGGAAGCGGGTCGGCGTCCGGGAGCGCAGGCGCCAATGTGGGAGCGCTGCTGCTGGAGCTGGGGGTGCAACCCTAGTTCTGGAACGAAGCGCGGGACAGGGGGGCGTCGAGCCGCATCCCCTCGGTGCCGAGGTAGCGGACCGTGCTGCCCTCGATCTGGATCTGCACGTTCCTGACTGATGGGAACTCGGTTGCCGCATAGACAACCTGCCGCAGCTGGGCTTCCATGGCGTCGAGTCCCTGCGGGTTGAACCGGAAACTCTGGCTGAAATCCACGACGGCCGTGTCTCCCTTGACTGTCACGTTGCGAAGCCGCGCATCAACGGGAATCATGGACACGAGCCCGAGGTTGAGCTCCTGGGCCGTCGGACCCTTCAGGAGGTTCTCCAGGGTGTCGCGCAGCGGTGAGTCACTTGCCGCGATGGGCCTGATCACGCTCTTGAGCTGAATCCTGCCGGCCGGGTCTATAGTCGTGAAATACAGCCGCGCCTTGCGGACGGCCGGTCTCTCCGGCTGCGCGGGCTGACTCTTCACCGGGGTGCCGACCTGACCGCGGTGCCGGGCCCGCCACGGCCGGCGCCGATGTCACGGCGGCTGGCGGCGAGGTCACCCCGGGGGATGCCGCGGGCGCGGTTCTCTGTTGCTGCTCGGTGTCCGTCAGCGGGGCGATCGTGACCTTCGGCTGTTCCCTGGCGGGCGGCCTTGCGGCGGACGGCTTCCCGCTGAGCTGCTGGAAAGCCGTTTTCAACGGGTCGCGCGCGGCGACTGCCACTGCCACGGCGATTCCCGCAAGGCACAGCCAGAAGAGAAAGCCCAGCCCGCGGTGCCGCGGGGGGGGACCCGATCGTGTGCGAGAGCGTTTTTTCGAGGCCATGTCTACCCGTTCAATGATCGGTCAATTTGACAGGCCCATTGAATACCGCTATACTCACGCCGCATGATGGAGCTCACGGGAATAAGTGCTTCCCCCGGGATCGCGCGTGGGAAGGCGTTCCTGTTCCTGGAAGAAAGGCTCTCCGTCCCCCGATACGATATTTCCGGTTCGCAGGTCGAATCCGAATACGGGAGATTCATCACCGCGCTGGAAAAAGCGTCCGCGGAGATGAAGAGCCTGATCTCCGGACAGGACGGCGCTCTCCTGGAGGCGCAGCTTCTCATGTTCGACGACCCGGAGCTGAAGAAGAACGTCCAGGAGTCTCTTGCCGAAACCCGTCGGAACGTGGAATGGGTCTTCCTCCAGATCCTCGAAAAGATGAGCAGCAAGCTTGCAGAGGCGGACAGCCAGTACCTGAGGGAAAGGACCGTCGACTTCACTGATGCGGGCAACCGCGTGCTCGACCAACTCCTGCACACAACCCGGACGCGCCTGTCCGACATCCGCGAGCCGTCCGATCCTCGTGACGCACAATCTCATGCCCTCCGACACGCTGGGGTTGGACCGCACCCTGGTCCTCGGAATCGCCGCGGATGCCGGGGGCAGGACATCCCACACGGCAATCCTGGCCCGTGCGGGTGAGATCCCCGCCGTCCTGGGGCTGAGCGACATCAGCCGATGCGTGCAGACCGGGGACGAAGTGATCGTTGACGGCAACCGGGGAACGGTCATTGTTTCGCCGAATGAGGCCACCTGCGCCGCGTACGACGAGAGGAAGCTCGCGTGGGAACGCGCTTCCTCGATGCTCAAGGAGCAGAGGGACCTCCCCGCGGAGACCGTTGACGGAAAGCTCCTTTCCATTGAAGCGAACATCGAAGTGCCGGAGGAGGCGGAAGGGGTGCTCGCGCACGGGGCGGACGGCATCGGACTGTTCCGCTCGGAGTTCCTCTTCATCCAGCCCAACCGCTTTCCGACGGAGGAGGAACAGCTGGCTGCGTACACCATGGTCCTCGCGGCCATGGGCCGCAGGACCGTGACCATCCGCACACTGGACCTCGGCGGGGACAAGGTGATGCCCGGCTTCCACCTCGCGCCGGACAGCAATCCGCTGCTGGGATGGCGCGCCATCCGGTTCTGCCTCGCCCGTCCCGAGGTCCTGAAAACACAGCTGCGCGCCCTGCTCCGGGCGTCCGTGCACGGATCGCTTCGAATCATGTTCCCCCTCATCTCGGGACCGGGAGAGCTGGATCGGATAGCCGAGATCATGGCGGAGGTGAAGGCTGACCTCACCCGGGAGGGTCAGCCTTTCCGCCCTGACGTGCCCACGGGCATCATGATCGAGGTTCCGTCGGCGGCCGTCACGTCGGATATCCTTGCCGCCCGGGCGGATTTCTTTTCCATTGGCACCAACGACCTCATTCAGTACACGCTGGCCGTGGATCGCGGCAACGAAAAGGTGGCGTACCTGTACGAGCCATTCCACCCAGGCGTGCTTCGGCTGATCCGCACCACCATTGAAAACGGGCACGCGCACGGGATTCCCGTCGGCATGTGCGGCGAGCTGGCCGGTGATCCGCTGGCCACCGTCGTCCTGCTCGGGCTCGGGCTGGACAGCTTCTCAATGGGTCCCATCGGGATACCGCTCATCAAGAGGATCGTCCGGTCGGTGGGCAGCATGGAGGCGGAAGCGTTCGTTCGCAGCCTCATGCCCATGAAATCGGGCCGGGAGATCGAAAACGCAGTGCGGGACTGGATGGAGGATCGGCTTGACTTCACCTCGTGGTGACGCAAAATCCGACGGTGCGGAATCAGCTGCCCCGGAGCGTCCTCTCATCGCCATTCTCGGCCGGCCCAACGTCGGAAAATCGACTCTCTTCAACGTCCTGATCGGGCGCCGCCGGGCCATAACGCATGCCGAGCCGGGCGTTACGCGGGACCCGGTCGAAGTGGAATGCACCCTGGCGGGAGCCCGGGTCCGGCTGGTGGACACCGGCGGCTACACCGCAGGTGCGGAAGGCCTGGACGGCGTCGTGGCCCGCCGCACCCTGAAGACCGCGCGCGCCGCCGACCTCCTGATGCTCGTGGTGGACGCGGTGGAGACCACGCCCGCAGGACGAGGAGTTCATCCGCATCATGCGGCCCTTCTCCGAGAAGGTCCTGCTGGTCGTGAACAAGGTGGACACTCCTGACCGCGATGCGGCGGTCTGGAACGCGCACGCGCACGGATTTCCCAATGTCATCGGCGTGTCCGCTGCGCATGGGCGCAGCATCGAGAGGCTGCGGGAAACGGCGGCGGGGCTTCTCGAAGTGCTGCTGGAGAGCCCGCTTGGCCTCCGCGGACAGGTGCGCCGCGCGGCCAGCTCCGTGACCGATGATTCAGCGGTTCGGATTGCACTGCTGGGCACGCCGAACACCGGCAAGTCGAGCCTGGCAAACCGGCTCCTCGGGGAGGAGCGATCGATTGTTTCCCCGGTTCCCGGCACGACCCGGGACGTCGTCGAAGGAACGTTTGCTCACCGCGGCCGGAGCCTCCGTATCCTGGACACGGCAGGCATCCGGCGAAAGTCAAAGGTGACCGACTCCATCGAGTACTACTCCGTGAACCGGGCCATCGAGAGCATCGGGCGCGCGGACATCGTGTTCCTCATGATGGATGCCGCGCGCGGGATCGTGGACCAGGACAAGAAGATCGCCGCACACGCGGTGAAGGAGGGGAGGGGCATCGTGCTTGTCCCCGGCAAGTGGGATCTGCAGAAGGACACGGCCAGCCTCCGCGAATCGCTGCGTGACCTGGTGCGGTTCCAGTTTCCCGTGCTGGGCTTTGCGCCCATCGTCCCCGTGTCCGCTCTCACCGGCTACGGGGTGCGTTCCCTCCTGGACACGGCCCTTGCGCTCTGGGAACAGCTGCATCGTCGGGTTGGAACGGGGCGTCTCAACCAGGCCCTGGAGTCATGGATGACCCACTACAAGCTCCCCGTGCGCGGCAAGAACTACAAGATCCGCTTCATGACTCAGGTGAGCGCGAATCCCGTGCGATTCGTCGCCTTTGTCAACAGGATGTCGGGCTTTCCGCTGGGCTACGGCCAGTACCTGGAGAACTGCATCCGCAAGGATCTCGGCTTCACCCAGGTGCCGGTGACCGTGGAGTTCAAGCAGAGCAGGAAAACCTCGCGTCGGCAGGGGCGGGCTCCGCGATGAGAGCGTGGGGCATCGGCGAAGTCGCGCGGCTTCTCGGCGTGAAGCCGCACGTCATCCGCTACTGGGAGAGTGAGCTTCCGCTGCTCTCACCGAAAAAGGGTCTCACCGGGCGTCGCGAGTATTCATCCAATGACGTGCGCCTCCTGATGCGGTTCCGTCACCTCCTGTACGACCGGAAGTTCACGATCGAGGGCGCAAAACGACGCATGTGGGAGGAGCTGGGCGGGTCGAACCCCGATGTCTCCGCGCGTTTCGCGCAGATCCGGTCGGACCTGATCGATGCCTTGATGACCGCGCGCCGGGGGGCGCCGGCGCCGAACGAAGGAGAGCTCATGGGCCAGGGCGAGATACGGGAGAGGTTCGAGGAACTGGGCCAGGGGCACCTGTTCGCTCATTGGGACAAGAGGCCCGCGGGGCTCCGCCAGAGGCTCCTGGAGGATCTCTCGTCGCTGGACCTCGCCCTGGTGCAGGAACTGCGCGCAATCATCACCGGCTCGAACGGCCGGCCGGCCGCCGCGGCGGCTGTGGACCGCGATATTTCCCCGGCGCCTTACGTTCCCCTCTCGGTGAGCGGGACCGATACCGACGCGCGGGAGGCGGGCGAGCAGGAAATCCGCCGTGGAAGAGCCGCATTTCTCACCGTTGCCGGCGGCCAGGGATCCCGACTGGGTTTCGACGGACCGAAGGGGATGTTTCCCGTGACGCCGCTGCGAAAGATCACGCTCTTTGCCTTGTTCGCGGAGAAGCTCCAGGCCGCGCGCCGATGGTATGGGGCCGAAATTCCCTGGCTCATCATGACCGGGCCGCAGAACCATGCGGCTACGGAAGACTACTTCGAGTCCCAGAAATGGTTCGGGCTGGGCAGGGAAACGGTGCACTTGTTCATGCAGGGCAGCCTGCCCTCTTTCTCACCAGACGGCCGGCTGCTGATGGCCCCTGACGGCGGGCTGGCGTTCAATCCCAACGGTCACGGCGGAGTGATCGAGGCCTTGCGGCGTTCCGGGTTGCTCGCCGAAATGATGAAGAAGCGGGTGCAGCACCTGTTCTACTTCCAGGTGGACAATCCGCTGGTTCGGGTCCCCGACCCGGTATTCCTCGGGTTCCACTGCCGAGCCCGCGCACGGGTCTCCGCGAAAGTGGTGGAAAAGGCGTATCCCGAGGAGAAGCTGGGCATCATCGCCATGGAGAACGAACGGCCCCTCGTCATCGAGTACTCTGACCTCGACGAGGCGCGGATGCGCTCGCGTGCCCCGAACGGCCGGCTGTACTACGCGCAGGGTTCCATTGCCATTCACATCCTCGACGTCCCGTTCCTGGAAAGCCCGGCGCTTGCCATGCCATGGCACATGGCCCGCAAGAAGGCAATGACGCTCATCCCGACTCCCGAAGGCACCGAAATTCAGGAAGGGGACGCGGTGAAGATGGAGATGTTCGTCTTCGATGCAATTCCCCTCGCCGAGCGGGCTCTTTTTTTCGAGACGGACCGAGCCGACGAGTTCTCGCCCCTGAAGAACCGGGACGGGCAGGACTCGATTGCCAGCTGCCGCCAGGGCCAGCTGGAACAGGCGGCGCGGTGGCTCAGTGCCGTGGGCGTGGATGTGCCGCGGGACCCGGAAGGGCGGCCGCTGCATTCAATCGAGATCAGCCCGTTGTTCGCCCTGGACCCGCAGGTCCTGGCGGCGCGGCGCGGGATACTGAAGGATCGCATCGATGAGGACACGCTTTTGGCGTAGGGTTGCTCTCCTGCTTGCCGTGGCCGCAGGATCTGCGCTTCCGGGTTTTGCCGGGATTGCGCCCGGATCGCCGGCGCTTCCGCAGGCGCCGCCCGAGAACTGGGAAGCCCGTTCCAGGCTTTCGGACACTATTTTTGCGCCGATCCACGGCGCGGCGGGCTCGGGAGTACAGATCATCAGCCAGTCTGCCGGGTCTGCAAAAGTCCTGTTCAGGCCCGACGTCCAGGCGGGGGCATTGTACCTTGTTTTCGCGAACCAGAGCGGCCCCGGCTTTCCCCTGGACAGGGCAGGCACATTCATCATCAAGCGAAGCCTTGCGGACGGAAGTTTCCTGCAGGCGAAGGTCTTCGTGCAGGACGGGCCGGGTACGTACGTGCGCTTTTTCCCCGAGGGTGAGCGGACCATCATGGACGTCTATCTCTTCGGCGAGCCGTTCCAGGCGCACATCGTGCTGCCCGGTGGCCTTCGACCGGCTGCTTGTTTCTCCGCTCTCGTCGATCATGGAATGGAGCGCGGCAGCAGTGAACTGGCCCCTCGTGCTGGCGCCGGCGCCGACCGAAGGTGACCGGAGGATCGAATCCATGGTGCGGGAGCTGGGGCCGCGGCTTTCCGGCCTGCGCGACATGGACGACGGGGCGATGGACGGCACGGGTCACATGGTCTACATCGCCACCGGCGCGCCCGCGGGCCGGGGAGGCTTCAATTGCTCGGGGTTCGCCAAGTGGGTGGTCGACGGCCTGTATGCTCCCCTCGCTGGCAGGCCAATGGACATTGTGCCGTTGAAGTCGCGCAACGCGGCCCGCGCCAACTCGTGGAGCGCCCGGTTCGAGGAAGAGCTGGATCCCTTCTTCGGCCTCGACTGGAGCAGGGGCCTTGCCCGTGCGCTGGTCCGGGCGCGAACCGGCACGACACCGGATGATTCACAGATCGACGTGCGGGTCTCGGACCGCCTTCCCTACGTGCGGGACGTCGGATATCCCGTGCCCAAGCTCGAGTTCCTGTTGTACTTCCTCGCCCGGGCAAATCCCGGCGAGATGTACATCGGTTCAGTGAATGCCCCGTCCGCCCGCGCCGTGTCCGAGGGAACACCGACGCTGCGGCAGCATCACCACGTGGTTGTTCTCCTTCCCTGGTTCGACGATTCGGGTGCGTTCCGAGTTGCCGTTATGGAACGGAACCTGCAGACCAGCCTCGCCTCTCTCACGCACCGTTATGGCGGCGAATACGTGCACCTTGTCCGCATTGATACGGAAGGGAGTTTTGCCCCGCCCCGAATTGAATAACGTTCCCCGTCGGAGTATCATTTCTTACTAGAATGAGATTCACAACTATCTGTTTCCTGCTCCTTCTGGGCGGGGCCGGGCAGGTCATTGCTGCTCCGGCTGAAAACGATCTTTTTGCCGAAGCCGAAAGCCGTTATCTCGGCAAGAACTACACGGCAGCCCTGGAGTCCTACGACGCCTTCGCGGCCAGCTACCCGTTGTCCGAGCGGATTGCTGATGTCCAGTACCGCCGCGCGGTCTGCCTCTACCGCCTGGACCGCTGGCGCGACGCCGTGCAGCTTATCGGAGACATCGAGGTCCGCTACCGCACAACGAGGTACTTCTCCTTCATTTCCCTGTGGAAGGGACTTTCCCTGTATGGGTTGAAAAGCTATTCACTGTCCGTCGACAGCCTGGACAAGTTCCTTGCCGGCCCTGCCGACGCAGAGTTCACGCCGCAGGCACTTCTCCACAAGGCCCTTGCGCTGCAGGCACTCTCCAACGATGCCGCCGCCCGCGAGAGCCTGGGCATTCTCACCACGAGCTACCAGTCCTCCCGGCTGTTTCCGTACGCCTCGGTGCTGCTCGGTTCTCTCCTCCAGCGCCAGCGCTCCTTCGGGGAGCTCCTGGATTTCACACAGAAGACGGATCCCGCGGGGTTCCCCGAGCCGTGGAAGAGTGATTTCATGCTCCTTCGTGCCGAGGCCTTGTGGCAGTCCGGCCGGGCCGACGATGCGCAGCCCCTGTACATCCAGCTCGTGGGCGGACAGGAGGACGTTGCCCTCGTTGCGTATGGGCGGCTTTTCGCCGCCGCCGAGCATCGAAAGGACCTGCAGGGCATGCGTGACCTGACCAGGGCCGCCGAGACCCGCTTTGCGGGCCGCACCGCGGTCCTCTCCGATCTCTGGACAAGGATCGGCGCGGAAACTTTCCGGTTGGGCGACCTGGAGTCCGCGGAGCCGTTCCTCCGACGCGCGTGGAACGCACGCTCGGAAGTGCCGGTCAACGAGATCGTCCCGTTGTACCTTTCGGAAGTGCTGCGGACGCGGGGGGACGCGGCCGGGGCGCGGCAGATGCTCCTGGATTTTCTTGCGGCGGGCAGGCCCGGGACCGGCGCCGTCATCATCCGCCTGGGCGATCTTTCGCTGATGTCCGGTGATTTCACATCCGCGGCAGCGTCCTATACGCAGTTCCGCGCTGCTTTCCCCTCGTCCCGGCGCGCCCCTGAGGCGGGCTACCTCCTGGCGTACTGCCTCTACCGGCAGGGCAGCACTGACGAGGCGGCACGCCTTGCCAGTGACCTGCTCCGCCAGGACGTCGATCCGGCGGTGCGCCAGCAGCTGGCGCGGCTGCAGATCGTCCTTCTCAACGGGGCAAAGAGGAACGCGGAGGCTGCCGATGCCCTGAAGGACTACACGGCGAAGTACCCTGATGACCTGCGCTCGCGGCTGGACTACATCAAGGACCTGTTTCTCCTGAAGCGCTACGCAGAGGTAGTTCGTGAAGCGGACGCGGTGCGCCTGCAGTTCCCGTCCCTGGATGCGCAGGATCCCTCCTCCGGGATCGTGGTCTCCTACCTTCGCGGGCTCACGCTGATCACTTCGAAAGACTACGGAAGGGCAGTCACCGACCTCGCCTCCATCCAGCCCGCCGCGGCACAGAAGGCCGGCCTGGCGGTCATCGTCCCCTATGCGCGGTACTACCTGGGATGGGCGTACCTGCGCATGTCCGATTTCTCCAGCGCCGCCCGGGTGTTCGACGACCTGTCCGCGGCTTCTCCAACTCATGAGCTGGCCCCCATGGTCTCCTACCTGTCGGGCTGGTCCCATTTCAGCACGGGGGAATATGAAAGGGCCGCATCTGCTTTTGCCGGGGTTTCGGGGAAGACCGGCCAGGGAGAGCTGGCTCAGAAGAGCCTGTACCTGTACGCGAAGAGCCTTCTCAACCAGAAGAGGCTCGAGGAAGCGGAGCCGGTCCTCCTTCGGATTGCCGGCTCATCCCCGCCAACGCCATGGTCGCCCGATGCGCAGTTTGACTACGCGAGTGCACTCGCTGATTCCGGGCAGACACGGCAGGCTGCGGATGCGTACAAGAAACTCGTGGACACCTTCCCGAACAGTCCGATCCGGGAAGATGCGATGTACAGGCGGGCCGAAACGTACTACCTGAGCGGGATGCTCCCGGAAGCCCGGGCCGCGTTCGATGATTACCGAACCCGGTTTGCGAAAGGCAAGCTGGTGGACGCCGCGCTGTATTGGGGCGGCAAAGCGGCGGCCGCCGCGGGAGAAGGAATGGCTGCAGCCCTGCTCTGGGAGCGCCTCGTTTCAGGATATCGTGACAGCTCCTTCCGCGGCCCGGCCCTCCAGCAGACGGCGGAAGCCTATGCGCAGGCGCAGCAATACCCCCGTGCTTTGGAGCTGTACAAGATGTTCCTGGCGGATTACCCCGATCAGGCGCGTGCAGCGCGTGCGGACATCCGCGCCGAGCAGGTGAGGCTTCTCGCCACCGGTGAAGGGGACAGGGAAGCGGCACTCTCGGCGGTCATCTCCCGTGAAACGGGTGACAAGAAGCGGCAGGCGACAATCGACCTGGCACGGCAGTACATCTACGGGGGTGACAGGAAGGCGGAAACGGGATACCGGATGCTCCTTCCGGTTGTAAAGGAGGGCGATCCCCAGGCAGCGCCCGCGGCACAGATCCTGGTGGGGGAATACTTCTATAGAAAGGGTGACCTGGCCGAGGCCGCGCGCCAGTTCCTGGCAGCGGCGCTGCTGCCGAAGGTGGATCCTGGCGTCGCCGCTTCGGCGATCTATCGCGCGGCTGAAATGATGCAGCTTGCCAGGAGGCCCGACGACCTGGCGGCACTCGTCAAGCGCCTGGAATCTTCATTCCCCGATTCGGACTGGACAGTGAAAGCACGGCTCCTGGAAGGAGGAGCGCAATGAACACAAGGTTTTTCCCTGTCCCGTCTCTCCTCCTGCTCCTGGCGCTGCCGACCTTTGCCCAGTCCGCAGGGCCTACTCATCCGGTCTCCCCTGCTCCGGTCACCAACCCCGCAGTGGCGCCCGGCGAGCCGGAAATAGTCATGCCGCAGGTCATCCTGCAGGTGCAGGACCTCAGCGTGGAGAATGTCCAGGCGCAGCTGCCCCCCGAGGAGGATCTGCTGCCTCCGGTGCGCACAATTCCTGCCCTGAGCGAAGGCGAGCTCGCGGTCGGCGAGCCGACAATCCCAGCGGCGCCGGTGGAATCGGAAGGCCCGGCCCGGCCTGCGAACGACCGCCTCCTTTCGTCGGAAGTGCAGCTTGGTGCCGGGTCCTTGAACATGATCTCGGGGAGCGTCGCGTTGAAGACCCTCGGTCCCGATCCGAGGTTTTCCCTGCAGTTTCATCACGAGACCCTGGACGGGTTCGGAGGACACAGCCCGGGGTCGGGGTTCAGCCTCCGCAATGACAGCCTGGACGGAGGCCTGAAGTTCAGGCTTGGCGGCGTGGACAACGACCTCGGTGGGAGCTTCAGGGAGGATGAAACCGGGCTGCAGGGCCAAAGCCAGGGCCCGGTCAGTTACTCGTCAGCCCTCACCCGCGCCATTTCGGGGACCGTCTCCTTCACGGGAGCTCCCCTGGACTGGTTGACGCTGAAGGCAATGGCGGGAGGCGGTATTGACTCGCTGACCCTGGAAGGAGCGGCGCCCCAGTCTTCCAGCGGTCTGCGGCTTGAGCCTTCCCTGTCCGCGCATGCAAAGTTCGGTGCCGTAGGATTCGGGCTCGAGTCCTCATATTGGTATCGCGACGACTCGTACCTGGCCTCCCCGGAGAACCAGATGCACCGCGTGAAGGTCGCAGCGGTCTTCAGCCTCGACCTGCCGGCGACCTTGATCCTTCAGGCCTCTGCCGCCTGGTTCTGGAACAGCGCCGGGCTGAGCCTGTTCCCGTTCTTTCTCTCGATCACCGGTACGCCGCTGGACTTCCTGACCATTTCAATGGAAGGAGGCTACAAGGTCGTGCCGTATGACATGCACGACATTCTTTCCTCCAATGCTTTGGCGCTGCCGCAGCCGCTCGCGGACGACCGGGGCTGGTATGCCAACTCCTCCGCGCAGCTTTCCATTACGCGCGATCTTGCCGCCACGATCAAGGTCTCCTTCATGGCAAGCGGCGAGATGCCGATGGGCTCCACGGCCCTTGACCCCGCTACCGGTCTCTTTGCAGTAACACAATCCGCAGGGGTGCAGCTTTCCACGGACGCGGGATTGCGCTGGGGAATCACGCAGGCGTTTTCTCTTTCAGCGGGATGGAGCCACGAATTCATTGACCGTCCTTTTTTCACACCGATTGATGCGATCACGGCGGGGCTTCTTGCGCTGGACCCCAGCGGCCGGTTCGGCGGCGGTTTCACCGTGTCCGCGGGGCCGATTGCCGACGGCACGGTCCAGCCGTGGCCCATAGCGCACCTTTCGGGGTTCTGGAAGATCACCGAGGCGGTGAAGCTGCAGGTGGATGGGGACGATCTCTTCGGCCCGCTGCTGGGCGGCCCGCGCTGGAACATTGCGCGCAACACGTACATCACGCCGGGGTTCCGGCTGAGCACATCGCTGAGCGTGAGCCTGTGAGCGACACGACGCCTGACCGTGGACAGACGGTGGATCGACGACGCGTCCTGGCCAGCCTTGCGGCGGCATGCGCGGTGCATGCCGCGCTCTTCATCGCCTTCGCACTCGGGGTGGGCACCGGCAGCGGCGCCGCGGTGCTGCCCCCGGTGACCATCGACCTGCAGGCCCCGCTGGGTGAGGCCTCGTCTGCACCAGCTGGACCAGGCAGCAGTTCTGCCGGCGGGGCGGCCCAGAAAGCCGGGATTCCGGCTCCAGCAGCGCCCGTGCAAGCCCCGACACCGAGCGCCGGATCTGGATCATCGACGAGCGGAGGGTTTGTCATTCCGAGTCCCCGGGTTCAGGCTGCTGAGCCCAGGCCGCCGGCTTCGGGCGGGTCCGCGTTCCGCCAAGCCGGCGGCAAGACAGGCGTGGTGCAGGGCATCCCTTCAGTTCCCGGACCTGTTACAGCCCCGGGCGTTCCGCCGGTGCAGCAGGGAAAGGGCACCGGCGCCGCATCTTCTTCGGGCGCCGGCGGCAGTCAGCAGCGCAGCGGCACGGCAGTGCTCGTGCCGGGCGCCTCAGGGTCAACGGCACGGCCCGCTGGATCTCGGTGCGCTGGACAAGGCGCTGGCAGGCGGGGCGGGAAAGGGCGCCGCACGCAGCTCGGGCGCCGGCAAGGCCGCGGGCGCATCGGGCGCAGGAGCGGCCGGAGGAGCAGGTGCTGCCGGAGCCGCTGGAGGCCCGGGCGGAAGTGGAACAAGCGGTCCGGAGGCAATGCCAGCACGGGCGGCGGCCAGGGCTACAACGTCGTCTGGGGATCTTCGGAGGCCGGCGAGGGGGAGATTTCTCGTCTTCAGCGGCAAGCCGGAAGTCCCCGAGTGGGTGAGCAAGCAGGGGCTGACGCTTTCCGTCAAGGTCGGCTTCACGGTGCTGCCCAACGGGGTGATCACCGGCGCGAGCATCGAGCAGTCGTCGGGATACGCCGACGTCGAGCACCGAGTGATGAAAGCAATCCGCATGTGCCTGTTCAACGCAGGTCCCGGGTGCCGCCCCGGCCAAGGGCTCGATCCCGTACCTCATCAATACACGGTAGCGCCGCGCGCCGTCACCGCCTCGATTCCACGCCGTCCTCTCTCGTTGACACCCCCGGAGGTTCGCTGTACAATTTGAAAAACCTCTGGGGAGGGGACAATGATCTTTTCAATTGGTGATCTGATCACCTTCGTCGTCGTCCTTCTCATTCTCGTCGTCTACCGGGCGCTCGACAGGAACAACAGATCGCTCGAGAAGCTCAAAAGATTCAGCGACAAGATCACGGAGAACCTCGCCGCGCTGGTCGAGCAGAGGACCGCACAGGTGAGAGACCTGTCCCTCGAGCTGCAGTCCAGCCTGAAGACGGGCAAGGAAATGATCACGCGCGCACAGGGCGTGGAAGAGCTGCTCAAGGGCAAGGCGGAGGACATCCAGGAAATCCAGCACCGGTTCACGGAGTACGACAAGGCTCTCGCGGAGCTCACCGCAATGTCGGCCCGCGTGGACAAGAACCTGCTTCGTCTCAGGGATGAGTCGGATTTCGTGGGCAAGGTGGGGCGCAGGATCAGCGAGTCCGCGCAGCGCCTGCAGCTCGTCGAGAAGCAGATTCCCGAGCTCCAGCAGGGCTTCGCCGCGCGCACGCATGAACAGCTGGAGGCTGCCCGGAGCCAGGTCATGGCCTCCGTCCACGAGCAGGCTTCCGCGCTGATCACCCGGTTGGCCGAGTCCGAGAAGAAAGCCAAGGAGTTTGTCGAGCGGACCCGCGAGGATCTTGATGCCGCGCGCGGGGGTGTCATGGCTTCCATCGATGCAAGAGTATCCGCGCTCTCGGTTCAGTTTGCTGAGTCCGAAAAGAAGGTGAAGAACCTCGCCGTGCACACCCTCGATGACCTGGAGGCTGCCCGGGGCGCGGCCGTGGCCTCAGTCGATCAGAAGGCATCTGCAGTCACCGGTCAGATCGCTTCATCGGAAAAGCAGGTGAAGGATTTCGCTGTTCAAACGCTCGTCGAGCTGCAGTCCGCGCGGGCTGAGGCAGTGGCGGCCGTGGAGGGGAAGCGGACTTTCCTTGCCGACCAGCTCTCCGAGTCGGAAGAGAAGGTGGCGCTGCTCGTCACGCGCGCGCGCGAGCAGCTCGTGACCGCGCAGGATACGGCGCTGGCGTCAGTCGACGAAAAGGTGTCTGCGGTCACCAGTCAATTCGCAGAATCAGAGAAAAAGGTGAGTGATTCCACGGTCCACGCACTCGTCGAGCTGGAGTCTGCGCGGGCGGAAGTCGTGGCCATAGTGGAAGAAAAGCGGTCGGTCCTCGCCGACCAGCTGTCCGAGTCCGAGGAGAAGGTGGAGGAGCTCACCGCGCACGCGCGCGAAGAGCTGGACGCCGCGCGAAACACCATGATGGCGTCAGTCGCCGAGAAGGCATCGGCGCTCTCTGTCCAGCTTGCCGAATCGGAAAAGAAGTCGAAGGAGTTTGCTGCCCGCGCGCGCGAGGAAATGGATGTCGCGCGAAGCGAGGTCCTGGCGGCCGTTGATGAGAAGGCCGCCGCGCTCTCCACCAGGCTTGCCGACTCGGAGAGCAAGGTGAAGGATTTCTCGACGTATATCGCCCGCCTGGAAACACGGTTGGAACAGACGGAGAAGGAGAAGCTGGAAGAGCTCGGCAAGGCGCTGGATGCCTTCGACGTGGAGCTGAGAGGAAAGATGTCCGGTGCTGCCCGCCGCGGCGAGACGCTGGAGGACGAGGTGTTCGCCCGGTTGAGCTCCCGGATCCAGGAGGACGAGGCGGCAATCGCGAAGTCCATCCAGGTCATCGAGAATCGGCTGGCCGACTACCAGGGTGACGTCGAATACCGCGTGAAAGGGCTCGAGGAATCGAGCAAAGACGTTGATGCGCTGCGCGCATCACTTTCCCAGTCAATGGAAAAGATCGCGGCAGGTGTCCGCACCGAGATGAAGTCCATGGGGGCCGAGCTCATGGCCGGATGGACAGCGGAAATTGCCGGGGCAACCGTTGCGCGGGAGCAGCTCCGGGCCGGGATAGCGGAGCTGGAGTCCGGGCTCACAGCCCTGAAGTCGCAGGCCTACCAGGACGTGGAGAAGAAGCTTTCCGTATTCGAGGACGAGTTCCTCGTGGACCTGCGGGCGCGGTCCACCGTGATGCAGGAGAAGCTGCAGGCGTGGCAGTCCGAGATAGAGACGCGCGCGGCGGCGTTCGAGACGGACGTGCGGGAGCGCATCGGCGCGGCGGACGGGTCCATCCAGAACCTTCGAGAGACCATCCGCCTGGAGATGGAGAAGGTGAAGAAGGACGCCTCCCTCACTTTCGAAAAGGACCTGACAGGCGTGCGGGACACCATGGAAGCGGGCAACGCGGAAGATGCACCGCGAGATCGAGACGCGCCTCAAGGAGCTTTCCGTGGAGCTCGACGCCGGGCGCTAGGAGATTGCAGAAATCTTCGAGGCCGCCCGGGCCGATGTGAAGGCCTGGGAGGGCCGGTCGCGGCAGCAGCTTGCCGAAGCGGAGCTGGGAATCGCGGAAAAGATATCCGCGCTTTCCGGCGAAGCCTCCTCGTCAATCAGTGCCATCCGAGACGGGTTTGCCGCCCAGCGGGAAGATATCCTGGTGACCATCAACGAAGACCGCTCGGCGCTGCGCGCGGAGCTCTCGGCAATGGAGTCGCGCACGGCTGCCTTCGAGACTGGGTTGCAGGAGCGCATCGCTGCCGCGGACCAGTCCATGCAGGCACTGGGCCAGTCGATTCAGCTCCAGATGGAACAGGTGAAGAGCGACGCCTCTCTCGCGTTCGAGAAGGAGCTTGCCGGAGTGCGGGAAGCCACCGATGCGGGAACCCGGAAGATCCAGCGGGAGATCGAGGCTCGGATCAAGGAGATCGAGGCCGGGCGAAAGGAGATCGCGGATCTCCTCCAGGCCTCCCGGGAAGAGGCCGCGGCGTGGGAGGAGCGGGCGCGGCAGCAGCTCGCCGACACGGGGCAGGGCATCTCCGAGCAGATTGCCGCCCTGTCCGGGGAGGCCTCTTCGACCATCGGGGAGATCCGTGAGGGGTTTGCAGCGCAGCGCGACGATCTTCTGGGGTCGACCAATGAAGAGCGCGCGGCCCTTCGAGCGGAGCTCGCCGCCATGGGAGAGACGATTGCCAGCCACAAGACGGAGCTGAGCACGTCCATTGACACCGCGATGGAGACCCTGCGCGCCCAGCTGGATTCGTTCCAGGTGGAAAACCAGAAGCGCATGCGCGACGTCCAGGCGGAGGTCGAGGGCCGCATCAAGGAGCACAAGCAGCAGCTCGCGGAAACCAGGGAAAAATCGGAGTCCCTCCAGGAAAAGCTTTTCGCGAAGATCGACGAAAGTTATCGTCTCCTGTCCACCAACATCGTGGAGATCGACAAACGCGTGAAGAGCTTCGTCTCGCAGACCCGCCTGTTCGAGCGCGCCGATTCAATGAAGGCGGCCCTGGAAGGCACCGTCGAGGACATGAAGAAGGAGATGGCCAAGCTGAATGCCGACCGCTCCGAAATCACGGAGCTCGACGCCCAGCTTTCCCGGACGAAGAAGCTCGCCGAGGACGTCTCCGTCAAGATGACGCGCTTCCTCGTCGGAGAAGCGGCGCATCGACGAGATGGACGCAGAGTTCAAGAAGGTCATCGCCCTCTCCAAGGACGTCGACCTGAAGATCGACACCCTCTCCTCCAGCAACGACGCCCTCCAGCAGATCCAGGCAAAGATCCGCCAGTTCGAGGTCATGGGAAAGGCCGTGGAGGGGGGGTTCGAGCGGCTGGAGAAGAAGCGCGAGATCCTCACCATCACCTCGGAAGGTGTCGACAGGAACTTCCAGAAGCTCGAAGGGATCGAGAAGTCTCTCCAGGAGGCGGACCGTGAAGCGGACGATCTTGCCGCCAAGGTCCAGGGACTGCGTTCGGAATACGATATCCTGGCAGGCAACAAGAAGGATGCTGACTCGACAATGGAAATCGTGGGCAAGCTCAACGGCGTCATGGAGGAGCTGGAAGCCCGGCTTGAAAAGGCGCAGAGCTCGCGTGAATGGATGGCGCGGACCGAGACCCGGTTCGAGGAAATCGGGCGCCAGGCCCAGGAGCAGGTGCGCCTGCTGGAATCCATAATCAAGGCGGAGACGAAGAAGGAGAAGCCGGACCGGGGCGCGCCGCCCATGGACAAGAGGGAGACCGTCGTCAAGCTCTCTCACCAGGGGTGGTCGGTGCAGGAAATATCGCGCGTCACCCAGCTCAGCAGGGGAGAAGTGGAGCTCATCCTGGAGCTGGCTCCCAAGGTGTAGTGGTGCGGGGAACATCCACTGTCGTCCTGGCGGCCTGTCGGGACTACGACAGGGACAGGGTGCTCGCGGCGGTGCGGACCGGCCTGGGCCACTTCGACCTCACGCGGATTGCGTTCGATGCGGCCGCCACGGGCAAGCCGCTGCTGTTGAAGCCCAACCTGCTCATGGCAACGGCCGCGGAGAAAGGCGTCACGACGCACCCCGCGGTGTTCTCGGCCGTTGCCCGGGTCATGCAGGGGCACGGCGCCCACTTGGTTTTCGGCGATTCCCCCAACCTGTCTTCCCGGCCGCTCACGGCAGCCCGCCGCTGCGGGCTGCTGGAAGAAGCCGAGGCCCTCGGGATACCGCTTGCCGATTTCGAGAGCGGGTCCGACGTCAGTTATCCGCAGGGAGTCCAGGACAGGCGGTTCACCGTCGCCCGGGGAGTCCTGGATGCCGGGGCTATCATCAATCTCCCCCGGCTGAAGACGCACATGTTCACGGTGATGACCGGCGCGCTGAAGAATACATTCGGCGTGATCCCCGGGGGAATCAAGGCCGAGCTTCACATCTCCCATTCGAACATGGAAGACTTCTCCCGGATGATCGTCGATCTCAACGGGCTTGTCCCGTCGAGACTCGTTGTGCTGGATGCCATCCGGGCGATGCAGGGCAACGGCCCGGGAAGCGGCGACCTGGTGGACGTTGGGGTGCTGATCATCTCCGATGATCCCGTTGCGGCCGACGCCGTGGGGTGCCGGATCATGGGGATAGACCCTCTCTCCGTGCCCATGATCCGGATTGCGCATGAAAGCGGGCTGGGCAACGCTCACCCGGAAAGCATCGATCTGCGTGGAGAGGGCATTGCGCACTACATCCAGCGCTCGTTCAAGATGCCCCCCCGCAGTCCTTCACTGCGCATGCCGCCGTTGGCCCTGCGGATCGCCCGGAAGCTCGTGGTGCCCCGGCCCGTGATCGACTTCCTTCTCTGCACGAAGTGCGGAGAATGCGTCACCGCATGCCCCATGACGCCGAAATCAATCGCTGTCTCCCCGGGGGAAAATGGGGGGATCCCGCGGTACGACTATGCAGCGTGTATCCGTTGCTACTGCTGCCAGGAAACCTGCCGCAGCGGGGCCATCAGCGTGAAAACGGCCCTGCTCGGAGCCCGGACAAGGAGGACCTGATGGCACTGACCATCGATTACCGGAGAATGATCCCGCCGCTTTCGCGGGAAGTTGTCGAATCATACCGGGCCCGGATCCGCGCAACGCACGAGGACCTGTCAGCTCGGAGGAAGGCGGGAAAGCTTCCCTTCTATGAGCTGCCCCGGCAGGACGCGGGTCCGATCGAGCAGTACGCGGCGCGCATGAAGGGCAGCTATAAAACGGTCGTGGTCCTGGGAATCGGGGGATCCTCACTCGGCCTGTTGTCGCTCAACGCCGCGCTCCGCACGCCGTACCCTGCCCTGGAGAAAGAGCCGCGCCTGGTCGTGCTGGACAACATCGACCCCGTGCGGATTGGATCGTACCTTTCCGCGCTCGACCCGAAGCAGACCCTGTTGAACGTCATCACCAAGTCGGGCGACACGGCGGAGACGATGTCTGAGATGCTGATCTTCCGCAAATGGTTTGTCGACGCGCTGGGCGCGAAGGCCGCGAAAGACCATGTCGTGGCCACGACGGACAAGAGCAAGGGCGCCCTTCGAAAGATTGCCGGCGATGAGGGCTGGGCCACGTTCGAAGTTCCGGACGGCGTTGGCGGCCGATTCTCGGTTCTTACTCCCGTTGGATTGCTGCCCGGCGGCTCTCCTGGGAATCGACATCAGGGGCCTTCTCTCGGGTGCGGCGGCCATGGACGCCCGGCTTTCCAGCGGAGAGCTCATGGAAAATCCCGCCTACCTCGGTGCCGTGCTCCACCATTCCGCGTACTCCGCGGGGCGGCCGATCTCCGTCATGTTCGCGTACGCCGACCAGCTCTATCTCCTGGCAGACTGGTATCGGCAGCTCTGGGCGGAGAGCCTGGGCAAGAAGCTGGGCCGCGAGGGGAACATCGTCTCGGTGGGACCGACGCCCATCAAGGCGCTGGGCGTCACCGACCAGCATTCCCAGGTGCAGCTCTACAAGGAAGGCCCTGACGACAAGGTCTACACGTTCCTGACGGTGCAGAAGTTTGCCCAGTCCGTGCAGATCCCCCGGGCGGAAGAGGAAGCTGTGGCATATCTCGGCGGGCACACCCTGAACGAGCTGCTGGCCGCGGAGGAGATGGCAACGGAGATCGCGCTCTCCAAGGCGGGACGGCCGGTGAGCAGCATCACGTTCCCCGAGGTGAACGCGGCGAGCATCGGGGAGTACTACCACCTCCTCGAGGTCCAGACGGTTGCGGCAGGCGCCCTTTTCGGCATCGACCCGCTGGATCAGCCCGGTGTGGAAGAAGGGAAAGCAGTTCGCCTACGGCATCATGGGGCGCGCCGGCTACGAGGCAAAGCGCAAGGAGGCCGAGAGCCTTCCCAGGGGTGAAGCAGCCATGCTTTTCCGCGGCTGAGCGCGGGGGGCCTTCGGGCCCCGGTCGGGTCGCATTCAAGAAAGTGCTTGACCAGACGCGAGGGCCGCTGTTACCTTTACATTAATCAATTTCTCCCAGGCGGTACTGATGTCGAAGAAGAAGGACCAGGATCAGGTATCCGAGGGGCCGCACAATAGCTCTGGCCCCGAGCCCGCGCAGAACCCCGCGGCCGCAGAAGCTGCGCCCGAGGCGGGACCGTGCGCGAGCGCGGAAGACCGGATTGCCGCCCTGGAGAAGGAAATCGCTGACTACAAGGACCGTCTGCTCCGCAAGCAGGCGGATTTTGAAAACTTCCGCAAGCGAATGCTGCGCGAGCGTGAAGACGCCGCGCGCTACGCCAACGGCACCCTTCTCAGCGACATCATCGGTCTCATCGACGATTTCGAGCGCGCAATCCGGTCAGCCGAGGAATCGCGGGATTTCGGGACATTCCTCCAGGGCATCAGCATGATCGAGAAGCAGTTCGTCGAGCTGCTGGAAAGCCGCTGGGGGCTGAAACGCTTCACCTCCGTCGGGGAAGGCTTCGACCCGAACAGGCACGAGGCCGTCCTGCGCGTCGAGGGTCCTGCCGGCAGCAAGCCGACGGTCGTCGAGGACTACCAGAAAGGGTACTTCCTGCACGAGCGCGTGCTTCGGCCTGCGCGCGTGAAGGTCATGGTTCCCCCGGCTGACGCTCCTGCGCCAAAGGAAGCCCCCGGTGGGTAAGATCATCGGGATAGACCTGGGGACCACCAATTCCTGCGTGGCCATCATGGAAGGCGGCCAGCCCGTGGTCATCCAGAACTCGGAAGGTCAGCGGACAACCCCATCCATCGTCGCCTTCACGGACCAGGAGGAACGACTGGTCGGCCAGCCGGCGAAAAACCAGATGATCACCAATCCCGAGTACACGGTGTACTCGATCAAGCGCTTCATGGGCAGGCGTTTCGACGAGGTCCGCGCGGAGACCAACCGGGTTCCCTTCAAGGTGTCGGAGTCGGGCAACGACGTGCGCGTGGAGATCCGCGGCACCCTGTACTCGCCGCCGGAGATTTCCGCTGCCATTCTTCAGAAGATGAAGAAGACCGCGGAGGACTACCTCGGAGAGCCGGTGACGGACGCGGTCATCACGGTCCCCGCGTACTTCAACGACGCCCAGCGCCAGGCCACCAAGGACGCGGGAAGGATTGCGGGCCTGGACGTCAAGAGGATCGTCAACGAGCCCACCGCGGCGGCCCTCGCCTACGGCCTGGACAAGGGCGGCCGCGAGGAAACCATCGCCGTCTACGACCTTGGCGGGGGGACCTTCGACATCTCCATCCTGGAGCTCGGGGACGGGGTGTTCGAGGTGAAGTCCACCAACGGAGACACGCACCTTGGTGGCGATGATTTTGACCAGCGCATCATCGAGTGGCTGGCCGGCGAGTTTCGCAAGGAAACGGGCATCGACCTTCTGAAGGACCGGATGGCGCTCCAGAGGCTGAAAGAGGCCGCGGAGAAGGCGAAGATCGAGCTTTCCAGCACCCAGACGACGTCCATCAACATGCCGTTCATCACGGCAGACCAGGCAGGTCCCCGCCACCTGAACCAGACGCTCAGCCGTGCTCGTCTGGAGCAGCTCCTGGAAGACCTGTTCGAGAAGACGCGCGGACCCTGTCTCCAGGCGCTCCGCGATTCGGGCCTTGGCCCGAAGGATATCGACCACGTGATCCTCGTCGGCGGCTCCACCCGGATTCCCGCCGTCCAGGCCCTCGTGCGCGACATCTTCGGCAAGGACGGGAGCAAGGGCGTCAACCCTGACGAGGTGGTTGCCGTCGGAGCGTCCATCCAGGGCGGCATCCTCGGGGGAGAGGTCAAGGACGTGCTCCTCCTGGATGTCACGCCGCTTTCGCTCGGCATCGAGACCCTCGGCGGCGTGTTCACCAAGCTGATAGACCGCAATACAACCATTCCGACCCGCAAGGGCCAGACGTTTTCCACCGCATCAGACAGCCAGACCGCGGTCTCCATCCACGTGCTCCAGGGCGAGCGGGAAATGGCCTCGCAGAACCGGACGCTCGGACAGGTTCGACCTCGTGGGCATCCCGCCGGCGCCGCGCGGCGTCCCGCAGATCGACGTGACATTCGACATAGACGCCAACGGAATCGTGCACGTATCGGCAAAGGACCTCGGCACCGGCAAGGAACAGAAGATCAGGATCGAAAGCTCGTCCGGTCTTTCGGAAGACGAGATCAAGCGGATGGTGCGGGAGGCCGAATCCCATGCAGCGGAGGACCGCAGGGACCGCGAACGGGCGGAAACGAACAACGCCGCTGACTCACTCCTCTACGGCACCGAGAAATCTCTCCGGGACCTCGGAGAGAAGGTCAGTGAAGCGGATCGGACAGCGGCGGAAGCTGCTGTCGGCGGAGCTGCGCGCAGCCCTGGCCTCGGAAGACCCCGGTCTCATCAAGTCGAAAATGGAAGCGCTCCAGCGCGCCGCCTACGCACTTGCGGAGGAAGTCTACAAGGATGCTGCCGCTCGAGCTGCGAAAACCGAGGCGCGCGGGGACACCTCCGACAACGCCGAAAAAGCTGGCATGCGGCCCCGCAAGGGGACGGGCGGCCGGGAAGACGGACCCAAGAAAGGCGCGGAAGACGTGGACTACGAGGTCGTTGAGTAGAAATGGCCAAGCGTGACCTGTACGAAGTCCTCGGCGTTCAGAAGGGCTCATCCCGGGAAGAGATCAAGAGGGCCTATCGGCAGCTTGCCATCAAGCATCATCCTGACCGCAACCCGGGGAACAAGGATGCGGAGGAAAGATTCAAGGAGGCCACGGAAGCCTACGAGATCCTGGCCGACGATCGCAAGAGACAGAGCTACGACCAGTACGGGTTTGCCGGCCTGAACGGCATGGGCCAGCCCACGGCGCAGGACTTCTCCACGATCTTCCAGGGATTCGAAGACATCTTCGGAGACGTGAGCGGCATCTTCGATTCCTTCTTCGGAGGGGGCGGGGGGCGGCGGCGATCGTCCAGCCGGGGCTTCGGCCAGCGCGGCTCCGACCTGCGCTACGACATGGAGATCACCTTCCTCGAAGCAGCCTTCGGTGTGAAAAAAGAAGTGACCTACGCCCGAGCGGAGAAATGCGACGCCTGCAAGGGGACCGGCGCGGACAAGGGCAGCGGCAGGAAGCTTTGCCCCACCTGCGGGGGCTCGGGGCAGGTCCGCAGGAACTCCGGGTTCTTCTCCATTGCCTCCACGTGCCCGAGCTGCAACGGGGAAGGGGAGATCATCGAGAAGCCCTGCTCCGAGTGCCGCGGCGTCGGGACGGCCCGCAAGTCCCGCACCGTCACCATCACGATTCCTGCCGGGATCGAGGACGGGAAGCGCCTGAGCCTGGCCGGGCAGGGAGACGGCGGAGTCAATGGCGCGCAGGATGGCGACCTGTACGTTTTCCTCAGGGTGCAGCCGCATGAGAGCTTCGAGCGGGACGGAAAGGACGTGTACTGCGCCATCCCCATCTCCATCTCGCAGGCCGCACTGGGCGCGGATATCGTCGTGCCCACGCTGGACCAGAAGACCGTCCGCGTGGCCGTGCCGCCCGGCACGCAGAATGGCCGCGTCCTGCGGCTGAAGGGGGAAGGGATCCCCGAGCTTCATTCCTCCAGCCGGCGGGGAGACATGTACATCAAGATCGTCGTGCGGATTCCCACGAAGCTGAACGCGAAGGCCCGGGAGCTTCTCAAGGAGCTTGCGGCGTCCAACGGGGAAGACTCCAGCCCCAGGCCGATTCCTCTCTCGGAGCTGAAGCAGTAGCCACGCCCGCGCGCGTTCTCCCGCCCGAAATCACCGATTGACTTATTTCACGCCTTTCATGAATATGTAGGCTGTCGTTGCATAGATAGTCTATGCAACGGTAACCTATGTACTACTGAGCGGAGGTGGAAACAATGCGTCATCTATGGTTTGCGCTGGTTCTGGTGGCAGCTATGGCCCTGGCTCTTCCACTTGCATCTAATGCAATCGGTCTGGACGTCGAAGCGAAAGTTGCCGGGGGACTGGCACTTGGATCCACAACCAACCCGGACGAGGGCGGAAGCCCGCGCGCGGGGTTTTTGGGTGGGGTTGGCGTCGATGTATATCTTTTCACGGTTGGACCGGTGAATCTTGGCGTCTCCGTGGGTGCCGAGTACGACTACCTCACGTTTCACGGGGTTTTAAACAATTACTTGAGCCTGGCGTTAAGCTACCCGGGCATAACCCAGACATCTGACTCGACCTACAACTACCTGCAGATCCCCATCTCTCTTGTCGGCAAGGTCCCCCTCACGCAGTCCATTTCTCTGACTCTGCGCGCAGGAGCGTTCATAGGGCACTTCCTTGGAGGCACATCGACTTTCACCTATAATCCAAATCCTTTTACTGGTAGTCCCGCTGAGCCGACTTCCAAGACGTTGGACTCCACCACGACGCTTATACCTGAGTATGGCCTGCATTTCACCGGCGGGGTGGATATTGCGCTCGGCAGCGGCCTGGCACTCTCACCGGGCGTCCAGTTCGACGTGGGGTTGACCAATACCAGTGCCACTGATCCGAAGACAGGCGTCGGCGCTTACCCCTTCTCAGACACCTTCTGGTCAGTCACGGCGACCGTCGGAATCAAGTACACGGCATTCTAGTCCATGCGGCGAGCCCGCTGGAAACAGCGGGCTTCTCTATTCCGGCGCCTCCGGCTTACGTTTTCTCTTCTGTCGCTACTTTGACTCGTAGTACTTCAGGTCCCAGATGGTCTGTTCCGGTTGTCCGTCGACCATGGGCTGCAGTTTCCCCATCAGCGTCTTGAAAGCGCCGGTTTCCATGAACGCCCGGGCGTGCAGGTTGTCCTCCCATGTCCCAATGGCAAGGGCCTTCGGCCGTGCCGTGAGAAACTGCATCCTGACAAACCCCTTCTGTGACCTCGCGTGCTCCAGGATCTCTTTCTTCCAGATTTCGCAGGCCTGATCGAAGCTCTCATCCTTGAACTGGTACTGCATGGTCGCGGTGTACATTCTTCCCTCCTCGTGCTGTGCGCTAACATATAACATAACTTTCTCGCGGATTCATCCAGTATTTATGGGAATTGCTCCGGCACGCGGATACTTTTTCTTTTGTAACGGGAGGTTCACAAATGAAACGAATTGCTTTGGCCACCTTGATGGTGCTTCTTCCCCTGGCGCTCTTCGCGCAAGCGCAGCAGGCACCCGAACGGAAGATGCTCCAACAGCTGGGATTGACCGACACGCAGGTCAGCCAGGTCCTGGATATCCAGAACCGGACACGGGACACCCTGCGTCAGGATGTCGCCCAGCTGCGGCTTCTTCGGGCGCAGATCGACAAGGCCATGGTCGCGAGCACCGTTGACATGCAGGCGGTGAACGGGCTTGTCGACCAGCTTTCACAGGCACGGGCTGGAATGCAGAAAACATTTCTTGCCGCGCGCGTGCAGCTCCAGCAGATCATGGGCCCTGATAATCTGAGGGTGTACATGAGGCATATCAGGCAGCAGCTCGCCCACGGTTTCCAGGGCAGGCACGGCGGACCGCGGGCAATGCCCTGGCCGCGCGGCGGCGGCGACTGGATGTAGCTTCAACCAACTCGAGGCTGTTTTTTCGCGGGGAAGGACGCGTTCCCTCCTTTCCGCCTTCCCCGCCTTTTTTGGAATCAAAGAATTATCAGAAAGTTGTGTCCACCAGCTCAGGATGCGATCCAAGCCAATGACGAAACTCGTCCTGGATGGAGATGACATCCTTCAGCTCGGTGGAGCAGATCTCGAAAAGCTCGTCAGCAGAGACTTCATGATAGAAATGCACAAGCCGGTTCCTGTAGCCTGCGAGGATCTTCATGAGGCCGGCATGGGTTTCCGACAGGACGCCCCGTGATGCAAGGTTTTCGGCTATTTCCTTGTATTCGGTCACCCCAACTCCAAATCCTCTCGCAAGGACGTGCCGTCCAAGGTCAAAAAGCGCCTCAAGAGCCCGGCGAATGCACGACTCAGCTGTCCAGACGTTTCGGGAGTCGGCCAGGAAGGCGGCACGATCCGCAAGTGGAAGGGCCCTGATCTGGGCGACCATGCGATCGATCCAGCCGATGCGGTCGAGAAATATCCTTCGAGAGACTTTCGAAGGGCTCATCGGGACTGGAGGAGAGACAGCCTTTCCCGCTCGAGGGGGGCCAGGTCACCCGCGCGCCTGAGGACGTAGAGCTCGTACTCGTCTGCGGCCAGCACATCGGCGCAGAACAGCCGTTCGCCCCGGATGATGTTTGCCGAGAGGAACGGATCTGCCTGGTTGAACAAGACAAGATCGACCCGCGAGACTCCGAACATAGACTCCAGCTCCGACGCGATCTCAACCTTCTCCCGGACGGAGAGCCGCTTCCCGCCAACGGGCAGTGCAGCAATATCCAGATCGGAAGGCGATTCGCGCAATGCCTCTCGGGAGCCCTCCACGAGCTCCTGGGCTTCCACTGCTCGACTCCCGAATGCGTACAGCATTTCAATGCGGCGCCGAGCGCAGAAAGATCGGATTCGCGCCTGCATCCCTTCCATACGCTGAATTGTAAGCGATCTCATTCGCCTTTGCAACGAACGCCGACCAGCGGCGGAGCGCGGTGACCCAGGTAGACCTCGTCATTCGGCTGCGGTAGCATGATCAAATGCAGAATGTCATGTCGGTTCCGGCAGCGGCAGCGTTGTGCCTGTTCGCGGCCCAGGCCGTCCTTGTGCTCATTCGAGCTCAATCCTGCGTACGGCCTTCGGTACCTCTCCTCTTTTCAGGATTTCTCCTGGCGATGACATCGCGGCTCGCCCCCTTTGGCGGCGCGGCGCTCCAGGAGTTGCTTCTCATCGCGGCGGTCTGGGCCGCAGGAGCGTTCCTGATCCGTGCCACCAGCCGCCGGATGCTCGGGCCGTGGGTCGGCGGCTGCGCGGCACTTTGCCTCATGCTGGCCTTTGCCCGCGCGCTCGGATTTGAAAAATCCGTCCCCTACATTGCGCTCCGATCGTTTGGCATCGCGCTGCTTGCCGCAACGCTGCTTGGGATGCTGTTCAGGATCTGGCGCCAGAAACGCAGCTATCCAGCTCTTGCGACGTTCGTCGCAGGCTGCGCCTGGCTGATCGGCGGAAGTGTCAGGACGATTAGCGGGGGTGCGGCTGTCAGCTGGGGCCAGTTTGCCGGGATACCGGAGCTGCTTCTCTGCCTTTGTACGGGCTGGCTCGTCTTCCAGGAGGGGTACCCGGAAAGAACGGCCTGGCGGGGGGGGCTGCAGAGCCTCAGGCCAAAGGAGGGTCTTGCACAGTCGATGTACTCGCGGTTGCTGGCCGCCGAGAGTGCCCTGGCATGGCAGGAAAGGGTTACTGCCGCAGGCTTTCTCGCGCTGGGCGCCGCACACGAGTTCAAAAACATGCTCTCTCACGTCAGGCTCGCCGCCCGGCATGGGCTGGAGCAGGAAGACCGGGGAATCAAGAACGAATGCCTGCGCCTGGTCCTGGAGAGCGCCAATACCGGACAGGACTCGGCCATCGAAGTGCTGGAGCGTATATCGTCGGGCAGCGGAGAAGCGCCCTGTATTCTCGATGCAGCCACGGACCTGAAGGGCCCGATTCGACGTGCCGGCGCCGCGCTTCGCGGACAGGGTATCATCGTCCAGATTGACTTTGACGCGGGAGTCGTCTTCCGCGCCCGGCGATTCGAGGTCGAGCAGATCATCCTGAACCTCATTCACAATTCCGCGGAAAGCTACAACAGCTGCCCTGAAGACGACGAACGGCTGATCACCATCAGCGCGAAGACCGGGGATGAGTGGGCGATCATCGAAGTGCGTGATTCAGCGGGTGGCGTCGACGAAAGCGTGCGGCCCCGGTTGTTCACTCTTTCAGCGTCGGCCAGCGGAAGCACTGGACTGGGCCTCTACCTGTCACGCCAATTGGCACTAGCGAATTGCGGGAGCCTCGATTACCAGCCGATCGAGGGCGGAAGCGCCTTCAGGCTGGCGCTGCCGGCTGCAGAATGAGAAGAGGGATGCAGAAAAAAAAGCGCCCCGGGGGGCGCTTTATCATGCGATTTCGATAATTAGGGGAACAAGAAACTTAGGTTCACACTGTGACTGGAGCCCGAAGGCAATGAAACTGCCAAACTGGGTTTTTGTAGTGTATGTACTCCAGTAATAGCTGTAGTAAGTTACTGTCACGCTGTAAGTGCCATCGGACAACTTGGGTATCGAAATGGTCCAATACATCAGGGTTGCCATCGTTTCCGCTGTAGGACGCGTATGTGGAAGGTTGACCGCTGACCGTGACGTTGACAGCGTCTCTAGAGGGATAGTAGCCGTAGTTTAGAATATTGGACGTAACATAGACTGTGATCGTATCATTCGAGAAGATCGCGTCCAGCAGGGCGTCACAACTCGACAGGAGGAAGACTGATCCGACAGCGAGCAGCACCAAGGGCAGTATTTTTCTGATCTTCATGTTTCTCCTCCTTTAGAAGTACAGCACGAAGTTGAGGGACAAGACGCTTCCGGCGGTCAGGTAGGAAGTGTTGCCAGTACTGAAAGCCTGGTGGAAAGCGGCCGTCATGTCGGTCCACGTGGCGAATATCTGCGTGCCGGAGATATTCACACCCCAGAACCCGAACCTGACTCCAGCCCCTAACCTCGCGTTGACGCCTACGCCGGCATTCCCGTTCGGGTCCTTGTAGATCTGATCCCCCGTACAGGTATAGCAAATTCGTGCCGATCTCCCCGTAGAAGACGATGGGCCGCAGAATGAACCTCAGGCCGATGTCGAAGGTGTTCAGGAAACCGGGAACGTCGTCACTGGGATTGGAAACGACGTAGCCGCTGGTCGGATCGATGTAGGTGGTTGCGTTGTACACCCAGTACGCGGGCATGGCGTATGCATCCCAAGCGAAGTACAGAATCGAGTAGGCGTATGCGACGTGGAAATCCAATATGCTGTTGACCTGGCCCGGATCAGTTGACGTCGAGTTCTGCGACGGCGTGATCCCTATCCCCAGCTCCCAGTCAGCGAATGCGGGGACTGCAAGCGCCAGAAGCAGTATCGCTGCCAGAGGCACCAAGAGCTTCTTCATCCCATCCTCCTTCGTTCCCCGTGCTGGGGAATGATCAGCTTGTGTTCACCATTATAACACGCGCGGGGCCCATTTCCAACACCGACCTTGCAGGAAAAGCGTTTCGCCTGCTACAATGAGCCCGGATGGGCTTTACCGTACTCGCAATCAACCCAGGCTCCACGTCCACCAAGTGCGCCATCTACCGGGATACGCAGGAAGTCTGGAAAAAGGGGGTTTCTCACAAGGCCGAGGATCTCGCGCGCTTTCGAAGGCTCCAGGATCAGCTTGAGTATCGAAACAAGGCGGTACGTGAGGGAGTCGCCGAGGCGGGCATTCCCCTTTCGGAGATTTCGGCAGTGGTGGGACGGGGAGGGCTTCTGAAGCCCCTTCCCGGCGGCGTGTACGAGGTGAACGAGCGCATGAAAGCCGATCTCCTGTCAGAAAAGTACGGCAGGCATGCATCGAACCTCGGGGCCCTCATCGCAGATTCGCTTGCGGCAGAGCTGGGGATCCGGGCCTTCATCGTGGATCCGGTGGTCGTAGACGAGCTGGCGGCAATTGCCCGGTACTCAGGGATCCCCGAGATCCCGCGCCGATCGATTTTTCACGCCCTGAACCAGAAGGCCATCGCCCGACGCGCGGCAGCCAGCCTTGGAAAGCAGTACGGCAGCTGCACCCTCATCGTCGCCCACATGGGAGGCGGAACCTCGATCGGCATCCATGTCAACGGGATGGTCGTGGACGTGAACAATGCGCTGGACGGCGACGGACCCTTTGCGATCGAACGCGCGGGCACCGTGCCTGCCGGGGATTGGATGAGATGGGTACTCTCTCACCAGCATGACCCGCAGACCCTTCAGCTCATGCTGACGGGAAAGGGCGGTCTGGTGGCGTATCTCGGGACAAACGATTTTCCGGCCATTGAGCAGTCCGCGGAAGGTGAGGGCGCGCTGGACGAAAAACTGAGTGACGACCTGGTCCAGACCCTGTGCTACCAGGTTGCCAAGACGATAGCGGGCCTTGCCGCTTTCACGAATGGCCGGGTGGACGCCGTGGTGCTGACCGGCGGTCTGGCATTTTCAGGGCGCGTCGTGAAGGAAATCGGCGAACGCGTTTCGTTTCTTGCGCCGGTGCTCGTCTACCCGGGGGAGGACGAGCTGGAGGCACTCGCGCTGGGGGCGCGGGAGGTGCTTACCGGAGAGACGTGCCCCCGCACCTACGAGGGATGAAGGGAGTCGCATGAGCGTACCAGGCCGAGCCGCGCGGAGGATCAAGGTCGTCGACGGAAGGTTCCAGTACCGCATGATCGCCGTTTCGCTGACGATCATCGTGCTGGGGCTTCTCCTCTTTGCGGGGATCACGGCGCTGTATTACCTGTTTGCCCGTGCAGAGGGAAAAGCGCCGAACCCGCAGCTCCTCCTGGTCATTCTCCCGCCGCTTCTCCTGAATGACCTGGCCATCATGATCATGGTCATCGTGATCGGCCTCTACACCTCCCACCGCATTGCGGGGCCGGTCTACAGGATTGCCGTGGACATCGACCGCGCCTTGTCGGGAGAACGGGGAGTCCGCGTGAGCCTGCGGCGGCAGGATGCGCTTGGGGATTTCGCGGAGAAAGTGAACCAGCTCATTGAGCGTTTTGACGACGCGCGAGCGGGCTGACCAAACCGTACTTCCGTTCAACCGGAAGTACCTCGGTTCCAAGCGCCAGCTCAGGGAGTGGCTGTCAGACAGGATATGCGCCGCTGCGGGGACGCCACGGACCTTCATTGACGGGTTCTTCGGAACCGGCTCCGTGAGCGTGGCAATGGCGCGGCGCGGCGTTGAGTCCATCACGGCCGTTGATACGCTGCGCTCGAACTGCGTCATCCTGCGGGGATTCACCACGCCGTGCCTCCGGATCGCGCCGCTGCTGGATCACGTGAACGCTGTCCCGCCGACGGAAGGCTATATTGACAGCAACTATTCCGGGACGTATTTCACTTCCGCGAACTGCCGGCGGATGGACGGAATGCGGGAGGAGATCGAACGGCTGCGCCGTGCGGGCGAGCTTTCCGAGCCCGAGCATGACGTCCTGCTGGCCAGCTTTCTCCTTGCGGCAGACCGCGTGGCCAACACGCTCGGCCAGTACGATGCGTTCTTGAAAAATATAACGGGCCGCACCCATGCCGGGGGCAGACACCTCCTCGACGAACGGGTCCGCACGCCGTTCATCCTGCAGCCGCTCGAGCTCATCGGCAAGACAGCGATTGACGTGCGGGAGGGCGATATGCTCACCGTCGCGTCCCAGGTCGAAGCGGACGCCGCGTATTTCGATCCTCCCTACAATCACCGCCAGTATTGCGACAACTACCACGTGTTGGAGAATCTTGCCCGATGGGAGAAGCCGCCGCTTTTCGGGAAGACGCGCAAGTTCGACCGCACGTTCCTGAAAAGCCCGTTCTCACAGAAGGAGAATGCGGCAGGAGCGCTGCGGCGCCTTGTCGAGGCGGTTCGCGCGCCGCACGTTTTCCTCTCCTACAGCTCGGAGGGAATCCTCACCAGCGATGAGATATCGATCATCCTTTCAACTCGCGGAAGGTCGACCGTGACGGAAATCCCCTACCCGGTGTTCGGCAACGGCGCGGGCGTCTCCCGCCGTCGAAGCGTGACCGAATACCTCTTTCATTTGGACCTATGCGGCGGGTGAAAAGGGAAGTCTTCGACGCAGATGGGAGCTCCCGCGGGTTCTATTCCGAAGACAATCGGGTCAACAACCTTACGGGCAGGGAGTGGGTGTTCTGGACCAGGTCCGTCATCACCAAGCCATATCCGCCCAACAGGCAGCATGCGCTCAGGAGCCAGCATGGAGGGCAGAAGCCTCCCGATCTCTGCGCGGACCTCCTGCGCGTTTTCACGAAGGAAGGCCAGGTTGTTTTGGACCCTTTCATGGGCGTGGGGGGGACACTGATCGGCGCTTCACTGTGCGGTCGTCGGGCCGTGGGAATCGAGGTCAACCCGAAGTGGATCGCCATCTACAAGGAGGTGTGCGCAAAGGAGGGACTTGCAGAGCAGGAAACCGCGGCCGCCGATGCGCGCACTGCGCTGGAGTGCAATGGACGACAGGATATTCGACTGCGTCCTGACCGACGTTCCCTACTGGAAGATGGACACGGCATCCCGGTCCCGGGGCACATTCAAGAGGGCTGACGGACAGGCAAAGCCGGTGCGCGCAAGCAAGCTCTCCGCGTTTCAGTCTCACGAGTATGCGTCAAAGGCGGAGTGGCTGGCTCACATGGGGGAAATCTTTGCGGCGGCGGCGGCCCTTCTCCGCCCGAACGGCTACCTTCTTTCCTTCATCGGGGACATGTACAGGGACAACGAGTACCATTGTCTGTCTGCGGAGCTGGGCGGGGCGCTGTCCCGTATTCCCGGCCTTGTGTGGAAGGCCAACCTCGTGTGGTATGACGTCTCGAAAAAGCTGCACCTCTACGGCTACCAGTACTCGTACATCCCGTCGATGATTCACCAGAATGTCCTTGTTTTCCGCAAGGAGTCTCCCGGGCGTTGAATTTTAAGCTCGGCGCTGTCGATGGGGAATTGATGCGCACACGTCGAGTTGTTCTCATTGCGGCAGCCCTCCTGGCATATGCACTCCTCCCCGGCGCCGTTGCAGATTCCATCATGCCCGGCGGCATCCCGGGCGGAACCCAGGGGGGTTCCGAACAGCATCGTGGAATCCGACAGCACGGGAAACGGTGTCATCGACTATCGCGTGTACTACGACCAGGGAGGAAAAGTGGCGCGGGAGGAGATGGACTTCAGTCACCGCGGCCGGATGGACACGTTCTACTACTACCAGGACGGGGTCCTGCAGCGCGTCGAAATCGATTCAAAGGGTACGGGCAAGATCGACATCTGGGTCTACCTGGTGGACGGCAGATACGTTCAGCGCTACGAGCGTGACACCACGGGAAGCGGAAAGCCAGACCTTGTGCGCAACTTCGGTGTAAACTGAAGGAATGGCTGATCAGCTATACGGTTTTCATTCCATTGAGGAAGCACTGCAAAAGGGCGGGGGAACGGGAACGCTTCTGATCTCCCGGCAGAGCGCGCGGATCTCCCAGATCCAGCAGCTGGCCGAGAAGAAGGGGGTACCGGTTTCCGAGGTAGATGACAGCGAGTTGACGCGGCTCTGCGGCTCTGAAGCACACCGCGGCGTGCTCCTTGTCCTTGACCGGCCATCCAGCTCGCAGAAATCCAGCCTCAAGAATCATCTGAAGGATCTCCAAGGCGAGAAGAGTCTCGTCATTGTCCTGGATGGGATCACAGACCCGCAGAACCTTGGCGGGATACTCCGGTCAGCGGACCAGTTCGGGGCGGAGCTTGTCATCATCCCGTCCCGGAGATCGGCGCAGGAAAGCCAGACGGTGAGTAAAGTGTCCTCCGGGGCCAGCGAGTACGTCCCGCTCGTCGTCGTCCCGAACATCTCCAACTCCCTCGAGCTGCTGAAAGAGCAGGGGTTCTGGATTTTCGGCGCCGAGGCTGAAGGGCAGAGCACTGCCAGCCTCGACATGAACGGGAAAGTATGCATTGTCATGGGAAGCGAAGGCGCGGGGATGCACCGGCTCGTGAAGGAAAAGTGCGACTTCCTGGTGAGCATTCCCACTTCGGGGCACGTGGATTCATTCAACGTTTCCGTTGCCGCGGGGATTCTCATGTTCGAGGCCCGCAGGCAGCAGGGCTTCCCTCACCTCGGCAGGAACTGACAGCCCAAGCCTTCGCCGAGCGTCCTGGCGGCACTTTTTCGCGGCTCCTTTGCGCGGGACAACACACGCGAAACCGCGGTAACGGCCTTTACCGCGGTTTCGCGCAGCGCGCTTCACCGGAAAGACGAGCGCGATCGCGGCCACGCCCGTGTTGATGACCTCAGCCGTGGGGCAGCTTCAGGATCCGCTCCGCCAGGAGGACTGCGTTGAGGACCCCCTGCTTGCCGATTCCCATTGTTGCCACCGGTACTCCGCGTGGAAGCTGCAGGATTGAAAGCAGGGCGTCAATACCGGAAAGGGCTCCTGAAACCAGCGGAATACCTATAACGGGAAGCTTCACCAGTGAAGCAACGACCCCGGGAAGGGCCGCGGAGAGACCCGCCGCCGCGATGACGAGCCGGAATCCTGATTCTTCTTTCTTGAGAAAGCCGACAAGTTCTTCAAGGTTTCGATGCGCGGAGATCACCTTCAGCTCGAAGCTGATGCCCTTCTCGGACATGAGCTGAAGCCCCGGCTCCACCGCGGGGGTGTCCGAATCAGAGCCAACGATGAAAAGCACATCCTTCATGTCATGAACTTCCTTCCTATATCATGCCTGTGCCATGCGCCGTCGAAGCTTACCGTTGCCGCCGCCTCGTACGCGCGGCTCGATGCTTCCCCGAGGTCGTGACCCAGCCCGACCGCGGTAAAGCACCGCCCGCCGCCGGTCATCACCCTTCCGGCCGGATCGCAAAACGTCGAGGCGTGGAAGATGACTGACCCGGGCTGAGCAGAACGCGGAATCGGCGCCACGGACACTCCCTTTTCTGATTTCTCCGGGTAACCCCTGCTGGCGATGACAACGCCGAGTGCGGCCTGGGACGCAGAGATCAGGGCGGGGTTGCCCGCAATCTTGCGGGCAAGCGTGCCTGTTGTCATCGCCTCACAGAGCTCTCCAAGGTCGGCCCCAAGGACGGGAAGGAGAACCTGTGTCTCGGGATCACCGAAACGGACGTTGAACTCGAGAATCATGGGACCGCGTTCAGTGATCATGAGACCGAAATAAAGGACACCTGCGTAAGCCAGCCCTTCCCGATCCAGCGCCGCGTACGTCGGCCCGACGATACGGGCGCGAATGGACTGCATCAGGTCCTCTGTCACCCATGGCACCGGGCAGATCGATCCCATGCCACCGGTGTTGGGCCCCGTATCACCGTCGTGGGCCTTCTTGAAATCCGTGCACGGGGGGAGGACGACAAAGTCCTTGCTGTCGCTCAACCCGAAAATCGAGACTTCCCAGCCTTCGAGGAATTCCTCCACCAGAAGTGAATCCTCGCTCAGGATCGAATTTCCGAATGAGATCAGCTCACTAGTATCTGAAGATTCCAGGACTCCCTTGCCCGGCGGCCAGGCCGCTCTTCTTCACCACCAGTCGCCGACCCGCCTGGCCGCGTATGAAGCGTTCGAAAGCAGCGGCTTCCGAGAATTGCTCAGCGGCGGCCGTCGGAAGACCGTTGCGGACGAGGAATGCCTTGGAGAACACTTTGCTGGACTCGAGCTGGGCCGCATGCCTGCCAGGGCCGAGTGCGGGAATCCCGCGGGAGGCGAGGTAGTCGACGACCCCTGCTGCGAGGGGGATCTCGGGGCCGACGAAGACGCAATCAATCCCGTTCTCCCTGCATGCCGCTTCCACGGTGTCGAACTCCAGCGGGTTCACACCCGGAAGATTTCTCCCGACTCCCACGGTCCCGGCGTTGCCCGGGCCGACAAATACGCGCGTGACACGTTCACTTGCGGCGAGTTTCCAGGCAAGCGCATGTTCCCGTCCCCCGGAGCCGAGGATGAGAACTTTCATCGCGCACCCGCAGACCGACCCGCGGGGTTGTCCTCTGGCCGGTTGTCGCCCGGCCTGTTGTCCCCCGAACGGGCCATGCCGTCAATCGTGTCCAGCGTTTCAAGCACCACCCGCGGAAACCACTGATGCTCCAGCGCGTGGATCCTGGACTCGATCTCGGCCAGGCTCTCCGAGCCTTCGCGCTGGAAGGACTTCTGCAGCAGGATTGGTCCCGTGTCGATGCCCTGGTCGATGCGGATGACCGAGATTCCCAGCTCCCTGTCTCCCGAGTGAAAGCTTTCCTCTATTGCGTGGGCGCCCGGGTAACGGGGAAGCAGGCTGGGGTGGAGATTGATGATCGGACCCTTGAAAGAGTCCAGGAAGAACGGAGTGAGGAGTTTCATGAAGCCGGCAAGGGCAACAACATCCACTTTTCGCCTCTCCAGGTGCCTGACGATCTTTTTTTCAATTGATTGGCGCGGCTGGCCGCCGTAGGTCACGACCATCGTCGGAACACCCAACTCCGCGGCCCGTTCCAGGACCTTCGCTCCGGCCACATCGCACAGGAGGAGCTCAACTCCATGGCGGTGCGCTGCCTTCACCGCCGCGGCAATGGCAACGAAGTTGCTGCCGGTCCCCGAAGCAAATACGGCCAGCCGCGCCATCAGGCGAGCACCCCGATGTCCAGCAGGTCGGTGCCGGCCTCCCTGGCTTTCTCCCGCAAAAGCGGCCTGTCTTCCGCGTGCGCAACCACCGCAATCCCGATCCCGAGGTTGAATACCGAGCGCATCTCCGCGTCCGTCACGCCGCCGGCGGATTGAATGCGGGCAAAGATCTGCGGCACAGGCCAGTCGAAGGTGAGCTTTGGAGCCAGCTCTTGCGGGATGACGCGCTGGAGATTGCCGAAGAGCCCTCCGCCGGTGATGTGCGCAGCGGCGAGCACCTTGCCGGATTGAACCAAGGCCTTCATCTCGGCGGCATAGATGCGCGTTGGGATCAGCATGTCCGCCCACGCGTCGGCATCTGATTCGGGAATGAGCTTGCGCGCCAGGGAGAGGCCGTTCGAATGGATGCCGGACGAGGGAAGGCCCAGGACCAGGTCTCCGCGCCTGATCTCCGATGTACGCGGGAGGACAGCGTCTTTCTCGGCGATCCCAACGGCGAAACCCGCGAGGTCAAAGTCGTCCGTTCCGTACAGGTCGGGCATTTCCGCTGTCTCCCCGCCGCCAAGACTGCAGCCGGCCAGCTCGCACCCCCGCACGATCCCGCGCACCAGATCGTGCATGCGCGTTTCGTCGATCCTCCCGCAGGCAATGTAGTCAAGGAACACAACCGGCCGGGCGCCGCACACCACGAGGTCATTCACATTCATTGCAACGAGGTCGATGCCAATCGTATCGAATTTTCCCAGCTTCTTTGCGACGAGGAGCTTCGTGCCGGTGCCGTCTGTCGTGGTCATGAGGACCGGGTTTCTGAAGCCGAGGGAGTCGAGCGGAAGCGCCGAGGAAAACCCCCCGATGCCGGGATCCACCGCCCGGGAGCGGATGCTCTTGATGAAGTCCACGAACCGGTCTCCCCGGTCAATATCGACGCCTGCCTCGCTGTACGATTTCACCGGTTCCTCATTTCAAGTCTTCCTGCTGACAGGGGCGTCCCGCACTGGCACCGGGTAACGGCCGCTGAAGCACGCGCTGCAGTAATTCTCCGGTTCCGTGACGCATTCCCGAAGAGCTTCGAGGGTGAGAAAGCGTACGGAATCAGCCTCGATCTCCCGCGCGATCCCCTCCGGGTCCAGGCGGTTGGAGATCAGCTCTTCCCGGGTCGGAATATCGATACCATAGAAGCAGGGGTAACGGATGGGCGGAGAGCACAGGCGCAGGTGCACTTCCCGGGCGCCTCCTTCACGGAGGAGCTTCACGATCTGGCGTGCCGTCGTCCCGCGAACCAGCGAATCGTCCACCACGATGACCTTCCTGCCGGCTATGGCTTCCCGGATGGGATGCAGCTTCATGCGAACGCCGGATTCTCTCATGGCGGCGGTGGGCTGGATGAAAGTGCGGCCCATGTAGTGATTGCGCGTCAGTCCCTGCTCGAGGGGGATCCCCGAGGCAGCCGAATAGCCCAGGGCCGCGCTGTTGCCCGAGTCCGGCACCGCGATGACGATGTCGGCCTTCACGTCATCGCTTCTGGCGAGCATTTCTCCCATCTTCTTGCGCGCCATGTGAACCGATCTGGCGTATACCGTGGAGTCGGGCCGCGCAAAGTAGATGAGCTCGAAGACACAATGCGCCCTCCTCTCGGGCTTCGGCAGTGGAAGCATCTCGGAGGTGATCCGGGTGCCCTCGACGGTCACCATCTCTCCGGGGGCGATCTCCCTGATGTCCCGTGCCTGGTACATCTCCAAAGCGCAGGTCTCCGAGGCAATCAGGACCTGGCCTTCCTTCGTGCCCATCACGAGGGGTCGAAACCCGTGCGGATCCCGCACCGCGTACAGCTTCCCGTCATGCATGAGCAGGAAGCAGTACGCCCCCTGGATTCGGGCAAGGCACTCGATGAGCGCGTCGCGGAAAGTCGGCTGCCGCGAGCGGGCCACGAGGTGCAGGAGCAGCTCGGTGTCGGAGGTGCTCTGGAAGATCGAACCCTCGCCGACAAGCTCTTTCTGGAGATCCTCCGAGTTGGAGATGTTGCCGTTGTGCGCGAGGGCGATCTCACCCTTGCTGCACGAGACGACGATCGGCTGTGCATTGGCCAGCTTGTTCGTGCCCTTTGTCGAGTAGCGCACGTGGCCGATGCCGACACGGGACGGGTGTTCATCCGTCAGGTAGTGGGACAAGGCGTTGGTCACCATGCCCACGCTTCGGTATGACTTGATCCGGCCGTAGCGATGATAGGCAAGGCCGGCGCTCTCCTGGCCGCGATGCTGCAGCGAGAAAAGACCGTAGAAAAGAAGCTCCGGAATGTTGATTTCAGTGTCGGAGGAGATGCCCACGACCCCGCAGTGGTGCCGGAGGGAATCGTTCGCGTCTTCCACAGAGGAATGAAACACGAAAGGTGAGGGAGCGTCAACCGCGGCCACGGTACCCCGTGGCATTTTGCGCGGCCACGGCTGCCACGGCACCCCGTGGCATTTGTACCCCGTGGCCTCCGTGGCATTTGCGGCGGCTATGCCCTGAGGTAGCTCTCCACGATTTCCTCGTACTCGTCAATCCGTTCCGCGTAGACCACGCTCTGACGGACTACCGAGCCCCCCTCCATCCCCTTGGTGTACGCCACGAAGTGCTTGCGCATGTCCCGGCATGCCTTTGCCTCGCCGACGCTCTCCGCGAGCATCCGCAGGTGCGCAATCGCGGTGAAAAGCCTCTCCTCCGGTCCTATGCGCGGTTCCACGACCTGTCCCTTGAGCAGGGCTTCCGTCTGGGAAAAGATGAAAGGATTGCCCAGGCATCCGCGGGCAATCATCACGCCGTCGCAGCCGGTCGTAGTGATCATGCGCTGGCAGTCCTGGGCCGTGAAAAGGTCACCGGACCCGATGACCGGGACGGGGCTGGCCTCCTTCAAGGTTCGGATGTGGGCCCATTGGGATGTCCCGCTGAAACCCTGCGCCCGGGTCCGGGGATGCAGGGTCACCAGGGAAGCACCCGCCTTGACGGCGGCTTCGGCGCACGCCAGGTACGTGTGGCTCGAGCCGTCCCACCCCAGGCGCAGCTTGACGGAAACGGGCGCGTCGGTCTCCGACTTCATGGCCTGGACAATGGAGCCGATGAGCGCAGGGCTGCGGAGCAGCAGGGCGCCGCACTCCGCCTTCAGGACTTTCGGGACCGAGCAGCCGCAGTTGAGGTCCACGATCGCGGGATGCAGCGGCGCGATCCGCCGAACGGCCGCCGCGGCAACGGACGGGCTGGCGCCGAAAATCTGGAATCCCGTGAGCGTTTCCTCCGGGGTCATCTGGAGGAGCCGGAGTGAGGTCCCGTTGTTGCGTGAAAGCGCATCCGCGGAGGCCATCTCCGTGAAGCACAGGCGTGCGCCCTGCTTCGCGCACACCGCCCGGAAGGCGGCATCCGTATACCCGGCCATGGGGGCAAGCCAGACGTTGCCGGGCACGGTGAGCGAAGAGACGGTGATGCTGTGAAAGAGGGCGGGCTTAGGAGAGTCCAAAGACAGTGAGGCTGCTCGTGTACAGCGTTTCGGTCAGCTCTTCAACCGAGACCTCGCGCAGCTGGGCAATGAAGCCTGCGGTCTCGTTGATGTAGGACGGCTTGTTCCGCTTGCCGCGGTGGATGGCCGGCACCATGAAGGGCGCCTCGCTTTCAATGAGCATGCGCTCCAGCGGCATTTTCCGGGCGGTGTCCTGGAGGTTTCGGGCGTTGCGGTACGTCACGTTGCCGGCAAAGGAGATCCACAGGTTCAGGTCCAGTGCCTTCTTGGCGTACTCGTAGTCTTCAGAGTAGCAATGCAGGATTCCACCCTTCTTCGGCAGGCGTTCCTTGAGGATGTCCAGCACGTCCGATCCGGCGTCCCGATTGTGGATGATGACGGGCAGGGAAAGCTTTTCCGCGAGCTCGAGCTGCCGGATGAAAAGCTCCACCTGGGAGTCACGGTCACCGAACTTCCTGTAGTAATCCAGCCCGATCTCGCCGATGGCCACCACGCGCTCCAGGCGCGTGCCGTCAATGATCTTGACCTCCCAGTCTTCTCCGGGCTGCTCAACCGACGAGGGGGATATTCCGATACTATGGTAGATGTGGGATTCCGTCTTCAGGTTTTCGTACAACTGGGTGAAGTCCAGGAGATTGTTGGAGACCGTAACGAGATGCTGAACACCCTCCTGCCGCGCTTCCTGCACGACGATAAGCTGGTCTATCGGATCCTCGGTTATGAGACCTATGTGTGCGTGAGTATCGAAATAGCGCATAAATCTCCGTCGGTTCGTGATTTCGAAAGAGTGGAGTCTGAATCTCTCGATTTTTAGAAAGAATAGCATGGAGTCAGTGGCAAGTCAAACTTTTTTTCAAGCGGCGTTGCGCACACCAGGTCCTTCCCGTTACGCTGCGCGCCGCAGGGATTCCGGGAATCGGCATGTCCCTCCGTTTGACAAAGAAAGGCTGCCTATGGTAACCTTCCTCGGTTTTTCTTATACTATCTGATTGAGACCATGACCGTAGAAGAGGAAGACGCATTGCCTGTCACAGAGTATAAGAAGGCTGAGAAGGAATTTGCCGACAGGATAGGGTCCTGGTTTCGCCGCATCTGGGTTTCCATAGGCGAATTTTTTCAAGTACATCATGGTGAAGGGGAAGCAGCGGTTCACCGTCATGCTCATTCCCCATTCCGAAAAGAAGATCTTCAACTTCCAGATCTCTTTTTTCACGCTCATCTTCGTCACCTTGACTCTGAGCATCATCCTGGTGGGCTTCTTCTGTGCTGGCCACGCACTTCACCTATACAAACGAGCAGAACGTCAAGCTCACGCAGGAGCGGGACGCCAACGAGAAGACGCTCACGAGCCTGAAGGACGAGATCGCCTCCATCCGGACCGCCGGCAAACACTTCAAGACGAGCATCGACAGCGTGCTGTCGCAATCGAAAGCCTGGATACGAGCCCCGCGGCCGGGACGAATCTTGTCGCGGCAAGCTTCCCGTCGTATCCCGGAGGATACGGCCTCGGGTGACAGCACCCGTGAGCTCAGCGACCTGAAGACCCTGACGAGCCTCCTGGGCAACTCCACCGGCTCGCTGGACAAGGTGACGAAGGTGCTCACCGCCTTCCGCGACCTGATGGCAAACACACCCACCACGTGGCCCCTGAAGGGGGCAACCGGGCATCATCACCACCCGTTTCGGCTGGACCACCAACCCCTTCACCAAGGTCGGGTACATGCACACCGGCGTCGACATCGCCTGGGGCGTCGGAACGCCTATCGTCGCCACCGCGGACGGGACGGTGCTCCAGACCAGCTACACCGAAGACCTCGGCAACTTCGTGACCATCCAGCACAAGTACGGCTTCTACACACGGTACGCGCACATGAGCGGCTTCGCCGGCAAGCACAAGGGAGACCACGTGAACCGGGGTGACGTCATCGGGTACATCGGCATCACGGGCCTGACCACCGGGACCGCACCTGCACTACGAGGTCCGCCTGGGTTCGTCCTACGTCAACCCGATGCAGTTCCTGTCCATCACTCCCGAGAACGCATCCACCCTCGCCGTCAACCTGAGGAGCAGCGATTGAGCGATTCGCACGTCACCGACGACGCCTTCATCAACTCGATCATCGGGGAAGGCACCAGGTTCAAGGGTGAGTTCGACCTCAACGGCCTCCTGCGCATCGACGGGGACTTCACGGGCGTGATCCGCACAAAGGGCAAGGTTCTCGTCGGAAAGAACGGCCGGGCGGAGTGCACGCTGAACGCGGGGACAGTGGTCGTCGGCGGCGTGCTTCGTGGTGAGATCATCTCCACGGAGAAGGTGATCATCCTTTCGACGGGCCTTGTTCTGGGCAACATCACCACGCCGCGGCTGATCATCGAAGAGGGAGTCATCTTCAACGGCTCCTGCAAGGTCACCTCTTCCACTCCGCCGGAGAACGGCCGCGCGGCCCCGGGCAACGGGCAGAAGGCCGCCGTGCAGGCCCCGCCGAAGGAAGTGGTCTCGGCACAGGGCGTGAGGCGCTGATCCTCCTGGTTGATGGCGCGCATCGATTCACTCGGGGAGTCCTGGCAGTATCCGATCCCTGACAAGAAGAAGGCAGGCCGACGCGAAAAGACCCAGCGGCGGGAGTTTTCGAATCTCGTCGAGTCCGCGGCGGAGGAGGGAGAGCTCACTCCCGAGGACTTCGATGATGCCCGGCGCCGCCGCAGCGTAGAGGAGCTCCTGGACGCGGTGTTTTCCGCCGGCGATTCGCTGAAGAAGGCACCCACCCTGGAGGCCATCAAGGAATATCGCCACCACGTGAAGGCGTTCGTGAAGTTCACCGTGGCGCACAGCATCGTCGTGGAGGAAACGACCTCCGGGGCGAATATCCTCAAGCGCAAACGTTTCACCATGGTGAAGGTGATCGACGAAAAGCTGGAAGCGCTGGCCGTATCCGTTCTGGCAGCCCAGAAGGACCAGCTGGCCATTCTTGCCCAGATCGACGAGATCAACGGGATGCTCGTGAACCTCGTGTCGTGAGCGCCGAAGGAGGAGCAGATCGCATGAGCGACGCGGAGAAGGATCGCGGCAGCGATCAAGACAAGGATCGCGGTAGCGATCAAGACGGGGACCTGGTCGGAGACGGGGAAGATCTCATCCTTGAAGACGAGGCGCTTCCCCAGGACAGCGGATCGGCCGCGCCGGCGCCCGTAAGCTCTCAAGCACCCGCGGATGGGCGCGCGATCTGGCGTGTGAAGGTCCTCTATTCGAGCGCCACCGAGTTTTGCGAGGCTCCCCCGGGGATGGAGCTGTCTGTCGGGGCATCGGTCGTGATACCGACGCGGTACGGCAACGAGCTGGGCAAGGTCCTGGGCAGGGAAACAGACCTGTTGGGGCCCGGCCACGAGCTGCACACGATCGTGCGCATTGCGGGCGCTTCGGACCTCTCCCGTATGCAGGAGAATGACCTGCGGGAGGACCGCGCATACGCCCTGTGCAGGGAGAAGATCGACGCGCGGGGCCTCGACATGAAACTGGTGAGCGCTCACTACCTCCTGGACGAGCAGAAGATCCTGTTCCTCTTCACGGCGGAAAACCGCGTGGATTTCCGGGAGCTCGTGAAAGACCTTGTCACGGTGTTCAAGACCCGCATCGAGCTGCGCCAGATCGGCGTTCGAGACGAGGCCCGGGTTGTCGGCGGCGTGGGCATCTGCGGGAGGGCCCTGTGCTGCAACGCGATCACCGACCGTCTCCGGCCGGTGTCCATCAAGATGGCCAAGGAGCAGAACCTCACTCTCAACTCGATGAAAATCTCGGGGCCCTGCGGCCGCCTCCTGTGCTGCCTCTCGTACGAGTTCGACGTGTACAAGGAGGCCCGGCAGGCCCTTCCCTCGATGGGCACGCGCCTGCAGTTCGAGGGCGAGGAGTTCCGCGTGACCGAGCTGAACGTCCTGGCCCGCCGCGTCCGGATCCAGAGCGAATCCGGACGGGTCCTCGACATGGGGTTCGACTCCCTTGCGCGCAATCCCGCAACGCAGTCCTGGGAGCTCAAGGCGAAGGTGGGGGGCAAGTAGGCGGGCTTCGAAGGCCCGGCCCGGGGCGGCCCTCGCAGCCAGGGCCGGGGGCAGGCAGTGAGGGCCGCCCCAGGCGGCCCTCGGTGTCTCTATCCCTTCAGTCTGTTACTTTCTGTCCCGACAGCAGCTGGTCCAGCTTTCCAAGCATTGCAGTGAGCTGGCCTTTCGTCAGCGCGAATTCGCCGATCCCGTTCAGGAAAATCGCGTCGAAGTCACGGTCATAGGCCGCGTAGTCCACCCGAACGGTCTTCACGTCTCCCTTGTTCAGCGTGAACTTCACGGTCACCTCAGGAGTGTCGGGGACCTTTTTCGCCATCTCCCCTTCCACCTGCAGACCGATGACAGACTGGTAGAATTTCTTGAAACTTTCGTCTTCCACTTTTTTTCCGTCCGCCGTGTATGCGGAGGTCACCTCGTCCGGCTCGGCCGTCTTGCCCGGCGCCGCGGGTGGGGCCTTCTTCGTGGTCCGCGTGATGACAAGCGAGTGCGTTTTCCCCCCGGCAGTGATGTCCATCCGGTCCACGTCCTCGATGTTCGGGATGAACGTGAACTTGTCGATGATGTCGAAGGGCCTGGTCTTCAGGAAATCAAGACTCGACGTGTCCACCAGGTACACGCCCGGTCTGGCCGCGAATGGCGAACCACGTCTGGGTGCCTTTTTCCGACCCGAAGATGTAGTCTACGGTGTTGGACTTGTCGCGGACGGTCACCTCGGCACGCGGCGGCGCCAGGCCGTACGATTCCAGGCCTTTCAGGGGCTCGTCCGCGAAATCGGAGATGCTCACTGACTGGGCGCCCTTGACAATCTGGTCCTGTTTCTGCGAATCCAGGCCGCGCAGAGTGGTGTAGGGCCGGGTCACGATGAACTGCCCGAATCCGAGCTGGAAGCTCTTGGTTTCCGTGTCGGCCTTGCGCCTCACTTCGATCACGGTGCCGTTGCGTTCCATGATTTTCACGTAGGTTACTTCATCGTAGTTGATCGCGGGGGAAATGGTCCGTGAGCGCAGATCCTTCACGGTCCAATGAAAGTGCAGTCCCGCGAAGGACTGCACGGTGTAGACCTTCGGATCCCCTTTCACCTGGAGGTAGAAGGTGCTGCCGGTCGGCGTCTTGTCCCCGAGCAGGAGAGTGTGAGACGTCCCATCCTCCCAGGTTCCCACCGCGACCGCGCGCGGCGGCGCAAGCCCGAACTGGCCGAGGTCTGAAGGATGCTCGTCGATGACGCGTTCCGCGTTCAGGGACGAAAAGCTGAACAGCAGGTCATCGATCGCGGTCTCTTCCAGGGGAAAGGTCACCGGGGGCTCCGTGTTCCATTTCCCCGACCGTTTTGCCAGGGTGAGCGTGCCTTCCGGCCGGTCGGAGAGGGTGACTCTCACCAGCTTGTCCTTGTCCCCCTTGGAAAGCTCGTGCTGGACTGCAGCGGCGGCCGCCGGGACAGTGCTTCGGCCTGCTGACGATGAAGGAGGCACCGATCAGGACGACGAGGACAGCCGCCACGGTGACCAGCGTCCATCCGCGCTTGCTCATAGGTGGCGCCTCCTCATCCACACCACGAAGCCGGCGCCCAGAATCAGGAGCGGGAGCACGATGACCACGACGCCGGAAAGGAGCAGCGCCCAGAGGCCGCTGATGCTGAGCCTCATCTGCTGCATGCTCTTCGGCCTGATCGTCAGGCTCTCCTTCTGGCCCTTGAGCCACCCGAGGGTGTTCATGAAGAAGTCCCCGTTGCCGGGTACCTGCGCCGGCAGCCCGGCCTGGAGGAACTTCACGTCACCGATCACGACCAGCTTCGTGTCCTGCTTTCCCGGATCCGGGGCAGGATCGGTGATGGCCACGGCCAGCGTGAAGGGGCCCGGCAGGTCCCCGTTTTCCTTCTGGACCGACTTGGCGTTTGCGATGTCCTTTTTTCCATAGGACCGCGCGGAGGAGGTCAGGAGCGGCTCGATCTTCAGGGTCTTCTTTTTCAAATCCAGGGTCTGCACCGCCTGCGCGCCGATGAGGACCACCTCGTAGTTGTTGGTGCGCAGCGGCGAGAGGATGTCATGGTATTCGAGGGAGGGGATGACGAACAGCGGGTTCTGCGCGGCCACCTTGTTCTGGTCTCCCTCCACCACGACGACGTTCTGCACCTCGACGCCGTACGTCTTCAGGAGCCCGGCGAGGTTCGGGAGCGTATTCCCCTGGGTGAGCACATCCTGCATGACGACCATCCGCCCCCCTCCGGCCAGCCACGCACGCAGCTTGTCCGTGTCTTCCGTAGAAAGGTCCTTCTTCGGGGCCATCACCAGGACCATGTCCGCATCCGCCGGCACGACCTTCTCGGTGAGGAGGTTCAGCTCCTTGGTTTCGTAGTTTTCATTGCTGACGGCGTTGGCAAGGCCCAGGGTCCCCAGCGTCTGTTCCCCGTGGCCCGTGAGCACGTACGCGGTAACGTTGCGGGCCGCCGACACGTACTGGAGCGCCGAGGTCACCCTCTGCTCCACGGACAGCGAGGTGAGCTGCGGCTGCGAGTTGGGGTTGGTCGGGTCGTAGTTCGACGTGTCGTAGTTGTACATGTCGTACACACCGATCGTCTTGAACTTCTTTCCCAGCGCCACGACGAGTGTCCCGGCGCCCAGGCCCTGGCCGGTGGTGTCAAACTGTTTGGTCCACCCCGGGTTCATCTCGGGGTCGATTGTCTGCAGCTTGATGTGCCCGCTGTGGGCCGCGTACTTGCCGAGGATGGTCTTCACGGTCGGGTCCTCCGACCCTTGTTTTCCGATCGTGGTGACCGTGACGTCAGCCTTCAGCGAGTCAAGAAGCTTGTATGATTCCTCGGACAGCGAGTAGATCTTGTTCTTCGTGAGGTCCAGCTTCCCGGGAATCTGGTCAACGAGCACGTTGATGACGATCACCACGGCGAGTGCCGCAACGATCAGCAGCGTGGCATACCCTCCGAAGCGGAACTTTCGGCTCGACAGCGATTCAAGGATCGGGTTCTTTTTCACGGCGTTCCTCCCTTACACCCAGCGCCGTTTTTCGATCATGCGGATCGTGAGGAAGATGAACGCGCCGGAAAACGAGATGTAGTACACGATCGGGCTCAGTGACAGGATTCCCAGGCTGAAGTCGCCGTAGCGCTTCACCAGGGAGAACCAGCTGAGGATCTTCGCGATCAGCCCCGTGAAGAAGGAGCGGGAAAAGACGAACAGGAGCACGATCACGGCCGCCGCGAGAATGAACGTGACAATCGCGGCACCCACGGAGCGCGTGCTGAAATAGACCAGCGCCACGAGGCAGAGGCCCAGGAGGGCAAGGAAGACCAGGCCCGAGACCGCGTCAGCGGGCACGCTCTGCGCTACGAAATCCAGTATCCAGATCAGGAGAAGGGCGGCGAAGGTCTCCACCGCTGCAATAAGCTGGTTGTCGGTCAGGGAGGAGAAGAACAGCCCGACGGCAGATGAAGGCGCAGCCCATGAGGAGGAACCCGATGTAGCCGCCGAGGATCTCCCACCACCCCAGCCCGAGCAGGGAGAAGAAGCTCATGATCACCGGGAAGAGGACCGTGATCAGCAGGGTGATCACGAAAACCCCGACCGCGGCGAGGTATTTCCCCAGGACGATTCCCGTGATGCTGAGGGGGCTGGTGATGAGGAGCTGGTCGGTCTTCTGCCTGGTTTCCTCCGAGATCAGCCGCATGGTAAGAATGGGGACCAGGAAGAGGAAGATGAAGGTGAGGCTGCTGAGCACCCCGTTGAAGGTGGGGTTTCCCGACAGCAGGTTGGAAATGGCAAAGAACACGCCCGCGATGAGGATGAAGAACCCCACGAAGACGAAGCCGATGGGCGAGACGAAGTACGCCCTGAGTTCCCGACGTAATACCGCGAGCATGTCAGGATACCTCCCTTTCTTCGGTGATCAGGTTGAGGAAGATTTCCTCGAGTGTGAGATCCATGGATTTCATCTGGAGCAGGGGCAGGTCGGCCTTCGCGAAGGCCATGAACACTTCCCGCCGGACGTCCCGGTCCTTGTGCGCTTCCACGACGAGGTCCACGGTGCCATGCTCGCGCGTGCCGAGGCTTTCCGCCTTGACCACCTGGGGAACGCGGCGCGCCACCGCCAGGGCTTCCGACTCCCCGCCGGCAACGCGGATGCTCAGCCGATTGTCCGCCGTCATGCCGCGCGAGAGGTTCTCCGGGGTGTCGCTTGCCACGATCTTCCCCCTGTTGATGATCAGGACCCTGCTGCACACCGCCTGAACTTCGGGAAGGATGTGCGAGCTGAGGATGATCGTGTGCTCACGCCCGAGGTCCCGGATGAGATTCCGTGTTTCGATGATCTGCTGGGGGTCGAGCCCGATGGTCGGCTCGTCCAGGATCAGGACCGGGGGCGTGCCGATGACCGCCTGGGCAATGCCCACGCGCTGTTTGTATCCCTTGGAAAGGTTCTTGATCAGCCGGCCGCTCACGTCGGAGATCTTCAGCATCTCCATGGACCGTGCCATGCTCTCTTTCCGCCGCGAGCGGGACACGCCCTTGATGTCGCAGACGAACGACAGGTAATCGCGGACGGTCATGTCCACGTACAGCGGCGGCAGCTCAGGCATGTAGCCGATCTGCTTCTTCACTGCCTGCGGCTCCTCCAGGATGTCGTGCCCGTCGAGCTTCACCGAGCCCTCCGTTGCCGACAGGTAGCCGGTGATGATGTTCATCGTCGTGGACTTCCCTGCCCCGTTCGGCCCGAGGAACCCGAGGATCTCTCCCCGGTTCACGGTGAAGTTCAGGTGGTCGACTGCCGTGCGCTGGCCGTATTTCTTCGTGACGTTTTCGACCTGTATCAAGGCATTCTCCTTTCAATCAGGATGCGTTGCGGCGCTTCATGTGCCTTTCCGGTGGAGCCGCAGTATAGCAAAATCAGTGCTGCGGGTACACACCCCGGTCGCTCCTGGCGACATTCATCGGTCGCTCCTGGCGACATTAAAGAGAGGAAGTACGTCCGACAGTGCGCGGACGGTGTATCGGGGCGGCTCGCCCGGCCCGGGCCACGGGGCGCCGGACGGCGAAAACCAGCAGGCATCGATCCCCGCCCCCCGGGCGCCTGCGATGTCCGCTGCGGGACTGTCTCCCACGCACAGGAGCTGGTCCGCGGGGACGTTCAGCGCTCCTGCTGCCGCGAGGAAGAATCGGGGGTCCGGCTTGGAGAACCCAAGCTCTTCTGAAATCAGGACCGCGGAAAAGTGGACGCCGATTCCCGAGCGGGCGAGCCTGCCCCTCTGCACGAGGGACAGCCCGTTTGTGACCAGGCCGAGAGGGACCCTGCGGGCAAGCTCGCTGACGAGCGCCGCCGCTCCGGGAAGGAAGTGGGTCTTGGTCGAAAGGCGCTCAACGTAAGCGGCCGCGGCCGCAGAAGGGTCGGCGCGCTGGCCGAGCTGCTGAAAGAGGTCTTTCCAGCGGCCCGATTGCAGCCCGGCCGCCGTGACGGACCCCTGCTCGAACAGCTTCCAGTAGCGGGCGTTGATTTCGCGGTAGGCCGCGGCGGCATGGGTCCGCGGCACGTCCGGGATTGTGCGGGCGAACGTTTCCTCCAGGGCCTCGGCCTCCGCCTTGTCGTAGTCAAAGAGCGTATTGTCCGCGTCCAGGAGAACTCCCCGGTAAGTTTTCATTTAGGAAAGAAAGATGCTGGGAAAAGCCGTGCGCGGCAAGTGCGGATCCTCTTGCGGGGCTTGACTTTTCCGCCGCATTCGATAGATTTACAAGGCTCGCTTTTCCCCACATACGGATCGGCGGCTCAATTCAAGACGGAAGGAGGGTGGAAAGACATGGCTGAAGTTTTGAGCAAGAACGCGCGCGTCGGCATCGTTACCCAGAAGTTCTTCTGCACGTGCGGCGGAGAGATCAAGATGAAGCAGGTATTCACCACGGGCAAGCTTCGCAATACGGCCGAGTGCGAGAAGTGCCACAGGCAGGAACGCAAGCCCAGCGATTTCAAGGTCTGACGCAAGGATTCGGCGGCCACTGAGGCACGGTACACCGTGCCGCGGTGAATGCCCGGACTTTTCAGGAAAAGCCCGCCCCGGGAGCCCGAGCTCCAGGGATGGGTTTTTTTATGCCTGTGAACTCTTCATCAGGTCGGCCAGCCGCCAGCTCGATACCTGGTCTGAGATCTCCGACCTCGTCTTTGCCAGCAGCTCCATGATTTCTTTTTTCCCATGGGGGGCCGGATGGAGGGTCAGCGGCTTCACGCGGTACGTCGCCCCGCGGAGGTGGAGAAGGAGCCGGGGGATGGTGGCGATTGAGTGCCCCCCGTCAACGGCCACGGAAAGAACAGGCATCGGGTGACGCTCGAGGATGACCCGGACCGCGCCGGAGTAGAACTCCTGCAGCCGGCCGGTCTTTGACCGTGTACCCTCGGGGAAGATCATGGGGCAGATCCCTTCCCGCGAGACCGCGGCGAGCTTCCTCAGCTCGTTCTGGCCTTCCGCGAAATCCCGGGTTCGCGACACCAGGGCGCTCCGGCCGAAACGCAGGGAGCGCGAGACATACGGGATGCCGCGCCGCAGCTCTCTCTTTGCAACGAAACGAACGCCGTGGTGGGGGAGGCCGAGAGTAATCGCCGGAATGTCTGCAAGGCTCTGGTGATTGGAGACGATCATGAAAACCCGCGGAAGCACGCCGGGAAACCTTCGAAAGTCCGTCCGCAGTCCCCCCAGGAAAACGGCCAGGAAGAACACCTTCCGCGCAAGCGCGCGCTGGCCGTCGGACACCTGGGCCATGACGGCTGCCTGTCCCCGGCGGGCGGCACGGAGGAGAGCGACGTCGCCGCGGACAAAGAGCAGGAGGATGCTGAACAGGAAGAGCACCGCGCCCATTACCGCCCCGGGCTCCCCGCGGACACCTTGTGCCTGATTGCCCTGATAAACCCTGGATCCGTTCCGCAGCATCCCCCAATCACATCCACGCCCGCGGAAACGAGCGCCGGCACGTACGCGGCGTACTCTTCCGCCGTCAACGGGTAGGCGACTTTTCCGCCGATGATCTGCGGGATCCCTGCATTCGCCTTGACCCAGAGGGGCAGCGCCGTCATTCCCCGCAGGAGAGGCGCCAGCGGGACGTAGTCCTCGATTCCTGATCCGCAATTGGCGCCGATCACGGAGGCTCCTGCCTCGGCGGCGCGTTTCACGCAGGTCTCGGGAGTATTGCCCATCATCGTGCGGTAGCCTTTCGGCGTGCGGTTGTAGGTCATGCTCGCAACCACGGGAACGCGGGCAGTCTCAACGGCCGCCTTCACGGCGATGGCCATCTCTTCGACATCGGTCATGGACTCCACGACAATCCAATCCACCCCGGCCGCCGCCAGCGCCCGGGCCTGCTCGGCAAAGACTTCAAAAAGCTCCTCCGGGGTCACTTCGCCCATGGTGAGGAAACGGGCGCTCGGCCCGATGTCCCCCGCAACGAGGGCCGTGCCTGCGGCAACCTCCCGCGCGATGACCGCGGCGGATTCGTTGATTTCCTTCACCCTGCCGGATAACCCGTGGGGCTCGAGCCTGAACCGGTTCGCTCCAAAAGTGTTCGTCAGGATGATGTCGGCGCCGGATTCGAGGTACTCGCGCGTGATCTCGCGGACGATCTCGGGGTGCGTAAGGTTCCACTCGTCGGGCGGCGAACCCTGCATGAGGCCGCGCTTGAAAAACTCGGTGCCCCAGGCTCCATCCGCCACAAGGACCGAGCCCCGCTCCCACTGTTTCCCCCGTATCTGCATGATGCCGCCCAGTGTATCGATTCCCCGTGCTTGTGAAAAGGATGGGATTGCTTTAGGCTCTCACGGCCATGGCAGCATTCCTGGCAGCCTTCGCCGTCGTGAGCGCCGTGATCTTCCTCCTCCACGTTGCACTTTCCGTCGGTGTCATCTCCAACATGGCCGCCGAGAGCGCGGCCCATCCCGTGCGGACTGCCCGCAGGGATGCCGGGACAGATGCGCGCCCCGAGGTCATTGTCGCCGTTCGTGACGAGGAAGCCACCCTGCCGAAGCTGCTGGAATCCCTGCGCTCCCAGACGCGGCCCGATGTGCTCCTGCTCTTCGTCGACGACAGGTCCGCAGACCGCACGGCGGCCCTGCTGGACGATTTCTGCCGCCAGGTCGGGGAGAGGGCCCGTGTGATCCACAACGCGAAGGAGCCGGCGGGCCTTACCGGCAAACAGGCGGCGCTCGATCTGGCGTTCGCCTGCGCGAAAGGGGATGTGCTGTTCTTCACCGACGGAGACTGCGTTGTCCCTCCCACCTGGGCAGAAGAGATGCTCGCCCACTTCAGCGATCCCCGGATCGGCGTCGTGCTCGGCCGCATCGAGCTGGACGAGGCCCCGGGATTCCTGCGCCTTTTCCAGGCGTTCGAGCAGCCTCTCCTGAACCAGTACAATTTCGGGAGTCGCCGGCATTGGCATGCCCACAGGGTGTTTCGGGAACAACATGGCCGTCAGGGCGCAGGCCGTGAAGGAGATCGGCGGGTTCCGCACGCTGGGCTTCTCCGTCACCGAGGACGCAATGCTCCTGGACGCCGTGTGCCGTGCGGGGGGATGGAAGGTGAGAACGTGCACAACCGTCCGCGCCGCAGCTTTCACCCGGGCGCAGGCCGGCTGGGGCGCATTCATCGATCAGCACACACGCTGGAACGCGGGGGCGCTCTTCTCGCCGGACCTTTTCACCCGGGTGTCGTTTTCATTCGTCGTCCTCTTCTACCTGGTCGGCAGCCTCGTCGTGCTCCCCCTCGGGATTCTGGACTGGCGCGTGGCGGTTCTCTCGTTGAACTCATTCCTCAGCATCGGTCTCCTTGCGGCGCTGGCAGGCCTTTACGAGGGAAAGAACCGGGCCCGGTACTTCCTGCGGTTCCTGCCCTTTCTCTTTTTCTTCGGTTTCTTCTATTCGTTCATCACGGTTCGAGCCCTGGTGCGCCGGCCGTTCGACTGGAAGGGCTCGACTCTCCGCCCCTCATCGGCACGTCCCGGAATCACGGTACCCCGTGACATTTGCCGGTCACGGTACCCCGTGACATTTGTGCGCAGCCTACCCCAGCCCCGCCAGGAGCCTCACAAAGGCTTCGGGAGTGAGCAGGGGGACGGCGGGGTCCTTCCGTACCAGCTCTTCTGAACGTATCCCCACGATGCGAGGTAGACCTGGATGCGCGGATTGGTGTTTCCGCGAATTGCGTCGATCTGGTCCTCGACAAAAATCGCACTCGGGGCTTCACGGGATTGAAGCAGCCTTTCTACCATTCGGTAAGCTTCGGTTCCGTGCTGCTGTAAAGGACCCTTTTCCGGCGCCACCTGGATCCCGTTTGCCGCGAGGGTTTCCCGCACGAATTGCGGCCGTTTGGTGGAAAGGATGAAAAACTCCAGGTCGGGCGGAAGCCGGGAGAGAGCGGACGCCGCATGCGGGTAGATCGGGTTCATGGCCAGCCATGCCTGCCGGTCCCTTTCCATCAGCGTGCTGCGCGCCTGGTAGAACAGGTCCTTGAAAACCCTGTGCGAGGGGATGCCGGGTCGCTGCCAGGCGCGATCGAACTCTGACTGGCTGTCCACGCGTTCAGCCTTGTGAACGAGCTCCTGGACAAGGACAAAATCCTCGCCCGACCTGACGAACGGGCGCAGAGCGCGGAACTCTGCGCGCGTCGCGGCCGGCGCCTCGGTTTTCGGGAGCCCGAGGAACAGCTCGCGGTACGCGGTCCAGGAGGAGGCGAAACATTCTTCCACTGAATCGCAGATCACACCATCGAAGTCCAGCACGAGGAGGGGCCGGTTCGCGCCGGCCGTGGTCCGCTCATTCATCACCTCTCCTTTTCGTCAGAACTATACCTTGCCGAGGGATTCATGTATAACTGCGGCGTGCAGGACTTTCATTTCAGGGACTTCATGTCGCATTTCGACTCCGAGGGCACTCTCCGCTGCTCGTGCGGGCAGACTCACCGGCTGGGCACGCGCACGGTCCTGGTGTCCCGCGGTGCCCTGGAGGAGTCAGCGGATCTGCTTGCCCGTGCACACGGGCGCGGCCGCATCTGGGTGCTAAGCGATGAGAACACGGAAGCTGCTGCCGGGAGCCGGTGGAAATCGGCCGCTGCCCGGGCCGATATCGTGTCGCGCGTCCTCCCTGCCCGGCCGAAACCGCATCCGACCGCGGAAATGGTGGATCGCCTCGCATCGGATGTGAAGGCAGCCTCACCCGGCCTCCTGGTCTCCGTGGGCGGCGGGGTCATCAGTGACCTTGTGAAGAGACTGTCCCTGGTCCTCGGGGTGCCGAACTGGTGTGTTGCAACGGCCCCGTCAGTTGACGCGTACAGCTCGGGCACCGCGGCGCTCAACGTGAACGGCTTTCACGGCTCGACTCCCGCGCGTGCCTCGGAGGTGATTGTCTGTGACCTGGAGGTCATGGAGAAGTCGCCGCGAGAGATGCACCTGGCGGGGCTGGGTGACCTCCTGGCGAAGTTTCTTGCTTTCCTGGACTGGAATATCTCCCGCATTGTCACGGGGGAAAGCTACTGCGCTCTTGTCTCGGAGGTCGCCCTGGAGTCGGCCCGCGGCGCGCTTTCAGCGGCACGCCGGCTCGGGCGCGAACCCGGCGAGGCGGCACGGACACTCACTGACGCGGCGCTTTCTTCTGGCTTCGCCATGCAGGCCCTCGGCGGCTCACGGTCCGCCGCCTCGGCGGAGCACACGATGGCGCATTTCTGGGAATCAGCGCACTCGGTGCGCAACGAACCCTGGGAGCTGCACGGCATCCTGACCGGGGCGGCGAGCCGCATCATGCTTCACGCGTACCGCGACATTCACGGGCGCGTGCCGGACCACATTGTCAACGACATGGCGAGGCTTCACGACTTCGATGAAGAGCCGCCCTGGCAGGATACGGTTGAAGAGGGACTGCTGCCGTTCATGGCGAAGGTGAACGAGGAAATGGCGGGACGCACGTGCGATCGCGGCGGGCTTGCCGGCCGGCTGGAGGCTTTCCGCACCGGGCGGTCCCGGATTGCCGGGCTTGCCGCTGCAATGCTCGACGAGCTTTCTGCGGCGGTGGAGCTGCTGGAGGGGATCGGATTTCCGTTTTCGCTGGAGGAGCTCGGCGTTGAGCGCGAGGACGCCTGCCTGCCGTTCCGCAACATCCGTCTCCTGAGAAGCCGATACTCTACCTTCGATCTTGCCTATGACCTCGGCCTGGACGAGGAGATGCGCGAATCGGGGCGCAGGTATCTTTTCAGCCTCTCAGATTGAAAAGTCCTGGCCAGCCTCGAGCCTGGCCAGCGACTTCTTGCCGTTCTTTGCCAGGATATCCTTGAGCGTGACATTCCTGAGATAGTCTTCCATGGTTTTCTGCAGTCCGGTCCAGATATCGTGCGCCGCGCACGGCTCGGGCCTGTCGCACAGGGTCTTCCGCCGCAGGGTGCACGGCGTGAGGCCCTTGCGTTTCTCCGACGGCCGCCAGGATGTCCTGCACCGATATTTCGCCAGGCATGCGATTCAGGACGAATCCGCCTCCGGGACCGCGGATGGACCTGATCAGGCCGGCCTTTTTCAGCTTGAAAAAAATCTGCTCGAGAAACTCCGAGGAGACATTCTCCTCCGACGCGATGGACCCGATTGACACGGGGCGGCTGTGATTCGACCTGGCGAGGTTGATGACTGCGCGCAGGCCGTACCTGCCCTTGGTGGTGATTCTCATCCCGGCGAAGCTCCAATATGCATATATTATTGCCAATGGAAGATATTATCAACTAGGAGCCTGGAATTCCTGAGATGATCAAAGGTATTCAAAGATCTCGCCTGCGCCTATTTCTGCCGGTTTTTGTCGCAATTTCTCTGGCCATGGCGCCCGCGTGGACCCGCGCACAGGCTGTGCGCTCAGGCCCCGTCGAGGCGCGCCTTGTTGCCGAGGACGTGGCCGTGCAGCCGGGGAGGCCGTTCGTTGCCGCCCTCATGCTGAAGATGGACCCGGACTGGCACGTCTACTGGAAATATCCCGGGGATTCCGGCCTGCCGACGACTCTCAGCTGGGACCTCCCCGCGGGATTCACCGCCGGGCCGCTGCGATGGCCGGTGCCGGAAAGATTCGAGTCGGGCGGGCTCGTGACATACGGCTACTCCGGACAGGTCCTGCTGGCAACGACAATTGTGCCGCCGCAGGCCGGCCAGGCCGGCGCCAGGCTCGTGCTGAAGGCCCGCGCGGGCTGGCTTGCGTGCAGGGTTGAGTGCACACCGGGAAAGGCGGCGCTCGAGCTCTCCCTGCCGGTGCAGGCAGGCACACCGAAAACAGACGTCCGGTGGGCTCGATCCTTCCGGGAAACGAGATCCCTTCTCCCCGTGACTGCCTCTTCAGGAAATTCTCGGCATCCGCTGATTCGCGCCAGGTCACCCTCGTGGAATCTGTCATGCCGCCGCCCCCCGGCGGTGCCCGGCTGATGTTCTATCCGGATTCACCCGGCCAGGTCAAAGTTTCGGAGTTGCAGAGTGTGGCGCGAGGAAGATCGTCGATCCGCCTGCTGCTCCCGAGGGAGGCCGGCGCGGCGCAGTTGATGAGGCTGTCAGGGCTGCTCGTCACGACCGGGTCGGGGACGCGCAGCGCAGTCGAGCTGGATGTGCCCGTCACCGCCGCAGACGCGAGCCGCTGCGCTCATCGTCACGCTCCTCCTGGCGCTTGTGGGCGGCTTGATTCTCAACCTGATGCCCTGTGTTCTGCCCGTCATTTCGCTGAAGGTCCTCGCCTTGGTGGGTCACGCTGGAGGGCAGGGGAGAGGAGGGGTGCGTCAGGGACTGCTCTTTGCCCTCGGCGTGCTCGTGTCGTTCTGGATCTTCGCGGGCGTGCTCGTCGGACTGCGCGCGGGCGGGAGTCTTCTTGGCTGGGGATTCCAGTTCCAGGATCCCGTTGTGGTCACCGTCACGGCAGTGCTTTTCTTCCTGATCGGGCTCAACCTCTTCGGCGTGTTCGATGTCGGCATCTTCCTGACGAGGCTCGGCGGGAGTCGTCCGCGGAAGAGGAGGAGCTGCCTCCTTCCTCAACGGGATGTTCGCCACGGCAGTTGCAACTCCCTGCACGGCGCCTTTCATGGGCGCGGCAATCGGGTACGCGCTGTCCCACCCGGTCGGGGTCTCGTTCGGGGTGTTCTCGGCGATCGCCCTCGGGATGGCTTCGCCGTTTCTCCTGCTGTCGGCGATTCCCCGGCTGGTCGGCCCGGCTGCCCAAGCCGGGACCCTGGATGGAAACCCTCCGCCAGGTCATGGCGTTCCCCATGATGGCGGCTGCTGTCTGGATGGCTTCCGTTCTGGCGGCGCTGACCGGATCCACCGGGGTCATTCTCCTGCTCGGGGCGATGCTCGCTGCCGGACTGGGCGCCTGGATCTGGGGACGCTGGGGCGTGATCAGCCGACCCGCCGGGACCCGCGTCGCAGCCGGCGTGCTTGCGGTGCTTCTGGTCGCGAGCGGGACCGTGGCCGTCGCCGGGCTCCTGCCCCGCGGGCGGGCCGCGGGCACGCCCGCGGCGGCTTCCGAAGCAGCGCACGGCGTGGGAACCCTGGAGTGCGGAGCGCCTGGACCAGCTGCAGCGGCGAGGCACGCCGGTGTTCGTGGACTTCACGGCCCGGTGGTGCCTGAGCTGCCAGGTGAATGAGAAGATCGCGCTGGACAACACCTCGGTGCGCGCACGCTTTGCGGAGCGGGGCATCGCGACGCTGCGCGCGGACTGGACGGACACGAATGACGCCATCTCCCGCGCGCTTGCCGGGTTTGGCCGCGCGAGCGTGCCCCTGTACGTGTACTATCCCGCCGGCGGGAAGGATCCGGTGATCCTGCCGGAGCTTCTCACGCCTGGTATCGTGCTGGCCGCGCTCAAGTAATAGAACTCCGGCAAGGGCGGCGGCCGGCAAAGCGGCGACAAGGACCCGTGAAACCGCCGTATTGTACAATACCGCGGTTTCGCGAATGGTGTTCTTCGAAAGAGCGGCTGATTGAGTCGCGGGCGCGCGCCTGCCGCGCTCGGCTGCTCGGTCACTCGGATTGACCCTGTCGGCGCTCTGACACTATACTTGCGCAACACTTTTCCTTCAGGAGGCTCACTCCGTGGGCGTTCGCGTGCGGTACCCGCCGTCACCGACGGGATTCCAGCACATCGGGAGCGTGCGCACCGCGCTCTACAACTACCTCTATTCCCGCCGCCAGGGCGGCACGTTCGTGCTGCGCATCGAGGACACGGACCGCAAGAGGTTTGTCCCCGAGGCGCTGCAGGACATCTACGACACGTTCGAATGGCTGGGCTTCCGCTGGGACGAAGGGCCGGATGTGGGCGGCGCGTTCGGGCCGTACTTCCAGTCCGAGCGCCTTCCAATCTACACGAAGTACGCCCAGGCACTGCTTGATGCAAACAGGGCGTACCGCTGCTATTGCACCGCGGAGCGCCTGGAGAAGTTGCGCCATGGCGAGCAGGCGCGATCCATCCCAGCAGGGCTACGATCGGCATTGCCGGACCCTTTCGATGAGGAGCGACGGGCTGCGGAATCGTCGAACGCGCCGTCGGTGATCAGGCTGGCGATTCCACTGGAAGGGTCGACGAGCTGCCACGACATCCTGCTGGGTGACATCACGCGTGGAGAACACGGCCATCAGCCCCGATCCTGTCCTCATCAAGAGCGACGGCTTTCCAACCTACCACATGGCCAATGTCGGTGGACGATCACCTCATGGAGGTCACCCACATCATGCGCGGCCAGGAATGGCTGCCCTCGGTCCCGATGCACGTGATCCTGTACGAGGCCCTGGGATGGAGGCCCCCGGCGTACTGCCACCTCCCCATGGTGATGGGCAAGGACGGGCACAAGCTGTCCAAGCGGCTGGGATCGACGAGCGTGCGGGATTTCCGCGCGCAGGGATACCTGCCGGATGCGCTCCTGAACTGCATCGCGCTGGTCGGCTGGTCCTACGACGGCTCGCGCGAGCTGTTCACCCTGAAGGAGCTCGAGGAGCTGTTCGACATCGAGAAGCTGAACAAGGCCCCGGGGGTTTTCGACTACCAGAAGCTCGAGTGGTTCAACGGCATGTACATCAGGTCGAAAAGCAGGCAGGAGCTGGCCGACCTCATCGCCCCCTTCATGAAGGCCGCCGGGCTTCCCGGCGATGACGGCGCGATGCTTGAAGGAGTGGCCGGGCTCGTGCAGGAGAGGGTGAAGGTCCTCTCGGAGGTGCCCGGCATGGTGCGGTTCATCTTCGAGGAGCCGCCGGCACCGGCGCCGGAGGACCTCCTGCCCGAGGAAAGCGGACGCCGCGGGAACAATCAACGCCATGCGCCGCCGTTGCGCTGCTTCCCGACCTGGGCGGAGACGCAACTGCCACCGAGTACAGTGGCCGCGAACCCGAAGCTGCGGAAGCGCGCCTGCGCGCTCTGGCGGAGGAGCTGGGCATGAAGCTGGGTGACCTGCTCATGCCGCTGCGCGTGGCGGTGACCGGCTCGAAAGTCTCCCCGCCGCTGGTGGAGAGCATCCGGGTCATGGGTGTCCAGGAGGCGCGCAGGCGCGCGGCCCGGGCAATTGCGATATTGGAAAAAGCCAATCCATAAGGAGTGAAGTGATGGCGGAAACCGAGATGTACCCGCCTTGACCATGGACATGCTGGTCTCCCTGTGCAAGCGCCGGGGATTCATCTTTCCCTCAAGCGAGATCTACGGGGGCCTGGCCTCCGCGTGGGACTACGGCCCCATGGGCGTCGAGCTGAAGAAGCGCATCCAGGAGTTCTGGTGGCGGCAGATGACGCAGCTGAACTCGAACATCGTCGGGCTGGACGCGGCCATCATGATGCATCCGCGCGTGTGGGAAGCCTCGGGGCACGTGGAAAACTTCACGGATCCGCTCATCGACTGCAAGAACTGCAAGCACCGGTTCCGCGCCGACCAGATCCCGGAAGAGAACATGAAGGCCCACAAGTGCCCCGACTGCGGCGCCGCCCAGCTTACCGAGGCGCGCAAGTTCAACCTCATGTTCACCACGCACATGGGCCCGGTGGAGGACGAGGGAGGGCTTGATCTACCTGCGGCCGGAGACCGCCCAGGGAATCTACGTCAACTACAAGAACGTCCTGCAGACCGGGCGCGTGAAAGTTCCGTTCGGCATCGCCCAGGTGGGCAAGGCATTCCGCAACGAGATCACCACCAAGAACTTCATCTTCCGCACCTGCGAGTTCGAGCAGATGGAGATGCAGTTCTTCGTGCACCCGTCAGAGGACATGAAATGGTTCGAGCACTGGAAGGAGAAGCGCTTCCAGTACTACCTGGACCTCGGCGTCAGGAAGAGCAAGCTGCGCTTCCACCAGCACGGACCGGACGAGCTTGCCCACTACGCGAAGCTCGCCTTCGACATCCAGTACGAGTTCCCGTTCGGCTGGAAAGAGCTGGAGGGCATCCACAACAGGACCGACTACGACCTGAAGCGCCACACCGAGTTCTCGGGCAAGGATCTCACGTACCTGGACGAGGTGAGCCACGAGCGCTACATCCCCTACATCATCGAGACCTCGGCGGGTCTCACCCGCACCGTGCTGGTGATCCTCTCCGACGCGTACGACGAGGAGATCGTCGAAGGCGAGAAGAGGGTCGTCATGCGCTTCCACCCGCGCCTGGCCCCGATCACCGTCGGGATCTTTCCGCTGGTGAAAAAGGACGGGCTGTCGGAGATGGCGCGGAAGCTCGACGAGGAGCTGTGCGAGGATTTCCGCACGTTCTACGACGAGAGCGGCGCCATAGGCCGCCGCTACCGCCGGCAGGACGAGGTCGGAACGCCCTTCTGCGTCACCCTGGACTACCAGACAAAGGATGACCAGACGGTGACCATCCGGTACCGGGACTCGATGAAACAGGAAAGAGTGAAGATGGCAGACATCGGTGCCACCCTGAAGAAGGCCATCAAGGACTACAAAAGGGTGGGGGAGTGAACGAAGAAATGCGCGGGGTACCGCCCCGGACGTTTTCGACACGCTGAAAGAGCGGGGCTTCGTCAGCCAGTGCTCCAACGAGGAGGGGCTGCGAAAGCTCCTGGACACCGAGAAAGTCACGTTCTACATCGGCTTCGATCCCACGGCGCCGAGCCTGCAGATCGGCAACCTCGTTCAGCTCATCTTCATGGCGCACCTCCAGCGCGCCGGGCATCGGCCCATCGCGCTGGTGGGCGGAGGCACCACGCGCATCGGGGATCCCTCGGGCAAGAGCGAGATGCGAAAGATCCTGCCGGTGGAGACCATCGCGGCCAACGCGGAGATCTTTCGTTCGCAGATCTCGCGGTTCCTCGATTTCAGCGACGGGCAGGGCCCTGATGCTGGACAACGCGGAGTGGCTCGCGCCGCTGAATTACATCGAGTTCCTGCGCGACATCGGGCGGCATTTCTCCGTGAACCGGATGCTCACGTTCGAGACCTACAAGATGCGCCTGGAGACGGGCCTGTCGTTCATCGAGTTCAACTACCAGCTCCTCCAGTCGTACGACTACCTCGTGCTCTACCGCACGCACGGCTGCCGCCTGCAGATGGGCGGCGACGACCAGTGGGGCAACATCGTGGCCGGGCATGGACCTGATCCGGCGCGTCGAGGGCGTGGAGGCCTTCGCCCTCACCTCGCCCCTGGTCATCCGGTCCGACGGGAAGAAGATGGGCAAGTCGGAGAAGGGCGCCCTGTACCTGGATCCCGGGATGACCAGCCCGTACGAGTTCTACCAGTACTGGCTGAACGTCCCGGACGCGGACGTGGAGCAGTTTCATGCTGCGCTTCACGTTTCTGCCCGTCGCGGAGATCGCGCGAGCTGTGCGCGGCGAGGGACAAGAGGATCAACGACGCCAAGCGCCGTCTGGCCATGGAGATCACCACCCTGGTGCACGGGCCAGACGCTGCGCGCATGGCGGCAGACGCATCGCGGGCCGCGTTCTCAGCGGGAGAAGGGCCGGGCGATCTCTCGGGCGTCCCGTCGGTCGAGGTTCCCCGCGCGGAGCTGGTCAAGGGGATCGGTGTCGTCGACCTCTTCGTTCGTTCCACTCTCTGCGCGACGAAGAGCGACGCCCGGCGGCTCGTGAGCCAGGGCGGGGCGTACGTCGGGAGGAAGAACGTCACGGACATGAATGCGGTGGTCACGGATGCTGATTCGGAGGACGGGCGTCATCCTCCTCAGGGCTGGAAAGAAGAGATACTTCCGTATTATCGTGTCCTGAGAAGGAATGAAAAAGCCCAGGGAAACGAATCTCGGCCGGTACGTGCTTGCCATCTCGGCCACGGTGCATCCCGTGCGTGCGATTTTCGAGGTCTGCGGTACGCTTCTCTTCGCGGTTCCCTTTCTCGCCGCGTTCATCATGACCCGATCGGCGCCCCTGTACCTGTACCTTCTCTACCCCCTGCTCTTCCTCGTTTCCCACTTCGTCTGGTTCCGCCTGCCGTCCGTGGAACGCCGGCTGCGGTGGCTCCTGTTCTGGTCCACCATCGCGCTGGTCACGGCGTTGGGCGCCGCCTTCATGTACTGGAGCTACCGGGAGGCAGGCGCGCGCGGAGCCGACTTCCCCGTGCAGGGGATCTTTTCCATCCCGCACTGGGTTGCGCCCACGATCGACGCCGATTTTCCGACCGCCGCGGTGTATTTCCTCGTTCCCTCGGCGGCGGGTTCCGCGGTGTACTGCGTGCTGTTCGCGCTCTTCCTGGGCTCTACCAGCGCTACCGGGCGGAAGAGCACCGCCGCCGATCCCTGGCGCAAAAGTGATCTCCCGGATCCTGTACGACGCTCTCCTTTTTCTTCACTGTCGCCTCCGCCGCTGCTGCTCTTGTCTTTTTCCTCCGCCGGCGGCCGCGCGAGCTTCCCGCATTCCTGCTCTGGGATCCCGGAAGTCCTTTTCTCGCTCTCCGTTGTCTTTTTTCTATTCACCTATATCTACGCTACAAACGCGAACATGGACTACGTCCAGCGGTTCATGACGCTCGCATGGGAACCGCCTCCTGGCGCCCAGCAGCGCCCTGGAGCGGCGTTCCGCCCTGACTGCGATTTCTGCCGCTTCTCGCATTTGATTCCGCGTGGTACGTCGCCGTGCGCGTCAGGCGGCTGCCTGCCGCCCTCCGCGCGGCTGCGCCGCGCTCCGCCTCTCTGGATGCAGAGCCCTGGAGCTCGACCTGGGCGCTGCCCCTGGCCATCCTGTCAGGAATACTGAACGCCCTTGCGTTTCCTTCCTTTCTGCGCACCGGCGGCATACCCATCCTGGGCTGGTTCTGCCTGGTCCCGCTGATGCTGTGCCTTGCCGATGTGCCGCTGGGACGCGGGATCCTCTACGGGACGCTTGCGGGAGTCCTGCAGACCATGATTTCAAACTACTGGCTGGGAACCTTCAACCTTTTGACCCTGCAGTTCGTGACGGTCGTCACCGCACTGGAGTATGTCCCGTTCATGGCCGCAACCCTGGTGATCTTCCGCCGCGCAGGGAAGCTTGGCTTCCTGGTTTTCCCCGCAGCATGGACTGTCTTCGACTGGCTGCGCGGGATGGGATTTCTCGGGTACCCGTGGGGAATGCTCGGCACATCGCAGTACTCCGTGATCCCGCTCATCCAGGTCGCGTCGCTGACGGGCGTGTGGGGAGTCACTTTCGTGGTGACACTCGCCAATTCAGCTGCTCGCCGTTTCGCGCCCGCGCCGCGCTTCGGCGCGAGCATGTGGCGCTGGCTCCCGTGATCACACTCGGCAGCCTCCCTGGCTTTCTGCCTGGCATGGGGCGGCATCGGGGCTGCCGGTGGATGCGGCGCGCGCGGGCGTCCCTGCGCGGTCCGGTCCGGCTGGCACTGGTGCAGCAGAACGATGACCCGCGCAAGGACGACTACCGCGCGGTGTTCGACACCCTCCGCCGGCTCACCGACGGCGCGCTCTCCGAGCGCCCTGACATGGTGGTCTGGTCGGAAACCGCGTTTGTCCCGAATATCCGGCGCTGGAGCCGCGAGGATCCCCGGGCGTTTCCCCTCGCCGCACTGGTGAAGGACTTCCTGGCCTACCAGAAGGGACTCGAGCACCTGGCTGCTCACGGGAAATGACGACTACAGCCTCGTGGATCACAATGGGGTCCAGGACAGGTTCGACTACAACGGATCGGTTCTTTTTTCCCCGGAAGGTGAGAGGGTCGAAACATATCACAAGATCCACCTCGTTCCGTTCACGGAGTATTTTCCCTACAAGAAACAGCTGCCCTCTCTGTACGCCCTCCTCCTGAGCTTCGATGCGTATCTCTGGGAACCCGGAGATCGCCGGGTCGTCTTCCGGCACCCCAAGTTTTCATGGTCCACACCCATCTGCTTCGAGGACGTTTTTCCCAATGACGTGCGGAAGTTCGTTGCGGCCGGGGCTGAGGTGATCCTCAATCTCTCCAACGACTACTGGTCGCTCACCGAGACGGAGGGCATGCAGCATGCGGCAAATGCCGTCTTCCGGGCGGTGGAGAACGGCAGACCCCTGGCCCGGGCGGCGGCTTCCGGCCTGACGTGCCTGGTGGACTCCCGCGGGATGATCCGTGCGCAGGCTCCTTTTTACCAGGAGTGCTGCCTTGTCGTCGACATTCCCCTCACTTCCCAGCGCACAACGCCGTACACGCGGTGGGGTGACTGGTTCCCGATCTCACTCTGTGCAGGGCTCGCCCTGCTCCTCATCGGAAGGGTGCCACGACGAAGGCCCTTCTGAAGAGACGACTGGAGAATCTATACGCCCAGATCCTCAGCGCGTATGGGCCGCGCGGGTGGTGGCCGATTCCGGGGAGCGCCGGCCGCCGGGGTTTCGATCCCCGCGGCTACCATCCCGGTGACTTCACGCATCCGAACACACCGGCCGGCAGGTTCGAGGTGATCATGGGAGCCGTGCTCACGCAGAACACCGCGTGGACGAACGCGGACGCCGCCCTCGGCTGCCTGCGCCAGGCGGGCGTCAGGCTGCCGTCGGATATCCTTGCCCTTCCTCGGGGCCGCCTTGCACGGCTCATCCGAAGCTCCGGGTATTTCAATCAGAAAGCAAGAAAACTCAGGGTCGTTGCCGCACTCTTTTCGCGCCCGCGCGCCCTCACCGCGGCCCGCTCCCCGTCTCGCGAAGCCCTGCTCTCCGAGTGGGGAATCGGGGCGGAAACGGCGGACTCGATACTGCTGTACGCCTTTCACAAGCCCGTGTTCGTCGTGGACGCCTACACCCGTCGCGTCCTGTCGCGGATCGGCCTTATAAAAGGCTCGGAGAGCTACGAGGACATCCAGGCTCTCTTCCATGATGCACTGGAGAAGGACGCGGCGCTCTACAGCGAGTATCATGCCCTGATCGTCCAGCACGCAAAAAGGCATTGCACGCACGCGCCCGGAGTGCGCCTCCTGCCCGGTCAGGCCCTGCAGCTATCGCCGCCTGCCGGCCTCCCTGAAAGTGCGTCCTTTGAAAGCGCGGGGCGCGCAGCCCCACGGCCCGCACCTCAGGTGACCCGCCCTCCCGGTGACCTGCACCCCCGGTCTTGAACCGGCGGGTGATATTTGCCAGACTGTGCGCCTCATGAAAAACGCCGGCACTGGCGACATCGTGGTTTGCGGGCATCTCTGCCTTGACATCATCCCCGGCTTCCCCGGGGTCGAAGGCGGTCATGACTGGTTCCGTCCCGGGCGGCTCTCTCTGGTGGACGCGCCGGTCATTTCCACCGGGGGCGCGGTCTCGAACGTGGGGCTTTCTCTCCATCGCCTGGGTGTGCCGGTTCGTCTCGTGGCAAAGATCGGAAACGATCCTCTGGGCAGGCTTATCATCGAGAGGGTCGAGGCAATGGACCAAAGCCTCTCGCGCGGGCTGGGCAGAGCGGAAGGGGAGGTCACTTCTTATACCGTCGTTCTGAATCCTCCGGGGATCGACCGGATATTCCTGCACTGCCCGGGCGCGAATGATACTTTCACCGATGAAGACGTTCCAGACGATGTGATGAAAGGCGCCTCGATCTTTCATTTCGGCTACCCGCCCCTGATGAAGCAGATCTGGTCGGACGGCGGAGTGAGGCTCGAAAGGCTGCTTGCGCGCGCAAAGGCCCGGGGGGCGATGACCTCCCTGGACATGAGCCTTCCGGATCCATCAAGCCCTTCTGGCATGATCGATTGGGGGGCCCTGCTTTCGCGTGTTCTTCCCCGGGTGGACATGTTCGTTCCCAGCATCGAAGAGCTCCTCTACATGCTGGACAGGCCGGGGTTCACGAGGCTCGCCGGAACGGGAGGCGGAGAGCAGATCATCCGGCAGGTGACCTTCGCCGACCTGGCCCTGCTCGCGCGACCGCGTGCAGGAAGCCGGTGTATCCGCGGTTCTCATCAAGCTGGGTGACCGGGGCGCGTACCTGCGGACCGGCGCAGGGGGAGTGGCCGGACTTCCCGGCTGGGCTGAGCGCGAGCTGTACACGCCGGTATTCTCCGTGCCCAGGATCGCCGGCACCGCGGGTTCAGGTGATGCCACGATAGCGGGTTTTCTTGCGTCGGTTTCCCGGGGGCTTTCTGCCGAGGAGGCGCTGACGCTCGCCGTGGCCGTCGGGGGATGCTGCGTCGAAGCGCCTGATGCGACTTCTGGTGTGCGTACATGGGAAGAGACCCTCAGCCGCGTGAAGGCTGGCTGGACCAGGCGGCCGGTAGTGGTCAATGAGAATGGCTGGCATTCGGCCGGAAACGGCGTCTGGGCCGGGCCCGGCGACCGGACGTGAAATCCCGCCGAACGGCTGCCGCCACGAGTGGCTGCAGCCCCAGGCGCAGCCCCGAGTGACTACTGACCGAACGCCTACTTCCCCGAATCGAAAACCGTCTTTCCCACTTCATAGCGTTTCGGATCGATGCCCTTTCGGAACGCTTCCAGGTCTGCAACCTCCCTCTCCAGCTCCTTGAACCGGTAAGCGAACAACCCTTCTTTTTCAAGCGGGATGGGGTCCGCTTTCAGAGCGGCAGCAATCCGATCCAGGATCCTGCGGCATGCCCCCGGAAGGTCGCGGGGATCCAGGTTCGTCCCGGTGGGGCGCAGGTCCCGCGGATCGACGCGTGACGGCGAGGAGAGGATGTGGGCCATCATCCTTCTCCGCAGCGTCTCCTCCCGAACGGCATCGTTCCTCCGACCGAGACGGATCTTCCGTGACGAGGGGGACAAGGAAAAACAAGATGGAGAAAGCCACCGGGATGATGCCCAGGACGACCTCAATCATGGGCACGGGGCTGATCCCTGCCTGCAGCAGCAGGTGACCCACGAACGAGTAGAAGGAAGGGGCCTTCATCCCGATTGCATCCGCGCCCTGCGCGAGGCTGATGCCCAGGAAGTATGATCCGAAGGCGAGGTTGAACGCGTTGAAGAAGATGATCCACCCGTTCGTGCGCGGCTTGTTCGCGGAAAACGGGACAACCTGCTTTGTGGAAGGGTTGAGAAGCGGCACCGCGCCGACGGCTCTCTGCGCGGCGTCCGACGTCCGCATGAGCTCGGGGAATGAGTACACGACGGTCCCGTCCTCGGTGACGCCCGGGCTCCCCTTCATACTCCAGGAGCAGGCGGTTCAGGAGCGCGTTGGCCGCGTCATTCTCCCGCCCTGTCAGCGCCATGAGCTCTTCCAGCGTGATCACGCCCTTGTGGGCGCGGATGTACGAGATGATGTACTTCCGCTCGGCTTCGTCCCAGCCCTGGTTCGGATCCCCTTCCCCGAAGACGAATCCGAAAACGGACTTGTAGAACGCCCGGCCGTCCTTCCGGGGCTTTCTGCCGCGGGTCCTTGAGGATGCTCGACCAGAACCACATCCTCAGGATGAGGTCGAAAAGCTGCATGACCAGGAACATTCCCCCGAATCCGCCGCCCGCGGTCCCGTCCGCCGCCCCGCCCGTCGCCCCGGCCGGCCACGCTCGCGGCAACGGAGGCAAGGATGGCAAGCACGGCGAGGGCCACGAACCCCACGAAGTATCCGACGAGCATGCCGACGATCCAGATCTTGAAGAGGAGCGTCAGAACCCGAGCGGCGGTGCTCCTGAAGCTCTTCCAGAATCTTCTCAGGCGCGGGGCCCGCGCCGCGCAGCGTGCTGCGCATCCCGTTGGGGAAGTAGTAGAGAAGCTCGCCGGACTCGGTGACCTTCAGCCGTCCCGCGTATTCGTCCAGTGCCGCCTTCGCGCGCCTGCTCCACCTGGTACTTGGGCAGCCCGGTGCCCGCGATCATGTCGGCTACGGTGGATTCCCCGCGCTTCTGCTTCAGGAAGGAGACAAGCTGGTCCTCCACCTTTGCCAGGGGAAAGTCATACACCTTCTGAGCAACCGCCACCGCGTGCCTCCTGGGGTGAGTTCGAGAGTCCATTTCAACGATACAGGAAAGGCCCGGGAATGGCAAACCGCGGCGTGCAGGCGGTGCGCCGAATGCCGCGGCGGCACCGGCGCAGGGCCGGCCGGCAGTCCGGCACTTGACAGAGGGACCCGTTTCGTTAGCTTCACAAATTGTTGCGCTTGCTGCATTTGCAATACGCGGAGGTACCAATCATTGTCCAGGAATCTTTCAGCTGAGAAAAGCGACCGCCAGGGCGAGAAAAGGCGCCTGCGGAACAAGATGATCAAGAGCAGGGCAAAGACCCTCGTGAAGGACTTCGTCGAGCTCGTGGAAGGCAAGAAGAAGGACGAGGCGCAGAAGATGCTCGTGGAAGTGTCGTCTTTCCTCGACAAGGCCGTCTCGAAGGGCGTCTATCACCGGAACACCGCCGCCCGCAAGAAGTCCAGGATGTCGCACCTGCTCAGCGGGTTGAAAGCCTAGCCGGATTGACGCCGTGGCCCGGGAGAAGCTTTCCAAGGCCGAGATCGTCGAAAACATCTTCCCCCTGGTCAAGGTCAGCAAGAAGAACATCCACAAGATCATCGACCTGTTCTTCGACCAGATCAAAACCGGGCTCCTCGGAGACAGGATCATCGAGCTGCGCGGGCTCGGCACCTTCGAGATCCGCACGCGCAAGGGCCGCAAGGCCCGCAACCCGAAGACCGGTGACTCCGTGGTCATCGGCAATCACGGTGTTGCCCACTTCCGACCAGGCCGTGAGCTGAAGCAGAAGGTGTGGGACCTGAGGAGCTGAGGTGTCCCTCGACTCCCCGCCGGCGTCTCCGTCCGGCGTCCTTCATCGATCTCGGGCTTCTCCTCGTTTCCTCGCTTCTTTTCGCCCTTGCTTTTCCGAGCTTTCTCTCGGACCAGGGCTGGTTTCCCCTCGGATTCATCTGCCTCGTGCCCCTTTTCGCCGTTGTGCGCCGGGCGTCCTGGCCTGCGGTTCCCTTCTACGGCTTGTTCTTCGGATATGCCTCGTACGCACTCTTCAACTACTGGCTGGGGAAGTTCCATCCGCTCACGCTGGTCGTCGTTCCGCCGATCTACGCCGCGTATTTCCTCGTCACCCTGCCCGGCGCTGAAGCTTGCCGACACGCTTTTCCCGCGCCATGCGTATCTCCTGCAGTCCGCGCTGTGGGTCTGCTACGAGTATTTCCTGAAGAGCAACGGGTTTCTCGCCTACTCCTACGGCAATCTCGGGTACTCGCAGTATCACTTTCCTCCCGTTCATCCAGATCGCGGACACCGTCGGCGTCTGGGGCATTTCGCTCCTGGTCGTCTATCCGTCCGAGCCTCCTGGGACGCGCGTTCGCCGACGGGCTCTGCCCGCGTGCGCGAGGAATGGCGCCGGTACCTCGTGCCCGCGGCGGGATACGCCGTCGTGTTCATCGGCGTCGTCGTGTACGGCCTGGTCTCGCCCGTGGATACGCGCGGCGGACCGGCAGTGGAAGGTGGCCCTCGTCCAGCAGGACGTCGATCCCTGGAAGGGCGGATACTCGGCCTACCGCGCCTCCCTCGACGTCCTGGAACGGCAGAGCCTGCGGGCGATGGCGGAGAAACCCGAGATCGTGATCTGGTCCGAGACCTCGTTCGTGCCCGCCATCGACTGGCACACGCGCTATCGTCCGGACACGCAGACATACGGGCTGGTGAAGGAGCTGAGGGAGTTCCTGGCCGCGCAGCCTGTTGCCCTATCGTCGTGGGCAATGACGACGGCCAGCTCAAGCGCAGGGAGGACGGGCAGGAGGTGCGGGTGGACTACAACGCGGCCATCCTCTTTGACCGCGACAGGATCGTGGACACCTACCGCAAGCTTCACCTCGTGCCGTTCACGGAGAGCTTCCCGTTCCAGAAAACGCCTTCCCGGCCTTCTATGACTGGCTGGTCAACGCGGACACGCACTTCTGGGAGAAGGGCACCGTGTACACGGTGTTCGACGCCGGAGGAGTGCGTTTCTCCACTCCCATCTGCTTCGAGGACACCTTCGGATACCTCTGCCGCGGATTCGTCAGCCGCGGAGCCGACGTCCTGGTCAACATCACCAATGACGCGTGGTCCTTCTCCGTGCCCGGCGCCATGCAGCACATGACCATGGCCGTCTTCCGCGCCGTGGAGAACAGGCGTTCCGTCGTGCGCTCCACGAACGGCGGCATGACGAACATCATCGATCCCAACGGCCGCATCCTCTTCAGCCTTCCCCCGTTCACGGAGGGGTACCTTTCCGGCACGGTACCCGTTCACACGGGTCACCAAGACCCTGTACACGCGCTGGGGTGACTGGCTTCCTTCCGTGCTTCTCGTCCTGAGTCTCGTCGGGCTGGCCGTCGGCCTGGTTCGGCGCGTTTTCCGAGCGCAACGACTGGGACAAAACTGAGAAAAATGTTGTTGACATCTCCGTGCAGATGCTGTACTTTCCATATGGAAACTAAATAAACAATAATCGTTTCCTATGGGTATATCAATGGCACGAAGCGAATGGATGACGAAGAAAAGCGGAAAAAGATCCTGGAAGGGTCGCGGGCACTCTTTTTCCGGGAAGGGGTGAGCTCGCTCACCATGGACGAGATCGCCTCCCGGCAGGGGATCAGCAAGAAGACACTCTACAAGTATCTTCTCGAACAAGGAGCAGCTCGTCGCCGAGGCCATCGGAGGGAGGATCGGCGAGATTGCGCGCTCGTCAGGCGGCGTCGCTAGCGATACCGCGCCGTTCCTTCCCGGAGCGGCTGGGCGACATCCTGGGCATCGTCGCGCGACAGCTCGCAGAGCTCGGCGAAAGCATCGTGAAGGACATGCTCTACCGTGAGCCGCAGCTGTGGGAAAAGATCGACAGGTTCCGCCGGGAACACGTGTTCGTTGTGATCGCAGGGCTGTTCGAGGAGGGAATACGGGAAGGGTATGTCCGCACCGACATCGAGAGCCCGCCTCGTTCCGACGATGTTCGTGAGCGCGGTGAGTGCCATCCTGACACCTGCCCAGCTCTTCGCGATGACCGTCGCCTCCCGCGGTGATCTTCGAGACACTCATCAGGATTCTCCTGGGCGGCATTCTCACCGAAGACGGCCGCCGGCCAGCTTTTCACCGGGGAGGGAAACACATGAAATGGTGCCATCGTCGCGGCGGCAGTTGCCGCCGCTGCTTATGCCCTGGCGGCATGCCACGAAACCGCCACGGCGATCGAGGCATCAGGGACGATCGAGGCGACCAGCGTCCAGGTCTCTTCAAGGTCAGCGGGGGAGATCCTCCACCTGGACGTCAGCGAGGGCACGCGCAGTCGCGAAAGGGAGACCTGCTTGCCGTGATCGACCACGCCACCCTGGACATCCAGCTCGGCCAGGCGACGAGCGGCGTGGATCTCGCCAGGGCGCAGCTCGACCTGCTGACCAACGGCGCCCGCGGGGAGGATCTCGCGCAGGCGCAGGAGGCGCTCAACCAGGCCAACGAGACGCTGCGCAGCGCGCAGGAGGACTTCCAGCGCATGGAGCAGCCTGTTCAAGGCGGGCGCCGCGACCACGAAGCAGCGCGATGACGCGGAGACCCGGCTCACCACTGCCCGGGCGCAGGCCGCCTCGGCCGACGCAGGCACTGAAGAAGCTGCAGAACTTCGCCCGGCCCGAAGACGTGAAGGCGGCGCTGGCCCGCGTCGACCAGGCGGTCTACTCCGTGCGGCTGCTGCAGAAGAGCATCCAGGACTGCACGGTGCACGCTCCCGACGGACGGGATCGTCACGGAGAAGCTCGTGGAGGAAGGAGAGCTTGCCGCGCCCGGCACGGGGCTGTACGTGATCACGGACCTGTCGACACGGTGAAGCTGACGATCTACGTGCCGGAGACAGACCTGGGCAACATCCGGCTCGGCGAGAAAGGCGCGCATCATCGATCGATTCCCGTCCCGGGAAGCAGTCTTCCCGGGAATGGTCACCTGCATCTCACCCGTGGCGGAGTTCACCCCGCGCGACATCCAGACAAAGGACGAGCGGGTGAAGCTCGTCTACGCCGTCAGGATCGAGATCGCCAACCCGAGGGAGATGTTCAAGCCGGGCATGCCCGCGGATGCCGCCGCTCGACAGGCCGGAGGGCCGAGACCGGTGAAGCGGGTCCGCGGCGAAGCAGCCGCTGCGGCCGTCGAGATATCGGCCTCTCGAAGAGCTACGGCGCACGTGCACGCGGTCCGCGGCCTGGACCTGCGCATCGAGGCAGGACGAGATGTTCGCCCTGGTCGGACCCGACGGAGCGGGCAAGACGACGACCATCCGCCTGCTGTGCGGGATCCTGAAGCCGGACGCCGGGGCGCGTCTCGCATCTTCGGGCATGACGCTGCGACGAGAACCTCCCGTGGGTCAAGAGCCAGATCGGCTACCTCTCCCAGCGCTTCAGCCTCTACGGGGACCTCACGGTGGACGAGAACATCGAGTTCTTCGCCCGCATCCACGGCGTGCGGGACTTCCAGGAGCGCCGTGAGGAGCTGCTCGTCATTCACGCGCCTGCTGCCTTTCAGGCGGCGCCTGGCCGAGCGGCTGTCGGGCGGCATGAAGCAGAAGCTCGCCCTGGCCTGCACCCTGGTCCACCGCCCCGCGCATGATCCTCCTGGACGAGCCCACGACGGGCGTGGACCCGGTTTCGCGGCGGGAGTTCTGGATCATCCTCAGCGAGCTCCTCAGCGAGGGAATCACGATCGTGATGTCGACCCCGTACCTGGACGAGGCGGAGAGGGCCAGCCCGGGTCGGGCTCATGCAGGACGGGCAGGCTCATGGCGGTCGGAGCATCCCGCCAGATCAGCGCGGCGATGCGCGGGGCGGTCCTGGAGATCGTCTGCGCTGACACCCGGCAGGCGCGGAGCGTGCTTCGACTCTCCGGAGCATTCGCGAGGTGCAGCTCTTCGGTGACCGATTGAATGCCGTCGTTCCGGACGTGCCCGGCAGCCGAGGCTGCGGCCAGAGGGCTCTCGGGACGGCGGGCATCGCGGTCGACCTCCCTGCGGGTGATCCCGTCCGAGCCTGGAGAACGCCTTCATCTCCTTGATGCGGGAGTGAAAGGGAGGAGGCGTCATGACGTGCTCGCATCGTGTGCTGTGCCGCCGCCATTGGTCTGTCAGTCATGCGCCTGCCGTCGGCGCGGCGGCCGATCCGGCTGCCGCCGTGGACCTGGAGGAGTGCATCCGGCTCGCCCTCGCTCATGACGCGGGGCTGCGCTCGGACGAGCTGGAGTCGGCTGCCGCCAACGCACGGCTGCGAGAGATGCAGGGCCAGTACGTGCCGTCTGTTTCGCTGCAGGGAGGATACTCGCGGCTCTCGGATGTCGCCCGGCACGACCGGACCCTGGGCCTCCGTTCACTCTTCCCGAATCTCCCCTGGACAACAGCACGATCGTGAGGCTCTCCATTCAGCAGCCGCTCTTCACGGGACTGCGAATTGCCAGCTCGATCCGCCAGGCGGAGCCCTCGCTCCTCGGCCGGCAGCGATGCGGCGCGGACGAGGCTGGAGCTGCGGTGCTTCCGTCTCGGAGGCCTACTGGGAGCTCGCAAAGCGAGGGCCATGGAGAAGTCGGCCATGGAGAGCCAGGGGCAGATGGAGCGGCGGCTGGCGGATGTGACGAACGCTTCTCGAGCAGGGCATGGCCACGAACAACGACGTGCTGCAGGCGCAGATGCGGCTGGAGGATGCACGATCGACACCGCGCGCGCGGCAAGCATCAGCGAGATTGCGCAGGTCCGGCTGGCCCTGCTCATCGGCGCCCCGCTGGGCGCCTGCTCTCGACATCGCCGACAGTCCGGGGACCATCCCGCCGCTGCGCCGGCTGCCGGTGCCGCAGGCGGGCTGGAGGACGTTGTGTCGAGGGCGCTTGCGGCACGACCCGAGATCCAGCGCCCGCTCGCGGGTGGGCGCACAGGAGGCGGCGGTGGACGTTGCCCGGTCGGGGCTCTTCCCGAATGTGTTTCTCACGGGCGACTACACACTGGCGAATCCCAACCAGAGGGTCTTTCCCCAGGCGGACCAGTTCACGGGACCTGGTCGGTGGGGATCATGGCGTCCTTCGACGTTGGCCGCTTTCCCCAGGTGCCAGCCCAGGAGGAACAGGCGCGAAGCCGTGCGGCCCAGGCCCGGGAATACGAGCGGAGGCTGTCGACGCAGTATCCGGCGAGGTTGTGCGCGCAGCAATCACCCTGAACGCCGCGCTCCAGGCCTATGCCTCGTTGCAAGACGGAAACCGCCCAGGCCGAAGAGAACGACTCGCTACCGCAGGAGCGCTACCGCCAGGGCGTCGCCCTGTCCTCGGAGAGCCTGGACGCGCAGACGCTGCTCGTGCGGCCCGCCTGCGCGAGCAGGCCGCGTCTGTTCGACTGCCTGATCGCGCGCGGCGGCTGGACAGGGCGGTGGGCGAATGAGCACGGCGGCCCGGCCATTCGGGCAGACCGCAGCTCACCAAGCGCTTCGGCTCGTTCATCGCCGTTGACTCCGTGTCCTTCGAGGTTCCGGCGGGAGCATCTTCGGGCTCCTGGGGGCCAACGGCGCGGGCAAGTCCACCACCATCCGCATGCTCTGCGGGCTGCTCTCCTCCAGCTCCGGGACCGCGGAGGTGGGCGGGGATAGACATCAACCGCGAATCCCGAGGCGGTGAAGCGGAGAATCGGCTACATGTCCCAGCGATTTTCCCTCTACAACGACCTCACCGTGGAGGAGAACATCACAGTTCTTCGGCGGCGTGTACGGCCTGTCCGAACGCGGAGCTGGCCGACCGCGGCTGGACGAGACCGTCCGGCATGGCGGGCCTGGAGGGAACGGGAAAGAGCCTCACGCGGGAGCTTTCCGGCGGATGGAAACAGCGGCTGGCCCTGGGATGCGCCATGCTGCACCGGCCCGGGCATCGTCTTTCTCGACGAGCCGACGGGCGGCACCGACCCGCTGTCCCGCCGGCTGTTCTGGGACATCATCAACGAGCTGGCCATGGCGGGCACGACGCGTGCTCGTCACCACCCATTACCTGGACGAGGCGGAGTACTGCAACGACGCTCGTGCTCATGCACGGCGGGAGGATCGTCGCCCAGGGAAGCCCCGGGAGCGCTGAAGCGGGAGGTGATCACGGGGCTCGTTTTCGAGGTGGAATGCGCCGACCCGGTTGCGGCCATGGCGGTGCTCCGCGGCGTACCCGCGGTGCGGGAAACCGCGATTTTCGGCACGCTCCTGCACGTGGCCTGGACCGGGAGGAGGAGATCTGCCGCGGCGCTGTGCCGCGCTGCGCGCCGCGGGGATCTGCCGTGAGCGCTACGCCCGGATCGTGCCGTCGCTGGAGGACGTGTTCATCCGCCTGATCGACGCGACGAGGCGGGCGAGACGCATGCGAAGGCATGAGCGGCCGCGACCGGCATTGCGGACACGATCATGGTGAAGGAGCTGCGCCAGATTTCCCGGGACCCGGCGACGCTGGGGATGCTCCTCGTCGTGCCCGCTGTTCCTTCTCCTCATGTTCGGCTTCGCGATCAGCCTGGACATCAGGCACATTCCGCTGGCCGTCCTGGACCGGGACGAGACAGCGAGACCAGCAGGACCTTCGTCCAGGGCTTCCTGCACTCCGAGTATTTCGACCTGAAGCGGGTCATCGACAGCGAGTCGGAGATCGACGGCCTCCTGGACGAGGGCACAGCCCTGGTGGCGCTCGTGATCCCGGCGGGATTCGGCCGCGACATCGCTGAACGGACGGAACGGTCGAGGTGCAGGCCATCGCCGACGGCTCCAACGGCAACACGGCGGCCACCGCCATCGGCTACGTCCAGGCGGTTGCCGCCGACTATTCCCAGAGCGCCTTCGTGCGTTCGCTGCAAAGGGCGGGGCGGGGGGCGCCGGGGAGTGCATCACGGCCGAACGATCGATTTCCGGCCCCGCGTCCTCTTCAATCCCGAGCTGCGCAGCGCCAACTTCCTCGTGCCCGGACTCATCGTCCTCATCCTGATCATGTCCGCGGTCATGTCCACGGCACTCTCCATCGTGCGGGAAAAGGAACGGGGAACCATGGAGCAGATCGCCGTCTCCCCCGTGCGGCCGCTGGAGCTGATCGTCGGAAAGACGGTGCCTTACCTGCTCATCGGCCTCGTGGCCGCCGCCACCATCCTCGCGGCCAGCCGCTTCCTCTTCGGCGTGACGGTGCAAGGGAAGCTGGCTGGACCTCGCGGCGGTGACGCTGTCTTCCTTCTCGGCTGCCTCGGCTTCGGCGTGCTGCTTTCCACTCTTTCGGACAGCCAGCAGGTGGCGTTCCTCCTTTCCGTCCTGCTCACGCTGCTGCCCGTGTTCATCCTCTCGGGGTTCGTCTTTCCCTTCCGCAACATGCCGCCGATCATCCAGGCGGTGAGCTACCTCCTGCCCGGCCGCTACTACCTGGCGGCGCTGCGCGCCATCATGGTGAAGGGTGCCGGGTTCTGGGCGTTCGGAGACAGGTGCTCGCGCTGACGGCATCTTCGCCGCGGTCAACCTCGGGCGCTCAGCGTCCTCCGCCTGCGGAGGCAGGGCGAGATGAGGACGATCGGTTTCATCATCCGCAAGGAGTTTCAGCAGCTTTTCCGCGACAAGCGGCTCCTGCCGCTCATCTTCGTCTCGCCCGTCCTGCAGATCGTGCTGCTCGGGTACGCGGCGAACATGGACGTGAAGGACATCCCGCTTGGCCGTCTGCGACCAGGACACGACCGTGGAGAGCCGCGCGCTGGTCGCAGGCTTCCTGGAGTCCGGGCAGCTACGTCGGCCAGCGCGATACCTGCCGGATGCGCGAAACGCCGAGGCGGCCATCGAGACGGGGCACTGCATCCCTGGCGCTCGTCATTCCGCCCGGGTTCGGCAGGGCGAGGCGAGGCTGGGACGGCAGCGTCCGCTGCAGCTTCTGGCTGACGGCTCCGATTCGCAGTCCGCGGCTATCGGGCTCACCTACGCCACCCTCATCGTCTCCCAGGCAGGCGGCGCGCACCGCCGCGCGGCTTGCCTCGCTGGATCCCGCGTCTGCGGCAGTCCGTGCGGCGCAGGTGCAGCCCGTGGTGCGGGTCCTGTACAATCCCACCCTTGCCAGCCGGAACTTCATGGTGCCCGGTGTCCTTGCCCTGATCCTCATGATCATCACGACCGTCCTCACGTCCTTTCCATCGTGAAGGAGAAGGAGCAGGGCACGCTGGAGCAGCTCATCGTCACCCCGATCACCCCGGGCAGCTCATCATCGGCAAGCTCGCGCCGTTCGTCATCATCAGCCTCGTCATCATCACCGCTCGTGCTGGCCGCCAGCCTGCTCCTGTTCGGACTCTGCCGTTCGGGGAAGCCTTCTCGTTCTGTACGCCCTGTCCCTCCTTTTCATGCTCACGACCCTCGGGCTGGGACTCTTCATTTCCACGATCGCTCGGACCCAGCAGCAGGCCATGATGATTGCTGTATTCTTTTTCATCATGCCGATGGTGATCCTCTCGGGCTTCGTTTTTCCCATCGAGAGCATGCCCGGCGTGATCCAGGCGTCACGTACGTGTTTCCCCTGCGCTAGTACTTCGTGATCATCCGCGGGCTCTTCCTGAAGGGTGTCGGCCTGGCACGAGCTCTGGAGGGAAAGCGCGGCGCTCGCCGGGATCGGGCTCGCGGTGATCGCCGGGAGCGTCCTGCGCTTCCGCAAGCGCCTGGAATGAGCCGTCCCCGGGAGCCGCCGCCCGGGACAGGCGTCGGCCGGGAACGACCGACATTGACAGGCCGGGCGTTCTCGGGCAGAATCGGCGTCCGGGGGCCGCATGAAGCTCAGGGGAAAAATTCTCATCGTCGACGACGAACCCATAAACCTGGAGTTCTTCGACGTCATGCTGAGCAAGCTCGGGTTCCAGGTAGAGAAAGCGGTGGACGGGGAGGAGGCGCTGGAAAAGGTCCAGTCCGTCAACCCTGACCTGATCATCCTGGACAACATCATGCCCAAGCTCTCAGGGTGGGAAGTGACGCGGCTCCTCAAGCACGACCCCGCTTACCGCCGCTACCGTGGAACTCCCATCATCATGTTCTCCGCGATGAACGAGGTGAAGGACAGGATCGAGGGGTTCGAGCAGGGTGTCGATGACTACATCACCAAGCCGTTCAATTTTGCGGAGGTGCTCGCCCGGATCCGCGCCGTCCTGCGAAGCCGCGAGCTCTCGCGCCAGCTGACGCGCCGCGAGAAACGGATTGCCGTGGTTGAGTCTCTCAACAATTCCCTCGTGTTTTTCACGCAGCACATCCGCACGCCCATCTCGGACCTGCTCACCCTCGCGGAAAAGACGGACAGCGGGGACGCCGCCGGCGTGCAGAAACTGCTGACGTTGATCCGCAAGGAAGGCGGGGAGATCCTGGCCACCCTGGAAGGACTGCAGGACGAGGTCTCCGAGCTGCAGGGGAGGGGAGAGAAGCTCAAGCAGGGAGACCTCTCTGTCGCGGACCTTGAAAAGAAGCTGCGCAAGCACCTCCAGAACGGGAAAAAGCGGCGGGCCGGAGCCGGCCCGGACCACGACTCAGGGGGCGGACGCATGATCACCGAGGAGAAGAGGAAGGTGCTGGACCTCTTTGCAGAAGGCCGGAAGTTCTATAAGCTCATGAAGTTCGAGGAGGCGCGGGACGCTTTTGCAAAGGCGCTGAAGATCGACCCCGAGGACGGTCCCTCGAAAGTGTACCACGCGCGCTGCAAACACTACATCGAGAACCCGCCTCCCGAGGACTGGGACGGCGTGTTCGTCATGAAGACGAAGTGACGGTATGGCGAAAAACGAGGATCACAAAGGCGTCGAGCGCATCACCACGACCCTCGGTCGGGAAACCGACTTCAACGGGGTCATGCGCTTCAAGGATTCGTTGAAGATCGACGGCTCCTTCTCGGGGGAGATCGTTTCCACGGGATTCCTGTACGTCGAGCAGGGCGCGTCCATCACCGCGAACATCCGGGTGGGGTCCGTTGTCGTCGGCGGGACCGTGAAGGGCAACATCGAGGCGACGGAGAAGCTGGAGATGCTCTCCACCGGGAAGGTCTTCGGCAACGTCCGCACGGCCAAGCTCAAGATCGCCGACGGCGTGGTCTTCGAGGGCAAGTGCGAGATGATCAAGAACCCCCAGGCCGTCAACGTCTTTTCCGGCCCGGTGGACCAGCTGAAGAAAAACGTCCAGAGTGTGTGAGAGTCCCGCCCTGGCCGCTGAAGACCGCGGCGGCGGTGGTTGACTCCGTGGAGAAAACTGCCGTCATCATCTCGGCGGGAACCGAGCTGACGGAGGGCATCATCCAGGATGCCCACGTCCGCTATATCGCCAGCGAGCTGACCTCCCTCGGCTTCAACGTGCTGCCGCGGAGTGCAGGTGCCTGATGACATGGCGCTGTTCCGCGCCGAGCTTGCACGGGCAGTCCACGATTCCTCCCTGCGTCATCATCACGGGCGGTCTCGGTCCGACATCGGATGACCTGACGCGCGAGATCGTGGCGGAAGCGGCCGGCGTCCCCCTGGACTTCCACCAGGAGGCGTGGGACGCGCTGCTGGCCCGTTTCCCGGGTCGCGCTGTCTCGGAGACGAACCGCAAGCAGGCGCTGGCGCCGCGGGGATTCGGGCTCCTGCCGAACCCCAACGGGACGGCCCCCGGATTCCAGGGAACCCTTGGACAGGCCCTCGTCGTGGCACTCCCCGGCCCGCCCTCCGAGCTGCGTCCGATGTTTTCGGCAAGCGTGCTGCCCCTCATTGCCGGGAGATTCGGGCTGGCGGCGGAGACTGACATGCTGTGGGGCACGGCCCTGATGGTGCCCGAGTCGAACCTCGAGGAGGCGCTGCGGGCCGGGACCGCCCGGGCCGCGGCGTGCGGTGGGGAACCCGCGTGGACGAGGACGGATAGTCTTCAGCCTCCGCGGCGGACGGCCGGTGGACAGGGACGCGCTCTTCGATTCCCTTGTGACAGCGGCTGGGAGCCGTGCGCGTGCGCCGCGGCGAGACGCGCCCTGCGCAGCTCCTGACCGATGCGCTCCTTGCGCGGAACGCCACGCTTGCCGTTGCGGAATCGTGCACGGGCGGGCTCATCGGCAAGTACATGACGGACCTGCCGGGCAGCTCCCGCGTGTTCTGGGGCGGCTTCCTGTCCTATTCGAACGAGGCGAAAACACGGCTCCTCGGTGTTCCGGAATCCCTCCTGGCGCGATCACGGGGCGGTCTCGGAGGAGGCGGCCTGCGCGATGGCCCTCGGCGCACGGGACGCCTCCGGCGCCGATGCGGCAATCGCGGTCACGGGGATCGCGGGACCCGACGGCGGCACGCCGGAAAAGCCGGTCGGCACGATCTGGATCGCCGCGGCGCTGCGCCAGGGCGGCTGCGCCTCCCGTCTTTTCAGCTTCTCCGGTTCGCGGGACATGATCAGGCGGCGGACAGCCGTGGCGGCGATGCTCTTTGCGGAGGCGCGCCTCCTTGGCCGGGAGTTCCTTGACATGCGCGCGAAGTGGTAATATATTAGGCCTCAAAGAGTACCCGGCACTTTCCAGGGCCCGCGAGCATAACAATCCGGAAAACGCGATTCTTTTTCAGTACGGTCGTACAGGACAAATGGAGCAACACAATGGCAACAAGCGATCAGGACAACGAATCTCCCCCGCCGCCCGCGGAGCAGCCACGGGACGCGGAGTTGAGCCATGACTCGCTCATGAACGGGGAGAACGTAGACGCACAGCCTTTGCGACCAGGCCAGAACCAGAGCCGGGGAGACGGGATGTCCCACCGGCCCAAGAGGCGCATCGCGCGACGCAAGATCCGCGTGGAGCTGATCAAGGAACCGATGCCGGGACAGCCCGAGGACCACGGGGAGGCCCCGGTCGAGGAAGCACCGGTGGATGTTCCCAGCGCTTCCCTTGCGCCCCTGCCGCCGGGAAGCCTTCCTCCGACCGGAGCCGCCTACGCGGCCGCCGCGGCTCCCGCCAGCGCGGGTCCCGTTGGCACCAACGGGGACGGGGTCAAGGACAAGCTCCTCACGCAGAGCGACAACCGCCTCCACATCAACGACCTGAGCCAGATGAGCATGCCGGACCTGCGCGGCCTGGCGTCGAAGATGGGTGTCAACCACGAGGCGCTGGTCTCCATGAAGAAGCAGGAGATCATCTTCCAGATCCTCAAGGGTCACACCGAGCGCGGCGGCGTCATCTACGCCTACGGCGCCCTGGAGATCCTTCCCGACGGGTACGGCTTTCTCCGCTCGCCCAACTACAGCTACCTGCCGGGCCCGGATGACATCTACATCTCCCCGTCGCAGATACGGCTCTTCAACCTCAAGACGGGTGACACCGTGGCGGGGCAGATCCGCTCGCCGAAGGAAGGAGAGCGGTTCTTCGCCATGCTGCGCGTGGAGACGGTGAACTTCGATCCGCCGCTGGTCGCGCAGACGCGGGTTCCCTTCGACAACCTCACGCCGCTGTACCCCGACGAGATGCTGAACCTGGAGACCTCGCCGGAGGAGATCTCCACGCGGCTGATCAACCTGTTCGACCCGATCGGCAAGGGGCAGCGCGGCCTCATCGTCTCCCCGCCGCGCACGGGAAAGACCATCCTGCTGCAGAAGATCGCAAACGCCATCACGACCAATCACCCCGAGGTGTTCGTCATCGTGCTCCTGATCGATGAGCGTCCCGAGGAAGTGACGGACATGCAGCGCAACGTCAAGGGCGAGGTGGTCTCCTCGACCTTCGACGAGCAGTCTACCCGGCACGTCCAGGTGGCGGAGATGGTCATCGAAAAGGCGAAGCGTCTTGTGGAGCACAAGCGCGACGTCGTGATCCTCCTGGACTCCATCACGCGCCTGGCCCGCGCCTACAACCAGACCGTTCCCACGTCGGGAAAGATCCTCTCGGGAGGCGTGGATTCCAACGCCCTGCACAAGCCCAAGAGATTTTTCGGCGCGGCACGCAACATCGAGGAAGGGGGAAGCCTCACCATCGTTGCCACGGCGCTCATCGAAACGGGCAGCCGCATGGACGAGGTCATCTTCGAGGAGTTCAAGGGCACGGGCAACATGGAAGTGATCCTGGATCGGAAGCTCTCCGACCGCAGGCTGTTCCCGGCCATCAACATCAAGAAGTCCGGCACCCGCAAGGAAGAGCTTCTCCTCACCGAGGAGCAGCTCCAGAAGATGTGGGTCCTGCGCCGGGTCATCAACCCGATGGAGGACCAGGAGGTCCTCGAGCTGCTGATTGACAGGTTCAGGAAAAGCAAGAATAATGAGGCGTTCCTGAAATCGATGAATACGTCCTCAGTCACAGATGCCTGATCAGGGCCGCGGCAGCGAGATCCGACGGCCTCCTGGAACGGAGAGGACAGAAAGGGTACAGGAGATGAAGACCGATACGCATCCCACATACCAGCTCACCACCATCACCTGCGCGTGTGGCAACGTCATCCAGACAAAGTCCACGTCGAAGGACATCAAGGTGGAAATCTGCTCGAAGTGCCATCCCTTCTATACAGGGAAGCAGCACCTGGTGGACACCGCCGGGCGCGTGGAGCGGTTCAAGAGGCGCTACAACATAAAGGGATAAGCGAGGTCCGAAGGACCGAGTTTATCTGCCGAAACCGTTGAGCGGGTACTCCCGCACAACATCAAAGGGTAGGCGAAGCCTACCTGCCGAAACCGTTGAGCGGGTACTCCCGCACAACATCAAGGGCTGAGCGAAGCGAAGCACCTCGTCATTCAGCTGGCGGCCGAAGCAATTCGACCGCCAGTTTTTTCATGCTCTCCCAATGACTTCCTCTCCAGAAGATCCTGCCGCACCCGGAGCATCGCGAGAACTCGACGCATGTCTCCGCCACGGCAACCGGAAGCGCGTCCAGTACGGAGAGCCTGCCGACGCGCGCCAGCGGCGCGTTGCAGGTCATGCACCGTGAAAACAGCCGTACCTGGCCCGCAAGATCGAATCTCCGAATGACCTCGGTGAGCTGCTCCCGTGGAGCGAGGGACTTGACCAGGCAGCCATGCGTGACAAGTCGCCTCTTCGAGGAGCCCCCGGTCCCGGCTCAGGATGATTCTTCTCTCGGCGCGCGCGTTGCGGACGATCGCGTCATCCGTGAGGTTGTTTGCCCAGGCGGTGTCGAACCCGGTCATGCGAAGGAGGCGTGCGAGCTTTCCCAGGTGGACGTCCGCAATGAACCTGGTCTGGCGCAGGGGTGCGCTGCGCACTCGGGAAACCGCGGCGATGTCCCAGGATTCGAACACGGGGTACACGCTCACGCGGTCACTCTGGTGGAGGCGGCAGGAGAAATCCGCAGACTCGCTGTTGACCAGGACGAGGTCGATCTCGGTGTGAGGCACTCCAAGACTCTCGATCAGGGCCTTGGTCGTGCTTCCCTGCGGCACTTCGACAGGGAATGTCCGTCCTCTCTTTTCAGCGGGGAGGAACTCGTTGAGCTCCGCGTACAACCGAACGGCACACGGTGGGCATCAGTGGTCGGCGATCTCCGTGCAGGTCAGCGATCCACCATGGTGAACCGCACCCCCAGCACGGCGCACAGCCTTTCAATTTCGGCCGATCGGTGCCCGGGAACGAACAACCAATGCTGGGTGACTCCGAGTTCTACCACCCGGCGGTAGAGCTCCCGCACGGGGACCGCGGGGCGGAACACGATGTGGCAGTTGCCATTCATCCTGGCGGGCCCGGGAAGGGACTCGCCCTCCACGCAGCACCAGCTCAGCCCTTCGCCGGTCCAGAGGGAGTTCACGGCTGTCACTGTGCCCGGCCTGTATTTGAAAAAGCTGGCAGCCCCGCTGAAACGATCCGAGTTCTCGTATTCCACGTCAGCGATGATCCGCACGGCTTCGCCCGGGTCCGCGTTGACCGCATCGTGAAACCCTGCATGGCCCATGAGGAGCAGGTTGGATTCATAGTCGGCTGAGAAGGGTTCGGTGTAAAACGGTGACTCTCCCGTAAACAGGCGCAGGGCGAGCATGGCAACGGCCGCCCCGACGTCGGCCTCCATGGACACCACGGCGCCGGCGGCTGAAAGTGCGGGATTCGAGAGGCAGGGCCTCAGGCCGAAGCTCGCGTGCATTTCCGGGATCACATCGTTCATTGCGAGGGCGGAGAGTCGTTCTTCCCGCACCAATCGCTCCATTCCAATTGCATACCGGATTGCCTGCTGGAGTGACGCTTCATCTGCTTCAACGCGCATGCCTCCGCGGTCAATCGCCAGCCGGAACGCGCGCACCTGGCCTTCCGTGCATTCGGCGGCATTGCGCCGGAGGCGTTCCAGCTCCACGTGCCTCACCTCGACGCCGTAGCGAGCGCGCAGCCCCAGCTCATCCACCCAGGTGCCGGACATGTGCTCGCACGGAAAGGGAAGCATGCCCACGCGCGCGCCGCGAAGAATCCGGCGGACCGCCATGGCCCGCGCCAGGGACCTGATCTCGTCCATGACTTCCCGGTCCTGCGGATGGCCGGCGACGCTCTGGAACCGCGTGCCCTCCCGGCGGAAGCATGCCCGAAAGCTGCATCGTGCAGACCGCACCCGAGCCACGGAGCATGACCTGGAAGGGCACGAACTCCGGCGAGGGCCGGCCCGGGAGAGTATGTCCAAAGAACGAGGGGCAGTCCGTGCAGCAGGGAGAGGGCGGCGCGTGGAATTGCATCCTCGCACCACATCAGCGGGGCAAGCAGGACCCCGTCGACTCCTTCGGCGAGCATTCGCCGCGCCGCCCTCTGCGCATCCGCTGTTGAAAAGAGCACGCCGTCATAGACAGGATCCGCAAAGGATTCGAGTTTCCCGACGATTTCAGCCCCGGCCCGCTCCACTTCCTGCGTGGTGTCGGATCCGGCCCCCTGCAGCCCGACATCGCGGAACCAGCCGGAGGTCACCAGGAGCACGCCGAGCCGAGGCCGGCCTTCGGCCGTCCCGTGAGGCGGCCGGTCGACCGGTACGACCGCCGGATCCTCGGCTGCGGCCCTACACCACCTTCACCCATGCCCGCTTCCTGTTGGACTCTACGACGGCCTTCAGGATCCGCATCTCTTCGCATCCCGTGCGGAACGTGGGGCGGGGAAGGGCCCGCGCGGATTCCCTGCCGCCGGCCTTCACCACGTCGTAGAAGTCCCGCATGAGGTTCAGCATGGCATCATGGTAGCCCAGCGGGTGCCCTGTTGGAAGCGAGGCGTAGGAGGCGGTCTCCGGGCTCTGCAGAACGGGGCTCTCGATCATCGTCTCGTTGGGCATGTCGCGATGCCCGATCCACAGCTCGTTCGACTTCTTGTGATTCCATGCGTAAGAAAGGCTGCTGCCGTAGACCTGGAACTCGGTGTCGGATTTCCTGCCGATTGTCGCCTGGCTCGTGGTGAACGAGCCCGGGGCGCCATTGTCCAGCCTGAAGAGGATGGCCGAGTAGTCTTCCAGCTCGATCTTCACCTCTTCGAACGGCACGTCCGTGACCTTCTCGAAAGCCAGGACCTGCCGGAGCGGCTTCTTGCGCACGGGGATCAGCGTCGCGAAATCCGCCATGACCTCGGTGACGCGCAGGCCGGTGGCGAACTGGACCAGGTCGAACCAGTGGCTCCCGAGGTCCGCCGAGATGTTCGAATCACCGCTTTCTGCCCGGGTCAGCCTCCAGGTATAGTCGGTGTCCCACGACAGCCAGTCCTGGAACCACGTGCCCGGTGGCCATCCGCACCTTGCCTGCGTCACCTCGGCGCAGGCGGAAGGCCATCTCGAGCACCACGGGGTAATAGCGATAGCAGAAATTGATTCCGGTGACGATGCCCTTTTTCTCCGCCAGCGCGGTCAGCTCCTCCGCCTGGTCCAGGGTCATGGCAAGCGGTTTCTCCGAGAGAATGTGCTTTCCCTTTTCGATGGCCGCCTTGTTCATGGGGAAGTGCAGGCTGTTTGGCGAGCAGGTGTGGACCACCTGGATCGACGGATCTGCAAGGATCTCCGTGTAGTCCCGGTAGACCTTCTCGATGTTGTACTTCTCCGCCGTCCTGCGCGCGAGCTCGGGGTTTGCGTCCGTGACGCCTTTGACCGTGACGCCGCTGATGCGGCGCAGGGCCTCGATGTGCACAGGGCCGATATAGCCGGTGCCGATGACCGCGACATTGATCATTGCCGTCTCCTTGCGGTCATTCTACAGGCTCTCCTTGAGGGCCGCCGTGAACTCCTTCACCTTCTGGTCTATCTCCGCGTCCGTGGAGTGCGGGTGGATGCCGAACGCCGAGCCCAGGCCCCGGTCAACGACTCCCACGGAGATGTTGATGGCCCGGCCGAGAATGTCGTCCGTGCGCGGGAGCATGCCCTTCCTGTACTCCTGCTGGCAGGGATAGCAGGAGCAGTTGTACGGGCAGCCATGCTCGGTGATCATCTTCTTGCCCAGGATCTGCTCCATGTTGTTGTACACGTGCCAGCCCGGATTTCGAAACGGTCGTCGTGTTCAGCTTCTTTGCGAGCTTTTCCGCGGCATCCGCGCGTTCGGCAGGAGGACGGTGAGCAGGGTATTGCACTCTCCCGCGGCGTCGTGCAGCGTGCGGAACGAGAGGCCCGGCGATCCCCGTGATCTGCGACTTGAACCGCCCCTTGATCTCCCGGAGCCGCGCGATGATGTCGTCCAGCCTTCGGAACTGGGCGATGAGGACGGCGCCGGTGATTTCGTTCATGCGGTAGTTCTGGCCGACGATGGAGCGGTTGCCCACTTCCACGCCCGAGCGGCTGGGGAAGTGACCCTGGTCATGGTAGCCGAAGGCGCGGAAGTACAGCTCGTCGTCGTCGGTCACCACCATCCCGCCGTCACCGGCGTTGATGGTCTTGAAGATGTTGAAGGAGTACGTCCCGATCGTGCCGATGGTGCCCAGGCGCCTGCCCTTCCAGCTTCCGCCGAATGCCTGCGCGGCATCCTCGATGAGGATCAGCTTGTGCTTCTGCGCGACGGCAGAAAGCGCGTCGAGGTTGCACGGGTTGCCCAGCATGTGCACTGCCATGATGGCCTTCGTCCGCGGCGTGATCTTCTTCTCGACATCCGCCGGGTCCAGCGTCAGGCTCTCATCGATCTCCGCCAGCACGGGGACCGCGCGCGCGATGATGATGGAGGACATCGAGGCGATGAATGTGTAGCCGGGAACGATCACTTCGTCTCCCGGCCCGATCCCCAGCGCCGAAAGCGCCGTGATGAGGGCGGCCGTTCCCGAGGTGACTGCCAGTGCGTGCTTCGTGGCGAACTTCTGCTCGACCATCTCTTCCAGCGTCTTCACCTTCCGCTTGAACGCCGGGTCTTTTTCATCGCCATAGCGGAAAAGCCACCTGTCCCTGAGCACTTCGAGGACTTCTTTCTCTTCTTCCTTGCCTATCCATTCGAAACCAGGTCCGGGCATCGGAAAACCTCCTGTTCGGTACAAATCGCTGCGGAAATCATACCATTCGGAATCATTTTGTCAAGATTTATATTAAAATACTAACTAAAATTCGTACCATTGCTGTGTGAAATAATAACCTTGAATTCGTTCTTGATTATCTGCAAACCTTCTGTTAAAATTTCACCAAACAATGGATTCAAAGAACAGTTCCCGCCGTGACTTTCAGCGTTCTCCAGGCGATCTATTTCCTCCCCACGCCAACGAGGAACGAGATTGCGCGGTACACGGGCCGAAGCCCTGTTTCTGTCACGGAAACCCTGAACAGGCTCATTGGACGCGGACTGGTCGAGCGATCCGGCAAGACGCAGAGCCGCAGCGGGAGGCCATCCGCTACCTACCGCCTGGGCCAGAAGACCGGTTATTCCGTGGGCGTCTCGGTTGATGCAGCGGGGTTCCGGGTGATCGCAGTTGACGCGCGGCAGCAGGTCCTGAAGCTGCTGGATCGCTCACTGTCTCTGTCCGCCGATCCGTCCACTCACCTCGACGAGATCCTTCGACAAATATCCACGGAGATTCGGAACTTCCTCCTTTCGCCAGAGCTCAGGAGCCATCGTGCTCTTGCCATTGGGATTGCTCCACCCGGTATGGTGGACACCGAGAAGGGAATCTGGCTGCACGGTCTGCAGGTCTCGGGTATCACCCACGTGGACCTCGGAGCGGAGCTGGAGAAAATGTTCGGCGTCACGGTTGTCGTGGAGGACGCGGCCCGATGCCTCGCATTCGTCGAGGCGGCACGGCGGCCGCCGGAGGCGTCGCGCGACCTCGTGTACCTCTACCTGGGATCCGGGTGTCGGCGCCGGAATCATGATCGGGCAGGAACCGTACCACGGCAGCCACGGAATGGCCGGCGAGGTCGGGCATCTCGTCGTGGAAGAGGAAGGGGCGCGCTGCACGTGCGGCAACATCGGGTGCCTCGAAACCGTCGTCTCCAGCTCGAGCATCCTGCAGCGGTTCCGCCGCAGGCTGTCCGAAGGAGTGATCTCCAGCCTCCAGAACCACCGCGACGACAACGGCCTCACGCTGGAGGTGATCCGGGACGCCGCTGCCGCGGGAGACCGCCTGGCCACCTCGACGCTGTTCGAGCTGGGCACGCTCCTGGGGGACGCGGTGAGCAAGATCATCAAGCTGTACAATCCGCGCACGCTCCTGATCGGCGGACCGGTGGGAGTGCTCGGGGAGCACCTGCGCGAGCCGATGTGGATCAAGGTCCGCCAGAAGGTCATCCCGGAGATGCTGGTCGACCTCACCGTGGAGATCGCTCCCCGCACAGCCCGGAGACGAGGCCGTGGGGGCCGCCGCCTGGCGGAAAGACGCTTCTGGAAGGAAGCCAGACGAGCACAGCATCCGCGGGGAATAGACGCCGGGATCATCGCCATTTTTTCCAGGCTTCGATCATTCGCTCCACGGATTCCCACGGCGTGTCCGGGAAAACGGCGTCCAACGGGATGGAGGATGAACCTGTTGGTCGGGCCCAGCACGTCGAGGGCGCGCTTCACGTCGCGATCGATGTCTGCGAAGTCACGGTTGCTCAACGCAATCGAGCTGATTCCCCCGACCAGCGTCATGGACAATGAGAGCAGATCCCGCACTCTCTCCAGCGAGAGCCCCTTCTGGACAGGGTCCAGGGGATCCACGAAGTACAACACGTCCACTCCGGCCTCCGCGAGCCCCGGGCCCAGTGTCTCGACGCCTGTCGTCATCACGTAGGCGAACTTCTTCCCGTGGCGGTGCGCCGCGTCCGCAAGGGCGCGGATGTGGGGAAGGGTGAACGTTCGGAAAAGGGCGGGGGACCAGAAGTTTGTGGACGAGTACCACCCCCTCTCCACCAGGAGGTCGATACCCGGGTGCGCCGCGGCGAGCTCCGTCGCGCGCGACATCCGTTTCCGTGATCGCCTCGAACAGTTCGCCGAACTCCTTTGGTGCATCCATGGCCAGCATGATCGCCCCCTCGGTGCCGCAGAACCAGACCACGGCATCCATGCCGAAGCCGGACCATGCCTGGACGGGGACACCCTCGGCGTCCCGGAACTTCTTCACCTCGTCCATCCGTTCAGCGAACCAGGAGCGGGCCGCGGCATCGGGGGGGCGATAGCAGAATGAGAGCGGGCCCACGTCCCGCGGTGTGCTCACCAGCTGCCGCACTGCACGCGGAATATTGAAGTCCTCGATCAGGGGAACGACGTCCGGCTGGATGACCCATCCCTCCGCCTGGTGCTCCCCGGTCTGGCGGATTTCGTGCCTCAGGTTTCCCTTGGGAGTCCTGTATTCCCGCGCGAGCACCGGGTACTGTTCGCCGGGCCCGGCAGGGCGGCGGGAGTCCTTCACCATCACGTTCGGATCCGTGCTCCACGGCACGGAAACGTCCAGGACGTCATCGACTCCGAGGGAGCGCCATGCCAGCGCCCTGTTGAAATCATCTTTCAGCTCCCACGGGAAGGGGAGTGTGTGAATGTGTTCCATCCGCTTGGAGTACCAGTACCTCACCTCACCACCCGCGTTTTTCCAGCGCAGCGACGGGGGAACAGGAAGTCCGAAGCACCAGGTGGTGAGCGGTACGTGGTCGGGGGTTCTTCCCTCCCATGCGCATGAATTCGCTCCATGGTGTTCACAATGGGCCTCCAGTGGATGGTAATGATTCTGATGTTCAAGAGAAAGTCAAGGCAATTCTCTCAGAAGCATTCACCTTAAGGATCACTTACAGAAAAAAAAGACAAAATTGAGCGTTTCTTTCCTTGCTTTCCCCGATCGTTGTGACATAAAGCGAATAAACGTTGACAACCGAATTCGGCAGCCCTATAATCCGGTTCCTCAAAGGAGCAGACAGATGGCAGGCAAGGCGGTCTTTCGGTTTTCTTTCGGCCCGTGGAACATCCACGACGGCGCGGACGTTTTCGGTCCGCCCGTCCGGGCGAAGATCGAAAAAGCAAAAAAACTGGCCCTTTACAAGAAGCTCGGTTTCGACGGCATCCAGTTTCACGACGATGACGTGGTGTCCAGCGTGGACGTCCCGCATGACCAGATCGTGAAGGAAGCAAAGGAGATGAAGAAGGCCCTCGACGGCGAGGGGCTCATCCCCGAGTTCGTCGCACCCCGGCTCTGGGAGCATCCCCAGACCATCGACGGCGGCTACACGGCGAATGACCCGAAAGACCGTGAGTACGCGCTGGAGCGCAGCCGGAAGGCCATCGACATTGCGAACATCATCGGCACGCGGAACATCGTGCTGTGGCCTGCCCGCGAAGGGGTGTACGTGAACGAGTCCAAGGATCACCGCCTGGCAAGCGAGCGCTTCGTGGCCGCGGTGGACATGATGCTGAACTACGACAAGAACATCAGGATCCTCGGGGAAATGAAGCCCAACGAGCCCATGGACCACGCGTACCTGCCCACCACCGGGCATTTCCTCGCCCTCTGCTACAAGACGGTGGATCCATCGCGCGTCGGGATCCTCATCGAGAGCGCCCACGCCCTCCTGGCCGGCCTCGACCCGGCCATCGAGATGGCATACGCGATGTACCACGGCAAGCTGTGGAGCGTTCACCTGAATGACCAGAACGGCCTGAAGTTCGACGAGGACCGGGCGTTCGGCGCGATGAACCTCAAGCGCGCCTTCGACCAGGTGTTCGTGCTCTATGAGAACGACTTCGGCGCCGCCGGCGAGTTCGTCGGCCTGGACGTGAAGGCGCTGCGCACGCAGAAGGATGACGTGGCCACGCGGCACCTCTCCAACAGCCGCGAGATCTTCCTGGACCTCGTGGAGGTCGTGAAAAAGGTGGACAGGAAGAAGATCGAAGCCCTCCGGGCCTCCCGCGACTACGAGGAGCTGGAGTACTACATCGTTTCCTGCCTCATGGGCAGGGCCTGAGGACGGTTCCCGGACCGAACTCGGTGATCCGCGGCGGCGTTGCCCGCCGCTTCCAATCGTTCAGGTCCAGAAGGAGGTGTGCCATGAAACGAATCGGAAAGAGCGCCGTTCTCGTCGTCGTGCTCCTGTGCGCGGCGGCCGTGTTCGCCGCGGCGGCGGACAAGCCCGTGCTCAGCATCATGTGCTTCCAGGGGTACGCGGAAGACAGCTGGGTGAAACCGTTCGAGCAGAAGTACAACTGCACGGTGAAGATCGCCTACGCCGGAGCCGTGGACGAGATGTTCTCCAAGGTGAAGGCGGCAGTTGCGGACTACAACATCGTCTCGATAGATCCGGGCCGCATCAGCATGTACAAGGAAGCCGGCCTCCTGCAGCCGGTGAACACCGGCACGCTGTCGAACTACTCGCAGATGGGCGCATTCTTCCGCAATCACCCCTACAACAAGATGCTCGGCGGCGGCGGAATCTACCACATCCCCATCGTGTGGGGCACGCAGACAATGACCGTGAACACCGCGAAGCTCCCCGCTGCGCAGCTGGCGAAGTACGTGGATGAGAAGAAGGGAACGATCTCCCTGGACGTGCTCACCGCGCCCGAGTTCAAGGGGAAGACGGCGTTCTTCGACGAATCGGCGAACGTCTGCGCCATCGCAGGGATCCAGATCGGCGCGAAGGACCCGTTCCACTTCAAGGACAACGAGTGGCAGATGGTGCAGGACAAGCTGTACGCGTGGAAGAAGAACGCGCGCACATTCACCAGCGGGCTGGACTCGGAGTTCAGCGTCCTGTCATCCGAGGATGCTTTCATTGTCCTGGGCGGTAATGACGCCCTTCTCAACCTGAAGCTGGAAGAGGCGGGCATCCGCAAGAACTTCCGCCAGTTCGCGATGACCGAAGGAACGATCTGCTGGATCGACGGCTGGGTCATCACCAAGCCGACCTCCGGTGCGTCCCTCGACCTTGCCCAGAAATACATCGACATGATGATTGGCGGCCCCGTCCAGACCGAGCTGGCGAAGCTCGTCGGCTTCGGCGTCGTCAATCCCGCCGGCGCCGGCGGATTCAGCCCCGTCATCAAGGACAAGCGCAGCACCTGGTGGTACCAGGACATCAAGACTTTCCCCGCGCGCTTGGAGATCATGGTCCCGGAAGAGGATTCGAACAGACGCGTGGAGCTGTGGAACAAAGTAAAGGCAATGCCCTAGCCAAGGACGGCGAGGGCGAGCGAGGCCAGGGATGGACGGAAGCCTGTCACGCCGGTTCTGTGCACTCAGCATTTTCTCCCGCGGGCGCCAGGCGCCCGCGGGAACTCCAGGCAGGTAAAGCAGGAAACGATGTCGGAAGAGTACGCGATCGAGCTGCACGGCGTGAAAAAGGCGTGGGGCGACGTTGTAGCCGTGCGCGGCTTCGACGTGCAGATCCGCAAGGGTGAGTTCTTTTCTCTTTTGGGGCCCTCCGGGTGCGGCAAGACGACCACGCTCCGCATGATCGCCGGCCTCGAGGAGCCGACTGACGGAAGCATCCTCCTGGAAGGACGTGACGTCAGCCGGGTGCCGCCGTACCGGCGGAACGTCCACACTGTTTTCCAGGATTACGCCCTGTTTCCTCACATGACTGTCCGCAGGAACATCTGGTTTCCGCTGAAGATGCGGGGCATATCTCTTGCCGACGCCCAGCAGCGGATTGCCCGGGTTCTCCGACTGGTGAACATGGAGGACTACGAGAGACGGCTGCCCCAGCAGCTCTCCGGAGGGCAGCGACAGAGAATCGCGCTGGCCAGGTCCCTCGTGGATGAACCGGCCGCCCTCCTGCTGGACGAACCTCTCGGCGCCCTTGATTTCAAGCTCCGCGGCGCCATGCAGAAGGTCCTCAAGGACATCCAGCGGAATGTCGGCATCACGTTCATCTATGTCACGCATGACCAGACAGAAGCGCTCACCATGAGCGACAGGATTGCCGTGATGAAGGGCGGGCGTGTCCACCAGATCGGGACGCCGGACGAAATCTACAGCCGCCCGGCAACTGCATTCGTTGCCTCGTTCATCGGGGAGATGAACTTTCTTCACGGGCGGCTCTTGCCGTCAGAGGGACCGGAAGTGCGGGCGGCAGTCGGGGCACACGCGCTTCGGGCGGCCCGGTCCACCCTGGGAGACTCCGCGACGGCCGGTGAAGAGGTGCTTGTCTGCATCCGCACCGAGCGGGTCCAGGTCAACTCCCACAGGGAAACCGGGCACGAGGTGGAAGGCACCGTCCGCCGCATCGTCTACAGGGGCACAGACTACGAGGTCACCTGTGCCGTGGAAGGGCAGGAAGTCCGCGCCGTAGTGAGCTCGATAGACTGGAACCCCTCTCTGCCGGGTGGATTCCAAGGCCCGCCTGGGCTTCAACAGCGCAGACATAACCGTTTTCCCCCGGGCGGAGGAGCAGGAAATCGTGCAGTACACAACGGACGCAGTCTGAGATGGCCGGGAGACGGTCCCCTGCACGCGCTCTCCTCCGCGGGATCCCGATTACCGTTTGGATGCTTGTCCTGGTAGTGGTCCCGCTCGGGTACACGTTCCTGACGAGCTTCTTCCAGGTCGAAGGCCTTCAGATTGCTGCAAAGCTGACGCTGAAGAACTACGCGCTTTTCCTCACCGACCCGATGTACTCGGGCATATTGCTGAAGAGCCTCGTGCTCGCCCTGGCCATTGCGATTCTGGGCATCCTTGCGGGGTATCCCCTGGCGTACATGCTCTGCTTCAGGGTACGCAGGGGGAAGCAGGCCCTTTTCATGCTCTCCATCATACCGTTGTGGGTGAGCTACCTCGTGCGGATCATCGCGTGGCGGACAATCCTCGGCAACAAGGGGGTCATCAATTCCGCCTTGACCGCGCTCGGCATCATCCAGGAGCCGTTGTCTTTCCTCCTGTACAACCGGTTTGCCATTGCCGTCACGCTGACGTACATCTGCATTCCCTTTGTTTTCATCCCTGTCTATACTGCGCTGGAAAAAATCCCCCGCAACATACTGGAGGCCTCCAGCGACCTGGGTGCGGGAGAGCTTCGCACGTTTTTGAACGTCGTCCTTCCCCTCAGCCTTCCCGGTCTCATCACGGGCTTCATTTTTGCGTTCATCATCGCGCTGGGAGACTACATCATTCCCCAGCAGCTCGGCGGCACGCAGGGGATCATGTTCGGCAATCTCATCTGGAGCCAGTTCGGCTTTGCGTTCAACTGGCCCTTCGGCGCCGCGCTGAGCTTCATCCTCCTGGCGATTTCTGTCACGATCCTCAGCCTGACGTCCCGTTTCGGGACCACGGAAGGCGGCTTTATCAGTGAGTAACCGCCGGAAGCTCGGGCTCGGGCTGAAGTCCTACGGATTCTTCGTGTACTTCTTCCTGTACTTTCCCCTCCTTATTGTGCTCCTCTTCTCCTTCAGCCCGACCAAGACGATGGTCGGGATAAGCGGATTCACGCTGAAATGGTACCAGGAGCTGTTCCGGGACGAAAACCTGCTCATTGCGTTTTTGCATACCATCCTCATTGGCGTCGGCGCCGTGGCCATAGCTGTTGTCCTCGGGCTGACCGGCGCTTTTTTCGTCTCCCGGGTGACATTCCCCGGCAAGTCCATTTTCCGCACTCTCGTGCTCCTCCCGTACATCCTCCCGGGTATTCTCATGGGGATTTCGCTTCTCGTCGTGATCAAGGCGCTCAACGTCCCCCTCTCACCCTTCACGGTTCTTCTCGGGCATGTGTCGTTCACCGTTCCGGTGGTGATGTTCCAGGTCATGAGCCGCATTGCCCGCATGGGCCCGAACTACCAGTCTGCGGCAATGGACCTGGGTGCCAACCCGGTGCAGACGTTCTGGTACGTGACTCTCCCCATGATCCGAACGGCGATCATCGGCGCGGCGCTGCTGGCCTTCACCGTTTCGTTCGACGAGATCGTCATCTCCTATTTCCTCACGGGCACCTGGATGACGCTCCCCGTGTACATCTACGGGATGATGCGCTACGGCCTGTCGCCGAAAGTCTACGCGATTTCCGCCATCATCCTTCTGCTCTCCCTTGCCCTCATCATGCTGATGTCCCGCTACACGGGGCGGACCGCGGAGGTGTATCGCTCCCGGCCTCAGAAGGATTAACAGCAGCTGTCCCTTCATACGATAAGGAAAAAAATATTTGACAACTTCCTTTTGTCATGGTAACGTTGCCGAAATCGATACCGAGAACGTTTTCATCTTAAACGGGGGAATGAAAGATGCTCGGCAAAGATAAGACCACCCGTATTGGGCTCATAGTCACGATGTCCCAGGACGAGACATGGCCTGACAGCATCGTCAACAGGGTAAAGGCCTATCTTCCCGAGGTTCGAGGCGCCCTGGAAACCCTGGGCATGAAGGTTGTTGACTGCGGCGCCATCGCGCGGACCGGTCAGCAGATGACCGAGCAAGCGGAGCAGTTGCGCCGGGAGGCCATCCACGCGCTGGTCATCTACGTCGGCACCTGGACGTATTCGAACACTGCCGTCATGGCAGCGCTCCGGGTTGATGTGCCGGTCGTGGTGTGGGCGAGCTCGAAGCTGGAAACCTTCGGCATCGTCGGCGGGTCCATCGTGCGCGGCGCCCTCGAAGAGGTCGGGGTCAAGAATTTCATCGTGTACGGTGACGTTGCGGACCCGGCGACAATCGCGAAGCTCAAGCACTACCTCCTGGGCATTGCGGGGGCCACCAAGCTCCGCGGAATGATCTACGGGGAGGGTGGCGGCCGTTCCATGGGCATGTATACCGCCCGCATCGACCCCTCCGAGTGGATGAGCCGCTTCGGCATCGACGTAGACAACTTCGACCAGGTCGACGTCATCCGTCGGGCGGAAAAGTACCCGAGGGCTGAGGCGGAAAAGTTCCTGGGATGGATGCGGAAGGAGTTCGGGGGGATCGAGGTCAAGGACGAAGTGATGCTCGCCCAGATCAGGATGTATTTCGCCCTCCGGGACGTCATCACGGAAAAGAACTACGACTTCGTTGCGGTGAAGTGCCTGCCGGAGCTCCCCTCCTGCTATACGACCTTCTGCGTTGCCCACGCCCTTCTGAACGACACTTCTGACGACGGCTTCGGGGCACATTCTTCATTCGTGGCTGCCTGCGAGGCGGACGCCAACGGCGCCCTCACCATGCAGATCCTCAACAACATCTCGGGCGGCACCACTCTGTTCACGGACGTGCTGTACTACGACTACGCGGAGAACATGGTGCGCATGTGCAACTGCGGCTCCCAGCCCACGGACTTTGCCGCCTCGCGCAAGAACGTCACCTGGGTTACCGAAGGCCTGCGGGAGTTCGACTGGGTCATGGGGGGCGCCTGTCCCCGCTACGTCGGCAAGCCGGGCCCGCTCACCATTGCACGGCTCTCCAGGGTAAAGGGCCGATCCGTCATGCTCGTGGCCACGGGCAACGCGCTGGAGATGCCGCTGGAGAAGATCAGGGAGACCAACTCCCAGCAGCCCCACGTGTTCGTGAAGCTGGACTGCCCGCAGGACCGCTTCGTGGAGTCGTTGCGCTCGAATCATATCCACGTGACGGCGGGGGACTGGAAAGAGGAACTGCTGGTCACCTGCAAGGTTCTGGACATCGAGCCGGTCGTACCCTGAGGGGACAGGGAAGGGGGGATGGCCGGAATCAAGGACATCGCACAGGCCGTAGGATGCTCGATCTCCACCGTGTCCCGGGTGATCAACGACCGGGACGGCGTGGACCCGCTCACACGGAAGCGGGTCCTCGAAGCAATAGAGCGCCTGGAGTATGTGCCCAATCTCACTGCGCAGGGCCTGAGGGTCAAAAGGGGCCGTCTGATCGGGGTCGCCATCCCGAACAGCACGGTGGGAGCCTTCAGCGTTGTTGTGCAGTTCGCCCTCGAGGCCGCTTACAGCCAGGGCTTCAACGTTGTTCTTGTGAACTCGCACGACGACCCCAACCTTGAAGAGACCCTGATCAAGAGCCTCCTGAGCCGGGAAATCAACGGCGTGATGCTCACGCGGGTGTCCGACGAGAGCAGGATCGTCACCAAGATCGTCCAGCGCAATATCCCCATCGTCGTCATCGACCGGGCTTTCGAGCACGAGAACGTCTCCAACGTTGTGCTGGACAACCACAGGGCGGGCTGCATGGCCGCCGAGCATCTCCTTGAGCTCGGCCACCGGCGGATTGCCTGCATCACGGGGCCGATGAAGATCTCTCTCTCCCGGGAGAGGTTGAAGGGATTTCAGGGCACGCTCGCGGAGAATGGCGTCAGCCTTCCCCCTTTCCACCTGTGCGAGGGAAACTTCCTCTACCAGAGCGGGATCCAGGGCGTACGGGCGCTCCGCGACCAGGGCGCCTCCTACACGGCGCTCTGGGCCATGAATGACCTGATGGGTTTCGGTGCGATGCGGGCACTCCAGGAAAGGGGAGTGAAGGTGCCTGCAGAGGTCTCCGTGCTTGGGATGGACGACCTGGAGATCGCTGAAATGGTCAGTCCGCCCTTCACCACCATCCACTATCCCATCAAGGAGCTCGTGGAGAAGGCCATGGAGCTGCTGATCTCGCAGATCAACAGCCTGGTGTTGCGTTCTGAGACGATCGTGCTGGAGCCCAGCCTGACCATACGAGGTTCCACCATGCGGTGTCTCCCGGTTGTATCATCCACAGGGAGGTCGTGAGTGGCGGAAGGTGAGCTGATTCTCGAGATGGCCCACATCTCCAAGTCTTTTCCTGGAGTTCAAGCACTCCAGGACGTGAGCATGGGCCTTTCCACGGGCGAAGTGCTTGCGGTGGTGGGCGAGAACGGGGCAGGAAAATCAACGCTCATCAAGATACTTTCGGGAGTCTATGGCACCGACACCGGGGAGATTCGTCTTCATGGCGAGCGGGTGCTCCTCAGGGGCCCCAAGGACGCGATCGCGCGCGGGATCAACACGATCTACCAGGAAACATCACTGGTGCAGGACATCACGGTGGCGGAGAACATCTTCCTCGGCCGGCAGCCCACCGCGGGAGCAGGGCGGATCGACTGGAAGCGCATGTTCGAGGCGGCAGGGGCCATCATGGAAAGCCTGTCCATCCGCCTGTCCCCGGGCGCCCTGGTCTCCTACCTTTCCTCGGCCCAGCAGCAGCTGGTGGAGATCGCCAAGGCGTTCTCCCGCGACGCAAAGATCATCATCATGGACGAGCCCACCGCGTCCATAACGGTGGAGGACGCGGAAAACCTTTTCGGTATCATCCGCAAGATTACCCGGGCGGGGACCTCGGTTATCTACATCTCCCACCGACTCAAGGAGATCTTCCAGATCGCTGACCGGGTGATGGTGCTCCGTGACGGGAAGACCGTCTCAGTCTCCGGCGTGAAGGAGACCAGGGAGGGGGAGATCGTCAGGCACATGGTAGGGCGGGAAATCGGCAACCTCTTCGGGGAAGCGAGCTACCAGATGGGGGAGAAAGTGGTGCTCGAAGTCCGCGGTCTGGCCCGGACCGGGGTGTACCACGACGTCAGCTTCAGCCTTCACGAGGGGGAGATCTTCGGTTTCTCCGGGCTGGTGGGGGCGGGGCGGAGCGAGATCGTGCGCGGCATTTTCGGCCTGGACCCCGTGGACGGTGGCGAAGTGCTCCTCGGCGGGCAGAGGCTGGGGAGAAGCTCTCCCGCCGCTGCGCTGAAAAAGGGGATTGCGTTCGTCTCCGAGGACAGGCGCCTGGAGAGCATCATCCAGGGCTTCTCCGTGAGGGCAAACATCACGATCCTCCTTCTTTTCAGGGTGCTCACCCGCCTGGGGCTCATCAGCGGCCGCAAGGAGAACGGGCTGGCCGGCCGCTACGTCAAGGAGTTCAACGTCAAGACCCCGTCCCTGGACCAGCTGGTCATGAACTTGAGCGGGGGCAACCAGCAGAAAGTGGCGCTGGCCAAATGTCTTTCCACGAACCCGCGTGTCCTCATCCTGGACGAGCCGACCAAGGGCATCGACGTGGGGGCGAAGAAGGAGATTCACACCCTCATCAAGGAGCTTGCGAACAGGGGCGTGTCCATCATCCTGGTGTCCTCCGAGCTTCCGGAGATCATCGGGATGTGCCACCGCGCTGCCGTCATCCGCGAAGGGATGATGGTTCAGGTGTTCGGCAAGGAAGAGCTGACAGAAGAGAACCTGATAGCTGCCGCGGTCGGCCACACGGCAGGAGGGGAGTAAGCGGAATGGGTGACGTCACGCATGAAGCCCGCCGGGACCGGCGTCAAGAGAGCGGTCGTGAACCTCTTCTACGAACAGACCATGCTCATCATCCTGATCCTCCTTGTCATCGTGATGACCATCGCGTCGAACAGTTTTCTCTCCCTCGGGAACCTTTTCAACGTTGTACGCCAGTTCTCCGTGCACGGGATCCTGGCGTGCGGCATGACCATCGTGATCATCGGGAAGGGCATGGACCTCTCCGCCGCTTCCATCCTGGCCCTGTGCGCCGTGGCGAATGTCCTGCTCCAGCCCTTCGGGTATCTTGCCTCGATTGCCGGCTCCCTGGCCGTCGGGGCGGCCTGTGGTTTCCTGAACGGGTACCTGATCGCCAAGGTCAAGGCGAACTTCATCATCGTCACCCTGGGCACCCAGATCATCTTCACGGGGATCGCGCTCATCATCTCCGGCGGGCGCAACATGAGGAGCAGGCCGGAAGCGGTGTTTCACTGGCTGGGGGACGCGAGCATCCTGGGCGTGCCCGTGCTCGGGTGGTTCCTCGTGCTCAGCATGGTGGTTTCCGGCGTCCTCCTCGCACGGAGCATCGCGGGGCGGCGCCTGTACGCGGTGGGGCTGAACGACCGCGCGGCGCGCGCCTCGGGGATCAACGACTCCCGGATCGTCCTGATGAGCTATGTGATCAACGGGCTCATCTGCGGCGCCGCCTCCGTGCTTCTCACCTCCCGCCTGCCGCGCATCCGCGTGGGGACCGCCTCGGACTACCTCTTCGACGTGATCACGATCGTCGTGCTGGGTGGGACGGCGCTTTCCGGAGGGGTCGGGGGAATCTACCGCACCGCCATCGGGCTCCTGATTTTCGCGATCATCAACAACGGCATGGCGCTTCTCCACCTGCCTTTCGAATACCAGCAGCTGGTGAAGGGCGTCATCCTCATCCTTGCCGTGCTCTATGACGAGTTCAACAGGCGGAGGAGGTTGGGATAGCCCCATGAAGAGAAATGCCGCCCGGCTCATGGCCGACAGGAAGCTTCTGCTCATCATCGTCGCGCTGATCGTCATCCTCTCCGTCGCGGACACGCAATTTTTTCACTCTGAGAACGCTGGTGAGCCTCTTCGACCACATCGCCATCAATGGGATCATGGCCGCCGGCATGACCATCCTGCTCATCAGCGGCTCCTTCGACCTGTCCGTCGGCTCCGTCATGGCGGTCACGGGGATCATCATCGTGCTCACCCAGCAGTTCGGGATGCTGGCCTCGGTTCTGATCGGCCTGGCAGCCGGCACTGCCGTCGGAGCCCTCAACGGCGTGCTGGTGGTGAAAGGGAAGATCAATGCGTTTATCGTGACCCTGGGCTCGATGATCATCTTCCGCGGCCTGGGCCTTGCCATCACCAACAGCCAGCCCGTCAAGGGCAGCATTGCCGCCTTCCGGTCTTCGGCCAGGCGTCCCCGCTGGGGATCCCGCTGCCGGTCTTCTACCTTGCGCGTGGTCTACGCGGCAGTCTGGTACGTGCTGCGATACACGAAGTTCGGGCGCAACGATTTCGCCATTGGCGGCAACCCCCTCTCTTCCCGCCTTGCCGGCATACGGGTGGATCTCTACACCTTCCTCTACTTCGTGGCCTGCTCGTTCATGGCAGCGCTGGCCGGGCGTCATCCTGACCAGCCGGGTGAACACCGGATCAGCGGTCTTCGGCGACCAGACGCCCATGCTCGTCATTGCCGCCGCGGTCCTGGGGGGCACGAGCCTGTTCGGGGGCAAGGGAACCGTCATCGGCACCATCCAGGGCGTGCTGATACTCGGGCTGATCGAGAGGGCGATGGTGATCTTCAACGTGGACACCAACTACCAGCTCCTGTTGCGGGGGACGATCATCATCGTGGTCATCGTCATCGATGCGCTCACTGCGCGGCGCCGAGACGGGGCCGCGGCGGCACGGGCGTAGGGCGCTGCGGGCCGTGCGGCCCGGAAAGGAGGTGGCGGGCAGAAGATGTTTCGAGAAGCGTGGTTCGATTGAAAAAGTGCGCGTGGGCGTGAGACCAATAAAACTCGGAGGAGGAGCAGAATGAAAGCCGGAAAGATTCTGATCATCGTGTGCCTGGTGCTCGCCGTCGTAGCGGTGACCGCCGGGGCGCAGAAGAAGGTCACGATCGGGATCTCCATGCCCTTCATCGAGGACAGCCCCTATTTCTTCCCGTACACGCAGGCGGTAAAGAAGGAAGCAGCGGCGCGCGGCTGGGACCTCATCATGACCGACGCGAAGACGGACTTGAACACCCAGGTGAACCAGATCGAAGACCTGGTGAGCAAAGGGGTGCAGGGCCTGATGATCGTGCCGCTTGACGCCGCGGGCATCGTTCCCGTCATCGACAAGATGTACGCCCAGACCAAGGGGAAGCTTCCCATCATCACCTCGAACGTCATGACCGACCCGCCGCAGCTGAAAAGCCTCAAGGGGTTCGCAGGGCCCAACAGCTACCTCGAGGGCAAGGCGATGGGCGAGTACTACGTGAACTACTTCAAGAAGAAGGGCCTCACCAAGGTCAACTACTGCGAGTCAACGGGCACCGCTGGATACTCTGCCGCAATCGACCGGAGAAGAGGCTTCCAGGACAGGGTGAGGGAGCTCGGGTGGGCGGACAAGTTCGTCCTGTTCGAATCACAGCCGGGAAACTGGAACGCGGACACGGCGCAGAAGATCACAGAGAACTGGCTCACAACCTACGGTGACAAGATCCAGTTCATCTATTCCCACAACGACGGCATGGCGCTGGGCATCGTGAAAGCCCTCCAGGATGCCGGCAAGAACCCCGGGGACATCCTCACCAACGGGTGCGACGGCCAGATCGAGGCGGTGCAGCTGGTGCAGCAGGGCTGGATGCTCTTCACGGTGTTCCAGTCACCCGCAACCGATGCGAAGACCGCCATGGACACCATGGCAAAGATCCTGAAGGGCCAGAAGATGGACTACCTCACCTACATGGAGACTCCCATCATCGACAAGTCGAATGCGGACAAGTATCTGCCTATCGTGACCGACATCTGGGGCACGAAGTAGGTTGGACGGGCTCTGAATTGTTTTCGGACGCGGCCCGGCGCCCACGAGAACCGGGCCGCTCGCTTTGCATCGCGGGAGGCAGCGTGAACACCCGAGAGAGGTTTCGGGAGGTGATGGGCTTCACCCCGGGCGTGCGGGCCAGTGAAGTGGGAGTTCGGCTACTGGGGGGAGACCCTGGACAACTGGTACGCGAGGGGCTGCCGAAGCAGTCGTACCCGGAGATCCCGACCCGGATCACGACCCCGACCGCCAGCCTGTACACGCGCGCGTGGGCCCGGATGCGGGGCGAGACTCTGCCCAAGGGGATGCCTGTCATGGCGGGCGGGCTGTACTGGCCGACCCAGGGGTTTCCCGCTGGACCATGACGTGCGCGCGCGATTCGGCCTGGATGCCTCCCAGCGCCTCGTGGACGTGAACCTGCTTTTCTGGCCGATGTTCGACGCCAGCGGTCTTCGAGGAGGACGAGAAGCGCCTGGTCTACATGGACGTGGACGGCGTGAAACGCATCCTCCTGAAAGAGCAGGCTACCATGCCTTCCGGGGCGGAGTGGCCCATTACGGATTGGAAGAGCTGGGAGAAGCTCAAAGAGGAAAGGCTCTCCCTGAAGGACGTCCGGAGCCGTCTCCCCGCCAACTGGGAGGACCTGGTGCAGGGAGTACCGAGCAGCGTGACTACCCGCTGGCCCTGGGCGGCTACCCGCACGGCTTCTTCGGCACCCCCGCGCACCTCATGGGCTACGAGAACCTCTTCGTCAGCTATCTCCAGGAGCCGAAACTCGTGCACGACATCCTCGATACGTTCACGAACCTCTGGATCGCGGTGTACTCCGAGGTCTCTCGCGGAGGTCGAGATCGACCACGTGCAGATCTGGGAGGACATCTCCTACGGCTCGGGCTCAATGGTGGCCCCCGCCATGATCCGGGAGTTCGTTCTGCCGTACATCAGGCGCCTGACGGACTTCTGCAGGGCGCGAGGTATCACGCACCATCTTCCTGGACACCGACGGGGACTGCTCCGACCTCATCCCCCTGTTCGTCGAGGCCGGCGTAACGGGCATGTATCCCTTCGAGGTGAACTGCGGAATGGACATCGTGAAGGTGAGAAAGGACTTCCCCTCTCTGCAGATGATGGGCGGCATCCCCAAGTCGGACATCTGTCAGGGAAAGGAACGAGTCGACGAGATTCTGCGCGCCCGTGCGGGAGGTGCTGAAGACCGGCGGCTACATTCCCTTCGGAGACCATTTCATCCCGCCAGAAGTCAACTTTGACGACTTCACCTACTACAGAGAGACCCTGAACCAGGTCATCGATGAGACTGGGGACAGGTAGGAAAAGCTGATCGCATGGTATTCGATGGTGTGGTACAAGGAGGGAGGCAATGCTGACCACGAAACTTCTTCATCCCGAGATCCTCTCCGCTCTCGGCGCTGCCGGGCACGGCTCGCGCGTGCTGATCGCGGACGGCAACTACCCGTTTTCCACCGGGTCGAACCCGGCCGCGGCGCGGGTCTTTCTGAACCTGCGGCCAGGACTGGTGTCCGCGCTCGACGTCCTGGAGGTCATGGTCTCGGCGCTGCCCATCGAATCGGCAATGGTGATGGTGCCGTCCGGAGGCCCCGAGCCGGAAATCCAGGCGGAGATGCGCACGCTCCTCCCCGCGGGGGCAGCGATGGAGAAGAAAGGGCGGTTGGATTTTTACGAGGAAGCAAAATCCCCTGACACGGCGCTCGTGATTGCCACGGGCGAGCAGAGGATATATGCGAATATTCTTCTTGTCATCGGCGTGGTACAGCCGGCCTGACGCCGGCAGAGACACACGCGGAAAGGAAAACGCATGTCAGTTCAATCGACGGTCGAGAAATCACTCGACCAGGGCAAGGGGATCCTCCGGCTTTCACCGACGTGGGTGCCGCGGTCTTTCTGCGTACCGGGCCGCAGGATCAAGCTCCACCCGGCAGACTACTACGCGCTGGGCGGCGACAGGGGCGGGATCGACGAGCGCTGGTTTTCGTCCACGACGCCCGCGGACAACGGGCCCAAGACGAGCAAGGACGAGGGCCTGAGCTTCATCGTCCTGGAGGAAGGCTCCCGCGTGGAGAAGGTCACGCTGCGTGATGCCATCGCGGAGCTGAAGGGCCGGATCATCGGCGAGCGGCATCTGGAACGCGTACAAGGCGTGGCCCATGTACTCCAAGTTCTTCGACAACAAGGGACCGCTTCCGCACCACGTCCACCACAGGGAACAGCACGCGAAGCTCGTGGGGCAGATGGGGAAGCCGGAGTCCTACTTCTTCCCGGTCCAGAACAACAACTACGGGGCGGATTTCCCGTACACCTTCTTCGGTCTGAAGCCCGGGACCACGAAGGACCAGCTGCGCGAGTGTCCTCCTGAACTTCTCCAAGGGAGACAACAAGATCACCAACCTCTCCTCGGCCTACCGGCTGGAGCCGGGCACGGGCTGGGACGTGCCCGGCGGGGATCCTGCATGCCCCGGGCAGCCTCTGCACCTATGAGCCGCAGAAAGCCTCGGACGTGTTCGCAATGTACCAGTCGCTCACCGGGGACGCCATCATCCCGGAAGAGCTTCTCTGGAAAAACAGCCCGAAGGAGAAGGTCGGAAACGTGGACTACCTCATCGAGGTCCTCGACTGGGAGGCGAATATGGATCCGAACTTCGCCGCAAACCACTTCATGCGGCCAAAGCCCGTGCGGCCGCGCGGCCAGATGGAAGCGGAGGGATACGTGGAGAACTGGATCACCTACAAGTCCCCGGACTACAGCGCCAAGGAGCTCACGGTGCTTCCGGGCAGGACCGTGACAATCAAGGACGGCGGGGCATACGGAATGATCCTTCTCCAGGGGCATGGGAAGATGGGCGCCGTGGGAAATCGATTCCCCGGCGTTGATCCGCTTCGGCCAGCTCACGATGGACGAGTTCTTCGTCACCGAGGAGGCGGCGCGGGCGGGAGTCGTGATCTCCAACCCTTCCCGCACGGATCCCATTGTGATGCTGAAGCACTTCGGCCCGGGGAATCCCGACCTCGTCCTGTAGCAACGGAAGGGAAGCGCCAGCAGGGGGGACGGATGGACAAGCTTCTTGCGAATGAACCAGATCACCAAGTCCTTCTACGGCGTGAGCGTATTGAAGGGCGTCGACTTCGACCTCGACTACGGCGAGGTGCACGTGCTCCTCGGTGAGAACGGTGCCGGGAAGTCGACGCTCATGAAGATCCTGTGCGGCGCGTACACCCTCGACTCCGGGTCCATCTCGATTGCCGGCAGGCCGGTGGAACTCGCGGGATACGACCCCAGGAAGGCGGAGGACGCCGGGATCGTCACGGTCTACCAGAACTTCCACCTCGTCCCCCATTTCAGCGTTGCGGAGAACCTTTCCCTCGCCCGGTTCACCCGTCAGCGCGGCCTGATCCACTGGAAGGCCGTCAACGACCATGCGCGCGAAGCCCTGGAGAAAGTTGGTTTTGCCATCGATCCCCGGACGAAGGTGCGGGATCTGCCCGTCTCGCAGAAGCAGATGCTGGAGATCGCGATAGCCCTTTCGAAGAACGCCAAGATCACTCATTATGGACGAGCCGACCGCGGCGCTGAGCAGGAAGGAGACGGAAAACCTGTTCAAGACGATCAGCGAGATCAAATCGCGGCGGGTCGGCGTTATCTATATCTCGCACAAGCTGGAGGAAGTGAAGCAGGTCGGGGACCGAATCACGGTCCTCAGGGACGGGTTGAAGATCGCCACCCTGGAGAACAGGGACGCGGATCTGAACAGGATCATCACGCTGATGATCGGCAAGGAAGTGTCACGGACACGGAGAGAGTCGGCGGTTGAAGCGACCGGCGCGGCGTTCGAGGCCCGGGGGCTCCAGAACGAGAGTTTCCCGTCCCCGCTCAGCTTCTCAGTGCGCGGGGGGGAGATCCTTGGCGTGACGGGCCTCGTGGGATCAGGCAAGACGGAGCTGGCGCGCGCGCTGTTCGGAATCGACCGTCTGAGCGCCGGGCGTCCTGCTGCTTAACGGAAAGCCTGTCCGCATAGATTCTCCGCGGAAGGCGGTCGACCTCGGGATCGGCTATCTCTCGGAGGACAGGGACACCGACGGGTTGTGCCTGAACCTGGGAGTCAAGGAAAATGTCTCTCTCGTGCTCCTGGCGAAGCTGCGCAGTCTCTTCTTCAACGTGACGGCGGAGAGGCGCACGGTCGGAGACCTGGTTTCCGGCATCGGGCTGAAAACCGCGGGTCTTTCCCAGCAGGTCAAGTACTTGAGCGGCGGGAACAAGCAGAAGGTCGTCTTCGGCAAGTGGCTCACGGCGAGGTGCCGGCTGCTCATCCTCGATGAGCCGACCATGGGCATCGACGTCGGCGCGCGCGGCGACATCTACGGGCTCATCCGCAGGTTCGTGGAGGAAAAGGACCGGGCGGTGGTCTTCATTTCCAGCGACGTTGACGAGATCCTCGAAGTATCGGACAGAATCCTGGTCATGGTCGGTGGCGAAGTGGCGGCGGTCCTTGACTCGAAAACTGCCACGAAGCAGGAGATCATGCGATACAGCACGCACGTTGCGCAGGGAGTGGGATGAGATGGAAGACAACAGGTTGACGGGAAACGGACTGGGGAAAGGCGGTGCGTCAGGGTTTCGGGGTCTCTTCCGCAACCAGGCGGTCTCGATGTTCGTCATCCTTATCGTCATGTGGGGCGTGCTCGGGCTTCTCTCGCCGTACTTCTTCACGGTGGACAACCTTTTCGAGATAACGCTGCAGACCGCGGTGATCGCGATCATCGGGGCGGGCATGACGTTCGTCATCCTCTCGGGGGGGATCGATCTCTCGGTCGGGTCCGTGTTTGCATGCTCTGCCGTTGTCGGCGGCATGGTGTTTACCGGTACGCACAGCCTCTTCCTCGCCCTGCTTGCAACCGCGGCCGCGGGGGCGGTGTTCGGACTTGCGAACGGGCTCCTCATCACGGTGCTCCGCATCCCGCCCTTCATCGGAACCCTGGGGATGATGGGTGTTGCCCGGGGATTTGCTCTGATTTTCGTCAACGGCGTCCCTATCTACGGACTTGAGCGGTACAAGTTCATCGGCCAGGGCAAGATCTTCGAGGTGATCCCTGTTCCAACCGTGATCGTCCTCGTGATATTCGTGATCGGCGTCCTGGCTCTCAGGTACACGAGATTCGGGAGATTCACCTACGCCATCGGAAGCAACTCCGAGGCCTCGCGGCTGTCCGGAATCAACGTCAGGCTCATCCAGATCGGCATCTACGTGATCTGCGGCTTCCTGACAGGGCTCGCGTCGACAATCGAAGCGGGGCGCCTCGCCATCATTCAGCCGGCGGGGGGCAACGGCTACGAGCTTCTTGCCATCGGGGCGGTGATCATTGGAGGAGCCAGCACATTCGGGGGAGAAGGCAACATTGTTGCGACCCTGATCGGCGCCATCATCCTGGCGACAATCAGGAATGGTCTGAACATTTTGGGCGTGAACGCCTTCTGGCAGTACGTGGTCAACGGCATGGTCATTATCACCGCAGTCGCGGTTGACCAGCTGCGGCGGAGGCGATAGGTCATTCATGGCAAACCCCTGGCTGTCAGCCAGGCGCATAGCTTTTTCGAGGAGGTTTCTATGAAGCTGAAGTGGATCTGGATCGGTCTGATCGTATTCCTTCTGGTTGGAGCCGCCGGCTCTGCATTCGCGGGCGGAAACGCAGAGAGCAAAACGATCGTCTTCATTCCGAAGTCAACCTCGGCAACCTTCTACCTGTTCCTGGTGAAGGGCGCCCAGGACAAGGCCAAGGAACTTGGCTACAAGGTTGATTTTCTCGGCCCGGCAACCGAAGCGGATGTCGCCGCGCAGGTCGACTTTGTCCGCTCGATCGTGAAGAAAGCACCCGGCCGGCATCCTCCTGGCAGCGCTCGACTCGAAGGCGCTGATCCCGCCCGTGGAGGAAGCCATGAAAGCCGGTGTGCCGGTGGCCATGGTGGACTCAGGAATCGACAGCGACGTTCCCGTTGCGAGCGTCATCACTGACCAGGTCAAAGGGGGCCTCATGGCAGGTGAGGCGATGGCCAAGCTGCTGGGAGAGAAGGGCCTCGTGGCCGACCACGGCATCCAGGCCGGTTCCGTGAGCGCGGGGCGCAGCCAGGGGTTCCAGGAAGCCATCGCGAAGTACAAGGGAATGAAGGCATTGCCGACAAAGTGGACGGACGCGGACACGACCAAGTCCATGAACATCTCCACGGACGAGCTCACGGCCCACCCTGACCTGAAGGGCATGTTCAACGCGTGCGCCGCATCCGCCGGGGATGCGCAGGCCGTCAAGTCACGCGGACTTGCGGGGAAGGTGAAGATCGTGGCGTTCGACCCGAGCCCCGAAATCCTCCCGCTGTTCGAGGAAGGAACCATCCAGGCGATCATCTCCCAGGACCCCTATCAGATGGGCTACCAGGGCGTTGCTGCCATTGACGCATTCAAGAAGGGCAAGCCAATCGCGGACAAGAAGGTGCTTCTTGCTCCCGTCCTGATCACCCCGGAAAACTACAAGAGCCCGGAAGTGGTGAAGCTGCTCCAGACTCCTGAAAAGTTCCAGAAGTAGGTACAGCGTTCTGAAGCCGCGGGCCACGCCCGCGGCTTCATCCGGCCACGAGCTCCTGCAAGAACCATCCGGCTTCGCGCTTCTGATCGACCTGTCAAAGATCGCCCGCAAAGCTTATAGTGAGCCAGGACATCACCATGGGGAGGGCTCGTGAGTTTCATGGGCGGGCGTCGCCTGGCCGCATCGCTTGATTCCGTCTGCCTCGACATCCGGGGCACGCGCATCCTGTCAGGAATATCCTGGGACGTGGACAGGGGGGAGAAGTGGATCGTGCTGGGTTTGAACGGCAGCGGGAAGACCTCGCTCCTGCGGCTGCTTTCCGGGTTCGGATACCCTTCACGCGGGACCATGCAGGTCCTGGGAGAACATTTCGGCAAGGCCGACCTGCGGCACATGCGGAGGCGCGTCGGCTGGGTCCACGGAGACCTGGCTGCTGATTTTCCACGGTTCATGAGCTGCCGCGAGGTGGTCATGAGCGGAGCGGAGGGAAGCATCGCCCTGTACGAACCAATGCCGGATGCCGCGGTGGAGCGCGCGGATGAGGCGCTGACGGCCATCGGCGCGGGGCGCCTCGGGGAGAGGATGTTTCACACGCTTTCGACCGGTGAGCGCCAGAGAGTGCTGATTGCACGCGCACTTGCGGCAGAGCCCGAGCTGCTCATTCTGGACGAGCCGTGCCTCGGCCTCGATCCCATTGCACGCGAAGAGTTTCTGCACTCACTGGGCCGGCTTTTCCTCGCGCGGCGGGAGCTGACCGTCATTGGCGTTACCCATCACGTGGAGGAAATCATCGACGGGTACGATTGCATGCTGCTCCTCGCGGGGGGCACCGTCGTGGATCAGGGCACGATCGCGGCGGTCATGGCGGGCCCTGGAATCCAGCGGCTGTACGGTGACGGCTTTCGCATCGAAGCCGATGCCGGGAGGTACCGGATGCATTTCGTCAGGAACTAGCGGTGGACCGCAAGCCGATCGTCCAGAAACTCGTCCGCGGAAGCGATGCCTATTTCACCGTGAGCTGGTCGCGCCTTCGCAAGGGCGAGAAATACCAGATCGTCAAGTCGGTCCCTTCCGATGCCGGTATCTTCGAGCTGTACTACATGGACCTGAAAAAAAAGCTCTGCCTATTTCACGTGGGGAAATCCTGGTACGGCGGCCTGCGCAACGAGATCCGTGTCCGTACTGACGCGGAGCTGGAAACGGATGCTGGTCGCCGAGCTCTGTTGAACCGCTACGACTGCTGGTACCGTTGGTCCCTGCTCAGCAGCAGCGACGACATGTCAGACGTGCTCTTTTTCTTTGCCCAGACGCACCTGCCGGGGGTCACCACCGTGCACCACTCGGGACGTTATGCGCGAATCTTTGTCACTGAAAATGACGCGGACAAGATCGTGACGATTTAAGCGCGGCCACGGTACCCCGTGGCATTCGGCGGCCACGGTACCCCGTGGCATTCGGCGGCCACGGTACCCCGTGGCATTCGGCGGCCACGGATGTCACCGTGTACGTTGACCGCGGTACCCCATCCAAGATGGATGATGAGTCACTGCCCGGTCATGAGCAAAGCGCTCGCGCACACGCGCAGAGAAGGTTGAGCGACAGGCGGAAGCCCGTGCACCCAGGAAGAAGAATGACCGCGATGAGGGGGAGGCGGACCAGAAGGAACTGCCTCTGCATCGGGTGGCAAGCGAAGTGGATGGCAAGCCGAAGTCGGGGGCACAGCACAACTTCACCGACTCCGAGAGCTGCGTCGAACGGATGCTGGATCGCGGGGCGCAGGTGCCCCAGGCCTTGCTCGCCAATAGTGGTTATAAGCGCTGCGGGCTTCGATGCGAGAGAGGCTGAGCAAGGGGCAGGGGAAAAGAGGGAGTCCAGCTACGGCTGCAGTGATTCTTTGAAACGAACGTACAGAGGCGGACATACAATCTGTAGTCAGAAATCGACTACATTCGCCATTGTGGAAACGGCGGCCTGCAGAATTCAAATCCCGCAGGCCCCCTCTACGCCCTACGCGCTCTAGAACTGTCCCAGCTTCTCCACCATCAATCGGATGCGTTTCGCAAGTGAAACAAGGAGACGCCGCGTCCACATCGGGCTGGCAGCGTAGATGTCGGCGAAGTTTTCCTTCGTGAACTCCAGGGCGTGAACGCCGCCCTTGGCGATCACCGTCGCTGAGCGCACCGACTTGTCGAAATAGCTCATTTCGCCGATCAGCTCACCCTTGCCGAGCGTGGCGAGAACCTTGTACTTGTCCCCCATCTTGCGGGTGATATAGACCTCGCCGTCGAGGACCCAGAAGATCTTCTGCTGGATGTCCCCTTCGCGGATGAGGACCTGCTTGTCCTTGAACCTGCGGCCGAACCGGGCAATCACGGACTCGTCAAGGGCTTCCTCGGCCTGGAACGCGATCTTCATGATCTCGTTGTAGGAGTCCATCAGGGGTTCCCCTTCTCCAGCGCCTTGAACCGTTCGCCGAACTCCGCGTTGAGAATCCGCAGCTCCCTGGTCATGCCGGTTGTCGCCGACAGCGCCAGCTCCCACGTTACTCCTGCTGCCGTAAAGAAGCCTTCGAGATCCCAAGTGTAGCAGATGGTGCGTTCCATGGCATGGGTGGCGGCGAGGCGCGGGCAGGCCGCGAGGGGCTCCACGAGCCCGAAGATGCTGTCCGGGTGCAGCCAGAGGGAGAAAGTCGAGTCCCGAACAGGGTATTCGATCTTGACCAGTCCCGCGATGACGTAAAAGATGGGCCGCGGGCCTGACCGGTTCGCCGGGGAGGTAGATCGACGCCCGTGAAGGGAACGAAATCTCCTCACCGTACTGCAGAAAGCGTGGAAGTTGCTCCATTCTTATGAAATTCTTCGACAATTTGAGAGCTTTTTATTGAATTCTTTTTCCTCTTTGTCTATACTGGCAAAAACCCATAACTTGCGCAACCGCGGGAGATATTGATGGATCCAGTGAAGCAGAGCCATGTCGAGGAGTACGGCAAGGCACCCGAGATTATCGCTTCGGCCCCGGGCCGGGTGAATCTCATTGGGGAGCATACCGACTACAACGACGGCTACGTGTTTCCAATGGCCATCGATTTCACCGTCCGGGTTGCCATTACGCGGCGGAAGGACTCCCATCTGCGCTTCTATTCCGTCGACTACAAGGACCGCAAGCGGGCCGCCCTTCCCACCCTGCGATTTCGCAAGGAAGACCGCTGGGCGAACTACCCCAAGGGGATCATTGCCCAGTTTCTGGAGCGCGGACATCCCCTCGGAGGCATGGACGTCACGATCCACGGCGACATCCCGCAGGGCGCGGGACTCTCGTCATCCGCCGCCCTGGAAGTGGCTGCGGCCTTGGCCATCCAGGACCTGTACGGGATCGAGATCGGCCGGGAAGACCTCGCGAAGCTCGCCCAGAAGGCCGAAAATGAGTTCGTGGGGGTGAAAAGCGGAATCGTGGACCAGTTCATTTCGCGCCTGGCCAAAGAGGGCCACGCGATGCTGTTGGACGCACGGTTCCTGACGTACCACTACGTGCCCCTCGCCCTGAAAGGTGTGAAGATTCTCATCACAAACTCCAAGGTTCCTCATGGCCTGGCGGATTCCGAGTACGCTCGGCGCAGGGAGGACTGCCGCGCGTGCGTGGAGGTGCTCTCCGTGAAGAAGCCCGGGACTGCGCTGAGAGACTATGCCCCTTCCGACCTTCGAGACAGCATGGGGCTGATTCCCGAGATCACAAGGAAGAAATGCCTGCACGTCGTGGAGGAAAACCAGCGAGTCATCGAGGCGGAGGAAGCGCTGCGCAGGAAGGACCTGGTCGGTTTCGGCAAGCTCATGAACAGGTCGCATGAAAGCCTCCGCGATCTCTACGAGGTGTCGTGTCCCGAGCTGGACTGGCTGGTGAAGCGCGCATGGGAGACCGATGGCGTCTACGGCTCCCGGCTCACGGGCGCCGGGTTCGGCGGATGCACGGTGACGCTTGATCGAGGAGGATGCCATCCCTGCCTACCACGAGCATATCCTGCAGTACGAGCGGATATTCGGGTTCAAGCCCGAGGTGTACGTCTGCCGGCCATCCGCCGGCGCCCGGATCGTGGAGAACAGGGTGCAGAGCGAATGAGGCTCCTCCTCACCAACGACGATGGAATCCACAGCCGACGGAATCAAGGCCCTCCTGCATGCACTCGCCGGATCCCACGAAGTCTGGGTGGTCGCGCCGGAGTCGGAAAAAAGCGGCGGTTCACACTCCATAACGCTGCACGATGCGCTGAAGATCAGGAAGGTCCGGGAAAGGCAGTTTTCCTGCCGGGGCACTCCTGCGGATTGCGTCATGGTCGCCCTGCTGGGGCTTGTGCCGGGCGGTGTAGACCTCGTCATTTCCGGGATCAACCATGGACCGAATCTCGGAACCGACATCCTCTTCTCCGGAACTGCGGCGGGAGCCCGCCAGGGAGCGCTCATGGGGGTTGCATCTGTCGCGCTCTCCGTCGGCGCCTACCGTGCGCCGTTTGATTTTGCCGCCGCGGCCGCGTTTGCCGCCCGCAACCTTGACAATTTCAGGACGCTCGGCACCGACGATCACTTTCTCAACGTCAATTTTCCCGATGCGGGCTCCGCCGGGGCAGAGACGGTCATCACGTTTCCTTCGCGCCGGATCTACCGGATGGAGCTTCACACGTATGATGCGCCGGACGGCGACAGGTACTGTTTTGTCGGAGGAGCGCTTCCCGAGGCGCATCCCGAGGAAGGCTCCGATTGCATGGTTGTTTCCGAGGGACGCATCAGCATTTCCCCCATCCACGCGCACCCGCGCAACTGGGCGACTATTGAAGAGAGCTGCCGGGGGGTGACGTTCAGATGAACGAGAGACTGGAGAGAGCCGTCAAGCTCTACCATTCTCACCGTTTCGAACAAGGCACTGGCCGAGCTGCGGACGCTGGAGTCGGAGACCGGTGCCACGCCCGAGAGCGACTACTACGTGGGGCTCGCCCTCACGCAGCTGGGAAAACACGACGAGGCCCTGCTTTCCCTGGAGAAGGTCGTCAACTCCCATTTCAGCTTTCTGCACATCATGCAGGCCCGCATGGTCCTTGGCTACATCTACTCGGTGACGGGACGATTCCGGCTGGCGGAGTTCGAGTTCGCGAAAGTGAATGAAATGGGCCTGCAGTCATCTCAGGCCCTGGCGGCACTGGGGTACGTCTATTATGCCCAGAAGAAGGTGCCGGAGAGCATCGAGACCCTGAAAAAGGCGCTCGAGATCGAACCGAAGAACCCCAACGCCTTGAACTCACTGGGTTTCATCTACGCCGAGGAGAAGATAGACCTTGGCAAATCGGTGATGTTCTGCAGGCAGGCCGTGGACATAGCGCCGCGCAACGCGGCATACCTGGACTCCCTTGGCTGGGCCTATTTCAGGGTGGGCAACCTCGCGGAAGCCCGCGCGAGCTTCCGGCGGGCCCTGGACCTCGCCCCGGGGAACAAGGAAATCGCCGGCCACATGCGCGCCTGCATGGATGCGCTGAAGGAGTCCCACACGCCATAGGCAGGGTTGCGCAGCGAAGCCGCGCGGAGGGCGGCAGCCCGGCCTGATTTTCCCCTCATCGCCGACTCTCCTTGTGTCGATGATGAGTGCAGGAGTGATCCAAATGAAGGTTGATAGCATTGCTCTACCTTCTCTGCCGAATCCGCAGGGTGCCGAACCGCAGCTCATCAAGGCGGACGACATCAAGACGATCCTGTACCTCGGCATCAAGGGTGACATCAAGCTCGACGGCAAGAAGCACACTGTAGATACGTACGCATAGTTTTCCTATACTGCCTTGGTGAAACTGCGAACGCTGTCTGTCTGCCTCCTGTGCCTCTGTCCTTCCCTGCTTCCCGCCCAGAAAATGGATTTCGACGCCGTCCGTTCCGCCGAACAGCTGCGTGCCGGTGTCCAGTCTTTCCACCGCGGCTTCTACAACGATGCGTGGCTCTCCCTTGAGAAGTCCCTCAGTTTCCAGCCCACGAACACCCTTGCCCAGGTCTGGCTGGGCCGGTCCCAGTGGAAAGCCGGCTACGAGCAGGAGGCCCTGAGGACCTGGCAGCAGGTCCTCGGCTCCGGGAAGGGCAGTGCCCTCGTGCGTGACTGGGTGGACAACCTGACACTACGGCGCGGACTCGGCAGGGAGCTTGCGGGCAAATCGACTTTCGTTGTTTCCGCGGAGCTGGACGGGCAGGTCCAGGGCGGCTATCCCTTCCGCAGGCCCACGAGCATCAGGCCCCGGGCGGATGGCAGCTTCTGGCTTGTCGCCTTCGGCTCCAACGAGGTCCTTCACTTCGACGCCAATTTTCGTCTCCTCGACGTCCTCCGCGGCGGCCTGCAGGGATTCGACCGACCGTACGACCTTGCCGAGGCCGCGAACGGCGCGCTCTTCGTCTCGGAGTACGGGGCGAACCGGATCGCACGATGCAGCTCCCACGGTGAGAAGGTCGCAACCTTCGGCGGCACGGGCAGTGGTCCGGGGCTCCTCCTCGGCCCCCAGTACATGACCGTCGACAGCCGGGGCTATCTCTGGGTCACGGACTGGGGCAATTCCCGTGTCGTGCGCTTCACCCAGGACGGCGTGTTTGTCCAGGCAATCCCGGGGATCCCGGGGCCCACCGGCATTGCAGCCTGGGAGGACCGGCTCTATGTTTCCGACAAGTCGAGCAGGCAGATCCTCGTGTTCGACCTGAACGGCAACCCCCTGTCCTCCCTCGGCCAGGGCACACTGCAGGAGCCCGAGGGCATCTCGTTCACAAGCTCAGGAACGCTCCTGGTCGCGGACGGGAATCGCATCCTCGAGTGCGACCTGGAGCGGGAGATCTGGACAGTTCGGGGAGACACCAGCGCGCATACCAAAAGGCTCGTCCAGCAGGCCGCTACCGCCAATGGTGACGTCCTGGGCGTCGACTTTGACCAGAGCAGGGTCGTTCTGCTCTCCGACGTCACGACGCTCTACGCCGGCCTGGTTGTGCGTGTGGACCGGGTAAACTCGGTGAAGTTCCCCGAGGTTTACGCGGAAATCTCCGTCGAGAACAGGTATGGGAAACCCATTGCCGGCCTGGGCATCGACAATTTCGTCGTGACTGAGGCGCTCGCCGGCGCGCGCGCGCCGGCCCTCGTGGCGGCAAATACGCAGGCGAGCTCCGTTGACGTCTCCCTCCTGGTGGAAAGGTCACCGTCAATCGAGGAGTTCCGCCCCGACGTCGAGCAGGCCGTGGCGGATCTTTACGCGTACGTCGTGAAGACGGGGCGGATCAAGGCTGTCTCGGCTGCGGAGAAGCCCGTCCGCGAGGCCGATTTCGGCGAGACCCGGCTGCGCTTTGCCCGGCAGAGCCTCAAGGCGCCGCCGTCGGCGCAGTGGCGCTTTGACCTGGGGGCGCGGCTTGCCGGCGATGAGCTCATCACGACACTTTCCGGGGCTCGCAGGGCGATCGTCTTCCTCACCAGTGGCACCCTCGGGCAGCGCCCGTTTACGACATACTCGCTGCTGGAGATCGCCGATTACATGCGGAACAATTCGATTGCCTTCTACCCGGTCCTTTTCGGGAGCCATGCCCCGGATGAGGACCTGTCCTATATTGCCGCCGCGACGGGCGGAAAGATCTACGGCGCGTCCGCCCCGGGGGGGATGCAGCAGATCGTGCGTGACCTCAAGGCGCGTGTCGATTCGCTGTACACCGTCCGTTTTACCTCGGCCACGCCGCCCGATTTCGGTGACCGTTATATCCCCCTCGAGGTCCAGGTCACCGTTCAGAAAGCAAGCGGACGGGACGAGTCGGGGTACTACGCTCCGGCAACGACGGGAGTGCCACCGCGGTAGGTTCTACGCCCGCAGGAACGCCTTGATCTTCTCAGAGGCGCTTGCCGCGTCCGGCGCGTAGCCGTCGGCGCCGATCTCACGCGCGTACTGGTCGGTCAGGGGCGCGCCGCCCACCATGAACCTGACCTTCTTGCGCAGCCCTTCCTTCTGGAACCTGTCAATGACTTCCTTCATTCCGGTCATCGTGGTCGTGAGCAGGGCGGACATCCCGATGGTCTTTGCGTCCGGATTGTCCTTCAGGCCCTGCATGAACTTGTCCGCGGAGACGTCGATCCCGAGGTCTACGACCTCGATGCCGGCTCCCTGCGCCATCATCTTCACCAGGTTCTTGCCGATGTCGTGAAGGTCCCCCTTCACCGTTCCCAGAAGCATCTTGCCCACGGGCTTCACGCCGGCCTTTACCAATTCGGGCTTGAGCACGTCCATGCTGGCGTTCATTGCCCGGGCGGCTATCAGGACCTCCGGGATGTAGATTTCATTGCATTTGAATCTCTGCCCGACCTTGTCCATGCCGTCGAGGAGGCCCTTGTTGAGGATCTCCCCGGGCGGGTTCTTGTCCGCCAGCAGGGCGACTGTCAGCTCTTTTGCCCTGGGCGCATTGCCTTTCTGGATGGCTTCCGACAATTCCTGGTACGTTGCCACGCAGGTCCTCCTTGGAGATTTCAGCTGGGATGCGGTAAGCCCGGGGTCGCGCTTTTTCTTGCCACGAATTGCTGAAAATGATACTCTGGGCGCCTATCATGATAGAGGAGTATCTCGGTGTCAAGAGGACGACCGGAATTCGACCGCGAACGCTGTAAAGGCTGCACGCTCTGCATCGGCGCGTGCCCCGAAAAGATCCTGGCAATGTCTCGGGCAGCCTTCAACCGCCTGGGCGTGCCGTTCGCTGAATGCTTTGACGAGTCGAGATGCACCGCCTGCTTGTCATGCGCCATCATCTGTCCCGACATGGCGGTTCGGGTCTTCCGGCTCGTGCCGGTCGGCCGCGGAGTAGCGTATGGGTGTCATCCTCATGAAGGGCAACGAAGCCATTGGCGAGGCCGCCATCATTGCCGGCTGCCGGCACTATTTCGGATACCCCATCACGCCGCAGAATGAGCTGCCTGCCTACATGGCCGCGCGCCTGCCGAAAGTCGGCGGGACGTTCCTGCAGGCGGAGAGCGAGGTGGCGGCAATCAACATGGTGTTCGGCGCGGCCGCCGCCGGCGCGCGCGTCATGACCTCTTCCTCGTCACCGGGCGTGAGCCTGAAAATGGAAGGTGTCTCCTACCTTGCGGGCGCGGAGCTTCCCGCGGTGGTTGTAAACATGATGCGCGGCGGTCCGGGCCTGGGCAATATCGCCGGAGCGCAGGGGGACTATTTCCAGGCCGTCAAGGGCGGAGGGCACGGAGACTATCACAGCATCGTGCTTGCGCCGAGCTCAGTGCAGGAGCTTGCGGACCTGACGGTGATGGCATTCGACCTTGCGGACCAGTACCGGATGGTCGTGATCCTGCTGGGAGACGGCTTTACCGGTCAGATGTCGGAGCCGATCACGCTTCCGCAGCCAACCGGGAAGACGTTCGACAAGAGCGCCTGGTCCCTGTCGGGCGCGAACGGGAGGGACCCTCACCTCATCGCCTCAATGCGCCTGAACCCGGAAAACGCGCTTGAGCTCCTCAACCTGAGACTGCAGGAGAAGTACCGGCAGATTGAGAAAAGCGAAGCGATGTGGGAATCCGTGCAGGTGGACGATGCGGAGTATCTCCTGGTGGGGTTCGGGCTGTCGGCCCGGATCTGCAAGTCGGCCGTGAGCGCGCTGCGAAAGAGCGGGGTCAAAGGCCGGGCTCCTGCGTCCCATCACACTGTGGCCGTTCCCCGCCGCCGAGATTGCCGCCGCGGCGGCGGGCCGAAAGAAGGTGCTGGTCGTGGAGATGAATGCGGGACAGATGGTGCAGGACGTCCGCCTGGCGGTTGGCGGGGGGGCACCGGTGGAATTCCTGGGCACCCTCGGAGGCGTCACGCCGCAGGTGGACAGGATCATGGAAAGGATCACGAGCCATGCCGGTTGAAACTCTGCAGGAAAAGGTCGTCTATAACAGGCCGCGTTCCCTCGCGGATGTGCCCAATCACTACTGCCCCGGCTGCGGTCACGGAATCATTCACAAGCTGATCGCGCAGTGCATCGACGAGCTGGGCATTCGCGAGAGCACCATACTCGTGGCGCCGGTGGGATGCTCGGTGCTTGCCTACAACTACCTCCTCGTGGACGGCTGCGAGGCGGCGCATGGCCGCGCGCCGGCGGTGGCAACGGGCATCAAGCGGGTCCATCCGGACAGGACGGTCATCGCCTACCAGGGCGATGGAGACCTCCTGGCAATCGGCACAGCCGAGACCATCCATGCTGCAAACCGGGGGGAGAAGATCACGGTGATCTTCGTGAACAACGCGATCTACGGCATGACCGGGGGCCAGATGGCGCCGACAAGCCTCCAGGCGCAGAAGACAAAGACGTCTCCGTACGGCCGCAACCCCGCCGACGTGGGATATCCCATCCGGGCGTGCGAGCTTCTGAATACCCTGCAGGCGCCGGTCTTCATCGAGCGGTGCGCCGTGACCTCCGTGAAGACCATCCTGAAGACAAAAAGGGCCATCATGAAGGGCCTGCGCAACCAGGTGGAGGGAAAGGGCTATTCCTTCATCGAGATCCTCTCCATGTGCCCGACCGGGTGGGGCCTCGAGCCCCGTGAATCCACGGCCTGGGTAGACTCGGAGATGACAGCCGGTGTTCCCCCTGGGCAACCTGAGGGACCGGTAGGAGGGGCGATGTACGAAGGCATATTCTTCGCCGGTTTCGGCGGGCAGGGAATCATCCTCGCGGGCAGGATCGTCTGCCTGGCCGCAATGGGGGAGGGCAAGCACGTCTCCCACATTCCCTCGTACGGCGCGGAGATGCGGGGAGGGACGGCGAACTGCTCCGTCGTCGTGTCGGATGACGAAATCGCCTCGCCCGCTGGTGCCCCGTCCCAGTGTCTGCATCGTCATGAACAAGCCGTCGCTCCTGAAGTTCCAGTCCATCGTGAAGCCGGGCGGGCTCCTGATCTGGAACGAATCGCTCATCGACATCGCTCCGGACCGCTCTGAAATCGAGATCCTGGCGGTGCGCGCAAACGAAATCGCGGAAGCGGCCGGCTCGTACAAGTCGGCAAACATGGCGATGCTCGGAGCCCTGCTCAAGCGCATGCCCGTCGGTTGCGTCGATGAACGCCGTGCTTGCCGTGCTGGACGAGGCCGTCTCGGCCCGGCACCGCGAGCTGAACCAGGTGAACCGGAAGGCGCTCGCCGGCGGATATGAACAGGCCTAGAGGAGCAGCCAGGACTCAGATTCCTCTTCTGGCGGACCGACTTCGTCGGCATCGCCATGGTCGTGACCGGCGCCTTTTTCCTTCTGGTGAACTTCAGGATCATCCCTGCCAGCGACTTCGTCGTCCCCCGGGTCCTCGGGATTCTCTTCATGATGATCGGCCTTATCTTCCTGTTCTTTTCCGGGGCGGGCCGGTGGCTCACCTGGTTCGTCATCCCGGCCGGCGCTTTCCTCACACTCGGAATCGTGACGCTCGTCTTCGGCTGGAACCGGTTCTTCAGCACGGACTCGGCAAGCCTTTTTTCCCTCGGCTTCGGGCTTACTTTTCTCACGCTGTTCTACTTCCGCCGCGGACACTGGTGGGTGCTCATCCCGTCCGGTGTTTTCATCGGCCAGTCGGTCTGGGTGGAAATGGTGACAAGGCTCCCCGTCATCGGGTGGCACCCCATTGCCCCGCTGCTGTTCCTTGGAATTGCCTTCATCGTGATCTGGCTGTACTCGGTCCAGAAGCAGCGCATGAGATGGAGCCTCCTGGCGGGGGTCCTGATCGTGAGCGGGTCCGTGCTTTACCTGCTGGGAATCCTGCTGGCCCGGTGGAGCATCCTCTGGCCGGTCATCCTGCTGCTTGCCGGCCTCCTGTTCCCGCTGTGGGTGCTCGTGGCCGGCCGCCGATCGGGGAAAGGGATAGTGCCGCCATGATGCGCGTCCAGGGCCGGATCCGCGCATTCCGTTCCCGGCGAAGGGCCCGCTGGGAGGCGCACTGCACACGCTGCGGCCTGTGCTGCTACGAGAAGGAGAGGCGCGGCAGGTGGGTGGTCACCGACTTTCGCCGGCCGTGCGCGTACCTGGATGTTTCGACCCGCCTGTGCACCGTCTATGAGAATCGCTTCGCGACGTGCGCCCAGTGCCGTCGCAATGACGCTTCTCCACGCGCTGTTCGTGAAGTGGCTGCCGTCGGGCTGCGGGTATGTCAGGCACTATCGTCGCCGAAGAGGTGCGATGGCGCCTGAGGTACTTGAAGGCGCTTTCCCCGATGAACTCGCGAAGAATCGACGTGGCAGGCACCCACCGCGGGTGAAGCGGCGCGAAGTTCGACAGGAACGAGAGGAGCATCCGTGCCTCCTGGTACTCCGGGACGTCCGGCTTCACGGTGGAGAGCAGCGGGTCCGCGTACACCTTGAGGACCGCCAGCTCATAGTCGAGAGCCGAGTTGAATGCTGAATCCGCCCCGTTCTGGAACGGGAAGATGTTCCTGTTTTCGCCGCGGCGGACGGACGGCCACATTGCCAACGTCTGCTGCGCGCTGTGCCCTCGGAACTGGCTGTCGCGCACGATGCGCCGGATCAGGCGGTTGTCCGTCGTGGCGATCCTGTTGTGGTCGTCCAGGTTGAGCTGGGTAAGCGCCGAAACGTAGACCTTGTGCTTGCTCTCCCGTGGAACGAGGGGCGTCAGGGCGTCGTTCAAGCCGTGAATCCCCTCGAGGATGAGGACTGCCCTGTCCGGCAGGCGCATCCTCCTGCCCTCCGGCTTTCGTGCGCCGGCGTGGAAATCGAAGACGGGCGTCTCCACTTCCTCCCCTCTCAGCAGGCGGACGAGCGTGTCGTTGAGCAGCGCCACGTCCAGGGCATCAAGGGACTCAAAATCGGGCCTGCCCTCGTCGTCCAGCGGAGTGAGGCTGTGAGGCTTGTAGTAGTCGTCCAGGGAAATCGTGACCGGGTTGCGGCCCACGACGCGAAGCTGGATCATGAGCTTCTTGGAGAATGTCGTCTTTCCGGAAGAGGAAGGTCCGGGCAATGAGGATGACCTTGCACCTTGTCCCGCAGGGCGTTGACCCGGTCAGCAATCTCGGCGATCTTCTTGTCCTGCAGGGCTTCGGCGGTCTGGACGAAATCCTGGATGCCGCCCTGGCGGATCACCTCGTCCAGCCTTCCGACGCTGCCCACGCGGAGGATTTTCCCCCAGTTCTTGTATTCCTGGTAGATCGAAAAGAGCACGGGGTTCTCCACGAACTGCCCCATGTGAAGCGGGTTTTCTGACGGAGGATAGCGCAGGACGAAGCCCGGCGGGTAATTCAGCAGGCCGAAAACGGAGAGCATTCCGGTTGACGGGACAAGCGGGCCGTGCGCGAGATCGAGGACGCCGTCACAGGAGTGGACGGATATGGCAGGATCGTTGCGGTTCTGGAGCAGGAGAAGCGTGTCGGGCTGATTGTGCTTCTGAAAATAGGCGATGGCTTCCTGGTAGGAAAGGGAGAGCGGGCGAATGGGCAGTTCCCGGGCCACGATCCCGCGCATTTCTGCTTCGATCCGCAGCAGGTCGTCGCGGTGAACGCCGTCCATTCCGTCGAAGTGGTAGAAGTATCCCTGCCCGAGCGAGTGCCCGACGATGAGGCGTCGCTTCGGGAAGGTTCGCAGCGCGGCCATGGAGAGGAGGAAGCAGAGAGAGCGCCGATAGATCGCCAGGCCCTGCCGGCTGTCCAGCTCCACCGGTGCGAGCGTGCAGTTGACGGCAAGGCCGTGCTGGAGATGAACGACCTCGTTGTTGACCGAGGACCGCGACGAGGGGGAGCGGTACTGCGCGGAAACGCAGGGTCCGCGGCAGCCTCCGCGGCCTGCGTGCCCGCGGGGTACTCTCTGACCTGTCCGCCCGGGAAGGTCACCCGGACGTTCAATCGATATCCTTCACCTGCTGCGCTTCCTCCGCCGACAGCACGCCGGTGATGGTGAGGCCGTCCGTTTCGGACACCTGCACGAGCGCCGGGTCCGCGAGCCTCTTGCCATCCGGGTCAAGGACCACCAGCACGGTCGGGCTGCGCGGCTTTGCGGGGTCGGTTTTCATGACGATTCCCTTGCTGTTGTTCGAGAGCAGGACCGCGGTGCCCACCGGGTACACCGACAGAGTGTAGACGAGGGCCTTCAGGACTTTCTCGTCGTACTGCTTGCGGTTCTTCTGCGCGAGTTCCTTGATCGTGGCGTGCCCGTCCATGCGTGCCCGGGCGGAAGGGCCGGCGCGACAGCATGGCGTCGTACGAGCAGACCACGCCGATGATGAGCGCGTAGTCCGTGATCTTCGGCGCGGCGAGCGCGCGGGGGTAGCCCGAGCCGTCGATGCGCTCGTGGTGCTCCAGGGAAGCGAGGGCGACGTTTTCCGGCGCCGAGAATCCCTTGAGAATCCGGTAGCCCAGCAGGGTGTGGGCCGACATGGCCTTGCGCTCCTCCGGGCTGAGGGCCCGGGATGAGCGGCGGAGGTCCGCCGGGCAGCTTCAGCATGCCGATCTCGTGCAGGAGGCAGGCCTGGCCCAGCTCGATCAGCCGGTGAGGCGGCGCCTTCATGTAGTCCCCGATGGCAAGCGCGAGAATCGTGGAGTTGACCGCGTGGGTGATCATGTAGCGGTCCCCGTCCGCGCTCACGTCCAGGAAACGGAGGAGGATGTCCCTGTTCTCGTGGACCATCTGGATGGCTTTCTTGATCCACTCCGTGACCTTGGCGAGATTGAGGAGGTTCTCCAGGGTGAACTTCGCAAAAAGCCCTTCCGTGAAGGCGGTGAACGTCCGCGTGGAACTTCCGCGCGGCTTCCACCTGCTCGTTCTGCTGGATGTCCTCGTCAAAGGTCTGGGGCGCCCCGCTCGTGCTGCCGCCCCCCGCCTGGTGGCCAGGCGCGTCCTTGGCATTGCCGTCCGTGGCCACCTCCGTGTACCGCCACTTCTGCAGCCGCTTCACCAGCTCCGGCGTCACCGGCGAGTCAGGGGTGAGGAGTATGTAGTCGCCGTCGAGGAACACCGGTTCGTCGAAATACGCACCGGGCACGAGGCTCGACAGCGGAATGCGTTTCATTCCGACGTTTCCTTCTGAGCTGCCTCCGCCCGCTCGGCCGACATGCGAAACTGCGGTTTGACGAGAGGCAGGGATTCCCCTACTATGTCCCCTCTATTATAGGGGAAATTCCATGAAAATGAAAGCGATATTTCTGCTTCTCAACGCCGTGCTGGGAGTCGCGTTCCTCGTCATCTTCCTCACGCCGCTTTTCCTCGTGGGCGGGGACTGGTTCCAGCCTTTTCTGGACGCGCAACTGGCCCATCGCGATTGTCTTCGTGCTTACCTTGTGCGCCATCGACGTCTATTTCCTGTTGAACTGGAGGCTGTTCAGCGGGCTGGAAAAAGAGAACTGGGGTGAGGTTGCCGGATTCCTCGAGGAGCGCATCTTCAAGCGCGGGTGGATCACCTCGGCGCGCGTCCGTCTCCTCCTCAACACGTACCTTGTCACCTCGAACACGCAGGGCATCCTGGCCCTGGAGGCCTACCTCGCCGAGAGGAGGCCCGGCCTGGTTCCGAGATTCAGCCTTCCCTTCGGGATTCCGCACCTGCTCGCGCGCGATCCCGCTGACGCCGAGGCATGGTTCCGTGGAATGCTCGGCAAGCCGCGGCTGGCGGAAAGGGACTGGGTGAGCTGGAACCATGCGTTCAGCCTCCTGCAGGCCAGGCAGGGCGACGAGGCGCGGGCGAGTCCTTGCCGGGCTGGTTGAGCGGGTCACCGAGCCCGTTCTCCTCCTCCTGACGATATACCTGCTGGACGTGCTGGCGCGCAACGATGCGGCGCTGGAAGCACAGGTAGCCGCGAAGCGGGACCTTTTGAGGGGACGGCACACGCCCGACTCGATCAGCACGGCCGTTGACAAATCAAGCGCGAACATCCAGGTGGTCGTGTTGTCGCGGCTGCTCCGGGACGCCTCCCAGTGGCTGTTCGCCGATCCTGCTTCATCGGCCCCTGCGGGCACCACGGTACTCTCAGTCGAAGATGTTCCGCTGTTCGGTCAGGGTCACGAAACCAAAGTCGTTCAGGATGCGGATGAGCACGGCTGTCCAGATGCACTGTGACCAGTAGTATCCCAGGCAGCACAACGCGCCGACGAAAGCCGACTCCAGCCACAACCCGGTCCGCCGCGATGACACGACAACCACCATGGTCGAAAGCGCCGTGCTGATGACAACCGCGGTGAAGGGCCCCCAGATGGCGGCCAGCACCGTGAAGAAGACGCCGCAGTAGAACAGCTCTTCCGACGGCGCGTGGAAGAACAGGAGCACTGCCTGCGATCCGAGGAAGCGCTTTCCGACTGTGCGAGGCTTCAGCAGCGAGCCCTTGTTCCAGAAGATGTGAAACAGCATGCAGGTGAGGCCGACCCCGGCACCGGTCAGGAGTCCCATCCCTGTCGGGCGGAGCATGGCCGGCTGCAGGGCAGCGAGAATGGTTATGCCGTAACCCAGCTGGATGACCCGCACCACGGAGTCGAAGAAAAGGTTCTTGAACGAGTAGGGGAGGGCCCACATGTGGATGAGAAGCCCGAGGGACAGGACGACCAGATCGAGCACGCCCCGCTACCGCCGCCGACTCACAAAGAAGCGCAACGCTGCGATCATAGGTGCGCTCCTCCTCGCGCGTGAAAAGGCACCCCGGAAGCTCGCCGTTCGCGCTGTGGTAGGCGATGCAGTCGCAGCAGACGCCGTGCCGAGCGCAGCCGGCGCAGGTGCAGCTGCACATTGCGGCATTTCGCGATTGATTCTTGCAGTTCATTTGCCCTTGTGTACCCGTTTCGACGGCAGATTGCAAGCAGCACTTCACCTCCGGGTTGACACGATCAGGGGCGTGCCGCACCATGACGCCGCCGTGAACAAGAGACACGCGCTCGTTTTCACATTGCTTCCTGTTCTGCTCGTCGCGGCGGTGCTCCTTGCCGTCGGGGTCGGCGCAGTCCCCGTGTCACCGACCGCGCTGGTCCGTCTTCTCCTGTCAAGGCTCGGTATCGGCTCCCTGCCCGTGCCCGCGGACCGCGACATCACGATCCTGCTGCTTCTCCGTTTTCCGCGCGTGGTTGCCGCACTGCTCGTCGGCTCCTCCCTGGCCGTGTGCGGTGTGGTCATGCAGGGCCTGTTCCGCAACCCCATGGCCAGCCCCGAGATACTGGGTCTCTCTGCGGGCGGCAGCCTGGGCGCCGTGATCGCCATCACGACCGGCTTTGCGGCGGGTTCGCTCTTCGCGGTCCCCATCCTCACCATTGCGGGGGCCATGCTCTCCGCGGTGTGCATCTACCTGCTGTCCTCGTCCCGCGGCACGACCTCGCTCCTGTACATCGTAATTGCCGGCATGGCTCTTTCCTCGCTGTTCAGCGGGCTCACTTCCGCGCTCCTCCTCTTCTCGCGCGAATACCAGGTCAGCCAGTTCGTCTTCTGGACCATGGGAGGGCTGGACGGCCGCAGCTGGCAGCACGTCCTGTACTCGGCGCCCGTTCTGGTGCCCGGGCATGATCGTCCTGTCTTTATTCGCGCGCGAGCTGAACCTCTTCACCCTCGGTGAGGAGCAGGCCCTGTCTCTTGGCATGCGCGTGGAGGCCATCAAGCGCATTCTCCTCGCGATTTCAGCCGTGGTGACCGGGGCTGCAATTGCCGTGTGCGGGCCCATCGGATTCGTCGGGCTTCTCATCCCGCACCTCTTCCGCTTCCTGCTGGGCCCCGATCATCGAGTGCTTCTGCCCGCATCGGCGCTCGGAGGCGCCCTGTTCCTCGTGCTGTGCGACCTGCTCGGCCGCGCGCTGCTGCCGCCGCTGGAGATCCGTGTCGGGATCATCACGGCGATCCTCGGAAGCCCGTACCTCCTGAGCCTCATCATCCGCATCCAGAGGCGGACCAGCGCGAGGGTCGGATGAGCGCCGTGTTTCTCCAGGCGCGGTCCGTGTCATGGTCGGTCGGGAATGCGCGCGATCGTGGAGGGCATGGACCTCTCCATCGAACGGGGAGAGCTCGTCGGTGTGATCGGTCCCAACGGGGCCGGGAAGACGACGCTCCTGCGTCTCCTTGCCGGCCTGCTGGTGCCGACGCGGCGGTGATGTCCTTCTCGAAGGGCGGAGCCTCGGGGGGATGGACAGCCGCGACCGCGCACGGCGGATCTCCTTCATGACCCAGGATCGTCTCCCAGGTTTTTCCCTTCACGGTGATGGAAATCCTCCTGATGGGCCGCTATCCCCACCTCGGGAGATTCCAGAAGGAGGGGGCCGAAGACCTGGCGCGTGCGCGGCGCATGCTGTCCTATGTCGGCCTCGGCGCAATCGAAGAGCGCGGATTCAGCGCCCTGTCGGGCGGGGAGCGCCAGCTCGTGCTCTTTGCGAAGGCGCTGGTGCAGGATACCGATGCGCTTCTTCTCGATGAGCCGAGCTCGAACCTGGACATCCATCACCAGGACAGGATCTTCTCAATGGCGCAGGAGCTTGCCCGCGAGGGCAGGGCGGTGGTCGCCTCCGTGCACAACCTCTCGGTGGCCGCGCAGTATTGCTCCCGCCTGGTGCTGCTCGAAAAAGGGCGCATCGCCTCGGACGGCAGGCCGGAGCAGGTCCTTCGCAGCGAAATCCTGGACGGGGTCTATGGAATCCGCACCATGGTGTCACCGAGCCTTGCCACGGGCAGCCTGACGGTCACGGTGGTGCCGCGGGACAGAGGCGCCGCGGGCATCCGCGTGCACCTCATCGGCGGGGCAGGCAGCGCGGTGAACCTCACGCGCGAGCTGTACAGGATGGGGTGCTCGCTCACCGGCGGGATTGCGCATGAATACGACTCGGACGAAAAACTGTGGAGAAGCCTCGGCGTGAGATGTTCGGCGGTGGGTGCGTTTTCGCGGATCACCGAGGAGCAGATCCGCGAGGCGGCGCGCTTTCGTGGAACAGGCGGACATGACGATTCTCTGTTCGTTCCCGGTCGGTCCCGGGAACCTCGGGAATCTCCGGCTTGCCTCGCTTGCGCGCCGGCTGGTGGTGCTGAACCCGGGGCCCGAAGAAATGCCGCGCACGTTCCTGTCTCCGGAGGGAAGGGACCTCTTCGAGCAGGTGTGCGCCGGCGCTCAGCTGCTTGATCACGACGCGATACTTTCCGGTCTCGAACGGGAGCGCGACAAGGCTGAAAAGCTCTGACGCGGCTCGACCGCCGAGCCGTTCCCCGGTTCGCGGTCCCCGTCCCGAGTCCCGGAATCAGTCGCCCAGTCGCTTTTCCTGGTACTCGAGAAACTTGTCAATCGGCTCGTTGTTCGCGAGGTAGCCCAGCTCCATGGCGATCTCCCCGAACAGCCGCTCGTCACCGGTTTTCTGGTGGTTGATCACGACGGTGACCTGGGAGGCCGACATCGCCCCGATGCCCACGAGGAATTCCCCGATCTTCTCTGCCATGGACCCTCCTGAAAATATACTGCCGGAGACGGGGGTCGAACCCGTACAATCCTTGCGGATCAGGGGATTTTAAGTCCGTTTTCGATTCCCCACCCCGATACCGCCATGTACCCAAATCTACTATTGATATATACTTGCCGCAACTGAGTATTTCAGGGTATGTCAAAAAAGATGGGGAAATGGGGAGTTCTTCTCAGCGATCACCAAGCAGGGGGCCCTTATGGCAAAGAAGACTGCCCGCCAGTCTCCCGCTGCGCTACGATCGCGCGTCGCATCTCGGCCTTCAGCTCATCGGCGACAACGCCCTGTGCGATCTTGTCGACCTGGCCCGGGATGAGATCCGCGAGCTCAGGCATACCCTCGGCGAGCTGGGCGACTCGGCGAGTGAGGTGCGTCTCGCGCTGGGCCCTCGTGGGTACGGATTCAACACCTCCGTTTCTGTCTCATAAGATGACATTATAAATGACCGCCGTCTTGTTCTCCAGCCGACCCATGCCTGACCTCCCTGCAAGACGTTCTGGCGCCTTTCCCATCATTGGAACACGTGCTTCAGAATAATTGTTTTGACCTGTGACATTTCCTCCAGAGTGTGCGAGATGCCTTCACGGCCGATTCCGCTCTTCTTGTAGCCGCCGAAGGACATTTCAGCAGAGCGATAACGACTCGACCCGTTCAAGATTACGGCGCCGCACTGAAGTCGAGACGAAATGTCTATAGCGCTCGACACATCGGCGCTCATTACTGCGCCTTGCAGGCCATACTTCGAAGCGTTTGCGAGGGTGATTGCCTCGTCAACCGTATCGAATCCGATAATCGGGAAAACCGGCCCAAAGACTTCCATATCCGCGCAATGTCCATGTCACGCGTCACATGGGTCAGAACCGTCGGTTCGAAGAAGGCTTCCCGGCGATGTCCTCCCAGGGCGCAACGCGCGCCTTGTTGGACGGTATGCGTGACTTGCCTTTCCACTTCCATGGCGGCCTCTTTTGCACGAGGCAGCCGACCTCGGTTGACCGATCCAACGGATCTCCGACTTTCAGCCGAGACAGCCTCTGTAGCAGAAGTTCGGTCAGACGCGCGCGTATCGAGTTGTGTGCGAGTATTCGTTTTGTCGAACAGCACGTTTGACCTGCGTTGAGTGCGCGCGAAAACACGAGCTCCTCAATTGTGAGGTCGAGATCGGCGTCCGGGAGAACGATGAGAGGGTCATTCCCCCGCACTCGAGAAATACCCTTGTCATGTTCGCCGCGGCGCGAGAAGCGATGTCGATCCCCGCACGGGTGCTTCCGGTAAAGCTGATCGCGTGTATCCTTTCGCTTTCCGCAAGCAGTGTCCCGAGGGACTCGCCCCGGCCGGTGAGCATCTGTATCGCGCCGCTGGGCACGCCGCTTTGAAGAAGAAGTTCAACCAGAAGCGCCGCGGCCGAGGGATTGCACGCCGGCTTCACGATTACCGCGTTCCCCATGATGAGGGCGGGAGCCACCTTGTGAGAGAAAAGATCGACCGGGTAGTTGAAGGGAACGATGCATGCCATGACTCCGAGCGGTTCGCGAATCGTGAAGGCGAAATCGTTTTCGACCCCTCTTTCGCCCGTTCTCGGGAGCGTCTCTCCACAGAGATGTTTCGCTTTCTCGGCATACCCGAGAAAGAGAGCGGCGACCGACCCCACTTCGGCCTCGGAATCCCGTATCGGCTTTCCCATTTCACGACTGACGAGGAGCGCGATCTCGCTTCGTCTGCTTTCCGTCAGCTGAACAAGAGCCGGACAGTATTCTGGCTCGTTCATGGAGATGCACGGTCGACCAGGACCGCAATCCTTCCTGCGCGTTGTCAAGGGCATCCGCCACGTCGCTGGGGGTCGCATCGGGCATCGTGTCTATTGCCTGGCCGGTCGCGGGGTTGACGATTGGAATGGTCCCGCCATCCTTCGCCTCCCGCCTTTTTCCACCGATGATCATCTTCACGGCACTCTCCTCCCTCGACATGGCACCACGACTCATTTGAACGAAGGACAACCCGCCAATGCGGATGGCGCAGCGTCCGCAGCGGCGGTGGCGCGAAGGTCGCCTTCAGAGAGGGATCACCTTCTGGTCCTGCCCCATATTCTGTACTCCTCCACCCAGATCTCCGGGGGAAGCATGCAGATATGGATGACCGCCTCCGCGATGTGCTCCGCTTTGAGAGCATACGGCACGGGAGGCTCCGCAAGGCCCGCGTTTTTCGAAAAGCCGGTGCTCCCTGACCGGGGACGAGCGCGGTCACGCGGATATCAAAGGGCCGAAGCTCGACATACAGGCCCTTGGAAAATGCGACGATACCGGCCTTGGCTGCCGCGTAGACACTGAACCCCGGCCAGGCATGGTGCCCGCACGCCGAGGACACGTTGATGATCGTGCCGCTCTTGCGGGCCTTCATCATCCTGCCGAAGGCGCGGCAGCCATAGACCACGCCGGCGAGGTTCACCCGGAGGATCTCGTCGATGTCGGAGACCGACTGGTCCACGGTGTCGGTAACTCTGATGCCGCCTCCCGCGTTGTTGACCAGGATGTCCAGTCGGCCGTATTCGTGGGCGACGTGCCCTGCCACCCGCTCCCAGTCAGCGGAGCTCCCCGCGTCGGCCCTGACGCCGTCCGCGCCGGATAGATCGGCGCACGCGTCCGCCACCGCGTGTCGGTTCTGCCCGTGATGATGACCCGGGCCTTCTCCTCCAGGAACCTGCCCGCCATTGCCTTGCCGAAGCCGCTGGTGCCGCCCGTGACCAACACGACCCGGCCTTCGAGTTCTCCCATGCCACCTTCCCTCGGCCCTTGATGGCCCCTGCCGCGAGCCCCGATATGATACGCCCCTGCAGCACCCGCACGACGACGACCGGAACATCCTCTAGGGGACGCCTATCGTGCGGATTTCCTCATACCATCTGTGACAAGAATTATCAGATAATATCATAAATGTGGGCCATGTCAAGAAAAACCAGCCCCTACCGGGTTCCCCACCCGAACGCCGTGATCATGGCGAGGGAATAGACGCCAACGATGTCCATCTGCAGGCGTCGGGCCTGGAAATACACCGGTCATGCTGAAAGCCAGCACGCCAAGAACTTCAATCAGATTGAGAAACGCCTCGTAGGTCATGACCGAAGACAACGAGCCGGGATTGTCGACAGAATCAATCCGCTGGCAGATCAGCGCGGGAATGCGGCATGGATCGGCTCCTCACCGTGCGCGGAGAAAGCTTGCGACTGGACGACAATTATCGTATAATAGCACAATTATCCGCTCCGCCGCGCGTCTTCAAAACTATGGCGGGGGAGATGCAATTCGGCAAGCCGGACGCAGCGGGGCCGAAAAAGGGAGGGCTGATGGATACTCTGCGGCTTGGCGTCATTGGGACAGGGTCCGTGGTGCGGGAGATCTACCAGTATCTCATATTTCCGGAGCATTTACTCGCCCCTGATTCGTGTCGAGGCCATCTGCGATACGAACCAGGAAATGCTCTCCTGGTTCGGCGATACGTGGAAGATTCCCTCTTCGAAAATGTTCTCCAGCTACGCGGAGATGCTCAAGAAGGTGGAGCTGGACGCGGTGGCCGTCAACACGCCGGACAGCCTGCACAGGAACCCGACCATCGCGGCCCTCGAGGCCGGAGTCGACGTGCTCCTGCCGAAGCCGACGGCGGACAAGGTGGCGGATGCCCACGCCATCATGGAAGCGGTGCGCTCCTCGGGGCGTTTCCTGGGGGTGGACTTCCATAAGAGAGAAGACCCCGTGACAAAGGAAGCCCGCGCGCGATACGCGGAAGGGGTGTATGGACGTCTGCAGTCCTCGACGATGTACATGCTCGACCGTCTGCTGGTGTCCAATCCTAACCATGAGCCCCGGTTCTTCGCGTCGGCGGATTTCGCGGAAAAGAACACTCCCGTCTCTTTCCTGACGTCGCACATGGCAGACACCTTCATCGCACATCACTCACCTGCGGCCTCTCGAAGTCCGGCGGTCGGGTACAAAGCAGAAGCTGCCCTCGCTCTCCCCGATCCCGGTCAACGGTTACGACCTCGTCGACACCGAAATCCTCTTCGAGGAAGGTGCGCTCTGTCACATCATTTCCGGCCGGGCGCTGCCGGGCCCCGCGAACGGGCTCACCGTCCAGACGGCGCGGTTTCTCTTCACCGACTGCATGCTTGACCTGTGGCAAGGGCACTACGGATACCACGAGGTGACCCCCCAGGGCATCGACGATTCCGCAACATTCTCTTCAGGAATTTGGAAGAACGGGACTGGTCCCGGTTTGGAATGGACTCCCCGGGGAAGATCCCCCGCCATCCTGCGGTTTGGAATGGGAAGATTCGGGGCGGCCGAGAAGGAGGAGTATTTTTCTCCTTTCACGCTGGGGCTGTATACGAATCTTCTGTGCGAGTGCGCCCACGAGTCCCTGGCGAAGGGAAGGGACCTCGGCAGTCGGCATGTCGCGGCGTCTCCGTCGATGCGCAGGGGCTTCTGGCACAGCGTATCGGACTGCCGCCCAGCAGTCACTACCGGTAGAAATGCGTTCAATGAACATCACCCGCGTGCGGCAGCAGACGGTCGTCGACCAGGTGATGCATCACATCAAGGACCTCATCGCGGCCGGTACAAGCCCCACGATCGGATACCGACGGAAGCGGAGCCGCCAAGGCATTCGGAGTCGGCAATCATCGATTGGGAGGCAATCAAGATCTTCCAGCACCTCGGGATACTGGAAAGCAGGAAAAAGACGGGCACGTACGTCTGCGATTCCTCCCATATCTCCACGGAGGCGCTGACGTGGGCCATTCTCCTGGCGAAGGGGGACCTTTTCGAGCTGGTCGATCTGAGGGAGATCATCGAGCGGGAGGCACTCGCCCTGCTGACCACACTTGTGAGAAAAAGAAGCGGAAAGTCCGCGCTCCCTGGTCGCCGCGGGGAGCTCGGGCCAGATAGAGATCATGGAGGAGGCCGCGCGCTCCCACCGGCTGGAGACCCTTATCCAGGCCGGATTACGATTTCCATGGCGCGATCATCAGGTCGTCGGGCAATTCTGTACGTCAGCATCTACGCCACGTTGCGGTCCTTCATGCTGGAAGAGATCAAGAAGACGAATGTCAGCGAGAGTGAACGCAGCGCAATGCTCAGGGAACACCGCGCCATCGCCGCCGCGATGTCAGCCGGAAAAGAAGGCGCCGCGGGGGAGGCGTTTTCCGCCATATGGAGGCGACACGGAGGCGGCTGCGGCGCTCTCTGGGCAGGGACGTCGAGCGCTCGCGACGAACGACGGCGCAATCCGCTCGCGGAATGAAAAAAGTGTTGACGGGCGTGGCCCATGGAGTGCTCGATCAGACAAATAGAATGCGCGCCCGCCCCCCGCGCGCAGGTCGACAGGGCGGCCTGGGTGATGTCGGAACCTGACCTTCTCTCAGAGTCGGAGCACGGCGGAGGAAACCTGCCGGAGTGGATTCTCGACAGTACAGGTCTTCACGCCGACGCGGTGCATCTTCGGCGAAGGCTGCTCGCGGCAGGCGGGAGAGCGGGCGCGCGAGGTCAACGGGACGAACGCACTCGTTGTCACCGACAAGGGGCTGGTCGCCGCCGGGGTCGGTGGCTACATCCCTTTTCGCGGCGGGTATCCAGACCATCGTCTACGACAAGGTGCGCGAGAACCCCACCGAAGAGAACGTGCAGGAGGGCAGCGCTCTCATCGCCTCCCGTCACGTCGATATCGTCTTCGCCGTCGGGGGCGGAGCCCGATGGACGCGGCAAAGGCCATGTCGGCCCTGTTGTCCACGACGGGAATATCCTCGAGTACGAGTACGGGTTGAAACTCTAGGCCGTACCGGGCCCAGCCCACGGTCATCGCGCTTCCCACGACCAGGACGGGGCCGAAGTGACCATGGGGGCCGTCATCACCGATCAGTCGTCCCACAGGAAGGAGCTGGACGTCGTGAGTCCCTTCATGGCGCCGCGCGTGTCTCGCTTGTGGACCCTGAGCTCACGTATTCTCCCCACAATGACGCAGCGGCCACGGGCATGGATCCCTCACGCACTCCATCGAAGGATACACGGCTACCCTGGCCAGTTCTCTCACCGACGCAATTCACATCCGTGCGATCGAGCTCCTGGGCCGGTACCTTGCGCGCCTACCGGCGGGGAGGGGACGTCGAGGCGCGACATCACGTGATGATGGCAAGCATGATGGCGGGGTCGGATTCCCCCAACTCGGGGCTGGGCGCCGTTCACGGGCTGACACTTCCCCTGGGGGGACATTTCGGCATCCCTCATGGCACTGCGAATGCCGTCATGCTGCCGTTCGTCATGCGCTTCAACTCCCCGTCGTGCCCTTCGAAGCTCGCAGATATCGCCCGAGCG
>CAWJRT010000033.1:0-7748 GCA_963845325.1 uncultured Spirochaetota bacterium
AACTCCAGTAGCGCCCGCTTGAAGTAGTCAATATAGTTGAGCCTGGCCATCGTCCGTCTCCTTGTGGTTTGTGGTGTAACAACTCAAACCTTGGAGCTTTCGATGGCCTCTGTTCAATGCCGAAATTGCGAACTCCTTCTTACACTAACGCCGTGACGTACGTCAAAGAGCTTCAGGCTCTCATGAAGTACATCGTGAAGAACGGGTTCGAACACCATGTCGCCATGGTCAGAGGAAGCGTCGCGGCCGTTCTCGCGGAGGCGTGTGGAAACTATCTCGATTGGGAAGTCTACCACCACGGAAAGGCGACTCAGTAATTCGGATTGAGAGATATTGTCCCCCTGGACTGGCTTAAAGCTCTACTTGTCCTCGTACAGTATGGTCACGTGCCGTGGGTTTGCTTTCCACCTTGTGCGCCTTCGATCATGCCCTCACTCTGATTTATGTGATGCACCTTAGAACACTCTCCGACTCCGCGATGTCACAATCAAGGACACTGGCAGATCGTTTGTATAGTTCTCGATGGCCTGTTTATGATAAGTGCAACTGGGCGGCAACCTCTGAATAGGTGATCCCTGGGTTGTTGATCATGATGCGAATGCCCCGTTTCTGCATCTCGTCAATTCGCGTTTCCCCACGCCCGACCCACGCCGGCCATTCACGCTCTTTTTCGTCTTGTTCTCATAGTTCACGCTCCTTTATCACCCCGGCCAGCCCCGGGCGACGGCATACACCATCTTTTATCGGACTTCAGTTTCACCTTGGCAAACGCCTGAATGTCGAAATTTTTCGGGTTGTATTCCCATTGAAAAACGCGGCCACTTGTCAGCTCTACCCGAATACTTCGCCCGTCCACAACGGCCGACTTCAATACACGTCGCAACATGTCGCGCTGAACCTTTCCCTTTGCCTTCATGAAGGTTTCGAGGTTCTCTGCAGAGAAGGCTTCGAGCAGTTCATCCGTTGCTTCCCGCTTTGCCAATAGTGCTTTTTGCAACTCCTGCCGCTGATCCTGTAGGTTCGCAAGCTCCTTGTTGATGCCGGCGACCTTCTCCACGATGTCCTCTTCAGCGAGGCCCTTTGCCACCGCGTCTATCAGGCGCTCTTTCTGAAGTATGAGGCCCTCTGTCAGCTTCCCTATCCTCTCGGCGGACTGTTCTACTTCTCGTTCCTCGCCCTCCAGCCGCGCCACTTCATCCGAGTGCAGACGACTTACCGAGTCCCTGTCAGCTATTGCAAACATGTAGACCGCTGCAAAGGCTTGATCGATCACAGATGCATAAACGATCTTCGGTGCCTGCTCACATGCAATGGGGGTGGACAAGCCGGACATCCGGACGGTCGTTCATGCCCGAGTGCCGTCCTCAGTTGAAGCCTACCTCCAGGAATCGGGCCGTGCAGGCCGGGATGGCAGAACGTCTCGTGCCATTCTGCTTCTTGCCCGCAGGGCCGAAGAGGCTCACCAAATGCGCCTTGCGGACGCACATGCAAGGGAACGGTTTGGCCGTATCCTTTCCTATGCGCTCCAGGAGAAGGAGTGCCGCCGCACTCGCTCTCGCTCATCGGCCAGGGACCCGTTGCCTGCTCCGGATGCGACGTTTGTGATGGCGCCGTGGGGTCGCCCGCGGAAGGCGAGCTTCAGATTATGTCTTTCGCCGCCCGGCACCGGAGGCGGTTTTTCCCCTCGGAGGCTGCTGAAATCCTTTCCGCCACGGCCGGTCCGCGGTCTGTCCGCGCGTTTCACGATTGCATTCCCGGCTCGGGGGAGCTTGAGGGCTGGAACGCCCAGGAGGTGGAGCTTGCAATCCATGCGCTCGCGTCGGAGGGCAGGCTCCTCCTGCACGCCCGAGGTCCCCTGGAGAGGACGATTGACGGTCCGCGATCCATGACACCTGCCGCGGTCGGATGAAGGGAGGCCATCGGCCCGGTTCGGTTCCCGTTCCAGCAATTCTAAATTTGGGTTCTCCCGAAACGCAATGCCGTAGGATACCGGGTACATCCGTCTAGTATTCTCATTTGCCCTTTCTCCGTTACCGTTGGCCCGAACATGCAGGGAGGGGAGCTGTTCTCTGTATTGTTGGGATACCTCGAGAAGACGATCGAGGGCTGTGCGGAGCCTCGGGCGGGGTCGAATTTACACTACGAGTTGCGGGATTTTTTTCTCTCTGCTTTCGCGGTGTTCTTCAGTCAGAGTCCCTCCTTCCTGGCACATCAAGCCCTTATGGAAAAAGAGAAAGGCACCAGCAACGCCCGCAGCGTTTTCGCCATTCGTGGCATCCCAACCGATAACCAGATTCGCGGGGTGCTGGATCTGATTGATCCTATGCTCCTGCGCGCCGCCTTCGGCCTGACGGTGGATTTGCTCAAGGAGAAGGAGGTGCTGGACTCCTTTCGCTTCCTGGAGGGCAAGCTTCTTCTTGCTCTGGACGGCACTGGCTATTTCTTCTCAGAATCGATCCACTGCCCCTCTTGCACTGTGCATCACCATCGTGACGGACGCACAACCTACTCGCACAGCGTGTTGCTGCCGGTGCTGGTAGGACCCCAGCGTTCCCAGGTGATCCCTCTGGAGCCTGAGTTCATCACCCCGCAGGACGGCCACGAGAAGCAGGACTGTGAGTACCAGGCAGCCAAGCGCTGGCTTGAGGCGATGGGCAGCCGCTACGCCCCCTTGGGCGTGGTGCTCTTGGGGGATGACCTGTTTGCAAGCCAGCCGATGATCGAGAAGGTGCGCTCACAGCAGATGAATTACATCTTCGTGGCAAAACCCTCCTCCCATAGGTACCTGTATGAGGAGCTTGCGGGCTTGGAGAAGCTAAAGGGGTTGCAGGAAGTGCGCCGCAGCCACTGGACGGGCAGAGCGCAGCGAACGGTGATCTATCGCTATGTCAACGGGGTAGGGCTCAACGCTCGCAGCAGCAACGGCGTTGAGGTCAATTGGGTGGAGATCACCATCGTTGACGACAAAGGAAAGCAGACCTTCCACTCAGCCTTCATCACCGACCTGCTGATCAGCCCAGAGAACGTGGCTTCCCTTGCGGAGGCTGGACGGTGTCGGTGGAAAATAGAGAATGAGAACAACAACACCCTCAAGACCAAGGGCTATCACTTCGAGCACAACTTTGGCCATGGCCAGAAGTACCTCTCCTGCACGCTGTTGTCGTTGAATGTGCTGGCATTCCTTTTTCACACGGTGCTGGAGTTGCTGGACAAGCGAGTGGCGCTGCTGCGGGCAAGCCTTCCTCGCCGCGACACCTTCTATCAGCATTTGGCGGCCCTCACCCAGTATTGGCAGTTCGAAAGTTGGCGCCACCTGGTGGTGTTTATGCTGCAGGGACTAGGTCTGGAAGATCCCGACGGATAGGCCCTCCCAACCAGCCCCCAAAACTATACTCATCTCCCCGACATCCACGAGTAGCACTCTGTCCATCCGGGCCGCGTGAAGACCACAACGAGGGCAAAATCACCCCTCGGACAAACCTGCAAGGACTTCGCGCGCCTACACCCTGCCGATAACTTCCCCCCGCTGGGCGCAGGCCCTGCGCCCGCCACAGCGACACCCTTCCCATATCACGACCCTAACAGCCAGATTTAGAATTGCTTTTCCCGTTCTGGATCCGTTGACCAACCCGGTACCGTGGAATATCTTTGAGGGAGAGACAGAGCCTGCCGAGTGAGATGTGTTGCCCCCTTTTCTCCTCGATAGGGAAGCGTGGTTTGAAAGGCGTGAGGGACACCATGAAGTCAACCTCAATCCGGCTTTGTATTTCTTGCTTCTGCATATGGATGCTCGCATGCGTCTCCGCGCTCTGGGGCGATCCTCCCAATCGTGTCGGCCGCCTGAACTTCCTCAGCGGGACCGTCTCCTTTCACCCGGAAAGCGTCGACGAGTGGGCTCCCGCAACCCTCAACTATCCTTTGACCATCGGGGACCATCTGTGGACGGACCAGGACGGGCAAGCCGAAGTGCACGTGGGCTCGACCGCTATCCGCGCTTGCCTCGAACACAGAGATTTCCTTCCTGAACCTGAACGACCAGACAATCCAGATTCGTCTCTCGACGGGATCCTTGAACCTGCGACTTCGTCACCTGGGTCCCGCTGAGGAGATCGAGGTGGACACCCCCAACTCGAGCCTGTCGCTGCTTCGAGCCGGCGCCTATCGAATAGATGTCCAGCAAAGCGGAGACACGGCGGTCACGGTGCGCTCGGGCGAGGTTGAAGTGACCGCGGGCAGCTCGGTGTTCCCTCTGCGCCTGCGGCAGACGGTCTGCAATCACGGGCCTCGATTCTCCTTCGTATCAGGTCACCGGCGCTCCCCTTCTCGATGATTGGGACAGGTGGTGCCAGGCGCGAGATCAGAAAGAGGACACGATCGCCTCAGCCCAGTACGTCCCTCGTGATGAAATGAGCGGAGTCGAAGACCTGGACCAGTACGGCAGCTGGAGCAATGACCCGGACTATGGACCCGTGTGGGCGCCGACCGTGATCGTTGCGGGATGGGCGCCGTACCGCTTCGGGCACTGGGCCTGGGTTGATCCCTGGGGTTGGACCTGGATCGACGATGCTCCCTGGGGATTTGCGCCTTTCCACTACGGCCGCTGGGCTTTTCGCAGCAACGCCTGGGTGTGGGTGCCGGGGGCTCATACGGCCACGCGGTCTATGCGCCTGCGCTCGTCACATTCGTTGGCGGCGGGGGATGGCACTCCAGCCTGGCCCCCGGTGGCAGCGTCGGCTGGTTTCCTCTTGGTCCGCATGAGCCCTACGTCGCGCCCTACCGCACCAACCGCACGCGCCATGCACAACGTTGACGTCGAGCACATCGCCTACGTGAATCGCAATGTTCCTGGCGCGGTGACTGTTGTGTCAAACGAGACATTTGTGCACGGCCAGCCGACGGCGGGAGCCGCGCTCCTGCTGCCCAACGACGAGCTTGGCAGAGCTCCGGTGCGCGGGGCTGTCGCGCCGCTTGTCCCGCAGAAAGAGAGCTTCCTCGGCGGTTCCTTTGCCTCTCATGGCCCGGTTGCGCAGCCTCCCGCCTCGGTCATGTCTCGGCCGGTGGTGGCCCGGCTGTACTCCGCCACCCCAGGCCGGTCCCCTTTGCGGCGCGTCAGCAGGCCCTTGCAGCCCATCCCGGCCAGCCGCTTGACGCGGCAACACTGTCGAACCTGAGAGGATCGGCGCCTGCTGTTCGCTCGCCAGTCAGAGTCGTGACCCCTGGAAACCCGAAGAAAGGCTGTCGGCCAACAACCTTCTCACCTCAGACGCAAGCAGGGGGAAACGAACCTCGAAAGCCCGCCACGAGGCAGCCGCAGCCTGGAACCGCGATGCAGCCATCAAGGCGGCCTGCTGGCAGCCCGGGGCTGCCATACAGAGCAGCCCGTCAAAACAGCCGTCCACGAGACAGCCGCAGCCCGTAACCTCCACGCAGCCGTCAAGACAGCCGCCTTCACGATCGAAGCCTCTTTTGCTCCCGGGGGAAAGGGGCAGAACCAGCAATGAAAACCAAAGGGAAACCCCGAAAGAGCTGAAAGACAACTGCCGTTGCTTGAATGAGTTTCCACGCGATTCCCGCAAGTACGAGGGAGGGTACTACCAGGTAAGCTGGGGAGCGCCCCCGCGGAGTAGGTAGTTGTTGTGATGCGCCCTGCAGTTTCCTGGAGGGCGTTTGATGATCAAGGTGGTGGGTGGCTGTATACTGAAATCCTCGATTACCCGGGACTCCAAGCGGAGGACGCTAGCCCATGTTCAGCCTTTTCCGCAGTGATTTCGTGATCCGCCTACTGAGAAAGGGCCGTTTTTATTGGGTTTTTGGATAATTGGTCTTCTTCGGAGGCTGAAAACGTAGTGACACAATAGTCTGTTCATTACTCTGAAATACCTTAAATTACCTTGACAACTGTGCAATGAGTCGTGCTACTATGAAGCATGTACGTCAGGACCGTCAAAGTCCCTTCCTCCAACGGCTCCTTCAACGAATACCTGCGCGTCGTGGAGGCCTACCGCGAAAACGGCAAGGTCAAGCAGCGCATCATCGCCGATCTTGGCCGCCGCGACATGCTCAGCGCCGTGCTTCCCAACCTGCGTCGCATCCTGGAAGGCACCCCCAAGCTGGAAGGCCAGGAGGAGAAGCGACGTGGACATCCTGGACACCTTCACCTGGGGCCCTCTGCTGGTGGCGGGCAAGCTGTTCGAGGAGCTGGGGTTGTGGGATCTGTTGGATCGGCTTCTGGGAACAGAGCGACAGTCTCCTGGGCGGATCGGGCGTTTGTGTTGATCGCAAGCAGGTTGATCCACCCTTCAAGCGAGCACGGGCTGGCCGGCTGGCTGGAGACGGATTACTTCTGCGATCGAGAGGGCAGACGCTTTGTGCCTCGATGGCGTCAACGGGGTCGAGTGCGCGTGCATGACCAGCAGCTGGACAGCTGGTATCGCACGCTGGACCACCTGCTTGAGGCCAAGGAGGACATCGAGACGGCGTTATACGGACGGCTGCGCGATCTGTTCAGCCTGAAGCCGGACCTGGTGCTCTACGACATCACCAGCACGTATTTCGAAGGCTCAGGGCCGCAGGGGCTGGCTCGCCACGGCTACAGTCGAGACGGGAAGTCTCGAAACCCGCAGGTGATCGTGGGGGTGGTGATGGTGGGCGGATGGCCCATCGTGCACCACGTGTGGGAAGGAAACCGCCTGGATCACAGCACGGTGGCGGAGGTGATCAAGGATCTGCGCGAGCGCTTCGAGTTTGCGCGTGTGGTCTTTGTCGGTGACCGCGGCATGGTGACGCAGGAAAACCTCCAGCAATTGCTCGATGGAGGGCCAGGGCTACCTGGTGGGGGTCAAGCGCCGAGGCAACGCGCAGATTGCGCGAGTGGTTGGATGGGATCGATGAGGCGAAGTGGATCGACTGTCCGGTGGGGATCAGCGCTTCCGGAGAAGAGCGATCCTCCACGGACTCGTGTGCAGGAGGTGCCCTCGGGCAAGGAGGGGATGCGAGTCTTTGTGATCGATTCGGATGAACGGCGCGCAGTATGAGGAGTCGATGAGAGGCCGCTCGATGGATCGGGTGCGGGAGAAACTGGAGAAGCTGCGCCAGCGGGTGGAGGCCGGCAGGCTCACGCGATGCGGCGAAGATCGGCGCTGCGGCAGAGCGGATCATGCAGGCTCATCATGGGTATCGCTATTACCGTTGGCGGCTTGAGCAAGGACGGTTCTCCTTCGAGGAAGACCCGCTGCACCTGGAGCAGGAGAAACGAATTGAAGGCAAATACCTCATCGCCACCAGCGAGGCCAGCCTTGGTGCGCTTGGAGGCGGTGCGGATGTACAAGGAGCTCAGCGAGGTGGAGCGCGGCTTCCGCTGTCTGAAGGATGTGCTGGAGATGCGGCCGATCTATCACAAGAGCGAACAGCGGGTGCGGGCACACATCTTCGTGGCCGCCTTGGCGCTGCTTCTGACACGAGTGCTTGGAGCGCCGCTTGAAGGAGGCCGGGGTCGAGCTGTCCGCGGAGCAGGCCTTGCAGGCTCTGTCCACCATCCGGCTGGTGAGCTTCAAGGTGGGCGCCAGCTCGGCGCGCACGGGCGTCAGCGTTGGTTCTGCCCGTGCGCGGCAGGTGTTGAAGGCCCTGGGGATCGTCGAGACCAAGGCACCCACTCCCCCGAAAGGGGAGAAGGTGACCGTGTAGTGACTAATCCGGAAATCGCCCCTTATCCCATAAGGAATTAGCAAGCGCTATGCTGAACATGGGCT
>CAWJRT010000034.1:0-14285 GCA_963845325.1 uncultured Spirochaetota bacterium
GATGTACAATCGATCAACCTGCAGCCCGCGTTCCCTCTCTTCTACAAGTACTACGACGATCACCCCTTGGGGACCCTTCAGATCAAGAGCAGCCTCAAGTCCCCCGCCACGAACCTGACCGCCCAGGTGTACATCCGTCAGTACATGGACGCACCAAAGACCGTCGCCATTCCCGGAACGCTTTCCCCGGGAGAGACAAAGGAAATATCCCTCTACGCACTTTTCACCGACAAGGTCCTTGAGATCACTGAGGGGACCAAGGTAGCCGCGGAGGTGGGCCTCACCTTCTCGGTTGAGGGGCAGAGCTACACGGACAAGCAAGTGGCCACGCTGACCCTCTATGGAAGAAACGCTATGACGTGGGACGACAACCGCAAGGCTGCCGCCTCTCCTGCACGGCCAAGGAGCCCCAGGTCCTTAACTTAGAACAGGTCACCAGCTACGTTCGTGCCAGGGAGAAACGCTCGATCAACAGCAGCCTCGTGGCGGCCGTCGCGCTGCACGAGGCCCTTGATCTCTACGGCCTGAACTACACCGCCAACCCGATCACCCCGTATTCGGAGGCCTCCAAGCAGAAGTATGCGGTGGACTTCCTCCAGTTCCCGCGGGAGACCTTCCAGTATCGGGCAGGAGACTGCAGCGACATTTCTATCCTGTACAGCTCGCTGCTCCAGGCGGTGGGCATCGATGCCGCCTTTATCACCATCCCGGGGCACATCTTCGTCGCGGTGGATACCAAGCTCACACCCGATCAGGCCGAGGACGCACTGATCGACCGGGAGCAATACATTTCCCAGGGCGGGCACGATGGACCCGGTGGAGATCACGATAAGGCACCAGGGATTCATGAGGGCTTGGGAGCTCGGGGCCCAGGAGTGGAACGACAACAACGCCACCGGTCAGGGGGGTTCTATCCCGTCCAGGAGGCGTGGAAAGCGTACCAGTCGGTGGGCTTCCGGGATCGGGGACGACAATCGCCATCCCCGAGTCTGAGCAGGTCCTTCAGGCGTACCTTGCCGAGACGCAGAAATACGTCGATGGTGTGCTGGGCGACAGGGTGGCCCAACTCCAGGGCCAGACGCAGGGGGGCTCGAACCTCGCGGTCATGAACAAGATTGCAGTGCTCTACGCCAAGTGCGGCCAGGGGGACAAGGCCGAGGCGGTGCTCAGGCAGGTTCTCGCCCAGAAGGCCTATCTTCCCTCGCTTCTCAATCTGGGGAACCTATACTTCCAGAAGGCGGACTCGCGGAACGCGCTGGGCTGCTACCAGCAGGCCAGCCAGCTGGATCGCAGAGCGCGCACGCGCTGATCGCACTCATCCGGGTGGATCGACAACTGAAGGATCAGGCGGGGGCACAAAAAAGCTTCGACGAGCTGAAGGCCATCGATCCGACGCTTGCCTCGCAGTACACAGACCTCCAGGCGTCCAGGGTCGATGCGACGCGCGCGGCGGACAGCCAGAGCGAAGAGGCGGCCGTACTTTGGGAATCGGAATGAAGAAGGAAGGGTGGAAAATGGGCAGGATGGCGCGGTATCGAAAAGGGGTCCCGGCCTTTTCTTTGGCTCTCTCGGCGGCAGTCGTCATGCTTCTCTCCTGCAACCCCAATTCACTGCTGAACGACCTGCAGGAGCGGCTGCAGCAGACTGTGGCCACCCCCACGTTCACCCCGACCGCGGATGCGAGCGGGCAGTATGTCTCAACCGTAGACTTCACGGTGGGGCTGTCATGCTCCTTGGCGGGGGCTTCCATTTACTACACGACGGACGGCAGTACGCCAACGACATCCTCCACGCTCTACAGCGCACCGATCCTGGTGGCAAGCGATCGGACCGTAAAGACCATCAAGGCGATTGCGGCCGCGACAGGGATGAAGACCAGCGGGGTGGGAAGTGCAACCTACAAAATCAACTACATCCAGGTCTCCACACCGTCCATCTTTCCCGGCTCCGGCGTATATACCACCGATCAGTCTGTCACGATCAACGACACTACCGGGGGAGCGGTCATCCACTATACTACTGATGGCTCAACGCCTTCGGCTTCGTCACCCGTATTTCAGAGCTCCTTCCCGGTCCTGGTGAACGGGAAAGGGAGTTGGAAGACGATCAAGGCCTGCGCGGTGAAATCCGGGATGAGCGACTCATCCGTCGCTTCTGCAACCGTCCTGGTTAAAAACGACCCGGGAATGCTGGATACCTCCCTGGGTACGGCGAACAATTATGTATCTTCGATTGTCATACAGAGCGATGGCAAATTGATTTTCAGTGGGCTGCTTTACGGCTATACAGACGGTACCGGAACGCACCTTGGCAACGGTGTTGTTCGAGTGAACGCGGACGGCAGCTACGACACTTCGTTTGATTCTTCTTCCAATTGGCCGGATAAGATGCCATGGTTCGATTCATCTGCCGTCCAGGACGATGGCAAGATCCTTGTTGGTTGTCGTACCGGGAGTCCAGCTCTAGCGCGGCTGAACGCCAATGGCAGCCCCGATGTCTCGTTCAACTCAGGCGGCACGGGACCTGGCAACAACGTGGAGACGATCGCCCTGCAGCCCGCGGACGGCAAGATCCTCCTCGGCGGTATTTTCACCGGCTACAACGACGGCACCGATCACACCGTCGGCCATCTGGCGCGGCTGAACGCCGACGGAAGCCTCGACACTTCCTTCAATTCCGGTGGCACGGGAGCCAATAGCACGGTCAATTCGATTCAAGTGCTGGGCAATGGCCAGAACCTCATAGGGGGTGCCTTCAGCAGCTATAACGACGGCACCGATCACACTGTCGGCTGGCTGGCGCGCCTGAATGCCGACGGCAGCCTCGACACTACCTTCAATTCTGGTGGCACCGGAGCCAACGCCACGGTCTACGTGATTGCCCTGCAGCCCAGCGATAGCAAGATCCTCCTGGGCGGATGGTTCACGACCTACAACGGGACGAGCTGTAGTGGCCGTATAGCACGATTGAACGCCAACGGCAGCCTCGACACCTCCTTCAACTCAGGCCACACGGGAGCAAATAACGTCGTCTATACGATCGCCGTGCAGCCAACGGACGGCAAGATCGTCATTGGCGGTGCTTTCACCGGCTACAGCGATGGTACCGACCATCCTGTCGGTCAAGCTGCGCGCCTGAATGCCAGCGGAAGCTTCGACGCCACGTTCAGCCCTGGCAGTGGGTTCAACTATCCCGGCCAGGCTACCAGTGTCTGGTCCAGTGCCGTTCAAAGTGACGGCAGGATCCTGTTGGGTGGGTTCTTCGACCAATACAACGATGGAACCACTCACAGCGCAGGCTTCGTGGCACGGATCTGGAAATAGTGTCACGACTCCGAGACAGCTTGAGGAGGTTGTCGGATCTTCTCGAGAATTGAATCCGCGTTCGCCTTCCTCTGGATCGGCTGTGGCAGTCGTCGTTGCTTGAGAATGTGATCAGTGATGAAGATAGCCCACGCGCTGTTTGAGCAAGACGGCGTGGAGCGACGCACCGCTAGTCCGCTCGAGGGGCACTCCCCTCATCCGTGACATTCATTCACTTCTTTCCCCAGCACTTTTGCCCGGCAAAAGTGCGCAGCCCGCCAGCTGGCCCAGCGACACCTTGCGACCCGAAAGGGGCGCAATTGCGTGGCGCGCAGGACAGCGAAAAGGCCCTATCCCTCGTGTGAATATTGCCTGGTGACATGGCGCAGGGGTTCCACCCCTTCCCATCCCGAACACGGAAGTTAAGCCCTGCCACGCCGATGGTGCTACTTGAGGTGGGAGAGTAGGTCGTTGCCAGGCTTTTTTATTTGGCCACGTGCTTGCGCCTGATGCCGGCCCCAAGGCACGACGGGTACCATTCATGACGGCAAGAAAAGCTTCTCCGCCGATGCTCGCTGAAGGCTTATAGAAATGACGCTTCAAATGCCATATCGGCGTTGGGGGCGGCGGCGAAATCCCGTCGACGCGCCGTTGCGCGAGCTCACGGAGACCGACATCCTCGCTTGAGCGCCAGACGCATGCGCACGGATATGTCGATGAGCCTGCCGAAGCAATCGCCCAAACGATCCTGGTTTTCTCCAAGACTGGGCGGGGAACAAGCACGACACCGGCCAGACCCTGGAATCGACGCGGGACAAGCGCGCCGGCGAGGTATTGCCCCCCGGCGGGGCCCGGTCGCGCGGACGGCACCCGCCGCGATTGCGCGCTCCCGCGGCTTCCGCTATCATCCATCATAGTCAATGTTCTCAAGCAGCGACCGGCTCCTCATATCGTGGAATACGCGGCAGAAGGACGTCCCCCGCGTCCACGCAACCCGTCCCAGTACCCGAAAACCGACGCGCGGCATTGGTACGACAAGGAGTACGCCGGGTGGGGCATCCAGAAGTGCGGCATTCCGGAATCCCTCGGAGATGGAGCCCGGGGCAAGCGGGTCACGTTCCTCCAGCCCGGTCTGCATCCCTATCATGTCGCCTTCGCGGAGGGCCTCACCCGCATCGCCGAACGGGCAGGCGTGGATCTCCGCACGTTGGCCGGGGCAATGACGATGGAGAGCCAGGACGAGCAGGTGCAGCGGGCCATCGCGGAGAAGACGGACCTCGTGATCCTCGTTCCCATCAGCTCCGGAGCCTGCACGCGCTGGGTTCAGCAGCTGCACGCGCGCGCCATCCCCGTCATCGTGAGCAATTTCATCCCCGACGAGGAGGCGTACCGATTCATCCTCGCCTGGTGCGGGCCCGACGACTGGGGGCAGTATCGGATGCTCGCGCGCAGCTTCGCGGAGAGGCTGCGCCACCAGGGCGGCTACGCCATCGTGCGCCACATGCCGGGCAGCTCGTGCTACGAGGCGCGCACGTGGTCGATCGTCACGGAGCTCGCCGCCGTGGCGCCCCGTATGCGCTGCCTCGCCATGGGTGAGGGCAGCCGGGAGGGGACATTCGATCCGGCCCTGGCGGCGCAGCTCGTGACGGGCTGGCTGCATCAGTTCGGCGCCGAGCTACGGGGCATCGTGGGGCCCGACGACGACATTGCCATGGGGGGGATCAATGAGGCCCTGCGCGCGGCCGGGCGCGAGGATATCGTGCGCGTCGGAGCGGGATCGACCCATACGGGCATGAGCCACGTGAAGGCCGGCCGCCTGCACGCCATCACGTTCCAACCCGCGCAGGCCGACGGCGCGCTGGCAATGAAGATCGCCGTCGACTGGTTCAGCGGCCTGGACGTGCAGCCCATCAACTACCTGCCCAAGCACATCATCACCCGTGAGAACGTGGACGACTTCATCTCCAAGAAACCCGTCTTTTCCACGGTCTCCATCGAGAGCCTGACGCGCGCCGTCGTGGCCGGCAGCGAGGAGGAGGTGGAGCGATTCTTCGAGGACTCCTACCAAAGCCTGCTTTCGGCCGAGCTCGTCACCCCCGAGTTCTTCAGCGGCTTTTCCATCGAGGTTCTCTCCGCGCTCATCCACGTGCTGAAGTTGAACGACCTGGACGAGCAGGCGCTCCTCAGCGACTACGAGAGCCTCTACAAGAACCTCTTCAACCAGAAGACGCCGCGGCGCGCGCTGGAGTGGATGATGAGCATGGCGAAGGAGGCCATTCGCGCCCTCGCGCGCGCGCGGCAGGCCGAGACGCCGATCGTGCGCATCATCCGCTACGTCACGCGCAACTACGCCGAGCCGCTGTCCCTGAAGATCCTCGCGGCGCAGTTCGGCATCTCCGCCCCCTACCTCGGACGGCAGTTCCACACGGCGGTGGGCAAGCCCTTTGCCACCTATCTCAACGAGCTGCGCATCCGCAAGGCGGAGGATCTCCTGCGCTACACGTCGCTCAAGGCGAGCGACATCGCGGCGCGCATCGGCTACACGAACGTGAATTACTTCTACACGCTGTTCAAGAAATACAAGGGCTACTATCCATCAGAATCGAAGGCGAAGGCCTGCCGCGATGACGAGCCCGTGCATTCTTTGAAGCAAAAGTGAAAGTTTTTGTTGTTGCGACGTCCGGTTGACGCGGCGTAGGATTGCTCCACCAATCCCCCGACCCCGGGGGCGCGGCGCGTCCGCGTCCCCTTCAAGGAGAGTGAGAGTGAGCGAATCGCCGTCCGGGCTGGCGCTCGAGATGAGACACGTGGGCAAGCGCTTCCCCGGCACCATCGCCGTCGACGACGTGAGCTTCGACGTTCGGGCCGGCGAGGTCCACGCCCTGGTCGGAGAGAACGGCGCGGGCAAGTCGACGCTGATGAAGATGCTCGCCGGCTCCTTCGATGACTACACGGGCGAGATCGCAATTGCAGGCAGGGTCGCCCTGCTCCACTCCCCGACGCTCGCCAAGCGCCACGGCATTGGCATGATCTACCAGGAGCTCAGTCTCGCGCGGCCCATCAGCATCGCGGAGAATCTCCTGGCGGGCCGGCTGCCGCGCCGGGGTCTCTTCCTCGACAAGGCCCGCGCCCGGGCCCAGGCCCGGGAGCTCCTGGCCTCCGTGGGTCTCGACCTCGACCCGAATCTTCCGATTGAGGATATCAGCCAGCACGAGGCCCAGCTCGTCGAGATCGCGAAGGTGCTCGGGAACAAGCCTTCCATCCTCGTGATGGACGAGCCGACGAGCGCCCTCTCCCGCGAGGAGGTGGACCGGCTCTTCGCCATCATCGGCGACCTGAAGCACCGCGGGATCGCGATCGTCTACATCTCCCACCATCTTCCCGAGATCTTCCAGATCGCGGACCGGGTCACGGTCATGCGGGACGGGAAAAAAATCGCGACCGTGCCCATCGGGGAAGCGAGCCACGAGGAGATCGTGCAGATGATGGTGGGCCGGTCGGTGAAGGAGTTCTACAAGCGAGAGGCGCGCCCCATCGGGGATGTGCGACTCCGCGTCAAGGGGCTGTCCCGGTTCGGGTTCTTCCACGAGGTCGGCTTCGAGGCGCGGCGCGGCGAGATCCTCGGCATCTGCGGGCTGTCGGGCGCCGGGCGCACCGAGCTTGCGAAAGTGCTTGCCGGGCTGGACCGCGCGGACGAGGGCTCGATCGAGCTCGACGGTGCGCGCGTGCGCGGGTCGAGCATGGCCGACTACCTCGCGCAGGGCATCTCCTACCTCACGGAGGACCGCAAGACGGAAGGTCTCGCCATCAGGCTCCCCGTTGACGACAATATCCTCTCGGCGATCGTCGACAGGCTTTCCCGTGCCGCGGTCTTCTCCAAGGCGCGCGGCAAGCCGGCGGTGGACCGGCTCATCGGCGAGCTCTCCATCTACCCGCCGGATCCGTCGCGGCCGGTCGCGAACCTCTCGGGGGGCAACCAGCAGAAGGTCCTCCTTGCGAAGTGGCTCGCGAGCGAGCCCAAGGTCCTCATCCTCGACGAGCCGACGCGGGGAGTGGATATCGGCGCCAAGATGACCATCCACGCCTCGATCGAGAAGCTCGCGCGTGAAGGCTGCACCGTCATCCTCATCTCCTCTGACCTGCCGGAGCTCGTCGGCCTCTCCGACCGGGTCATGATCATGCGCAAGGGCCACTTCATCCGCGAGGTGCTCTACAGCGAATGCAGCGAGGAGAGCCTCCTCCTCGCCGCCAATGGCGACACCAGTCGCGGGGCCTGCCGGTGAGCGACGCGCGCACCCTCCGGACGGGATCCTTCTCGAGCATCATGAACACGGCGGGCGTGTATGGCATCGCGCTTCTCTTCCTCATCCTGGGCGCGCTGCTCCAGGCCACCGGCGCCATCGGGAACTTCCTGTCCGCCAAGAACATGCTCAACATCGTCGATGCCGCGGCGCTCGTCGGCATCGTGGCCGTGGGCATGGCCTTCGTGACGTATTCGGGCAACTACGCCGACATGTCGGCGCCGACGACGATGGGTTTCACCGGTTACATCTGTATCGAGCTCCTCCGCTACGGCTTCGTGGTTGCCATCGTCGGTTCCCTGGCGGTCGGCCTGCTCATCGGCATCGTCAACGGTTTCGTGGTCGGCAAGTTCAAGGCCAACCCCATCATCTGGACCCTCGCGGTGAACTACGTGACGATGGGCGTCATCCGCCTGGTGTGGGTGAACAAGCAGATCTACCCCGACATGGTCGGCTCCGAGCAGCACGCGGTGGCCCTTTTCGACAGCATCTACCGTCTCCGCTTCTTCAACCTCATCGGCCTGCCGCTCGTCATCCTGCTCGTTCTGGTCGTGGTGGGTCAGTTCGTGCTGACGCGCACGTCGTTCGGCGTCAAGCTCAAGATGACGGGCTCGTCGATACGCGCCGCGAAGCTGTCCGGCATTGCCGTCGAGCGCGCCGTCATGATTTCGTTCGTTTTCGCCGCCTTCACGGCGACCATTGCCCGGTCTGGCGGTCACCTCCCTGGCGCGCGTGGGCGCCTGGTACAACGGCGCCGGCTACGATTTCAAGGCCGTCACGGCCATCGTCATCGGGGGCATGACCCTCGCCGGCGGACGGGGCACCATCCTGGGCGTGCTCGGCGGATCGCTCATCATCGCGATCCTGAACAACATCATGACGCTCATCGGCATCAATACCTTCTCCCAGGACATGGTCCGCGGCGCGATCTTCATCATCGTGGTCGGCGTCAACGCGCTGTCGCTCCGGCGGCTCGGGAGGGACGATGCGTAAGGCGGCACGAAACAACCTCCTCGCCCTGGGAGACAGGTCCAGGATCTACATCCTCCTCGTCGTCGTTTTCGCCTTCATGTCCCTCCTGGCGCCGAAGTTCTTCACCGTCTCCAACTTCACCGCCATCCTCAACGCAATCGCGCTGAACGCGACGGCGGCCATTGGCTTCACCGTGGTGATGATCTGCGGCCAGCTCGACCTTTCCATCGGCAGCGTCGTCACATTCTCCGGCGCGCTCGCCCTCGGCCTCGAGCCTCTCCTCGGCTTTCCCGCAGCCATCGTGGTGGCCGTGCTCGGCGGCGCACTCGTCGGGCTTCTCAACGGTGTGCTCGTGGCCAAGGCAAAGATCAACTCCTTCATCGTGACGCTGGGGACCATGACGATCCTCCGCGGAACGGTCTACCAGTTCTCGGGCGGCAACTCGATCAGCGTCTCCAACGACCAGGCGTTCGCGATCTCGGATTTCCTCGGTAAAAACTTCCTGCCCCTCGTCACGCCGCGCATCGTCATCATGCTCGCGCTGGTGATCGTCATCGAGCTGATTCTCGTGCGCACGAGGGCGGGGCGTAATTTCTACATGGTGGGCGGCAACCGCACGACGGCCTGGCTCGCGGGCATCAATACGGACCGCTACCTGATTGCCGCTTTCGTGCTCTCGGGCGCGATGGCCGCGATCGGCGGGGTCGTCTCGGTCCTCGTCTCGACCTCCGCCACGCTGAACCTTGGCGACAACTCGCTCATGTACGTCATCTCGGCCACCATCATCGGCGGCACCGCAATGTCGGGGGCAAGGGAGGCGTCCTGCGGAGCATCGTCGCCATCATGGCCCTCGAGATGTTGTACACGGGAATCATCCTCTTCGGCCTCGGCAACGAGGTAAGATCTACTTCGCCAGCCTCATCCTGGCCTCCGTCGTCCTCTACGAGGCGTATGCCGTCTACCGGCATGAAAAGAGCCTCGGGCAGCGGCCCGAGCTCATGAAAGAGCTTGCCGAGCGCGCGTCGGCGGCCCGCGGAAGGAAAGCCGCGGGCTCGTAAACTCACCGGACCATTTCCGGGACGCCCAACGTCACGGAGTACCGTGACAGGGGGCGAAAAACGGATGGAAATGTAAGGAGGCAGTTTGATGAAAAGACTCCCGTTCCTTGTGGTCGTGCTCGCCCTTGTGGCGCTCGTCACGCCGGCTTTCGGCCAACCCTGACGGCCGCCCAACAGGCGAACCTGAAGGCCTCGCTCGCCGTTGACACGAGGGTGCTGCAGTCCGCCGACGGTCAGCCGCTCGTCTCGTCCGCGCCCGCCCCCGCCGCGGTGCGGCCCGGCCCGCGAACCGGATACGCTCCCCATGACCAATGTCATGCACTTCTATGACATGGAGTGGGCGGGCTGGAAGGTCACCCCGACGAACCTCCCGAAATCGCCCGGTGACGGCGCCATTGGCAAAACGGTCATCATGATCGTCCATGGCGATCATCCCTGGACCACGGCCTGCATCCTCGGCGCCAAGAAGGTGGCGGATGCATACAAATGGAATTTCAAGGCCCTCTCCCCGAACTGGGACCTGAACGTCCAGAACCAGCTCATCGATCAGGCCATCGCGGCGAAGCCGGACATGATCCTTCTCATCCCGCTCGACGCCAAGGCCGGCATCCAGCAGGCCCGCAAGATCAACGCGGCCGGCATCCCCCTGCACATGTTCAACACGCTGCCGGACAACGAGGCGCTCAATTACTCCCTCGGCTGGACCGGGCCGGACGATTTCGGACAGTTCCGCCTTCTCGCGCGCGCCTGGGCCGACCAGCTGCGCAAGCAGAACCCGGGCGCCAAGAGCATCGGCGTGTGTTACGTTCAGCATGCACCGGGCGGATCGCCTTACTTCGCGCGCTCCTACCGAATGCGGCGGCGGAGCTCACCACCTACGCCCCCAAGGTGAAGACCCTCGCCATGGCGTCACCCGCTCCCGCCACCTTCGATGCCAACGCTACGATGCAGATCGTATCCGACTGGCTCACGAAGTACGGGACGGACCTCAAGGGGATCTGCGCAGCGGATGACTCGGGACAGGCACTGGGCATCATGCAGGCCCTCGAAAAGGCCGGCCGCACGGATGTCGTTGTTGTGGCGGCAGGCAACTCGAAGCAGGGCATGGACCTGGTGAAGGCAGGCAAGCTCTACGGGATCACCTACCAGACCGCCGAAGGCGATGGCGCGCTCTCCGCACAGACCGCCGCGGATTGGTTTAACGGCAAGGGATTCGCGATCCGCAAGAACCTGGCCCAGCACGTCATCACCGCGGCCGACGTCGCCAAGTTCTATCCGCCCCAGTGGTAAGCAGGACCTCGTCCTGATTGAGGGCCGCCTTCCCCTCACGGTGCCGCCTTCGGGCGGCACGCGTGCCCGCGTATTCCGCGGCGTTCGGGAGGCGGCTGTTTCCGGCCCGCGGGAGGGAGGTCCCCATGATCCGGCACGGACAGCTTATCGGGATTCGACCCGAACATCTTGCCGCCTACAAACGGCACCACGCGAAGGTATGGCCGGACGTCCTGGCCACGATCACCGCGTGCAATATCCGCAACTATTCCATCTACCTGAAGGACGACCTGCTCTTCGCCTACTTCGAATACGTCGGATCCGACTACGACGCGGACATGGCGAAGATGGCCGCGGATCCCCGCACGCAGGAGTGGTGGGCGATCATGGAGCCGATGCAGAAGCCGCTGGACAACCGATCCCCCGGGGAGTGGTGGTCCGAGATGGAAGAAGTCTTCCATCTCGATTGATCGCGGAGAATGACATGACGCGAAGCGACAATTGCCTGCGGAAGATCGCGCGCATGGACGCCGCCCTGCATCACCGGGAGTCGGACAGGGTCCCTGTCAGCGACTTCTTCTGGGGCGGTTTCCTGGCGCGGTGGCGCGCCGAGCTCGGCCTGCCCGCTGATGCGGATATCTACCGCCACTATGACCTGGACTGGGAGGTCACGACTCCCAATATGGATCCGCACATCAAGCCCTTCGAGATCGTCCGGGAGAACCAGGAGGAAGTGGTGGTGCGGACCGGGTATGAGGCGATCATCCGCAAGAAGTTCGCCGACCCGATGCCGGACTATGTCGGCTTCGAGACTGATTCCCTGGAAAAGATGGAAGCCTTCCGGTTCGACGACCCCTGGGACGAGCGGCGTTTTCACGCGGCGGGTGACAACCAGATCGCCGGTGTCGGCGACGGGTTCACGCGCAACAGCCCGGCATGGATCGAGACGGTGAAGTCGCTCCACCCGGATTTCCCCGTGTACGGCAGCATCTGCGAGGGTCACGAGCAGCTTTGGCGCATCGTGGGGACAGAGAACGTCATGATGTGGATCGGCCTCTACCCCGACGAGCTGGGACGCTTCATCGAGCGCGTCGGTGAGTTTCTCATCGAGATGACAAAGGCGCAGATCAAGGCCGGCGCCGGGCTGCTGGACGGCATGGTGATCTGGGGCGACGTGGCCTACGTGAACGGGATGCTCTTTTCCCCCGACTTCTGGCGGCGGCATTTCCGTCCCATCGTCGCGGAGCAGATCCGCATCTGCCATGAGGCGGGCCTGCCGGTGATCTACCACGGGTGCGGGAATGCGACGCTGATCTATGACGATTTCATCGCCATGGGTCTGGACGCGTACAATCCCCTCGAGGCGAAATCAGGCCTGGACGTCGTGGATCTCCGCCGGAAATACGGTCACCGCATGGGATTCTGCGGCAACATGGACGTTCTTGCATGGGCCAATGCGCCGCTGCCGGAGCTGCGGCGTCAGGTGCTGCGCAAGCTGAACGCGGCACGCGGCGGCGGCTACATCTTCCAGTCGGATCATTCCGTGCCCACCAATGTGAGCGCGGAACGCTATGAGTACGTGGTGAACCTCGCGCGCACGCACGGCCGCTACCCGCTGTCACTGGAGGAGTGTGATGAGCCCGACGTGGGGAGCGCCCGCCCGTGACGTCGCGCGAGCGAGTGCTCACGGCATTTGCCCACCGCGAGCCCGACCGGGTCCGCCTGGTGCGGCGCGTCGCCGGCATTCTGGGACGCGGCAAAGGCGGAGCTCGGTCTGGACGATGAGGGACTGCGCGTCCGTCTTGGCGACGATTTCCGCCGGGTGAGCGCGCGCTACGCGGGCCCGGACCTCGGGCTGTCGCCCGGGGCCACGTGGAAGAGTCCCTTCGGGATCGAGCGGACGGGCATCGGTTACGGCCAGCCGCTGTCGCATCCGCTGGCGCACGCGTCGAGCCTGAAAGACATCCTCGATTACGCCTGGCCGGACCCTGACTGGATGGACGTGAGCCAGGCAAGGGCCGAGGCCGAGCAGTACAACGGCCGGTACGCAATCCTGGGCGGCGACTGGTCGCCGTTCTGGCACGATGCCATCGATTTCATGGGCCTGGATCGGCTGTATTTCCTCATGTACGACCATCCCGACGCCGCGGAGACGCTGTTTCGGAAGATCACCGACTTCTACGCCGAGGTGAGCCGCCGCATGTTCGAAGCGGCAGGCTCGGCGATCGACATCTTCTTCATCGGCAACGATTTCGGGTCACAGACGGGCCGCTGCTCGGCCTCGATCTGTTCGAGCGGTTCGCGCTTCCCTGCTGTCCCGACTCATCGACCTGGGACACAGGTTCGGGAAGAAGGTCATGCTCCACTGCTGCGGCGGTTTCCGCCCGCTCCGTCCCCCATGATCAAGGCGGGTCTCGATGCCGTGCACGCGCTGCAGCCGTCCTGCGAGGGCATGGAGCCCCGCGCGTTGAAGCGCGATTTCGGCAGGCGCATCGTGCTCAACGGGGCCATCGACTCGCATCACGTGCTCATCAGCGGCACGCCGGACTCGGTGCGCGCCGACACACGGGCGATACTCGACATCATGGCTCCCGGCGGCGGCTACATCGCCGGGGCGAGCCACGATTGGATCCTCCCTGAGACACCCCTGGCGAACGTTCTGGCCATGTTCGATACGATCCGCGAGTACAGGAGCACTTGACATGCTGCACGATCCCGGAAGCTACGCGCCGCCCCTCTCGATCAAGGAGATTCGGCTCTCCGAGTCCGAGCGTGATACGCTGAAACGCCTCGGCGAGCAGGTGGCGACCGTCGCCGCGCTGCCGGTGCATCGGGAGAAGGCAGGGCTCTGGCGTCGGCTCAATGACATGGAGACGACGCGACCCATGGTCTGGATCAACGAGATCCCCTGGCACGAGATGAACGTGGAGGACGAGCTCACCCTTGGATGCTCCGACCCGTGGGCGCGCGAGCTGGAAACGCGTCTGCGCCGCACGCTCTACCAGTGGCGGCACATGCCCTGCGACATGGTGGTGAGCGACTTCATCGAGTGCCCGCTGGCTATCCACAGCACGGACTTCGGTATCCTTGAAGACGTCGAGGTTGTGCGCACCGATGCGGCAAACGACATTGTTTCCCGCCATTTCCGGGTGCAGATCAGGACCGAGGCCGATATCGAGAAGATCCACATGCCCGTGGTCACGCACGACGCGGAGACCACGAGGTGACCTTTGCAGCCATGGAGGAAATCTTTCGTGGCATCATGCCCGTTCGGGAAGACGGGGCAATCGCACATCTGGTTCACCCCGTGGGACTATCTCATTCGTTGGTGGGGCCTCGAGGAGGCGATGATCGACCTGGTGGAGCGGCCCGCGATGGTCAAC
>CAWJRT010000035.1:0-139813 GCA_963845325.1 uncultured Spirochaetota bacterium
GCTCAAGGCCGGAGATGAAATCGTTGGCGTGGTCGCCTGGCCTGACAGTATGGGCTGGTACGTCCCCCCGGCGAACGACGTTCGTACGAAGGCCTTCCGTCATTACCTGCCGCTCTATGAGCCGCAGCCGAAAGACCTCAACGGTTCCTTCCTTTCCGTCATCGAGAAGCTGGCCCCGGATATCATTTGTGTCGGGCTATTATTCCCAGATTTTTGGTCGAAAGCTGCTCTCCATACCCCCCAAGGGTTGTGTAAACACCCACCCGACGGGCCTACCCCGCTTCCGGGGACTCTCACCCTACTTCACCCATATGCTCTTCGGCGACACACACAACGAGATCACTCTTCATTGGCTGGATCCGCGGGTCGACACGGGCGACATCATCGGCCAGGGGAGGATCGAGATTCTACCAGACGACACTGGCTACACCAGCGGCCACAGGCTCACCGAGACGGGGCGTGATGTATTTCGTGAGAACTGGCCCCTTATCAAAGCGGGCACGGCCCCGCGGCGTAAACAGAACCCAGCTGAAGCATCGAATTACAATTTTAACTGGGCGGTAGCGGAAATTGACTGGAGCAAGGGCGCCACGGAAATCTGGAACCTGGTGCGCGCCATCTCGCGTCCTCTGCAAGGCGCCTGGACTTTGCTCGCAGGCCACAAGGTACGCGTATGGAAGGTCGGCGTCGTGGAGCCTGCGCACGAGCTCCCGGCGACAGCGCCGTGCCGGGCCAGGTGCTGGCCGTGACAGGGAAGGGGATGTGGGTGCAAACCGGTAGCGGGCAGCTTCAGATTGTCGAATCGGCGGTTGAAGAGGATCCGTCCCTGGAGGTACCTCGCCTGACGCCGGCGACAGGTCAGTCCGCCCGAGTCATCCTCGGATGAAACCGGCCACCTGGCCTTCCGCGTGCGCGAAAATCACTTCCGGAAACTCTTCATGGAATTGATTGCCACGGCAAACGCCAGGATCGCCCCGCGGGCAATGAACTGCGAATATGGGCTGACGTTCATCAGGTTAAGACCGTTGTTGATGACAGTCAGGATGAATGCGCCAAATGATAGTTCCCCAGATGGACCCGACCCCCCCGAAGATGCTCGTCCCACCTAGGACGGCCGCGGCGATAGCGTCAAGCTCCACCCCTTCTCCGACGTTGGGCTGACCGGCGGACAGCCGGGAGGCGATGATCACACCAGCGAGGGCCGCGAAGAAACCGGAGACGGTGTACAGGATGAGACGGTACTTCCGCACGGAAATGCCCGACAGGTGCACGGCCTCCTCGTTCCCACCCAGGCCGTAGGCAATCCGGCCCAAACATTGTAAACCGCAGGACCACCCAGGCAAGGAGATAAGACGCCCACGAGAATCACGGTGGAAACCGGGAAGAGGACCGTAGCTGACCGCGGCCGAGGGTCATGAACTTCTGGATCAAGGGGATGGTGTAGCCGTTGGTATAGACCAGCGCCGCGCCCTTGAAGGCCATCAGGGTGGAGAGCGTTGCGATGATGGGCGGTATGCGGAAAAAGGTCACCATGGAGCCGTTGAGCAGCCCCAATCCGCAGCCGATCAGCAGAACCAGCGCCACGGCCATTGAGGAGGGCATGCCATTCGTCTGCATGAATCCAGCAACCAGAACGGCCGTCAGGGAGACGGCCGAGCCGACGGAAAGGTCGATGCCGCCGCTGATGATCACCATGGTGACACCAACGCCGGCGATTCCGACCATGGCCACCTGTTTCAACAGGTTAGTGAAGTTGGATACGTTGAAGAAGTACTTGCTCATCAGGGAGAGCACGATCGCGATTGCGATGAGCGCCGCAAGGGCTCCGATCTCAGGAGTCAGCTTGAACCGGCCGCGCGGTCTTGCCCCTGCACTTGGTATCGACGTACTCACGCTTTCTTCACCCCCATTCCATCTGAAGCAACACGCTGATGTCACTCCCCCGAGGGAGTTCCTTCACGATCTTCTTGTCGTGCAGCACCAGGACCCGATCGCTCAATCTTATTACTTCTTCCAACTCCGATGAGACGAAGATGACGGACTTCCCCTCCCTCGCGAGCCGCTGGATGATCTTGAAGACCTCCTCCTTTGCACCGACGTCTATGCCGCGGGTGGGTTCATCCAGGAGGAGGATATCGGTGTTGGCAAATAGCCATTTGGCGAACACTACCTTCTGCTGGTTGCCGCCGCTCAGCAGCACAACCAGCTTGTCCGCCGAATCCACTTTGATTGACAGTTCCTCGATCAGCCCCTGGGCTACCTGACGCTCATAACGAGCCTTCAGAAACCCGAACCAATAGAAGAATTTCTCAGGCTGGCGAAGGAAGTATTGTGCTTCACGCTCATGCCCAGGACGAGCCCCTGCCTTTTGCGATCCTCCGGCATGAGGGCGATACCCGCGTCGATGGCGTCTCTTGGCGATCTGGCCGAGAGCTCGCGGCCGTGCACCGAGACCTTCCCGCCGTCGATCCGGCCGGCGCCTGCCAGCGCCTGCAGAAGCTCGGTTCTGCCAGACCCTACCAGCCCTGCAAGGCCCAGGATTTCCCCCCGATGCAGGTCAAGGCTCACTTCTGACAGTTTTCCCCTGATCGAAAGACGGTCCACCCTGAGCACAACCTCGCGGGACTCGCGGGGCTCAGCCACTCCCCCCTCGAGGCGAGCCTTTTTTTCCCCGATCATCAGCCGAACCACCTGGTCCTGGGTGGTCCGGCCAACTACCAGCGTATCGATCTTCCGGCCGTCCCGTAGAACCGTGACCCTGTCGCAAATTCTGAAAACCTCTTCGAGCCTGTGGGAGATGTAGACGATCGAGATCCCGTCTTTCACTAGGGAGCGAATCACCCCAAACAGGACGTCCGTCTCGTCTATCGTCAAGCTTGCGGTCGGCTCGTCCAGGATCAGGATCTCGCAGTTTTGTGCCAGCGCCTTTGCGATCTCCACCTGCTGCTGTTGAGCGGTGCCCAACTCGCCCACCACGCTTTCAGACCCGAAGGAGACTGCCAGCCGCCGGATGATCGCCTCTGCCCGCTCATGCAGCTGGGCCCAGCTCACCAGAAGTCGGTTTTCCGACTCCCGGCCGAAGAGGACGTTCTCGGCAACCGTGAGGTTCGGGAAAAGCTTCAGCTCCTGGTGCACCATGCTGATGCCCAGGGCTTGCGCGGCATGCGGGCTGGATATCTTGACTTCACGCTCTTTGACCAGGATCCGGCCGGGCGTCGGGCTGCTGCGAGCCGTTCATGATGTTCACCAGCGTACTCTTGCCGGCGCCGTTCTCCCCCACCAGGCCGTGCACTTCACCCTCCTGGATCTGCAGATCGACGGCGTCGAGCGCAACGGTCCCGGGAAACCTCTTGGTAATGCCGCTTACCGACAGCGCTTCTCGGCCCGCCACTTTCTCATGTCCTCCCGCGTAGGCATTCGAGTGAGCGGGAGCTCTCCATGGCCGAGCTCCCACCCCTCTTTCGTCCTACCAGTGGAACCCTGTCGCGTTGTCCTTCGTGAGGAGCTCAACCTTCACATGGATCTGCTTGGCAACCTTCTTGCCCGCGCGATAGTCTAGGAAGGCTTGGACTGCGCCGCTGCCGATCTCCGCCGGAAACTGGGCCGCGGTTGCACTCATCGGAGCGAGACCATCCGACAGCAGCTTCACGACATCCGGGGACCCATCGACGGCCCCGATCGCGATCTTGCCGAGTTTGCCAGCGTTCTGAATGGCGTTGTAGGCGCCCAGGAAGGCAAAGTCGTTCATGCACAGAAAGCCATTCAGGTTCGGGTTGGCCTGAAGAATATTCTCCGCCACGCTCACGCCTTCTGCAAGCGTGTTGCCCATCAGCTGGAGAGCCACGATCTTGGTGTCCTTGTTCGCAAACACCACATCCTTGTATGCTTGGATCCGGTCAATCACCGCGGGAACAGGCGGGCCATCGATGATGGCGATGTTGCCTTTGTGCCCGATCTGATCCATGACGAACTCCGCTGCCAGCTTCCCGGCCAAGTAGTTGTCAGCGGAGACCACGCTGATGAAATTGCCGCTGGCCGTATCGTTGTTCAGGCCGACCACCGGGATTCCCGCCTTGTTGCACGCCTCTACCGCCGGCGAGCTGGCGACCTTGTCCGATGCATCGATGATCAGGACATCGATCTTCTGCTGGATAAGGTTCTCCACGTTTGCCAGCTCTTTGGCCACCTTGTACTGCTCGGCGTCGGTGACGATTGTCGTGCCACCCGCTGCCTTCGCTGCCTTTACGACAGCGTCCGAAAGTGGAGTGTAGAAGATGTTCATCGTGGGAACCACAAGGCCCACTTTGAAGCTCTTCCCGGCAGCCGTGCTCTCCCCTGTGCCAGATGCGAAGAGAACCGATGAACCTATCGACACCATAAATAGTAACAATGATGCCAACACCACTGTTTTTGAAACCCTTGCCCTTTTCATGATCCTACACCTCCTTGGATAGTCTTCCCGCAAGTGCCAAAGGCGAAGCCCCATGACCGCTTCGCCTCCAAACCGCCCACACCGGCAGGTGCGCCCAGCAGCAACGAATGAATGATGATTGAAAAATGATAGACCAAAAAATGCGTATTGTCAAGTAATTATTGCCTGTTGGTGCTCTATTATTGCTCAGAATGATAAGATAAACTTGGAATCTTGGTCAAAAGTTGCACGAAATATGCTCGGAAATACAAGAGTAGTCAGGCAGCATTCAACATTAGGCTGCTACCCGGCCGGAAGTAGCGGTTCTGATCTGCTCTGGCAGCGAGTCTCACTTTATAGAGTACGATGGTTGTCAACTGCGAACGAAAAATGCACTTTTGTGGCGCGTGAAAATTGTACGCTCCAGTTCCTTGGGTGATGAACACTGCATACGACATCCTGACTTCCTTCGCTTTCCTGCGTGAACGTGATGATGGCTCCTCGACGCCTTGACGGAGGGCTTGCCAGAGTTCAGTGTGCTGCCGCACGCGGTAGCAGTTACCCCGGGTATTCACGATGTGGCAGCGGCGAAGGACTATGTCTATCAGGGCCGCTCTAGCCAGATCGACCATGTTTCTGTAGTAGACGCGGCGGCCACTCTGAGCGGCAGCGATGGCCAAGCCGATAGCAAGGTGAGCCTTGTCAACCCCCGGGGGTGCCAGCAGCACGACGTTCTGAAATAGAATATAGATCCTTTGCATCTACAAGAATCGTATGGGCATAGCTGTGCGCCAGCGCGGTTCTCTTAGCCTGGCTCCTGAAGGATTTCTTGGTGGCGAAGCGATTCACTTCGTGATACAAAATGATGGCTTGGCCTATTTGAGAAAGGTAGAACCACATGGCAAATGGAAAGCCTCGCAAAAAAGCAGATTCAGATAAGGCCAAAGCACAAAGCTATCGTCACCTGGAGGCGGACAGCCCCCTGCGCCCCGAGGTCGGGACGCAGCCGCAGTTCAAGAAGAAGAAGCCCCCCGTCACCTACAGGTACGACTCGTCGCTCTCGCCTTCTCTGGAGTGGGACGGACAGAACGGCGCCCGCGATCTCGCGGAGTTCCTGCTGGGCTGCATCAAGGACGCGGCAAGGCTTGAGGCGCCGCATGTCTTTGACTCCCCGCGAGAGCTGAAGCTCAACGATGGCACCATCAGGGCCACGGTTCGCAGCCTCGAGGACGCTGTGGAGCAGCTCACCGCCCTCGGGAAGCCCTTCCTCAACTGGGCGGGCAAGGCGGAACGTCTCTCCTTCGATGTCCCCACCCTCCCCCTCTTCGTCCACGAGCGCCTGTCCACGGCGGGCATCATCGAGACCCTGAAAAGCCACCGCAAGCCCGCCGACGTGCAGCTCGACCTCTTCGGCGACCCGCACCACGACATCTCCGACCAGGTGCTCCGCGCCTACGAGTACCGCGACAAGTGGGTCAACCGCATGGTCCTCGGCGACTCGCTGGTCGTCATGAGCTCGCTCCTCCACTACGAAGGACTGGCCGGGCAGGTGCAGACCATCTACATGGACCCGCCCTACGGAGTGAAGTTCGGCAGCAACTTCCAGCCCTTTGTGCGCAAGCGCGATGTGAAGCACAATGATGACGATGACATGACGCGCGAGCCCGAAATGGTGAAGGCCTACCGCGACACCTGGGAGCTCGGTCTTCATTCCTATCTCACCTACATGCGCGACCGCCTCCTCCTGGCCCGCGAGCTTCTCACCCCGAGCGGCAGCATCTTCGTGCAGATCAGCGACGAGAACCTGCACCATGTTCGGGAACTGATGGACGAGGTGTTTGGAGGAGAGAAGCTTTGTCGCGGTGATCACTTTCAAGAAGACCACTGGGCAGACATCCAAGATTCCTTGTCGGAAGTTGTGACTATATCCTGTGGTATGCAAGAGACATCGGTCGGCTGAAGTACCGGCAGGTCTTCATAGCCGCGAACGGTTGGCGGAAGGCGCCGAGCCTATTCGATATCTGGCTGACTTGCCAGACGGAGCCGTACGAGTCAATGACGCGGACGAACGGTGGACGATCAGCGCTGATTCCAGAAGGTGCGCGAGTCTTCCGCTACGACATACTTCACGTCGCAACGCAGGGACGCCATCGGCGAGGATCTGCGATGTCTTTCGAATCTTGGCGACGCAAGATCGTCCACATCAGGAAACGGGGCTGGAAGACAACGCGCGAGGGCATCGAAAGTCTGCGCAAAGGCCAAGCGCACTCGGGATTCAGGGAAATCGCTCTGCTACATCCGCTTTCTCGACGATTTCCCGCTGTTCCGCTGAACAATCTATGGGACGATACGCAATCAGGAAGCTTCATGGAGGCAAAGATGTACGTCGTCCAGACAAACATCCAAGGTTATTCAGCGTTGCCTCCTCATGACCACCGACCCCGGTGACCTTGTCCTCGACCCCACCTGCGGTTCCGGCACAACGGCCTACGTCGCCGAGCAGTGGGGCCGGCGGTGGATCACCATCGACACCAGCCGCGTGCCCCTCGCCCTCGCGCGCCAGCGGCTTCTGACCGCCACGTTCGACTGGTACGACCTGAAGGACGAAGCGCGCGGTCCGGTCGGCGGCTTCGTCTACAAGCGAAAGCAGAACAACAAGGGCGAGGAAGTCGGCGGCATCGTCCCCCACGTCACCCTGAAGTCCATCGCGAACGACGAGCCGCCGCAGGAAGAGGTCCTCGTTGACCGGCCCGAGAAGAAGAGCGGCATCGTCCGCGTCTCGGGTCCGTTTGCCGTGGAGGCGACCATCCCCACGCCCGTGGACTGGGAGGGCGACGGTCAGGAGGACAGCGGCACGGGCGAGGCTGAGAGTCACGGCTCCTTCGTGGAGCGGATGCTCGAGGTGCTGCGAAGATCGCCGGTGCTTCATGTCGGCGCAGGAAAGACGGTGACGCTGAAGAACGTTCGCATCCCTGCGAAGACGCCTGACGCTGAGCGCGGAGGCGCAGGTGGATGCAACGGCGGAAGGCCAGCGGCCTTCGTTGAAAGATGCCGTGGAGGAGGCAACGGAGAAGAACAAACGCCTCCTGCAGTTTTCACAGCAGCCTGTCGCCATCGTCTTTGGTCCTGAGAACGGTGCGGTGAGCGAGAAGCTGGTGTACGAAGCGGGCAAGGAGGCGCACGCCAAGAGCTACACGCACCTCTACGTGATCGGGTTCGCCATCCAGCCCAACGCGCGCAAGCTCGTTGAGACATGCGAGGAGGTGATCGGCGTGCCTGCAACCTACGTGCAGGCAACCCCTGACCTGATGATGGGCGATCTTCTCAAGAACATGCGCTCCAGCCAGATCTTCAGCGTGTGCGGGCTGCCCGACGTGGAGCTGAAGCAGGCAGGCGACGCCAAGCCGGGCAAGGAGCTGCGCTACGTCGTGACCCTGAGAGGGCTGGACGTCTTCGATCCCTCCACCATGGAGACCATCCCGCTCAAGGGCGAGCAGGTGCCCGCGTGGTTCCTGGACACCGACTACAACGGCCTGTGCTTCCACGTGTGCCAGGCATTCTTCCCGCGCACCAGCGCATGGGAAAGCCTCAAGAAGGCGCTGAAGGCAACCTACAGTGAATCCGTGTGGGACCACCTGGCGGGCACAAAGAGCGCGCCTTTCGAAGGCGGAGAGCAGGGCCAGGTGGCGGTGAAGGTGATCGATGACCGGGGCAACGAGCTGATCGTGGTGAAGAAGCTCACCGAGGCTCGGCGCTGATGGACTACGAGGTAGACCAGCCCATCCTCAACTCCCCCTACAAGGAGCCAGCCGAGTACTGGCACATCATGGAGGGAGAGACACCCAAGCGGATGCCCGGGCGCAGGAAGGCGATGTACTACTACCGCCAGCCCTCGAGCTCGGCAGACGATGCGGGCAGCAAGGGCACCGCGGTTGAGCTCACGCTGGTGAATCTCATCCGGGATCGGCTTGCTGACTGGCGGACCGCGGAGTACGCCGGTGTCAGCCGTACGTCTCTTGAGCTCCTGCGGTACTGGCGCCGCGAGGGTCGCCTGTTCCGTCTCTTCTTCGCGCAGATCGAAGCGGTTGAGACGATCATCTTCCTGGTCGAAGCCCGCGCGGACCTCCGCCAGGGCATAGAGATCCAGCGCGATGAGCCGGGCGAGGACGGGATTCAGAAGGGCTACTCATCGTTCCTCCGCTACGCCTGCAAGATGGCCACCGGGAGCGGCAAGACCATGGTCATGGGCATGCTCGCCGCGTGGAGCATCCTCAACAAGGTTGCCGCTCGAACGGACAACCGGTTCTCGGACACGGTGCTCGCCGTCTGCCCCAACGTCACCATCAGGAACAGGCTGCAGGAGCTGGACCCCAGGCGCGGTGAAGCGAGCATCTACCGGACAAAGGATCTCGTCCCGCCGCATCTCATGGCGGATCTCGCGCGCGGCCGGGTGCTGGTCACCAACTGGCACGTGTTCGAGCCGCAGTCAGTCCAGGTAGGCGGCGTCAGCGCGCGCGTCTCCAGGGCCGGGGTTGCCGTGCAGGTCCCGCAGACAATCTCCATCGGCACAAAGACGGGAACGTCCCGCGGCACCCGCTATCTCACGGAAGCGGAGCTCGCGCGCCAGGTAGCGGCAGGGCTCATCGAAGTGAGAGAGGAGATCAAGGACTCGCAGGGTGCGCTGAAGAAGGTAAGGGTCGATTCAACCCGGTACGTGGAAAGCGACGCCGCGGTAGTGAACCGCGTGCTTGGACGGCACGTCGGCGGAAAGAAGAACATCCTGGTCTTCAACGATGAGGCCCACCACGCCTACCGCATCCGCCGCGACGATTCTGATGGAGGAACGACGACGACGAAGACGATGAGACCGAGGATTTCTTCCAGGAGGCCACAGTCTGGGTTGAAGGGCTGGACCGGATCAACAAGCTCCGCGGCATAAACCTTTGCGTCGACCTCTCCGCCACGCCTTACTACCTCGGTCGGGTCGGCCAGAAGGTCAACCAGACCTTCCCGTGGGTGGTGAGCGATTTCGGGCTGACTGACGCCATTGAATCGGGCCTGGTGAAGATTCCCCAGCTTGCCGTGCGTGACTCCACGGGAGCGGACATTCCAGGCTACTTCAACATCTGGCGTTTCATCTGGGAGAAGCTCACGCCGGCGGAAAGAGGCGGCGCCCATGCCCGTGCGCGGCCCGAGGCCATCCTGAAGTGGGCCAACCACCCCATCAGCATGCTCGCGTCTCACTGGGACGAGATGCGAAAGGAGTGGGAGAACCACAAGGACGATCCGCGGCCTCCCGTCTTCATCCTCGTCTGCAAGGACACCCGGATTGCCAAGGTCATCTACGAGTGGATGGCTGAAGACAATCCTCCCGCGGGCATCCCCAAGTGCGGGATTGCGGCATTCCGAAACTCGGCCGACTAGACGAACACGATCCGAGTGGACTCGCGGGTTGTTCAGGAGACCGACTCGGCGGAAGCCAAGAGCGACGAGTCCGCCTGGATGCGCCTGACCCTGGATACCGTGGGAAAGGTGAGCTGGCCCGAGGACCGCCAGGGCAGAAGGCTCTACCCGGAAGGCTTCGAGGAGCTGGCGAAAAAGCTTGGAAGGCCGCTGCATCCGCCGGGCCGTGACATTCGGTGCATCGTCAGCGTCGGCATGCTCACCGAGGGATGGGACTGCAGCACGGTGACTCACATCATCGGGCTGCGTCCGTTCATGTCGCAGCTTCTCTGCGAGCAGGTGGTCGGCCGCGGGCTGCGGCGCGCCAGCTACCAGGTGGGAGACGATGACCTTCTCACCGAAGAAGTATCGAAGGTCTTCGGCGTTCCGTTCGAGGTCATCCCGTTCAAGGCATCGCCAGATGGCAATCCTCCACCGCCCGTGAAGCGCGCGCACGTGCATGCGCTCCCCGAGAAGTCGGACTTCGAGATCACTTTCCCGCGCGTGGTCGGCTACCGACAGGCCATCCGAAATCGGGTCACCGTAAACTGGGACAGCATCGCGGTAGTCTCGCTTGATCCGCTGAAGATCCCGCCCGAAGTCGAGGTGAAAGCAGCGCTGCCCAACAACAAGGGTCGGCCGAGCCTCCAGGGCCCGGGGAAGCTGGAGAGCCTGGACCTCAGCAAGTACCGGGAGAGCAGGCGCGAGCAGGAGCTTTCATTCGAGCTTGCCCGCGACCTGACGAAGTACTACATGGCCCAGGGCGGCGACCAGGGCGCCTGGCGACCACCCCCCTGCGCATGTGCTCTTCCCACAGGTCGCGGCTTTGGTCCAGCGCTACTTGCGGGAGAAGGTAGTGGCGAGACCACCGGCCCACATCCTGGACATCTTCCTCTCCCCCTACTACGGATGGGTGATCGAGCGCCTCAACGAGGCCATCAAACCCGACGCGGGAGCAGGCGAGGAACCGGAGGTGCCCGTGCTGGAAGCCAACCGCGGTCCCGGCTCAACGTCCGAGGTGGACTTCTGGACAAGCAAAGACGTGCGGGAGGTCGTGAAGAGTCACTTGAACTACGTGGTAGCGGATACGAAGGTCTGGGAGCAGGCCGCCGCGTATGTGATTGACACGCACCCCGGCGTCGCGGCATTCGTGAAGAACGCGGGCCTGGGCTTCTCCATCCCCTACTTGCACAACGGTCAGCCCCGTGAGTACGTCCCGGATTTCATTGTCCGGCTGGGCGGCACGCCAGTGCACTGGGGCACCCGGTGCACCTGGCCGATACCTGGTGCTGGAGACGAAGGGGTTCGACGAGCTTGCCGACATCAAGGCGCAGGCCGCAGAGCGCTGGGTGCAAGCGGTCAACTCGGACGGATCGTTTGGAACCTGGCGTTACGGTATGGCAAGAAAAGTTGAGCAAGTGCGGGAAATCATTTCCCGGTTCGCCCGCGTACCTTAGACTCAGCCGTGGCCCCTTGCGGGAACGCGGGAACCGCGGCTGTCCATGTTGTTTTGGCCTTTGTCAATGAACTGTTGACAAATGGGTGACAACTGAGTATTCTCATATCTGAGAGGTACAGCATGAAGTTCGTCACTGTTCGGGACCTCCGGACGACTCCGGCGCAGATCTGGAAAGAATTGCCGGGAGAGCAGGAGATAGTGATAACCAATAATGGCAAGCCAATAGCGTTGCTCACTCCCATAAGCGACACTGACATGGAGGACACTGTGACGGCGGTCCGGCGCGCGCGTGCGGCCAATGCGTTGAAGAAAATCCGTAACCAGGCCCTTAAGAAAGGCCTTTCTGAGATGCCGATGGAAGAAATTAACAAGGAGATCCAGGAATACCGGAAGAGTAAGAAACGATGAAGGTTGTGATTGACCCGAACGTGATCGTGTCCGGACTGATCAATCTGGAAGGCACGCCCGCTCAGATAATCAATCTATTGATAAATGGTCGGATTACACTGCTTTACGATAGTCGGATTTTCAGAGAATACGTAGAAGTATTGAACCGGAAGAAGTTTGGCTTCAATAAAAGCGCAATAGCTCCGCTTCTCGACTATATTAGAAATGAAGGTGAATACATTGCCGCCGAACCGACCAGTAAAAAGCTTGTCGATAAAGATGACAAAATGTTTTATGAAGTTGCAAAGACCGCGAAGGCAAAGTGTATTGTGACGGGAAACAAGGATCACTACCCGGTTGAAAGAATAGTAAAAAGCCCGAAGGAGTTCATTGAATTGTACCTCTCACAGAATGAAGGGCAGAGGTCGGAAACAACCTGAGTTAGGCCCCAAGCCCGCGAGGATGATCTTCTCTTTGTCGACATCCATTCCGACGTCTTGTACGTCCGGTTGACAAGAACTCACAGCCATTGCTCGATGGGAGACGCCAGACCAACACCGCCATCTCGTGCTCGATTGTGCAGTTGCCGGGGAAGCCGACTACCTGGTCACGGGAGACACGAAAAGCCAATATCGTGCAAAAAGGATTGTGCGCGGCGGACACTCCACCTTCGCGTCAACGCCGCGCGTAGCGCAGGTACACGGCGCCGCCCTTGAATGTGTGGGTCTCCTCCAGGCGCAGGCCTATCTCCTGATCCAAACTCGGAAAGTACGGCTTCCCGCCCCCGACAATTACCGGAAAGATCAGCAGCCGATACTCATCAATAAGACCTGCCCGGGCAAAGGATGAGGCGAGGCCCGGGCCGCCGACCCCAAGATCACCGCCGGGCTGCTGCTTCAGGCTCATCACCTCCGCTACGGCATCTCCTGTTACCAGCCGACAGTTTTCACCCACCGTCTTCAGCGTGCCGGAGAACACAATTTTCGGCGTGGCCCTCCAGATGCGCCCATACTCGGCCACATAGTCCGGCATGGAGGAATCCGTACCATAGGTCTGCCAGACAGCCATGGTCTCGTACAGGCGCCTGCCGTACAGAACCGCGCCCATTTGGCGTGCTGCCTCGTTGTGGAATCGGTGCACTTCCTCATCGGGCATGGTCCAGCCGAATTTCCCGTCCTGTCCTTCCACAAACCCATCCAAAGAAACGTTCATCAGGTAAATAAGCTTACGCATGTGTCCAACGCGAAGGTACAAACGCGCCCGCCGCGGCGTCAAACCTAAACGACACCTGAGTTGACCGCGTACGTGAGCGGCCCTATGATACGGCCGTCGGAGGATCACCAACCATGAAATACCGCAGGCTTGGAAACACGGGAGTCATCGTCAGCGAAGTGGCGCTGGGCACCATGCAGTTCGGCGGCAAGATGAACATGGGAAACCTCGGCCAGGAGGCCACTACGAAAATGGTGAAGCTCGCCATGGACCGGGGGATCAACTTCATCGACACCGCGGACGTGTACAGCCGCGGGGAGAGCGAGACGCTGCTTGGCAACGCGCTGAAGGGCATCCGGGAAGAGATCGTCCTTGCAACAAAGGTGCGCCTCCCGATGAGTGAGAACTTCAACAGGAGCGGCGCCACGCGCGTGAACATCATGCGCGGCATCGAGTCCAGCCTGGAGCGCCTGCAGACGGACCACGTGGACCTGTACCAGGTGCACGGGTGGGACAGCAACACGCCGCTGGAAGAGACGCTGAGAACTCTGGATGACGTAGTGCGGCAGGGAAAGTCACGCTACATCGGGCTCAGCAACCACCTCTCGTGGCAGGCGGCGGTCGCTCTTTCCCTGCAGGAGCGCATGGGCCTGGAGAAATACTCCACCGCGCAGATGTACTACAGTCTCGTGGACAGGGGCCTCGAGCACGAGTTCCAGTCCTATGCGCAGTACGCGGGTCTCGGGATCCTTGTCTGGAGCCCGCTTGCCGGCGGCTTTCTCGCGGGCAAGTACACCAGGGCAAACCCGGCGCCCGCGGGAACGAGGTTCGCGGAGGCGGGCCAGTTCGTTCCATTCGACAAGGAGCTCGGGTACAAGGTCGTGGATGCGCTGAAGCTCGTGGCGGACCGGCACGGCGTAAGCTGCGCACGAGCGGCACTGGCCTGGACACTCGCCCGTCCCGCGATTTCCAGCGTGATCATTGCCGCGCGCAAACCCGAGAACCTGGAAGACAACATCAAGGCGGTGGATCTTCGCCTCTCAGAGGAAGACACGAAGCTCCTTGATTCGGTCTCGGACCCCGGCACGCCGTACCCGAAATGGATGGTTCTCCAGCTCGATGCTGCCGAGGATCCGCGGCCCAAGGTGCTGTACCCCGAGCGCTACGCAGCGGGAGGCCCGTGGAAGGACCTGCGCGGCACGAAGTGGTCGGGCTGAAACGGGCATCAGGCGTAGCCTTGCTCCGAACTGGCGGTCTTTATACATTTGATCAGCGTGCTGACCAGCGGCCTGCGAGAGGAAGGAATATGACAACTGGTCGATGGATGACTCTTCTTGTGATCATGGCCCTCGTGGGGTGCGTCACTGCTCCAAGTGTCCCCATGGCTGCACCGGCGGCTGATGCCGATGCAAAGCAGTTCATGCCCCCTGCGGGCAAAGCGAGTTTGTACATCGCCTGGAGCAACGGCTCCTCTGGCGGGGCGAGCCTTGATATTTCCGTGGATGGGAAACTCCTTGGACCAATCGCACCGGGCACGTTCTACCTGGTGGAAGTGGACCCAGGCAGGCATGAAGTGTCGGCCAGATCCGGGATGAACTCTGCCGCCGTGGCTGTAGACGCCGCCGCGGGAAACAATTGCTTCTACGAGGTCACGGCAACGTCCGGTGCGTACGGTGCCATCAAGCCAAGCCTTGGGGTGGTCTTGATAGAAGAAATGGGCAAGATGATGGTTCGGCAGGCACAGCGGGCGCAGAGCTCAGGCGGATAGGGCGACTCGCGACATTGCGGAAATCGCCCATTTTTACACCGCCACCGCAATTTTGGTCGAAAACCACAATGTCGCGGTAGGGGACAGCGTATCGGGTTGAAAGAGTCTTCTCCGCGGAAAGCAGAGGTGGTACAGTCTGCCGGTGAGCGGTCAGTATACCGAAGCGGAGGCGGAAACCATCCGCGCGTACGTGCGCTCCAGGCGGGCCCGAAGGCGTACCGAGCTTGCCTCTCGCCTCTCTGATGCGAGGCGCGACTGCGCTGCGATCATCCAGGCAATCGTGCAGGACTACGCGCCGATCCGCATCTATCAATGGGGATCTCTCCTCGACGATCGTCATTTTTCAGAGATGTCAGATATCGACATTGCAGTTGAGGGGATTACGGACCCGGCAGCTCTTTCGGCCCTCAGGGGTGCCATGGAGAAGCTGACCCGGTTCGCGCTGGACATCGTGGCAATCGAGCATGTCCATGCCGCGTATGCAGACCATATCCGGCGGCGTGGGAGGATCGTCTATGAGCGGTAGAGGGCTGGATCCGGAGCTGGTGGCAGAACAGATCGACCTCGCGTTCCGCGTGCTTGATGACATGGAAGTATTTCTCGCTGAACGAAGAGTGCCTGCGGAAAATGCCCCCGCGCCGGATCGCGCGGAACGTATCGTTATTGCGCAGATACTGGAGAACACGTACACCGCCATCGAAACCGCCCTCCTGCGAATTTCCCAGGGTTTTGACAACAATTTGAACGCCGAGAGATGGCACGCGGATTTGCTGGATAAGATGTTGCTCGAAAAGAAAGGCGTTCGGCCGCGAGTGCTCTCCAACCAGTCTCACGGGCTCCTGACCGAGCTCATGCGATTCCGTCATTTCAAGCGCTACTATCTTGAGCTTGACTACGACTGGGAGAAGCTGCGATATCTTCTCTCTGTTCTGCGCCGCTGCCTACCCCTCGCCCGGGCAGAGCTCTCCGCCTTCCGTGCGGAAGTGCTTCGGGGCCTGGAGCAGGGCTGAGAGCGCACCGCGCACCGCCTCGCGGGCGCAAGGGACGCGTTGCTCGCAACGGTTATCTTCGCGTTCGCCCCGGTGACCAGGGCGACGCGTTTGTCATGCATGGGGACGGCGGCGCAGGCCTGGTTGGCTGAGCGCGGGTGGAACGTAGGCGGCCGCGTCAATTCCGACGTCGGTTCCGGGAGGGACGATCTGGTCAATCGCGTCCATGACGTCGTCGGAAAGAACCACTTCGGCGCCCGCGAGCAGATCGTCGAGCTGTTCCATCGTGCGCGGGCCGAGAATCGCCGACGTCACACCAGGGTGGGCTACCGCGAAAGCCATTGCCAGGTGTGTCAGAGGCATCCCCGCTTCCTGAGCCACGACAATCAGTTGCTCCACCGCATCCAGCCGATGTTCGTCGCTCATCTGCTTGCGGAGGAGTTTGACGCGCAGGCTGTCGGGCAAGGGCTGGCCCTTGCGGTACCGGCCGGTAAGCATGCCCTTGGCCAGGGGGCTCCAGACCATCACGCCCATCCCGTACCGCTGGCAAACCGGCAGCACCTCGCGTTCGATGCCGCGGCTCAGGATGGAGTAGGGCGGTTGCTCGACGCGGAAGCGCGCCAGGGCGCGCCGCTCCGCGACCCACTGCGCTTCCACGATCTCCGAAGCGGGGAACGTCGAAGATCCGATTGCGCGCACCTTGCCTGCCCGCATCAGATCGGTGAGGGCCGAGAGGGTTTCCTCGATGTCGGTATCCGGTGACGGACGGTGAATCAGGTAGAGATCGATGTGGTCGGTCTGCAGGCGGCGCAGTGATGCTTCCACTTCGCGGATCAGCCAGCGTCGCGAATTGCCCTGCTGGTTCGGGTCATCGCCCATAGGGTTGTTCACCTTGGTGGCGAGCACGATGTTGTCGCGCCGGCCCTTGAGAGCCTTGCCGACGATTTCCTCCGACTCCCCCTGACTGTACCTGTCAGCGGTATCGATGAAGTTGATCCCTGCATCCAAAGCCTTGTGGATGATCCGGATCGAGTCGTCGTGGTCGGGATTGCCGCCAACGGCACCGAACATCATCGCCCCGAGGCAATATGGGCTGACCTTTATGCCCGGTTCTTCCAAGCGTGCGATACTTCATTACCTCTCCTCTTGCGTCCGCGGCAGCCGCTGGCGAAGTCCGCACCGATTTCGCCGCCGAGGGCAGCAGCGCCTATGATCACGGGCCCGACCACGCAAGGGGTCAGATCAGGAAACGTCAATTCCGCAGTGCCCCCCTGCACAATGACGAATGTAGTCGATTTCTGACTACAAATTGTATGTCTGCCTCTTACTTTCGTCTAAAAACAAGCGGGTGACCCGACTTCTGGTTTTGGGATAATTTGAAGGCAACCCTTGGAGGTGACCGCCATGCCCGCTCCCGAACCCAAGACTTGGGCCCAAAACCATCTGACCCGGATCGCAGTCTCTGTCAGCGGAAGATCAAGCGCGATTCTGACAGCACCGCCCTCTGCAACGGCACCTCGTTCACCACGTACGTCCATGGTGACCAGCTTGTAGTCACGCGCACCCTGCCCTGCTCGGGTCCACGGGTAACGGACAGCGCGTATGTCTTTCCTTCAAAAGTCTTCACGGCGATGTCCAAACGCCCCGCCCCGCTGCCGGTTTGTCCTGCCTTCTCCCCGGCAAAATCCACTGCTTCCAGGTTCGCAAGCGAGCTTGCCATGGCCCCCGCGGTGACGCGGTCAGCCGCAGACCCGCCGACCACCCACTGATCCAGCTTATCTGCCGACGGCCTTCTCAGAGTGTAGCCGCCGCGGAGCGTCTCCAGCGCGCCGCTCACGGTGATCTCCGCAATCGTCGTGCCCTGCACGTCGTCGGGCAGGACGTGAAGCTCGTACCAGTAGGGCGGCTTCTGCGCCAGGAAAAAAGAGAGGGAGCCTTTGGCCAGGTACACCTGGTCCTGCCCTTGAACGCGGACGTAGTCGGCATCGCCTGCTGGTCCGCGCTTGCCAACCTCAAGGACGGCATCAGCCGCGCCGGCCTGGTGCAGGACAAGAATCCGTGACTCGTCGCTCGCCAACCCCAGCTCCCCGAGGTGCTGCGGACCGCTGCTGACGCGGCTCGTGCGCCGAAGGCCCGCGACGGTGCGGAGGAATGTCGCTACCCGGTCAGCCGACACCGGGTATGCGCCCGTCTGCCATCCGTGCGCTTCCCGCTGAAGCTGGATGGTCGTCGTGCCGGCTTCCCTGATCTCGATCCCATCCACTTTCTCTGAGGAGATGCCGGGCAGCAGCGGCTGCGCGGACGTGCGGGCCTGCACGCGCTCGGGCGAAAGCGCGATCCCGATGATGAACAGGAGAATCAGCACGGCCAGTGCGCCGGCGGCGGTGAGGAGACGCGCGCGGAAGGTCATGCGCTTTTCTCCCTCCGACGCATCCGCCGCAGGAGCCCGAACGCCATCACACCCAGCGGGATGACCACCACGTTGAGCAGCTCGGCCGTCAGTGCAAGGCGTGAGCGCAGCGCCGGGTCCTGGATGCGGTCCAGCTTTCCCTCGGTTCCCGCGCGCGTCTTGATGGAGAGCAGGTCGGCGTTTCCGGAAAGCCACAGGACCGCGTTCTCCACGAAGAGTACGTTGGAGAGGCTGTCCGAGAACTGCATGAGGTCGGTGAGAAAATCATCGTCGCCGATGACGATCATGCGCGTAGGGACTCCGGCGGCGCTTTGCCCCACGGCCGGGTACCGGCTCGGGAAGGTGCCCGTCAGCGCATAGGCCAGCACGAACTGGCTGTGTCGTGACGCCTCGCTGCGCCACCTTGTACGGATCCACGCCGAAGGGAGGCCCTCTGCAGCCACGCCGAGCTGGTGGTCTTCACCAGCGGCTCGATCTGCACGCCGTTCCGCGGCACCGCTGACAGCGCCACGGGCCACAAGAGGTCCAGGCCGGTGAAATGCGCGGTCACCGGCTGCGTGGAGGAAACGTTCGGGCCCTGGATGGAAACCCAGGGCGGATACTTCCCGATGGTCTCCCAGCCGATCTGCCCGTTGGGCCTCTGCTGCGGAAGCCGGTAGTCGCGGGACGAGGTGTCCAGCACCATGTCCCGTCCCACCCGCACGCCGTAGGATTCCAGCATGTCCAGCAGTGGCGAACTCGCAACCTGCTGCGCAGTGAACGTGCCGGCTGTCTGCACCTGCAAGCCCTTCACGGCAAAGAGCACTTTGCCGCCGTTCTGGATGTAGGCACCCAGCGGGCGAAGCTCCATGTCACCCCACTGCATTCCCCCGAGCACAAGGAGCGCATCCACTTCGGGGGGAATGGGGTCACCGGGGAAGTACTCGTGCACGGCGTAGTCCCGGGACAGTCCGGTTTGCAGCGTGTCGTAATCGCCCTGGAAGGATTTGCCCGGCTCACCCGCGATGACGCCCACCACCAGGCGCCTGCCTGCAAGCACCTTGCGCACGGCAAAGGACAGCGAGTACTCCAGCCCGTCGGGGGAAAAAACGGCAGGAAGCGAGGTGTAGCGGTCCAGATAGTCCACCGCGATGCCGGAGTACACGTCCACCGTGCGCTGCTCGTTCTGCTGAATTACCTGGATCTGCTGCGGGAGAATGCCGAAGCGGCGCGCGCTTTCCCCTTCACCCGTCTTCCCGGGGTCAAGCACGGAGACGATCACCTTTCCGCGTGACTCCGCCTCGTATTCGCGCAGGAGGTCGATGACCCGGCCCGGAGACGGTGAGAGCGAGCGCAGCGTGTCGCTGAGGAAATAGGTGAGGTGGACCTGCTCGGGGATCTCGCGCAGGATCCCGCGGGTGACGGCCGATATGGAATAGGCCTTGCTCCGCGTAAGGTCCAGCCGCAGGAACCACCGCGCCCCGTCAGCCAGGACGAAGACCAGGCAGAGGGCCACGAGGATCATCAGCAGTGCTTCGCGCGCCCTGCGTTTCATCGAAAGCGCCTCATGTACAGCACCCTTGTCGTGAAGCAGAGAAACGCAGCGCACAGCACCAGGAAATACAGGACGTCGCGGGTGTCCAATACTCCCTTGCTGAAGCTGTCGAAGTGAAAGTCGAAGGAGATCCAACTGAACGCGGAGGCCAGCCATCCGGGCAGCACGGTCACGGCAGGGATCTGCCCGATCATCGTGATCACCAGCATGAAGACCACGCCGAAGAGAAACGCCGAAATCTGGTTTGCAGACAGAGCTGAGACGAATTGCCCGGCCGCGATACCGGCGCACCCCAGGAGAAGCACGCCGAGATACTCCATGGCGATCTGCCCGGGCTCGAACGAGCCGAAGGGGGCCACCGAGAGTGCAACAGGAAGCGTGAGGACCACGAGAACCAGCAGGAGCGCGAACGCCGCAACGAACTTCCCGGCAACGAGCTCACCCTCGCGCAGGGGCAACGTGAGGAGGATCTCCGCGGTTCCCTGCCGGCGCTCTTCCGCCCAGCTTCGCATTGTGAGCGCAGGCAGGAGGAGGATGAACACAACGGGCCACAGCGAGAAGTAGCCGCGGAGCGTGGCGGCATCCTGCGCGAAGAACTGCTGTGCAAAGAAGAACCAGGCCGACGTCACGACAAGGAAGAAAACGACCACGATGTATGCCACGGGCGTGGTGAAGTAGGCACGGAGCTCGCGCCGGGCGATGGCGGCCATCTTGTACATCACGCCCCGCCCCCCGCCCCCGTGTCCCCCACCCCTGTCAGCCGCGCAAAAAGATCCTCCAGCCGCGTCTTCTCCGTCCTCATCCCCAGGATCTTGCACCCGTGGGACACGGCCCAGTCGTAGATCGCCTCGGACGGATCGGCGCCCTCGGCAACGGCGAGGTCCACTTCTACCCTGTCTCGAGGAAGGCTGCGAATTGCCGACACACCGCGGACACCGGGGACGGACCCGAGTGAGCGTATGACCGCCTCATCCAGCGGCCCTTTCAGAGAAACGCTCAGGAGCACTCCCTGCTGCATGCCGCGTGCAATCTCTTCCGGCGTCCCCTGCGCAACCAGGCGGCCCGCGTTCATGATGAGCACGCGCCGGCACAGTGCCTCCACCTCCTGCAGGACGTGGGTGGAGAGGATCACGGTCTTCTGCCGGCCGAGGTCCCGGATGAGGGCCCTGATCTCCACGATCTGGTTCGGGTCCAGGCCGGAGGTCGGCTCATCCATGATGAGGACTGACGGATCGTGAAGGATTGCCTGCGCAAGGCCCACGCGCTGCCGGTACCCTCTGGAAAGCCGGCGGATCTCCCGCGAAAACACTTCCGCCAGCCCGCACGTGCTCACTACAAAGTCCGTGCGCTCCGCGCGCCGAGCACCCGTCAGGCCCCGGGCATCTGCAATGAAACCGAGGTATTCGCGGACCTTCATGTCATCGTACAAGGGAGCGTTCTCCGGCAGGTAGCCCACGGACTGCCGCACGAGGCGCGGCTGGGTCACCACGTCATGGGTGTCCACGCGGGCTGTCCCCGACGTGGGGAAGTGGTAGCCGGTGAGGATGCGCATGATGGAGGTCTTGCCGGCACCGTTGGGGCCGAGCAGGCCGATGACCTGGCCGGTTTCCACGCGGAACGAAACACCCTTCACAGCCTCGAAGGGGCCGTACCTCTTGACTAGGCTGTCAGCTTCTATCATTTGGAGACGGAGTCAGCAAAGCTCTGCAGGATGTAGAGGCAGGCAACGGCACCAGGGTCGTCGCGTCCCTTTGATTTCTCCTGGTAGTACGCAAGCCGCCCGTGCTGGGCAATCATGTCCTTCGCCTTCTGGCGTCCTTCGGCTGCCGCTTTTTCCAGCGCGCGGAAGGCGTCTGGAAGGCCCGCCCCGCCGCCGACACTTGCCTTGAAAGCCTCCGCCGCGGGAAGGAGGACGTCCACCACGGTCTTCTCTCCGGGCTTCGACTTGCCGCGCTGCATGATGCCGGCCGTAAATGCGTCCCAGAACGCCGCCATCTGCGTCCCGCCGAGTGCGGCCGCTCCCATGACTGCCTTGCCGCCGGACATGAATCCGGTGGCAATAAGAGTGCCCATGGTGGAAGGAGCGGCCCTGGCAATTGCCATGCCGATCTTCATCAGGAACTTGCCGAGGTCCGGCTCTTCAGTCTTCTCCGCTTCATCGCGCGCCGCGGCGAAGCCCTTTTCCATCTGTCAGCCCGAGGTCCCCGTCTCCCATCGCCCCGTCCAGGGTGATGAGCTCGTCCTTCTTCTCCGCCATGAGCGCGGCGATGCCCGCAACGACGGCCTTGATGTCCGCTGCGCCGAGGGATTCCATGACTACAGCTGCACCTGTTCGAAGAACGGCGTCCGCGCCGGCATGGAGAGGAGCTTCTTCAGCTCGGGGTCCAGCTTCAACAGGGAAATGGATGCGCCGGCCATCTCGAGGGAGGTGGCAAACTCTCCGACGTACACCTGGAACACGGAGATCTTCTTGTCCTTCAGGATGAGCCCGACCTTGCGGTAGATGAGGTACAGCTCTTCCCTGGGCGTGGCGCCCAGGCCGTTGATGAGCACTGCCACCTCGGAACCGCCCGCGAAGGGAAGGTCGTTCAGGACCGGGGCCATCATCTCTTCCACGATTGCATCAACGGGCTTCAGGGGCCCGCGGCGGATGCCCGGTTCCCCATGGATGCCCATGCCGATCTCCATCTCGTTCTCACCGATGGTAAACTGGGGCTTTCCCACCTCGGGAACGATGTTCGGTGAGAGCGCCACTCCCATGGTGCGGACGTTGGCGGCAGCCTTCTCGGCAATCCGCTTCACCTCGGCAAGCGGTGCGCGGGTCTCCGCCATGGCACCGGCGCACTTGTAAAGGAAGAAGATGCCGGCCACGCCGCGGCGCTTGCCCTCCTGGCCCTTCGGGGCGGAGGCCACGTCCTCGGCGCCCACCACCTGTTCGACGGTGATGTTCTCCATGGCCGCCATGTCCTTTGCCATGTCGAAGTTCATGATGTCCCCGCCGTAGTTGCCGTAGATGTACAGCACCCCGGCCCCGCCGTCGATGGCCTTGGTGACGTTCAGCATCTGCTCCGCGCTGGGAGACTGGAAGACGCCGCCCACGGAGCAGCCGTCAAGCATTCCCTGCCCGACGTAGCCAAGGAACAGCGGGAGGTGACCCGAGCCGCCGCCCGTTGCAATCCCGACGTTGCCCTTCACGGGTGCCCCCGCGCGGATGATGCAGCGGCGGTCACCAGCGGCGAATGCAAGCTGGTCCGGGTGGGCCATGAGGATGCCTTCCAGCATCTCGTCCACGAAATGCTTCGGCTGGTTGATGAACTTCTTCATGGGTCCTCCTTGTGGCGGAATTGTATTCCCGCCGATGCCTGTGTTGTCAACGCTCAGATCCCGCCGCGGACGCTCTGTCGATCCACCAGCTCTCCGCTGATCATCACCTTGGAGCTGGGCTTCCCGGGGTTCTCGATCCTGTCCTTGAGCAGGGCGATGGCCGCGGAGCCGATCTCGTTGTTGGACACTCGGATGGTCGTGAGGGGGGGATCGCTGTGCGCCGCAGCCGGCAGGTTGTCAAAGCCGATGAGCGAGACGTCTCTCGGCACGCTGCGTCCCGCCTCGCGCAGCGCGCGGGCCACTCCAAGGCAGACAATGTCGTTGCAGCAGAAAAGCCCTTCAGGCAGCCTCCGCCCGGAAGCCAGCAGTGAAGAAAAATCCCGAAACGCACCCTCGTAGGTCGAGTCTACCGGGAAGATGAAGTCTTCCTCCACGGCGCGGCCCAGAGCCTCCAGTGATCTCCTGAATCCGTCCTCGCGGATGCGGAAGTTGATCACGTTCATGGGCGAGGTCACCATCCCGATGGTCCCCAGGCCCGCCCTCACCAGCCGCGAGACGGCGAGGTAGACGGAATCGAGGTTGTTCATATCCACGAAGTCGAACGGAAGGAAATTGTGGTACGTGTCCAGAAACACGACGGGTCTCTGCGCCGACCCGATGCTCTGGATATCCTCTGCCGAGAGCTCAGTCCCCAGGACCAGAAATCCTGCAACGTCCTGCTCATCCATCTGGTAGGTGATATCGTTGATCGTCGCGGTAGACGGGGCGGAGGAAAACTCCACGCGCAACTGCGCCTCACGGGCCTTGTGCGTGATTCCGTCGATGTACTCCGAGATGAATACATTGTGATTCTCGTTCAGCGTGTGGCCGTGCCTGATGAGCTTGAGAAACTGCACGGTGCCGCGCATGAGGGCACGGGACGGGCGTTTGCGGTATCCGACTTCTTTCGCGATGCCGAGGATCCGTTCACGGGTCCTCTTGCTGACGCCATGCCGGTTGTTCAGGGCAAGCGAGACGGTTGCCGCAGAAACACCGGCCTTCTTGGCGATACTTTCGATGTTCATGATCACTTTATACCACATTCGTTTAATTAAAAACAAACATTCTTTTTAGCTAATATTTACCTTGACAACGGAGGAAATCGGTCCGATAATTCTGCCGAAACTAACCCATCCGAAGGAGGCTTTGGTATGAAGAAACTACTCGTCATCCTCATGTCGCTGTCTCTTCATTTCCACCCTTGCGTTTGCATCAGGCAACGGTGAAAAGGCAGCGGGCGGAAAGCAGAAGAGCATCGTCATGGTGGTGAAGCTCGAGGGCGTTGCCTGGTTCGACAACATGCGGACCGGCATCACCGCCTTCGGCAAGGATTATCCCGACATTTCCGCCTCCCAGACGGGCGGCGCAACTGCCGACCCCGCGGTGCAGGCAAAGATCATCGAAGACCTCACCGCCAAGGGCGTCAACGCCATCCTCGCGGTCCCCAACGACCCGGCATCCCTTGTGTCGGTCTTCAAGAGGGCAAATGACGCGGGTATCTTCACCCTCACCCACGAGGCCTCCGTCCAGCAGCAGGTCAGCTACGACGTCGAAGCGTTCGACAACACCGCCTACGGCAAGCACATGATGGACGTCATGGCCAAGTGGATGGGCAACACCGGCATGTGGCAGCCGTTCGTCGGGCACCTCACCTCCACCACGCACAACCAGTGGGTGGACGGAGAGATTGCGCAGGCCGCAGGCGGCATACCCCGGCCTCAAGACGGCCACGGACCGCATCGAGGAGCAGGAGAACCAGCAGATCGCCCACGACAAGACCCTCGAGCTGCTGAAGGCCTACCCGGACCTGAAGACGGTCATGGGAAGCGCAATGAGCACCGTGCCCGGCGCGGCCCAGGCAATCACGGAGAAGGGCCTCATCGGCAAGGTCGCCGCGTTCGGCACCTGCCTCCCGTCCGTTGCCGGTGACTACATCAAGAGCGGCGCGGTCATCTCCATCCATTTCTGGGTTCCCGCCGATGCCGGGTACGTCACGGCGCGCGCAGCGTACGAGCTGCTGAAGGGAAACAAGGTCACCGCGGGCATGAACATGGGCAAGCCCGGCTACGAGAAGGTCACCATCAAGAACAACGCCTCCGGCGTTCCGGTCATCTACGGAGCGGCGTGGGTGGACGTGAACAAGGACAACCTGAAGGACTGGGTCAATCCGGACGGGAAGTACAAGCTGTAATCCATCTCTTTCGCAGAATCGCGGGTTGATCGGTGCCGCAATCCCGTGCGAGTATCCGGTCAACCCGTTTTTTTTCCTGGGGGACGCATGGCAGAGGTGTTTCTCGATGTGCGCCGGATCTCCAAGGCGTACGAGGGCGTGCAGGCACTGGACGAGGTGAGCCTCACCCTTGGCACGGGTGTCGTGCATTGCCTGGTCGGTGAGAACGGCTCGGGCAAGTCGACGCTCATCAAGTGCATCGGCGGAGTCGTGTCCCCGGATTCCGGGCAGATCAGCATCAACGGACGCGTGCACGAGCACCTGCAGGCAATTGACGCCATCCGCGAAGGCATCCAGATCATCTACCAGGACCTGTCGCTGTACCCGAACGTGACAGTCGCGGAGAACATCTCCCTGAACCAGTTCGTCGAACGCCGGGCCAGCTTCGTGAACTGGCGCGGAAGTGCGCTCCATTGCCGCCCGGGGCCTGGCGGAGGTCGAGGAAGACATCCAGCTGGATGCGCTCGTGCAGAACCTGTCCGTTGCCAAGCGGCAGATCGTGGCCATCACGCGCAGCCTCACCCAGGGGGCAAAGCTCATCATCATGGACGAGCCGACCTCCGCCATCACCCGGGATGACGTGGACCATCTCTTCACCGTGATCGCGCGGCTGAAGAAGAAGGGGATTTCCACCCTCTTCATCAGCCACAAGCTGAGCGAGGTGTTCGAGATCGCGGACGCCGTGACCATCCTGAGGGACGGGAAGAAGGTCGGGGATTTCCCCGCGGCGGAGCTGGACGACCGCAAGCTCACCTTCCTCATGACCGGGCGCGACATCTCCTACACTCCCTACCGATTTCCGCGCGAGAAACAGGCAGCAGGCCCCCGTCCTGGAGGTGCGGTCGCCTGAGCCGACGCGGGCACTTCCAGGACGTGAGCTTTTCCCTGTGGCCGGGAGAAATCCTGGGGCTCACCGGGCTCATCGGCTCGGGGCGGACGGAGCTCGCCCTCGCCCTGTTCGGCCTGAACCGGCCGGATTCCGGGCAGATCCTGCTGAACGGGAAACCCGTGCGCATCCGCACGCCCCAGGACGCGGTGCGGCTGGGCATCGGCTACCTTCCCGAGGACCGCCTGACCCAGGGCCTGTTCATCGGCCAATCCATCGGCGACAACATCGTGATCACCGTGCTGAAGAAGGCTGCTGGGCTTCCTCGGACTGCTGGACCCGGCCCGGATGAAAAGCGTCGAGGACGGGTGGCTGGCTGACCTGAAGATCAAGGCGCCCGTCGGTCCGCGTGCGCGCCTGGAGCCTCTCCGGCGGCAACCAGCAGCGGGTGGTCCTGGCCAAGTGGCTGGCCACGAAGCCCAAGGTGTTCATCCTGGACGGCCCGACCATCGGCATCGACATCGCCTCCAAGAGCAACATCCACGAGATCATCCGGACCCTCGCCGAACAGGGAATCGCCATCATCGTGATCTCCGACGAGATTCCCGAGATCCTCCACAGCTGCAACCGCATCCTGGTGATGCGGGAGGGGCGGCTGGAAAAGGAAGTCCCCGACGCCGCTGCCGTCGGGGAGGCGGAAATGCTGTCATTTGTCAGCGGAAAACTTGCCAACGGGGTGGCGCGCTCATGAGAACGCGAATGTCACCTTGGGTGACCGCTCTCTGCGGCGCAACGAGTTCTACCTGCTCCTGGTGATCGTGGTCTTCTCCCTGGCCATCACCATCGTGAACCCCGCCTTCTTCACCGTGGAGAACATGTTCGACCTGCTCCGCTCGAGCTCGGGCATGGCCATCCTCGCGGTCGGGTTCTTCGTCGTTCTGCTCTCCGGCGGCATCGACATCTCCTTCCCCGCGGTGGCCATGTGTCGCCCAGTACATCACGGTGAACGCCATCATCGCCTTGGAGTGGACAACCTCTGGCTGGCCTTCGCCATCTCCAGCGCCATCGGCATCGCCTTCGGCGCGGTGAACGCTTTCTTCATCTCGTTCTTCCGCATTCCCACCTTCATCGTCACGCTGGCCACGATGAACATCTTCCACGGCGCGATGCTGGAGTTCGTCGGGACAAAGGCCATCAACGCGGGGCAGCTTCCCAGCGCCTTCAAGGGGTTCGGTCTTGCGGACATCCTCTCCCTGCACCGCGCGGACGGGACCACCTACGGCCTGTCCGTGTTCTTCCTGGTGCTGGTGGGCGTGATCCTCGTCACGTGGGTGATCCTGAGGTACACGGTGCTCGGCCGTGTCATCTACGCCATGGGCGGCAACATGGAGGCGGTGAAGCGGTCGGGGTTCAACATCCGCCGCACGCAGTTCTTCATCTACTGCTACGTGGGCCTGCTTGCCTCCATCATGGGGATCATCCACGTTTCGCTGATCCGCTACAGCAATGCCACCTACATCATCGACTCGGAGCTCCTGCACGTCATTGCCGCCGTCATCCTCGGCGGGGCGAGCATCCTCGGGGGCTCGGGAACCCTGACCGGCACGCTCCTGGGCGTGGTGATGATCTCCATCCTGGAAAAGAACCTCGTGCTCCTGGGCCTTTCCTCGTACTGGCAGCAGTTCTTCGTCGGGCTGATCATCGTCCTGGGCGTCAGCATCACGCACATCCAGAAGCGGATCCAGAACCGCCGGTCCCTGGCGCTGGCACGAGAGTAGGAGAAGGCGCGCGTGAACACCAAGCTCTCGAACAACCTGACCCTCTTCTGCATCCTCATCGTCGTGACGGGGATCATGACCGCGTTCCTGCCCGGAACAGTTCATGACGCTGCGCAACTTCAGGTCCATGGGCCTGCAGTTTCCCGAGTACGGCCTGCTGGCGCTGGCAAACATGCTGGCCATGATCACCGGCGGCATCGACCTCTCGGTGGTCTCCATCGCCAGCCTCTCCGGCGTCATCTCGGCATCCCTGCTTTCGCAGTACCAGACCATTGGCATGTCGGCGGGCAGCGTGATCCTCCTGGGCATCCTGATCGCGATGGCAGTCTCCTTTCTCTGCGGGCTCCTGAACGGGGTGATCATCGCCTACGCGCGGGTGCCTGCCATCATCGCCACGCTGGGCACGCAGGGCCTGTTCCTGGGAATCGCCATCATCATCACGAAGGGGCACGGCATCGGCGGGTTCCCGCCCGCGTTCCTTTTCATCGGCAACGGCTCGATCCTCGGGAATGCCCACGCAGTTCGTCATCTTCGTTGTCATTGCGCTCCTCGTGGCGCTGGTCCTCACGCGCACGCCGCAGGGCTTCTCCATGCTGATGTACGGCTCCAGCGCGCAGGTGTCCCGTTTCTCGGGCATCAACAACGAGATGGTGCTGATCAAGACATATGTCCTTACCGGCCTGCTTTCGGGGGTCGCCTCGCTGGTCATCATCTCCGGGGTGAACTCCATCCGGCCCGGCTACGGGGCGGACTACCTGCTGCTGTCCATCCTGATCGCCATCCTCGGCGGCACGGACCCGGCGGGCGGATTCGGAACGGTCCTCGGTCTCACGCTGGCCATCTTCATCATGCAGATCCTGCAGAGCGGGCTGAACATCCTGAGCTTCTCCCCGTTCATGAAGAAGTTCATCTGGGGCCTGCTCCTGCTGGCCGTGATGGTCTTCCATTACTACCGCCGAATGTACGCGCTGCGGCGCGCGGTCCGAAAATCCGCGGCGGCTTCACCGGCCGCCCCGCCGCAGCCCGCCGGCCGCGCAATCAGCCTGAGGACTCACCACCATGGCAAATTCGTCCTTGGCATCGATGCGGGCACGGAGAGTTTCCGTGCCGGCGTGTTCGACGCAGCGGGGAAATGCCTCGGCTTCGGCGTGAGCCCCAATACCACCGTGCATCGCCACCCGGGCTGGGCCGAGCAGAGCCCGCGTGACTGGGACGTCGCGCTCGTGGACTCCATCCGCAAGGCACTGGCCGCGGCGCGCGTATCCGGGTCCGACATCGGCGGCATCGGCGTGGACGGCACGAGCTGCACGGTGGTGTTCCTGGATGAAAAGGCCAATCCGCTCCGCGATGCGATCATGTGGATGGACATCCGCGCGGTGCGGGAGGCCGCGGAGGCGGGTGCCACCGGAGATCCGGCGCTGCGCTACGTGGGCGGTGGAAATGTCTCCGCGGAGTGGTTCCCGTGCAAGACGGCCTGGGTGAAACGCAACGAGCCGGACATATACGCCAGGGCGCGCACGATCTTCGAGGAGACGGACTGGCTGGCGCTGCGGCTCACAGGTGAAAGAACCGCCAACATAGACTGCGCCACCATCCGCTGGTTCTACAACATCAAGGAGGGTGGGCTGCCGGCCGCGCTGTATCGCTCCATGGCGCTGGAGGACATGTTTGCAAAAGTGCCCACACGCATCGTCAAGATCGGCGAGACTGTGGGCGGCGTGACACGCGAAATGGCGGAGGCTACCGGGCTGGTGGCCGGGACTCCGGTGGCCGGCGGCGGGGCGGATGCGTTCATCGGCGTCATCGGCATCAACGCGCTGAAGCCGGGGACCGCCGCGCTGATCACGGGCTCCTCAACGCTGGTGATCGGGATCACGGAGAAGGAGATCCACGCGCGGGGCCTCTTCGGCACCTACCCTGATGCAATTCTCCCCGGGCTGCAGGTGATCGAGGGCGGCCAGGTTTCCACCGGCTCGGTCGTGCACTGGTTCACATCAGGCTTTGTCGGGGCGGACATCACGGCAGAGGCCGCGGCAAAGAAGTGCTCCGTCTACGACGTGCTGAACGGAACCGGCGGCGGGGATTTCCCCCGGCTCCGAAGGGCTTATCGTGCTGGAGCACTGGCAGGGGAACCGCACCCCGTGGACTGATCCGCTGAGCCGGGGCGTGATCCGCGGCCTCACGCTGGGACACACCCCCGCGCACGTCTACCGCGCCATCCTGGAAGGCGTAGCCTATGGCACGGAAGTGATCCTGCGCCGCATGCAGAGGGAAGGCGTGCGGTTGGACAGCCTGATTGCGTGCGGCGGGGCGACGCAGAGCCCGCTGTGGATGCAGATCCACGCGGACGTCAGCGGGAAGCAGATTGCGATTCCCGAGGAACAGCAGGCGGTGACACTGGGCAGCGCCATTGCGGCCTCCGTGGCCGCGGGGACTGCATCCGGATCTCACCACCGCGGCGGACAAGATGGTCAGGATCAACCGCGTGGTTCGGCCTGACGCCGCCGCCCACGAGCGCTACAAGCAGTATGTCGCCCAGTACGAAGAAACCTACGAGTGCCTGAAGGACGCGTCTCACAGGCTGGTGGAGTCGCTGGGGTAGCTTGTCAGGCCATGGCCCGCAGACCCCAGCCCGCGCCATTGTGGAAAACGACCGTTAGCCGGGCTAACACTCTCCCATGCTGTCCGCGATGACGGCGATCTTCTGACCGACTTTCACGGTCTGCCCGACATCCGCCAGGATGGAGCAGAGAAACCCGGCATCCACTGATTCGACGTCCATCGTTGACTTGTCCGTTTCCACCTGGTAGAGCGCTTCCCGTTTCTGGATACGCTCTCCTGCCGCCTTGTACCACTTCGTTATGGACGCCTCTTCCATGGTCTCGGTAAGCTGGGGAACATTCACGGGATACGTCATCGCCTTCTCCTCTGAACGAGAGTGCGTGCCGTTGCGCAAATCTCTTCCGGCCCGGGAATGGAGAGCTTTTCCAGCAGCGTCGCAGGGACCGGGACGTCCTTCGCCGCAACGCGCGCCACCGGCGCCTCCAGGGTATCGAACAGTTCCTCGGAGATCCGGGCGGCCAGCTCGGAGCAGAACCCTGCGGTCCGATGCGCCTCGTTCAGGACCAGGGCGCGGCGGGTTTTCCTGACCGACGTGAGAACCGTCTCCATGTCCAGCGGGTTGAGCGTCCGCAGGTCGATGACCTCCGTCTCGATGCCTTCCCCGGCAAGGGTCTGCGCCGCTTCCATGGCAACGTGAAGCATCCGCGAGTACGTGACGATGGTCAGGTCCTTGCCCGGCCTGACCAGGTTGGCAGATCCGAAGGGCACAAGGTGCTCGCCATCCGGGAACCTCGCCCTTCATCGCGTACAGCGCCTTGTGCTCGATGAACACCACGGGATCATCGCTGCGGATGGCCGTCTTCAGCAGGCCCTTGGCATCGGCAGGGGTAGACGGCATGACGACGCGCAGGCCCGGGTACATGAGCGAGCCACGCTTCCAGGCTCTGCGAGTGCTGGGCGCCGGCCGAACGCCCCGTGCCGCCCTGCGTGCGCAGGACCATGGGAACGGTGACCTGCCCGCCGGTCATGTAGCGGACCTTTGCCATCTGGTTGGCGATCTGGTCCATGGCAAGCCCGACGAAATCCACGTACATCAGCTCCACCACGGGACGCAGCCCGGTGATTGCCGCCCCGACGCCCAGTCCCACGGTGGAGGCTTCGCTGATTGGCGCGTCCACCATGCGCTGCTCGCCGAACTCCTCGAACAACCCCTTGGTCACCGCGTACGCCCCGCCGTATCGCCCTACTTCCTCACCGATCACGAACACCCGCGAGTCTCTTCTCATCTCTTCCTGGAGGGCGGCCCTCAGCGCATCCCGGTACATCATCTGTGCCATCGCTGTGCCTCAGTCCGCGTACACGCCGGTCCACAGGTCCTCCGGCTCCGGCATGCTCGCATTGGACGCCCACTTCACCGCACTCTCCATTTCCTCGGCCACCTCGCTGACAAGGGCCGCGGCAGACGTCTCGTCAAGGAGACCCGCGGCGATGAGCGCTGATCTTCTGCACCTCGACAGGGTCCTTCTTCCGCCACGCGGCCTCTTCCTCTTTTGCCCGGTACGGGCTGGGGTCCTTTCTCCCGTGGCCGTAGTAGCGGTAGCAATTGGCGATGAGGAAAGCGGGGCCGCTTCCCGCGCGGCTGTGGGCGTACAGCTCCGCCTGCCGCACGGTACACCGCCTCCACGTCCATGCCGTCCACCTCGGCGCCGCGCACGCCGAATGTCTCGGCGCGCTCCACGAAACGCAGGCACGCGGAGGCCTTGTCGATGCGGGTTCCCATCCCGTACTGGTTGTTCACCACGAGGAAAACGACCGGGAGCTTCCAGAGGGCCGCCATGTTCATGGACTCGTACAGCACGCCCTGGTTGAGCGCGCCGTCGCCGAAGAAGGCAACGCTCACCCCGCCCGTCTTCCGGTACTTCATGGAAAATCCGCCGCCCAGGGAGATGGGGATGTTGGCCCCGACAATGGCGTTGGCGCCCATGTGGCCGAGCTGCGCATCGGCGATGTGCATGGAACCGCCCTTGCCGGCGCAGTAGCCCTCGCGCCGCCCGAAAACCTCGGCGAACATGCGGCCGGGATCCGCGCCCCGCGCCAGGAAGATCCCGTGCCCGCGGTGGTGGGTGGTGAAAACATCGCCGTTCTGCATGGCGCAACCGGCGCCGGCGCCCACGCCCTCCTCCCCCACGGAGAGGTGGAACATGGACCCTGCGGTGAGGCCGCGGAGGTAGGACTCGGCCACCCTGTCCTCGAACTCGCGGATGCGGAGCATCATGCGGAGAAGTGAAACGCGCAGCCCCGCATTCAGCGGGGCCGCCGGGGCATCTGCCACGGGGGGTCCCTCCTTGGATGGTTTCAGGGAGTATAGCCCGGGAGGCCCCCCGTGGCGAGTGCCGGAGCACCGGCACCCGCCGCGCCTAGAAGGCGACCGTTGCCCCGAGGATGCCGAAGAACTGGTTGTCGTCAGCGTGCCGTGACTGGGTTGGCGGAACGATACTCCCTGTTGTCGGCGCCGAGGTACGAACCGAGCTGCAGCGAAAGTGTGAAGTTGTCCACCGGCGAATAGGACAGGCCCGCCAGTGCGGTGCCCGAAAGGTCCGAAAAGTTCGCCAGTCCACTCAGAGAAAGAGTCATGTTGGTTGACCCGAAGTCGCTGATGGTGATGAACATCGCCCCGTAATACTGGCCGTAGTAGCCGGACTGGAAGTAACCCGGTGAAACTCCGGGAATCGGCAAAAACCCGGGGACCTGGATCATGTTTTGGCTGTACCCGTCGCTATTATAGAAGAACTCGAGGTCCACCATGACACGATCCTGGACGTCCAGCGCATCGAAACTGCGGGAAAGCCCCACGTCCACCTTGGCCACCGGCTGGTCCCGCACGGGGGAAACGGCAAAGGTTCCCGTGATCCAGCTTGTCCTGGTTGTCCCCCCAGGAGAAGGCCGCCTCCGAGGTGAGGTTGATGCTCCAGAAGAGGGGTGTGGAAAGATCGGCGCCGAACACGGGGAGCTTGCCCCATTTCAGCCACGACGAAACGCCAAACTCCGTTGAGCCGACGAGAAACTCGGATCGCGCGGCAAACGCAACATCTGACGCGTCAGCCTGGACCCCGTTCAGGTTGAGAAAGGTGTACAGGTGCCACTTGGGAGAGAACACCACGTCCGAGCGCAGGCCGAAGACTCCCTGCAGGAGGGCCGTCGTGTTCGTGAAGCTCTTGTGCTCGATATTGATGAGGTCCGTGGGGTTCCAGAAATAACCGGTTCCCCATTTCAGCACCTGTTTTCCAACGCGGAAATACGCAGTGTTGGCGAGGTTGAAGTCGACGAACACCTCCTTGATGAGGAGGTGCCGTGTCCTGGTTCTCGAACACGACGAGCGGACGCCGAGGGGGGAGACCGTGGTGAACGTGTGCTGGACCGGCATCTCCGCCGGGCACGAATCCAAGGTTCAGATCCAGAATGCCTTGAATCCCTTCTGCAGCCGGATATCCACGAGGAAATCTCCGCCGATGATATTGGCAAAGCGTAGTTGTCCGCCAGATCTGCCGCTCCCCTGGACGAAGGCGCGTGCCGACGCTGTACGTGCTCAGTGGCCTGGAGCAGGCCGGACAGTCCCACGTGCTCCTTTTCAACGGATGCGGCGACGTTCTGCTTTTCCGCCGTGCCCTGCTTTGCCTCGACGTCGGTGGAGCCGAAGAACTCATCTTCGGACCCGGCAGCCGCCTTCGGCGCCGTGCCGTTGTCTGCCGACTGTGCAAAGAGACCGGTCGTGCCCAGGCAGACCGCGAGCGCGAGCACTGCACAGACGCTTTCTCATGTCCGTTTCCCCTACTTGCTCAGGCTTTCCAGGTACGACTTGTCGAACTTGTAGTCATCCACCTTGTTGAACGCGATTCCCTTGATCTCCAGAAGCGAGGTCCTGCCCTTCTCCACCTCGTCGGTGAACTTCTGGAGGAGCGGCACGAACCGGCCGTCGACGTCCTTGTAGTTCGTGAACAGGTCCGTCTCCATCAGCGTGCCGGAGAGGCTGTAGGACTCCCGCTTCAGCTCCAGGTACTTGTCCCGCGTGACCCACATGACGAGCTTGGGAACTTCACGTCGTTGACCTGGGCAATGACCTCCAGCCGGTACACCGGGATCTTCGCGCCCCCGATGGTCTCCTCGGTAATGGCTTCCTTGCCGGTGGCGTCCAGGGACGGCTTGTACAACTCCTTGAACTTGCGCGTTTCAAGGTCACCGGCGGTGGTGTTCGAGCCGCCGATCTTCTCGTCCCGCCCGATATGGGTGAAGGTCCGGGTGGTCCGGCGGTACAGCCACATGTTGTCGCCCACGCGCAGGTACCCGTTGCCCCGCTCCGTCTCGGGCTCGGCCAGCACGATGAGGAACGCATCGTCCTTGTCTCTGCGGTACAGGACGCTTTCGATCACCTTGGTGCCCTGCTCGGGGTCCTTCGTGGTGATGCGCGCCTGCGCGGTCATGTCGCTTCGCAGCTGGTAGTTGGTGTCGTAGTAGTCGATGATCTGCTGGACCGACGGGAGCGGCCCAGAGTGCCCGCGGCCGCGAACAGCAGGGCGGCGGCGAGCCCCGCGGCACGGGATTTTGATTCCGAAAAGTCTCATGTCGATCTCCTATTCAAAGTGGCGCAGCGCGTCGGCAACCCGCAGGCGGGAGGCGCGGCGCGCGGTAAAGAACGCGATCAGGAACGCGGCCAGCACGATGACGATGAAGTTCGCCGATGATGCGATCCCGCCGTGGGGTAGAAGTACAGGTGTTTGTTCACGAAGAACATGCTGAACGGGTTGTCCCTCAGGTCGATCGTGGCCGAGGCACAGGAGCGCCATGAGCCCGTAGGCCAGGAGGATCCCCGCGATGCAGGCAAACACCGTGAGGATGACGATCTCCATGACGAACACCGACCGCACGTCGTTGCGCTGCATGCCGATGGCCCGCGTGGTCCCGATTTCCCGCGTGCGCTCGCGGATGCTCATGCGCATGGTGTTCACCACGCCGATGAGGATCACGAAGAACAGGACGAGCACCGCGACGATGGAGACCGTGTTGAGGCCTCTCTGGAAATCCACGATCACGCTGGCGTTCTCGTACATGGTCTGCACGTCCACCTTGGCGCCCTTCCACGTTTCGCGGCTCAGCCGCAGGTTCTTCTTGGTGGCGGCGTCCGTGTTCGGGCTGCGCTCCAGCAGGTCCCACTCCGGCAGGAGCGCCTTGAACAGGGGCGAGTCGCGCGGCGACAGCTGCCGGGTCCCTGGGGATGTTCCAGAAATACGTCTGGTAGAAAAGGTCCTCGTTCGCAAAGGCGGTCATGTCCGCGAATGAGGGCACTGACTGCACGATGCCCTGCACAACGAGGTCCTTCTGCGACGGGATCCGCGGCAGAACTTCGGCGTGTAGCGGTACTGCACCCGCGAGCCGATGCCCGGCCCCCAGGGCCCGTGCCGCCGCCTCGGTGAGAACGATCCCGTCCTTTGCCCGTGCCAGCGCCGTGATGTCGCCCTTGACGAATGTCAGGTTGTCGATGGCCACCTTCAGCGCCGCCGGATTGTTCTCCAGCTTAAGGGCAAACACGTCCGCAGGCGGTCCGCGCGGCGCCGCATGACGAGGTCGGCCTTCACGCCGGCGGCCCCGGGGTGAAGGCCTTGTAGAGCTTGTTCGCCACCTGGATCACCTTCTGCGCGTCCTGCGGATACGGCGGTGACGATGTTCAGCCCCAGGCTTTCCTCGGGCTTGAGGTTCAGAAGCTTGCGCATCTCGTCCATGTCGACGAAGGCCGCCACGTCCATGAACATGTTCTGTGACGGGATGAGGCCGACCACCTTGAACTTCGGCGCCTGCGACTGGCCGTAGACGGTCTGGAAGCGGACGGTGACGATGTCGTTCAACCCGACGTTGATGTCACGGGCGCCGTTCTTGTACATGATGATCCCGGGGAAGACGTCCGGCTTGAAGAGGTCCCGGGTGCTGCCCGATTCGAGCTGCGTGTCCTTGTAGAAGTCCGAGTCTTTCGAGATCCCCACCAGCGCCACCATGCCGGTCTTGCCGTTGCCCACGCTTCGGCCGAAGGCGCTCACCGTCTGGTCAATGCGCACGATTCCCGGCACGTTGTCCTTGATGGCCGCCATGAAGCGCGGCACGTCGCGGATGACGTCGCTGCGGCGGGTGGTATAGGAGTCCATGACCACCCGCATGTGACCGGTCATGTAGACCATCACCTTGTTGAAGAGGATGTCGGTGAGCCCGCTGGTGAAGGACGCGGTGACCACGAGGATGCACATCCCCACGGCGATCCCGATCCCCAGGAGGAGGTTCCTGCGGAACTGCCGCACCAGGTTGCGGATGGCGATGGCCGCGACGACCCTCAGGCTTCTCAGCGCGCGAGGTGATGAATCCCAGGTTGCGTTTCATGTCTTTGCGTTCCTTGCCTAGTGCCTGTTGATGGCGTCCAGCGGCGTGATCTTCCGCGCCACGAACAGCGGGTAGATGACGGCAAGAACGGTGACGATGCCCAGGCTCACGATGCCCAGTACCAGCCCGGCGAACCCCAGGGTGGGCTGAAAAACCTCGCCGCCGAACAGCAGCTCGAAGATCTCGTTCCCGCCGGATCCGATGTGCATGGGCCGCAGGATCCAGGTGATGATGACGCCGATGAGGATGCCCGCGCCGCCGAACACGAAGGACAGGGAGAAGGTCTCCGCCAGGAACATCCGCGTGATGAAGGCCTTGTGCGCTCCGACGGCGCGCATCATGCCGAACTCCTCCGTGCGCTCCAGCGCGTTCATGCTCAGCGTGTTCATGATGATGATGATGGCCACGAAGAACAGGAGGACCACGAACACGGTGAGGATGGCCTGCAGGATGTCGGAGATCTGGGCCACCTGGCCCGACGCCGTCTTCCAGCTCAGCACCTTCACCGGCAGGTCGTTGTCCTTCATGAGCTGCTTCACCCGGGCCACGGAGGCGTTCAGGTTCTGCCCCGGCTTCAGCAGGATGGAGACGTAGTTGTACGCGGCGGTGTCGTAGTTGATTGTGTGCGTCACCGTGGTCACGGTCTTGATCATGCGCCTCGGTGGCGGCAATGTTCGCGGATCCGGACCCGCTGGAGTAGATGTCCCCGCCGCTGAACAGGTCGTCCTCGCTTGCCGCGAGAAGGGCCTTCTCCTTTGCGCGGGAGCGTTTCCACGACGTCCTGCGCCGTGTAGTAGCCGAAGATCTCCCGGTAGGTCTCGATGTCCATGAAGGTCACTTCATTCATCAGTGAATTGAGGGATTTGAACCGTACCACTCCCTTGATGGGCATGTCCTTGTTCGTGGAGTTGGGCTCGCCGAAACCTTCCAGCGGCGAGGGAAGATCGGGTCACCAGCTTGTGCCATCTCCTTCCTCGCGTCGTCGGTGAGGTTGGACTGGTTCAGGTCGTAGCCGTCCGGGATCAGCCAGTAGCCCTGGAACTTGTAGAGGTTCTTTCGCCCGTTCACGTTCACCAGCAGGCCGTGATCAGTTGCCGCGCAGGAGGTCGCCCTCGACGGGTTTCACCGGGCTTCCGAACACCCGCTGGAAGTCGTCGAAATTGCACCCGAAGGTGAGCATGAAGCTCATCTGCTGCCCGCCGAGGATGGCCACGCCGCCCCGTGTCATGGGAATGAAGTCCTTGATGTAGTCCTGCTGCTGAAGCACGGGACCGGATCTTCTCGTAATCCTTTCAGGATCTTCAGCGGCTTGGCCATGGGCGTGAACAGGACGTTGTCCTTGGTTTCCTCGTTGGAGACAAGGATGATGTGACCGGTGAAGCTTCTCACCATGTTCTCTTCCACGCCGCGGCGCATGCCGATGGCCGTGGCGTCCCCAAGGGTCATGATGAACGCCGCCAGGAAGAGAATGGTCCCGATGATGATGCTCTTGGCCCTGTGCCGGAGGAGACTCCTCCAGGCGATTTTCAGAATGAGCATGCGTGCCTCAGTTCGCCATCAGGCCGTCTTTGATCTTCACGACCCCGTGGGCGTACTTCAGGATGTCGGGGTCGTGCGTGGAGAAGATGAAGGTCGTCTTCTCCGAGCTCGTTCAGCTCCTTCATCAGCCTCAGGATCATGTCGCCGGTCTCCGAATCCAGGTTGGCGGTGGGCTCGTCGGCCAGCACGATGGCCGGGCGGGTCACCAGGGCGCGGGCAATGGCCACGCGCTGGCGCTGGCCTCCGGAAAGCTCGAAGGGCTTCTGGTTGATCTGGTCCTTCAGCCCCACCTCTTCGATGAGCTTCTCCGCCCGCGCGCGGATCTCGCGCCGGCTCAGGTTCTCCTCCTTCATCAGCAGCAGAGGGAACTCCACGTTCTCGCGCGTGCTGAGCACGGGGATCAGGTTGAAGGTCTGGAAGATGAAGCCGATGGTGTGCAGGCGAAGATCGGTGAGCTTCCTGTCGGTGTACGTCGTGACGTCATCCCCGTGGATCTTCACCGAGCCTGCCGTGGCGTGATCGATGCATCCGATGATGTTCAGGAGCGTGGTCTTGCCGCTCCCGGAAGGCCCTATGATGGATATGAAATCACCCTCCTCGATGTTCAGGTCCACGCCGCGAACGGCATGCACGGTGGTTGCACCAAGGGGGTAATCCTTTTTGACGCCCTTCAGCTCGATAACGTTCATGGTAAGAACTCCTTGATGGGTCCAGGGTTATTCTCGAACCCGGCTGGAAGTGATGTGCTCGGCTGACTTTTCTCTGAAAGCTCGCTGATGCTACCTACCGCCGCGTTCATCTGTCAATACGCTTCTGGAACACCGAAGTGTCACGAAATTGCACTTCTTCATGAAAGGACGATCAGCCCGGGTATTTATTGCGTCCTGAGTCGAACCATCTCGCGACTTTAAATCACAATAGTTGATTCATAATTAGAGAAAATAGACAAATACCTTATCAGGAATGATGATTTACGAGACTAAAACATAAAATATGTTCTTTATCATTTTTTATTGACAACTTTGCGATCCTGCCTTTAGAATGACTCGAGTGGGGCGTTGCCCCGTGGACCAAGTACTGTTCGCCTGGAACAGGTGAAAAAGGAGTGAAAGGATGCGCAGACTCCTCGTGCTGGTTCTTCTCCTGACCGTGGTCGCTGGGTTCAACGCCTTCGCGGACACGAACCCGACCAAGCTGACCCTGTGGACCTTCCAGCCGCTTCATCTCGATTTCTACAATGCGGCCGTGAAGGTATGGAATGCCCAGAACCCGGGCAAAGCGATCGACCTTGACGGACAGGCATTCCCGTACGCCGACATGCACAACAAGCTGCTCGTCGCGGTGCAGTCGGGCGTCGGGCGCCGGATATCGCCGACATCGAGATCTCCAAGTTCCCCAACTTCCTCCAGGGAGACATCGGGCTGGTGCCGCTGAACGACGTGATCGATCCGTTCCGGGACAAGTTCGTGCAGGCCCGGCTGGCAATTTACGCCAAGGACGGGATCAACTACGCCTTGTGCTTTCACGTCGGCGCCACGGTCATGTACTACAACATGGACATCATGAAGGCTGCCGGGGTGAACGTGGACAAGATCGGCACCTGGGATGACTACGTCATTGCGGGCAAGCAGGTTGTCGCAAAGACCGGCAAGCCCATGACGACGCTGGAGATCACAGACCAGTGGTCGTTCTGGCCGCTGATCGCGCAGCAGAAGTCCGACTATTTCGACAAGAACGGCAATGTCAGCCTCGACAATGCCACGAACATCAAGACTCTGCAGTTCATGCAGGACATGATGTACAAGTCCAAAATCGCGGTCGCCGCCCCCGGAGGGTTCCACCACGCCGAACAGTACTGGGGCGCGATGAACGCCGGCGGCTTCGGTTCCATCTGGATGCCGATGTGGTACATGGGCCGGTTCACGGACTACATGCCGGACCTCGCGGGCAAGATCGCCATCCGGCCGCTCCCGCGGTGGACCAAGGGCGGCTTCCGCTCCGCCGGCATGGGCGGCACCGGCACCGCGGTATTGAAACAGTCCCAGTTCCAGGAGCTCGCCAAGAAGTTCCTCTTCTTTGCCAAGGGCTCCAAGCAGGGCAACATCATGATCTGGCAGATCCTTGGCTTCGACCCCATCCGCTGGGACGTGTGGAGTGATCCGGCCATGAGTGCGCCGAACAAGTTCACCGAGTACTTCCAGAACGAAAGCGTCTTCAAGATGCTGCTGGCAGTGAAGGACGAGATCTATCCCGTCACGCTCACCAGCAAGACCTCGGACCTCACCGACCTGGTTCGCAACACCATCATGGTCCAGGTTCTCCAGGACAGGAGCAAGACCCCTGCACAGGCGCTGAAGGAAGCAGCGGACCAGCTGCGGCAATAAGAAAACCTCTCTTTCCGGAGGGTTCGGCATTCCTGCCGAACCCTCTCTATCTCGGTCACGGCAGGGGGCGCATGTGAGAAAGAGCATTGGATCAGCCAGGTTTGCGCCGTACCTTTTCGTCCTGCCTTTTGTCCTGTCATTCCTGCTGTTCTATTTCTACCCCCTGGTCAGCACCGTTCTCATGAGCTTCCAGGAAATCATTCCCGGACGTTCGCATTTTGTCGGCTTGATGAATTACGAGCGGCTGCTCAACCCCGCCATGTACACGGCCATCTGGAACAGCTTCCGCTATACCGTCTTCACGATTCTCATCCTCATCCCCGTCCCGATCCTCCTTGCCGTGATGCTGAACAATCCCGGCAATCCGGCCAACGTCCTCTTTCGCGGGGCGCTTTTCATCCCGACCCTCGTGTCCGTCGTTGTGGCCGGAACGATCATCCGCCTGCTCTTTGCCGGAAGCCCCTCGGCAATCGTCAATTCCGTGCTCATTCCTTTCGGGCTGAAGCCATTGGACTGGCTCCTGGGGAACTCGCGGTCGGCAATGATCCTTCTCGTCGGGATGGCCACGTGGCGCTGGACCGGGGTGAACATCATCTATTTCATCTCCGGTCTGCAGAATATCTCCCAGGAACTGTACGAGGCGGCGAACATGGACGGCGCCTCTGCCTGGTACAGGCTGTTTCGGATCACGATCCCCCTGCTGAAGCCCACCATCATCTTTGTCACCACGATCAGCGTTTTCGGCGGGTTTGCCATGTTCGAAGAAAGCTACATCCTCTGGTCGGGAAACTCGGGCGGCGGCTCCCCCAACAATGTGGGCCTGACGATGGTCGGCTACATCTACCTCAAGGGTTTCCAGGGAGGGGCCATGGGGTTGGGCTCCGCCATCGGGTTGATTCTCCTTCTCATCGTCCTGGTGGTCAGCATCCTGCAGCTCAATCTCTTCGGTTTCTTCAGGAAGGAAGACACATGAAGAGCCTCCGGACATCAGGGATCAGGATCCAGGTCCTTTTCTCTCTTTTTTTCGTCGTGGTCTCCCTCCTGTTTCTTTTTCCAATCTATGCCCTTGTCCTTGCCTCGTTCCGGCCCGGCAGGGACCTCATCCGCTTCGGCATTACCTGGAAGACCCTCGTCCCTCGGGGCCTTGTCCTCACTTTCCTCGCAAACGTCCTCCGCAGCGGAGTCTATGGAACATGGATTCGCAACAGCATCATCCTCGTGGTTGCGCAGACCTCTCTCAGCCTGCTCTTCAGCTCCATGGTCGGGTACGGGCTGGGCGTGTATGACTTCCGTGGAAAGAAACTCATTCTCAGTCTCATGCTCCTCGTCATGATGGTGCCTCTGCAGATCCTGATCCTCCCGCTGTACAATCTCCTCATCGTCTTCAAGTCAATGAACACGTTCCGCGGCATCATGTTTCCGTTCATCGTTTCGCCGTTCGCAATTTTCTTCTTCCGCCAGTTCGTCCTCGGGATTCCCCTGGATTTCGTGGACGCCGGGCGCATCGACGGCCTGTCGGAAGGGGGCATTTACGTTCGTGTCATGGCCCCCCTGATGGCCCCGGCATTCGGCGCCATGGCCATCCTGGGTGCCCTGCAGAGCTGGAACAATTTCCTCTGGCCGCTCATCGTCATGCGCACCAAGGAGATGTTCACGCTGCCGGTCGGCCTGGCAACACTTCTCACCCCGTACGGCAACAACTACGACATGCTGATCTCGGGCTCTGTGATGGCAACTGTTCCCATCATCATCGTCTTCGTATTCTTCCAGCGGTATTTCATCGCCGGGTTGACGACCGGCGGGATCAAGGGCTGATCAGGGAAAGGAGCAATCAGAGATGCTGCGAGCACGGATTGCGCTGGACAGGGATTTTGTCAAGGCGACCGTCGATGAACGGCTGTTCGGCTCGTTCATCGAGCACCTCGGCCGTGCCGTCTATGGCGGCATCTTCGAGCGGGGCATCCGAAGGCGGATGCCGAGGGCTTCCGAACCGACGTCCTGGAGCTCGTGCGGGAGCTGCGCGTGCCCATCGTGCGCTATCCCGGGGGCAACTACGTCTCCGCGTTCAACTGGGAGGACAGCGTCGGGCCGGTCGGGCAGAGACCGCGGCGGCTGGACCTGGCCTGGCGCTCGGTGGAACCCAACCAGGTCGGCCTGAACGAGTTCGGCCGCTGGGCAAAAAAGGCCGGCACCGAGCCCATGATCGCCCTGAATCTCGGCACCCGGGGGATCGATGCCGCGCGCAATCTCGTGGAATACTGCAATCATCCCGGCGGCTCGTACTGGAGCGACCTTCGCCGGCAACACGGCACGCCCGAGCCCCACGGGTTCAAGGTGTGGTGCCTGGGCAACGAGATGGACGGCCCCTGGCAGGTGGGGTACAAGACCGCGGATGAATACGGCCGGCTGGCCTCGGAAGTGGGCAAGGCGCTGAAGCTGTTCGACCCGGGCCTGCAGCTGGTGGCGTGCGGCAGCTCCAACACGACCATGCCCACCTATCCGCAATGGGAAGCGACCGTGCTCGATCATTGCTACGAGACGGTAGACTTCATATCGCTGCACAGCTATTTCAAGAATAACGAGGATGATCTTCCGACGTTCCTCGCCGAGTCCCTGGACATGGACCGCTTCATCCGCACCATCATCGGGACGGCGGATTTCATCAAGTCAAAGAAGCGCAGCCGCCGGACGGTGAACCTTTCTTTCGACGAGTGGAACGTGTGGTTTCATTCGCGGCAGGCCGACGAGGTGGTCGCCCCGTGGACCGTCGGCCCCCCGCTGCTGGAGGACGTGTACACCTTCGAGGACGCGCTGGTCGTTGGCTGCTGCCTGATCACGCTCATGCGGCACGCGGACCGGGTCCGGATCGCCTGCCTCGCCCAGCTGGTCAACACAATTGCCCCGATCATGACCGAAAACGGGGGGCCTGCGTGGCGGCAGACCATCTTTTATCCCTTCCTCCACGCATCGTTGTACGGCCGCGGGGAGGTCCTGGAGACGCTGATACGCACGCCGCACTATGAAAACCGCGTGCACGGGGACGTCCCGTACCTGGAATCAATTGCAACCTGGAACCAGGAGGCGGAAGAGGCCACGATCTTCGCGGTGAACAGGAGCGCGACGGAAGAGCTGCTGGTGGACGGGAAAATCGCCGGCTTTGATTCAGTGAGCCTCGTGGAGCATCTCGTTCTTCGTCACAAGGATCCCAAGGCCACAAACACGAAAGGTCATCCCCAGAGCGTGATGCCCGGGAAGATTGATGCCACCCGCATTGACGGCGACACTTTCGAAGCAAAACTGCCGCCCCTCTCGTGGAACGTGATCCGGCTCAAGGTCGGCGGAGGGCCGCGGCGCTGACTAGAGGTACAGGCGCAGCACGATGTCCTGGTCGTAATTGCCGAACCCGCGGCCGAAGATGTTCAGGCCGCCGACGTTCTGGGCATCGTCCTTGATCCCCAGCTTCACCTTCACCGAATGATGCTCGGCCAGCCGCAGGCCGTCTATCGTCACCAGGGAGACCATGACCCCGTCAATGAAAGTTCCGGAATCGGTCACGCTCCAGACCTTGTTCAACCCGTACTGGGAGCCCTCAAGCTTCCACCACTCGGGGGTGTACGTCCCGCGCTTGTCGCCGAAATCTCCGGGAGAGATCCACGTCCCGACTTCCACGCCGTTCACCCAGAGCGTGATATCCGACCGCCACAGGGGATTCGTGCCGGGGGTTTCGGAAGAAAGCTCGGCGGTCACCTCCAGCTTTCGGACCGGCTTCTCCTGGTAAAGGGCATTATTGGGAAACTGGTACACCACGTATCCTTTCTCGAACCAGAGCAGCCCGGCCTTCACGCGCTCGGGCTCCAGAAAGGAAGCCGGTGTGTCGAGAAATCCGATGATCTTCTCCGTTGAGCACATGCCGCAGGGCGGTGAGACCTTGTACTCGATGAACAGGCCGATGGGCATTTCCACCTCGATGGCGTCCGTGGCCTCGTTGGGCACCGAGAACTGGATGACGAACTCGTCGTACAGCGCAGAGCAGATTTTCTGCGTTCCCTTGGCTGCCTTCAGGCTCCGCGTCTCGATGAGCCGGGCTTCCTCCAGGAACATGATGTTCGTGGCGATCGTGGACTGGGGGAGCCCCAGCTCATCCTTGATTTCGTTGACGTTCTTTTCACCCTTGCGAAGGATTTCCAGGATCTTCAGGCGGACGTCCGATGCCAGGCCCTTCAGGGCTTTCAAGTCCTCCGGCAACTGGAGGATCATGATCCTCCCTCGAGTCTTTCCTTTCATAATTGTTTTCCCCTCATGTATTTGGTATATATCATCATCTCTGATCCGGTCAAGGACTCGAACGTGCACCTGCGGGGATGTACTTGCGTTTCCCCCGGAGGGAAGAATAAGATCCGGATCGTATGCCCGCCACCGCTGTATTCACCATCACGATCAACGGCCGCGAACGGCAGGTCGAGGGCCTGGCCCCCACAACGACACTCCTTGAGTACCTCCGGTCCCATGGCCACACCGGCAGCAAGCAGGGGTGTGCGGAGGGGGACTGCGGCGCCTGCACGGTGGCCCTCGTGGAGCGTGATGCCCGGGGAACGGCCACGTACCGTGCCATCAACAGCTGCATCGCTCTTCTGCCGATGTTCGCCGGCCGGGAGATCGTCACCGTCGAGGGACTCGCGGCCGGGGAGACGCTGCATCCGGTCCAGGAGCACATGGTGCGGCAGTACGGGTCACAGTGCGGGTACTGCACACCGGGTTTCGTGATGTCCCTGTTCGAGGCATACTATCGAAGAGACTGCACGTCCGCCCGGGATTTGAGCGATCAACTCAGCGGCAACCTCTGCCGGTGCACGGGATACAGGCCCATCCGTGATGCGGCACTGGCGGTGCTGGCGGAACGTGGTTCCCGCCCGATAAAGGACGACCCGTTCGCGGCACGGCTCCACGTGCCGCCAGGGCCCCTTCCCTCGCTGGACTACGCGGCCTCCGGAGGCCGTTTCCTGCGGCCGACCACCTTGAAGGATCTCTTCGCGGCCATTGAGACGATTCCGGGAGCGCGCCTGGTGGCAGGAGCCACGGAAATCGGCGTGGAGATCACCAAGAAGTTCACTTCATTTCCGGTCCTGGTGTCCGTGGAAGGAGTGCCGGAGCTGAGGCGGATAGCACGCACAACGGGCGAGTGGCGGATCGGCGCGGCGGCAACCTTCACTGACATCGAGGAGACAGCGGCCGCCGACTTTCCCTCGCTGGCCCGGATGCTGCGCGTATTCGCATCACGGGGCATCCGGAGCAGGGCGACCATAGGCGGCAACCTCGCCACGGCGTCGCCTGTCGGTGACAGCGCGCCGGTGCTGCTGACCCTGGATGCCTCGCTGGTCCTCGCCTCGTCGCGCGGTGAGCGCACCATCGACCTTGCGGACTTCTTCCTGGGGTACCGGAAGACCGCCCTCCAGCCCGGAGAGATCATCAAGGAGATCGTGATTCCCCTTCTTCCCGCGAAAAAGGGAATCACGCGGCGCGCTGATTTCCTGAAGGTATCCAAGCGCCGCGAGCTGGACATCAGCATCGTTGCCGGCGCGTTCAGTGTGGACCTCGACCACAAAGGCATCGTGCGTCGCGCACGCGTTGCCTACGGGGGCGTTGCCCTGACTCCTCGGCGAGCTCTCGCTGCCGAAAATGCCCTCGAAGGCCGTTCCCTCGAAGCCGCCCTGCCGCAGGTTTCCAGCCTGCTCCGCGCGGAGTTCCAGCCCATTGACGATGCACGCGGGAGCGCCGCCTACCGTCGAGGGCTCGTGGTCAGCCTGTGGGAGAAGTTCGTCAGCGCCGAGCAGAGCATGGCTCAGGACGGCACGCTGGATTTCGAGATGGGAGAAGAGTTCCCTGAGGTGGATGCTTCCCGCGCGCTTGTCCCACGAGAGCAGCAGGGGCCACGTCACCGGTGACGCCCTGTACGTGGACGACACCGCGCAGCGCCGGCCCATGCTGGAGGCCTGGCCCGTCTGCTCCGCGCACGCTCACGCACGTATCACGCGGCGCGACGCCGGAAAGGCGCGCTCTGCGCCCGGAATCGCGGCCGTGCTGATGGCGGAAGACGTGCCGGGGCTCAATGACGTGGGCACAGCCCGGCACGACGAGCCGCTGTTCGCATCAACCGAGGTCCTCTACCACGGGCAGATCATTGCGCTTGTCGTCGGCCAGTCCCTGTCGGAGTGCCGGGCGGCCGCGGCGTTCGTGGAGGTGGACTACGAGCCGCTCCCGCCGATTCTCGGCATTGCGGCTGCAGTGGCCGGCGGCAGTTTTCACACGGAGCCGCACACCCTGAAGCGGGGCGACTGCGAGCGTGCACTGGCCGCGTCCCCTCATCGCCTTGACGGGGAGTTCTTTTCCGGAGGCCAGGAGCACTTCTCCCTGGAGACCCACGCAGCATGGGCCGAGCCGGGAGAGGCAGGCACCATCTTCCTGAGCTCCTCGACGCAGCATCCTTCCGAGATCCAGACCATCGTGTCCGAGGTGCTTGCAATGCCGCGCAACCGGATCGTGGTGCAGGCGCCGCGCATGGGAGGCGCTTTCGGCGGCAAGGAAGTGCAGGGAAACACGTTCGGCGCCCTGGTTGCCCTTGCCGCGGTCCGCACGGGCCGGCCCGTCCGCCTCCAGCTTGACCGTGACCTGGACATGATGATCACGGGCAAGCGCCACCCGTTCCATTCGACCTTCTCGGCAGGGTTTGACGATGAGGGCAGGCTCCACGCGGTGCGTGTGAGCCTGGTCTCCGACGGCGGCTGGTCGCTGGACCTCTCCCAGCCCATCCTGGACCGCGCCCTCTTCCACCTGGACAACGTGTACTACATCCCCCACGTGCACTTCACCGGCAGGGTGGCAAAGACCAACACAACGTCCCACACGGCGTTTCGCGGTTTCGGGGGACCGCAGGCAATGCTCGTCATAGAGGAGATACTGGACCGGGTGGCCCGGACTCTCGGCATGCCGCCCGAGCGCGTGCGCGCCGCAAACCTCTACAGGGGCAGCGGAGAGACGAACACCACGCCCTACGGACAGGAAATCGGGGACAACCGGCTGCAGGCAATGTGGCAGCAGGTCCAGGACCAGGCAGGCTTCGAGGCGCGGCGCCGGGCCGTCAGCGAGTGGAACGCCCGTCATGACCGGGTCAAGCGCGGCCTGGCGGTCACGGCGGAGAAGTTCGGGATCTCCTTCACCCGCGCCGCGTTCAACCAGGCTGGTGCGCTTGTCGTGATCTACCAGGACGGCACCGCCCAGGTGAATCACGGCGGGACGGAGATGGGCCAGGGCCTCCAGACAAAGATTCTCGGCGTGGCCATGCGGGAGCTGGGCCTTGCGGCCTCACAGATCCGCATGATGCCGACCAGCACGGACAAGGTGCCCAACACCTCTGCCACAGCGGCGTCATCCGGAGCTGACCTCAACGGCGCAGCAGTCAGGAACGCCTGCATCACGCTGCGGGATCGCCTGGCCCCCTTTGCCGCACGGCTGCTCTCGGAGAAGACCGGGACTGTCGTGCCCGCGGAAGTTGTCGCGTTCACCGACGGACGGTGCCATCTGAAATCATGCGAGGAGCCGTGGGTGCCCTTCTCCGCGGTATGCGAACAGGCATACCTCGAGCGTGTCAGCCTCTCTGCCACAGGGTACTACGCGACCCCGGGGATCGGCTGGGACTGGGAGAAGGGGGAGGGACATCCCTTCTATTATTACGCCTGCGGGGCCGCAGTAAGCGAAGTGGAGGTGGACGGGTACTCCGGGCATGCACCGCGTGCTGCGCGTGGATATCGTGCACGATGTCGGAAACTCGCTGAACCCGGGCATCGACCGGGGGCAGATCGAGGGCGGATTCGTCCAGGGCATGGGGTGGCTTACGCGAGAAGAGCTGGTCTGGGACAAGGAAGGACGCCTGCAGACCCACAGCGCCAGCACCTACCAGATCCCCGCGGTGAGCGACGCGCCGCTGGAGTTTCACGTGACGCTCCTGCCCAACGCGGCACAGGACGGAACAATCCACGGCAGCAAGGCGGTGGGCGAGCCTCCCTTGATGCTGTCCATTTCAGTGCGCGAGGCAATTCGGGATGCCATTGCCGCCTTCGGGCCGGCCGGCGGGCTTGTGCCTCTTGCCTCCCCCGCCACCGGCGAGGCGATCTTCACGGCCATCCAGGCGCGGCGTGGAAGAAATCCTCCGGCCGAACAGAAACCGTCGTGACCTGTGCCGCATCCGCGTCAAACATGGAGTCATCATGAAACGGAAACTCATCATTCTCATTTTCTGTCTCCTTTCCATCTGTGCGTTTGCCTTCGATACGAGCGCAGGCGTGGGCGCAACGGGAGGATATTTCCTGTGGAGGTACACGTACACGTACGTCGGACTTACGACAACATACACGCAGACATACCTGCCAATGACATTTTATGGCTTCCTCGACGCGACCTATCTCGAAGCTTCCATAGGTTACATGCTCGTCGACGGCTACTCGGTCAAAAATGAGGTGACCGGTTTCCCGACTGCCACGAGCGATTTCAAGGAGAACCTCCGCTGGATCTCCTTCGCTGCGCTGTTCAAGTATCCCTTTCATTTTGGCTCGGTATCGCTGTTTCCTCTTGCAGGATTTGAATACGACATGAATATCAGCTACACCGACTCCAGTGGGAATGATCTCAAGAGTTCCCTGACGGCGGATCAAAAGGCACAATTCGACCAGCTGTGGATCAAGGCAGGCCTTGGGGCTGATTTTGTTTTCGGGAGTTTCTACATTCGGCCTAAGCTGCTGGCCGGATACAAGCTTCTGGCAAAGATCGAGAATGATACTGTTGCGGCTGATAAATCCGGCGGAGAAACAAACGTCTCGATCGTACCCCTTGTTTTCAGTGTCGGAATATCGGCAGGATATAGATTGTAGACCTCGGCGAGGAAGGGTTGATCGGCGGGGCTGATTTCGATGGCAAAATTGAAAGCAGCGCTGATCAGCTTCTTCGTTTTGGCGCATCTGCTGTCGTGTTCTCTGGCCGGAAATGACTTCAAGCAGGAAACGGCCACAGGCCCCAATGGCTCGGTGTTGGCAATCGCACTGCAGGGTGACGGCAGGATTGTAATTGGAGGAACCTTCGACTCCTGCAACGGAACAGGCCGCACGCGTGTTGCAAGGCTCAACGTCGACGGCAGCCTGGACGCCAGTTTTGATCCTGGCGTCGGACCGAATGACGAGGTATGCTCGGTCGTTGTACAAGGTGACGGCAAAATCCTGATTGGGGGATACTTTACAACCTGCGGCGGGCTGGACCGACGGCACGTGGCCCGGCTGAACGCCGACGGGGGCGTTGACCTGAGTTTTTCCCCTGGCGCTGTCGCGGACAACTCGGTGTATTCAGTAGCCGTGCAAAGTGACGGCAAGGTTCTCATTTGCGGCAGTTTCGACTACCTGAATAATGGCTTTCCCTGCCTGGGCATTGCACGGCTCAATGTAAATGGCAGCCTGGACACCAGTTTTAATCCTGGCACCCCAGGACCCAGCAATGCCGTGAACTCAATCGCTGTGCAAAGCGACAGCGAAATTCTTGTTGGCGGGCAGTTCACCGTCATCAACAACAGTACCAACCGCGGTCGGATTGCGAGATTCGGCCCCTCTGGCACCCTTGACAGCGGTTTTACTACCGTCACCGGTGCAGACAGTATCGTTTCGTGCATCGCACTGCAAAGTGACGGCAGGATCCTTGTCGGCGGACATTTCCTTTCTTATGACGGCACGAGCCGGCAATTCATTGCCCGACTCAACAGCAACGGCACCCTTGACAACGCATTTGACGTCGGCACCGGGGCAAGCTCAAATGTGAACGCCATTGCTCTGCAAAGCGACGGCAAGGTCATCATCGGTGGAGATTTTGCCAGCTTCAACGGCACGCCGTGCGGACACGTTGCACGCCTCAACACGGACGGCAGCCTGGACAGTGGATTTGCCGCGGGCGCCGGAACAAATGGCCCCGTGTTTGCAATTGCGGTGCAAAGCGACGGAGTGGTCCTCATCGGCGGGAGCTTCGGTTCCTGGGACGGCGGGAACACCCGCAACCTGGCGTGGCTCTCGAAGTAGCCCGGGATCGCGCAACCGTCCGACAACTCAGCGGCAGAAATCGCTGATCGTTCCCAGGATGATGTCCCTGCAGTCCCGAACCGACTGAAGGTCCACCCATTCCTCGATGCCGTGCAGTCCCGCGCGGCCGGGCCGAGGACGACAGTTGGGATACCTGCGCCGTCCAGCAGTGCCGAATCCAGCCACCCGCTCATGCCCGAGAACACTGCCGGCCCGCCCGTCACGCGCCGGACCTGCTCCGCGAGGGCGACGACGATCGCGGAGTCTCTCCGCGCCTCCATTGGATTGCGAGCGAAAGTGCGGTTCAGCGCCGCCTTGAAACCTGGATCGGTTTTCGCGATCTCCTCCAGCGCGAGGCGGATTTCGGACTCCACGGAGTCGGCCGATTCGCCGGGGACTGTCCGCCGCTCAACGTCCAGGCGGCAGAAGGCGGGGTAGCTGGAAAGCTCCTGGCCGCCATTGATGAGGGACGCGTGGATGGACCCCGTTCCCAGCGTGTGGTGCGGGGGCGAGGCCCGAAGCCGGGCGCCGAGGCTTTCCAGCGCGGCGAGGACCTTCCCCATTTTCAGGATTGCGTCCACGCCGACGTCGGGAAGCGACCCGTGCGCTGCCACACCCGCGGTCTCGATCCGGAACCAGACAAATCCCTTGTGTTCGGTGACGATCTGCAGCCCGGACGGTTCACCGACGATCGCGGCGTCCGGTTTCCAGCTCCGCGCCACCGCCTCGGTGCCGATACTCGCATATTCCTCGTCCACAACAGCGGTCAGGATCACGTCCCCCCGCAGTCTTCAGCGCCCGCGCCTCGGCGGCGGCACTCATGAACGCCGCCAGTGCGCCCTTGGTGTCCATGGCGCCCCGGCCGAAAAGCTTCCCGTCCCTGGTCACCGGCTGGAAGGGCGAGCTCATGCCGGAGACTCCGACCGTGTCCATGTGGGCGTTCAGCAGGAGCGACCTGCCGCCCCCGGAGCCGCGCGCTACGGCGACCACGTTTTCGCGCCCGGGGGCGCCTGTCTCCTGCAGCTTCACCTCGAGGCCCTTGCTGCGCATCCATTCGGCCACGAACGCGCCAATTTCCGCCTCTCCCCGCGCCCCGGGGACAAGGCTGGGATTCACCGAGTCAATGGCAACCAGCCGGGAAAGAAGAGATTCAAGATCGTTCACCACGGGGGCCTCAGGTCCTTTCGGCGCGAAGCGCCCAACGCAGACCGAGCTGCAGGAACCGCTGGTAGCCCGGGTTGTTCAGGACTTCTGTCGTGTGGCCGGGGGTGAAGCAGAACACTCGTCCCGTTCCCACCATGTGGGCCCAGGCTGCACATGACGTTCCGTAGTCCGGGTGGGAAAGCTCCAGGAGGCGCGTGGTCCGTGAGGAATCCACCCGCACGAAATACATTTCGTCTTTCAGCTCAAAGCCCGTGAAGCCGGCCAGGAGGGGATGGTCCCCCGCAAGCGCCCTCACCTGGAACCGGGGATGCTCTTTCGGGTGGTACTGAAACCCGCCCCGCACTGTCTGGTAGTAGGCGCCTTCCGCGTCGTAGGAGGACAGCCCGTTGTGCAGTCCGATCACGGCGCCGCCTTGAGCGGCGAACTGCGCAATCACCGCTTCGTGCTTCGCGGTTGCCCAGACCGCGTTCGATTCGGCCGGCGCAACCCGGTTCTCCTTGACCATGATGAGGCCGCGGAAGTCCCTCAGCGAGTCCCACGGCAGCGGCGCCGGCTCCGTGAATACCTTCAGCTCCACTCCTATCAGGTCCGCTGCGTGCCGGAGCGTGTCCTGCATGGGTTCGGACTTGTGGTAGAAATCTCCCACCAGTGCCACAACCTGTTGTGCTGCCATTGTTCCCTTTCCTTGAAGAAGGCCAGCGTCGCGCGCGCCGCGGTCGGGCAGCCCCTGTACTTTGCCTGCGACCTGTTGCCCTTTTTCATGCCAGTGATTCTCCTGGGAGACCAGGCCCGTCTTGCAGTACGTCCGTCTGAAATGAATACTAACGTGTCGGCGAACGCTTTGTCAGTCCCTGCCGAGTTCGGAGGTTGTCATGCTTTTCACTCCCGTTTCGTTTCGGTCAGTCACGCTCCGCAACCGCATCATGGTGTCCCCCATGTGCCAGTATTCCTGCGAGAACGGGTATGCCACGGACTGGCACCTCGTGCATCTCGGCGCGCGGGCCGTCGGCGGCGCGGGCTGCGTCATGGCGGAGGCGTCAGCGGTGCAGGCCCGCGGGCGCATCAGCGCGCAGGACCTGGGGATCTGGGACGACGCGCATGTTGCCGGGCTGCGGAGGATTGCGGGCTTCGTGGGCGGGCAGGGAGCGGTGCCGGGCATCCAGCTCGCGCACGCCGGCCGCAAGGCATCTGTGATGGTGCCGTGGGAAGGGGATCGGCCGCTCACGGCAACCGAAGGCGCCTGGCAGGTCGTCGGCCCCAGCCCCGTGCCCTTCTCCCCGGCATTCCCCGTCCCGGAAGCGCTCACGGAAGAGGGAATCGTCGAGGTGATAGACTCATTTGCCGCCGCCGCCCGCCGGGCACTCGCCGCTGGATTTTCCGTGGTGGAGCTGCACTTTGCGCACGGGTACCTCGTGCACGAGTTTCTCTCGCCCTTGTCCAACATGCGCAGTGATCAGTACGGCGGCTCGTTCGAAAACAGGACGCGCCTGGCCCGGGAGATCGCACGGGCTGTCCGGGCGGCGTGGCCGGACGGGCTGCCCCTGTTCGCGCGGATATCGACAACGGACTGGACAGAGGGAGGATGGGACGTTGAACAGTCCGTGGAGCTTGCGCGCGCCTTGAAAGCCGACGGCGTCGACCTCATCGACTGTTCCTCCGCGGGAAACGTCCACGGCGCAAAGCTTCCCCTGGGCCCCGGCTACCAGACGCCGAACGCCGAGAAAATCCGCCGGGAAGCGGGAATCCCCACCGCGGCCGTTGGCCTCATCACCTCTGCTGCGCAGGCCGACCACATCCTGAGGACGGGACAGGCAGACCTCGTCGCGATGGCGCGCCAGCTCCTTCGGGATCCCTTCTGGCCCCTGCGGGCCGCGGCCGAGCTCAGGGCAGAGGCTCCGTGGCCGAACCAGTACCTGCGGGCCAGGAACTAAGGGGCCCCGATTCCGAACGCCGCCTCTGCGGCCGCCACGGTCTGGCTGATGAGCGTTGCGATGGTCATGGGACCGACGCCTCCGGGAACAGGGGTGTACGCGGCGCAGCGATCGATGACGGGCGCAAGCTCGATGTCCCCGACGTTGCCCGGGTGATACCCCGCGTCCACCACCACCGCCCCGTCACGGATCCAGGCTGCCTTGATGAACTCGGGCTTGCCCACAGCCCCGATGACGATATCGGCTTCCTTGACGAGTTCCGGAAAGTCCCTGCGTCTTCGAGTGACAGATCGTGACGGTCGCATTCGCGTTCAGGAGCATGAGGGCCACCGGCTTGCCGAGGATCGGGCTGCGTCCGACCACCACCGCGTGACGCCCCTCCAGGGGGATCTTGTAGTGGCTGAGAAGGCGCATGATGCCCGCGGGCGTGGCCGAGCCGTAGGCGGGCTCGCCCATCGCCATCCTGCCGAACCCGAGCATCGTCACCCCGTCCACGTCCTTGGCAAGGGCGATCCTCTCGAAGCAGGAGCGCTCGTCGATCTGTTTCGGCACCGGGTGCTGCAGGAGGATCCCATGCACCTCGGGGTTGGCGTTCAGCTCGTCGATCTGCGCCAGCAGCTCCGCCGTGCTCGTCTGCTGGGGGAGCACGACCTTCATGGATTCCATGCCCACGCGCCGGCAGGCGTTGCCCTTCATCTTCACGTACGTCGCGGAGGCTGGGTCGTCGCCGACGAGGATCGTGGCGAGGATGGGCGGCCTGCCGCCGGCTTTCTCCCGAAGGCGCGCGACACGCGCCGCGAGCTCAGATTCGATCGACTGAGAGAGTAGTTTCCCATCGAGCACCGTGCCTGCCATGATGCCTCCCGGTTGCGAGATGCACTGAGAGAGTATGTAGGATCAGCAAGCATACCATTGACGGCCCCCTGCGACGCGCCCTGTGCACGCCGGCCTGCGTCACGCGCACTGCGCGGCCTGAGCGCGTGTCACGGTGCGGTCTGACTTGACATGCCCGGTGAAAAGTGGAACATTTTCCGTATTCACGCCAGTGGTACCCGGCGCCCGATGATTCTTTGCACCAAAAATGCAGAGGCTGAGGCTTGCAAATGCCACGGTGTACAGGTAGCACGATGCAGCCGTGGCAGCCGGTCGTGAAAGCATTCGAACGGAGGGTTCAGGATCATGAAGTTCGCCAAGGTATTTCTCCCGATCGTTCTCGCGCTGGTCGTCGGCGCGTGCGCAAAGCCGCCCCAGGCAGACATCGATGCCGCCCGGGCAGCGGTGGCCGCGCGCCGCGAAGAACGCCGACATCGTCGCCTACGCACCGGACACGCTGAAGTCGGCACAGGACAAGCTCGCGCAGATGGAGACGGAGCTCACCGCGAAGCACTATGACAAGGTGAAGGCTCTCGCCCTGGATGCAAAGGCAACGGCGGGACCGCGGCAAACGACGCGGCCAGGGGCAAGGAGAAGGCGCAGGCAGACGCCACGGCGCTGATCGCCGCCCTCAAGAAGGCCCTGCCGGACGCCGCGAAGAAGGTTGCGGCGGCAAAGACGCGTGCGCGGGATCAAGCTGGATTTCGCCGCGCTCACAAAGCAGCTTTCCGGCGCCCAGGCGGCCGTGGCGGACGCGGACAAGGACCTGGCCGACGGCAACTTTGCCTCGGCCCTGCAGAAGGCAATGGCGGTGCAGGCGCAGCTCTCCGACGGTGAAAAGGCCATCGCGGACGCCATCCAGGCGGCGGGAAAAGGCAAGAGGTAGGAACAGCAGCAGGCCTGCTGCCGGGGCAACGGCCCCGAAATGGGAGACCTCCCCGCCCGCGGTTCGCCGCCGCGGGAAGGTCTTTTTTTACCCGGGAAAGATTGCCTGCAGAAGCCCCTGCCCGATTCTGCCCAGGCGCACCGCGCACACCACGCCGGCAGCGAGGAGGACCGCGTCAACGGCCCGCGCCCACGCACGTAGGGTCCCACGGTAAATGCAATGACCGCCGCCGCCGTGCTCAGGAGAAACAGCGCAAGCCCGTAGAGCTTTTTTGAATTGAGCATCGGCGTCGTGCTCTTTCGGAACCTCACCCGGGCGTCGAAGATGCCCGTGAGAAAAGAGGCAATCACGGCGAGGGGAAGCACGCCGAGGAACCCGCGCATGATGTCGGTCACTGTCTGGCGGAACAGGTCCGGAAAGATCAGGACGACCAGGGACAGCACGAATGCCGAGGCGGAAAAGGACACGGAGAAATGGTCAACGATCGGGTGCACGTCGAGCCACAGGTACAGGCGCCGCTCGGTCGGACACAGGATCCTTCCAGGCCTCCATCATCCGGCGCGGAACGCCGCAGGCCGGGCAGACCTCCCCGACCCTTCCTGCCTCGATCACGTACCCGCACGACTTGCAGCGCAGCAGCTCCGCCATGCGCCTCTCCTGACGCGGGCGCCTACGCGCCGGACTTCCTGACCGCTTCCTCGGCAAGGCCGGCCAGCGGCTTCAGCATGTTCATGAACTCCATGGGGAAGATGAACTTCGTGGCCGCCCCCGTTCCCATCTGCTTCAGGGTCTCGAAGTACTGCAGCATCATCGTCTTCGCGTCTACGGTCTTTGCCGTGCCGAAGATCTTCTCCAGCGCCAGGGCGAAGCCCTCCGCGCGCAGGACGGCTGCCTGCCGGTCACCCTCGGCCTTGAGGATGGCCGACTGCTTTTCTCCCTCGGCAACGAGGATGGCTGACGCACGCTTGCCCTCGCTCTCGATGACCATGGCCCGGCGGATGCGCTCTGCCGACATCTGCCGGTTCATGGCGTCCTGGATGTCCTTGGGCGGGACGATCTCCCGGATCTCCACGCTGGTCACCTTCACGCCCCAGCGCTCGGTCACCTCGTCCAGCTTCGTGCGCAGGACCCGGTTGATGTCCTCCCTCTTGGCAAGAACGTCGTCCAGCGGGATGTCGCCGATCACGGCGCGCAGCGTGGTTGTGGCGATCTTCTGGCTCGCCCCGGCGTAGTTCCCGACCGCGACCACCGACGTGGTGGGGTCCAGCACGCGCCAGTAGATGAGGAAGTCGATGTCGATGGGTGCGTTGTCCTTTGTGATGCAGGTCTGGCTGGGGATCTCCAGGTACAGCTCCCGCAGGTCCGCCCATACCGGCTTGTCCACGATGGGGATCAGGAACACGAGGCCCGGTCCCTTGGCCCCGATGACGCGGCCGAGGCGGAACACCACCAGGCGCTGGTACTCGCGCACCACCTTGATCGACGAGGAGAGAATGATGATGACGAAAATGACGATGACCGCGATCAGCACGTAATTCATCTGTTGCCTCCGTAGTCCAAGAATTCCAGAACGCTATTTCCCGCTGCGGCGCACGAGCAGCCGAAGGCCGTCCCTGCCCACAACTTCCACTCTTTCGCCCGAGCCGATGCCGCCCTCCACCGACCGCGCGCTCCACTGCTCTCCTGCCAGGAGGACGAGCCCTTCGGGAGCGAGGTCCGTGACGGCTCGTCCTGTTCCGCCAACCAGGGCCTCCGCGCCGAAGCTGATCTTCCGCGCCTGCGCGCCGATCCCTTTCCCGAGAACGAGCGTGAAGAACGCGACGACGAGGATCGTCATCACGATGATGGCCGGCAGGGAAACGCCCACTGCGGCCGGCGGCGCCCGCCGGGCAAGCAGGCCCGCCGCCGGCGGCGCGCCACGGCGGGAAAAGAAGGAACGATCCCAGGACAAAGGCCACGACCCCTCCCGCGGTGAGAATCCCGTGCGTCGGCGCCTTGATGTCGATCGAGAAAAAGCCCGACCGCCAGCCCGATGAAGACGATCCCCCCGATGTTCGTGGGAAGGTTGCCGAAGGCAATGAAGGCCAGAAGCAGGGCGATGCCTCCGGCAACCCCGGGCGCGATGGCCCCGGGAGAGGAGAGCTCGAAGATCACGCCGAAAATCCCGATGACCAGCAGGATGTAGGCGATGTCGGGATTCACGAGGAAGGCGAGGATCCAGTCCATGAAGGTCATGCGGTAGCGCCGGACCTCGGCGCCGGACGTGCGCAGCGTCACGTCACCCGCCGACGTGCGGACGCTGCGGCCGTCCACGCGGGAAAGCAGCTCGCCGATGCTCGAAACGGAAAGATCGGCCACGTGCCGCGCAACGGCCTCGGTGTCGGTGAGGGAGAGGCTCCGGCGCACCGCGTCGTCGGCCCAGTCCGCCGGCCTGCTCCGCAGGGCTGCCAGGGACCTCAGCTTGGCAAGGGTGTCGTTGAGGATCTTCTCGCCCATCACCCCGGGGATGTCGGCGCCATTGGAGTTCACGGGATGCGCCGCCCCGATGTGCGTGCCGGGGGCCATTGCCGTGACCTGGGCCGCCATGGCAATGAACACTCCCGCGGACGCCGCGCGTGCCCCGGACGGTGTGACGTAGACGGCAACGGGCACGGGCGAGGCGAGGATCTTCGCCACGATCTGGTCCATGGAGGTCCCCAGCCCGCCCGGGGTGTCCAGCTCGATGACCGCGATGTCGGCGCCCTCCCGCTGTGCCCGGTCCAGCCCGCGCATGACGTAGCGGGCGGAGATCGGGTCTATGGGGCCGGCAACGGTGAGGACCGCCGCGAGCCTGCCCTGGGAGGCGGCGCTCATCGGCGCAGCAGAGGAGGAGAAAAGCGACCAGGAGCGGATGCCCCTTCATGCCTGTCTTATCCTTTCTCCCAGTATACCCGAAATTGAGATCGGCAGCGATCCCTCCGATACTGGAGGCGTGAGCCCGGAGGAATCACCCATGCGCGAAAAAAGCCCCCAGTCGATGCTGAAGTGGATCAGCAGGACCTACGAAATGTCTCCCGCCGCGCTCGCCCGGATGTTCCAGAGAAATCGCGACGACGGTCAGCGTCTGGCTGAAGGACGGGACGAATACGTCCGAGACCCGCACAACCCGATAGCACGCTCCGCCGAATTCGACATCCACCTGAAACAACTCTCTTGGCGCGCGAGTCGCGCCATTGCGGTCACGGGACGACTGCTGGAGCCCGCACTTACTTCCGCGGATGTCTTTCAGGTACTCCGCGAGGTACTGCGTCACCATGTCAAAGGATTCCTTGTCGTAGGAGCGCCCGACGAGGCCCGCAAACGTCTTCTGCAGCAGGTCGGCCCATGCCGCCGCTGCCTGCGGCGGCACCTGGTTGATCTTCAGCCCGTACTTCTGCATCACGTCGATTGCCTGGCCGTCCGCTTTCGCAAGGTCGGGGGCCAGGGATTCCGTGATCTTCTGCGCCGCCTCGAGGAGCCGGGGCTGGAGGTCCGCGGGGACCTGGGACCAGGTCTTCGTGCTCACGACAGCGGCTCCCCACAGGGGAGCGAGCTTCATGGCGTACATGTTCCCCGCGATGCCGAACCACTGGCTGGACGCGGCCACCAGCGGGCTGGTGACCAGCGCGTCCACCATCCCGCCCTGGAGCGAGGTCATCAGGTCCGTGGAAGCAGTGCTGACCGTCTGGAACCCCGCGGCCTGGTAGGCCTGCACCTCGTCGGGATCCCCGCTCCAGACCCACAGCTTCTGGCGGCGCAGGTCGTTCGGCGTGACCACGGGCGCCCGCGAGAAGAAGTAGACCCAGCCGCTGGGCGACCACATGATCGGTTTGAAGCCGCGCTTCTGCAGCTCGGTGTCGAAGAAGGGCTTCATCTGGTCCAGCACGTAGGCGAGCTCGTCGTCGCTGCGCAGGAGCAGCGGGTAGGAAAGGGTTTTCACGCCGTTGAAGATTCCCTGCAGGCCGGTCACCGTGATGAGGGCGGCGTTCAGCGTCCCGATGCGCATCTTGCGGATCATGTCGGGCTCGTCCCCGGCAACGCCTCCGGCGTAGATCTTCAGGGTGACGGTCCCGCCGGAAAGCCTCTCCCACTCCGCGCGCGAGCCTCCGCGCCCCGAGCTCCCACGGGGAGCCGACGGGCGCAAGGCTTCCCAGCTTGATGGTCAGGGCGGAGGCGCCGGCGGCGACGAACAGAGCGCAAGACGGCAGCCCCGAGCAGCAGCAATCGGCGCCTCATCACTCACCTCCCTCGTCGGACAGGAAATAGTCGTTCTCATGGTCCAGCAGCCACCGCGCCTTCCGCTGGTTGATGACGTTCGACCAGGCGGTCCGGGATATCCGCGTTCACGTCGATTGCCAGCGCCTGCTCCGAGGAGCTGCCGGAACTCCGCGGCATTCTGGTTCTTGACGCTCACCGCGGTGGCCAGCGCCACGTACGGTCCGGCGCGCAATCCCTGGGACAGCGCCACGGCCCGGTCAAAGCTCGCGCGCGCCTTCTGCTCCCCTCCGCCGAGGTCCGCGGGAGCGCCGCCGTAGAAGGAGATGAAGATCTCGTGCACGGCCCCGGCGCCGTAGGCACCGTCCCAGGCGTCCACCTGCTGCAGCAATGCCACCGCGCGCGGGATGGCGACGATCTGCGCGAAATCGAAGGGATCCGCGCTGAACGCTCCCATCCACGCCGCCGCCGCCCAGTACAGGTAGTCGGCGTCTTCTTTCCGCGCCAGGCGCAGCGCCGCGGCCGGCCCGTTCTTGTTCAGGGCGGCCGTGAATCCAGGGCGGCGGGAATCCAGCCCGCGCAGGACGTAGTCGCGCCCGCGGAGAAAGAGCTTCTTCGCCCGCAGCCGCATGGCCCGCTGCGTGTCCACCTGGTCCGCGGGGAGCTGGTCGGAGGGCGCCTGCACGAAAGCGAACGCGTAGCTTGCAAAGGCGCGCCCCGTGGCCAGCGCAAGGGGGGCGTTGGAGGGGTCCTCGGCCAGGAGCGACTCGTAGGTCTTCATGGCGAAGGGAAGGGCGTCACCCACCAGCTCGGGATCTTCCTCGCCGGTGAACACGGTCCCCTCGCCGCTGCCGGTGAGGAAGCCCGCCACCGTGCGCACGGCAAAGCTGGTTGAGCGAGCACGAGGACAGCACGACGACGAACACCAGTGCGGCGGTGAGGGAGAGGGCCCCGCACCGCATTTCCCGCCCTCATGCCCGCCGAGTATACAGGATGCGCGTTGACGCTGTCCATGCGCAGCTCGTACAGTGAAGCCCGCCATGGACCTGCGCTACCGCTGCATCCTCATCGACCATGACGACACCGCGGTGGACAGCACCGGGGCCGTCCACTACCCCGCGCACCTGGAAGCGCTGCGCGTCCTGCGTCCCGGGCCGCACTCCCCCGACGAAGGAGCAGTGGCTGTTGAGGAACTTCCACGGGATCATGGAGTATCTCGAGGGAGACCTCGGCATGACGCGGGAGGAGCTTGCCCGGGAAATGGAGATCTGGAGAGGCTGGACCACCAGCCATGTCCCTCCCTTCTTCCCGGGGTTCCTTGAACTGCTGGCCGACTATCGGCGGCACGGCGGGCTCGTTGCCGTGATTTCACACTCCGAGGTCGGGGTCATCGAAGGGCACTACCGTTCGGCCGCGAGACCCGCCGTTCGTCCCGGACCTCATCTTCGGGTGGGAACACGATGCGGAAAAGCGGAAGCCCAGCACCTGGCCCGTGCGGGAAGCGCTGCGGCGATTCGCGTGCCCTCCCGTCGGTGCCCTGGTCGTGGACGACCTGAAACCGGGCCTGGTGATGGCCCAGGCGGCCGGAGTTGATTTCGCCGCGGCTGGCTGGAGCCACAGCGTCGCCGAGATCCAGGAGTACATGAGGGCTCACGCCTCCGCGTACTGTTCCCGGATCGACGACCTGGGCGCGCTCATCCTGCCGCACTCTCCGGCCAGGCGTCCGGCCTGCGCTTGAGGACGACTTCCTTTCTGACTATACTTGGTGTGCGTTCGCCGGGGCGGAGAACGCTTTCTTATGAAGCGTGACACCCAGAAGCTGCTCCGAACCATCGAATCCCTCTTCACGATCAAGGACCTCGATTCACTGCTCGAGAACATCCTCACGGAGGCGCGCCGTTTCCTCATGGCGGACGCGGGAACCATCTATCTTGCCGCCCGCGGCTTCCTGTACTTCAGCTTCGTGCAGAACGACACGCTCTTCCGGGGGGAAACAAAGGACAAGTACATCCCCAGCGGCGCCTCCCTGCCCGTCGACAAGGCCTCCCTTGCCGGCTACGTGGCCAAGACCGGTGAGCCCATCCTGATCGACGACGTGTACCACATCCAGAGCGAGCTGTCCTTTTCCTTCAACCCCGCCTTCGACCAGAAGACGAACTACCGCACCCGCTCCATCCTGGGCGTGCCGCTGAAGACACGGGAAAACGAGGTGGTCGGCGTCCTGCAGCTCATCAACGCCAAGAACGAAGAAGGTGAGGTCATCGCCTTCTCCGTGGATGACAAGATGTTCATCACCCAGTTCGCGCAGCACGCCGCGGATGCTATCGAAAAGGCCCGTCTCTCGCGGGAGATGGTGCTGCGGATGGTGGAGCTGGCGGAGCTGCGCGATCCCTTCGAGACCAGCCGCCATGCCAAGCGGGTTGGCGCGTACTCCGTGGAGCTGTACGAGATGTGGGCAACCAAGCGCAACGTGTCCTCCCGCGAGATCCGCAAGGTACGCGACGTGCTGCGCACCGCCGCAATGCTCCATGACGTCGGCAAGGTGGCCGTGAGCGACATCATTCTCAAGAAATCGGGCCAGCTCTCGTACGATGAGAAGCTGAGGATGAAGGAGCACACCGTTCTTGGCCACCGGCTGTTCCACCGCTCGAACTCGTTCTGGGACTACATGGCCGCTGAGGTGGCGCTCAACCACCACGAGAACTGGGACGGGTCGGGCTACCCGGGAAGAGTGGAGAACCTGTACGAGGGGAAGATCTTCATGGGGCCCGGGAAGCAGGGCACGGAAATACCGCTTCCGGCCCGGGTCGTGGCGATTGCCGACGTCTACGACGCGCTGGTTTCGCAGCGCGCGTACAAGCAGAGCTGGCGCCAGGAGCACGCGCTGCACTACATCCGCTACCAGGCGGGAAGGAAGTTCGATCCCGAGCTCGTCGGCATCTTTCTGAAAATGGGAGACCTGCTCACCGCCATCGCCAAGAAGTATTCCTACTAGCGATGAGTTCTGGACTGGCAGGCTCGATCGGCATACAGTTGCGCCCATGATCCGTCTGGGCATCATCGGCACCGGAGGCATGGCAAACACCCACGCGGAGAACTTCTCCCCGATGAAGGGCGTGCGGATTTCCGCGTGCGCCGATATCGATCCCGCGCGCGCCCGCACGTTTGCCGCGCGGTGGAACATCCCCAAGTGGTACAGCGACTACCGGGTCATGCTCGCGGCGGAGACTCTGGACGCGGTGTCCGTGGTGACCGTGGATGCGGCGCACGCACCGGTGTCCCTGGCCGCCATTGCGCGCGGCCTGGCCGTCCTGTGCGAGAAGCCCCTGGCCACCTCCCTTGCCGACGCGCGGAAGATGCGTGATGCGGCGCGCGCGCGGGGCGTGGTTACGCACGTCAACTTTTCGTACCGCAATGCGCCCTGCGCCCAGGCCGCGGCCGCGCTGATCAGGGACGGCGGCATCGGCCGGGTCCTGCACGTGGAGGCGAGCTACCTGCAAAGCTGGCTCGTGCAGGACACCTGGGGAAACTGGAGAACAACGGACGGGTTCACGTGGCGCCTGTCCCGCCGCCATGGAAGCGCCGGGTCGCTCGGAGACATCGGCTGTCACATCTACGACCTTACCGCGCTGCTCTGCGGAGAGATCGCGGAGATTTCCTGCCGCCTGGCAACCTTCGACAAGGGCGTGAAGGGAAACCGGATCGGGCCTATGTCCTGGACGCGAACGACAGCTTCGTCTCCACCCTGAAACTCGCCGGGGGCGGGGTCGGCACGGTGCACGCCACGCGCTGGGCAACGGGTCATATCAACAGCCTCCGGGTCCGCGTGTTCGGGGACGAAGGTGCCGTGGAGGTGGACCTCGACCGGTCAGTCACGTCCTTCCGGATGGCCCGTTCGAAAAAGCCCATGCAACCAGCAGTCTGGAAAGACGTCACTGCTCCGAAGGCGCCGAACCAGTACCAGCGTTTCCTTGCCGCCGTGCGCTCCGGCGCCAGCGACGAGTCGGATTTCGTCAATGGGGCCCGCGTGCAGGCCTGCCTCGATGCGAGTTTCCTCTCGGACAAACGCCGCCGACCCGTGATCGTGACGGCATAAATGGCCCGGGCCTGGCCCCTGTTTCTTCCCGACCTGACGTTCTGGCATTCCCGCAACGCCGACCGCGGTACACTCCCTCCCGAATGGCAGGGGCTGCCAATAGAGGAAGATCTGCCGGAGACTGCGGGTACGGCTCTGGCGGCCATTCCGGCCCTGGCGCATCGAGCTGCCCGGGATCGTGGTCCGCGAGACGCAGGGCCCGGCCGAGAAAACCCTGACGTGGGAAACGGGCGCAGGGGTGCTCACCTCGCGCTGGACGCTCGGACCCGACGGGGACTGGTGGCAGTCGGAATACCCGGTGAAAAACCGGGTCGATCTCGCTGCCGCGCGCGAAGTCGTCACTGCGCGCCGCTACACTGCACGCTCCTCGAGCTCCCCCGAGCCAAAAATCGAAATGTCGCCAGGAGCGACCGTCGAAATGTCGCCAGGAGCGACCGTTCTTGAGCTTCCCAAGCGTCCATGGTCGGAGCTTTTTCACTCGTTCATCGGATGGTCAGAGGGGCTCATCTTCCTCCTGGAGGAGCCCGAAGCCCTCCAAGAGATCGTGGCCCTGCTGGAGGAGAAGCTTGCCGGGTTGGTGTCCGACATGGCGGCGCTCCCCGGAGACCTCGTGCTGTCCCCGGACAACCTGGACGGCCAGTTCCTGCCCCCCGAGTCGTTCAAGGAGAGTCTTGCCCCCAGCTATGCACGGACAGTCCAGGCGCTGCACGCGGAGGGAAAACGCCTCGTCGTGCACGTCGGAGGGCCGGTCCGCGGACTTCTCGCCGGCCTTGCCCAGTGCGGAGTGGACTGCGTGCAGGGGATCAGCGGACCCCCGCAGGGGGATTCGACGCTCGAGGAAGCGCGCGAGATCTCCGGTCCGGACTTGGCCCTGTGGGGAGGGATTCCCCAGGACTGCCTGCTTGCCTCGTGTCCCGAACATGAGTTTCGCGATGCTGCCGAGGCAGCGTTCTCCCGGGGCGCCGCTGACCCGCGCGTGATCGTCGGGGTGGCCGACCGTGTGCCCGCTGATGCTCTTCCTGAAAGGATGCATGCCCTGGCCCGCATGGCCCTGGAGGCCTGATCGGTTTCCGTCCTCAGCTCGAAAGGATCACATCGATCTTCGCGACCTCCTCCCCGGTGAGCGCGGGGCTGTTGACGATGCCTGCGCAATCGTCGATCTGGGACGGCTTGCTCGCCCCGATCAGCACGGAGGTGACCCGTCCGGATCGGAGCACCCACGTCAGCGCCATCTGCGCCAGGCTCTGTCCCCGGGCAGCGGCAACGTCGTTGAGCCTTCGCAGCCTGGTCCGCACCGCCTCGGTTATCTCCTCCGGTTTCAGGAAGGTACTGGGTCCGGCGGCACGCGAATCAGCGGGGATGCCGGAAAGATAGCGGTCCGTGAGGAGACCGCGGGCAAGCGGAGAAAAGGCGATGCAGCCCACGCCTTCGGACTGGAGCAGGTCAAGCAGCCCTTCCTCCACCCAGCGATTGAGCATCGAGTAGGAGGGCTGATGGATCAGGCATGGGGTACCCAGGCCGCGGAGAATGCCGATGGCCTTGCGCGCCTCGGGCGGCTTGTAGTTCGAGATTCCCGCGTAGAGGGCTTTGCCCTGGCGTACAACCAGGTCGAGGGCCGCCATGGTCTCCTCGAGCGGTGTCTCGGGATCCGGCCGGTGCGAATAGAAAATATCCACGTAGTCGAAACCCATCCTGCGGAGAGTCTGGTCAAGGCTCGCAACCAGGTACTTCTTCGAGCCCCACTCCCCGTAGGGGCCCGGCCACATCAGGTAACCGGCCTTGGAGGAAATGATCATCTCGTCCCGCAGGGATTGAAAGTCACTGCGGAGGATTCTCCCGAAGGTCTCCTCCGCCGAACCCGGCGGCGGCCCGTAGTTGTTCGCAAGATCGAAATGCGTGATGCCGAGGTCGAACGCCCGGCGGAGCATCGCGCGGCAATTTTCCGGAGTCGATTCCCCCCCGAAGTTGTGCCAGAGTCCAAGGGAAAGCACGGGCAGTTTCAACCCGCTGCGCCCGCAGCGGGAATACTTCATGCCCTCGTAGCGATCTTTCTTTGGCGCGTAACTCATGCCGCCGAGAATACCACGGAGTTTTCATTTGACAAACCGGGGTCTTTGTGGCTCCATTCACGACCGATGAGACGATCCGAGAGGGAAATTACGGACCGGCACGCCCTGGAGGAGATTCTCCATGATGCCGACCTCCTGTTCCTCGCGCTCCGGGACGAACCGGCCCCGTACGTTTTTCCCGTCTGCTTCGGAAGCGAGGGCGACACCCTGTACGTCCACAGCGCGCTGGTGGGCACAAAGATCGATCTCCTCCGCGCCCACCCCATCGTGGGGTTTTCCGCCAGCACGATGATGACACTCACCACGGGCCCGACGCCCTGTGATTTTTCCGCCGCTGCCCGAACCGTGGTCGGCACAGGACGTGCACGGATCGTGGAAGACGGGCAGGAGCGCCTGAAGGGGCTGGACTCGATCATGCGCCACTACGGGCCGGGTGCAGCCGCCGGACACGCCTATCGCCCCAGCTCCCTCGCTCGGACCTGCGTCATCGCCATCCATGTCGACACTCTGCACGGAAAGAGCACCGGGGAGCCGCCAGTCATCAACCCGTCCCGCCCTCAGGAATAATTCCGCTGTTCCGACACGGGACAGTCGGATACACTGATCAACAGGCAAAGGGGAGGTTTCGAACTGTGCCGTTCCTGCTGGCCCTCGACATCGCGTGCCTCTCGCTCTCACTCGCGCTGTCCGCCGGGCTGATGCTTGCCGTGGGAGGGGCCGGGCTCGACAAGCCGCTGAACCGGAACTTCGTGCTCTTCACCGCAATGGAGTCGGGGTTCGTCGTCTGCTCCCTCCTCCTGCGGCTCGCCCTGTACTTCCGGGTGGGCAGCCCGGAAGAGCTCCTCCAGCTTGCCACGGTGTTCTTCGCCTTCACGGCGCCCTTTCTCCTTCTGTTCTGCGTGCGCTACGTGCGCGTTCGCGGCTGGTGGGCGACCGGGCGGCGTGGCGGCTGTTGCCGCGGCCATGCTGGCGCTCTCTGTCCCGCTCTTCAGGGCCCGCCTGGTGTCGGATCCCTGGATGAGCCCGGCGGGGCTGGTGTTCTACCGCGTCAGCCCCCTGGGACTGGCGGCCGTCACGCTGCCCACCGCCTGTCTCTGCGCGTCTTTTGTCCTGCTGGCCAGGTCGTGGCGCCGGGAGAGCACGCCCTCCATCGCCCTCAGCGTCGGCCTGCTGCTCGGCGGATTCCTCGTGGGCGGCATCGCGCAGCCCCGGTTCCCCGTCATGGCTCTCACCAGCATGGTCAGCGTCGGCCTGCTGGGCTGGGGCATCATCAGGCGGCAGCTGTTCAATCCGCTGCGCGAGCTGGCCGCCGACCTGCGGGAGCGCGCCCACCGGCAGGAGCTGATCGCCCAGATCAGCAGCAGGACGGCGCGGCTCCTTCGGCTGGACGAGCTGCTCGGGCAGGCGGCTCCCTGATCCGCTCATCGTTCGACTATTTCACCGTGGCGGTCTTCCTGGTGTCGGGAGACGAGCTGGTGCTCCGCGCCTCCACGCATCCCGGGGCATCGGCGCATATCAACAGCTTCCGGCTGAAGGTTGGAAAGGAAGGAATCTGCGGATGGGTCGCGGCGGAGGGTCGTCCGCTCATGGTCGGCGACGTGAGCCGCGAGCCGCGCTACGTCTCTCTGCTGGACCCGGCAATGACGAAGTCCGAGCTCGCCGTGCCCATCCTCCGCAGCGACCGCGTGATCGGCGTGCTGGACGTGCAGAGCAGCTCGCTGCACGCTTTCAGCCAGAAGGACGTGCTCACCCAGCAGACCATCGCCGACCAGCTTTCCTCCGCGATCGAGAACGCCCGGCTGTACGAGGAAACGCAGCGCCGCGCGGAGCGGCTCACCCTGGTGAACAGGATTTCCGCCGCGGCGGGCTCCGTCCTCGACCTCGACGACCTGCTGGAGACCGTTCACCGCGAAGTGACCCCCATCTTCAAGGCGGACGCATTTTTCATCGCCCTGCTGGACGGGAGCTCGGACACCCTGGACTTCCGCATCCAGGTCGACGAGGGCCGGCGGGAACCGCCGGTGCGGGAGCCGATCGGCGCCGGGCTCGCCTCGCGCGTCGTGAAGACGGGAAAGCCGCTCCTGGTGAACGACCTGGGCCGCCTCGACGACGTGCCGGGCGTCATGCCGCTATGGTGGGGCACCGGCAAGGTGCCCACGTCATGGATCGGCGTTCCCATGCTGATCGGCGAGCGGCTCATCGGCGTCATGAGCGTGCAGACCTACCGGGCGCACCGCTACGACTCCGAGGACATGCTGCTGGCCACCACGATCGCCGACCAGGTGGCGGTTGCCGTGGAAAACGCACGGCTGTACGAAAAGGTCACCCGGGAGCTGGACGTGCGCCTTCGCACGGAGAAGGTCCTCCGAGAATCCGAGGAAAAGTTCCGAAACCTCGCGGAACAGTCTCCCAACATCATCTTCATCTATTCCGACAGCCGCGTGGTGTATGCCAACCGCCAGTGCGAGGTTTCGATCGGGTACCCGCGCGAGACACTGTATGCGCCCGATTTCGACCTGCGCGACCTGACGGCGCCGGGCACGGACGTGGTTGCCGCCCAGGCGTTCCGCCGCCTCATGGAGGGGGAGGACGTCCCCCCGTACGAGCTGGTCCTGGTCACCAGGGCGGGGAAGCGCATCGATGCAATCCTGACCACCCGGCTCATCGGGTACGACGGCACCCCGGCCATCCTCGGGATCGTAACGGACATCACCGCGCGCAAGCGCACCGAGCGGCTGCTGCAGTCCCTCAACGCCGGCAACCCTGGCCATGGAGCAGGCGCTGACGCCCGCGGAGGTCTTTCCCTCTGCGGTCCGCGTCCTCTCGGGTCTCGGGTTCGACAGCGCCGTGTTCATGCTCGCCGCCGAGCCTGCGCGGGCCCTGCGGATGCACTGCCGCGGGAACGGCACCACGGGAGAGGTGAGCATCATCGATCCCTCCGCGGACGGGAACCAGCCCGACTTCGGCGCCGGCCCGCTCCTCTCCCGGGACGCCGCGGAAGACGTGGCGCAGGCAATGGACGGCCGCGGAGCGCTGTACTGCACCCTTGATCCTGACGACCTCACGCTGTTCTTCGGCAATGCAGGCGCCGATGACGCCGGGCAGCGACGGCCCGCGTGCCCGGTCCTCGCGGGGTCATGTTCGCCCCGCTGGTGGTCGAGGACGAGCCGAGCGGCCTTCTGGTGGTTGCCGGGCAGGACCTGGGTCCCGAAGACCTGCAGGTCTTCACCGCCTTCGCGCACCAGGCCGCCGCCGCGTGGAGAAAGACGCGGCTCGTGCGTGACCTGGAAAGCAGCCTGGAAAAGCTCAACAGGACGCAGGAGCAGCTCCTGCACTCGCAGAAGATGGAGGCGGTCGGCCGCCTGGCGGGCGGCATCGCGCACGACTTCAACAACCTGCTCACCGTGATCTCGGGCTACACCAGCCTTCTCACGGACAGCCTGGAGGGCAACTCTCCTGCCCTCTCCGACCTGGGCCAGATCCGCGCCACGATCAAGCGCGCCTCGGCTCTCACCAGCCGGCTTCTCACCTTCAGCCGCAAGCAGATCCTCCAGCCCATCGTCCTGGACCTGAACAAGGTGGTGGCGAACTCGGTGACCCTGCTGCGTCCGCTCATCGGCGAAGACATCGAGCTGGTCGTGCGTCTTTCACCGGACGCACTTGGGTGCGCGCAGACCAGGGGCAGATCGACCAGGTGCTCATGAACCTCGCGGTGAACGCGCGCGATGCCATGCCCGGCGGCGGGAAACTCCTCCTGGAAACCTCCGCTGCCGAATGCGGAAGCGCGGGAACGCCGCCCGTCGAGGAGTCCGGGGCAGCCGGGTCAAAGGACTTCCGCCCGGCCTTCCGGCAGGGCCCTGGGCCGTGCTGCGGGTGCACGATGACGGGGTGGGAATGTCGGAGGAAACCAGGACTCACATGTTCGAGCCGTTCTTCACGACGAAGGCCGAGGGAAAGGGTTCGGGCCTCGGGCTTTCTACGGTCTACGGGATCGTCACACAGTCCGGGGGCAGGATCACCGTGGACAGCGCCACGGGCCGGGGAAGCGTGTTCACGGTGGCACTTCCGCGCGTGCAGCCTTCCGGTGAGAAGCCGCCCGCGGACGAGGTCCCGCTGCACCTGCAGCCGGGCAGCGGAACCATCCTCCTGGTGGAAGATGAGTCGGACGTTCGCGAGCTGGCCACGCCGGGTCCTGGAGCGCGGCGGCTACCGGGTGGTCTCCGTCGCTTCGGCCCGGGAGGCGCTCCTGGTGGCGGAGGGCTCAACGCAGCTGGACCTCGTGGTGACGGACGTCGTCATGCCCGGCGGCATGAGCGGCGTGGAAATGGGCGAGCGGCTCTCGCGGACACGGCCCAAGCTTCCCGGTCCTGTACGTGTCAGGCTACACCGACCACGTCAAGTTCCATTCTCCGTCAGGACACCCGCGGCCTGCCCCTGCTCAGCAAGCCCTTCCAGCCCCACGATCTGCTCACCCGCGTGAAGTCGATGATGATCCGTCCTGGTGGCCCTCGGCGCGCATCATCCTGACGGCGTGCTCCATGACCGGGCCCAGGACGCTCATGCACAGGCGGACCGCCCTCGGGGAGCCGGGGAGGTTCACAACAACGGTGCTGCCCCGCATTCCCGCGTATCCCCGTGACAGCATTGCGGCGGGCGTTTCCTTGTAGGATTTCGCCCGGAGGGCCTCGGCAATCCCGGGGATCTCCTTCTCGCAGAACCGCATGGTCACCTCCGGCGTCACGTCCCGCGGCGACAGCCCGGTGCCCCCCGTGGTCAGGATGAAGTCAACGCCCGCGCGCACGTGCAGCTCGGCAAGAATCGCTTCAGGCTCGTCGGGCACCACCGAACGAGTCACCACGGCCGCGGGATAGAGCGCAAGGATTTCTTTCTCGATTTCGGGACCCGAGAGATCCTCGTACTCGCCGCGCGAAGCGCGGTCAGAGATCGTGATGACAGCGACTTTCATGATCGATCTCCCCGCCGGTGATGACGCGGGCAAACACCCCTTTTCGCGGCATGACGCAGTCTCCTGTGATCTGGCGTATAGCGCACCCGTGTGACACTCCTTGCCCGATCTGCGTGACTTCCAGCAGGGCGGGCCCGATGCGCAGGCGGCTGCCGACAGGCAGCGATCCCAGGTCGATGCCGCGGGTGGTGATGTTCTCCGCGAAATCGCCGAACCCGATCTCGATCCCCTTTCCCCGGAGCGTATCGATGTCCTCCTCGGCGAGGAGCGAGACCTGGCGATGCCAGTCCCCCGCGTGCGCGTCACCCACGATGCCGTGGCCTTCGCGGAGGACCGCCCGGGCCACGGGCTTCTTCTGCTCGCCGGTGCGCTGGGAAACATTGATCGACAGTATGAAAAAATCCCGGTTCACGATGCGGGGGCCCTTCGTCTTTTCCACCAGATGGATGTCGACGATCCTCATTTCCCTGTCCACGGCCTTGCACATGTCGTACAGGGTGAGGGCCGCCACGGAAACCGCCGTGAGCGCCTCCATCTCGATGCCCGTGCTCTCCGTGCAGACGGCCGAGGCAGTGAATGCGCACACCCGTCTCCTCCAAGGCAAGGTCGACGCTGACCTGGTCGATCCTGATGTTGTGGCAGAGGGGGATCAGGTCGGAGGTGCGCTTGGCCGCCGCGATCCCGGCCACGCGCGCCACCGCGAATGCATCCCCCTTTTTCAGGAGGCCTTCGCGTACCAGTCGGAGGGTCTCCGGCTGCATGAGGATCATGCCGGCTGGCGCGCGCGGTGCGCCGCACCCTTTCCTTGGAGGAGACGTCCACCATGCGGGCCTTCCCCTGCTCATCGAGATGACTCAGGTCCACGGTCAGCCTCCGATCTGCCGCATCGAGCGGCTGGTGCAGGCGCCGCCGCGCCGGGGCTTTGCGAGAATTGCCTCGCGGAGGCTCTCGGTCGAGCCGGGCCGGGTCAAGCCGCACCTCCTCGTCCGAGTGGAGGCACGGCTTCAGCGTGCCGTCGGCGAGGAGCCGGATGCGGTTGCATCCCGCGCACGAAGGAGGCCGGTCGAAAGAGTAGGGGTGGTCGGCATCGTCCTCTCCCTTCTGCCGGGTGAGATCGAAATGGTTGATGAGCTGCAGGCGCGCGCCGATGGAAGAGCAGTAGTCTCTCATCGCCTCGATCTCTTCTGTCGAGGTGTCCCCGAGGGCGACCATGTTGATCTTCAGCGGGCAGCCCTCGGCCGCGCGGCCGCACGGATGCCGGCCAGGGCCTCCTCGATCGAGCCGCCCCTGGTGATCTCGGCGTAGCGTGCCGGGATCGAGGGTATCCAGGGAGACGTTCACCGAATCCAGGCCCGCTTCCTTCAGCTCGCGCGCCGAGGGGCCAGGAGCGTTCCGTTGGTGGTCATGCCGAGATGTTCAAGGCCCTCGATCGCGGCGATCATGCGCACAAGCCCGACGATTCCCCGCCGTACCAGCGGCTCGCCGCCGGTGAGGCGGATCTTGGTGACACCCAGCCCCACGGCCGCGCGGGCTGCCTCCGCCAGGTGATTCCAGCGGGAGCAGGTCCTCGTGACGGCGCAGGGGCACGCCCTCGGGGGGCATGCAGTAGCGGCAGCGCAGGTTGCACTTGTCAGTGACCGAGATCCGGAGGTACGTGATGGGGCGTTCAAATCGGTCGAACATCCACCTGTGTTCCTTCCCGGATCTCCTGCACGCCGGCCTCGATCCTGATCAGCCCGTCGGCATCGGCAAGCGCATTCAGGTGAGCAGAACCATGGTACGGGACCGCATCCACCAGCCCCTGCCGAATACGCACCGGCAGGAACTCGGTTCGTTCCGCCTGTGTCCTTCGGACCGGGTGCGCCAGGGTTCCCCTGTACAGCGGGGGAAACCAGTCGATGCCCATGCTTCGATAGAGAAACGGCTTCACGAACACCTCGAAGATCACGAAGGTGGAAACGGGGTTGCCCGGGAGGCCGAAGACATGCTGTTCGCCGCGGCGGGCGAACAACGTCGGCTTCCCCGGCTTCACGGCCACGCCATGGAACAGGATCTCCGCCCCCAGCTCCCGCAGGCAATCCGGCACGTAGTCGAAATTGCCTGCGGAGACTCCGCCAGTAAGAAGGAGAAGATCGCACGAGCCCAGGGCCGTTTCAATTGCCTCTCCGAGCGGGCCGGGCCGGTCCTCCACACCGGTCACGGACCGTGCCGGGACAGCGCAGGGATGAAAGCTGGGCCAGGAGCTGCGGCCCGTTGCTGTCATAGATCTGGCCCGGACCGAGAGCGACTCCGGGAGGGAGCACCTCGGGACCGGTGCACAGGACGGTGGTCCGCGGGGGGACCGCGACCGTGAGACGGTCCATCCCGGATGCCGCCAGCGCTCCGACATCCTGCGGCGTGATGACTTTCTTCTGCAGAACGGGCGCGCCGGCCGCGAGGCTTGCCCCCCTGCGGATGACGTTGTCTCCCTGCTCGGGAGTGAGAACCCGGATGCTTCCCGCCGATTCCTGGACGAACTCACGCCGGATGACCCGGACGGCCCCCCGGGGCAGCATGGCTCCCGTCATGATGCGCGCGCACTCCCCTGTCCCCAGGCTGCGGGTGGGCGCTGTCCCCGCGGCCACGGTGTCGACGATGCGAAATGCCGCCGAGTCGTCCGACCCTCCGATGGCAAACCCGTCCATGGCGGACTTGTCGAACGGGGGAGAGTCGATCAGGGAAAGCACGTCGGCGGCAAGGACGCGGTGCAGGGCATCGCCGAGGGGGATCGTCTCAGTCCTGACGTGGACTGCGACGCTGCGAACGATATCAAGGGCCCGGTCCAGATCGATCATCTCGCCTCTCACTCGCGCGGCGGGCTAGTACAGCCGCACCGCGGAGGCCTTGAAGGTTACCACACACGCGGCGCCCTTTTCCACGCCGAGCTCGGCCGCCGCCTCCCGGGTGACCAGCGCCTTCAGCCGGACTCCGCAGTCCACCGTGACACGGAGGAGGTTTCCCAGGGGCCGCGTCTCGACCACCACGCCATGGAGCTCGTTGCGCGCGCTGGACGCAAGCGGCGGGCGGGAGAGGATCAGCTCGTCGCAGGGAAGCACCGCCACGACAAAGCTGCCCTCCCTGGCCGGGCAGCGAAGGAGCGCCTCTCCTGCCCGGAAGTACGCGAACTGCTCGTCCATTCTCTCCACCCGGCCCCTCAGGACGTTCTCTTCCACTTCCGCAGGAATCCCGCCTTCCAGCCGCACCAGCCGATCGGAGAGCCGGTAGCCGAGATCCCTGTTGTGCGTGCTCATGATGACGGTCGACCCGGACCGGGACAGGCCGCTGATGATCTTCTCAATCTCCCTCCGTGACACTGCGTCCACGTTTGCAGTAGGCTCGTCCAGGAAAAGGACACGCGGGGAAAAAGCGAGGACGCGCGCGAGGGCGACCCGCTGTCTTTCACCGCCCGAAAGAGTCGAGGCCCTGCGCTGGTCGAATCCTTCCAGGCCGACACGGCGAAGCGCCTCGGCAGCCTGTGCCGAGGCCGCCGCGCGCCGCGCCCCTCTCAGCCGAACACCGTAGCTGACGTTGAACCCGACGGATCCGCGGAAAAGCAGCGGTGCCTGGTGGACAAGGACGGACTCCTGCCTCACGCACGCGAGCCCTTCCCCGTGAAGCGGCTTCCCCCGGAACTCGACGGACCCTTCGGCAGGCCGGATCAGGCCGTTCAGGACGCGAAGCAGCGTGGTCTTGCCGCAGCCATTCTCTCCGACGAGGACCGTCACCCTGCCTTCATCGAAGTCAAGCGCGTCCACGGAGAGCACGGTCCGCTCCTCGAAGCGCACACGCACCCGGCGGAGCGAAAGCAGCGGAAACCCCGGCGCGTCACTCATGGGGTATTGCCCAGTGCAGCACCGCGTTTACTCCCAGGGAAACAACCATCAGGATCATGCCGAGGGCAAGCCCGAGCTCGAACTCTCCCTTGCTTGTCTCCAGGGCGATGGCCGTGGTGAGCGTCCGGGTGTACCAGCGGATGTTGCCGCCCAGCATCATGGCCACGCCGACCTCCCCGACCACCCTCCCGAAGGCGGCAAGGCCCGCGGAAAGCACGGCTCCCCGAGCCTGGCGCATGCTCATCCAGAGAACGTCCCTCGGCGAAGCTCCGAGCGTCTCCAGCAGCTCGGGGAACAGCGGATCGAGGCTGCTCAAGGCGCTTGCCGTCATCGACACGATGACGGGCAGCGCAAGGATGGCCTGGCCAATGATCACCGCGCGGGGCGTGAACAGGATTCCAAGGAATCCAAGGGGCCCCGCCCGGGAAATCAAAGAGTAAACAATCAGGCCGACGACCACCGTGGGGAGTGCCATGAGGCTCGTGAGGACTGCCAGCAGCGCCCGCCTCCCGCGGAATCGCTTCAGCGCAATCAGCACGCCGAGAGGAATGCCCGGGATGCAGGCGATGACGGCAGAGGCCAGCGAGAACCGGAGGGAGGTCCAGGCGATGAACCAGACCTCCCTGTCTCCTGAGACGAGGAGCTCGAATGCCCTCCCCAATACTCCCGTGGCGCAGCCCCTATTTCACGGCGTCCGGCGTGAAAAGCTGCTGGCCGCCCATGGTGTATTCCCGGATGACTCTTCTGTCCTTGTGCCGAGGTGACCCATGCGATGTACTGCATCGCCGCCATGTAGTTTGCCTCGGGATGCCGCTGCGGGTTGACGGCAATCACGCCATAAGGGTTGAAAAGGGCAGGATCGCCCTCTGCGAGGATGCGAAGGCCATCCAGCTTGTCCTTCATGGCGATCCAAGTCCCGCGGTCGGTCAACGTGTAGGCCTTCAGGTTGCTGGACATGGTGAGCACTTCTCCCATTCCCTGGCCAGCCTCCTTGTACCACGCTCCCTTCGGCTTCAGCGGCACGGCGGCCCACAGGTCCAGCTCCTTGGCGTTCGTTCCGGACGCATCACCTCGGGAAACAAAAGGAGCCCCGGCAGCCGCGATCCGGGAAAAGGCGTCAACGGTCGAGGTGCTCCGCGCCACCGCCGCCGGATCCTCGGCCGGACCGACGATGACGAAGTCGTTGTGCATGACGTCCCGGCGATTCACTCCGAAGCCCTGCGCAACGAACTTGTCCTCCGCCTTTCGGTCGTGGACAAGAACGACATCAACGTCGCCATTTTCCCCGAGCTTGAGCGCCTTCCCGGTACCCACGGCGATGACGTCCACGGTGATCCCCGTGAGCTTCTCGAAAGGCGGATTGAGGATCGGGAGAAGCCCGCTGTCCTGCGTGCTGGTCGTTGTGGCAAGCCGCAGGCGGACGTTCTGCGCGGCCGCGGGCAGAAGGAGTGCGCACAGCAGGAGCGCAATTGCAATGAACCTTTTCATCGTATACCTCCAAAACAAGCGTTTTGAAGGCAAGGAAGGGGTGGAAGCCTCTTCTCGCCTTTCCAAGGATTGGGAGGTGCACCGGTTTCCCGGCGCGCCCTGCAGGGCTGTTCGCAAACGGCAACGGCCCCTGGGGCAGGTGAGCGCGCTTTCGCGCCCCCAGCCCGTACGGCAGAGTGTCATTCCCCGCGTGCCCGAACGAGCGCGGGGTTGCAGACGAAACTGCTCGGCGATCTTGTTGTGTGCTCATCCTATCGGTCGCCTTCGGGAGGGTCAAGGCGCGTTGCTGCCGCGGGGTACGCGAAGGACGGGTTTGTCACTTCAGCCCGCGGTGCCTATCTTCGAATGATCAAGGAGACCCAATGAAGATCAGTGCACGCAATGTTCTGAAGGGAAAAGTAACGAAGGTCATCCACGGAGCGGTCAGCTCGGAAGTGTCCATCGAGCTGCCGAACGGTATCGAGGTGGTGGCGGTGATCACCAAGTCGTCTGCGCGGGCGCTCGGCCTGAAAAAGGGAAAGGAGGCCTACGCCGTCATCAAGGCGAGCAGCGTCATGGTCGGAGTGGACTGAGCCCTGCCCGCTACTCTGTCTTGCGTCTGGTGTACGCGAGAACGATCATGAACAGAAGCGTGCCATACACGATCTGGCGGATTGCCTCCGTGGTCTGAAGCGCAACCAGGATTGAAGTGAGTGTTGTGAGCAGCACGCAGCCAATAGCGGCGCCCAGGTAGCTTCCCCCGCCCCCGGCGAACGGCACCCCGCCGACCGCCGCGGCCGCTATGGGAGGCATGATATAAGCCGGCCCGAGGTTCAGGTAGGGTGTGACGGTGTACCCCAGCACCATGAACCCGGCAAATCCCGCAATCGCCCCGCAGATCCCGTACACAAACATGCGGAAACGCTTGACGTTGATTCCGGAAAGCTCCGCGGTGGTGGAGTTGGAGCCGACTCCGAAAAGGACGGCGCCCCATCGCTTGCGGAAGAGGAAGAGAGTCGCAATCACGATGATGACGATCCAGAGGAGGATCACGTTGGGAATGGCTCCCATCCTGCCATTGCCGAGCGCCTTCAGGGCCCCCGACGCCATGCCTTTTGGGAAGCCTTTCGTATATATCAGGGAAACCCCCTCGATCACGCTCGACATTGCAAGGGTCATGATCAAAGGAGGGATGCCGACATAGGACACGCCGACGCCGTTCATGAGGCCGATGGTGAAGCCGATCGCGACGACGGCTACCAGCGCAAAGGGGATGTTGGCGTCATTTCCATTCAGGATGGAGGAGGAGACCACCACTCCGAGGGACAGCACGGAGCCCATGGAGAGGTCGATACCCTCGGCGCCCGCCATGATGACGAATGATTGTCCAAGAGCGACGATGCCAAGAAATACGGACAGGCGCAGGACGCTCATGATGTGGCTGAAGCTCAGGAACCCCGGGGAAATGATCTGCCCGATCACAAAAAGGACAATGACCGCCGCCACGGCGATGGTCAGGGTGTTGGAGGTCAGCAATCCAAGGGCGGACGGAACAGAACGAAGTGAGTTCCTGCTATTCATGAACTTCCTCTCTACGCCGGGAAATCTCACGCAACAGCTGCGGCACGGCCCCTATGAGAAACGCGACAATAATGATCACGCCCTTCGTGAATACCTGGTAGAAGGATGTGATATTCGCGAAGTAGATGATGTTGATCAGGAGGCCAAGGATGATGCCTCCTATCGCCGCCCCGATGTAGTTGCCCTTGCCACCGGAGAATGCGATGCCTCCGATGACCGCAGCGGCAACGGAGTTCAAGGTGAAGCTCTGGCTGCTCCTGGCATCACCGGTCGCCGTCTGGCCCACCACGCACATCACGGCCAGGGCGGCAAAAACCCCGCTCAGCGCGAATGCAAAGATCTTTATAGCGGTTGCATTGATGCCGCTTGCCCGCGCCGCGCGCTCGTTCCCCCCGACCGCGTAGAGGTGCCGAAAGGCGCGAAGACGCCCGACGATGAAACAGAGGAAGAGGGCAATGAGGAGGACGAGAACCGACACGGGGAGGAACCCGCCGATTGACTTCGCATAGAAAGTGGAAAAGGCTTCCGGGATGTGCCCCCCCGGGGTCGGCATGAGAACGAGACCCGCGCCATACCAGATCACCGAAGTGGCGAAGGTCATGATAATGGGCGGGGGCCCGAAACGCGCGATAAAGAACCCGTTGAATGTCGAAAGGAGAATGGCTGCGGCGACCCCGAGGAGAGACACCAGGATCATGGATGAAAGAGAGTCCGCCATGAGGGATGCCATGATGGTCGTGACAAAAGAGATGCCTGCGCCAATGGAGAGATCCACGGCGCCGACCAGGAGCACCGTTGCCTGCGCGAGGCTCACAAGGACAAGCGGCGTGAAGCTCATGAAGTCAGTCTTGAACACCTGGTAGGAAAAGAAATCCGGCTGCAGGATGGCATTGACGATGATGAGGAGCACGAGCATGAGGAAGCTGGGAAACGACGGATTCTGGAGCAGGCCCCTGACGCCAGGGCGTGTCCTCATGGCGCACGTCCTTCCCGGAGGGCGGGGTCCTCCAGGATCTTCTCACCCGAGTGCTCGACATTCAAGGACGAGACGACGATCATCTCCTCGTTGATGTCGTCCCCTGTTATTTCCTTCACGATCTTTCCTTCGAATACGATGAGGATCCTGTCACAGTTGTCGATGAGCTCCGCGTTGTCGCTCGCGTACAGCAGGACCGAGGTCCCCTTCCGGGTGAGATCCGCAATGATCGCGTAAATGTTCTCTCGCGTACTGACGTCCACCCCCTTCGTGGGGTCGTTCAGGAGGAGCACCTTCGGGCTCAGCGCGAGCCATTTCCCCACGACCACCTTCTGCTGATTTCCTCCGGAAAGCTGCGAGACGGTCAGCTTCGGGTTGGGCGGAACGAGAGAGACTGTTTCTATTGCTCCTGTGGCAACGGCCTGGTTGCGTCTGCGCGGCAGGAAGAAGGAGCCGCGGTGCATGGAAACCATAGGATAAAGGATGTTGGAATGAACCGAGTGATCCAGAAAGAGCCCCTCCTTCTGACGGTCACCGGGAATCAGGGCAATTCCCCGTTGAATCGCCTGCCGGGTGTTCCGGAGAGCGAGCGGTTTCCCATCCACCTGTATCGTCCCCGAATACCCGGAAAGGTAGCCAGCGAGGATCATGAGAATCTCTTCCTGACCCTGACCCTGCAGGCCGCCAAGGCCGAGGACCTCCCCCCTCTGCAGTACGAAGCTGATCTTTTCGAGCCCCCCGCCGTGCAGCGACACGTCCCGCAGCTCGAGCGCAGGGCCTCGGGTTCGAACCGCCTCCGCCTCCATCTCAAGTGTCCGCTCTTGTCGGTTCTTCTTGATGCGGGCCTTTGCGGCCTGACCGGTGATCAGCGGCACGATGAGGTTCTCATCCCGCGCCTGCACCGAGAAATCGAGACCGCCGATGGTTTCTCCGTTGCGGAACGCCACCAGGCGGTCGCAGATTTTTGCGACTTCCCAGATCCGGTGGGAGATGAATACGATGGCAACCCCGTGGTCCTTGAGGGCGCGGATCGCGGCGAACAGCGCCTCTACCTGATGGAAATCAAGGGACGCCGTGGGCTCATCCAGGAGGAGGATCTGCGGCTCCTTGGCGAGGGCCTTGGCAATTTCCACCAGCTGCTTCTCATCGGGGGAGATGTTCCGCACACGCTCGTGCAGGGGAAGCGCAACGCCGATCTTCTCCAGCGCTTTTTCTGCCCGCGCGATCGCGCTGCTGTTGTCCAGGAAGCGAAAGGTGCCGGTTTCCTCCCGGCCCAGCACAATGTTCTCCCAGACCGTCATCTCGGAGATGAGGCTCAGGTTCTGGTGCACCATCGCCATGCGGTAGCGCTCGGCGTCCAGGTGGCTCCGAAGATTGACCGGGGCATCGTAGAGAAGGAGTTCCCCGCCATCGGGTCGAAGCAGGCCGCTCACGATGCGGGCGAAAGTCGTCTTGCCAGAGCCGTTGGCTCCCACCAGCCCGCAGATTTCGCCCTGCTGCAGGACGAAATTTGCGTCGCTCAGCGCCTGGACCCCGACGAAAGACTTCCGAATGTGTTTTGCCTCCAAGACTGTCATGTGCGCCTCAGGCTTTGGTTGGTCAGCAGGAGGAACGGCGGCCCGTGCCGCCGTTCCTTGAAAGAGAGCTGTTCCCTACTGGAACATCGCGTCAATCTGCGCTTCCGAGTACCACGCGTTCACATAGTAAGAATCGGCCCAGTCCTTGTATTGCGCGTAGACTTTGTCGATGTTGCTGTTGTCCACAAGCAGAACCGGTTTGATCCAGATGGTATTCTTCACCGGGGAGAACACCTCCTGCTTGAGCTTCTTGCCTTGCAGGAGCCGGAGTCCGATTCCGAGGCTCGTGTTGACGGCGCCCGGCGAGTTGTCAACGGCGAAAGTGGAGAAGCCGGAAGCGTCCTTCCGTTGTTTCCATTCCTTGATAAAGGCGATCTGGGTCTCGCCCGGGATCGGCGGCAGCTTGCGGCCGGCTGCCTCGAAGGCGCGGATTATTCCGAGGGGCATTCCATCCTGCGTCAGAACTCCGTCGATATTGGGGAAAGAAGCGAGCATGTCTGTCATCACCTGTTGAGCAAGAGCCGGGTCCGATCTCCCATACGCCTTGCCCAGCAGATGAATGTCAGGGTATTTCGCCAGAATCTGCGCTGCCATCTTGTCGCGCGCGACATTGCCTGGTTGGTCGCCAATGCCGCTGATGTAGACGATGTTCCCTTTGTAGTTGATCTGCTTGGCAAGCCACTCGGTAACCGGGGCCATCCAGTATTCCTGATTCATCCAGACGTTCAGGCAGGGAGGATCCTCGATGGGCTGATCATAGACGATTACCAGCACCCCCGCAGCCTGCGCTTCCTTGATCACGGGGTTGAGCGCTGAGCCGGAAAGAGGGTTGACCAGGAGCAGGTTCACTTTGCTCGCAACCAGGTTCCTGATCTGAGCAATCTGAGTGTTTACGTCCTCGCCTGCATTCTGGACTATGAGCTTGCTGGCCCATCCCCTGTCCCTGTAGACTTCGAACTGCTGTTGCAGACTCTCAATCATCTGCACCCGCCAGCTGTGAGTGAACGACCCGTTGCTCAGGCCGATGACGAATCCCTTCGCCGCTGCCGGTTTCTCTCCAGCGCCGCCTGCAAAGGCAGCCGCTGCAAACAAGAGGCAGAACAGGACCACCAGCCCGCCCCTTATCAAAGATTTGCTTCTTGCCATTACCAGGTACCTCCTCTTGAGATGTCTAGTCCACGACCAATTTCCCGAGAGCAAAGAAAGAACTATTTCCTTATCATCACCTCCTTTTTCTACCAACCCATGGTAGAAATGCAACAGAATTTGATCAATTCCACTCGAACAGTCCGTGATGTTAAATGAGGCCGCCGTATTTGTCAAATGAATTCTCAAAATTCGTGCTGTTTAAAACATCTCAACGCGGCCATCGTCGAACCGCAACGGGCTTTTGCAGCCTGGAGGTCAGAGCCTCTGTACGGTCAAACCTCCGTCCACGAGGATCACCTGGCCGGTTGAATACGGAAGATCGCCCCGCGCGAGCATTGCCACTGCCCGGCCCACGTCCTGGGGAGTGCCCCAGCGTTTCTGGAGCGTCAGGCCCTGGCCGAAAAGCCGATCGTACTTTTCCGCAACTGCTGCGGTCATGTCGGTCCTGATGATTCCGGGGCGGACCTCGAAAACTGAGATTCCCTTCTCGGCAAGACGCGTTGCCCAGAGCAGGCTCGCCATGCTCAGTCCGGCCTTGGAGATGCAGTACTCCCCGCGGTTGATCGACGCCACGGTCGGCTGACATGGAGGAAATGAAGATGATGCACTTCCCTGCTGCTCCCGCGGGCTGCGTTGCCGCAGACGGCTCGAGCATGAAACGGGCCGCGGCCTGAGTCAGGAAGTACGGCCCGCGGAGGTTGATGCGCATCACCCGGTCAAAGCTCTCCGGCGATGCCTCCAGGATGTCCTTCCTCTCCATCGGTGCCACCCCCGCGTTGTTTACCAGCAGGTCCAGGCGGCCGAACCGTGCACGAACCGCGCTCACCAGACGCTCTGGGGCGTCGTCCTCCCCGATGTCGGCCTGGATGTACAGCACCTCGCCGGCGGAGCCGCGCAGCGCCTGGAGAGCGTCGTGCGCCTGGTCTTCCTCGCGCACACCGCAGACAGCCAGCTTCCACCCCTCGCGCACAAGCGCCTCGGCGCACCCGAACCCGATCCCCCGGGTCCCCCCTGTGACCAGCGCGACACGCTCTTCCATCACCCCTCCAGATCCGGGCACGTCGACCCAGGAGCGCCGCTGCGACGACTCCAGGCCCTTCTCCGCGAGCTGCACGCCCTTCGCGCCTTCGAGCAGCCCCCAGCGGAACGGCTCATCCAGAGCGACGTGCCGGAGGAAAAGCTCCCACTGGGCCTTGAACGCGTTGTCGTAGTGCCGCTGCTCGGGCATCTTCTGCCAGGATGCAAAGAAGTCGATCGGGTTGGGGATGTCAGGGTTCCAGACCGGACGCGGGGTCGCGCCGTACGGCTGGATCCAGCAGTCACGAAGTCCCGCTACCGCGGAGCCCAGCGTGCCGTCCACCTGCAGCGTGAGAAGATCATCGCGGCGCACGCGCACGTCCCACGAGGAATTGAAGTGGGCGATGACGCCGCCGTCCAGCTCGAAGGTGGCGTACGCCGAGTCGTCCGCGGTGCACGTCATAGGCCTTTCCGTTCTCGTCCCAGCGCCGGGGGATGTGGGTAGCCGCCAGGCAGGAGACTGCCTTCACCGCGCCGAACAGGTTGTCCAGGACGTAGCGCCAGTGGCAGAGCATGTCCACCACGATTCCGCCGCCCTCTTCCTTGCGGTAGTTCCACGACGGCCGCTGCGCCGGGATGAGGTCTCCCTCGTAGACCCAGTAGCCGAACTCTCCCCGCACGGACAGGATCCGGCCGAAAAAGCCGCGGGCTTTCAGGTCCGCCAGCTTCATCAGGCCCGGCAGCCACAGCTTGTCCTGCACCACGCCGTGCTTCACTCCCCTCGCCCGCGCGCGGGAATACAGGTCCAGGGCTTCCGCTGCCGCCGTGGCCGTGGGCTTCTCGCAGTAGACGTGCTTGCCCGCCGCGATGGCCTTCGAAACAGCCGCGGCCCTCTGAAGCGTTGTCTGCGCGTCGAAGTAGACGCTCATCCGCGGGTCGGACAGGGCAGCATCGAGGTCCGTGGTCCAGCGCGGCGCCGCCCGCAGACGCCGCAACGGCTTCCAGCTTCTCCTTGCTGCGGCCCACCAGGAGCGGCTCGGGCATGATCGTGTCGTCTCCCGAGCGCGACGCCGCCCTGCCGCATGATGGGCACGATTGAGCGCAGCAGGTGCTGGTTCATGCCCATGCGCCCCGTGACGCCGTTCATGATGATGCCGACGGTGTGCGTGCTCATTTCGCCGGGCGACTCCTCTCTGCGGATGCGCGCCTGGCGGGAAGCGGCGGCGCCTCGGCGCCCGCGCGGGGCAGCGACCCGTCCAGCTCCTGGCGCCAGTGCGCCACGTCACCGGCCGGCGAGTACGCATAGAGCATCACCATCGGATCGGTGCCCAGGTTGGTGAGCTGGTGAAATGTCCCCGGAGGGACGTACAGCGCCTGGCCCGCGCCGACCACGGTGCACTCCTCCCCGACGCACGCCTCGGCGGTGCCGCGGACGATGAAGTACACTTCTTCCTGCGGGTGGTTGTGCCAGGGCACCTGGCCCCCGCCGGGGTCCAGGGTGACATAGCCCATGCAGAAGCCGGCTGCCTGTGATGGGGGAGGCACCGCCGACGAGGTTCTGTGTCCTGCGTCCCGCCGGGTAGGTCCGGCCGTCGATCTGTGCGAGGTCCGCGATCGTCATCGTCCATCCTTTCCTGTCCAGAACATGAGCGGCACCCCGCCTGCGATCAGCCGCTGCTGCGTGCAGCGCGGCTTCCCGCAGGTGATAGTCGCCCCACATGCTGGACTCTCCGCAGGGAACCGCCCGGCCCGTCGGGAACGTGGTCCCACCCGTTGGGCCGGTGATAGACGGAGTGCAGGAGCAGCCCCTGGTGGGTATCGCTCGTGCTGAGGTACGGCTCCTCCAGGAGCCGTGAAAGCACGGACAGCCCCGCGTTCACAAAGCGCTCGCCGTCCTTCTCTCCCGTCGCCGCGCAGCCAGCATCCCAGCCGGGCAAGGCCCTGGCAGGCGATGGCGGCCGCAGAGCTGTCCACGGGTTCACGGTCGTTGAACGGGTCGGCCGGCCGTTCGCGCCATGCGCCCAGCTCTGTCAGGCCCGGCGCCCCGGTGTCCCAGTAGGGGATCCCGTCCGCTGCCGTGTTCGCGATATAGAACTCCGCCGTTGCCTGAGCGGCGCGGCGAAGCATGGCAAGCACCGTCGGCTTTCCCCCGGCGGGTTCGAGGTCCGGAGCGGGAAGGGATCCGATGAACTCCAGCTCCTCGGCGAACCCGAGGATCGCCCAGGCCAGCCCGCGGGTCCACGTGCTGAATGGTGACCAGCCCTGCTGGGTTGCCGGGCAGCGGTAGATGCCGTCATTCACGTTGAAGATCGACTCGTGCGCCACGCTCCCGGGCTGGTCGTAGGCATCCCTGCCTTCCCCGTAGTACACGGAGAAGCGGGCCGTGGCCGCGGCATGCTGGACGAGGCGCAGCAGGAGCGACACGCTCCGGTCATTCTCTTCCATCAGCACGTGGCCAAGGGAATGCGCGACGCCGAGGGCGCGCAGGGACCTCAAGGTGTCCACGAAAAGTGAATGGGGCCCGTTGAACGAATAGATGAACCCACCGCCGTCCGCGGTCTTCGTCCAGCGGCGCGCCTGCACGGCCCCGCTCACTTTCAGCGCGAGCTCGCAGACCTCCCTTTCCCCGGGGTCTTCGGGAATCCGCCCCTCGTTCATCAGCCTCAGCAGGCCCCCATAGGTGCTCACGTTGTTGAAGCCGTGGTCGTGCACCCCCATGTGCGTGAGGTGCGGCGCCATGCGTTCGTGCGTCTTCCGCCGCCCGGCCTGGAGGAACTCCTTTTCCCCGTGTTGCGTCGAACTGGAGGAGCGCGGAGCCGTACTGGAATCCCTGGGTCCACTCGGTCCATCCACGCGAGGTCCATGCGCCGTTCACGGTGAACACGGGAGAGCCGCGGGACTCGTCGTAGGAGCGCTCGACTGACCGGATCTTGCGGGCTGAGATCTCCCACATCCCCGCGATCTTCTTCGCCAGAGAGGCTTTGGCGGGGGGGGCGTCGAACTGCATGAGCCCGAAGTCTACACGATTGATCTGGAGGAATCAACGCCGCCGTGCTATCGTGCCCTCCATGGCCTCCCACGACGAGCTGGTTTCGCGCAAGCTCGCGCGCATCCAGGAAATGCACCGCCTGGATCCCGCGCGCACCGCCCTCCTGGTCATCGACATGCAGCGCAGCTTCATGGATCCGAAGTCGTCCCTGTACGTGCCCACCGCGTGGGACATTCTCGCCCCCGTCAAGGGGTTGATCGAGTTCTGCCGCGGTGCGCGCGTGCCGGTGATCTTCACCGAGTTCATCTCCTCACCCGAGGTGCCCAATCTCCGCAAGGACCCCTTCGGCCCAGAGCACCTGGTCCCGCAGCCGGGCCAGCCCACGGGATGGGGAATGCCCTCGGGCAATTCCCTGGCGGGAGCATCGGGTCCGGAATCTCCTGACATCGTGGACGACGTGAAGCCGCTGCCCGGCGAGGTCATCATCCGCGCCCCTGGCCTGGACAAGTTCTACGGCACGCCCCTGGACCTCGTGCTGAGGTCCCTGGACATCCGGTTCCTGATGGTCACCGGGATGCTTGCGGACCTCTGCGTCGCGGCAACCGTGTATGCAGCCACCACGCGGGAGTATCGGGTCACCGCCATCACGGACGGGATCACGACCATATGGCCGGAAATCCAGAAGGCGGTTTTCGACATTTTCGGCCGAAAGCTCGCCCGGCTCATGACCGCGGCCGAAGCCAGGGTGGAGCTCAGTCGAGTGTAAAAGGAAACGTCAGTCGACGCTGGGAAGCCAGATTCGGAAGGTCGAGCCGGTTCCCGGTTGGCTCTCCACGTCGATCCTCCCGCCTGACTCGGAAACCACACTTCGACAGATCGACAGGCTCAGGCCCACGCCGTGCCGCTTCGTCTGGGATGACCCGGCAGGTGCCCACTCCCCTTTCGTCGTGAAGAAAGGCGTGAAAAGCCTCGGGATGTTGTCCGGGGAAATTCCGCACCCGGTGTCCGTGACTTCCAGGTAAGCTGCCTGGGGGCCCGGCCCGGTTCGAATTGAAAGCCTTCGCACCGGCCGATCCACGAGAGAGTCCAGGGAATTGCTGAGCAGTGACGTGAGGATATATCCGGCGCGTGAACGATGCAGGCGGACCCGCGGGGTTTCGCACAGGTCCAGATCAATTGTCGTTCCCGATTCCGTCAGGCGCTGCTCGAAGAGGGGAAGGAGGGACCTGGCGATCTCGTGCAGGCGGCAGCTCTGTTCTCCGTCCTTTGTAACGGCTGTCAGTCCCTGCAGTCGCTCCGTGATGTCAACAAGGCGGCTCACTGCTTTCGTGGCCTCCGTCGCGTACAGCTTTGCCGTGGGAGACAGGTCCTGCATGTCCAGGAGCAGGTCGACGTAGCCCTTGATGACGGCGTTGATATTGTTGAACTGGTGGGCAATCCCGCCCGCCAGCGTCCCGAGGCTCTCCAGGCGCTGCGCCTGCATGAGGCGGGCCTGGAGAATTTTGTCGGCGGTGATGTCCCGCGCGATGACGGCGATGCCCACTGAAGCCCCCCGTTCGTCGCGGACGGACGAGAGAGTATACAGGACATGGACCGAGGTGCCGTTTTTCCTCCGGCCGAGAGCCTCGAAAGACCGGACCACCTGTCCGTTGCGGACCTCGTCCCAGGAGTCACGAGTCTCCCGCATGGTCTCCGGCGCCATCAGCTCCGCAACCTGGCGGCCGACAATCTCATCGGCGGCGAATCCATACAGTCTTTCAGCGCCCGTATTCCAGCTCGTCACCAGGCCCTGCATGTCCACCCCGAAGATCGCGTCTCCCGAAGATTCGACAAGGGCGGCAAGGCGAAGGATTCTTTCCTCCGCCCTGCGGTGCTCGGTAATGTCCTTTGAAAGCCCGAACGTGCCGATGATCCTGCCGGTTGGGTTTCGCAGGGGCATCTTGGTGGTCGAGACCCACGTCTCGCGGCCGTCCGGCCAGGTCTCTTTTTCCTCGAAGTCCACGAGCGGCGTGCCGGATCGCATGATCTCCTGTTCTCCATCGAAGGCCAACTGCGCATGTTCAGGTGCAAAGAAGTCAAAGTCGGTCTTCCCGACAGCCAGCAGGGGATCTCCGACGCCCAGGATCCCTGCCATTGAGCGATTGACCAGGATGAACCGGCTGCGCTCGTCCTTGAAATAGATGTGATCCGGAATCGTGTCCATGAGCATGGCGGTGAGCGCCCGCTCCTGCGCAAGGGCATCGATCATTTTCTGCCGGGCGCTGAAAAGGAGCGAGCCCTTCAGAAGGTTGCCCAGCTGAACACAGAAAGTCTCGTAGATCGCGTTGTCCCGGTTTCCCGGTTCGAAGGCGATGTAGCCGATCTGGTCCTCGCGAAAAAATATCGCCGTGGTCACGAGCAGGAACGGCCGCTCTGACGGGAGGAAGCGCCGTGGAAGGAAACAGTCCGCGGGGGAGAAGAACCGATCCCTCTCCGAGGGAATGATCCTCTTCCCATCGAGGCAGGCTAGTCTCACCTCCGCCTGCGCGGGGATCAGCCATTGCCGGCTGCGGTCGTGCCGGACCTCTTCCGGGTAGCAGGCGATGAAGCAGGTGCGAATGTCGAGGCGATCCAGCTCATCGGAAAGGTCGTTCATGAGCTCCGCAATGGAGGCAACCGAGATGAGGCGTTCCATAAGGGAGCGGAGCTGCGCGAGATGACCCTGCAATTCCGTCAGGCTCCTGCCCTGCTCGAGCCTGAGCATGTCGGACAGGAGCATCAGCGCCTTCTGGAATGACCTCTGAAGGCGCACGACCTCTTCCGCAGACCGTGCCGCCCGGACCAGCTCTCCCTGGAGATCGGCCAGGAGAGACTGCCACGGCACAATGTCCATGCGCGCGGCCAGCTGCCTGTTCAGCGTCTCGGCGAGCGTCGCTATGAAACCATCCGTGCCCGCGGAGCGGATGAGCACGCCCAGCGCCGCGGGGAGGCCGGGATCCGGCCGCGTCGGCCAGAGAGCCGAGGAAATTGCGGCGCAGCGATCCTCCATGGACACCAAGTCCGGGGCTTCTTCCCCCGCGGACCCGGGGCAGTCCCGCAGCGCTTCCAGCGCGGAAACAGCGCGCGGCAGGCAGCCGCACGATGTCCGCAGAACGAGCCTGGCGGGCAGAATGATTTCCGCCCGCTGAGGTTCTCCACGCGCGAGGCCTGCAGCCATAAGCGCCGCCGTCCTGCCCTGCTCGGTGATGTTCTGCCCCACGGTTGTAATGGACGGGACGACGAACTGCGAGTCGGGAATGTTGTCGAACCCGATGACGGCAATGTCGCCGGGAACGGAACAGCCATGCTCCCGAAAGACCCGCGCTGCGCCAATGGCCATTTCGTCGTTGGCCGCAAGCAGCGCCCGGAAACCGGGCCGGCCATTCCGGGCAAGGTATTCTGACAGTGCCCGATAGCCACTTGCCTGGGTAAAATCACCCTGCAGCCACAGCTGGGGGTCATCATTAAGGCCCCGTGTGCGCACGGATTCCTGGTACGCCGCGAACCTCGCGACGGCCTCTTCATTGTTCCCCGGCCCCTTGAGAAAGGCGATGCGCCGGGCCTTGTGGACGTCCACCAGGTGATCCATCGCCTGGAGGATTCCATCCCTGTTGTCCAGAAGGACGTTGGGCATGCCCTCGAGCCTGATCCCGATACTGACCACGGGCATGGTGCCGAATCGCCGCCGCGCGTACTCGCGGAGCTGGTCCACCGAAAGAAATGACCCCTGCGTGCCCGTGGCCATCAGGAGGGCGTCGATTGTGCCGGGTTGAATGAAATCAAAGATGACGTTGTTCTGGTAGTCGTGTCCCTGCGGGGTCCCGAGAACCCTTCCCGAAAAGACAATGAGGTTCGCATCGCAGCCGCGGCTGCCTTCAGCCGCTCCCCTGATCAGCTGCCGTGCGTAGCCGGAAACGAGTTGATCGACCAGGAGTCCCAGGGTGATTCGCGGCTGCATGCAGAGCCTTCACATCCAGCCCGGATGGTAGGGCCGCAATGAAGGCCCGTCAAGGCGGAACCGGGCGCACCCCGGCAGGATCAGCGCAGGTGCCGGAGAGACAGCTCGGTGCGGCCGATCGTGATAACATCGTCCGGGTTCAGACGCTGGTATTTGCCCATGGGCACGCGTTTTGAGTTCACGAAGGTGGCATTCGTGCTGTCCAGGTCTTCGATGAAGTACTGGTTCTTCAACTTCTGGATTACCGCGTGATGCCGGGATGCCAGGGGGTCATCGAGCACGATCGAGTTGTCGGCGTCCCTCCCCACCGTGATCCGGCTGGTTATGGGGATGCTCTTTCCCTGGAACACCAGGACCATGGGGCCCGGCTTGTGGACCTTGGAAAGGCGCTGGCCTACCACGCTTTCAGAGAAGATCGTCTCTTCGGGAGTATCGTCAATCTTCGACACTTCCCTAGTGTAATCTGCTGGCAGGCGGTTTTCAAGACAACGGTTCAAACGGGACCGCTCAGATGGGCAGGGAGACGTTGAACCTCACGGCCAGCATGCGCACGACGAACGTGACCGCTACGCTGAGAGAAATGGAAATGCCTGCAGGCAGACCGAGCCAGTCCAGCAGGATGTACATGACGCACCCGGCAAAGCTGCACGTTGCGTAGAGCTGTGTCTTGCTGAAAACGGTCGGGACCTTGTTGCCAATGATGTCCCGGATGACCCCGCCAAAGCATCCCGTGATGACCCCCATGACGACCGCGATGAAGTACAGCTTCGGATAGACCTGGAGCGAGTACACGGAGCCCAGCACGCTGAAAAGCCCGAGACCGAGGGCGTCAAAGATGGTGACCACGAGGATCAGGGGCTTGCTTTTCTGATTACGAATCTGCTTCAGGATCAAGGCGGATACGAGGGCCAGCATGAGGATGGCCACGCCATAGGGCCAGTTCTGGATCCAGAACAGCGGATGGCGCTGGAGAAAGAGATCCCGGACGGTGCCGCCGCCGAAGGCCGTGATCATGGCCACGGAGTAGACGCCGACGATGTCCATCTTCAGGCGCCGGGCCTCGAAAATCCCTGTCATGCTGAACGCCAGCACACCCAGGACCTCGATGAGCTTCAGGAAATCGTCATAGCGCATGCTGGAAAACGGTAGCCCGGATTTGCCGAGGGATCAATGCGTCCCTGGCGGCAAAGCTCTTCCCTGGCTTCGGGGAGGAGCCGCAGCCCCTCCCCGTCACCGTTACTGCTGTTTTTTAATATCCCTCGGAGACGTACTTGCTGACGTTGTCCTTGGTCACGACGATCGTCGGCTCGATGTTGATCTTCGGGAATGTCTTGCCCTGGAGCATCTGCTTGGCCATGGCCAGCGCGCGGCCGCCCATGGTGGGGAGGTACGACATCGAGGCGCCGAACAGGGGGTCCTTCGTCGATCATCATCGCGAAGGCGGAGTTGGAGCCGCCCATGCCGGTGATGAACTGGATGTCCGTGCGCTTGGCGTTCCTGATCGCCGTGATGGCGCCGACCGCGGACTCGTCATCCTGGGAGAAGATCGCGTCGATGTGGGGTACGCCGGGAGGATGTTGGACACTGCCTTCAGGCCCGCTTCCTGGTTGAACTCGCCGTCGCCCTCGACGAGGACCTTGATCCCCGGGTAGCTCTGTCTTCAGCACTTCCATGAAGCCGTTGTAGCGCTGCAGGTCGATGGGGATCCCCACGTAGCTGCGCAGGATGGCGATCTGGCCCTTGCCCTTCAGGCGGTCGCCGATGTACTTCGCGGCGTTCCTGCCGCACTGCGCGTTGTCACCGCCGTAGAACATGGTGTACTGGTCACCCTCGATGGCGCGGTCGATGATCATGCAGCTTGGTGCCCTGACTTGTAGATCTCCTGGCAGATCGGCGTCATGAGCGTCCCGTTGCCCGGGAGGCAGAGGATCATGTCGTACTGCCGCCCTTGAACGTCGTCAGCTGGTTGAGCTGGTCGGCATCGTCCACGGCGTTCTTCACGGTGATCTCGAAGTTCGTCGTGTCCTTCGCCACTTCCGCGTTCACGGAATCCAGCATCTTTGCCTGCCAGGCGTTGTTCGCCGGCGGCAGGGAGACTGCGATGCGGAACTTGGGTGCCGCAACGACCACGAAAGCCGGCAGCAGCACGAGGACTGCCGCCAGGAATCAGAACACGTCTTTTCATTGCGCTCCTCCTTGAGAAAAGATTGGATCTCATTACCGCTCCCGCCTCTGCATGAGCACCGCGAAGAGAATGACTGCACCCTTCACGGCCCCCGAGAGATAGGGCGATATATTGAGCATGATCATCATATTGTTGACTATCCCGAGGATGATGAAGCCAACAATACTTCCGATGAGCCGGCCCCTGCCGCCGCTGAGCGACGTGCCGCCCACGATGACGGCGGTGATGGCCTCGAACTCGTACTGGCTGCCGGACGTGGCAGCCGCAACGGCTGCCATCCGCGACATCTCGATGGTCGCCGCCATGCCCGTGCACAGGCCGACGATCATGTAGGTGGCAATCCGGATCCGGTCCACCTTGATGCCCGAGTAGCGTGCCGCGTTCTCGTTGCCGCCCACGGCAAAGACATACGTGCCGAACTTCGTCCGGGTGAGAAGGATGTGGAAGATGACCGCGACCACGACGACGGCGATGAAAGGGATGGGCACGGAGAAGACCGATCCGTTGCCAATGCCGGTGAACTCGGGGATGTTGTTCCCCATCACCGTGGCCCCGCGCATGAAGTACATGACCAGTGAGCGGGCCATGATGCCGACCGCCAGGGTGACGATGAAGGGGGGGAGCTTGGCCTTGGTGATGATGATCCCGTTGAGGAAACCGAATGACGTCGCCACGGCCAGGCAGGCAAGGATGGCCAGAGCCAGGGGCACAGCGGGAGTTCCGTCCGGAGTCTCCATCCTCTGGAGGAGGATGAGAACAGCCCCGGCCGTGGCGAGCACCGGCCCGCTGGACAGGTCGATCCCTCCCGCGATGATGACGAACGTCATGCCCAGCGCGATGGCTCCGACGGTCGAGGTGTTGCGCAGGATGTTCAGGAGGTTGTCGATCAGGATGAATCGGGGAGCGGCGATTGCGCAGATGCCGATGATGGCGACGAACACGAGCAGGACGCTGTAGTCCCGCCAGGCGCGCTTCACCATCTCCAGGGCCCGATTTTCTGCTCGTGATTCAGCCGCAGGCATATCTCTTCTCCCGCTCACACGTCTGTCGCGTAGTACATGACTTTTGCCTCGCTCAGCTCTGAAGCCTGCAGCGTCCCGGTGATTCTTCCCTCGTGCATGACGATCACCCGCTCGCAGATGCTGAGAATCTCCGGCAGGTCGGAGGACACGATGATGATGGCCACCCCGTCCGCGGCCAGCTCCCTGATGATCTGGTAGATTTCCTGCCGGGCTCCGACATCCACTCCGCGCGTCGGCTCGTCCAGGACCAGCACCCGGGCTCCCGAGAGAAGCCACTTGGCCAGGGCGACCTTCTGCTGGTTGCCCCCGGAGAGGTTGCTGACGTTCTGCGCGGGGCTGCTGCACCGGATGGCCAGGCGCTCGATGATCTTCTGCGTGTTTTCCGTCGTGGTCTTCCGGCCCTTGAACAAGCCCCGTGCTCTTCAGCCACGAGACATAGTTGGAGTTGTCGGTGATGTCGCGGCAGAGGACCAGGCCCGTCTCCTTGCGGTCCTCCGTCACGAATCCGAGGTCTGCCCTGATGGCATCAATCGCGCTGCGGATGGTCACCGGCTTGCCCTGGATGAGGACCTGGCCGCTGTGCGGCTTTCGGATGCCGAAGATGACCTCCATCAGCTCGGTGCGCCCGCCCCGATGAGCCCGCTGAACCCGAGGATCTCGCCCCGGCGGACCTTGAAGTCCACGCCCTTCAGCAGGGTGTCCGTCACGCCCCGGACCTCGAGCACCACGGCGTCCGGGTCCCCGGCAAAGTTGCCCGCCTTGGATTCCTTCACCTCGCGGCCGACCATCAGCGTGGCGATCTGCTGCGGGGTGACCTCGGACACGTTCCTGGTGGCCACGAAGTTCCCGTCCCGGAGGACCGTCACCCTGTGGCAGACGTCGATGATTTCCTTCAGGCGGTGCGAGATGTAGACCACGGCGATTCCCTGGGCGCTCAGGTTGGCAGATCAGGTCGAAGAGGATCGTCGTCTCCCTGCCCGGTGAGCGCCGAGGTCGGCTCGTCCATGACGAGCAGCTCCACGTTGAACGAGATGGCCTTGGCGATCTCCACCATCTGCTTCTGCGCGATCTTCAGGTCCCGCACCTTGCGCTTCGGATCGATCTTTTCTCCCAGCCTTTCCAGGATCTTTCGCCGCATCCTCGTTCATCCGGTTGAAGTTGATCAGCCCGGACGCGCCGCGCGGCTCCCGGCAGAGAAAGATGTTCTGCGCCACGGACAGCTCGTTCAGGAGGTTCAGCTCCTGGTGGATCATGGACACGCCGACCCGCTGCATCTCCTGGGGAGTGGCGTTCCGCCGCATCACGGTTCCCTTGAAGACGACATCCCCGGCATCCTGCGCATGGATCCCCGCCAGGATCTTCATCAGGGTCGACTTGCCCGCTCCGTTCTCGCCGCACAGGCCCATGATCTCGCCTTTGTCCACGGCAAGGTCGACGTTGTGAAGGACCTCGACGCCGAAAAAGCTCTTGCAGATTCCCTTCATGGACAGAAGCGAGGAACCGCTCACAGGACATCCGCCCCCACGTTCATCACCCGGGTGACGTTCTCGATGTCCGTCGTCTGCGTGCCCGTCATGAGGCAGTAGTGATGTGAATAGAAGGACTTCATGATCGCGCGGCCGTCTCTCACCTTCAGCAGCGCGCCGTTTCGGCAGTCCGACCCGGGATACTGGACGTAGTCTTCCAGCTCGCCCTGGATCACCTGCATGCTCGACAGCTCGGGATGCAGCTTGGCCAGCGTCATTGCCCCCGTGGGCATCCGGGCGTCCATGGCATGCGCGTTCTCATCCACGATGGCCAGCACCTTCGGCCGGAGGTTCCACGACGCGCAGAAGGGACGGGGAACGACGCCGAAGAACCCGCAGTGCACCATGAGGAGGTGGTTCTCCGGCTCCGGGACGTCGGGGAACTTGTCGATCTTCTCGTGCTTCAGCGCCGCGTTTCCCATGAGGAACGGGTAGAGGTTGCTCATCATGATCGGGGCGCGCAGCGAGCGCTCCAGGAGGAACAGCGTGAGCAGGGACAGCGTGTCCGCTTCGCAGGCCCAGATCAGCCGCTGGTCCTGGTACAGCAGGTCCCAGGCCAGGCAGGGGGTCGTGTCGGAGTACTCCGACTCGTTGAGGCAGTTGATGCCCGGCGCCCTGGATGGAGGGGTCAGCCTGGACCTCGCGCTTCACCGCCAGGTACAGCTTCACCGCCGAGCTCGAGCGGCCGGTCCCCCAGCCCGGCGCTCGGGATGGGCCGGTCCTTCAGGATGGCGCGCGCCTCCGCGTCGCCGATCTTCTTCGCCGGCCTCGCCCAGCTCCTTGAAGCTCTTCTTCACGATCCGGATCCCGAACTTCTCCCGGATCAGCTCCGCGCTCCTGTCTTCCCACCACCAGAACCGCTTGAAGATCTCCGCCTGCTTGCCCCCGACCCCGGGCCGGTCCTGGAAGACGAGGAACTTCACGTCCCTCATCTCCCGCTTCAGGGCCAGGGCGCGGCAGATCTTCCTCGTCTGGTCCAGGTCGTACGGGGTGAAGGCGTTCATCCCGATGGACTTCATGAACGTCACGATCTCCCAGTCCCACATGTTCACCGTGCCGAAGTCGGAGGTGAGCACGACCACGGGAAGCCGGATGGTCTTCAGCTCCTTCAGCTGGGAAAATGCGTCACCGATGAGCTGGGGAAAGACCACGGCGTCCGCCGCGGGAAGCTTCGGCCCCAGGGCCACCGGCGGAAGCAGATCGGCGTCCTCCGCCAGGAGGTCCTTCACGATGGCGAGGTGCTTGCGGAACTCCTCGTCCATCCCGGACTTGAAATGGACGGGAACGAGCAGTGGCTTTCATGCGAGGTCGACCGTTTTCCCCGTCTCCGCGGAGCGAAGCCCGGCCTCCAGCACTTCCATCTCCTTCATGCCGTCGTAGAAGTTGGGCTCGATCTTCGTCTTCGTCGAGGCCGCCTTCATGAAGTCGACCACCGCGTGCACGAACCCGTGCTCGTAGCCGATGATGTGTCCCGGCGGCCACCAGTTGGCAACGTAGTCGTGCTGGCCGCCCTCGGTGGCGAGGATCGTGCGGAAACCCTGCGCATGTGCGGGGTCGTCATTGGAGAAGAACTGCAGCTCGTTCATCCGCTCGAGGTCGAAGAGGATGCTCCCCTTGCTGCCGTAGATCTCGAAGTAGTTGTAGTTCTTGCGGCCCGGCGCAAATCGCGAGGCCTCGAACGAGCCCAGCGCGCCGTTTGCGAACTCCACGGTCATGAAGGCGGCGTCCTCCACGGTGACTTTGCCCTTGTCCGAGCCCTTCACCTTGCCGCTGAAAGTGCCGGACGCCGCCTCGTCGGGCAGCGGCCTCTCCGTGATGAAGTGCGCCGTCATCCCGTTGACCCGCTTGATGTCGCCCACGAGGTAGCGGGCCAGGTCCACGCTGTGCGAGTTCAGGTCTCCCTGCGGCCCGGAGCCGGCAAACTCCTTCTGCAGGTGCCACGTCAGGGGGAAATTGGGATCCACGATCCACGACTGCAGGTAGGCGCCGCGCCAATGGAAGATCCGGCCGACCCTGCCCTCATCGATCAGCCTCTTTGCAAGGCGGACGGCCGGGCAACGGCGGTAGTTGTGATTGATGTAGTGGGTGATCCCCTTCTTCTCGGCAAGCTCGTACATCTCGCGCGCCTGCTTCAGGTCCATGGCCAGAGGCTTCTCGCAGAAGATGTGCTTGCCCGCGCGGGCCGCCTCCATGGCGATCTCGTAGTGCAGGTACTGCGGGGCGCTGATGTCGACGATGTCCACGTCGTCGCGGTGGACCATCTTCTTCCAGTCCGTCTCCGTCTGCTCCCAGCCCCAGCGGTCGGCGAATGCCTTCAGGGATTCCTGGTGCCTGCCGCAGGCCACCTTGAGAACGGGCTTCACGTCCATGTCGAAGAAAAGGGGCGCCTTCTTCCATGCGTTGGAATGCGCCTTTCCCATGAACTTGTAGCCGACGATTCCGACGTTCATCGTTTTCATGACCCTGTCTCCTACTTCACGCTGTTGGCAATCTTGCGCAGCTCCTTCACGCTGCGGGCCACCGCCCTGTCCTCGTCGTCCCTGTAATCCGGATGCAGGGTGTCCAGCTCCACCGCGAGGAATCCCTGGTAGCCGGCGTCCTGCAGGAGCTGGGCGAGCTTCTGGTTGTTCACCAGCCCGTCACCCACGGGTGTCGTGGAGAAGAAGTACCAGTCGTCGACGGCCGCGTTCGGGTTGACCCTCAGGTCCTTCACGTGCGTGGCGAAGGTGTATTTCGCGAGCTTTTCCATTCCCTTGATCGGGTCATCGAGAACGCGCATGAAGTTGCCCGTGTCGAAATTGATGCCGAAGTACGGCGACTTCACCGCCTTGATCAGGGAGAGCATCTCGTCGGAGTTGAAGTCGATGTGGTTCTCATCCGCCAGCCTCACGTCGTACTTCTTCGCAGTTTTCACCGCTTCCTTGAACATCTTCGTCAGGCTCTCCAGCATCGGCCCGTGCGGCTCGTTGCGGAACATGAGGCTCGCGCCCACCACGCGCATGACCTTCGCGCCGATGGCAGCCGCGTACTCGATGTGCTTCACCATGTCGGCGAATGCCTTCTTGTTGCGCCCGCCCTCCAGGCCGTCGGGATGGCCCCAGGCGTAGACGCGGTCAAGCTTGTACTCGTCCAGCATCGCCTTGACGTCGGCGAGGTACTTCGCGTCGAAACGCGGGATGAAGCAGGACTCCAGCGACACCCCGTCCACCCTCAGGTCATGCGCCCGCTTGATGAAGTCTTCCAGGGTCATCTGCTTCGCCGGCTTGGTCTGGTGCCCGTACACTTCGCCGAAGAACCTGTGGTAGCAGTAGCTGTCGATCCCGATCTTCATCGCTTTCCTCCTCAGTTTTTCACGACTGTAAGCTCTGCGAAAGCAATTGTCAACAAATGACAATATTCGCGAAGCCCTATGTATGTTTCTCGGATTCGGCGAGCACGCCCTGCTGCCGCCTGATCTCCTTCAGCTCCAGGGTGTATTCCCGCTCATGCGTTGAGCAGCCCACGGGCACCTGGCGGATGAGAAACTCAATGCAGTTGTCACAGCCCGTGCACCATTTCACTTCTTTCGCCTTGTCCTGCTCCAGCTTGAGGGGGAGCATCGGGTCGGCAAGCGACTGGCGCCCGATGGCTACCATGTCACAGACTCCCTCGCTGATGTTCTTGTTTCCCCAGTACACCAGTGACGCTTCCTCCCTCTTCACCCCCCGGAAGCTGTTCTTGCCGTCCCGGAAGAGCGAATAGGCGGACCCGATGAGCACGGTCTCTTTCTTCAGGGCCTTCCTGAACTCCTTCTGAAACCAGAAGTGAAGGTAGGAGTAATCCGGGATCTTCTTGTCGGGCTGCGTGAGGGCCAGCGTAAGTGAAGGGTTGCCCGCGGACTGGATGACATACTTCGCCCCCCGCGCTTCCAGGCCCTTTGCCAGGTCCAGCACCTCGGTGAGGTCGATGATCGGCGTGTCCGGCCCGGCCGAGCCCATCCCGCCGGGGAGACCTTCCCAGGCCGAGATCTTGGATCCGACGTATGAAGTCGGGGTTCTTCACCTCTTTCGAGACCCGCTCGTAGAACTCGTAGGCAAAGCGGGTGCGGTTGGCCCATGACCCGCCGTACTTCCATTTTCTGTCATTGAACGGCCGTACAAGCTGGGAGCCGAGGTAGCCGTGGCAGAGCTTGAAATCAACCCCGTCGGCACCGCAGTCGCTTGCCATCTTTGCGGCAAAGACGAACCTTTCGAGGATCTCGTCCATCTCCTCTTCCGTCAGCAGACGGCCCTCGTACCCGGGAACGGCTTCACGCAGACCCGCTCGGAGAACTCGGGACTCGAGAGCTCTCCGGAGTGGGTGAGCTGCCAGAGGATCAGCGGCTTCGGGTTGGCCTTTCTCATCGCGGCCACGAGGTCGGTGAGGCCCTTCTGGTTCTGGGGCAGAGCGGTCAGCTGGTGCAGCCGTCCGCGGTTCTCGTCCACCACCGACAGGGCCTCCACGACGATGACTCCCGCGTTCCCTCGGGCAAGACGATCGTAGCGTCGGAACGCGGTTTCCGTGGGGTTGCCGTTGGTGTCGGCGTCACAGCACTCCATCGCGTTGATGGCGATCCTGTTCGAAACAGCCTTGCCGCCGATGCGCGTGCCGCTCAGAAGCGGCATTGTCTGACTCATGTCCTTCTCTCTCCTGTCTTGTCCATTTGGCTCGGCTCGCGAAGTGCGCTTCCGTGCCCGCCCCGTGCCTATTTCGAAAGGATCTCCCGCTTGGAGATATCCGCGGACACGAACACCTTGATCAGGTCCGGGTTGGAGCGCAGCTCCTTCAGCGCGCTTTCCAGCTCCTCCAGCGGGACGATCATGGAATACATGCTCTCGGGCTTGATGTGCCCGTTGGCGATGAGTGCCATGGCATCGGGCCAGTCCGGCCCCACCCCCGCGCAGGACCCGACGACCGTCATTTCGCCCAGCACCAGGTCGAAGGGCTTCACCCTGATCGTGTCGTCGCCGGCGCAGATGCCGAAGGCCGCCAGGGTGCCGCCCGGCCGCACCATCTGGAAAGCCTGCTCGTAGGTCTTCGGCGTGCCGACGGCCTCCACGACGAAGTCTGCGCCGCGGCCCTCCGTAAGCTTCTTCACCTCGGCAACCGGGTCCTTTCCGTCCTTGATGTTGATGGTCACGTCCACGCCCATGTCTTTCGCGATGGCCAGGCGCTTTGCGTTGTCGCCGATGACGATGACCGGCGCCGCTCCCCGCAGGCGCGCCAGCAGGCCATGCAGGACTCCCAGGCCGCTGCCGATTACCGCCACGGAGCTCCCGTGGGTAATCTTGGCCGCCTTGGAGGAGTGGATGACGCAGGAGACCGGCTCGATGAACGCGCCGCTGAGAAAGCTCAGCGAGTCGGGAAGCACGTGCACCTGGTCGTAGGGAGCCTTCACGTACTCGGCGTAGGTGCCGTCCACGTGGATGCCCAGCTGGTGGAAGTCCCGGCACATGAGCTTCTGGCCGCGGCGGCAGTAGTAGCAGGTGCCGCACGCCATGTTGATGTCCGCGGTGACCCGGTCACCTTCCTTCAGCCCTCGCGCGTCCTTCCCGACCTGCGCAATGGTGCCCGAGAACTCGTGGCCCGCGATCAGGGGCAGCTTGTCGGCGGAGTACTTGCCGGTGTAGATGCTCCAGTCGGTTCCGCAGATGCCGGTGTACTTCACCTTGATCAGGACCTCGTTGTCCGCGATCTCGGGTACGGCCACCTGCTTGATTGCGATCACGTTCGGTTTCTCGACGATCGCTGCTTTCATCGTTCGTGCCATGTTCGTCTCCTTTCTATTCATACTCCATTCTATGCGAACAGCACGTCGTGCCTGCCCTCGTAGGGCTTCTCGATCAGGAGCGGCTTCAGGTAGGCGATCGTCTTGGTGATGCCGTCCCGCCTGCTCATGGTGACGTCCTCGTGCTCGTAGCTCATGACGTAGTCGTAGCCGATCAGCGAGAGCTCGGTGATGACCTTCTTCCAGGGCACCGAGCCCCAGCCGGGGATGCGGAAGCGGAAACCGCGGCCCAGCCGCTGCCAGTCGCCCTGCGGGATGCGGCCCGAGCGCTTCACGTTGTGCTCCACCACCTCCCCGTCCTTGGCGTGCACGTGGAAGATGCGGCCCTTCAGCTGGTCGATGAAGTTCTCCACGTTGATGTCGAGGTAGATGAGGTTGGCCGGATCGAAGTTGAAGCCGAACTCTTTCCTTCCGCCCATCAGCTCCACCGCGCGCAGCGCCGTGTCGACGTCGTAGACCAGCTCGATTGGGGTGCGGCTCGTGGGCGAACTTCACCCCGTACTCGCCGAACTTGTCCAGGATCTTTCCCCAGCGCTCCACGAACTCCTTCTCCATGTCCGACCAGCCCCCGGCATAGGGCCAGGGGAAGAAGCGCCCGAAGTTCTCGCAGCCGATGAACCCGGTGACCACGGGCACTCCCAGCGCGTTTGCCGCCTGGGCGGTCTTGATCATCCGCTGCGTGCCGAAGGCGATCTTCTCTTCCTTTGTTCCCTTGCAGATGGCGTCCGTGTCCTTGCCGTACGGCCCCAGGACGATCTGGCCTTCGGGATGGTTGGCCAGCGCGGAGATGACGAGTCCCCTGTCGGAGATCATCTTCAGGAGCGTCTTTGCGTTGGAGCCCTTCACGATCTCCTCGATGTCCAGCTGCGGGTTGCCGGCGAACGCCGGCAGCTCCACGGCCTGGTAGCCGAGCTCCGCCGCCATCGTGCAGACCTCTTCCAGCTTCGTGTCGAGGTAGGTTGCGGTAAACAAGCCGATCTTCATCTCAATCTCCTCCTTCTGCAGCGCGGTCAGAAATCAATGCGATGCAGCAGGTCGCCCAGCTCTGCCTGGTGCCTGCGAAGCATTTCGAACGCCGGCATGAGCCGCCGGTATTTCTCCACGTTCCCCGGGATGGGCTTCTGCACGTCCCTGCACCTGGTGGACCTCGTCCACCTTCTCAAAGCCGTTCCAGAGCCCGGCGCCCACGGCGGCCACGGCGGCGGCGCCCAGCGAGCCTGCCTCCTGGTCGACGTTCGTCTTCACGCAGTCCATGCGGTAGACGTCGGCGAAGATCTGGCGCCACAGGGCGCTCTTGCTTCCCCCGCCGACCATGAGCATCTCGGGGGCAAGGGGCACGAACCGGCGCAGCACCTCCAGCACGGCCCCGAGGTTCATGGCGATGCCTTCCATGCCGGCGCGGACGAGGTCCCCGCGGGTGTGGCGCAGGTCGATGCCGGCAAAGGCGCCGCGGATGTGCGGGCTGGGCTCCAGGGAGCTGCCGCCGGCCAGGCTCGGGTTGAAGAGGAGCGCATGCGCCCCGACGGGCGACGCGGCTGCCAGCTCGTTCATCACCTCGTAGGCGTCGCGCCCGTCCGCGCGCGGCGTCGCCGCCAAAGAGCGCGTCGCGGATCCAGCGGAAGGAGCTGCCCGCCGGCGAAGATGCTCACCGCGGAGGTGAACAGCCCCGGGATGACATGGGTGAAGACATAGGGCTTTGCCTTCGGATCCAGCACCGGCTTGGCCGAGGAAACGGCGATCCACGAGGAGGAACCCAGCGACGTGTACACCCTGCCCTCGCCGGTGTTCCGCGCGCCCAGCGCCATGCAGGAATTGTCCACGCCTCCGCAGGCCACCTTCACGCTTCGCGGAAGCCCGAGCTCCGCGGCCGCCGGCTCGTCAGGGTGCCGATGATCTCCGTGGAGGGCACGATCTTCGGAAAAAGTGAGGCCGGCAGGCCGCTGGCCCGGATGAACTCGTCGGCGTAGCCCCAGCCCAGCAGGTCGTAGACGCCGGTGCCGGATGCGTAGGAAAAGTCGGTCAGGGTTTCCCCGGTCAGCCGCAGGTTGATGTAGTCCTTGGAGCCCAGTACGGCCCTGTCCGTGAGAAGAGCTCCGGCTCGTTGTCCCGGTACCACATGATCTTGAACACGGAGTAGCACTCGGCAGGAAATCCGTTCCCCGTGGTCATGTACCAGCGGTCCCGGTCCACCTTCTGCGAAGAACTCGGCAGTCTGCCGGGAGGCGCGGGTGTCGGACCAGATGGGGATGGAGTCGCGAAGGAGGCTTGCCGCTGGAATCGAGCGGGATCACCGCGAGGCTCTGGCCCGAGATGGCAAGGCAGTCCACGTCTGCGAGCGGAGCCGTGCACCTTGCTTCATCAGGGCGCGCGTGCTGGAAACGATGGCATTCCACCAGTCCGACGGCCGCTGCTCGTGCCAGCCGGCGTTCGGATAGATGGTCTCATACGGCACGAAGGTGCTGGCAAGGCAGGTGCCGTCAACCGCGTAGAGGGATGCCTTGGCGCCGCCGGTTCCCAGGTCGTAGGCGATGATGGTCTTCGCCATCGTCACGCCTCACACCTCGACGCCCGCCCGGCAGGGCGGCAACGGACTTTCACGATGTCCACCGACGAGTTCAGGTTGATGCCGAACCGGGACACGCCCATGCGGTACATCGTCGACCAGCGTGTCGAGGCTGCGGATGTTGCCCGCCGCCTTCACCTTGATCGACTTCCCGACGAACGAGGTGATGAGCTGCACGACCTCCAGGGTGGCGCCGCTGGGTGCCCAGCCGGTTGCGGTCTTCACGAACGCCGCCCCGGCCTTGATGCATGCCTCGCAGGCGCGCTTCAGCTGCTCGGCGGTGAGGTAGTGCACTTCGAGGATCACCTTCACCGGCACCTCGCCCGCGGCGCGCACCACCGCGCGGATGTCGTCCTCGCAGTAGGCGTACTCGCCGGAGCGCAGCTTGCCGACGTTCAGCATCATGTCCATTTCCTGCACGCCGTCCTGGATCAGCAGCTTCGCCTCCGCCACCTTGATCTCCGTGCGGTGGGCCCCGCCGGGGAAGCCGACCGGCGCGCCGATGAGGATGTCCGGGGCTGCCGGCGAGCAGGTCCTTCGAGAAAGCCGACCCAGCAGGGCAGGACGTGCACCGCGATGAAGTGGTGCTCCTTCGCGCTCTCCACGAGGCCGCGGATCTCCGCCGCGCCGTGGGGCGCCTGGACGGCGCTGATGTCGATGAGCTGCGCAACGTCCCGTGCGGTGAGGGTCATTCTGTTCCACTCCTTGATCCGGCGCGGGCACGCCGCACACCTGCACCGCGCGGGGGACGGTCCTTCGTGTGCACGCAGTATTCGTACTTGTCGGCCACGACCAGGAGGATCGCCACCTCGACGGGCTTTCCGCCGCTGTGAGTGATCCGCCGCACCACCAGGAGCGGGGAGTGCTCGGGGACCTGCAGCTGCTTCCGCCTCGGCAGGCGTCACGTCGCGGGCGGAAATGAAATCCGTCGCCGCTTCGATCACGAGGTTGTACTCGGACTCCAGGAACGAGTACAGGCCGCTCATTCCCGCAATCCGCTTCTCGATCCCGGGGGCGATCGAAGGGAGGAGATAGTTGGTCATCAGCGCAATCGGCGTCCCGTTCGCGTGCGTCACTCGTTCGATCTTGACCAGCCGCTCGTTCGGCTCGATCTGGAGATCAAGGGCGATGCGGCGCGGCGCCGGGACGCATTTCGACACGGATCTCCTCCTGGGAAACGGTGGCGCCCTTCTCGCGCAGCGTTTCGGAGAACGAAGTGACGAACCCGAGCTTCTGGGTGGCCTTGAAATCCATGACCTGCGTGCCCTTGCCCTGCCGGATGTACACGAACCCCTGCTGGGCAAGCATCTCGACTGCCTTGCGCACCGTCGTGCGGCTGACGTGGAAGGTCCTTCTGGAGCTCCGGCTCCGGCGGCAGGAAGTCCCCGACCTTGAAGTCCTCGACCTCGATCTGGTTCTTCAGCGAGTTATAGACCCAGAGATAGCGGGGAATGCCCAATTCCATCGGTTGATCCTTGCAAACCTGAACTTGGTGACGACGTCACGATGTCTGAAGTGGCGACATCGTAACATCACGATGTTTCGGTGTCAAGAATTTTCCTGAGCTGTCCAAAGTGATAACAAAAGACACAACTTGACAACAATCGAAAAGACTGCGTATCAAGGAGAGAGACGAGCAATCAAGGCTACAGGAAACCTGACCATCATGAACTCTGACGGAAAGAAGCTGGGAATCTGTGTCATCGGTTCGGGAAGGGCCGGGATGATCCATGCGCGGAACTTCGCGCGCGGGGTGGCGCGCGCCCGGCTGGTCGCGCTGGCGGATGCACACGCGCCGACGCTCCAGGAGGCGCAGCGCGAGCTGGAAGTGGAGACCGGCTTCGCGGACTACAAGGACGCGCTGGCCGACTCCCGCGTGGACGCGGTGGTCGTGGTCACCCCGACGTCGCTGCACAAGGACATCGTCCTCCAGGCCGCCCGGGCCGGCAAGCACGTGCTGTGCGAGAAGCCCATGGCCATGGACGTGCGGGAATGCGACGAGATGATCGCCGCCTGCGACGCGGCACGCGTGAAGCTCCAGATCGGCTTCATGCGCCGCTACGACGACAGCTTCCGTTCGGCGCGCGAAGGAGGGTGGAAGCGGGCGAGATCGGCGAGGTCGTGCTCGTGAAGTCCCTCACCCACGGTCCCAGCGTTCCCCAGGAATGGATGTACGACATCAGGAAGAGCAACGGCCCCCTTGCGGAGGTGAACAGCCACGACATCGACGCGGCCCGCTGGTTCGTGGGAAGCGAGATCGACGAGGTCTACGCCATCGGCGGCAATTTCCGCTGCCCCCAGGCCGTGCAGAAATACCCGGACTTCTACGACAACGTGGCCATGGTCTGCCGGTTCGAGAACGGAAAGCAGGGCTTCATCGACGGCGCCGTGTCCGTGGGATACGGGTACGATGCCCGCATGGAGATCGTGGGCACCTCGGGGGTCATGTTCGTCGGGCCGGCGGGAGCAGGACTTCGTCGTGGCCTGCTCCACGGCAAAGGGCATCGTGCAGCCCTTCGTGAAGAGCTGGCGCACGCTGTTCACCGAAGCTTACGCCGCGGAAGATCAGGACTTCGTGGACTGCATCCTGGAGGACCGGCCGCCGCGTCGTGCGCGGCATCGACGGCAGGATGGCCGTCGCGGTGGTGAACGCGGGGAACAGGTCCATTGTCGAGCGCGCACCGGTGCGCGTTGAAAGGAAGAAACAGTGACGATGCGCGCTGCGCGCCTGTACGGGAAGGAAGACCTGCGGATGGAGGAGATGCCCGGTCCCGGCCGTGGGAGCCGGGGGAGGTGCTCCTCCGCGTGAAGGCGGCGGCCGTCTGCGGGACCGACATCCGCATGTACAGGAACGGCGCTCGCGGCGCCACCGCCGGAGAACCCGCTGGTGCTGGGGCACGAGGTGAGCGGCATCGTGGAGGCGGCGGGCCCCGGGGTGAGCGGCTACAGCAAGGGCATGCCCGTCGCGGTGGCCCCGAACATGGGCTGCGGCGTCTGCGACCAGTGCGTGAGCGGCAACACCCAGATGTGCGCCACCTACAAGGCCTTCGGCATCAACATCCCCGGCGGGTTTGCCCCCTTCATGAAGATCCCGCGCGAGGCGGTGTCGCAGGGCAACCTCGCCCCGATCCCGGAAGGCGCGGACTTCGTCTCCGCCGCGCTGGTGGAGCCGCTGGCCTGCGTGTACAACGCCTTCCAGCGGATCGCAATCGTCCCGGGGGACACCGTGCTGGTCATCGGGGCAGGGCCCATCGGGCTCATGCACGCGAAGGTCGCGCTCATGGCCGGGGCCGCAAAGGTCTACATGAACGACCTGAGCGCCGAGCGGCTTTCCCTCTGCCGGAAGGTGGAGCCTGCCATCATCGCCCTGGAGAGCGCCGGGCTGAAAGAACGCCTCGCCGTGCTCACCGGCGGAAGGGGCGTGAGCGTGTGCATCACCGCCGCGCCCTCCGGCGGACGCGCAGGTCCTCGCCCTGGAAGTGGTGGGAGTCAACGGCCGCGTCATGTTCTTCGGCGGGCTCCCCGAGGGAAAGAGCACGGTCCCGCTGGATACCAACCTCGTGCACTACAAGCAGATCACAATCACCGGCACCTCGCGCCAGAGCCTCATCCAGTACCGCCAGACCCTTGCCCTGGTGGCATCGCGGCGGCTGGTCGTGAAGGACCTCGTCACGATGAGCACGCCCCTGGATGAGATCCGCGCCTCCTTCGAGCAGGTCATCGCGGGCAAGGGCCTGAAGAACGTCATCGAGTTCGCATGAACGCGGAACGCTGTTCATCGGCGTGGACATCGGGACCCAGGGCGGTGAAGGCCGCCGTCTACGACGCGGGCGGGGCCTGCCTCGGAGAGGCCTTCCGCAAGTCGGAGCTCCAGCACCCGGTGCCCGGCGCCGTGGAGGAAGATCCCGAGCGCCAGGTCCGATCCACCTGCGAGGTGATTGCCGAGTGCGCGGCCCGCGCTGCCGGGAAGGGCACCGTTCGAGCGCTTGGCCATCGACGGCCAGATGGCAGGCATCATCGGCGTGGGCGAGGACGGAAGACATGTCACCCCGTATGACTCGTGGCTGGACACGCGCTGCTCTCCCTGGATCGAGCACATGCAGCGCGAGGCAGGCGCCGAGATCGTCCGGAAGGCCGGCGGCCCGCCCAGCTTCAACCACGGGCCGAAGATCCTGTGGTGGAAGAACGAGCGCCCCGACACGTTCAAGCGGATCCGTTCCTTCGTGCAGCCGGGAGGCTACGCGGCCATGCGGCTGTGCGGCCTGGACGGGAGCCACGCCTTCATCGACACGAGCTACCTTCACTTTTCCGGTTTCGCGGATACGCGTGCCGCGGCGTGGGACACGAGCGCTGTGCCGGCGCTTCGGCGTTGACAGGGCGGTGCTCCCCCGCATCGTCGCGTCCCACGAGGTGATCGGCGAGGTGACCGCTGGCATGGCAGAGGCTTGCGGGCTTCCGGCCGGCACCCCGGTGGTTGCCGGGTGCGGAGACACCGCGGCGAGCTTCCTCTCCTGCGGGGCCACGCGCCCGGGAATCTGCGTCGACGTTGCGGGCACCGCGTCGGTCTTTGCCGCCACCACCGCGGAGTACCGGGCAGATGAGAAGGCCATGGTGCTCAGCTGCGGCCGTTCGGCCATTCCCGGGCTCTGGCACCCTTACGCCTACATCAACGGCGGGGGCATGAACCTCGAATGGTTCCGCGAGCAGATTGCCGGCGGGCTGTCGGAAAAGGTGCGCCGCCGGCGCCGCGACAGACTTCGACGCGGCTGAACGAGATGGCCGCCGCGGTGACACCCGCCGACGATGACCCGATCTTCATCCCGCACCTGGGCGGCAGGGTGAGCCCGAGCCAGCCGCATCTTCGCGGCGCATGGGTCGGCCTGAGCTGGAGCCACGGTCCCGGGCACCTCTTCCGCGCCGTGCTGGAAGGTGTGGCGCTGGAATACGGGATCTACCTTCGCACCCTTGAGAGCCTCTTCGGCGCGGGCACCGTCACCGAGGTGCGGGTCACCGGCGGCGGGGAGAAAAGCGCGGTGTGGAACCGGATCAAGGCGGACACGCTGGGTGTCCCGATCGTGCAGGTCATGGGCGCCGGGGGTGCGCCGATGGGCTCGGCCCTTCTGGCCGGCTACGGCGAAGGGACGCTGCGCGACATCGAGGCCGCGCGCTCACGATGGATCCGCACCGGTGCGGTCACGGAGCCCGATCCCGCGCGCGCGCGGACCGGCCGGCGCAGGACGGAGCGCTACGCGGCGCTCCTGGAATCGCATGAACGGCTGGACAACAGGCTGCCGCGCGCGAGCACAGTGAGCGCATTCGAAAAGGAGAGGAGTGACAGGATCCATGAAAGAGCACGCGACAGGAATCATCGAAAAGCTGGACAAGCCGTTCGGGGTGGATTTCGATCTCGTGCACGGGATCATGAAGGATCCCCAGGTCCACACCGTCCGGCTGGCGTCCAGCATGCGCGGCCACTACAAGGATGCGAAGGCACTGGAGGCGCTCGTCGCGCAGGGAGACCCGGTGCATTACGAGGTCTTCGAGATGAAGATCCCGCAGGAGGTCGGCCAGCTGCAGTTCTGCATCAGCAAGACCTACCCGGGAAACGTGGGCGGGGAGTGCTTCATGACAAAGGGCCACTATCACGCGGTGCCGGGCACGGCGGAGATCTACCTGTGCCTGCGGGGCGAAGGGTACATGCTCATGAAGCTTCCGACGGGTGAGAGCGCATTCGAGCGGTTCCTGCCCGGGCGCATGGTCTACGTGCCGCCCTTCTGGGCGCACCGCACGGTGAACACGGGCGACGAGCCGCTGATCTCCTTCTGCGTGTACCCGGGCGAGGCCGGGCACAACTACGGGGACATCGAGAAGGAAGGGTTTCCCCGTCCGCGTGTTCAAGCGCGCCGGCAAGGTCGAGATCGTTCCGTCGAAGGGCGGATGAGCCGATGGCGAAAATCCTCGTCACGCCGCGCTCACTGACAAAGGGAGGCGACCCCGCGCTGGAGCTGCTGCAGGAAGGCGGGCCACCAGGTTGTGTTCTGCACTCCGGGAAAGTCGCCGGATGAGCAGGAGCTGCTCGGCCTGGTGCCGGGCTGCGCGGGGTGGCTGGCCGGGGTGGAGAAGATCACGGACGCGGTGCTTGCCCGCGCCGACTGCCTGAAAGCCATCAGCCGCAACGGCACGGGGGTGGATTCGATCGACCTCGCCGCCTGCGAGCGGCGCGGGAATCGCCGTCCTTCGCGCCGAGGGAGCGAACGCGCGCGGCGTGGCGGAGCTCACGATGGCCCTGATGCTCTCCCTCCTGCGCTCGGTCTCCTTCGGGGACGCCCGGATGAAAGCCGGCGGATGGGAACGCCGGCAGGGAGCGGAGCTGGAGGGCAGGACCCTCGGCGTGATCGGCACGGGAAGGATCGGAAGGCTGGTGCACGAAGTTCGCCCTTGGCAATGGACATGAGGGTGATCGGCTTTGACGCGTACCCCGATGCCGCGCTATGCTCCCTCGTCGGGGCTTCCGCTACGCGCCCCTGGAAGAGCTTCTCAGCTCTTCCGATATCGTGACCCTGCACTGCCCGCACACGCCCGGCGAGAAAGCCGCTCATCGACGCCGCGGCCGCTCGCTCGCATGAAAAAGGGCGCGGTCCTGGTCAACACGGCCAGGGGCGGGCTCGTGGATGACGCGGCGGTGCTGGCGGCGCTGCAACGACGGGCAGCTCGCCGGCTACGCGGTGGACGCGTATGAAAGGAGCCGCCGGATCCGAGCCCGCTCCTTGCTCACGAGAGGGTGATCGCCACGCCCCACATCGGCGCTTTCACCGCGGAGAGCGTGTCACGCGCGACCCGGGTTGCCGTGGACAATCTCCTTGGCGCGCTTTGACCGGCGCGGAATGTCACCGGCGGCAGCAGATTGAGAGGAATGAGATGCTGAAGGGATACTGCGGGAAAGTGCTGCGCGTGAACCTGACCACGCGCACGAGCTCGGTGGAGCCGTTGAAGGAAGCCGAGGTGACCACACTCCTTGGCGGGCGGGGAATCGCTGCAAAGTACTACTACGACGAGATCGGCCCCGGCGTGGACGAGCTGGGCCCGGAGAACAAGATCTTTTTCATGACGGGCCCCCTCACCGGAACGCCGCTGGTGTCGACGACGAAGTTCCAGCTTGCCACGAAGTCCCCCGAGACGCGGATGTACCTCTGCTCGAACTGCGGCGGAGACTTCGGGCCGCAGCTGAAGCAGGCAGGCTTCGACGGCCTCATCATCGAGGGCAAGGCGGCGGAGCTCACCTGGCTCTCCCTCAAGGACGGGACGCTGGAGTTCCACGACGCCTCGGCCGTGGAAGGGTTTCACATCGGTGAAGACCCTCAAGGCCATGCGGGAAGCGTTCGGGGAGACCAAGGCCGGGCGCCATGTCCATCGGGCCGGCGGGCGAGCTGCTGGTGCGCATCTCCTACATCAACGTGGACGAGCGCGCTTTCGGCCGCGGCGGCCCCGGCGCGGTGATGGGCTCGAAGAACCTCAAGGGAATCATCGTGAAAGGCACGGGGGACATTTCCCTCGCTGACGCGGAGAAGGTTGCGGCCATCAGGAAGGCTGCGGTGGCGGACCTGAAGACCAGCCGGGCCAACCACACGAAGTTCGGCACGCCCGCAGTACATCGAGCCGTTGAACACCCTCGGGTGCATGCCCACGCGCAACTTCCAGACCGCGTACTTCGAGGACTGCGACAAGGTGGACGCCCACGAGATGGTCGCCCACTACGTGAAGAAGAACTACGCCTGCTACCGCTGCACGGTGGCCTGCGGCAAGATGTGCGAGGTCAAGGAAGGCCCCTACAAGGGCGCCCGGGCCCGCACCGAGTTCGAGACGGTGGGCCTCCTGGGTCCCAACTGCGGCATCTCCGATTTTGCCGCCATCGTGAAGGGCAACCAGCTCTGCGACGAGCTGGGACTGGACACCATGTCTGCGGGCAACGCGGTGGCCCTCACCATGGAGCTCTTCGAGAAGGGCCTGATCACGAAGCAGGACACCATGGGCATCGATGCCCGGTTCGGAAATCCCGACGCGCTGCTGGGAATCATCGAGCTGATCGCCGCGCGCAGAGGCATCGGCGACCTGCTGGCCGAAGGCATGTACGGCGTGAAGAGGGCCCGCCCGGAGTGGAAGAGATTCATCCTCGACGTGAAGGGCATGCCGTTTGCCGCGTACGATCCGCGCGGGTTCACGGGCAACGGGCTCACAAACGGCACCTCCAACCGCGGCGCGTGCCACAACGTCGGCGGCTGGACCATCCGCGCCGAGCTGCAGAGCGGCAAGTACGACCGCTACGCGCTGGAAGGAAAGGCGGCGCTCGTGAAGGCCGCCCAGGACAGCCGCGCGTACGTGGACAGCATCGGCATGTGCACGGTGGTGCGCGGAGCCTTCGGGTTCTCCGAGGCGCCCACCGGAGAGGTGCTGGAGGCGGTCACGGGATACCCGTTCACGCCGAAGCTCATGGAGATCGCGCAGCGGATCTACTGCCTGGAGCGGGTCATCCTCAACCGCGAAGGAATCCGTCGGCAAGGACGACCTGCTGCCGGACAGGATCACGAAGGAAAAGCTTCCCAGCGGGCCGACCAAGGGCAGGATCCTCACCGAGGAGATGTACGACGTGATGCTGAAGGATTACTATGGGCTGCGCGGCTGGGACGCCGACGGCGTCGTCACGGAGGAGACAAAGTCGAAATGGGGCCTGAAGAAGCTGCTGGCGTGAAGGACGACGCGCGACGGGCATGGCCTCGATCAAGGTCCGCGTCCGCTACCTTTCAGCCGTCCGGGAGAAGACGGGAAAGCGCCAGGACGAGCTTGCGCTCCCGACGGGGAGCACGCTGTCAGGGGTGGCCGCCTGGCTGCAGCAGACGTACGGACTGGCCGTTCCCGGTCCGGCGCTGATGAGCACCATTAACGGGTACGGGTGGAACCAGGTTCCGGGGGGACTGTCCACCGAGCTGCACGAGGGCGATGAGATCGCCCTCTTTCCCCTGCTGTCGGGAGGATGAAACATGAATGGAAATGACGTCTTTGCGCTTCTTGCGAAGCACGTCGTGGTGCCCGTGATCGCCATTGACTCCGTGGATGCCGCGCTGCCGCTGGCGGATGCGCTCCTGGAGGGCGGGCTTCCGGTGGCCGAGATCACGTTCCGCACCGCGGCCGCCGCGGAGGTGATTGCGAAGATCGCAAAGGAACGACCCGAGCATGGTGCTGGGCGCGGGCACCGTGCTCACCGCGGAGAACCTCGGCCGGGCCTGCGACGCGGGAGCGAAGTTCGGCGTGGCACCGGGGCTGAACCAGGACGTCGTGGCCGAAGCCGCTCACCGGGGTCTTCCCTTCATGCCCGGTGTGATCACGCCGTCAGAGATCGAGCAGGCCCTGGCCATGGGTCTGAAGCTGCTGAAGTTCTTCCCCGCCGAAGCCTTCGGAGGCTTGAAGGTCATCAAGGCCCTCTCTGCACCGTACGCGCATGCCGGGGTGAGGTTCATGCCCACGGGCGGCGTGTCCATGGCCAATCTCGCGGACTACCTCGCGGAAAAGGTGATCGCCTGCGTCGGAGGAACGTGGATCGCCTCCCGTGAGGCCATCGCGGAAAAGAAGTGGGCCCAGATCCGGGACAACTGCAGGGCTGCAATAGAAATCGTGAAGAAAGTGAGAGGCTGACGGTCGCGCTTCCGGCTCAGGGACTTTTGAGCGTGAACATCATCCCCACTCCATAGACCGAGCTGGAGCCCACCACGGTTTCCTGCACCAGAAAGTCCATCCCGACGTCCACGAGGCTCAGGTCAAGCGAGGGCATCGAGATCGTGCCGGAAACCAGGCCGGGCACCGCATCCGCGGGCGCCGGCAGGGGCTCCGTGCCCTGATTGTCCGTCGTGAACATGTTGTCAACCGGGGCGGCGTCATGCGCGGTTGAGTCCCCCCAGCTGGGCAGCGTGAAAGCCAGAAGTGCCATGACCAGGGGGAACAGGCAATTCACTTTCATACGCATCCGGCCCTCCTGCGGCCGCTGAAACAAATGTGGAACGTCGAGCGCCGGCAATCAATTAACACGAGCTGAAAGAAGCATAATTTGATGTTAGAAATCCCCGGGGCCCGCCACGCGAGGGCACTCTTCTGGTACATTGGAATCATCGGAGGCAATTTCGATGAAAAGCTTCGTTGAGAGGGCACTTTTGGCGGCGGTTGTCGCGATTGCCCTTGCTGGCTGCGCGACCGCCCCGCAAATCACCAAGGGCGCGGCGAACTATCTCCAGAAGGGAATGGTGAGCCCGAAATTCCAGGGCAACGAGTTCTACATGGTGATCGGCGAAGTCGATTTGTATGGGTACGGCCTGTTTGGCGACCTTCAGCCCAGCGGCCAGACCGTCGAAGTCGCGGCGGTGGTCCAGGCGGACAAGGACACGGGGGAAATTCTCAAGATTGCAACCTTGCAGTCACGCTATTCAAACGGAGTTCTGACCGCGAATGGAGCGGGCCATGGCCTTGCCGACCTTCACGGCGGGATATCGGTCATCGACTCCCAGCCCTACCCGCGATGGCTCGACGCCATTGCGTCCATGCGAAAGGCGATCGCGGAAATGAACACCTACACCACTTTCGCCGACAGCGACCACGGCGGCCTCGTCGTCGTGGCGGTCTCGCCGCGCTGGATGTGGTGGGGCTGGGGCTGGCATCGACGGTGGAGATGAGGATGCGCTGAGCAAAGTGCGCTGACGGCTCTCGGCGGCCGCCCACGACGAACCATGACCTCAGGGGAGAATGGCGAAGACCCGCGCGGGAAAACCGGAGCCATTCTTCGGCTTCGGGAAGCTCGCCACGACCAGGGCACCGGCTTCGGGCACCTTGTCCAGGTTGGTCAACAGCTCGATCTGATAGTGATTGGTGCTCAGGATATAGGTTTCCAGTGAGTAGTCGCCCTTGCTGCAGTCCATCCCGCAATTGGTGTCTGTGGTCTCGTGCCCTGCCGCGGTGATCTTCCTCTCCTCGAAAAGACACTTCAGCACCGGCGCGCTCCAGCCGGGAAAATGCGCGACGCCGGTCCTGTCCTTGTTCTGCATCGCGGCGTCGTCGGGCCACCTCTTGGACCAGTCCGTGCGGAGCGCGACAAAGCAGCCGGCAGGGATGCGGCCATGCTTCGCCTCCCACGCGGCAATGTCGTCCATCTGCACAAGGTGGTCGGGATTGGCCGCCGCCGGTGCATGGATGTCAAGGACAACGAGTGGCAGGATCATTTCCTTGCAGTCGATCTGATCGAGGGTGCGCAGTCCCTTGATGAAGTGCGCCGGCGGATCAGCGTGCGTCCCCCACTGCCCGACGTGCGAGTAGCGATGGACGTAGATGCCCGTGCCCGCGGTGCCCACCCCCTCATCGTACCAGTAGAGGGTCTGGCGCTCTTCGTCGGGGAAGCCGGGCCAGTGGGGGATCCCCGGCGCGAAGGCGTGCGTGAGATCGACGAAGGTCCGCGAATGGAGGAACTCGTAGACCTGGGACAAGGTCAAGCCGTGCGTATCCATTGCCGCTCTTCTCCTTTTGCGTTGCGGATGAAAGCTTCCCCCGGGAGACCCGGGGGAAGGCAGTCGATGCTCCCGATCAGCTCAGGGAGCGGGAACCTTCTGGGGAACCACAAGCGCGCCCAGCGTATAGACGCCGTTCTTGATCGCGACAATCGTGACAGTCTTCTGCGGGATGCGCTGTCCGGGCTGGTAGGTGACCGCGCCGGTCACGCCGATGAAACCCCTGGTCGCAGCCAGAGCATCGCGGATTGCCTTTGAGCTCACGGAGCCGGCCCTCTTGATTGCATCCACCATGAGGTACACCGCGTCGTAGCCCAACGCCGCGAATGCGCTCTCGGGATCGTGCCCGTATTCCTTGTTGTACTCGGCGATGAACGACTTCATCTTCGCGTCCCCGTTCTTCGCGTCCATGAGGGAGTGCGTGGAGAAGAACACGTTCTCAGCTCCCTTTCCGCCCACGCCCACCAGCTCGGGTCCGTCGTAGCCGTCACCGCCTACCATGGGCAGCGTGATGCCGGCATCACGGATCTGCTTTGCAATAGCCCCCGCATCCGACGCCTGGAGGGCCGCCACGTAGAGGATGGCCGGCTGGGGTGTCATTGCCTTCAGCCGAGTGATCTGCGCCGAGAAGTCCGTGTCACCCTGCGTATAGGTGTCTTCGAGAACGATCTTCCCGCCCAGCTCGACGTACCGGGCCTTGAAGTACTTGGACAGGAGCGTGGTGTATTCCGCCCCTTTGTCCCAGAACAGCCACGCGGTCTTCCCCTTCAGCACGTTCACGGCGAACTCGGCACCGGCCGCGGCCTGGACGTTGTCGCCGAACGGCTCGAGGAACATCTCGTCGCCGACCTGGCTGGGCAGCTGGGGTGAGGTGGCACCGGCGGTGAGGTAGGGAATGCCCGCGGCCTGCGCGATGGGACCAATGGCCAGCGCAGAGTCCGAGTCGGTGTTTCCAACGATCGCGACGACCTTGTCGGAGTTCACCAGCTGGGTGGCGATATTCCCGTTCGTGGCCGAGTCGGTCTTGCCGTCGTACAGGACGAACTGGATTTGACGACCGAGCACGCCCCCGGCTGCATTGATCTGCTTCACTGCAAGCTTGGACCCGTTGGCGGCCGGCACGTCCAGCGACGCCATGTCACCGGTCAAGTTGTACGTCCCGCCGATCTTGATCGTGTCCGCGGCAGCCAGTGACGCGGATCCCGCAGCGAGGACGGTGATGAGAACCACCATGAGAATCACGGATCTCTTCATTGTCTTTTGACTCCTCCTGTTCATGTTCGATTGGATCAATCCTGCGGCTGGTCGGGCCGCCCCTGCCCCCGTTCCTCCCTTCCGCCGTCCCCCTCCCCCGGAAACTCACGAGCCTCCCCCAGTCGATCTCCCGGTCCCCCATGAGCCCCTTGCGGCTGAAGACGACGACCAGGACGAACGCGACGGCAAGGATGATCTGCGCCAGCCCATACAACGGGGGGATCTGGACCGGACCGATGTGGATGCCCAGCTCGGCGTTGCGCAGGAGCTCGGAGAGCAGCGTCACGAGCACGGTGCCCAGAACCGAGCCGCTGATGCTCCCCATGCCCCCGACGACGAGCATGATGATGATATTGAATGTCTGCGTGAAATAGAATGATCCCGGAGAGAACGACGTCACCTTGTGCGCCCACAGGGCGCCGGCAATCGCCGTGAGGAATCCGCTGACGACAAAGGCCAGGATGCGCGAGCGCAGGACGTTGACGCCCACCGCCTGCGCCGCGATCTCGTTCTCCCGCACGGCGAGCATCGCCCTGCCATAGGGAGAGTGCACGATGCGCCAGACGGTGTAGATCGTGATGGCCAGCCATCCATACACCCACCAGATGGTCGTATATGACGGCACCCCCGAGAAGGTGCGCGCTCCGCGTGTGAATTGGGTCCAGTTCACCAGGACGATGCGAACAATCACGAGAAAGCCGAGGGTGGCGACGCTCACGTAATGGCCGCTGAGACGCATGAGCGGGATACCGATGAGCACGGCAATGACGGCCGCGACCAGCCCTCCGATGAGCATCGCGGGAAGGAATCCCATCTGCACGTGGGCGAGCCACCCGGGCAGGTCGGGCAGGTTCTGGGCCTTTGTTTCCAGGGTCAGCGTGAGTATGGAGGAGACGTAGGCGCCGATGGCCATGAACCCGACGTGTCCAAGGGAAAAAACGCCGGTGAAACCGTTGGAGAGGTTGAGGCTGACCACGAGGATGATGCTGATGCCCGTGAGAACCACGATCCGCGCGATGTAGGGGCTTGCGGTCGCATTGACAAGGAGCACGAACGCGAAAAGCAGCGCCAGCATGGTGAGGGACCGGAGGAACGGGAGCAGGTGAAAGGAGGGGTGCGCGTTCGTCACACCTTCTCCCTTTCGGTCGATCCGAGGATCCCGTTTGGCCGCACGAGGAGCACGAAGATGAGGAGGAGAAAGACAAACGCGTCGCGATAGCTGGACAACTCGGGCGGCAGGAACCCGATGACGAAGATCTCGGCAAAGCCCAGCACATACGCGCCGAGCACGGCACCGCCGAGACTGCCAAAACCGCCGATGACGGCAGCCACAAACGCCTTCAGGAGAGGGATGAACCCCATGAGTGGATCGATCTTGCCCAGCCGAGCCGCCCAGAGAATCCCCGCGACGCCGGCCATGGCCGAACCCACCGCAAAGGCGGCGAGGATGACGCGGTTGAGGTTGATGCCGACGAGCTTGGCGCCCAGGAGGTCTTCCGACACGGCGCGCATCGCCACGCCGACGCGTGTGCGCGTGACGAACAGCAGGAGGAGAACGAACAGCACGGCGGTGACGCCGACGGTCAAAATGTTGATCGTTGAGATGCTCACGCCCGCCCATACATGAACGGAATCCAGGACGGCCGGGGTGACGGAGCGGAAGCTGCGGGGCACGGGGGACACGATCATGATGAAGGCGTTCTCGATGAAGATGGACACGGCCAACGATGTCAGGAGCATGACGACATCGGGGGCCCCACGCACGGGGCGGTAGGCCACACGCTCGGTGAGCATGCCCAGGAGGGCGGCGGCGAACAGCGTGACGACAATCAGGGGCATGAAGCCGATGCCTGTCGAGACGAGAAAAAACGCCGCGTAGCAGGCGACCATCATCAGGTCACCATGGGCGAAATTGATGAGCCGCAGGATACCGAACACCATGGCGAGCCCGATCGCCACCAGCGCATAGATGCTGCCCAGGCTGAGAGCGTTGATCGTCTGCTGCGCCAGGTACTGGAGAATCGGCATCGCCCCTAACCTCCCAGGTACGCTTTCTCGACGCCCGCATCGTTTCTCAGGGACGTGGCGTCGCCCTCGAGGATGATCTGCCCGGTTTCAAGGACATATCCCCTGTCCGCCACTTCGAGCGCCTGTCGGGCGTTCTGTTCCACCAGCAGGATCGTCCCCCCCTCCGCCCGCACCTTGCGCGTGACGTCAAAAATCGTCTCTACCATGAGAGGCGCAAGGCCAAGAGAAGGCTCGTCGAGCAGCAGCAGTTTGGGCCTGCTCATCAGCGCGCGCCCCATGGCCAGCATCTGTTGCTCGCCGCCGCTCAACGTCCCTGCCGCCTGGCTCAGGCGGTCGCGGAGAACGGGAAAAAGATCGTAGACCCACCGCCGATCCTTTTCGAGGCCCGCCTTGTCCGTGCGCTGTCCCGCCCCGAGCATGAGGTTCTCCTCCACGCTGAGCCGCGCAAAAATGTGCCGCCCCTCAGGTGCCTGCGAGATGCCCCGACGCACAACCTCGAACGGCGACAGACGCGTGATGTCCTGCCCCTTGTGGATGATCCGACCCTGCTGCGGGTGCAGGATCCCCGAGATCGCCAGGAGACAGGTCGACTTGCCTGCACCGTTGGACCCGATCAGCGTCACGAGCTCCCCTTCGTGGACGCTGAGGCTGATGCCGCGCAGCGCGCGAATGCTGCCGTACGAGACCGAGACATCCTCCAGCTCAAGCACCGGCGCGCGCCCTCCCCAGGTAGGCCTCGATCACACCCGGGTGACTGCGGATCAGCGCCGGCGGTCCTTCGGCGATCAGTCTGCCGTTGGTGAGCACCTGGATGGTGTGACACAACCCCATGACAAGGCGCAGATCGTGAGCCACGAGCATGATCGAGAGGCGATACATCTCGCGGACGCGGATGATCAGCTCGAGAAGGTCCTGGCTCTCTCGGGGGTTCATGCCAACGGTAGGCTCATCGAGCAGAAGCAGGCGGGGACGCATGGCCAGCGCACGTGCGATCTCCAGGCGTCTCTGGTCGCCGTAGGGCAGGCTCCCCGCAGGGCGATCCTCGTAGCGTTCCAGCCCGAAGATGCGCAGCAGCTCCCGCGACGACTCGGCCAGCTCCCTTTCGCGACGGACAAAAGGCGGAGCGCTGGTGAGAACGCTGAAGGGATTGCACGGGGCATGCAGCTGCTGCGCCACGCGCACGTTGTCCAGAGCCGTCATGGCGCCGAACAGCCGGATGTTCTGAAATGTGCGGGCAATGCCCAGCCGCGCGATGGCATCAGGCCGCAGCCGCACAATGTCCTGACCGAGAAACCGGATCGTGCCCCGCGTGGGAAGCAGGAGACCTGTGATGAGATTGAACAGCGTGGTCTTGCCGGCTCCATTGGGCCCGATGACGCCAAGGATCTGTTCGGCGCCCACGCGCAGCGAATGATCGTCGATGGCGCGCAGCCCCCGAAAATCCTTTGTGAGCCCGGTGATCTCCAGAAGGAACGGCTGTCCATCCATCCTCGGGAACCTTTTCTTTCGAAGCGGTATGCGATAGCACTATATGCTCAGTTCGACATTAGTCAATCATGGGCAACCCAGGCGCTTCACCGCTCTCATCGGCCGCGTCGTCTCACGGTCGCGTCGATCCTTTCCAGGCCCTGGCGGATGAGGTCCGTCGACGTGGCGAACGACAGCCTCAGGTAGCCCGTTCCGAAGCTGCCGAATGCGGCACCGTCCAGCACCGCCACGCCCGCCTCCTCCAGCAGCACGCGGGCAAGCTCGCCGCTTGTCAGCCCGGTGCCCGTGACATTGGGAAAGGCGTAGAACGCTCCTTGCGGCTTTCGGCAGGTGATGCCGGGGATCTCGTTCAGTCCGTCAACAATGAAGTCGCGGCGGCGGGCGAACTCTGCGACCATCGCGGCCACCGAGTCCTGCGGGCCTTTCAAAGCGGCGATACCGGCGTCCTGCACGAAGTGGGTCGTGCACGAAATGGAATTGGTGAGAAGGCGCGTGACTTTTTCGGCAAGCTCCTCGTGCATGATGCCGTACCCGAGGCGCCACCCGGTCATGCAGTAGGTTTTGGAGAAGCCATCCAAAACGATGGTTTTCTCCCGCATGAAGGGGATCGTCGCAATGGACGGGGCTGATCCCCCAAAAACGATCCTGCTGTAGATCTCGTCGGAGAGGACGAAGATGTCCCGGCTCTCTATGGCTGCGGCCATCTCCGCGAGGTCATGGGCGGACAGAATCCCGCCGGTAGGGTTGGACGGAGAGTTCAGGATGATGAGCTTCGTCCGCGGGCTGATGCGTTCCTTCAGCGCTTCGGCGCTGAAGCGGAAGCCGCTCTTCTCCTCCAGGGCGATTGGTACAGGTATGCCGCCAACGTAGCGGATGACCGACTCGTAAGTGGGAAAACCCGGGTTGGGGCAAATCACCTCGTCACCCGGATTCACCAGGGCGCTGATCGTGCAGAAAATGACGGGTTTTCCTCCGGGGGCCACGACGACCTGCTCCGGGCGGGCAGGGACTTTCCTGAAGGCGCGCGCGTGCTCGGCGATTGCTTCGCGCAGGGAGAGAAGACCCTGCGAGCTGCAGTACGTGGTGTGCCCGTCATCGAGCGCCGCCCGTGCCGCTTCCTTGATATGGTGCGCCGTGGGGAAATCCGGCTCACCGATCTCGAAATGAATGACCTTCACGCCGCGGGCCTCGAGACTGTTCGCGGCGGCGAGGACCTGGAAAGCCGATTCGCTGGCCAGAGAGTTCATCCGTTGCGCCGCTGCGTGCTCGAACACTGCTGCACCCTCCTGGAGGGCCTATCGAACCGACTTCATCAGGGCGACGAACTTCTCCTCCTCTCCTTCAAGCATCCGGTAGCAATGGTCCTCAGCGGGGAAAACAGCCCTCCGCACGTCGTCGCAATAGGATTTCATTGCCCTCGTCACGGTCTCGGCGACATTGCAGTACTTCTTCACGAACTTCGGCGTGAATGCCTGGAACTGGCCGATGAGATCCGAGACGATGAGGAGCTGGCCGTCGCATCCAGGTCCGGCCCCAATGGAAAGCGCGGGAATGCGGAGCAATCGCGTGATGTACGCCCCCACTTCGGGGGGAATGGCCTCCAGCAGGATCATGTGCGCCCCGGCGTCCTGCACCGCCAGGGCGTCTTCGACCACGAGCTTTGCCAGCTCCGCCGTTCTGCCCTGCGCCTTGTGCCCGCCGAGCTGGCCCGAGCTCTGCGGCGTGAGTCCGATGTGGCCCATGACGACGATGCCGGCATCCACGATGGCGCGGATGACGCGCGTCACCCGCACGCCCCCTTCCAGCTTCACGGCGTCGCAGCCAGCCTCCTTCAGGAAGCGTCCCGCGTTCTCCACGGCCTTGTCGATGCTGCTTTGGTAGCTCATGAAGGGCATGTCTCCGATGACGAAGGTCCCCGGGGCGCCCCGCCGCACGGCCTGCGCGTGGTAGATCATCTGGTCCATGACCACGGGAACGGTGCCCTCGTAGCCGTACACGCACATGCCAAGCGAATCTCCGACGAGCAGCATGTCCAAGCCGGCCGCTTCGGCGAATTGGGCGGTGGGAAAATCGTAGGAGGTGAGGAAAACGATCTTCTTCCCGTCCCTCTTCATCTGCTGGAAGTCGTGGAGTGTCTTTTTCTTTGCCATGCCCCGTCTCCCCCTACTTGTCCACCACGATCATCACCTTCATCGCGCGCTCTCGGTTGGCCTCGATGTACTCGTAGGCCTTCTTGTAGTCGGCAAACTCGAAATGGTCGGTAATGAGAGGCGCCAGCCGGATCTTGCCCGGTCTCAACCAGGTCTATGGCCTTCTTCCAGTCCGGCTCCCGGTACATCAGCGTCCCGATCAGCCGCAGCTCCCTGTCCTGGACGGTTCCCATGTCTACGACCGGCTTGTCCCCGAACACTCCCACCACGATGATGTCGGTGCCCTTGCGCGCCACGGCCACCGCCTGCGTGATGGTCTGGGGACTGCCCACGCATTCGAGGATGAGGTCCGCCTTTGCTTCGCCGAAATGCTCCTTCACCGCCGCGGCAAGATCAATCGTCCCGATGTTCACGCAGATGTCTATGCCGCATTCGCGCGCCTTCCCAAGACGGAACTCGCTCACGTCCGTGATCATCACTCGGGCTGCGCCCAGCCCTCTTGCCGCCTGGGCAACCAGGTTTCCGATCGGCCCGGCACCGAGAACGAGCACTTTCTTTCCCGCCACGTCACCCGCCCGCCCGAGGGCGTGCACCGCAACGGCGGCAGGCTCGATCATTGCTCCGTGCTCCAGGTCCATGCGCGCCGGCAGTTTCAGCACCTTCGAAGCTTCCACGGCAAAGTACTCCGACCCGGCGCCCGTGGTCTGGAATCCCATGACCTTCAGGCTGTCGCAGATGTGGTAGGCGCCATGCGTGCAGGGATAGCATGTCCCGCACGTCACCTGCGGCTGGATGGTCACCGCATCTCCCGAGGCGAATCCGCGGACCGAGGCGCCGACTTTCTCGATGATTCCTGAAACCTCGTGCCCCTGCACCACCGGGTAGGGAGTCAGTGCGTGCTTGCCGTGGTAGACGTGGATGTCCGAGCCGCACACGCCGATCCGTTTCATGCGGATGAGAACTTCACCCGCACCCGGCTCGGGGAGCCGGAATGTCGCGGAACTCGATGCGTCCGGGGGAGGTCATGACCGACTGTTTCATCTCGCGCTCCCTCACTTTCGTGTCACCAGCTCCACTGCGAAGGCGCCGAGCTCCGACTCGGCCGCCTCGTCCAGCCCGCTGATGCCGATTGCGCCGACAACCTGGCCGTCCACGAGCACGGGAAGGCCGCCCGCCCAGCCCGTGTACCGAAGGTCCCCGTAGTTGGTCATGGGAAACGGGACGCGTGCGGGATGATTCTCCGACGGCGCCCGGACGGCTGCCGCTCGCGCGCCGCGGTGAACGCCTTGTTGATGGCGATCTGTCCCGGGCGGCAGGTGGCACCCGTCCATGCGGAGGAACGCGATCAGCTCGCCGTGCGAATCCGTGACTGCAATTGCGCCAGCCTTCTTTTCCGCCTCCAGCCTGCCGCGTACGGCCTCGATCATGGCCTGCGCCTCGGCGTGGGAAAGATTCCGCGTTGTGTACATGTGGCCCTCCATTTTCCGCGGCGCCAGCCGCGCATTCAGTCCCGTGCCCCGGGTCTCAGCCTTGAACTGGCTGCAGGCGGCTCACGATCCCGTTCATTTCTCTCACGTCTTCGGGTGACAGGTCCAACTGCCCCCCGCCCGCGTTCTCACGTGCCTGGACCGCATCCCGTGCCCCCACCAGGACGTGAGTGATCCCGGGCTGCCGGATGGTGAGCGCAATGACAGCCTGGGCCAGCGTGGCCCGGTACTTGTCCGCGAAGGGACGAAGCTCTGCCAGCACCCCGTTCACGCGCTCGACGCTCCCGGCTTCGAACAGCGGGTTTCCCTTTCGCGTGTCCCCATCCGGGAAGGCCCTCCCGGGGCGCATGGCGCCGGTCAGGAGGCCCTGCTCCATGCTGAAGTAACTGAGGACTGAGATGCGGCTGTCCACGCAGTAGTCGACCAGCCCGCTCCGCTCGATCTTTCGGTCCAGCAGGCTGAACTTCTCCTGCGCCGAGGCCACCGTACCGTATCGGCGCAGCTGCTCCACGCTCACGTTGGACACGCCGATGGCCCTGATCTTTCCCTCGCGCTGCAGCGCCTGCAGGACTTCCATCGTGACCTCGATTGGGGTTGTCGATTCCTGCCAGTGCGTCTGGTACAGGTCGATGACGTCCGTGTTCAGCCGGCGCAGGCTCTGCTCCACCTCGTAGCGGATCGACTCGGGGGCAAGCCAGCGGTGGATCTCGTACTTCGCGGGCACCTTGCTGGGCCCTTTCTCGTCTGCGTAGCCGTCGAACTGCCCCTTGTCCGTGTCCCACCGCAGCCCGCACTTGGTGGCGAGCACGACTCCGGACCGACGGCCCTTGAGGGCCTTCCCGACAATCCGTTCTGCGAGGCCGAACCCATAGACAGGAGCGGTGTCGATCAGCGTGACTCCGCTGTCGATGCTCGCGCGGATGGCCTCGATGGACTTCTTCTCGTCCGTGCCGCCCCAGAACCACCCTCCAATGGCGAACGTACCCAGGCCCAGCGCCGAAGCCTGGATCCCCGACGTGCCCAATTCCCTCATCTGCGGTGTGGCGCCCATGCCCGCTTCTCCTTTCCTGCTCTTCGGATCCTCACGAGCCCGTCACTTGATCATCGAAACCTTGGTGCGGTCGAACGTCAGGAAAACACTGACGATGATGACGATCCCCAGGATGCTCTGCTGGAAGTACGCGTTCACACCCACGACGTTCATGCCATTTTCCATGACCGCGAGAACAAGCGCGCCGATCAGCGTGTTCACGGGACCGCCTGTCCCGCCCGTGAGCGCGGTGCCGCCCACCACCACGGCGGCGATCGAGTTCAGGATGTAGACTTTCCCCAGGGACGGGTCGCCGCCGTACTGGCCGCAGGAAAGGAAGATCGCCGCAAGGGTGGCTCCCAGACTGGAGAGGATGTGGGCAAAGTTGCGGGTCTTTGTGATATCGATGCCGGACATCCACGACATGGTGATGTTGCTTCCGACGTAGAAGATGCTCTTTCCTATCACGGTGTACCGCAGGAGAACGAAGAACAGCAGGAAAATGAGCAGGGTGAGCATGAGGAGGTTGCCCACGTGAAGCAGCGAACCATTCACGATGTTCAGCAGCTCGTACCGTTCTGCAGGGGCAACGACGGGAAGCGGTGAGACCAGCAGCGCGAGGCTCGTGAGGATTCCGCCCGTTCCCAGCGTCGCGATGAAGGAAGGGATTTTGATTCGGGTGAGGATATTGCCGTTGATGTATCCCACCAGATGCGCCTGTGACGAGGCAGAGGGGAAACGCCCAGTACCCGATGACCTTGAGGGCGACCACGAACAGCACCGATATGAATGACATGAGCCCACCGACGGAAAGGTCGATTCCGCCGACGAGAATTGCGCACATCTGGCCCAGCCCGACTACCAGGAGGATTGCGGCGTAGGAAGCGATCGTGTTCAAGTTGTAGACGGAGAGGAAGTTGCGGTTTCCCAGGGCAAAGAGGAACGCGAGCACAACAAGCAGCGCAATCGCGTAGAGAATCGCCGGTGTGCGCAGTCTCCGCGCCCGCGCCCGTCCGGTATCATGCGCTGACGGAGAGTTTCCCGGTCCCAGTGAATCCATATCTGTTTTCCTCCGATCGTCGCGTGTCTAGACGATAAGGCCGATGACGTCTTTCGGGCTCGGTTTCCGTTTCGGGGGGCAGTTCAACTCCCCCACGAGCCTCCCGTCCTTCATGACGAGCATCCGGTTGCTCAGCCCGAGATCCTCCTCCAGGGTGTCGCACATGACGAGCATCCCAAGCCCCTGCCGCGCGAGCTTTCGGATGAGCCTGTAGATGTCGTCCTTGGCCCCCACGTCCACTCCGCGGGTCGGATGGTCCAGCACGAGGAGCTTCACCCGGGAGCTCAGCCATTTCGCTATGACGGTCTTCTGCTGGTTGCCGCCGCTCAGGTTTGCGCAGAGGGTGCCGGCGGACGGCGTCTTGATGCGGCATTCTTCGATCCATTGTGACGCGTTGCGTTTCTCGCGTCCCGGGCTGACGAGGAACCCGCTCTTCAATCGGTCAAGGACGAGCAGGTTCACGTTTTCGGCAACCGTCATCCCGAGGGCGAGCCCCTCGCTTCGCCGGTCGATCGGGATGTGGCCCTCCCCCGAGGCCACGGCGTCGCGAGGGGAGCCGCTGGCAAGCTTCTTGCCGCCAAGGACAACGGTCCCCGCGTCCGCCCGCTCCAGTCCGTTGATGCAGCGGCAGAGCTCCTCTTTGCCCGAACCGACCAGCCCGACAAGGCTCACGATCTCACCCTTCCTGACGAAGAAGTCGATCGGTTCGAACGCCCCGTGCCGGGCGAGTCCCTTGACCTCCAGCACTTTCTCATTGTCGTCCGGGACGATCTGTTCGTCTTCCAGGTAGCGGTCCGCCGTGAAAGCGTGACCCACCATGTGCTGTTCGATGTCGGTGATCTGCGCCCCCGCTGCGGGCATCTCCGTGACGTTCCTGCCGTCCTTCAGGATCACGATGCGGTCGGAGTTCTCCACGACCTCCTGCAACCGGTGGGAGATCAAGATGAGAGAAGCTTCTGTCTTGATGCTCTGCAGTATCGCGAACAGGGTTTCTCTCTCCCCCTCAGTGAGAACGGTGGTGGGCTCATCCAGGATGAGGATGGGATTTGTCTGCCCATACAGGCTGGAAAGCCACAGCAGCCGCGCGATCTCGACCATCTGCCGAACGGCCGGAGTGACGTCGGCGATGCGGGTGTCCTGGTCCACAATGACCCTGACCCGCTCCAGCAGGCCGCGAGCGGTCTCCCTCATGGCGCGCCGGGAAAGGAATCCGAGCTTCCTGAACCCGATTTCGTGGCACAAGAACAGGTTTTCCATTATGGACAGGTTCGGAACGAGCGACCCGTCCTGGAACACCATGCCGATGCCGCACTTCATCGCATCTGACGGGTCCTTCAAAGTGACCGTCCTGCCCCGGAGGTTCAGGGTCCCGGCGTCCGGCTGCACCAGGCCGATCAGGATCTTCATGAGAGTCGATTTCCCCGCCCCGTTCTCCCCTACGAGCCCGATGATCTCGTTGGGGTAGACGACGAAATCCACGGCGTCAAGGGCGACGACCCCGGGATAGGACTTCGTAATGCCCCGCAAGTCGAACACGGGCACGTTCTTTTCCGCAGTCATTCCGCTTCCACCCCTCTTACTTGATGAACCCGAGCTTCCTGCGGTCTATCGTGAGGGCGACAGCCGCCACCAGCACAACGCCGTTGACCGCTTCCTGTGCATACGGGTTGACATTCAGGAGAATGAGCCCGTCGTTCAGCGCCGTGACAATGAGGGCACCCAGCGCTGCGTTCTTGGCCCCGCCAACGCCGCCCGTGAGGGCCACACCGCCGACAGCCACCGCTGTCACAGCGGGAAACAGCAGGTTGTTCCCCGTGATCGCCTGGGAGCTTCCCAGCCTCGTCGACAGGAAAAGGGCGGCGAGACCATAGAAGAGCCCGGCCAGGGTGAAGACGGCAATCTTGATCCGCGTGACGTCCACGCCGGCCTGGCGTGCGAGCACTTCGTCCCCGCCGATCGCGTAGAGGTAGCGCCCGAACCGTGTCTTGTCCTGGATGATCTGCAAGAGGATGACGAGAGCCAGGGCGATGAGCGCAATAATGGGGATTCCAACAACCGTCCCGGTGACGACACCCTGCAAACTCGTGTCCAGGAGCGCGACGGTCTGTCCCCGGCTCGACGAAAACAGCCAGCCCCCAGAGGATCCAGCTCATCCCCAGCGTGGCAATAAAGGAAGGAATGCGCAACTTCGTGTTGCAGATCCCACTCACAAACCCCGCCACACCGCCGAGACCCAGGGCTATGGGAACGATCCAGAGGCCAACGTGGTTCGAGTTGGCCTTGTTCTGCAGGAGCAAGCCGACGAACACGACGCAGAGCGCCACAACCCCTTCCACGGAGAGATCGATGCCCCCCAGCACCACCACCTGGTGGACGCCCACGGCAATAATCGTCGGTATCGCGGCCAGGCTGAGAATGACCTCGAGGTTTGCCGGTGTCAGGAACCTCCCCCGTGTGCCAATGGCAAAAATGGCGACGACGATAATCAGCGAAAGGATCTGACCGGACACACCTGCCCGGCGCAGCCATTCTCCCGCCGCTCCCAGCGGGAGCGTAATCTGGCGCCGGGGGCGCACGGGCTGTTTTCCGTCCATCTTCCTGGGTAAGCCAGTCACATGTCCTCCCGGTTCCGATCGAATGACCGCATACGCTGCCGGCCGGCTTGCGCGCGTGCCTGAGCGGCAGTATCAGGGATACGAGGCGATTTTTCCAGTCTCAGCTCTTCAGAATGCAGGAAGGGAGGTTCCGCATGGTTCCGCGGCCTCCCTCCTGCTCGACTATTCGCTCACGTCGTCTGGCGATTGGGCTTGCTCGCCCTCGCCTTCGCGGTTAGGGAATCGCGACAGACCACTTGGCGAAGAAGTTCGAGAAATCGTACGTGGGCGTGTTGTCGAGGTAATCGTGGACGATCTGGTCGACGTTTGTCTTGTTCACGTTCACTGCCGGGATCTCGAACTGGCGGTACTTCTGGGGCTGCGCCGCAACGTCGAGTTTCCCCTGTTTCGCGGCCAGTGACATCGCAAGCCCGAGCCCCGTCTGATACTTGGCGTCGTTCATGACGGTGGCAGCGGCCGTGCCTGCCTTGATCGCATCAAAAAGCTCAGGGATGCCGTCGGTGCCGGTTACCAGAACCTTTCCCGCGAGGTTCGCCTCTTTGAGCGCCTGGATGGCACCCATCGCCATGTCGTCATTCGCGCACCAGACCCCGTCAATGTCGGGGTGAGCAATCAGCATTTCCCTGGTCTGGTTGTACGCCTTGGTCCGGTCCCAGTCACCCGCAACCCACTGCACGAGCTCGACTCCGGGATTTTCCGCGAGTGCCTTCTGGAGACCCTGGAACCGCTCCGCCGCGGGCGTGTTGGCCAGCAGACCCTGGATCGCGAAAACCTTTCCCTTGTTCGGCGTCTTGAATGATTTGAAAAGCTCGGTGCCGGTAAAATAGCCTGCGGCGATGCCGTCGAACGACACGTGGGCAACCCAGTGCTTGTAGTTCCACACCTTCACATCCGCGGGCTTGTTCCACCAGGTCAGAAAGTAGACTCCGGCCTGGTCGAGGATCTTCGCAATTGCGACATCGTCGGTTTCCTGGTTCGGGTCGATGAAGAAGACGACGTTGCCGCCGGTTTTCGCCACCTCGGCCTGGATATCGGTGAGGCCCTTCTGACTGTTGGCTTCCGTCGTGAGGACGTCGACGGGCAGGCCGACTGACTTGCCGAACGCCTCTGCTCCGACTTTGTAGTTGTTCTGGTAAGGATTAGAAAGCGTTCGTATTGAAATCGCGAGAGTCGTGGGCCCTTTCTGCTCCTGTCCGCCGTTCGCGAAAAGTGATGCCACGCACACAGCACTCAACAACAGAACGCTCGTGATAAAAAGGATTCTTCTCATGTCTCGATTCCTCCTGCTGCACTCTGAAAGTCTTTCGGATGGAGATGAAAACCCTGGGAAGCGGCAGAGCCGGTCCCCGCGTTCGAAGCTGTTCTTCCTGTTCTGGTCACCTCCTTTACCGCGCGAGCAAGCGCACCGGAGACCTGTCTCCGAGCAACCGGGCCGCGACAAAGCCAGATGGTAGCATACTTTTTAAATATGTCAATATGTTTTCTAACAACATTTTCTAATATTGCCAAATCAGCCGGGGAGAAATAAAATGCGTGCTTTGAAAGTGTCAGGGAGTCCGGAAAACCACTTGCTTTGAGAAGAAATCATCAACGGCGAATGCTGCGCCGCCAACCACTCCGCGCTCCTCGCCGAGAGTGGAATACTCGATCCGAACCTTCTTTTCCACGTCGGGAAGCCCTATGTGCGTCATGCCTTCCCGGAGCTTCTCAAGGAAGAAGCTGCCGGCCTTCACGTACTGGCCCTGGATGATGATGAGCTCGGGATCATTCACCATGATGACATTCCCCAGGCCGACGATGAACCACCGCGCCACATCTTCTATCAAGGACGTGCAGAAAGCATCTCCTGTGCCGGCAAGATCGCAGACGGCATCGATCAGGTCCTTGTCCGGCGTGCCGTTCGAGAAAAGGACCGACTGGACGCCGCGGGCACGAGCGTCCCCGATCATCTCCCGAAGGCGCTTGGCTGAGACCATGGCCTCGAAGCAGCCCCGGTTCCCGCAGATGCACGGGGGGCCGTCAACCGGGTTCAGCGTCATGTGACCGATTTCCCCGGAAAGACTCTGGGACCCGCGGACGAGCTCACCGTGCGTCACGATCCCCGAGCCCAGTCCCTCGTTCAACGCGTCGATGATGATGAAGTTCGTTACGCCGCCCGCAACGCCCTTTCTCGCGCTCCGCGACAGCCTGGTACCTGTTCACGCAGTCGAGAAACATCGGCACGTCATAACACTTCTCCCAGCCTGTCTGCAGAGGAGCTGCTTCAACGGAACGTTCCTTCCCCAGGACGGATAGTGCGGAGAATAGATGGAGATGCCGCGGGACGCGTCCACCAGCCCAGGGAGCGCAATGACCACGGCAATGAGCTTCTCGCTGCCGCTTGCCTTCATGGCCACGAAACCGTGGATGATATCGACCAGCCGGACCGAGGATTGATTCCAGGCCGCGGTCCGCCGTCACGTCCTGCTTCCGGTAGTACGTGATGTCCGAGCCGAGGTCGGTGGTCGCGGCGATGATGGCTTCCGGAGTGATGTGAAGGCTGATGACGTAGCCGAAGTTCCTGTTGAAACGGTACAGCTCGGGCTTCTTCCCCCCATCCTCCGTGGATTCCCCCTTGCCCGGCAGAAAGCACGAGTTTCATTGCGGAAAGAAGGTCGATGGTTTTCTTGACCGTTGTCTTGCTCAGCCGGACCTCGTGGGAGATCTCCGCAACGGAAAAGGTGTCACGACGCCTGATGAGCGTCAGCGCTCTGCGAATGTTGTTCTGCTTGTGCGCTTTGATGTGAACCCCTCCGCAGGCCGCATTACCCGACCGCCGCCGGGACTTCCTGCTGCCAGTTGCCAGAACCTCGCCAGTACGACCTATTGCATCGGAGTCGAGAAGAAGCATTCTCGATTCATGCAATAATGGTTGGCTGAAAGCATAACTGATCCCAAGGATTTGTCAACAGCTTATACAACGTTATTTGCAAACACAATTCCTTAATTGACACGCATGCAAGGCGCGCCTTATCCTTTCCCACAGCAAGGGGGGACCGCAATGGATCTCGAATTGAAGGGGAAACGGGCGGTAATCACGGGAGGCAGCGTCGGCATCGGGCTGGCAGTGGCTCACGCCCTGGCCGCGGAAGGCGTGGAAATTGCGATCATCGCCAGGGACAAGCCGCGTGTCGAGGCGCAGGCGGCCGCGGTGGCCAAGGCCCACGGGGTGCGAGCGATCGGCATTTCGGCTGATGTGTCGAGGAAGGAAGAAATCGACTCGGCGATGGCCGCGCGTTTCGAATGCCTTTGACGGCGTGGACATCCTCATCAACAACGCCGGTACCGGTAGCTCGGAAAAGATCATGGACGCGCCGGACGAGAAGTGGGACCACTTCTGGAATCTCCACGTCATGGCGGCCGTTCGTTTTTCGCGCGCCGTTGTGCCCCTGATGCGCAAGCGGGGGGGCGGCGTCATCCTGAACACGGCATCCATCTGCGCAAAACAGCCACTGGGCTACGAGCCGATTTACAACACGACAAAGGCAGCGCTCGTCATGTTTTCCAAGTGCCTGTCCAACGAGCTCATCACGGAAAACATCCGCGTGAACGCGGTCAATCCCGGGCTCGATCCTGACACCGGACTGGAAGAAGACGGCTGCTCTCCTCACTCAGGGCACGACGACCACCGTCGAGCAGTACCTCGACAAGATCGCAAAGGACAACGCGCCCATCGGTCGATTCGCGACTCCCGAAGAGCTTGCCCACTTCTACGTGTTTCTCTGCTCGCCGCGCTCGAGCTACTGTGTCGGTTCCAGCTACTACGTCGACGGGGGATGGCTGAAGACCATCGACTAAGGAGCTCACACCTGCGGGGTGCAGCTCCCTTTGCATCAGCCGGGCGCCAGCTCCGAGAGCGTCGCCGGCATCTCGTGCTTCGTGTTCACCATCTGCGGACCGGTGACAAGGTCGAAACATGTCACCACCAGCTTGCCCTGCCAGATGATAGGCTCGCCGGGCTGGTCCAGCTCCCCGTGCAGGCCGTCGGAGTCCGGGCTTTGCGCAATGCGCGTCACCTTCCCATTCGGCGAAACCCGGGCAACCGCGTTGGCGCAGAAGTCGGCAATGTAGATGTTCCCCTCCGAATCGATGATCATGCCGTCGGTGGACTTCAGCTGCGCAGGGTCCCTTGCCCAGACGGTGTTGCTCCTCGCGGTGCCGTCATCGTTGAAGGTGATCTTGTGCACCGCGCCGTCCCCGAAGTTGCCGACGTACAGGTTGCCGAACTTGTCGAACTCGATCCCGTCCGCCCCGTACTGGATGTCCTTGTTGTGCGTGATGAAGGTCGTGAAGATGTTCGGGTCCGCAAGGGTGTTGGTGATTGCGATATTCTCGTCGTCCAGGCGGAATCGATAGACGCAGCTCACCAGGAGCCCCGATGGGTCCTTCACGCGCGAGAGCATGCTATGGGTGACATAGAGGTGGTTCCTGTTGATGCGCATCCCGTTGGGATGCTCCATGCCGTGTGCCACGACCGTTGTCTTCACCACCTTGTTGTCGCGGATCCGCAGCCGAAGGATGCGCCCCTCGAAGGCGAACCCGGGACATCCGGCGACGCTGCTGTCTGTCCAGCCCTGGTTGTCCACGACATACAGGTCGCCGTCAGGACCGAAGGCGATGCCCATTGGAAAAGCGTGACCGGTTTTCGGCGAGCACCGGCACGTCCACCCACTTGCGGGCCTTCCGGTCGTGGTCGAACTTCACCAGGCACCCCGGCTTCGAAAGGTCGGCGTAGTTGGGGCAGGCCAGGATCAGGTTGCCCTCGGCGTCAATGGCCATGCCGTCCGGTGTCGCCACAAAGTCAGGAAGTGTCGCGAAAAGCTTCGGCTGCTGCATTCTTTCTTCACCTTCTCCGGTTTGCTCATGCTTTTCTCCCGAATCTCGGGAACAGGGGAGCCAGCGCTTCGTAGCTGTCGTTCAGAAGGCTCTTTGCGTCCGCGTATACTTGCGGCGGTTCCGGGATCGGGGGCCACGCGGTCGGTGATCTGGATGAACCTGTCGGCCACGTCGAAGTCCTTGAAGACTCCGCAGCCGACGCCGCCGATGATCGCCGCGCCCATCGAGGTGGCTTCCTCGAGGTAGTTCGGTTTCAGGATCTCCGCCTGGTAGACGTCGGCCATGATCTTCCGCCACACGCTGCCCTTGGCGCCGCCGCCGATCACCGTGATCTCCGTGATCGGGGTGCGCGCGCGGAAGATGTCCAGGATGATGCTGAGGTTCAGGGTGACCCCTTCCATGACTGCCCGCATGCACGTCGGCGCGCGTATGCGCCAGGGTAAGGCCGATGAGGGCGCCCTTGGCGTCGGGATTCCAGCGCGGCGTCCGCTCGCCCAGCAGGTAGGGCAGGAACACGAGGCCGTTCGCGCCCGGGGGCGAGGTGGCGATCTGGGCGTTGATGAGCTCGTACGGGTTGGCGCCGCTCTGCGCTGCGGTTGCCTTCTCCAGCGTGCAGATCTCGTTCTTCAGCCATGCGTACGAGCTGCCCGCCGTCTGCATCGTGCCGCAGGGATGGACGTACCCGGGCACGGCGTGCGCCCAGACGAACGTCCGCATCTCCTCGTCGTAGATGGGCTCCTTCGTCGTCGTGGCGATCCAGGAGGAGGAGCCGAGGTAGTTGTACGTGATTCCCGGCTTCACCGACCCGACTCCCACTCCCGCGCACACCCCGTCCCCGCCGCCGGCAACGACGGGGATGCCCGCGTGCAGTCCCATCTCGCGCGCGGCGTCCGAGGTGAGCTCGCCCACGACGTCGGTGGATGCCTTCAGGTCGGGGAGCTTCTCGCCGTCGATACCGGTGATGCCCAGCAGCTTGTCCGACCAGCGGCGGGTGTTCAGGTCCAGGAGGTTGGTGCCGGAGGCATCGGAGTACTCGGTGGCCATGACGCCGGTGAGCCGGAAGTTCAGGTAGTCCTTGGCGTGAAGCATCTTGAAAGTCCGGGCGTACACGTCCGGCTCGTGGTTGCGAACCCACATGAGCTTCTCCACGGAATAGGAGGCGACTTGCGCGGTGCCCGGTGATCCGGTAGAAGTCGCGCGCATCGATCTTGCCGAGGATCGATTCGCATTCCTTCACGGCGCGCTGGTCGCTGTACAGGATGGCAGGCCGCAGCGGCCGCCCCTCCCGGTCCACGCAGAGGCAGCCCATCATCTGGCCGCTGAAGCAGATCACGGCGATCTCGCGCGTATCCAGGCCCTGCACCAGCGTGCGCGTGGAGGCGCAGACGGCCTTCCACCAGTCCGCAGGGTCCTGCTCGGACCAGTTGTTGTTGAAATAGTGCGTGCTCGTATGCGGCAGTGACCGACCCGACGAGCTTCCCTTCCGTGGTGAAAAGTGTTGCCTTGTTTCCCGATGTGCCCAGGTCGTGGGCCAGAAGATACTGCTTCATCTCTGGGCGCTCCCTGTTCAGAACCGAAGAAGTGTCTTGATCGCGTCCGGCGCCTCGGTTGCTTTCAGCGCCCGGGAGATTTCCTGCACAGGATACTCGCCGGAGACGAAAGTCCCGGTGAGAAATCTTGCCGGTCCTGATCCATTCTATCAGCGGGGCCTGCGCCGCCGCCTCGGCTGTCCTCGTGGGCCACTGGTGCACGAAAAGATTGAAGTTGTACGGCCCGGTGTCCTTTTCCACCGTAATGCTCGGCGTGCTCACGACCCCGTACACGCAGATGGAGCCGGCCAACCTGATGAGGGGAAGTCCCGCGTTGATGATCGACTGGCTTCCCACCGCGTCAATCACTGCGTCCAGCAGACCGCCGCGGCGCGAGGTGAGGTTCGCAAGCTCCGGCGAATCCGGTGAGAATATCTCGTCCGCCCCGAGAGCAGCGGCCTTATTCCGTTTTTCTCGGAGCGGGTCCACTACTCCGACCCAGCTAAGCCCGAGAAGCCGCGCAAAGCGGCAGAAGCTGAGCCCCACGGGCCCGGCGCCGAAAATCAGGACCGCGTCTCCCTTTTTGAGATGAAAGTCGCTGAACCCGGCATACACCTCGCGCCAGGTACACAGGAGGGCTGCTGCTTCCAGGGGAATGTCGTCGGGAACCTTCTTCATGATCTGGAAGATCTCATCCCAGCCGTGCGCGGCGTCCGCAACCCCATCCGCCAGCATCGCGGCGTGATCTGTAGCGATGACGTACTCCGAGTTTCCTCCCCATCCCGAGGAGTACCGTGGACTGGTAGGGTTGAGCAGAAGTGCGCCAACGACCCTGTCTCCTGGCTTGAAACCGCGGACGGCGCTCCCCACCGCCTCGACGACGCCGACACTTTCGTGCCCCAGCAGAAGCGGGTATTTTTCCGGCCCGATGCCTGGAAAATGACCGGCCACGAGCTTTCTGTCAGTGGCGTTGCAGATGAAGGCTGCCTGGTTTCTGACCAGCGCTTCATAGGGTCCAGGGGATGGCTTGGGGATATCCACGATCTCAACGCGTCCCGGTTCGACAACAGCAACTGCAATCATCTCTCCGTCTCCATATGGCACCATGATAGTAAACCCGCAGATCCTGTCTGTCCAGACGTTAGAGTGAATAATTAGCAAATATTGTTTTCAAACGATAACTGTCTTTCTCTGTTGAAATTACACATCAACCTGCTGCTAGAGTGCTGTCCTTACCCATGACTTCAATACAATAAGAGATAACTTGACAGAATATGATAGAATTAGTAGTAATAAATGATAGAGAAAGACATGACTGACAAACTCTCACAATCAAACAAAAAGCAGCTCAGGCTCGAAGCTGCCAGCCGCCCTACAATGTACTTCATTGGCGTGCACACGGAAACTTCAATGATCATGAGGGTGTTCCCCCCATGGGCAGGTGCGTTGGAGCTGGGTGACTGTGAGCTGGTCGGAATCGACCTCGCTCTTCATGACCACCCGGAGCGGTACCGGCAGGTTGTCAGTTTCATCAAGGAAGACCCGCTCTCTTTGGGGGCATTGGTGACTACCCACAAGATCGACCTGCTGCATGCTGCCCGGGACCTGTTCGACGGACTGGACGATCTGGCGGCGCTCATGGGGGAGGTGAGCGCCATATCGAAGGTCAACGGGAAGCTTATAGGTACGGCAAAGGATCCAATCACCGCGGGCCGCGCTCTTGAAGCGTTCCTCCCCGAAAAGCACTGGGAGCGGACCGGCGCGGATGCATTCCTCATGGGAGCCGGTGGATCGAGCATCGCGCTGAGCTGGTATCTTGCCCACCCCGGCAGGGGCAGAAACCGACCGGCTCGGATCTTCGTTTCCAACCGAAGCCCGCACCGGCTGGACGAAATGAAAAGAATCCATGACTCCCACCGGATCGAGGTTCCCATCGAATACGTGTTGACGCCCTCGCCCTCGGACAATGATCGCGTCATGCACAGGCTGGCTCCGGGGTCACTCATTGCAAACGCCACGGGGCTCGGAAAGGACGCGCCGGGGTCGCCCCTCACGGACGCCGGGATCTTCCCGAAGGACGGGCTCGCCTGGGATTTCAACTACCGGGGCGAGCTCGACTTCCTCCGCCAGGCATGGAGACAGGAAAGGAGCCGCGGGCTGCACGTGGAGGACGGTTGGGTGTATTTCGTGATCGGGTGGCTCGCGGGGATCGGTGAGGTGTTCGCAAAAAGCATCCCGCCGCACGGCCCCTTCTTCGACAACCTGCGCAGGATTGCGGAGGCCGAGCGAAGGTGAGAAGATAGCTCATGCCGGCAATCGAGGGGGCGTTGTTCGTCGAAGAGCGAAAGATGAAGATCCTCGAGTTCATCGAGGAGCATCGAAAGGCGACCGTCATCGAGCTGTGCCTGCAGTTCAAAGTATCAAGTGCCACGATCAGGAATGATCTCCGGGACCTGGAGACCGCCGGCCTGTTGATCCGCACTCACGGCGGGGCCATGGTCAAGACCAAGACGGGCCTCGAGCCTGACATGAGCCTCCGCAAGGTGCAGAACCTGGAAGAGAAGCGCCGGATAGCCGAGGCCGCGCTCCGCCTGGTGGAAGACGGGGACACGATCATCCTGGACACAGGCACGACAACCTATGAGCTTGCCCGGCTCCTCGGGGAAAAGCGCGACCTGACGGTAGTGACGAATGACCTGCCGATCGCCCTGCTGCTGGAGGATTTCGAATCTGTGCGGGTGGTGCTCGTCGGCGGGATGGTGCGAAGAAAGTTCCACTGCACCGTTGCATCGAGCTTCTCCGGAATGAACGCTCTCTCCGACCTTGCCGTTGACAAGGCATTCATGGCCGCCAATGGCTTCTCCCTGGAAAAGGGGGCAAGCACGCCGGACATGAACCACTCCGAAACGAAGAAGCTGATGATCTCCATTGCCGCCCGGGTCATCCTGCTTTTCGACTCGAGCAAAATGGGGCGCAACTCATTCGCCATTTTTGCCTCATTGGACAAGATAGACGCCGTCGTCACTGACTTCCTCCAGGCCGACGAGCGGCGGCAGATGGAAGAAAGCGGGATCGAGCCGATCGTTGCGGGTCCGGGCGGCGGCACACTCAACGGCGGACATGGGCCCACAAGGACTTGAACCTTGGACCAACGGATTATGAGTCCGTCGCTCTAACCAACTGAGCTATGGGCCCCAGGAGCCTACCCTAGCGAAATCGGCACGGGTGTCAAGGCGGCACGTTCCCCGAAACCCCGTGGTCATCGTTGACAGCCCGGCCGGGCCCCCGCTATCCTTCCGACACGCGCCGGCGTGATGAAATGGCAGACATGCCAGACTCAAAATCTGGTGGGTGGCAACGCCCGTGTCGGTTCAAGTCCGACCGCCGGGCATTGAATTGACTGGGACGTCTTTTGACTGAATCTGATCAAAGATCCGTAGTTTTAAGCAAACATTCCCACAACTCGAACGGTATCTTCTTCTTGTTGTCTTGAGGATTGATAGACCTCAAACCGGAGGGTGACCACCATGAAAGCAACCGTCATGTACAGCGCCGGTGACGTTCGCATAGTGAATGTCTCCGACGCCACGATTGCCAAACCAACCGATGCCGTGGTTCGCGTTACCCGTGCCTGCATCTGCGGCAGCGATCTTTGGCCGTACCGCGGGATGGCGGCGACCGAGGGCGGCCGCCGAATGGGGCACGAGGCGATCGGCATCGTCGAAGCTATAGGCGACGGGGTCCGCACGCTCAAGGTGGGCAACCTCGTTGTCATGCCATTTGCCTTCTCCGACGGCACGTGTGCCTTCTGCCACGAGGGCCTGCACACGTCGTGCGTCCACGGTGGGTTCTTCGGCAGCGACGAGGTACCGGGAGCGCAGGCCGAAGCGGTGCGGGTCCCGCTGGCCGACGGAACACTCTTTGTCCTGCCTGTCGGCGAAGACCACGTGCTGATGCCGTCGCTTCTCACGCTTTCGGATGTGATGGGGACGGGCCATCACGCCGCCGTCGCCGCCAAGGTCGGCCCGGGAAAGACCGTTGCCGTAGTCGGAGACGGCGCGGTTGGTTTGTGTGGCGTGATCGCGGCAAAGCGCCTCGGTGCGGAACGGATCATCATCGTCGGCAGGCATCCCGACAGAATCGCGCTCGCGCTCGATTTCGGCGCCACTGATGTGGTGGGCGAGCGCGGCGACGAGGCGGTCGCGCGCGTGCGTGAGCTCACGGGCGGCCACGGTGCACATTCCGTGCTCGAGTGCGTTGGTCACGGGCAGTCGATGCGGACAGCAATAGAGATTGCCCGTGCAGGCGGCGCAGTCGGCCGCGTGGGGGTGCCCCAGGACGAGACCATGCCCGCTTCGTTGCCCGCGTTTTACCGCAATATCACAGTGAGCGGGGGCCCCGCACCGGTGCGGGCTTACATCAAGGAGTTGCTGCCGGACGTTCTCGAAGGCCGTATCCAGCCCGGCCGCGTGTTTGACCGCGTCATCGGCCTCGAAGAGGTGCCCGACGGCTACCGGGCAATGAACGACCGCAAGGCAATCAAGGTCATGGTGAGGCCCTGACCGGGAGTCGACAGATCAGCGCAAATGATCTGAGCAAGAGTGTGATTTTTGCCATCGGGGAGAAAGTCAAGAGCGATCACTTCAATGGAACGGTGTGGCTCAATATGCTTACGCCTACCGGCACAGCTTGTCCAGTCGGAAATGTGACTTTTGAGCCGGGATGTCGCAACAACTGGCACAAACACCCCGGTGGTCAGATCCTACTCGTGACAGGAGGCAGGGGATATTACCAGGAATGGGAAAAGCCGGCCCGAGTCCTTCATCCTGGCGATGTGGTCAATATCCCTCCCGACGTCAAACATTGGCATGGTGCGGCCAGCGATAGCTGGTTTATCCATCTCGCCATTGAGGTTGATCCCGAAAAGGGCCCTGCATCATGGCTGGAGCCGGTATCCGACGAAGATTACGGTAAATTGAGATAGGAATGGCGAAAATGCAAACGCGTACATTGGGAAAAGCCGGAGTCGCACTGGAGGTCTCCGCCGTGGCACTCGGCTGCATGGGGCTGGTCCCGAGCAGCAGTTCTCCCACCGGGAAGCAGGAAATGATCTCTCTGCTCCGAACTGCTGTGGAAAGTGGCGTCACTTTCTTCGACACGGCGGAGCTCTATGGCGCGTTCGTCAACGAAGAACTGGTGGGTGAAGCTCTCTATCCGTTCCGTGGGCGGGTGGTCATCGGCACAAAGTTCGGATTCAAGTACGATCCCAGCGGCAGGCCACGAATGCCCGAGTTGGACAGCCGTCCGGAACACATCAAGCAGGCTGCCGAGGGCTCCCTCCGGCGGCTCAGGATCGACGCAATCGACCTGTACTATCAACATCGGGTTGACCCGGACGTGCCCATCGAAGACGTTGCCGGGGCCGTGAAGGACCTGATTCGGGAAGGCAAGGTCAAGCGGCTCGGTCTTTCCGAGGCAGGAGTGCAGACCATTCGCCGCGCGCACGCTGTTCAGCCCGTGACGGCGGTCGAGAGCGAGTATTCGCTGTGGTGGAGACACCCCGAAGCGGAGTTGTTGCCGGCGCTGGAGGACCTTGGCATAGGGCTCGTACCTTACAGTCCTCTCGGGAAGGGCTTCCTCACAGGGACGATCAACGAAGACACGACATTCGAAAGCTCTGACTTCCGCAACATCCTGCCCCGATTCCGCCCGGAGGCGCGCAAGGCGAACCTGGCCCTGGTTGATCTCCTTCGCTCCATCGCGGAACGGAAGAAAGCAACTCCCGCTCAGATCGCCCTCGCGTGGCTGCTTGCCCAGAAGCCCTGGATTGTCCCGATCCCAGGCACGCGGAAGCGGGAGCGCATGGAGGAGAACCTCGGAGCTGCAGCGGTCGAGCTCACGTCCGACGATGTCCGCGAGATCGATCGCGTCGCATCAGGAATCACGGTGCAGGGAAACCGATATCCTGAGGATCTGGAACGATTGACCGGTCGCTGAGCTGATCGAGAATGGC